>CAVUGH010000010.1:0-67940 GCA_963740865.1 uncultured Actinomycetota bacterium
CGATTTCGTGCTCAGGCGGTCCTGGCGTAGACTGATCTGTCGGTGCGCGACCTCGCGTGCCGTATTCGTGTGCGCGCCCCAACCGGGGGCGCCACGGCGACAGATTGTGGAGGATATGGCCAAGAAGGACGGTGTCATCGAGATCGAGGGCACGATCGTCGAGGCTCTCCCGAACGCGATGTTCCGGGTCGAGCTCACGAACGGTCACAAGGTTCTCGCTCACATCTCGGGCAAGATGCGCCAGCACTACATCCGGATCCTCCCCGAGGACCGCGTGGTGGTGGAGCTCAGCCCGTACGACCTGACCCGTGGCCGGATCGTCTTCCGCTACCGCTAGCCCGCACGACCAGCAACACCCCGCTAGACCTGTCGATCCGCCCGGATCGCCAGTGCCAGATCGACTGAAGCAGAGGCTATGAAGGTTCAGCCGAGCGTCAAGAAGATCTGCGACAAGTGCAAGGTGATCCGCCGTCACGGCCGGGTCATGGTGATCTGCGAGAACCTGCGCCACAAGCAGCGCCAGGGCTGACCAGCTCCACCTGAGGCCCGGCAACGGGACTCGCCCAGCACGACTCGCATCTCTTCGAGAAGCGCAGACAAGTGAATCGACCGCAGTGCCCGGCCCCTGAGAGCAGCGTCGTCGACGCAGCCCAGGACGTCACCCCCGGCCCGGAGGCCGAGGACCGGTGCCCCCAGGAAAGCTTGGGGACCAAGCCCGGAACGGTACTGCTCCAGACCTCCGGTGAAACAAAGGAAACACACAAGATGGCACGTCTTGTTGGTGTGGATCTCCCGCGCGAGAAGCGCGTCGAGATCGCTCTCACCTACATCTTCGGAGTGGGTCGTACCCGCTCCCAGCAGGCGCTGGCCGCGACGGGTGTCAACCCGAACACGCGCGTCCGCGACCTCACGGACACCGAGCTGGTCTCGCTCCGTGACTTCCTCGAGGCGAACGTCAAGATCGAGGGTGACCTCCGTCGCGAGATCGCCGCCGACATCCGCCGCAAGGTCGAGATCGGCTCCTACGAGGGCATCCGCCACCGCCGCGGCCTGCCCGTGCGCGGACAGCGCACCAAGACCAACGCGCGCACCCGCAAGGGCCCGAAGCGCACCGTCGCCGGCAAGAAGAAGGTTGGTAAGTAATGCCTCCCAAGGCTCGCACTGCCGGCGCCAAGAAGGTGCGCCGCAAGGAAAAGAAGAACATCGCCCACGGGCACGCTCACATCAAGAGCACCTTCAACAACACCATCATCTCGATCACGGACCCCGCTGGTGCCGTCATTGCCTGGGCCTCCGCCGGCCAGGTCGGCTTCAAGGGTTCGCGCAAGTCCACCCCGTTCGCTGCGCAGATGGCCGCTGAGGCTGCCGCCCGCCGCGCGATGGAGCACGGCATGCGCAAGGTCGATGTCTTCGTCAAGGGCCCGGGTTCTGGTCGCGAGACCGCCATCCGCTCCCTGACCGCGACCGGCCTGGAGGTCGGCGCGATCAGCGACGTCACCCCCTCGCCGCACAACGGTGTCCGTCCGCCCAAGCGCCGCCGCGTCTGAGAACTGGGAGATAGAGAAAAACCATGGCTCGTTACACCGGCCCCATCACCAAGAAGTCGCGTCGCCTCAAGGTCGACCTCGTCGGCGGCGACAAGAACTTCGAGCTCCGTCCCTTCCCGCCCGGCCAGCACGGCCGTCGCCGGATGCAGGAGAAGGAGTACCTCACCCAGCTGCAGGAGAAGCAGAAGGCTCGCTTCACCTACGGCGTCATGGAGAAGCAGTTCCGCGGTTACTACAAGGAGGCCTCACGGCGTTCTGGTAAGACCGGTGAGACCCTGCTGCAGATCCTCGAGTCCCGCCTGGACAACGTGGTCTACCGCGCCGGCCTGGCCCGCACCCGTCGTGCGGCACGCCAGCTCGTCACGCACGGCCACTTCGAGGTCAACGGCGTGCGGGTGGACGTTCCGTCCTACCGCGTCGAGCAGTTCGACATCATCACCGTTCGCAAGCAGTCCGTGAACACCTTCCCGATCGAGCTGGCTCGCCAGACCTTCGGCGAGCGCCCCACCCCGGCCTGGCTCCAGGTCGTCCCGGGCACGCTGCAGATCATGATCCACCAGCTCCCGGAGCGTGCGCAGATCGACACGATCCTCACGGAGCAGCTGATCGTCGAGCTCTACTCGAAGAACTAAAGGCATGAGGTATGCCGCGTGGGTGACCACGCGGCATACCTCGCCTTGGGTCGTGCCCGCGGACAGAGGTGGGCACGACGGACCGGGACAGCCGGTCCACATTCTCGGCGTCATATAGCGGTCGCCGACGAGAAAGGAAACACCCCGTGCTCATTGCACAACGCCCCTCCCTCAGCGAAGACGTGGTTGCAGACAACCGCAGCCGCTTCGTCATCGAGCCCCTCGAGCCCGGCTTCGGCTACACGCTCGGCAACTCGATGCGCCGCACGCTCCTCTCGAGCATCCCCGGCGCAGCCGTGACCAGCATCCGCATCGACGGTGTGCTGCACGAGTTCTCCACGATCCCCGGGGTCAAGGAGGACGTCACCGAGATCATCCTCAACATCAAGGGCCTGGTCGTCTCCTCGGAGCACGACGAGCCGGTCGTCATGTACCTGCGCAAGCAAGGTGCGGGCGCCGTCACCGCCGCGGACATCGCGCCGCCGGCCGGTGTCGAGGTGCACAACCCCGACCTGCACATCGCCACGCTCAACGGCAAGGGCAAGATCGAGATGGAGCTGACCGTCGAGCGCGGTCGCGGCTACGTCTCGGCCAACCAGAACAAGTCCGGTGACCAGGAGATCGGCCGCATCCCCGTCGACTCCATCTACTCGCCCGTGCTGGCCGTGACCTACAAGGTCGAGGCCACCCGTGTCGAGCAGCGGACCGACTTCGACAAGCTCATCGTCGACGTCGAGACCAAGAACTCGATGGCTCCCCGTGACGCCATGGCATCGGCCGGCAAGACCCTGGTCGAGCTGTTCGGTCTGGCCCGCGAGCTCAACGTCGAGGCCGAGGGCATCGACATGGGCCCGTCGCCGACCGACGCCGCCCTGGCTGCCGACCTGGCGCTGCCGATCGAGGACCTCGACCTCACCGTCCGGTCCTACAACTGCCTCAAGCGCGAGGGCATCCACACCGTGGGTGAGCTCGTGGGCCGCAGCGAGGCCGACCTGCTCGACATCCGCAACTTCGGTGCGAAGTCGATCGACGAGGTCAAGGCCAAGCTCGTCGGCATGGGTCTGGCGCTCAAGGACAGCCCGCCCGGGTTCGACCCGTCCGCCATCGCCGACAACTACGGCGACTACGACGACGACTTCGCTGACGACGGCCGCGCGCTGGCCGAAGACGAGCAGCTCTGACCAACCGCCGCTGACTGTTCGGCACCGCCCGCGGTGCCGAACAGTCACACACCAAGGAGAACCTGAACCATGCCTACCCCCACCAAGGGTCCCCGTCTCGGCGGCGGTCCGGCTCACGAGCGCCTGATCCTGGCCAACCTGGCCCAGTCGCTGTTCGAGCACGACTCGATCACCACCACCGAGGCCAAGGCCAAGCGCCTTCGCCCGCTGGCCGAGCGTCTCGTGACGTTCGCCAAGCGCGGTGACCTGCACGCCCGTCGGCGCGTCCTGTCGGTCATCTCCGACAAGGGTGTCGTGCACCGTCTCTTCACCGAGATCGCGCCCGACATGGCCGAGCGTCCTGGCGGCTACACCCGCATCACCAAGATCGGCGCCCGCAAGGGTGACAACGCCCCCATGGCCGTCATCGAGCTCGTCCGCGAGCCGCTGGCCAAGAAGGCGACCGTCAAGGAGGCGGAGGCTGCCACCAAGCGTGCGGCCAAGGACTCCAAGAAGGCTGACGACGCCAAGGCCGCTGAGGCGACCGAGGCCGACGCCGAGGCGACCGAGGCTGCGACCGTGGTCGACGCCGACGCCGACGCCGACGCCGACGCGGCCGAGACGACCGACGCCGCCGCTGAGGTGCCCGAGGGCGCCATCGCCGCCAACGAGGACGGCTCCTCGCCCGACGAGGCCTACACGGTCAAGGGCAACGCCGACTCT
Organism: uncultured Actinomycetota bacterium; assembly: GCA_963740865.1. Lineage (GTDB taxonomy): Bacteria > Actinomycetota > Actinomycetes > Actinomycetales > Dermatophilaceae > Pedococcus. The sequence continues at coordinate 4,063 of CAVUGH010000010.1, forward strand.
GGCAAGTACCACGAGGCCGATGGCCAGTGGTTCGAGCAGACGGTGGCCGAGTTCTGGTTCAAGTCCGCCGCTGACGCTGAGGCCGCTGGCTTCACGAAGGCCGGCGCCTGACCCCAGGCCAGCCAACCGGCATACCGAAGGGGCCGTTCACCGCGCAGGCGGTGGACGGCCCTTTCGGGTGCCCTCGACGTGTTGCCAGGTGGTGGTCACGGGACGGCTGGTCGCGGGGTGTAGTGACGCGCACGCGGCAACAAGTGGGCACCCTCTGGACGTGTTGCCACCTGGTGGTCACGGGACGGCTGATTGCGGGGTGTAGTGACGCGCACGCGGCAACAAGTGGGCACCCTCTGCGACGTGTTGCCAGGTGGTGGTCACGGGACGGCTGGTCGCGGGGTGTGGTGACGCGCAGGCGGCGACAAGTGCGGGGCGAGCCGCCTCGGCCGCCTCAGGTATGCCGGGTGGTCGGCTTGGCCCGGAAGGCGCCGGCCAGCGGGAGGATGGCCAAGATGAGGACCATGGGCACGGCAAACCCCGGCCGCAACGACTCGGAACCGACGACGCCGGTCAGCACGGCACCCAGCAGGCCTCCGACGTAGTTGAACTGGTTGAACCGGGCGATGACGGCGTCCACCCTGGCCCGCCGAGCCTCGGGGTCGACCCCGCCACCCGCGACCACGGCGGCCGCGGAGAAGGACAGCGGAGCGATCACCGCGACCGACCCGCCGAGCACGGTGAAGCCGAGCACGGCGACCCACCACGACGGTGAGAAGACGATGACGGCCAGGGCTGCGCTCGCGACGACGGCCCCGATCCGCAAGAGGGGCACGGCTCCGACCCTGGCCACGGCCGAGTCGCCGGCGAGGCGGGTGGCGAGGCTGGCCACGAGGTAGGGGAGTGTCGCCAGTGGGAGCAGCCAGTCGGGGGCCTCGTGGACGGACTTGAGGAAGACCGGTCCCCACGTGGTCGCTGCCGTGTCGACCATGTAGAAGAGCACCATGGCGGCACCCAGCAGCGCGATCTTGCGCCAGGGCACGTCCACCCTGGTGGCCTCGGTCGCAGGAGGGGCGTCCGCGCTCGGGGGTAGCAGGGGTGCCACGAGCAGCCCGAGAGCGATGACGCAGAGTGGCAGCAGGCCGGCGAGCAGGCCCAGCCGGGTCACGGCGATCGTGACGACCGTCGCGACGATGCCGCCGGCGGTCCACGCCCCGTGGAAGGACGGCAGGATGGTCCGGCCGTAGCGGTGCTCCACGGCCACCGCCTGCATGTTGGAGGCTGCGTCGACGATCCCGAGGCCCAGGCCGTAGACGGCCAGCCCCGCGACGAAGACGCCTCGCTGAGGCGCGGCCGCGACGGCAGCAAGGCCGAGGGCCTGCAGGACGAAACCGGCCCGCAGGGTGACGGCGCTGCCCCTGCGCGTGGCCACCAGCTCGGCGAGGGCGGACCCGGCGCCGGCGAGCAGCACCACCATGAGGAGCAGGCCGGAGACGAACAGCTCCGAGAGGTCCCACCGGGTCTGGAACCTCGGCAGGCGGGTGGTCAGGGAGATGAAGAGCAGGCCCTGCACGGCGAAGGCGGCAGCGACGGCCAGGCGGTGCCGGGACAGCTCGGCGGCGGTCGACGTCGGGGCGGTGGCACTACTCACGCGGGCCACTCTGGCAGACCGCAGGTCAGGCGCTGGCCACCGTTGCGGCGTGGCTAGGCTGGCCGCATGGATCAGGAGCAGGGGGAGCGCCCCGCTGTGCCGCTGCGGATCCGGCTCGACTTCGGCTACGACGGCACCGACTTCTCCGGCTGGGCGACCCAACCCGGACTGCGGACCATCGAGGGCACCCTGTCCGCCGCCCTGACCACCATCCTGCGGTCCGACGAGCCGGTCCGGCTGACGGTGGCGGGACGGACCGATGCCGGTGTCCACGCCCGTGGACAGGTCGCCCACCTCGACCCCGACCCGGCCGCCTGGTCGGCGCTGCCCGGTCGATCCTCCCGGCCGCCTGAGCAGGCGGCACTGAGCCGGCTGCGCGGCATACTCCCTGCGGACATCGGCGTGCGGGCCGTGGCGGTCGCCGCGGACGGCTTCGAAGCCCGGTTTGCCGCGCTGCAGCGCCGCTATCTCTACCGCCTGGCCGACCAGCCCCAGCTGGCCGACCCGCTGCGCCGCCGTGAGACGGTCATCCTCAAGCGCGACCGCGACCGCGCGCTCGACGTCGACGCCATGCATGCCGCCGCGCAGAAGCTGTTGGGGCTCAACGACTTCGGGGCCTTCTGCAAGCGGCGTGAGGGTGCCACGACGGTGCGCACCCTGATCGACTACTCGTGGCGGCGTGGGCCAGACGGCGTGCTCGAGGCGACCGTGGTGGCTGACGCGTTCTGCCACTCGATGGTGCGATCGCTCGTGGGCGCGGTGGTGCCGGTGGGAGAGGGGCGCAAGGGGGTCGACTGGCCCGCGGAGATCATGCGGGCCGCGGTCCGGGACGCCGCTGTGGTGGTGATGCCCCCGCACGGGTTGTCGCTCGAGGAGGTCGTCTACCCCGACGACGCCGGGCTTGCTGTCCGCGCCCGCGAGTCGCGGGTTCGGCGCAGCCTCGGCTGAGGTGCTCTGGGCCGAGGTGCAGACCTGTCAGTTGGTGATGGCGGCGTAGCCGAGCGCGTCGTGGATGGCGAGACCGGCGAACGCGGGTGAGGCAGCGAACGCGTCCTGGACCAGCACCAGCTGGCCGTCCATCTGCGCCAGCGTCATGCCGTGGAAGGTCTGCTTGACCTCGGTCGGGTCGGTGCCGAGGAAGTTCGTCTCCTGACCGATCCGCACCGGCCGGCCGAGCTGCTCGCCAGCCGCGACCTCGGCCGACGCGAGGGCGATCGTGCCGTCGGGGCCGGCCGCGCGGTTGCGGTAGGCCATCACGGTGACCGCATCGGTGCGCCGCATGATCTCGCGGTCCAGCGTCGAGCTGTTGGCCGCGACCTCGTCGAACCAGAAGGGAATGTCCGCCTCGATCGGCGTGCCTGTCGCGGCGGTGCGGAGGGTGTCGAGGGTGGTGAGGTACTTCTTGATGACGGCCTTGCGGTTCTTCGTCCAGGCAACGGTCGTGTAGGGCTCGATGTCGACGTGGACCCCGGTGAACAGGCCGGTCGCCAGCGCCGGCTGCAGCCAGTTGGTGACCACCCAGGCGGGGTTGTCGACCCAGCCGGGGTCGCCCCCGAGGGCGTCCACGCGCAGCCCGGCCGCGTCGGCGAGGGCGACGAGCTGCTGCAGCTCGGCGAGCTTTGGCGAGCTGTCCACGTGCGGTGGGACGGCGGCATACAGCTGGCCGATGCCGCGGGTGGTCGCGAGGGTGACGATCGCCTGGGGGTCGGACGTGTCCCAGACCCACATCGCTCGCTCGGCGGCGGGGCGACCCGAGCGGTCCACGGATGCCAGCGGAGCAGCCAGCGCCTGACCTGCCACGGTCACACCGACGGCACCGAGGATCGCCACGAGGGCGACCATAGCCATGAGGCGGACGGGTGAGGCGGGGCGGGTCACGGGGATGTCCTTTCGACGACTCTCCATGATCGGGGGCCCGGCGGAGTGCCCCTTGCCAACTTGGTCAAGCCTTTACGTTCGTCTAGTCCGTTCGTCCACCCTCGCCCCGGCCGACCGGCCGGTGGCCGTCGCGTTCGCACCCGCTGGGCCGGTCTCAGACAACTGAGGTGACGCGCGGGGGTCGCGTGCCGCACCCTTGACCCGTGGGACACCTCGACATCAACACCGTGAACTTCTCCCTGCCCGACGGCAGGCCGCTGCTGAGCGACGTCTCGTTGCGGGTGGGGGAGGGCGCCAAGGTGGCGCTCATCGGTCCCAACGGCACCGGCAAGACGACGCTCGGGCGGATCATCGCCGGCGACCTCGCCGCCCACGAGGGCGCGGTCACCCGCTCGGGTGGGCTCGGCGTGATGCGCCAGTTCGTGGGGCAGGTGCGCGACGAGTCGACGGTGCGTGACCTCCTCCTGTCGGTGGCGCCTGAACCGCTGCGCAACGCCGCGGCCGAGATCGACCGCACCGAGATGCTGATGATGGAGCGCGACAGCGAGGCGGACCAGATGGCCTACGCGCACGCCCTCGTCTCGTGGGGCGACGTGGGTGGTTACGACTACGAGACGCTCTGGGACGTCTGCACGGTGGCCGCCCTCGGTATGCCGTTCGACAAGGCCCAGTGGCGCAAGGTCACCACCCTCTCGGGCGGGGAACAGAAGCGGGTGGTCCTCGAGGCGCTGCTGCGCGGCCCCGAGGAGGTGCTGCTGCTCGACGAGCCGGACAACTACCTCGACGTGCCGGCCAAGCGGTGGTTGGAGGACCAGCTGATCGCCTCGCCCAAGACGGTGCTGTTCGTCAGCCACGACCGGGAGCTGCTCAACCGGGTGGCCACCCGGATCGCGACCCTCGAGCCCGGTGGCGCCGGGTCGACGCTGTGGGTGCACCCCGGTCGGTTCTCGACCTACCAGCAGGCCCGCGAGGACCGGAACTCCCGGCTCGAGGAGCTGCGCCGTCGCTGGGACGAGGAGCACCAGAAGATCATCGACCTGGTGCAGATGCTCAAGGTCAAGGCCAAGTACAACGACGGGATGGCGCCGCGCTACCACGCGGCCCAGACCCGGCTGCGCAAGTTCGAGGAGGTCGGTCCTCCGCAGGAGACCCCGTTGCGCCAGAAGGTCAACATGCGGCTCAAGGGTGGTCGCACCGCCAAGCGCGCCGTCATCGCCGAAAGCCTGGAGCTCAGTGCTGGAATGCCTTCGGCTGACGCGGCCAAGGCCAACGGCACCCTGATGAAGCCGTTCGACCTCGAGATCTGGTTCGGTGAGCGGGTCGCGGTGCTGGGCAGCAACGGCTCCGGCAAGTCGCACTTCCTGCGGCTGGTGGCCTGCGGTGGCAGCGACCCCGACGCCGAGCACCGCCCGGTCGGCGACCTCCAGCCCACGCCGGTGACCCACACGGGTCGGCTCCGGCTGGGATCGCGCGTCCGTCCCGGGTGGTTCGCCCAGACCCACGAGCAGCCCGCCCTGCTCGGCCGCACCCTGCTGGAGATCCTGCACCGCGGCGACGAGCACCGGACCGGACGACCCCGCGAGGAGGCGGCCCGCGTGCTGGACCGCTACGGCCTGGCCCGGGCCAGCGAGCAGACCTTCGAATCGCTGTCGGGCGGCCAGCAGGCGCGGTTCCAGATCCTGCTGCTCGAGCTCTCTGGTGCGACCTGCCTGCTGCTCGACGAGCCGACCGACAACCTCGACCTGCACTCCGCCGAGGCACTGGAGCAGGGGCTCGAGGCCTTCGAGGGGACGGTCATCGCGGTCACCCACGACCGGTGGTTCGCCCGGGGCTTCGACCGTTTCCTGGTGTTCGGTGCGGACGGCCGGGTCTACGAGTCGGACGAACCGGTGTGGGACGAGGGCAGGGTCGTTCGCGCTCGCTGAGATCTCGACGCGCGCTCAGCCGCAAGCGGGAATACATTGCCAAGGTTCCCCCTCCTTGCTGGCTGACCAGGACGGTGCTGTCATGGCGCGACCCAAGTCCCTTGTTGCTGCCCTCAGTGGCGTAGCCGTCATCGTCGCCGGAGTGGGGCTGCCCCTCGCGGCCGGGCCCGCGGCGGCGGCGGACCCACCGCCGCGGACGGCGTCCCTCGCGGGCTCGCTCCAGGACGAGCTCGGGTGCCCGGAGGACTGGAAGCCCGAGTGCGTGGCGACGGACCTGACCCAGGTCGGCAACACCACGGCATACGCCAGGACCTTCTCGCTGCCCGCGGGCAGCTACGAGTTCAAGGTCGTCATCAACCACTCGTGGGACGAGAACTACGGCGCGGGGGGTGCCGCGAACGGTGCCAACATCCCGCTCGTGCTCAAGGGCCCGGCCACGGTCGAGTTCTCCTACGACGACGTGTCGCACCAGGTCGGCATGCGGCCCACCGAGCTGTCCGGGCCCGCGATCAAGGCCGACCAGGCGTATGCCGGCAACTCGCTGCGTGCGGGCCTGACCAAGGAGCGCTATTACTTCGTCATGGCCGACCGGTTCGCCAACGGCGACACCGCGAACGACAAGGGCGGCCTGACCGGGGACAAGTTCCAGACGGGCTATGACCCCACCAACAACGGGTACTACCACGGTGGCGACCTCAAGGGGATCTCGCAGAAGCTCGACTACATCAAGGGCCTGGGCACCACCTCGATCTGGCTGACGCCGTCGTTCAAGAACCGCCCCGTGCAGGGTGCGCCGCCGAACGACAGCGCGGGCTACCACGGCTACTGGATCACCGACTTCACCCAGGTCGACCCCCACCTCGGGACGAACGCCGACCTGACCGCACTGATCTCGGCAGCGCACGCCAAGGGGATGAAGGTCTTCTTCGACATCATCACCAACCACACTGCCGACGTCATCAACTACTCCGAGGGGCAGTACGCCTATCGCAACAAGACCGACTACCCCTACAAGGACGCCTCGGGCACGGTCTTCGACGACAAGACGTTCGCCGGCAAGCCCAACTTCCCCGCGCTCGACCCGGCGACGTCGTTCCCATACACCCCGGTGTTCAACACCCCGGCCGACGCGACGGCCAAGGTCCCGGCGTGGCTGAACGACCGCACCAACTACCACAACCGTGGGGACTCGACCTTCGCCGGTGAGTCCTCCGAATACGGCGACTTCGTCGGGCTGGACGACCTGTTCACCGAACAGCTCGACGTGCAGCAGGGCATGGAGGACATCTACAAGGCCTGGGTGGACTTCGGCGTCGACGGGTTCCGCATCGACACCGTCAAGCACGTGAACATGGAGTTCTGGCAGTCGTTCAGCCCCGCGATGCTCGAGCAGGCGAAGGCGAAGGGCAACGACGACTTCTTCATGTTCGGCGAGGTCTTCGACTCCCGTCCGTCGTACATGTCCGAGTTCACGACCCAGGGCAGGCTGCCCGCCACGCTGGACTTCGGGTTCCAGGCGCAGTCGGTCAACTGGGTGCAGGGCAAGTCCGGCACCGACCTGCGCGACCTCTACGCCGACGACGACTACTACACCGACACCGACTCCAACGCCTACGAGCTGCCCACCTTCCTGGGCAACCACGACATGGGCCGGGTCGCGATGCTGCTCAAGGGTCCGAGTGCCAACGACGACGACCTGATGCGGCGAGTGAAGCTCGCCGACTCGCTGATGTTCCTCACCCGCGGGCAGCCGATCACCTACTACGGCGACGAGCAGGGCTTCATGGGCTCCGGCGGGGACAAGGCTGCCCGCCAGGACATGTTCGCGACGCAGGTGCCCAGCTATGCGACAGAGCAGGTGCTCGGGGACACCTCCGGCGCCAAGGACCGGTTCAACACGAGCGCGCCGCTCTACCAGCACATCAAGGAGCTGTCGGCCGTGCGCGCGGCCAACCCCGCGCTCACCGACGGCGCCCAGGTGCACCGCTATGCCAGCAGCAAGCCCGGCGTCTTCGCGTTCTCCCGGATCGACCAGGGCCAGCGTGTCGAGTACGTCGTCGCGCTGAACAACGACACTGCCGCGAAGTCGGCCACCTTCGCGACCTACGGGCACAACCAGACCTTCGCACCGGTCTATGGCGCCACGACCTCCGCACGGTCGGCCAAGGACGGCCGGCTCACCGTGACCGTCCCCGCCCAGTCGGTCTCGGTGTGGAAGGCCACCTCACCGATGGACAAGCCGAAGTCGGCACCGCCGGTCTTCCTGACCTCGCCGAGCGCCGGTGCGGTCGTCGGCGGACGCGCCGAGGTCGGCGCCGCGATCACGACGAACACGTTCGCCCAGGTGTCGTTCCTCGCCCGACCGGTGGGGACCACTTCCTGGACCAAGCTCGGTACAGACGACAACGCGCCATACCGCGTCTTCCACGACCTGCGCGACACGACGGCGTGGCCCAAGGGCACTCTTGTGGAGTACCGCGCGGTGGCCAAGGACTCGGTGGGCCACGTGTCGGCCTCGTCGAGCTATGGCGTCGTCGGTGACCCGAAGGCCGCCGGTGGCGGCGGAGGTGGCGTGGGTCCGGTGACCCAGCCCAACGCTGTTGCCGCGGCTGGTGACCACAACAGCGAGATGGGCTGCGTCAAGGCCGACGGGACCGGCGAGGACTGGGCGCCGTGGTGCGACCAGGCCCAGCTGTCCCTCGGCGCGGCCGACCAGATCTGGAAGGGCACGTACCAGCTGCCCGTCGGGCAGGAGTTCGCCTACAAGGCCGCGCTCAACAGGACGTGGGACGTCAACTACGGAGCCGGTGGACGCCCGGGCGGCGACAACATCTCCTACACCGTGCCCCCCAGTGGCAAGGTGAGCTTCTACTACGACGAGGCGACGCACTGGATCACGTCCGATGCGCAGGGTCCGATCATCACCGCGCCCGGCAGCTTCCAGTCCGAGGTGGGTGGGCCGGCCGGCTGCACCGACTGGAGTCCTGACTGCATGAAGCCGTGGCTGCAGGACCCCGACGGCGACGGCACCTACACGTGGGCGACCAACCAGATCCCGGCCGGTGTCTATGAGTTCAAGGTGGCGCACGGCCTGTCGTGGGACGAGAACTACGGGGCGGGCGGTGCCCCGAACGGCGGCAACGTCAGCCTCACCGTGCCTTCGGACGGCCTGCTCGTCACCATCTCGTACGTCCTCGCGACGCACGCCATCACGACGACGGTGACCAGGCCGGGGGCCGCCCCGGACCTGACCAAGCAGCGTGCCGTGTGGGTGGGGCGTGACCTGCTGGCCTGGCCCGCCGACATGGTCCCGGCCGGGGTCGACCCCGGACTGCTGAAGTGGGGCCTCACCTGGTCGCCGAACGGTGGCCTGACGGTGGACGCCGAGGCGATCACCGGGGGTACGACGGCACCGCTGCGCTACGACCCCGACGGGCTGTCCGCCTCGGTCGTGGCCACGCACCCCGAGCTGAAGGGCTACCTCGCCCTCCGAGTCGACCGCAAGACCGCCAGGCTGGTGCCCGAGATCCTCAAGGGGCAGGTGGCCGTCGGGATGTACGACACGCTCAACCGCGTGCTCGACGCCACCGGTGTGCAGATCGCCTACGTCCTCGACGACCTGTATGCCGCGGACGCCGGTACGCGTGCCTACGGCGTCACCTTCGGCGGCCGGTCACCGTCCTACCGGATCTGGGCGCCGACCGCGCAGAAGGTGGACCTGCTGACGTGGGCCCCGGGCGCGGCCGGTGACGCGCCGGCGAGCGCGGCCACGCGCACCCACCTCACCCGCGCGTCCGACGGCTCGTGGTCCGGCTCGGCCGGCGTACGGAACGCGCGCTACCTCTACGAGGTGACCGTCTACGTGCCCAGCACGGGGAAGGTCGAGACGACCCAGGTGACCGACCCGTACTCGGTCGCGCTGACGCTGGACTCGACCCGGTCGGTGGCCGTGGACCTCAAGGACACGGCATACCAGCCGTCGCTGTGGCGGACGGCGAAGTCGCCGGTGCTGAAGCAGGACGTCGACTCGACGATCTACGAGCTCCAGGTGCGCGACTTCTCCGTCAACGACTCGACGGTGAGCGCCGAGAACCGCGGTTCCTACCTCGCGTTCGCGGAGAACGGCAACGGCACCAAGCACCTCAAGGCCCTTGCGTCGGCGGGGCTCAACACGGTGCACTTGCTGCCGACCTTCGACATCGCCTCGATCCCGGAGGACCCGGCGAAGCAGTCGACCCCTGCGTGCGACCTCAGGTCGTTCGCACCGGACAGCGAGCAGCAGCAGGCCTGCATCGAGCCGATCCGGGCCAAGGACGCCTTCAACTGGGGCTACGACCCGTGGCACTGGATGGCGCCCGAGGGCTCGTACGCCTCGACGGCCGCCAAGGCCGATGGGGGAGCCCGGGTCGCCGAGTTCCGCACCATGGTCGGTGCCATCCACCAGGACGGCCTGCGCGTCGTGCTGGACCAGGTGTTCAACCACACCCCCACCTCGGGGCAGGCTTCGACGAGCGTGCTCGACAAGGTGGTGCCGGGCTACTACCAGCGGCTCAACTCCGTTGGGGCAGTGGAGACCTCGACGTGCTGCCAGAACGTTGCCACCGAGCACGCCATGGCCCAGAAGGCGATGGTCGACGCGGTGGTGCTCTGGGCCCGCGACTACAAGGTGGACGGCTTCCGCTTCGACCTGATGGGCCACCACTCGAAGGCGAACATGCTGGCCGTGCGTGCTGCTCTCGACAAGCTCACCCTCAAGCGGGACGGCGTCGACGGCAAGGCGGTCTATCTCTACGGCGAGGGCTGGAACTTCGGCGAGGTGGCCAACAACGCGCGCTTCGTCCAGGCCACCCAGGGGCAGCTCGGCGGCACCCACATCGGGACCTTCTCCGACCGGCTGCGTGATGCCGTGCGGGGCGGCGGGCCGTTCGACGAGAACCCGCGGGTGCAGGGATTCGGGAGCGGGGAGGCGACCGATCCCAACGGGGACGCGGTCGCCAACCCCGACGCGTCCCAGCGGCTCGAGCACGACACCGATCTCGTCCAGCTGGGACTGGCCGGCAACCTGAGGTCCTTCTCGTTCCGGCTCAACGACACCGGCGCGGTGGTCACGGGCGAGAAGGTCGACTACAACGGGTCGCCAGCGGGCTACGCCGACCAGCCCGACGAGGTGATCACCTATGTCGACGCCCACGACAACGAGACGCTGTTCGACAGCCTGACCTACAAGCTGCCAGTGGCGACCTCGATGTCGGACCGCGTCCGGATGAACACCCTGTCGCTGTCCACCACAGCGTTGTCGCAGACGCCGTCGTTCTGGCACGCCGGCGCCGACCTGCTGCGCTCGAAGTCGTTGGACCGCAACAGCTATGACAGCTCCGACTGGTTCAACACCCTGGACTGGACAGGAGCCGACAACGGCTTCGGCCACGGGCTGCCGCTGAAGGCGGACAACGAGGCGAAGTGGTCGTTCCAGAAGCCGCTGCTCGGCAACGCTGCGCTCAAGCCGGCGGCTGCTGACGTGCAGACGGCCACGGCCCAGGCGCAGGACCTGCTGCGGCTGCGGTTCTCGACGAAGCTGTTCCGCCTCGGCACGGCCTCGGCCATCAACGCCAAGGTGTCGTTCCCCGCGAGCGGCACGGCCGACGCCCACCCCGGGGTGATCGCCATGCGGATCGACGACACCGTGGGAGCCGACGCCGACCCGCAGCTCAAGGGCCTCGTCGTGGTGTTCAACGCGTCGCCGACCGCCGTGACCCAGAAGGTCCCCGGACTGGCCGGAGCCGCGCTCGCGCTGTCGCCGGTGCAGCAGGGCGGGTCCGACGCAGTGGTCAAGACCGCGACGTGGAACGCCGCGGCCGGGACCGCGACCGTGCCGCCGCGCACTGTGGCGGTGTTCCTCCAGCCCTGACCACTGGCTCCCGAGCAGGAACCTTTGCTAGCAAGGGTTCCTGCTCGGCGGACAGGTTGCTGCCTGTCCGTCAACGAGTTTCCCTTGCTAGCAAAGGTTGCTGGAGGGGTGGGTTGAAGGACGGTCAGGTCTCGAGGCCGAGGACGATCCTGCGCAGGAGGGTGTTGAGCTGGACCTTCTCGGCCTCGCTGAGGACCGCCAAGGTCTGCTTCTCACGGACGACAGCGAGCTCGAGGGCCTGCTTCCACACGGTGCGACCCGCCTGGGTGGGCCGGACGATGATCCGTCGCCGGTCGAGCGGATCGCTCTCGCGGGTGACATAGGCCAGCTCGACCAGCCGGTCGAGCCGTGAGGTCATCGCTGCCCGCGTGACGTGGCAGGCCTCGGCGAGCTGGGCAGGGGTGGTCTCGTTCGGCTCGGGCTGGACGAGCAGGGTGTGCAGGGTGTCGTACTCGGCCGGCCCCAGCCCGAGCTCGCCGAACGCGGCGGCGTTGGCCCGCTTCACGTGGCGGTTGATCGCTCCGATCCGGACGACCGCGCCCTCGACCTCGGGGTCGAAACCCCGGAACGTCCGACGCCAGCGCTCGACGTGCTGGTCCACCCAGTCCTTCTCCCGCTGCTTGGCCATGGGACCAGTGTGGCAGATCTGGATACCGTCTGAAAATTAGATGACAGATAGTTAGACGTCGTACTACTATCTTCGCATGGACACGAACTCCACTCCCTCCTCGGGCTTCCGGCTGCTGGCCGCGGGCCAGGGACTCTCGTGGTTCGGCGACGCGTTCGCCCCGATCGCACTCGCCGTCGCGATCGTGGCGGGAGGCGGCAGCGCCAGCGAGCTCGGGCTCGTCCTCGCGGCCACGATGGCGGCTCGCCTTGCTGGCACCCTGCTCGGTGGCGTGTGGGCGGACCGCCTCCCGCCCGGCCGGATCATGGTGGTCAGCGACCTGGTGCGGGCACTGAGCGCCCTGGCCACCGCGGGCTACTTTGCCACCGGTCAGGACAGCCTGACGGTGCTGTGCGCACTGGCGGCCGTGACCGGCGGCGCGGCGGCGTTCTTCGGTCCGGCCTTCGTCTCGCTGCGGCCGCTGCTCGTCGCGGTCGACCGGCGGCACGCGGCGAACGCCACGCTCAACATCCTGCAGAACTCGGCCTTCATCCTCGGGCCGGCGGCGGCGGGTGTCTTCGTCGCCTGGGCGGGGGCGCCGTGGGCGTTCGTCGTCAACGCGGTCTCGTTCCTCGTGTCGGCGGCCACCGTCGCAGCCATCCGTGTCGCGGCCCCACGCGCTCCCCGGGTCGGCATGGTCGCCGAGCTGCGGGAGGGCTGGCGCGAGGTGACCAGCCGCAGCTGGCTGCTGGCCGGGCTGCTGGCCGCGACGGCATACCACGCTGCCTTTGGCGCCGTGGTGGTGCTGATCGACGTGATCGCCGTGCGCGACCTCGGCGGGCCGACCGCACTGGGCTGGATCTCCGCCGCGTCCGGCGCCGGGGGACTGGTGGGCGGCCTGCTCGCGCTGCGGCTGCCGCCCAGCCGGCCGTTGTTCGTGGGCTGGCCGTGCGTGGCCCTGATGTCGCTGTTCGCCGCGGCCTTCGCCTGGCCGGGAGACCTCGTCGTGGTCATCGGCGCCGCCGTCGTCGCCTTCGGTGGGCTGATGTACTTCTCGGTCTGCTGGGACACGGCGCTGCAGGACGGGGTCCCGCACGCGGTGCTCGCGCGGGTGTCGTCCTGGGACATCCTCACGTCGTTCGTGGCCATCCCGGCCGGGAACGCGCTCGCCGGACCCCTCGCCCACACGTTCGGCACCGGACGAGTCATCGTCGTGGCAGCGGTGGTGATGGCGCTCGCGTCGCTCGCACCGATGCTGGTCCGTGGTTCACGCGACCTGCGCCGGGCCGGCCTCGCCCCGACGCAGGAGGGTGCCGGCGACCTATCCGATCCCCAACCGGCACGGATCTAGCCCGCGACCACGACCTTCCGTGGGGTCAGGACTGCTGGGCTGCCTTGGCGTCGACGAGCTCCTGGACGGCCTGGGGGATGGTCGTCTCGAAGTCGAGCAGCTTGGCCCAGTGCGGTGCGACCCGAACCCGCACCATCTGGTCGTAGAGCGCTCGCGCTCCCGCCTCCCACTGCCGCATCTGGTCGGCCGGCACCGCCTTGGGTCCGGCCTCGATGTAGCCATCAGGCACGCCGTCGATGGTCGTGAGGGTGACGGTGCCCCGCAGCAGGAGCACCCGTGGCGGCATGCCTGTCGTGTCGATGGTGATGGCGACCCGCGGGTCCGCGGCCAGCGCCCTGACCTTGGCCGAACCGGGCACGGTCCAGATGTCGAGCTCGCGACCGTTCCAGAGGAAGCCGATGGGCACCACGCGGGGTGCTCCGTCGAGACCGGTGTAGGCGAGTCGGGCCAGGTGTGGCCCAGTCAGGAGCTCGTGGGCGATCGGCTTGGCAAGGACCTCGGAGACTTCGTGGGCATTCATGGTGTGCTCGCTCTTTCCTGTGACGGTGCCAAGTGGGCCTTTCAGGAGGAGGACGGAGCCGTGAGCCAGTTCTCGACATCGGACGGTTCCGACTTTGGACTCGGACCCTGTCAGGGATGCTTCGGCAGTCAGCCGACGAGGGCGATGCGACGGCCCTCGAGGTGCACTCGGAACCCTCCGGCGACCACCTCGACGCGGGTCAGCCGCATGCCCTGCGGAAGTCCTTTGACCTGCTGGCGGACGGTCACGAGCTGCCGCACCGCGGCCGAGGCCGCGTTGTCGAGCAGGTCCGGACCACCCAGGTCCACCGTCTCGGGCTCGATCACGAGCAGACCGTTCTCGGCCCGCACCGTGCCCGTCGCGGTCACCGGCACGTCACGGCCGAGCAACGTGACGGTCCGGCGCAGTCCGGCCCGACCTGACTGCGCGGCATACAGGTCCACGCCGGCGCCAACCTGCGAGGCGGCGGAGCTGAACGGGAGGACGGCGTCGATGGTCAGGCTGCCCGCGGTGAGGCCGTCACCCGTGAGGCTCACCTCGCGCCCGGTGGCGCGCACGTCGGTGAGCGGGCCGTCAGCCGTCAGGACGGCGGCGCTGTCGAAGGCGACGGTCGACAGCCACGTCTGTCCCTGCTCGAGCCGTGAGGGTGCGCCCGGGATCGCCACTGGCGGAGCGCTGGCTGGCGGCTGGTCCTGGGGGACTGAGCGCGCGAGGAGCACGGCTCCCGTGGCAAGCAGGAGAACGGCGGCGAGCAACCCGGTGACGAGTCCGAGAAGGAATCTGCGCATGCGTCCATCCTCTCCCGTGCGGTGCAGGGGAGAGGACGGACGGGCGCTCGGACCGCGGTGGCCGTGGGCCGGGTCACGTCGACTACGCGGTGACAGGTTCGTCGGCATCCACGCCCGGGACCAGCTCCTCGACAGGGATCCGCCCTGCACGCTCCTGGCGGATCGCGGGGATGTAGAGGGCCGCGCCGAGGATGCTGAAGGCTCCCGCGACGATGATTGCCGTGGCGGTCGAGGCGTGCTCGGCGAGCGGCCCGAGCGCGAGCAGCCCGAGGCTGTATGCACCGCCGGCGATCATCGAGTTCATCGACAGCACCGTGGTGCGGTTGCGAGCCTCGGCCTGACGGTGCAGCAGCGTCATGTGCACCGGACCACCAGAACCGTGCAGCGTGTAGGTGATGAAGAAGGCCGAGATCAGCCCGATCGGCCCGAGCATGAGGCCCATGACGACCACGAACGCGCCGTTGAGGATGCGGGCGAGCAGGGCGGTCCAGCCCACGCCGATCCGCTTCGCGGACAGGCCCGCGACGAAGGCGCCGAGGGCGAACAGGGCCCAGGCGGCCGAGGAGACGGGGCCCATCAGCGCACCGGCCTCTTCCTCGCCGCCGACGAGCTCGGCGAGCCGCACGGGCATGAGGGTCTCGAAGGCGATCATCCCGACGGCCCAGAACACCTCCACGAGGACCAGCGCGAGCAGCACGCGCGAGCGACCGAGCGTGCGCAGCCCGTCTGCCACGACGGCGGGGGCTGCCTTGGCCGAGTGCAGCGCCCGGCGGGCGCCGGTGGCATCGACGTGGGTCCGCTTCTCGCGCACCAGCAGGGCAATGGCCCCGAGGTGGACGACGTTGAGGCCGATCGCGATCCAGTAGGGGAGCTCGAGGGCGCTGGTCGGCGCGAACGGGTGCCAGGCGATCAGACCGCCCGAGATGAGGGCGCCGGCGGCGATGCCCAGGCCGAGCACGGTATCGGCCTTGGACAGGGCGTCCTCCACCTTGACGTCCGGGTCGTCCGCTTGGGCGGTGTCGACGTACCAGGCCTCCAACGGGCCCGAGTCCAGGGCACGGAAGACGCCCTGCAGCAGCATCGCGACGATGAACATGCCGAAGGTGTCAGCGGTGATGAACAGCACTCCCGAGATCAGCGCGACCACGCCAGCGGCGAGCAGGACCGGACGACGCCCGAGGGCGTCGGCGAAGCCACCGGTCGGCAGCTCGAGCCCCAGCACGACGAAACCCTGCATCGAGAAGATGATCCCGATCTCGACCAGGCTCAGCCCTCGCTGGAGGGGAAGCAGCGCTGTCACGCCGATGACCAGCCCCACCGGGAACCAGCGGGTGAAGCTCAGGATCAGCAGGGTGCGTCGGGCGGAGCGAGCGCTGACGACCCCGTGGGAGGCGCCGGTGTCTGTGTCGTGGGCCTTGGCGTTCATGATCGCGGTGTCCTGTCCAGGTCGAGCGGGTAGACGGCGGAGTAGACGGCCAGCCGTCGGGCTGTGGGGTTGCCCTGTCCGACGCGGCGGTACCTGAGGAGCAGCTCGTCGACCTCGACCTTGAGCTGCTCGACCTGCTCGGGGGTCGCGACGATGAAGTTGTCACTCATCCCGGCAGCGTCACGCCACTCCAGCGGCCACGTGTCCTGCACGTCGAGCCACCGCTCGAACTGTTGGGCGAAGTGGCGGGCGTAGTCGCGGACCAGCCAGCCGAGCGCGGTCTCGGAGTCCTCGTCGCCGGCGAAGTCGCTGGCGTCCCAGGTGTGGAAGTCGGTCGCGGCCTTCCACAGCCGACGCTTGCCCTCGCCGTCACCGGTGTCGGAGACCAGACCCACCGCCTCGAGCTTGCGCAGGTGGTAGGACGTGGCGCCCGAGTTGGTCTTGAGGCGGGTGGCCAGGTCGGTCGCGGTGGCCGGGCCGTCGATACGCAGCGCACTGAGCAGCCGGGAGCGCAGGGGGTGGGCGAGGACCTTCAGTGCGGCGGCGTCCAGGCGGAGCCCGGTCTGGTCGCCGATCTGGGTGCGAGAGTTGGCCATACGTGCACAATACCTTTGCACACTTCGTTTGCACAAGTGTTCTGCACAGGAAATGTGCACAGGCATCGGTGCAGGTCAGGGGCTGTTTCAGGCCGCTAGAGAGGCGATTTGGGTGCACAGCGGCTTGCCCGTAAACTTGAGCACTGTTGTGCCGTGCGCCCTCGGAAGGCGCTCACCCACCGGTCCGCAAGGGCCGCGCGCCTCGGGCGCACACGGCATACGAGTCCATCACCATCACTTCACCAGCAGTAAAGGGCCATTACCTTGCGCACCTTCACCCCCAAGCCGGCCGAGGTCACTCGCACCTGGCACGTCATCGACGCCACGGACATCGTCCTGGGTCGGCTGGCGAGCCAGACCGCGATCCTCCTGCGCGGCAAGCACAAGACCACGTTCGCGCCGCACGTTGACGGTGGCGACTTCGTCATCATCATCAACGCCGAGAAGGTCGCCCTCACCGGCGCCAAGCTCGAGCAGAAGAAGGCCTACCGCCACTCCGGCTTCCCGGGCGGCCTCAAGAGCACCTCCTACACGGAGCTGCTCGCCAAGAGTCCGGCCAAGGCCGTGGAGAAGGCCGTTCGCGGCATGCTCCCGCACACCACGCTCGGTCGTGAGCAGCTGACCCACCTCAAGGTCTACGCCGGATCCGAGCACCCGCACAGCGCCCAGAAGCCCGTCCCGTTCGAGATCACCCAGGTCTCCCAGTAAGGATTTGTTGTGACTGACATCAACACTGAGACCCCTGTCGAGGGTGACGAGGTCGAGCTGACCGAGTACACCTCCGAGTCCGAGGGCCCCGTTTCCGACGAGCCCACGCGTCGCGCCAGCGCGACCGCGCCCGGTGCCGCCACCGGCCGACGCAAGCAGGCCATCGCCCGCGTGCGCATCGTCCCCGGCACCGGCGACTGGAAGATCAACGGGCGCACGCTCGAGCAGTACTTCCCGAACAAGGTCCACCAGCAGATCGTCAACGAGCCGCTCACGCTGCTCGAGCTCGATGGTGCGTACGACATCCTCGTGCGCGTCCACGGTGGTGGCCCCTCCGGCCAGGCCGGCGCGGTCCGCCTCGGCGTCGCCCGCTCGCTCAACGGGATCGACGAGGAGCTGAACCGTCCGGCACTCAAGAAGGCCGGCTTCCTCAAGCGCGACTCCCGCGTCCCCGAGCGCAAGAAGGCTGGTCTCAAGAAGGCCCGCAAGGCACCCCAGTACAGCAAGCGCTGATCCTGGCTCCTGCCAGCAGCACTGCCACAGGCGGCACCCGACAACTCGGGTGCCGCCTTCGGCGTCTGCAGGAGTAGGTTCGGCCCAGTTGCGTGCGTGCGCCCGGACCAGACCGGCGAGGTATGCCGGGCGCGCACCCTGATCGTCGGAAAGGCTTCCCCTTCATGCCCACCACGGCACGACTCTTCGGTACCGATGGCGTTCGCGGGCTCGCGAACGTCGACATCACGGCCGAGCTGGCGCTGCGCCTCAGCGTGGCCGCCGCCCATGTCCTGGGTGACAACGCTCGCCGCGCCGGCCGTCGCCCCAAGGCCGTCGTCGGCCGGGATCCGCGGGCTTCGGGGGAGTTCCTCTCCGCAGCCGTGATCGCGGGCCTCGCCTCAGCGGGTGTCGACGTCTACCACGCCAACGTCCTGCCGACGCCGGCCATCGCGTTCCTCACGGCCGACACCCACGCCGACTTCGGCGTGATGCTCTCGGCGTCGCACAACGCGATGCCCGACAACGGGATCAAGTTCTTCGCCGCGGGTGGACACAAGCTCGACGACCAGATCGAGGACGAGATCGCGGCCCGGTTGGACCAGCACTGGGAGCGACCCACCGGTGCCGACATCGGTCGCGTCGTCACCATGCCTGACGGACACACCCGCTACATCTCCCACCTGCTCACCGTCCTGCCCAACCGGCTCGACGGCATCAAGGTGGTGATCGACGGCGCCCACGGTGCAGCCAGCTCTGTCTCGCCCGAGGTGTTCCGGCTCGCGGGTGCCGAGGTCTACGAGATCGGCACCGAGCCCGACGGCCTCAACATCAACGACGGCTACGGCTCGACCCACCTGGACCACCTCAAGGCCGCTGTGAGTGCCCGCGGGGCCGACCTCGGCATCGCCCACGACGGCGACGCCGACCGCTGCCTCGCGGTGGACGCCAGCGGCACCGAGGTCGACGGTGACCAGATCATGGCGATCCTGGCCCTGGACATGAAGGAGCGCGGCACCCTCGTCCAGGACACCCTCGTCGCCACCGTGATGAGCAACCTCGGACTGATCCAGGCGATGGAGCGCGAGGGCGTCTCCGTCCGCCAGACGGCGGTCGGCGACCGCTACGTCCTCGAGGAGATGCGGGCCGCCTCGTTGTCCCTGGGTGGCGAGCAGAGCGGCCACGTGATCTTCCTCGACCACGGCACGACCGGCGACGGCGTGCTCACCGGACTCATGCTGGCTGCCCGGGTCAAGGCGACCGGCAAGCCGCTCTCGGAGCTGGCCACCGTCATGCGACGCCTCCCGCAGGTGCTCATCAACGTCAAGGGCGTCGACAAGTCTCGCGTCGAGTCCGACGAGGAGCTCCAGCAGGCCGTCAAGACCGAGCAAGAGGCCCTCGCCGGCACCGGTCGGGTCCTCCTGCGCAAGTCCGGGACCGAACCCGTCGTCCGCGTCATGGTCGAGGCCGGCGAGCAGGAGCAGGCCCAGGCGGTCGCCGACCGCCTCGTCGAGGTCGTCAGGGCGCGCCTGTCCCTCTAGGCCACCACACGCACAGGTGGGGTATGCCGGGTGGTCACCACCCGGCATACTCCGTGTCCTGAAAAGCGTTGTGGGCTAGGCGGATTCGTCGAGGAGGCCGACGATGTGCCGCGCGATCTCGAGCGCGCTGGTCGCGGCCGGCGACGGGGCGTTGAGGACGTGGACCACCGACCCGGACCGCTCGATGAGGAAGTCGTCGACCAGCGAACCATCGCGTTTCATGGCCTGGGCCCGCACCCCCGCCGGGGCCGGGACGAGGTCGTCGTCCTGCACATCCGGGACGAGGCGACGCAGGCTCTCGGCGAACCGGTGCCGGGACAGTGAGCGGGCGATCTCGGCTGACCCCGCGCGGTAGTGGCGCGCGGCGAGCCGCCAGAAGCCGGGGTAGGTCAGGGTGTCGCGCAGCTCGCGGACCTTGACGGTGCGCCAGTCGTACCCCTCCCTCGCGAAGGCGAGCACGGCGTTGGGCCCTGCGTGGATGTGCCCACCGATGCCGCGGGTGAGGTGCACCCCGAGGAACGGGAAGTCCGGGTCGGGCACCGGGTAGATCAGGTTGCGGACCAGGTGGGTGGCCTTGGGCCGCAGCTCGAAGTACTCACCGCGGAACGGGATGATCCGGGCGGAGGGCTGGTGTCCCAGGCGGCGGGCGACCTCGTCGCAGTGCAGGCCGGCACAGGCGACGACGTGGTCAGCGGCGATGTCGCCGGCGGTGGTGCGCACGATGGTCGTGGAGCCGGAACGCACCGCCCCGAGAACCTCGGCACCGAGCACCAGGCTGGCGCCGGCGCTCTCGAGACGCCGCACCAGGGCCGCACAGACCGCGCGGTAGTCGATGATCCCGGTCGCGGGCACGTGCAGGGCCGCGACGGCACTGACGTGCGGCTCGTGCTCCCTGGCCTGCTCGCCGGTGAGCCGGGTGACCTCGAGACCGTTGGCGATCCCCCGCTCCTGCAGCCGTGTGAGCCCGGGCAGCTCGTCCTCACGGGTGGCCACGACGAGCTTGCCGCAGATCTCGTGGGCGATGCCCTCCTCCTGCGCGAAGGCGACCATGGACGCTGCGCCGGTGCGGCACATCAGTGCCTTCTTCGAGCCCGGCGGGTAGTAGAGGCCGGAGTGGATCACCCCGCTGTTGCGTCCGGTCTGGTGGGCGGCCCAGTGTTCTTCCTTCTCCACCAGCGTGATGTGGGCTTCAGGGTGCTCGCGGCACAGCCGTTCGGCGACGGCCAGCCCGATGATCCCGCCGCCGATGACGAGGTAGCGCACCGGCGTCGGCATGGGGTCAGCCTAGATCGGGCGGGACTGGTGCGTGTCCGAGTGGGCAGAATCGTCCCGCGTCGGAATGCCCGCGGCCTGGCGGCAGTTGTCAGGTCCGGCAGCGTGAGTCGAGGATGGCACCACCCGTCACCCGATCCCAAAGGCGAGCGCCATGCCCCACGAGTCACTGACCGAACCGCTCTACTCCATCGCCGCGACGGCCCAGGGTGGCCGCGCGGGCCATGTCTCGAGCGAGGACGGCGTCGTCCACCTCAAGCTGGGCAAGCCCGGCAGCAAGGCGAACCCCAAGGCCAACCCCGAGACCCTCTTCGCCGCCGGCTATGCCGCCTGTTTCGGCAATGCGCTCAACTCGGTGGCGACCGCGATGGGGCTGGACACGTCGGACTCGACCGTGACCGCCACCGTGACCCTCGGGAAGACGGACACGGGAGTCGGCCTCGCAGTCGCGCTCGTCGCCACCGTGCCGTCGCTCGATCGCGGCACCGCACGACAGCTGGTCGACGCGGCGCACGAGCGATGCCCCTACTCCAAGGCCACCCGCGGCAACATCGACGTCACCGTCGCCCTGGCCTGAGGTCAGACGACCTGGTCGAGCAGACCCGTGTCGACGTCGTACATGAAGCCGCCGACCGCGACCTGGTCACCGATGAGCGGGTGCGACCGGACAGCGCGCACGTCCGCGAGCAGTGCCTCGTGCTGGTTGTCGATGACATGGAAGCCCTGCCACGATGCGTCCTGACCCGCTGAGGCGCCGACCCGCTCACGCAGCTCGGCCTCGGTGTTGCTGGCCATGGCGCACCTGGTGTGGGGGACGATGAGGATGCGCTCGACCCCGAGCAGGTGGACGCCGAGGACGAGGGCCTCGAGCGCGTTGGCGGTGATGCGGCCACCCGGGTTGCGAAAGATCTTGGCGTCTCCGGGGGACAGGCCGAGCATGCGCAACGGATCGATGCGCGAGTCCATGCAGGTGACCACTGCGACACCGCGGTGCGCGATGCCATCGAAGCCGCCGAGGGTGAAGCGGGCGGCGAACGTCTCATTGGCGGCCAACAGGTCGTCGAATCCCTTGGCGGGAGTGGCGCCTTCGGTCACAGCAGCATTGTCGGTCACAGGAGTCCCGGTCGCTTGGGGATGGACATGGCCATCGGCTTGATGGTGGAGGCGAAGAAGTCGTTGCCCTTGTCGTCGACCACGATGAACGCCGGGAAGTCCTCGACCTCGATCTTCCAGACGGCCTCCATGCCGAGCTCGGGGTACTCCAGCACCTCGACCGACTTGATGCAGTCCTGGGCGAGCCGAGCGGCCGGACCACCGATCGACCCGAGGTAGAAGCCGCCGTGGGCGTCGCACGCGTCGGTGACCTGCTTGGAGCGGTTGCCCTTGGCCAGCATGACCATCGAGCCGCCGGCGGCCTGGAACTGGTCGACGTAGGAGTCCATTCGACCGGCCGTCGTCGGCCCGAAGGAGCCGCTCGCATAGCCCTCGGGAGTCTTGGCGGGACCGGCGTAGTAGACGGCGTGGTCCTTGAGGTACTGCGGCATGCCGTCGCCGGCGTCGAGCCGTTCCTTGATCTTGGCGTGCGCGATGTCGCGGGCGACGATCAGGGGACCTGAGAGCGAAAGCCGTGTCTTGACAGGGTATTTCGTGAGCTCCTCGCGGATCTCGTCCATCGGCCGGTTGAGGTCGATCCGCACGACGTCGTCGCCCTCGTCCTCGAGGTGCTCGTCCGTCGTGTCGGGCAGGAACCGGGCCGGGTCCTTCTCCAGCACCTCGATGAACACACCCTCGGGCGTGATCTTGCCGAGGGCCTGGCGGTCGGCCGAGCAGGAGACGGCGATGGCGATCGGGAGCGAGGCGCCGTGGCGGGGGAGCCGGACGACGCGGACGTCGTGGCAGAAGTACTTGCCACCGAACTGGGCGCCGATGCCGAAGTTGCGGGTGAGCTCAAGTACCTGTTCCTCGAGCTCGGTGTCGCGGAAGCCGTGGGCCGAGAGAGACCCCTCCCGAGGCAGCTCGTCGAGGTACTTGGCTGAGGCGTACTTCGCTGTCTTCAGGGCGAACTCGGCGCTGGTGCCGCCGATGACGATGGCCAGGTGGTAGGGCGGGCAGGCGGACGTCCCGAGGCTGCGCAGCTTCTCGTCGAGGAAGGCCAGCATGCGCTCAGGATTCAGGACGGCCTTGGTCTCCTGGTACAGGAACGACTTGTTGGCGCTGCCACCGCCCTTGGCCATGAAGAGGAACTTGTATGCCGTCTCGTGGCCCTCGGTCGTGTCGGCGTAGAGCTCGATCTGCGCGGGAAGGTTGGAGCCGGTGTTTTTCTCCTCCCACGTCGTGATCGGCGCCATCTGCGAGTAGCGCAGGTTGAGACGGGTGTAGGCGTCGTAGACACCTCCGGCGATCGCGCGCTCGTCAGAGCCCGACGTGAGGACGTGCTGGCCGCGCTTGCCCATGACGATCGCCGTGCCGGTGTCCTGGCACATCGGCAGCACACCACCGGCCGCGATGTTGGCGTTCTTGAGCAGGTCCAGGGCCACGAACTTGTCGTTGTTGCTCGCCTCGGCGTCATCGATGATGCGACGAAGCTGGGCCAGGTGGGCGGGCCGCAGGTAGTGCGCGATGTCGTGCATCGCGGTCTCGGTGAGCGTCCGCAGCGCAGTGGGTTCCACCTGGAGGAAGGTGCGTCCCCCCGGTCCCTCGACCGTGGTCACGCCCTCGGTGGTGAGCAGGCGGTACTCGGTCTGGTCCGGGCCGATCGGCAGCAGGTCGGCGTAGTTGATATCGGGCTCAGCGTTGATATCGGGCTGGGTGCCCAGATCGGGCTCAGTGCGGATATCGGGCTCAGTGCTGAGGTCAGACTCGGGCATCGGGCTCCTCGGCTCCGTTCTGCGGCTCTCGCGGTGCCGACGGGCGGGCGCCGCTGGTGGTGGTGGCGTCAGCGGGTCACAGCTCGTCGAGGCTGGGGGCGTACGCGCCGGCCTTGCCGACCGTGATCCCGCTGGTGGCCACGCCGCGGTCCACGGCGGGGCGCACCTGCTCCAGTGTCGCCCCCGCGAGGCGTGTGCGCGCATCCGGGTCACCCAGCAGCCCGGAGGCCAGCAGGCCGGAGATGAGCCCGGCCATGAAGGAGTCGCCGGCGCCGACGGTGTCGACGACCCGCTCGGCCGTGGTGGCCGCGCTGCCCTCCTCCTCGGTCGCTGTGACGCGGAAGACGACGCCGTGCTCGCCGCGGGTGACCACGCACAACGAGGCGCCCAGCTCGCCCCAGCGGGCCATGACCTCGGAGGGCGACTGGCCGGCATACAGGAGCTGGAGGTCGTCCTCGCTGGCCTTGACCACGTCGGAGAGGGCGATGATGCCCTCGACCTGGTCGCGCACGACGTCGAGGTCGCCCATGATCCCCGGGCGGACGTTGGGGTCGTAGGAGACGGTGCCGAGGTCGCGGACCGCCCGTAGTGCCTCGAGCGTGCGTGCGGCACCGGGTTCGAGGACCGCTCCGATCGAACCGGTGTGCACGTGCCCGGTCCCGGCGGGCAGCTGGATCTGGGGGAGGTTCCAGTAGAGGTCGAACTCGTAGGTCGCCGCACCGGTGACGTCGAGGCGGGCCAGTGCCGTGGAGGTCGGGTCCTCGCCGTGGCTGAGGCTGAGCACCGTGACGCCGTGCCGCGTGAGGTGGGCGGTGATGCGGTCCCCTCGGGGGTCCTGCCCCAGCGACGTGGCGAAGTCGACCGGCTGGTCGAGCCGGGCCAGCCCGATCGCGACGTTGGCAGGGCTGCCGCCGACGTGCTCGACGGACTCGCCGTCGGGGTCGGTCACGATGTCGATGAGCGCCTCGCCGATGACGAGGATGCGGGGACGGGTGCGAGTCATGACGAGGGCACGCCAGGCCCGGCGTGGTCGAAGTCCACCGAGGAGTAGGCCCGCAGCTTGGCGAGCTGGTGGTGGCTCTCGATGAGCCGGATCGTGCCGGACTTCGAGCGCATCACGAGCGAGTGGGTGGTCGCACCGCCGGCGCGGTAGCGGACGCCCTTGAGCAGCTCGCCGTCGGTGATGCCGGTCGCCACGAAGAAGCAGTTCTCGCCGGTCACGAGGTCATCGGTAGACAGCACCCTGTCGAGGTCGTGCCCGGCGTCGATGGCGCGCTGGCGCTCGTCGTCGTCCTGGGGCCACAGCCGGCCCTGGATCACGCCGCCGAGGCACTTGATCGCGCAGGCGGTGATGATCCCCTCCGGCGTCCCGCCGATGCCGAGCAGCAGGTCGATGCCGGTGTCGTCGCGGGCCGCCATGATCGCGCCGGCCACGTCGCCGTCGGAGATGAACCGCAGCCGGGCGCCGGCGTCGCGCACCTCCGCGGCCAGCTTCTGGTGGCGAGGACGGTCGAGCATGACGACGGTGACGTCCTCGACGGTCTCCTTCTTGGCCTTGGCGATTCGCTTGATGTTCTCGGCGACGGGAAGGCGGATGTCGACCACGTCGGCGGCCTCCGGGCCGGTGACGAGCTTGTCCATGTAGAAGACGGCGCTGGGGTCGTACATCGACCCGCGGTCCGAGACCGCCAGCACCGAGACGGCGTTGGACTGGCCCTTGGCCGTGAGGGTCGTGCCGTCGATGGGGTCGACCGCGACGTCGCAGTCGGGACCGTTGCCGTCGCCGACCTCCTCACCGTTGTAGAGCATCGGGGCGTCGTCCTTCTCGCCCTCACCGATGACCACGACGCCCTTCATCGACACCGTGCTGATCAGCGCGCGCATCGCTTCGACGGCGGCGCCGTCGGCGCCGTTCTTGTCGCCCCGGCCGACCCACCGGCCACCGGCCATGGCGGCGGCCTCGGTGACCCGCACGAGCTCAAGGGCGAGGTTGCGGTCAGGTGCCTCGACACCGACGCGCAGGGACGAGGGGAGGTGCTGCTCAGACATCCATCGATCCTTCCCACGGCAACGGGTGAGCGCCCGAGCCTATCGGTGGCAGGGGCGGTTGGCGCCCAGCGGTGGCAGTCAGGGACGATGGGGGAGTGAGCGCGCCCGCACCCCGCAGTTCCTACGCCAATGGCTCGACGGCCAACATGGTCCGGTCGCTGGTCGTCATCGGCGTGATCGTGGCTGCCCTCATCGCCATCGTCCCCCGGGTCAACAGCGTGTCGCAGCCGCCGGTCGACGTCGCCGGGGCGTCGGTCGAGGTCGCCAGGGAGAGCGGCTGGCCGATCGACCGGCCCGAGGCCCTTCCGGACGGCTGGAAGGCCACGAGCGTGCGCTACGTGCGTTCCACCGGCGGGCTGATGACCTGGCACGCGGGCTACCAGTCGCCGACGGGCAACTATATCGCCCTCGAACAGACCAAGGATGCGACCGCCGCGTGGGTGTCGGCCCAGACCAACCGGGCCACCCAGACTGGTGAGATCCAGGCCGCGGGCAAGACCTGGGGGACCTATGTGCGCAGCGGCAAGCTGCAGAACAGCCTGGTCCACCGCGCCGAGAGCCCCACCGAGCTGACCACGATCGTCACGGGCACCGGCACCTTCGAGGAGCTCACGGCCTTCGCCGAGACCCTGGGTCGGGTCCCGACCAGCTGACCGGGCAGCTCGACCGGTCAGATCGACGACGTCGGCCCAGCTGCGGCCGACTCCGCTGGGCCGGCTCAGCCCGCGTCGTGCGCCTCGTCCTGGCTGAGGGCGGCCTCGGCACCGTCCAGCCAGGTGCTGCAGTGGGCCGCAAGGGCCTCGCCGCGCTGCCACAGCCGCATGCTCTCCTCGAGCCCCAGCTGTCCACCCTCGAGCTGGGCGACGACGCTGATGAGCTCGTCGCGCGCCTGCTCGTAGGTCAGGTCGGCGACTCCGTCGACGACGGAGTCGGCCTCCGCCTCGACGGCCGGCGCCTGCTTGTCTGCTCCCTTGGCCATGGTCAGGCAGCCTAACTGGCCTCGGCCGGCAGGCCGACGACCCTGGCGGCGAAGTCTCCTTGCGCCACCCGCACCCGCAGCACCTCGTCCATCGTGACCTCGGCCTGGTCGGTGACGACGCGACCGTCGCGGTGCTGCACCACGGCATACCCCCGCTCGAGGGTGGACAACGGCGACAGGGTGCGCACCTGCGCGTGCAGGTGGTGGATCTGGTCGGCGGCGCGGTGCACCGAGGCCAACACGCGCCGGTGGGCGCGGTCGGTGAGCGCGTCGAGCTCCTGTCGCCGGGCGTCGATCATGGCAGTGGGACGGGCCATGACGGGGCGGGAACGCAGGGCGGTCAGGTGTCGTCGCTCGCTGGCGATCCGTCCGTGCACCGCCCGTCGTCCCCGGTCGCGAGACTGGCGTATGCCGTGGCGCTCGGCCTGCGCGTCCGGCACCACCCGCTTGCCCGCGTCCGTGGGCGTCGAGGCGCGCCAGTCCGCGACGTGGTCGAGGAGGGGGGTGTCGACGTCGTGCCCGATCGCCGAGACCACGGGGGTGCGGGCCGCCGCGACGGCGCGGATCAGGGCTTCGTTGCTGAACGGGAGGAGGTCCTCGACCGACCCCCCTCCGCGGGCGATGACGATGACGTCCACGTCGGGTTCGGCGTCGAGCTCCTGCAGGGCGGCGATCACCTCCTGGACAGCGGCGCCACCCTGGACGGCGACCTCGCGGATCGCGAACCGGACGGTGGGCCAGCGGCGGCGGGCGTTCTCGACGACGTCCTTCTCGGCCGCGCCGGCGCGGCCGCAGATCAGGCCGACCGTGTGGGGCAGGAACGGCAGCGGGCGCTTGCGGTCGACGTCGAACAGGCCCTCGGAGGCAAGGAGGCGCTTGAGGTGCTCGACCCGGGCGAGCAGCTCGCCCACCCCGACCGGGCGGATCTGGCGGGCGTCGAGCATGAGCGAGCCGCGCTGGGTCCAGAAGACCGGCTTGGCCTGGAGCACGACCCGCGCACCCTGGGCCAGCGGGGTCGGCATCGCGTCGAGGGCGTTGACCTGGACGGCCACCGAGAGGGACATGTCGACGTCCGGGTCGCGCAGCGTGAGGTAGGCGGTGCGCTGCCCCGGTCGGCGGGTGAGCTGGACGACCTGGCCCTCGACCCAGAGAACCGACATCTTCTCGACGTACTCGGCGATCCGCATGCTCAGCAGCCGCACCGGCCACGGCGCCTCGGCAGAGGTGTCGGCGGCCTTCTCGGGCAGCGCCGGACGCTGTTCTTGGCCGCTCACGCGGCTCACTCTAGGAGGTGGGCCCGTCAGGGTCCTTGACCGTGCGTCCCTGGCGCCGCCGACCCGAACGCAGCATGGCCCGCTGCAGGTGGAGCGGGTCGGGTGCGGACGGGAGGGGAGAGCGCCCCGGGCCCGGTCGGCAGGCGTCCAGGAAGAGCGCCACATGCCGGCGCCACGCGTCGGGCAGGTCGTCACGGGTGGTGTCGAGGACCCCTGCGAGCGCGAAGGACAGGATCGGCAGGTCCTCGGGGCTGAAGTCGTCGCGCAGCACCCCAGCACCCTTGGCCCGCTCGATCACCTCGACGACCTTGCGGTAGCCGCGCTCGCGGGGAGCGCCGCTGGTCCTGCCCATGGGGAAGGTGGACTGGATCAGGTCCGCGAACCCCCGGTTCTCGGCCTGCAGTCCACCCATCCGCTCGACCAGGCCGGCAAACCCCTCCCACGGGTCGTCGGCGGCCAGCGCCTCGTCCGCGCTGGCGTCGTAGCGGGCGAAGGCGTCCTCGAAAGCCTCGGAGATCAGCGCCGCACGGTCCGGGAAGCGCCGGTAGAGCGTCGCGATGCCCACTCCGGCGCGGTTCGCCACGTCGGTGAGCGGTGCCGAGACTCCCCGCTCCCCGAACACCTCCTGCGCCGCGGCGAGGATCCGGGACCGGTTGAGCTCGGCATCGGCACGCAGGCCCCGCGACTCGCAGTCCGGGCTGGTCGGCATGCCCCCAGCATAAGTGGAATAGATCCTCCATATGCCCGGTTGACCGAACCGACGGAGTGGAGGATGGCCTCCACTTATTGCCTCGTGAAGGAACTCCCATGAACACCGCGCTGTGGATCATCCAGATCCTGCTGGCCGCCGCCTTCGGGATGGCGGGCGTGCTGAAGTCCACCCAGGGCAGGAAGCTCAAGGACAAGATGCCGTGGGTCGAGGACTTCTCGGACCGCACCGTCCGCCTCATCGGCGTGATGGAGCTGCTGGCTGCCATCGGCCTGATCCTGCCTGCTGCCACCGGCATCGCGACCTGGCTGACGCCGCTGGCTGCGACCGGACTGGTCGTCGTCATGCTGCTGGCGGTCCTCACCCACCTGCGTCGCAAGGAGCCCCTGGTCACCCCGGTCAACCTGGCCCTCGGCCTGCTGGCCGCGTTCGTGGCCTGGCAGCGGTTCGGCCCGCACTCCTTCTGACCGCGCTCGGCACCACCCACTGGTGGGTATGCCGCGTGGTGACCACGCGGCATACCTTGCCGGCGATTGGGGTGCCGCGCGGCGGCAACCTACGATGGGTCCCATGACTGACGCCACGGAACGACCCACCAAGCGCGTGCTGCTCGCGGCCCCGCGCGGGTACTGCGCAGGCGTCGACCGAGCCGTCGTCACCGTCGAGAAGGCCCTTGAGCTCTACGGCCCGCCCGTTTACGTGCGCAAGGAGATCGTGCACAACAAGCACGTCGTCACCACGCTGGAGAAGCGTGGCGCGATCTTCGTCGAGGAGACCGACGAGGTGCCCGAGGGCGCCACGGTCATCTTCTCGGCGCACGGCGTGGCTCCCGTCGTGCACGAGGAGGCCAAGGCCCTCAACCTCAAGACGATCGACGCGACCTGCCCGCTGGTGACCAAGGTGCACCGCGAGGCCGTCCGGTTCGCCGGCGACGACTTCGACATCCTGCTGATCGGCCACGAGGGCCACGAGGAGGTCGTCGGCACCTCGGGTGAGGCGCCCGAACACATCACCCTCGTCGACGGCCCCGACGACGTCGCCAACGTGACGGTCCGCGACCCCGACAAGGTGGTCTGGCTGTCCCAGACCACGCTGTCGGTGGACGAGACGATGGAGACCGTGCGCCGGCTGCGGGAGCGCTTCCCGTCGCTGCAGGACCCGCCGAGCGACGACATCTGCTACGCCACCCAGAACCGCCAGCTGGCCGTCAAGCAGATGGCTCCGGACTGCGACCTGATGATCGTCGTCGGGTCGCGCAACTCCTCGAACTCCGTTCGCCTGGTTGAGGTTGCGATCGAGCACGGGTCCAAGGCCGGGTACCTCGTGGACTACGCCGACGAGATCGACGAGAGCTGGCTCGACGGCGTGACCACGGTGGGCGTGACGTCCGGCGCCTCGGTCCCCGAGCTGCTGGTTCGCGACGTGCTCACCTACCTCGCCGAGCGCGGCTACGCCGACGTCGCCCCGGTCGTGGCAGCCGAGGAGAGCCTGCTCTTCTCGCTGCCCAACGAGATCCGGCGCGACCTCAAGGCCCGGGGCCTGAGCGACAAGATGCGCCACGACGCCGCGTTCGAGGAAGCCGGCTCGCTGCACTGAGTCCGACCCGGCTGCCGGGTAGGGTCCGCGATGTGGTGACCCAGGCGATCGTGGTCGACTCGGGCACGTCCTTCCACCTGCTGACGTCGATCGCCTCGGTCGCGGACAAGCGGTGGTGCGAGGTGCTCGACGCCGGACCCGACCTCGCCCGCGAGGTGTCGGCGACGGCTGGTCGTGACCTGTTGGCCGACCTGCGTGCGCCGGGGCGGTTCGGCTGGATCAACCTGCTGTCGCTGGCGGCCGCCGGGCGGGGGCCGCGCACGGTCGACGACCTGCTCGTGCGACTGGCGGCGACCGATCCCACGGACCTCCACCTCGCCATGCTCGGAGGGCGCCGTCGACAGCTGGTGGAGCTGGTCCCGCCGTCGGTCCTCACCTCGGCGGTGTCCGGTGAGCGGGCGGCCCTGACGCAGGTGCGGCGGGTCCTCGCCGGGGACGACACGGTGCTCGAGGGCACTCCGTGGCTGTTGCGCGCAGAGTCGTCAGCGGTCAAGCGGCACGTCGTCGGCGTCGTCGAGACGTGGCGGGACCAGTTCCTGCCCGCCGAGCGCGAAGCGAGCCTGCGGGCGGACCTACGGCTCGAGGCGCGCCGCCGCCGAGCCGACCTGGCCCGACTCGGGGCTGCCGGACTGATGGCTCGCGTGGCGCCGACGCTCGCCTATGTTCCTCACCCCGCACCGACGCGCGTGGTGCTCTTCCCTGCACCGGCGATGGCCCCCGTGGTCGTGGTGGTCGACGAGCTGCAGCGCACCCTGATCGGATACCCGCCGATTCGCGGGCAGCAGGACGACGAGGACCTCCTGCTGCTCGGGGCGAGGGCGCTGGCCGATCCGGTGCGGCTGCGGATGCTGGCGATCCTGGGGTCGGGCGGACTCACCGCCCAGGAGCTCGCTGCCCAGGTCGGGGCTCCCCGGACCACCTTGCTGCACCACCTCGCCCTGATGCGGGCGGCTGGACTTGTCGAGACGGCTGTAGGTGCCGGTCACAGCACGGTCTACAGCCTGCGTCCGGACGGCTTGGCCAGGGTTGCGGACGAGGTCAGGTCACGATTCGACGTCACTAGTGTCGAGAATTCTCGACACTGAGGTTCGGTTGGCCCTACGCTCGCGACTGTGAACGCAGCCCGATGGGGTTCCTGGCCAGCGCTGGTCCTGTTGACGGCCGCCTGCGGTGCAGGGTCGAGCGACGACGGGGCGGGTGGCAGCGGCACCGGCACGGGAACCAGCTCGTCGCCCTCGAGCTCGGCGCCGTCTGCGCCGTCCAAGGGCGTGCTGAAGTCCACCGACGGCCGCACCACCACGGTGACCACCAAGGTGGACGTGGGTGGGAATGCGTGCGGAGTGGCCCTGGTCGACGGCACGCTGTGGGTCACCGACAACAAAGCGGCCGAGCTGGTCAAGGTGGACGCCGCAGCGGGCACGGTCCTCGCCCGGTATCCCGTCAGTGCGAGTCCCTGCGAGATCGAGGCCGCAGAGGGTTCCATCTGGGTGACGACGCAGTCCGGTGTCGTGGACCGGGTGGACCCCGCCACCGGCAAGGTGCTCGCCTCGGTCAAGACCGGCGACGCGTCGTACGAGACGGTGGGTGCCCTCGAGTCCGTCTGGGTGAGCAACCGCAACGGGCACAGCCTGACGAGGATCGACCCGACCTCCAACAAGGGTGCGACCCGCACCGTCGGCGAGGTCAACGCGGGCGGCTTCGTCGAGGAGGGCGGCTTCCTCTGGGTCGGCGACGACACCACCGGAGCGTCGGCCATCCTGCGCGTCGACCCCAAGACGTGGAAGTCCACGCCGGTGCCGACCGGTGGCGACCGTCCCGGCTATGTCGCCGCGACCCCGGGCAAGATCTGGGTCTCCAACGTGAAGTCCGGCACGGTGTCGGGCATCGACGCGACGACGCTCGCCCCGGTCGGTCCTCCTGCAGCCGCCGGCGCCTCACCGGTCAACCTGAAGGCGTCGGCCGACGGTGCCTGGGTCTGGGTGCCGGACGACGTCGGCGACCTGGTCACCAGGATCGACACCACGTCGGGCCTGGCGGTCGAACGCCTGCAGGTGGGAGCCGGGCCGGCCGTCGTCGCGCCCGCCCCGGACGGGGTCTGGGTCACCCATTTCGACGACGGCACGGTCTGGCACCTCGTCCTCGGCTGAGCCTGTCGCCAGCCTGTCCCGCGGCGCAGGACGGGGCGCACGGCGGGGCGCCACGCACGACAGTGAGCACGTAGGTGTCAACGAGACCGACCTGGCGCGGGTACCGTCTGACCCATGATCGGCCTGACCAGTGCGCGAACGCGGCTGACGCAGCGGCTCGTCGCCCGGGCCACGGGGGGCGCACCCGTCGACCTCACGAGCCTGGAAGCCGTCCCGCGCCGGCTGCTCCGGCCGCTGCGACGCTCGGGTCTGGACCCCGTGCACCGGATCGGCGCCTCGGCGCCGGACCCGGTGCACCGGCTGGCCCACATGTTCGGGATGAACATCTGGCTGGTGTCGGGGCAGGAAGAGGCCAAGGCAGTCCTGGCCGACCAGCGCCGGTTCAGCAACGACATCCGGCCCTATGTCGGCGCCGCCGGCGCGAGTGTCGGCGGGCTGGGGTTCACCGACCCGCCCGAGCACACCCGGCTGCGGACCCTGCTCACCCCCGAGTTCACGATGCGCCGGATCAACCGGCTGACGCCGCGGATCGAGGCCATCGTCGACGCCCAGCTCGACCAGATGGAGGCGAGCGGCCCGGTCGTCGACCTCGTCGAGCAGTTCGCCTTCCCCATCCCGTTCCTCGTCATCTGCGAGCTGCTCGGCCTGCCGGCCGAGGACCGTGCCCGGTTCATGACCCTCAGCCACGCCCGGTTCGACGTCACGGCCGGTGGCGCGGGGGCGTTCGGTGCCATCTCACAGAGCCAGCTGTTCCTCCTCGAGGCGACCCGCAAGCAGCGGGCGAACCCCGGCGACGGGCTGTTGGGCCGGATCCTCGCGGCCGTGGGCGACGACGTCAGCGACGAGGAGGTCGCCGGTCTCGCCGACGGCGTCTTCACGGGCGGTTACGAGACCACGGCCAGCATGCTGGCGCTCGGATCACTGGTCCTGCTCCGCGACCGCAAACACTTCGAGCTGGTCCGCGACGACGACAGCTCGATCGACCGGGTGGTGGAGGAGATGCTGCGCTACCTCAGCGTCGTCCAGATCGCCTTCCCGCGGTTCGCCAAGGAGGACCTCGACCTGTTCGGCAAGCGGATCCGCAAGGGCGACGTCGTCATCGCCGCGCTGAGCCGCGCCGACCGGGACCAGCGCGTCGGACCCGACCTCGGCACCTTCGACCCGACCCGGCCGCCGTCTCCGCACGTGGCCTTCGGCTACGGCTTCCACCGTTGCGTGGGCGCCGAGCTCGCCCGCCTCGAGCTGCGGATCGCCTTCCCGCGACTGGTCCGTCGCTTCCCGGAGCTGGCCCTGGCCGTGGAGCCGGAGACCCTGGCGTTCCGCGACAAGTCGATCGTCTACGCGGTCGACTCCCTGCCGGTCCACCTCGACGGGACCTCGGGGTCGTCGAACGCCAGCTGAGGCCGCTCTGCGTCGGCCGTGGCTGCCTCGATGAGCTCCATCGCAGTGAGCACGCGCGGGCCTGACTCGAGCGCCTGTGGGCTGGGCAGCGGCTGCTCGACGATCCCGGCCTCGTGCATCCGGCGTGCCGAGACCAGGACCCGCGACTCGAGGGCCCCGACCATCTGGTTGTAGGCCTCGACGGACCGCTGCAGGGCGGTGCCCATCTTCATCGTGTGGCTCCCCAGGGTGCCCAACCGGTCGTAGAGGTCTCGGCCCAGCGTCATCACCTCACGGGCGTGGGCCGTGAGGGCGTCCTGCTGCCAGGTGAAGGCGACCGTGCGGAGCAGCGCGAGCAACGAGCCCGGGCCGACGAGCACGACCCGACGGGCCATGGCGTCCTCGTGCAGGGCGGGGTCAGCTGACAGTGCGGCGGCGAGCATCGCATCGCTGGGCACGAAGCAGACGACCATCTCGGGGGAGTTCTCGAAGGCGGTCCAGTAGTCCTTGGCGGCCAGGGCCGTGACGTGCGACTTGAGGGACGCCGCATGCGCTCGCAGGAAGGTCGCCCGCTCGCTGGCGGACAGGTCCTCTGCCTGCGCGGCGAGGAAGGCGCCCATGGGGGACTTGGCGTCGATGACGAGGTACTTGTCGCCGGGCAGCCGCACGACCACGTCGGGGCGCACCTGGCGCTGGTGCCGGCTCACCCGGCATACCTGCTCGTCGAAGTCGCAGCGGGCGAGCAGCCCGGCGTGCTCGAGGACCCGGCGCAGCTGCACCTCGCCCCACGCACCACGGACGGTCGAGGAGTTCAGCGACCCGGCCAGCGACTGGGTCTGTCGGCCCAGCGCGGCCGTCGACTCGTGGACCGCCGCGATGGTGGTCTCCAGCGCCGCGAACTGGCTGGTGCGGTCGCGCTCCAGGGTGCCGACCTGCTGCTCGACCCGGACGAGGGCGTCCCGCAGGGGGAGCAGCGCCGCGGCGGTCTGCGCGTCGTCGGAGATGGCTGCTTCCAGGTCGACCACGCGTTCGCGCAGGAGATCGGCCTCGGTGCGGGCCGAGGCGAGCGAGGCGGCGCCGGATGCGCGCGCAAGCCACCACCCGGCCGCCCCGCCGGCGACCAGGCCGGTGAACAGACAGATGAGGATGCCCACGAGTTCCATGGCGTCGACGATGCCAGCAGGCACCGACACCACGCCTCACCGACACCCTTGTCGCAAGCCCGCCCGGCTGGCAGCCCACCGCAGCGATAGCGTCGGACCATGCCCGAAACCGCCGCTGACGGCGACCTGACCCTCCGTGCCCTCGAGGGCGACGGTGATGCGCCGGGCGACCATGCGTTCGCGGTCGTGTGGGAGGGCGA
Organism: uncultured Actinomycetota bacterium; assembly: GCA_963740865.1. Classification (GTDB taxonomy): domain Bacteria; phylum Actinomycetota; class Actinomycetes; order Actinomycetales; family Dermatophilaceae; genus Pedococcus. Next base: position 39,081 of record CAVUGH010000010.1, read on the forward strand.
GCAGGTGGGACGCGTCGAGGTGATCGAGGACGGGTCCGGTGACGCCGACCTGATCTGGGCGGTCGTCTCCCAGTACCGCGAGGTCGGCATCGTCGAACGCGCGCTTCGACTCGCCGTCACCTGGAGCTTCGAAAGCCTTGCGGTGCAACGCATCGAGGCCAGGGTCGACGACGCCGACCGGTCGGGGGTGCGTGCCGCGCTGCGGGCGGGCCTGCGCAAGGAGGGCATCGCGCGCGGCGCCCTGACCGGGCCGGGCGACCGTCGCGACACGATGGTCCTCGCACGACTCCGCACGGATGCCGAACCCGACAGCCGCGACGGTTTCATCGCGCTGCTCAACTCCTCGCTGCCCACGAAGCGGGCCATCGCCCAGGGGGTGCTGCGCGACTCCGAGGGCCGGGTGCTGCTCTGCGAGCTGACCTACAAGGCCGAGTGGGACCTGCCCGGTGGGGTGGTCGACCCGTCGGAGTCGCCGGCCCAGTGCGTCGTGCGCGAGGTCCGTGAGGAGCTCGCCATCGACGTGCAGGTCCGTGGCCTGCTCGCCGTCAACTGGCTGCCGCCGTGGCGCGGCTGGACCGACGCGACGGTGTTCGTCTTCGACCTCGGCGTCGCGGACGACGACCTCATCGCGCGAACCACCTTGGAGCGCAGAGAGATCCGTTCGCTTCACTTTGCGGGCGAGGAGGAGTGGGAGGAGCGCGTCGCGCCCTACAACCAGCGGCTGCTGGCCTTCCTCGCCACCCATGCCGGCCCGACGGCATACCTCGAGGACGGACTCCCGGCCCTGTGAGGTGAGGTCGACCACGTATGCCGCGCGGCGGCTCGCGCGGTAGGTGAGACTGGGCTGGTGACCAGTGAATTCGACGAGGGCTCAGCAGTCACCGCACGCGTGGGGGAACCGGGGGTCTACGACTCGGTGCTGGGTGAGGGCTGGCGGATCGGTGGGGGAGTCAACGGCGGGGTGCTGCTCGCCATCGCCGGACGCGCCCTCGGGACCGAGCTCGGCACAGCGGACGGGGACCGTCCCGCCCATCCGGACCCGCTCGCGATCAGCGCCTACTACCTGAGTCCCGGGGTCCCCGGGCCGGCGACGGTGCGGACGTCCGTCGTCCGTCGCGGGCGCGCGGTGTCCACCGGCCAGGCGTCGCTGCTGCAGGACGACGGTGCAGGAGGTGAGCTCGAACGGGTCCGGTTCCTCGCGACCTACGGCGACCTGGAGTCCGTCGACGGCGACATCACGACCTCGGCTGCCCCGCCGGACCTGCCGCCGCCCGACCGGTGTGTCTCGGCTGCGCAGGCGCCGCCGGACTTCCTCAAGCACGCCTCGCTGCTCCAACGGCTCGACATGCGGCTCGACCCGGCCACGACCGGCTGGGCGGTCGGCAAGCCGTCGGGCAACGGCGTCATCCGGGGCTGGCTGCGAATGGCCGACGGCCGCGAGCCCGACCCGCTGCTCCTGCTCCTCGCCGTCGACGCGCTCCCGCCGGTGGCGTTCGAGCTCGGGCTGCCCGGCTGGACGCCGACGCTCGAGCTGACCGCCCACGTGCGGGCTCGGCCGGCTCCGGGGTGGCTGCGGGTGAGCCTGACGAACCGCACGCTGGCCGGCGGCTTCCTCGAGGAGGACGCCGAGGTGTGGGACAGCGAGGGACGGCTGGTCGCGCTCTCGCGCCAGCTGGCCAGGGCGTCAGTTCCGGCTCCCGACCGCCGGTAGACTCTCGGCCTTGTGGCTCTCACTATCGGAATCGTCGGCCTGCCCAATGTTGGCAAGTCCACGATGTTCAACGCCCTGACCAAGAACAACGTGCTCGCCGCGAACTACCCGTTCGCGACCATCGAGCCGAACGTCGGGGTGGTCCCCCTGCCGGATGCGCGACTGAAGCGGCTTGCCGAGATCTTCAGCTCCGAGCGCATCCTGCCCGCGACCGTGTCGTTCGTCGACATCGCCGGGATCGTGCGCGGCGCCTCAGAGGGTGAGGGCCTGGGCAACAAGTTCCTCGCCAACATCCGCGAGGCCGACGCGATCTGCCAGGTGGTGCGGGCGTTCGAGGACGGTGACGTCGTGCACGTCGACGGCAAGGTCTCGCCCGCCTCCGACATCGAGACGATCCACACCGAGCTGATCCTCGCCGACCTGCAGACCCTCGAGAAGGCCGTGCCGCGCCTCGAGAAGGAGTCGCGGATCCAGAAGGACAAGAAGGCGTCCTACGAGAACGCCGTGCTCGCCCAGAAGGTGCTCGAGGAGGGCAACACCTTGTATGCCGCGGGCGCGGCTGCCGGTGTCGACCTCGCCGATGCGCGCGGGCTGGGGCTGCTTACGACCAAGCCGTTCATCTACGTCTTCAACCTCGACGAGGACCAGCTGGCCGACGCCGAGCTGCACGCGTCGCTGCGTGAGCTCGTGGGTCCTGCCGACTCGGTCTTCCTCAACGCCAAGCTCGAGGTCGACCTGATGGAGATGGAGCCCGACGAGGCCATGGAGATGCTGGAGTCCTTCGGTGCGGAGGAGTCCGGGCTCACCCAGCTGGCGCGCACCGGGTTCCACACCCTCGGCCTGCAGACCTACCTGACTGCCGGTCCGAAGGAGTCCCGCGCCTGGACCATCGGCCAGGGCTGGACCGCGCCGCAGGCTGCCGGCGTCATCCACACGGACTTCCAGCGTGGCTTCATCAAGGCCGAGATCGTCTCGTTCGAGGACCTCGACTCCACCGGTTCGATGGCCGCGGCCAAGGCTGCCGGCAAGGTCCGCATCGAGGGCAAGGACTACGTCATGTCCGACGGCGACGTGGTCGAGTTCCGCTTCAACGTGTAAAGCCGCAGGTCAGAGCCTATTTAGGCCCCATCTGCCCTCACAGTGCCCTCACCAGATCCGAGGACCTCGGCGACGAGGCGCGCTGAGGCGTCGCGCACGCGGTCCTGGGCGGTGGGCCACAGGTGGGCGTAGGTGGTCAGCGTGGTGGTCGATTTCGCGTGGCCGAGGGCCCGTTGGACGGCCACGACGTCGCAGCCGGAGGCGATGAGCCCGGAGGCGTAGAAGTGGCGCAGGTCGTGCAGCCGGACGCCCTCGACGCCGGCCTGGCCAGGGTGTGCGCCACCGGTAGCCGACGGTGTTCTGGTGGGGTGGCTGGTGGTCGACGCCGGCGAAGAGCCAGGGGCACCACAGGCCCTGTTCGACGTGCTGGGCGAGCATCTCGACGAGGGCGTCGGGGATGTGGACGGTGCGCTCGGAGTTGTACTTCGGGAGCCGGATGTCGAGCTCCCCGCCGGTGAGCCGCTGAACCTGTCGGCTGACCTGGACCTGGCGGCGCAGGAAGTCGACGTCGTCGACGCGCAGGGCTGCGGCCTCCCCGAGACGTAGGCCGGCGAAGGCGCAGAGCCCGACGAACGCTCGGAACCGGGGGTCGGCTGCATCGAGGATGCGCCTGACGACCTCCGGGGAGGGGATGGTCATCGCCGCCTCCCGCTTGCGCTGGCGGGGCAGACGGACGGAAGCCGTGGGGTCGGCCGCGATCATCCCGTCGCGGACTGCGGCGCGGAACACGGAGCGCACGTTGACGAAGCGGGTCTTGATCGTGCCCGGCGCCAGCGGGCGGGGGCGCGACTGGGTGGGGACGGTCATCGACTTCACCCATGCCTCGACGTGGCTGGGCCGCACACGGCGCAGGTCGACGTCGGCGAAGGTGGTCGACCGGGCGGCCAGAGACATGGCAGCACGGGTGCCGTCGGTCCAGAGCTGGTCCGGCTCCCACGCCTCGAAGTAGCGGAGGAAGGAGACCTTGCCGGCCTCGGGATCGACCCACCGTCCGCGGTCGAGGGCATCGAGCTGCTGACGCCGCCAGCGGACGGCGTCGGCCTGCTTGGCAAACGACCGCTCGTGCTGTCTGCCCGTCTCGGGGTTGCGGTAGCGGGCGCGCCAGGAGTCGCCGCGGCGGCTGACCCCCTCAGGCATCGTCGCTCGGTGTGCTGGTCGTCGATGGAGGCCATGGCGTTCCTCTCTCAGATTCGCCACGGTAGCTGCCGGCCCCGACGACCGTCGAGGGCGATGCGTGGACGGTGGTGGTTGTTCAGGGTTGGTCGCCGACGACGCGGCCCTCACCCTCCGGTGACCACCGGCGACGACCCCTCGGGCATTGGTCAGTGACAGGTCGAATCCACGACCGTCACAAGGAGATCGTCGTCATGAGTCAGAACGCGAAGGACCAGGAGCAACTTGCGCTGTGGGGCAGCCGCGCGGGAGCGAGCGAGACCCCGATGAGACGCACGCCTGCGGACCGCGCCTCTCTGCCGGCACACCGGCCGGTCAAGCCGATGGACTATCAGGAGCTGTGGGACATCGACGAGCTTGTCCAACTACCTCGGGGTGCCCAAGCAGACCATCTACTCGTGGCGCACCACGGGATACGGACCCAAGGGGATGCGGATCGGGAAGCACCTGCGCTGGCGGGCGGCGACCGTCATCGCCTGGACCCTCGGGCTGGAGGAACGTGGGTGAGTCCCGACCGGCTGACAACTCGGTCCTGCCCGCGCTGCGGACGGACGATCTACGAGGCGCGTCCGCGCCGTCCCGGGCGACCGAAGCGCTGGTGCTCCCCGGAGTGTCGCCGCGCAGCCTCGGAGGAGCGGCGGGCGGCAGACAACGGAGCGGTAGCCATCCGGTTCATCGAGACCCCGGTCTCGATCGAGGACCACGTCGGCGTCGTCCTGGAGTCCCCAGCGGCCTGCCGCCGAGTGCTGCGTGAGTTGGATGACCGTGCTGCCACCGGTCGCCTCGACGACAGCAGGTGGCGCAGCGTGGTCGAAGAGTTGCAACGCCTGGGTCAGCCCCCAAGTCGGCCGCGAGATCGCTACCAATGGCGCCCTTGAACGAGTTTCGTCCGCCGAAACCTCACCGACAATGCATGAGGTGTGTGGCACTCGGAGTTTGGTGGCTTCGGAAGGGGGGACGAAGGCGACGAGGGTAGCGAAGGCGGTGTGCGGGCAGTGAGCGGGTGTCGCGGGCCGAATCGAGCTGCGGCCCATTGCCGGCCCGGGCCTGTTCGACCAGCACCCGGTTCGTTGTGCCGTGGACGTCGATCCCGGGTCGAAACGATGCGGTACGGGCGGATGTCGATGGCGGTGCGATAAGGCCAGGGTCGAGAGCATTCGTAGTCGTCGGACTTGATGACGCGCACGGAGACGCCGCTGCTCGTGGGGGCCTGGTGTCGATGGGATGCGGAAGCGCGGTGGACGCCTTCGAGCAATATCCTTTTGTGCTTGTCGTCAAACCGTTGCGGTGAAGGCCCTGCGAGAGGACACTGACCGCTAGTGGGGGCAGAACGCTGCAAATGGCGCGGATCGGGGGCATCGGGGGAGATGGGCAGCCGAGGAACGGGATCGCCTCCGATCTGTTCCTGTCGTTGTGCTGTGGCTAGCACCATCGCCGGACCGGTTTCACGCCTTCTGCCATGTTCACCGAGTGAGCGAAGGAGTACATCGCGATGACAGTCGTCGAGCGAGTCAGTCCGGGCGGCGCGGCATATCGCATCACTGTGGACGCGCCCAGGGAGGCATTGGCCATCGCCTCCTCCGTCCGCTTCTCCGGCGGAAGTTACGGCAGAGGTTTCATGATGGGCGGCGTCGGCTACCACGACTTCGCCATCGCGCATTTCGTTTCGGCTGCGGACACAGGCGAGGGCATAGTGCACGGGCGACGCCTCCGTGTTGCCGCGACCGCGGACGGCAATACGACCATCGCGACGCTCATCGGTGACTTTCACGAGTTGATGACCGTGTGGGGGGGCCCCGCGCCACGCTTATCGACGATTCAAGAATTATTCGGCGTGCTTAGGGTGCGTGACCGAGTCGATGGGATGCTCGTGCGCACTCGCCAGAGTGCTCTGCTCGGTCAGGCGAGCGAGGTCGTTGACATCACTGCGATCGGATGCGGTTCGGTCACGGTGCAGGGTCCTGAGACCTTCAAGAGCACGCTCCCCGCCCATGCTGGACTTCGCGGCAGCCACGCCGAGATCTGGCGTTACGTTCTGCCCGACAAGTCGGGGTCTCGGCCATCCGACTTCGGATACCTGCTCGGATTCCCGAGCGCGGTGGTCGAGGCCACCCTGAGCGAGGAGCTGTCGGACGCCGACGCCATGGAGTGGCTTGACGGGATCGACGTTGAGTTCACCGGGGTCGTCGCGTGAGCGCCGCGACTGCTCTCGAGGTGGTGGAAGTTGTTCTTATCCTGGGGCTTGCAGCTGCCGTCGGCGCGCTCTACCGCGAGATCCGCCTCCGGAGTCCTATCGCAGACGGCTACCGGAAAGAGATGCCCGCCGTTGTACTCGACGGCCGCGAATTCCAGGGCCGGCCACGGACCGTGGCCGCACTTGACACGACATGTCTGCTCTGCCACGACGTGCTGGCTGCGCTCATGACCAACCCGTCCGCCAAGGACATCACGCTTCTGACCTACGAGCCCCTCGAGGCTTGGGCGCCGGCGGTGAGGGAGAGGCTGCACGTGGTCTACGACCGGTTGGCCTGGGAGCGTGTTGCGCACTTCGGCGCGCCGATGCTGGTGCAGATCGGGGCCGATGGGCGGCTTCTCGACCTCGTCCTTCCCCGTGACGAGAAGGACGTCCATGCGTTCCTGTCCGCTCACTCATCAGGAGGCAGCCATGACCGTACTCACGTTTGATCTCATCCCGTCCAAGGATGCCTCGCCAAAGCAATCCCGAGACAGGCACACATCGTTGACTGCCCTTCCGGGCTCTTATCGTCGCCGCACCGTCGTCAGGGGGATGGTGCTCGGTGCCGCGACCCTGGGCACCCTCGTTGCTACCTCGGCCGGGCGGCTGGCACCTGCTGCCAGGGCCGAAACTGGCCCGGGAGGTCTAACGGGCTGGGACAGAAGCGACTGCAAGGATGCCTACCCGAACGGGTACGCCGAGCAGACGGACAACGTCGGGGCTTGGACGGCATGGGCGGGCGCCTGCTTCGGAGGCAACTATCGGGGAAGCACGTACTGCACGAGCGTGAGCGGTTGGCACAAGTCAGGGACGGTGTACGACGCCCCGGTCACGTACTACTACAAGCCCATCTCGACCGCTTGTGGTACTACCACGAAGAAGAACGCCTGGCGCTGGACGGTCAGCTCATACGTCTGGCGGTGCTCAGACGGCAACACCACCGTGAGCTCCGGCGGCACAAGTCACACCTACTTCACAATCTGCCGCGCACGGCTCTGAGCAAGGAAACGGCGATGACGTCGCTGCCACGGATCCGCGGGAGGCACCATCCCCTGACCGGCCTCGCGCTGCTCACGGTGGTCGCAATCATCGCGGCAGTGCTGTGGTTCGGCGTCACACCCACCGCTACTCCGGCGTTTCTCGTGCTCGGTGGTGCCGCCGGATATGCCGCGAGCGGCTCCACTTGAAGCGTGAACTCAGCGATGGTGCTGAGCTCGTCCGTGTGGCGAGGCCGCTCTCTTCTCGGGTTCTGCAGTGGACTGCTTGTTGGCGCCGTCGGAATGGCTCTGGCCTTCTGGGTCGTTGGCAGCCTCATCCACCCACTTCTCATCGGACCCACGCCGATCATCATGTTGATCATCGCTGCCTTGGCGCTACTGGCTCGCGAGGTGGGATGGCTCGCGTTCGCGCTGCCAGAGAACAAGCGGCTTGTGCCGGAGACCGTCTTCAGGCTCGGGAGTTTCACCGGCCCCCTCCAGTTTGGGATCGAGATGGGCACGGGCATACGCACCTACCTGCCAACCGCGCTTGCCCACCTGAGCGCAGTCGCCATCCTTCTCGTACCGTCGGCGTCCGCTGCCACCGCCGCTGGACTCGGCTTCGCCCTGGGACGGTGCATCATGGTTGTCCTCGCCGCTCGGTCGGTCGACGTCCAGGCATGGGAACACGCGTGGAAGCGCAATCAATACCTCATCCGACCGGCTTTGACCGCCGTGGCCACCTGCGCGGTGGCGGCAATCATCTTGGTCACGCTCCGGACCTGACGGTGCAACGTTTCGACATCGGCGGGCGTACACATGGGTATGAGCAGAACGCGTCCTGAAGGCTTCGAGGAGTTCGTGCATGCGCACGCCGACTCCTTGTGGCGTCAGGCGTGGATGCTCACCAGGCACCGCCAAGATGCCGAAGATCTGCTCCAAGAGACCCTCGTCCGCCTGGTGCTGAACTGGGCCCGGGTCGACCCCGACCGACAGCCCCTGGCCTACGCCCGCACCACGATGGCGCGACTGCACGTGAGCCGGTGGAGAGCCGCACGCCGGCGCGTCCAACTCGTTCTTGGCCGCGACCCGGAAATCCTTGACCACCGATCCGACTTCTCCTCGGTCGAGGACCAAGCGCTCATACACGAGCTCTTGGCGGCCCTGACAGCGCGCGAACGTGTCGTGCTGGTGCTGACCTACCTCGAGGATCTGCCCGACGACGCAATCGCCGAGGCCGTCGGCGCCACGACCGGAACGGTGCGCTCCCTGCGCTCGAGGGCACTGGCCCGCCTCCGCGCGGACAGCCCAGCCGAAGCCTCAAACCGGCCACTCACCGATGGGAGCCGACCATGAACGATCTCCGCGAAGACTTCCACCGCGCAGCAGCCGCTGCGCCACCGCTGCCCGACGTGTGGCACGCGCACGACAAACGAGTCACTCAGGCCCGAAACCGCCGTCGCGGGAGCGCCCTGGCGACCGCCGCAGTTCTTGCAGCGATTGCGACCTCGGCCGCAAGCGGCTGGAACCCGCTACGGACACCGGACCTAGCGCCCGCCAACACCAGCAGCACCGCCGCGGACCCCGCCACCACGCACGCAACGTCCCTGCCCCTCTTGCGTGGAGCACCCAGTAGCTGGAAGGCCGCAGTCCTCGTCGAAGCCAAGCGAAACGGAGTCGAGATCCCGTCCACCGGGATCGGAAGCTGGACCGCCTCGCCAGAAAGCGGAGACGGCGTGCTGCTGTGGAAGGACGCCGGCACCATGGGCCTGCCCGGAGCGCCGTCGGACAACCCGATCAGCTTCGGCAGGGGTGAGATGGTCTTGGAGACCGACGACTTGACGGCCGGGGTGACCTACCTGCACGTGTGGTCCACATCCGGCGGCGACTGGCTCCTCGCCGTCCGCGCAGACAAGTCCATTCGGGGCCACCTCCTCGCGACCATTGCCCAGGCCACCCTCGAGCCCGTCCTGGGCGCATCGACCACACAATGAGTCGCAGACGGCGATGCATGCCCCGATCGTCCGGACATGTAGTAGCCCCTAATGCCAACTCGCGTGCCGCCGCCGGCAATTGCGCGTCCTAGGTCGGACGAGGCGGTCTCCTCAGGGTCGGTCGCGCCGCGTCCTGCCCTCAATGTGCCCTCACCAGCACGCGAAAAGGCCGCAAATGACGACCTGCGACTGAAGGCGACTCGACACTGTTTGCGCAGGTCAGAGCCTGTTTCAGACCCAGGACGGTCATGGACCGAAAAGCCGGTCAAAGTTCCGCTTCAACGTCTGAAACACGGACGGTTCCGCAGGTCAGCGACCTGGGACCTCCTCGTGGGGCGCCGTCGGGGCGCCCGCCGCCCAGGCGTGGTTCAGTCAGGCGAGGGTCAGGAACAACTTTTCCATCGTGGCCTGGTCCTCGGCGTTGATGCCCTCGGGAGAGGTGAGGCATTGGCGCATGCCCGTGGAGACGATGGCGAATCCAGCGCGGTCGAGAGCGCGGTTGACGGCAGCGAGTTGGGTGACGACGTCCTTGCAGTCGCGACCTTCTTCGATGAGTCGGATGACACCACCGAGCTGGCCCTGGGCGCGGCGAAGGCGGTTGATGACGGGAGTCATGTCGTCGGTGTTGAGCGTGACCATGGGGCGTCCTTTGAGTGGGGCTTTCGGAAGGTGTGGGCGGTGCGGGACTTCGGCCGGTATGAGTCGTGACGCGTCATGTGGCGAGCGTGCCGCCCAGGAACACCAGGGCATTGGTGAGCAGCTCGCGTGCCTCCGCTGCGACGTCGGCGAGGGCGTGGTTGCCGGTCATCGTGACCATGATGGTGGGGTCCAGTGCCTCGACGAGGGTTTCACCGTCCTTCAGGGCGCGAATGACCACGTTGCACGGCAGGAGCAGCCCGATGGACGGCTCAGCCAGGACTGCGGTGTGGGCCAAGGAGGGGCGACAGGCTCCGAGGATGACCTGCGCGGGGATCCCTGCGCCGATCTTGGCTTTGAGCGTGTCAGCGAGGTCGATCTCGGTGAGGATCCCGAAACCCTGATCGGCGAGAGCCGAGCGCGTGGCGGCGAGGACCTGCTCGAACGGCTGGTCAACGGTGGTGCTCAAGGCATAGCCCATGTCTTGCTCCTTCGGCGAGGGTGCGTGGCGGATCTCAGGCGGGCTGCTGGGCGGCGACCTGGGCGCGGACGTCGTCCATGTCCAGCCCGCGCACCCCCTCGATGACCTGCTCGAGTGCCGCTGCGGGCAAGGCGCCGGGCTGGGAGAAGACCAGGATGCCGTCGCGGAAGGCCATCAGGGTGGGGATGGAGGTGATCCGGGCTGCGCCAGCGAGAGCCTGCTCGGCCTCCGTGTCGACCTTGCCGAACACGATGTCGGAGTGCTGCGTGGATGCGGCCTCGAACACGGGCGCGAACTGGCGGCACGGACCGCACCAGGAAGCCCAGAAGTCGACGAGGACAATGCCGTCGCGGGTGATGATGGACTCGAAGTTCTGACCGGTCAGGGTCTGGGTGCTCACGTCATTTCTCCTTGGTCTGCGGAACTGGGGCTATACCTACTGGGGTATATAGCGTACGACCAGCATGGACCATTCCCGAGCACGTCGAGGATACCCCGTGGGGTACGTCACACCTACCCGTCTCCATTTGACGGGGATACCCCCAGGGGTACTACCGTTGGTGAGGTGGGATACCCCAGAGGGTATCATCATGACCGAAAGGCCGCCCCGACCCAAGGACACTGCATGAGCTCCGCCTCCGCGACCGTGAGCACGCCGGTCATCGTCGCCATCGACACCGCCACCCTCGGTGACCGTTCCTACCTCGCCCACGACGGGCAGGTTGCCGTGGTCATCGATCCGCAGCGTGACATCGACCGCGTCCTGGACCTCGCGTCCGAGGCTGGGGTGCGCATCACGGATGTGTTCGAGACCCACATCCACAATGACTACGTGACCGGCGGCCTCGCCCTCGCCCGGGCGACGGGTGCCAGCTACCACGTGAACGCGGCCGACGCGGTCGCCTACGACCGCACCCCTATCGGTGACGGTGACGTCATCGAGGTGTCGGCGACGATGCGGGTGCGCGCTATCGCAACGCCTGGCCACACGTACACCCACCTGTCCTACGCCCTCGAGGCTCCGTCCGCGGATGCTTCGGAGTTCGAGTCGGTAGGGGTGTTCACTGGTGGGTCGCTCCTGTTTGGCGCCACGGGCCGCCCGGACCTGCTCGGCGAAGACCACACCCACGATCTGGTCCATCAGCAGTTCGCCTCGGCGCACCGCCTGGCCGACGAGCTTCCGGAGCACACTCACGTGCTGCCCACCCACGGGTTCGGGTCGTTCTGCTCGGCTGGGTCAACCGGTGAGGCGACTGCCTCGACCATTGGGGCAGAGAAGCGGCAGAACCCGGCCCTGACCCAGGACGAGAAGGACTGGGTCGCTGACACCCTCGCCGGACTGGACGCCTACCCGACCTACTACGCGCACATGGGGCCTGCGAACAGTGCCGGCCCGGGCGCACCGGATCTGACGGTGCCCGAGCATGCGGACAAGGACACCCTCGCCGCCCGCATCACGGCCGGTGAGTGGGTGGTCGACCTGCGCACCCGCACCGCGTTCGCCGCCGGCCACGTCACAGGCACCCTCAACTTCGGCGTCGACGGCCAGTTCGCCACCTACCTCGGCTGGCTCATCCCCTGGGGCGCTCCACTGACGCTGCTCGGCGACAGCCCGGAACAGGTCGCCGAGGCCCAGCGTGAGCTCGTTCGCATCGGCATCGACCACATCGCCGGGGCCGCCACCGGCAAACCGCAGGAATGGACCCACCAGCCCCTAGGCAGCTTCCAGCGAGCCGTGTTCGCCGACCTCGCCCAAGTCCGCCACCACCGCCACGTCACCGTCCTTGACGTCCGCCGGGTAAGCGAATTCACCGACGGGCACATCAACGGCGCGGTCAACATCCCACTGCACGAACTGCCCACCCGACTCGACGACGTCCCAACCGGCGAGGTGTGGGTGCACTGCGGCGGCGGGTACCGCGCCTCCATCGCCGCCTCCGTCCTCGCCGCCCACGGCATACCCGTCGTCGCTGTCGACGACAACTTCGGCGATCACGCCTCCACATCCGGGCTACCCATCACCCGAACCGCCTGACCCCACGAATCGGCTCCGCCCGTTCAGCACCACCAACCCCATCGAAGGAGAACCACCATGTGCCGTTCCGTGAACTGCAAGGTCTGCGGAAAGACCACCTGGGCCGGCTGCGGCCAACACGTCGACCAGGTCATGGCCGGCGTGCCCCGCACCGACCGCTGCCCAGGCCACAGCGCCGACGAGAAGGCCGCTGCCAGCGGCGGATCGTTCCTCGGCCGCCTCTTCGGCCGCGGCTGAGGACAACCGCCCGCCAAGCCACCCCATGAGCCCGGGCGTCGCCGCCACCCCCCGTCACGGCGGCGCCCGACCGACCGAGACGCGCACCCCCTTTGCCGCGATCCCGGTCAACCCGTCGGGGACTGACGCCCCTGCGTCCGTCCCCGACGGGCCACCAAATCTAGGAGAGAACGCACCCCGTGTCGCCCCTGGTACTACCACTCGGACTGCTCATCGGTCTGGCGCTCGGCGCGCTGGGCGGTGGCGGATCCATCCTCACCGTCCCGGCCTTGGTGTACCTGCTCGACCAGGACCCCAGGGCGGCCACGACCAGCTCGCTGCTCATCGTGGGCCTCACCTCGCTCATCGCCCTGACCCCCCACGCCCGCGCCCGACGAGTGCGATTCAGCCAAGGACTCATGTTCGGCGCGCTCGGCACCGGCGGGTCGTTTGCCGGGTCCGCCCTGGCCTCCCATGTCGCCCCGCAAGTGCTGCTGACCGCATTCGCCGGCCTCATGCTTGTGGTCGCAGCCCTGATGCTGCGCAGGTCCCTGCGCCCGGGCAGCGCCGCCGGACACGAGGACCCCACCGCAGAGCCCTTCATCACTTTCCGCCCGCTCACCTGCGCCTGCCCCCACGTCGCCAAGATCGTTGTCACCGCCACCGCCGTCGGACTGCTCACCGGCTTGTTCGGCGTGGGCGGCGGATTCATCCTCGTCCCCGCCCTCGTCCTTGCACTGTCCTTCCCCATGCCCGTGGCCGTCGGCACCTCGCTGCTCGTCATCGCCGTCAACAGCGCCACCGCCCTGACCGCCCGGATCTCCACCGGGAGCACGCGCCTCGACTGGCCACTCATCGCAGCGTTTACCGCAGCCGCCATCGGTGGCAGCCTGCTCGGCGGGCGCATCACCACCCGCGTGCAGCCCCGCCACCTGACCCGGGCATTCGCTGTCCTGTTGATTGCCGTCGCGGTCTACACCGCAGCCAGCAGCATCCCCTCCTTGCGCTGACGCCAAGACGGGGGACGTTGTGCCCTGTCACGTCCAAGCCCCTCTCTCTAGCGTCTGTAGTGCGGGATCAGGACCTAGGAGTGATACGCATGAGGCGACTACTGGTTCTCGGTGGCGGTACTGCCGGGACGATGATCGTGAACAAGCTTCGGCGCAGGCTGTCGGCGAGGGAGTGGGAGATCACCGTCGTCGACCGCGACAACGAGCACCGATACCAACCGGGTTACCTGTTCATGCCCTTCGGCACGTACACGCCGGGCCAAGTGACCCGGAAGCGGCACGCGTTCATTCCCGACGGAGTCGGCCTCGTGTTCGGCGAGATCGACCGTGTTGACCCCGCCTCGAACACGGTCCTTCTCGAGGGCGGAAGGACCTTGGCGTACGACTACCTGGTCGTCGCAACGGGCACGACGCCGCGGCCAGACCAGACCCCCGGGATGCTCGGCGAGGAATGGCGCAAGAGCGTGTTCGACTTCTACTCCTTCGAGGGCTCCCAGGCGCTGGCCACGGCGATGCGGTCCTTTGACCACGGACGGCTGGTCATCCACATCACCGAGATGCCGATCAAGTGTCCGGTCGCGCCGCTGGAGTTCGCATTCTTGACCGACTCCTGGTTGCGTGAGCGCGGCATCCGCGACCGGGTGGAGCTCGTGTACGCCACGCCCCTGTCAGGTGCCTTCACCCAGCCGATCGCGGCCGAGCACCTCGGGGCGATGCTCGAGGAGCGCAAGATCTTGGTCGAACCCGACTTCATGATCGAGAGCGTCGACAACGACAGGAAGGCGATCGTCTCCTACGACGAGCGTGAGATCCCCTTCGACCTGCTCGTGACGATCCCCCTCAACATGGGCGCCGACTTCGTCGCCCGCTCAGGTCTTGGCGACGAGCTCAACTACGTGCCCGTCGACAAGCACACCCTCCAGTCGACCAAGCACGCCAACATCTTCGCCGTCGGCGACGCGTCCAACATCCCCGCCTCCAAGGCCGGCTCGGTGGCGCACTTCTCGGTCGAGATCTTCGTCGACAACTTCCTGGACCTGATCCGGGGCCTGCCCATGAAGGGGGCGTTCGACGGGCACGCCAACTGCTTCGTCGAATCCGGCGACCGGAAGGGTCTGCTCATCGACTTCAACTACGAGACCCAACCCCTGCCTGGGCGGTACCCGCTGCCGATCGTCGGGCCGCTGAGCCTGCTCAAGGAGACCCGGGCCAACCACCTCGGGAAGCTGGCGTTCCGGTGGATCTACTGGAACATCCTGCTCCCGGGTCGCCCTGTCCCCCTGCCCGCGCTGATGTCCATGGCAGGCAAGGTCGCCCCGGCTCGGGACCTCATCGACACCGCAACAGCCAAGGAGTGAGCACGATGCCCGTCACCACGATCGACAGCCGCCAAGTCCACGTCAACGAGGAGGGTTTCCTCACCGACCCCACTGAATGGGACGAGGCCCTCGGCGCAGCCTTGGCGAACCACATCGGTATTGACCTGGGCGACGAGCACTGGAATGCGATCCGCTTCCTTCGCCAGGACTTCGCCGCTCAGGGCGAGACCCCCACCCTGCGTCGGGTCAGCGTCGCCGGCGGCATACCGACCAAGCAGCTGTTCCAGCTCTTCCCCCAGAAGCCGGCCAAGAAGATGGCCTACATCGCGGGCCTGCCCAAGCCGCACGGCTGCGTCTGAGTTGGCGTCACCAGCCCCAGCACCATCAGCGGGCACAAACTGCAAGATGAAGGAAGAAAGGTTCGCCATGACGACCGACACGGCACCACTCATCGTCCCCAGCTTCGACATCCCAGCCAGCGAGGGACGCAAGCTGGCCATCATCTGCTCCAAGGGCAGCCTCGACATGGCCTACCCCGGCCTCATCCTGGCCAACGCAGCCTTGGGGGAGGGCGTCGAGACCCATATGTTCTTCACCTTCTGGGGCTTCGACATCATCAACAAGAAGACGATGAACGACCTGAAGTTCACCCCGTTGGGCAACACAGCGACCCACATGCCGCAGGGCCTGGGTGGTATCCCTGGCGTCACCCACATGGCTACCTCAAAGCTGAAGAAGTCGATCGCCGACCTCGACGTGCCCGAGGTGCCCGAGTTCCTCGAGCAGATCGTGGCCTCCGGCGGTCACCTCTGGGCGTGCCGAATGTCCGCGGACATGAACCACCTGACCGAGGATGACCTCTACGACGAGGTCGAGGCCATCATCAGCGCCAGCGACTTCATCGAGAAGACCGAAGGCGCCCAGCTGCTGTTCATCTGAATTCAGCGTGCCCCACCACGCAGCGCCCATCCCCAACCATGGGCACGGATCAGACTTCGCTCGATCCCCTCGTCAGCCAGGCTGGGTTGCCACCCACCACAGAGTCTGGAGAGCCAGAGCAACAGTCGTCCCTGTGAGGACGATGACGTCAAGCACCGCGGCCGACCGCGAATCGGACCGAAGTCCGGCCACCGCTCGCCGATACCGGGCCGTCTGGTGCAGCCCGACGAAACCGGCCGCGGCCGCACACAAGGCTGCGCTGAGCAGTGGCGACGGCCCCGGCGACCAGCGCGAGAGCCGTGCGAATCCACGCTAGAAACGTCCGCTCATTGGCAAGAGTGAAACGCGGGTCGGGTTCCTCACCCCCACCCAACAACCGCCATTCCCAGTCCCGTCGTCGCGGAGGCTCCTTGATCGGCACCTCGCGATCATGGCATGACCAAAGGCCTCGCAGCGCTCACGCGCTCGTGGCCCAGCGGGGGGTCAGCTGCGGAACCACCGCTTCTTGGTGGGCGGGGCATCGGCCGTGACCGGAGCAACGGTCTCGAAGTCTGTTGTCCTGCCCTCGAAGTCCTCGGCGCTGCCCTCGATGGCTATCAGGTGCAGGCTGAGGAAGTAGCCGGACTCCTGGTCTCCGGTGACGGACTCGAGCTCGACGTGTCCGTCGTCGGCGAGGAAGTGGAACACGTCCAGGCCGGGGAGACGTAGCTCCGAGATCCACACTGCCTCGAGGAAGCTGGACACCTGACGCTCGGGCGTGCCGGGCCGGTAGCGGACCATGGCGACCAGCAGACGCTGCGGGTCCTCGGTGACCTCCACCTCGGCCTGGGCGAACATGACGCTCGACACGAGTCGCTGACGGAGCCTGGACGCGGCGGCATCGATCAGTGCACCGGACGCCGGCGGCAGGTTCATCGTCAGCGCCGCCCTGAGTCGTACGAACTCCACGCGGTCCACGTTGGTGAGACTGCCCGACGGGAGTCGAATGGGCAACTGGCCGCGCATTCGCTGGTCGCTCGGGCGTACCTCCCTCCGCCATGAGGGGCTGTCCCCCCGTACGCTGGCGAAGAGACCATGGGCCACAACTCGCAGGCGGGAGCGCGACGAGCGCTCGGAAGGGGTGACCGATGAAGGTTCTGGTCGTAGAAGACGACGTAGACATCCAGGAGCTGGTCGTCAGCCTGCTGAGTCGCGCCGGCTACGAGGTGCTCGCCGAGGACAACGGTATGGACGGACTGGCCGCTGCGCTGACACAACAACCCGATCTGGTGATCCTGGACTGGATGATGCCGGGGCTGTCCGGGGTCGAGGTCTGCCGGGCCATTCGAGCAGATCCTCGGGCGAAGAACAGCGCCGTCCTGATGCTCACCTCCAAGGCCCAGGAGGTCGACATCGACCAGGCCTTCACCGCCGGGGCCGATGACTACATGGTCAAGCCGTTTCGGGGCCGCGAGCTGGTCAGCCGTGTCCATGCGCTGACAGCCAAGGATGTCAGCCGCGTCGAGTCGCCGACTGCTGAGGAGTAGCGAACTCCCGGCCTGGTAGTCGTCCGCTTCTCGTAGCACGGACCGTCTCCTCGACCCGGCAGGAACGGGGAGGAGACGCACGTACGTCGGAGATTTTGCCACTACTTCCGGATGGCGTACATGCCCCGTAGTGGTCATTGTCGGGTGATCGCGAGGGGGGCACTCTTGGCGGTGGGTAGAGGCGCTCCACGCCGGAGGGGATCGGGGGAAGGCGTGGGCGCCTCGCCCGCTACGGGGGTGAGTCTGGGGTCGGCTGTTTGGGCAGGGTTGTCCGGATTCGGCGAACACACCATGCGCGCAGCCCTACGGTGGCCGAGTCGCCTAGTGAAAGTGCCTGTCCTGCCTGATGATCCGCCATCCCGACCTCCACTGGCCTGCCGCCGCAGGGTCATTGATCGTCGCGCTGACGGTGGCGGCCTGCGTCCCGGCAAACGCCGACCCCGTCGACCGCGCGTCGTCCACGACCACGACCGTGCCCACGTCGGCCGCCATTGACGCGGAGGCCGCGTCGCCCTCGACGACAGAGAGCCCCGCCACCACGGTGCCGCAGAGCTCCAGCGCGACAGCCACCACGTCGCGCCCAGCGGCGCCGTCCACGCCCTGGCCCCGCACCACGATCCGGCCAGGCACTGCAGTCACCACCCTGGCCACGCTGACCATCAAGGGGCGCGCGCCGAAGACCGGCTACGACCGTGCCCTGTTCGGCCAGGCCTGGGCCGACGTCGACCGCAATGGCTGCGACACCCGCAACGACATCCTGCGGCGTGACCTGACCCGCTACACCCTCAAGGCCGGCACGCACGGCTG
Organism: uncultured Actinomycetota bacterium; assembly: GCA_963740865.1. Classification (GTDB taxonomy): domain Bacteria; phylum Actinomycetota; class Actinomycetes; order Actinomycetales; family Dermatophilaceae; genus Pedococcus. Next base: position 57,239 of record CAVUGH010000010.1, read on the forward strand.
CCTCGTCCTCAAGGGCACCCTCAACGACCCCTACACGGGCACCAAGATCAGCTTCGTCCGCGGCCAGGCCACGTCGAACGCCGTCCAGATCGACCACGTCGTCGCCCTCTCCGACGCGTGGCAGAAGGGCGCCCAGCAGCTGTCGCAGCCCGGGCGGACGGCCTTCGCCAACGACCCGCTCAACCTGCTGGCCGTGGACGGTCCCACCAACCTGCGCAAGGGCGACGGAGACGCGGCCACCTGGCTGCCCCCGCGCAAGGCCGGCCGGTGCGCCTATGTCGCCCGCCAGATCGCGGTGAAGCACCGCTACGGGCTGTCGGTGACCGCTGCTGAGCGCGACGCCATGGTGCGGGTGCTCACCGCATGTCCGGGTCAGGCGCTGCCCAAGGCCGGCGCGATCGCCCTCGGCGGGGGTCGCGAACAAGCCGCCACGACCCCGAGCGCGCCTGCGCCCACAACCTCCAAGCCGCCCACCTCGGGCGGCACCGATCCCCGGTTCGGCACCTGCCGGGAGGCCAACGCGGCCGGCTTCGGCCCCTACCGACGGGGCACCGATCCCGAGTACGACTGGTACCAGGATCGCGACCACGACGGGCTCGCCTGCGAGCGATAGGCAGGAAAAGGCGGTTGGTCTCCGGGCGGGTTCTGGCAGATTGGGGCCATGACCGTCTCGGTGCCCGAGGGTTGTCGCGTGTGGGTCCTGCTCGAGGGAGCCAGCGACGTGGCAGCCGTGCGCGTCGTGGCCGGACGCGCCGGGATCAGTCTGGCAGACCAGGGTGTCCACCTGGTCGACATGCACGGCGCCACCAACATCCGCCGTCACCTGATCGCTGCCGCGGAGGCCGCCGACAGGCCGCGGGTGCTGGGGATGTGCGACGCCCCTGAGGCGCCCTACTTCGTCCGAGCCCTGCGCCGCGTGGGGTGTGCCGTCGAGTCGGCCGACGAGCTGCCGTGGTGGGGCTTCCAGGTCTGCGAGCGCGACCTCGAGGACGAGCTGATGCGAGACCTGGGCGAGCTGGGCATCCGCGGCGTGCTGGAGGGGCTCGGTCTGACCCAGCGGCTCGCCATGCTCACCCAGCAGCCCGCGTGGGTGTCCGGGACGTTCCACGAACAGGTCCACCGGTTCGCCGGTGCCGCATCAGGCCGCAAGGAGCTGATGGCGGGCGCGATGGCCGAGGCACTCGACATGGACCAGCTGCCGAAGCCGCTCGCCGGACTGCTCGACGCCATCTCCGGGTCCGGGCCCACCTTCGCGGAGCTTCGCGGCGCAAGTCCCGACCTCTGAGGCGAGTCCCGAACCCCTGAGTGGGTGACGCCCACAGCAAGCCCACAGCGGCGGCATACCTGCGGCTGAACGCCAACCACCACGGTGGAGCCATGACCACCGCAGCCGCCACCGTCCGCCCTCAGTCCACCCGTTCAGCTGCCCTGCGCCCGGTGTCCGCGCGCCAGCGCGGCCACCGTCTCGCTGCCGCGACCTTGGTCCTGGCCGCCCTGTCCATCCCCGTCACCGGGGCGGGCAGCGCGCTCGGCGCCACGCACGCCCCGGCTCGTGTCAAGGTCGCCGCCGTCGCTGATGCCGTCGTCGGTGTCGTCGCGACAGGCAAGCACGACGTGTAGACACCGAAGCGGCGACGCTCCCTGAGGAGCGCCGCCGCTTCGCCGAACCGTGGGTGGGTCAGCCCGCGTGGCCGACCCCGAACCCGGCGAGCCAGGTCTGGACCACCGGGATGTCGATCCGCTGCAGGCCACCGAGGTAGCGGCAGTTCGACGTGTAGCCGTAGCTCGTCACCGTGACCTGGTAGCCACCGTTGAACGACGGACCACCGGAGTCGCCGAAGCAGGTGCCACCAGTGCCGCGGGGGTCGTTCTCGTTGCCGTTGACCTGGAGGATCTGGGGCGTGAGCTTTTGGCCGACCTCGTCGGCGTAGCGACGCACGATCGGGTAGGACATCGGGGTCGGCTTCTGCGGGCCACTCTCCGCCTTGCGCACCTCCGTGCCGTAACCCACCGCGCGGAACAAGGTCTTGTTCAGCACGTTGGGCGTGAACTTGTCGAGGTAGTTCGTCGGCGCGATGGTCGCCGGGGTGATGCCGGCCACGGGAGCGTCGAGGACGATGACCCCGACGTCGTTCCAGTTCCTCATGTCAGTGAAGTCCGAGTACCCCGGGTGGGTGTGCGCGGTGCCGCTGAAGAAGCCGGCCGCAGTCAGCTCGGCAGAGGTGTAGCCCGCAGCGGGGTTGGCGGCCACTGGCAGCGGCGACGGCGGGGCCTCGGCCACGACGGACTTGAACGTCACGAGCGTCTTGCCGACCGTGCCGTCGGTGCAATGCGCAGCGGTAACCAGGACCGTCGACGACACCAGTGTGGCGCTGCAGCGGAACCGGCCGGTGCCGTCGTAGAAGGCGATCATGCCCACGTTGGGGTGGGCGTTGCCGTCGAGCTCACCCCCGGTGATGGCGGATGCGGCGAGGGTGGTGCCCCCGACCAATGCGGTGCTGATGCCGAGAACGGCCAGCGCGCGGCGAAGCTTCATGCGGACTCCCTGAAGTCGTGCCGCCCCGGTGGGCGGCGTCCGCATTCAACTGCCGCAGGCGCCGTCTGTCCAGAGTCATCGGGGGGATCTCCGGCAGGTATGCCGTGTGCTCACCCCCTGCCGGTCGGCCTTAGGTGCACCTCGGTGACCGCGTGGCGTGCGACGGCGGCGACCTCGATGGTCCAGCCACCCACCTCGACGACGTCGCCGGGCCGCTCGGGCACCCGGCCGAGCTCCTTGAGCACCAGGCCCGCCACCGTCGAGTAGTCCGCGGAGGCGGGCAGGCCGAGCTCGATGTCGAGGTCGGGGAGGTCGTGCACGGGAAAGGTCCCGGGGAGGGTCAGCGTGCCGTCGGCTGACCGGCTCGCCGCGGCCAGGTCGGGGTCGGTCTCGTCCCAGATCTCACCCACGATCTCCTCGAGCAGGTCCTCCAGGGTCACGATCCCGTCGACCGAGCCGTGCTCGTCGACGACGATGGCCATCTGCTGCCGCTCCTCGCGGAACCTTCGCAGGGCCTCGGACAGCCGCACCGTGTCGGGCAGCATGAGGGCGGGCTGGACGCGCGTGCCGACGAGCTCGTCGGCACCGTCGACCACCGACCCCCAGTGCACGATCCCGAGGACCCGGTCGAGGTGGTGCCCGACGGTGACAGGAACCCGGGAGTGGCCGGCGGCCGCCATCGCCGACCGTGCCTGCGCGACGGTCAGGTCGCTGGCCAGCGAGAGCACCGAGCCGCGCGGCACGAGGACGTGACGCACCAGGCGCTCGTGCAGGTCGAGAGCGCCACTGATGATGTCGCGCTGCTCCGCGTCCAGACCCGGGTTGCTCGTCACGAGGTCGCGCAGCTCCTCGGCCGAGATGTCCTCCGGGGTCGTCTCGGACCGTCCGCCGAGGAGGCGTACGACCAGGTCGGTCGACGCGCTCAGCACCGCCACAGCCGGCCGGGACAGGGTCGACAGGATGTCGAGGGGACGCGCGACAGCCAGAGCCCAGGGCAACGCCAGCTGCATCGCGAGCCGCTTGGGTGCGAGCTCACCGAGCACGAGGGTGAAGAACGCCAGCACGAGGGTGACGGCGGCGACGACTAGCGGTTCGGCTGCCGACCCGAGGAACGTCAGCCGTGGCACGAGCGGTTCGGCCAGCGATACCGCTGCAGTCGCGGAGGCGAGGAACCCCGCAAGCGTGATGCCGATCTGGATCGTCGCGAGGAAGCGGTTGGGGTCACGGGCGAGCCGCACCAGCCGCTGGCCGCGCGCGCCGCCGGAACGTTCGAGCTGGCGCAGCTGACCTTCGCGAAGGGAGACCAACGCCATCTCGCTTCCCGCGAAGACGGCGTTGAGGAGCACGAGTGCTCCGACAAGGGCAATGTCGAGCCAATAGCCAGACATGGCTGGGTGGATCACCGGTCCTTCGGGTGAGGGGATGAAGTCGGTGCGGAGACGGTCTTGGCCACCGACCTGAGTTCCGGTGCGGTCAGACCTGGGTGCCCACCAGCGCACCGATGCCGTAGGTCACCAGCATCGCCAGCGCACCGCCGGCAACGTTCCGAAGGACCGCAGATCGCACCGGAGCCTTGCCCAGGCGGGCACTGCCCCACCCCGTGAACGCCAGGGCCACCACCACGGAACCGGCCGTGACCCAGATGCGCGCACTGGCCGGGGTCAGCAGGATCGCCAGCAACGGCAGCAGTGCACCGACCGTGAAGGCCGACATCGAAGCCCATGCCGCGTGCCACGGGTTGGTCAGCTGGTCGGGGTCGATGCCCAGCTCGGCCTCGGCATGCGCGCCGAGGGCGTCGTGCGCGGTGAGCTGGCGGGCCACCTCTTCAGCGAGAGCGGCGGTGAGCCCCTTGTCCCGGTAGATCTGGGTCAGCTCGGCGAGCTCGGCCTCGGGCATGTCCCGCAGCTCGCCTCGCTCCTTGTCCAGCAGGGCCTGCTCCGTGTCGCGCTGCGTGCTGACCGAGACGTACTCTCCCGCGGCCATGCTCATCGCGCCGGCGGCGAGACCGGCGATTCCTGCGGTGGCGATGGTGGAGCGTTCGACGGTCGCGGCCGCGACTCCGATGACGATCCCGGCCGTGGAGACGATGCCGTCGTTGGCTCCGAGGACACCGGCCCGCAACCAGTTGAGCCTCGCGCCGATGCCATGCCCGTGGACCTCACCTTCGTGCGGCTCCGCCTCGGCCGGGCGCACCTCAGCCACTGGTGCTCGCCCCGAACCGTGTGGATGCCTGCGCCACCCGGTGGGCCAGCTCGACGTCCAGCTGGGTCAGCCCGCCCTCGGAGTGGGTGGACAGCACGAACTTCACTGTCCGCCAACGGATGTCGATGTCGGGGTGGTGGCCCATGTCCTCGGCCTCGAGGGCGACCTCGTCGACCAGCCGGATCGCGGTCGGGAAGTCCGGCGCCTCGTAGCTCGCCGAGATCTCGTCGCCGTCACGGGCCCATCCCGGCAGGTCCCCCAGCTGGCGCTCGATCTCCTCGTCAGTCAGCAGTCGGCTCATGCCCCCACTCTGGCAAGGAAGTCCGGGCCTGTCACCGAAGCCCAGCCTCACTTCACCCTCGCCGCCCACGAGACCGGTATGCCGCGTGCGCAGCTGAGCACGCGGCATACTGGTGTGGAGGGGCCGCGGGAGCTTCAGAAGCCGGCCTCCGAGGTGCCCTGCGTCGGGTGGTTCATGGCCTCCGTGACGGTGGCCGGGCCGATGAAATCGGTGTCGCCATCCTTGTCGCCCTGAGTCGTGAGCTGGGCCTTGACCTCGTGCATCGACAGCTCTCCCGAGGCGATCTGTTCGGCGAAGTGGCAGGCGACCCGGTGTCCGTTGGGGACGCCGTCGACCTGCACGACGCGCAGCTCCGGTCGCTCGGTGTTGCACCTGGTTTCCTGCCGCCAGGGGCAGCGGGTGTGGAACCGGCAGCCGGTGGGCGGGTTGGCGGGGGATGGCAGGTCACCGGTGAGCAGGATGCGCTCGCGACGGTCCTCGATCAGCGGGTCGGGCACCGGCACGGCGGACATCAGCGCGCGGGTGTAGGGATGCAACGGAAGCTGGTAGAGGTCCTCGGCTGCCGACTCCTCCACGAGCGCGCCCAGGTACATGACCCCGATCCGGTCGCTGATGTGCCGCACGACGGCCAGGTCGTGGGCCACCACCATGTAGGTGAGCCCGAACTCCTCCTGCAGGTCCTCCAGGAGGTTGATCACCTGGGCCTGCACTGACACGTCGAGCGCCGACACCGGTTCGTCCGCGACGATCAGCTTGGGGTTGACCGACAGTGCCCGGGCGATCCCGATGCGCTGGCGCTGTCCACCTGAGAACTCGTGCGGGTACTTCTTGAGAGCGGCAACCGGCAGTCCCACGGCCTTGAGCAGGTCACGCAGTCGGGTGCTGGCCTGCTTGGCATCCTTGGCCAGCCCGTGGGCCTTCATCCCCTCGAGCAGCAGGGACTCCACGGTCTGTCTAGGATCCAGGCTGCCCATCGGGTCCTGGAAGACCATCTGGATGTCCTGGCGCTTGTGCCGCAGGGTCTCGCCCTGGAGCGAGGCGATGTCGACGCCATCGAACTCGACGGTCCCAGCGGTGGGCGGTTCCAGGTTGAGGATCGCCCGACCCAGGGTCGACTTGCCACAGCCGGACTCGCCGACGAGCCCGTAGGTCTCGCCCTTGCGGATCTGCAGGTCCACCCCGTCGACGGCATAGACGTGCCCGACGGTCTTGTCGAAGATCACGCCCTTCCTGATAGGGAAGTGGACCTTGACGCCCTTGACATCCACGAGCACCTCGTCGGAGATCATCGCGTCACCTCCACAGGGTTGTGGCAGCGCAGCGCGCGGCTGCCCTCCTCGACGAACTCTGGTGTGCGCTGCACGCACACCTCGATCGGCTGCGAGCAGCGCGGGGCGAACGCACAGGCGTTGTCCCACGGCAGGTTGTCCGACACCGAGCCCGGGATCGGTGTTAGCCGTTCGCCGCGGGCACCGTCGAGGCGGGGGATCGAGTTGAGCAGGCCGTGGGTATAGGGGTGGCGTGGCGCCGCGAACAACGGGTGGCGGTCCCCGCGCTCCACGACGCGCCCGGCGTACATGACGTTGACCAGGTCGACGAGACCGGCCACCACCCCGAGGTCGTGGGTGATCATGATCATCGCCGTGTCGGTGTCCTCGACCAGCTCCTTGAGCAGCGCCAGGATCTGCGCCTGGATGGTGACGTCGAGCGCGGTGGTGGGTTCGTCGGCGATCAGCAGGCGCGGCTGCGCGGCCAGGGCCATCGCGATCAGGGCACGCTGCCGCATCCCGCCGGACAGCTGGTGGGGGTAGTCCTTGAGGCGGCGGACTGGGTCTGGGATGCCGACCTTCTCGAGCATCTCGCGGGCGATGGGGACGGCCGCCTTGCGGGAGAGACCGCGGTGCCGTTCGAGCACCTCGGTGACCTGCAGGCCGATCGGCACGACAGGGTTCAGCGACGAAAGCGGGTCCTGGAAGATCATGCCCAGGTCGCGACCACGGCGGTCCCGCATCTGGTCGGGCGACAGGCTGAGCAGGTTGGTGCCGCCGTAGAGCACCTCGCCCTCCACCTTGACGCCATGCTGAGGAAGCAGGCCCATGATGGCCAGTGACGTCACGGACTTGCCGCTGCCGGACTCGCCGACCAGCCCGACCGTCTGCCCGGGACGTACTTCGAAGCTGATGCCGTCGACGGCGACGAACGGTTTCTCTCCTGAACGCTGGAACGTGACGGTGAGGTCGCGCACGGACAGCAGCGCCTCCTGGCGGTCACCGCGGCGTTGGACGTTCTCGAGGGTCTCGGTCATGACGGGCCTACCTCCGGCTCTTGGGATCGAGGGCCTCGCGCAGCGACTCACCCATCAGGGTGAAGCCCAGGGCGACCACGATGATGCACAGCGCTGGCCAGATGGCCAGCGCGGGGTTGTCGTAGATGAACGTCTGGGCCCGGCCGAGCATCTGCCCCCACTCGGGCTGACGGTCGTCGGGGTTGCCCAGCCCGAGGAAGGACAGCGCGGCAGCGTCGATGATGGCGCTGGCCACGACCAGGGTGGCTTGCACGATGACCGGGCCGAGCGAGTTGGGCAGCATGTGCCGGAACACGATGGCCGAGCGCTTCACGCCCAGTGCCCTGGCAGCCAGGACGTGGTCGCTGGCCCGCTGGGCCAGCATCGACCCTCTCAGGAGCCGCGCGAAGATCGGCACCTGGACCGTCGCGATCGCGATGATCACCGACCATTGGCTGGCCTTGGCGGCCAGGGCCGCGATCGAGAACGCCAGCAGGAGCGAGGGGATGGAGAGCATGACGTCGACGATGCGCATGACGACCGCGTCCACCCAGCCGCCGAAGGCGCCGCTGGTGATGCCGAGGGTGAGTCCTCCGATGAGCCCGAAAACGGTGGCCATGACCCCGACGATCAGCGTCTGGCGGCTGCCGACGATCAGCCTGGACAGGATGTCGCGGCCTGAGTTGTCGGCACCGAGCGGGAACCCGGGTTGTGGGCCGGGGATGGGGTTGGACTGCGGCCTCACCTGGTCGAGCAGCAACCCCTTGGTGGGGTCATGCGGCGCGATGAGCGGCGCGAAGATGGCGAGCAGCACGAAGATCGTCGTGATGGTCAGGCCCAGGAGGAACACCGGGTTGCGGCGCAGTCGGCGCCAGGCGCTCGCGATGAGGGAGACACCCGTGCTGTCCTCGATGTGACCGGCGTCGTCGACGGTGAGGAGGGCCGTGCCGCCGCCCGTCTGCGCAGCCAGGTCGTCGATCCGCTGCTTCTTGGTCTGGGGTTTCAGGTGCTTGGGGTTGAGGGGGTTGGGCACCGGGTTCACCTCGTCCGGACTCGGGGGTCGATCACGGCGTACGCGATGTCGACGAGCAGGTTGATCAAGACGAAGGTGACGGCCGCCATCAGGATGCACACCTGGAGCACCGAGTAGTCACGTCGCTCGAAGGCGATCGCCAGGGCGTCACCGATGCCGCCGAAGGAGAACACCCGCTCGGTCAGCACGGCGCCCACGAGCAGGCCACCGGTCTGCAGGCCGATGGTGGTGACGACCGGCAGCAGCGCGTTGCGCAGGACGTGTCGGCCGCGGATCGTGCTGCTGGTCAGGCCCTTGGACTCGGCGGTCCGCACGTAGTCCTCGTCGAGCACCTCCAGGACCGAGGCCCGGGTGATCCTGAAGATCACCGCGAACGGGATCGTCATGAGGGCCAGCGACGGCAGGATCAGGTGCTTGATCGCGTCCCACGCCGCATCCCACTCCCGGGTGAGGATCCCGTCGAGGATGAAGAAGCCGGTGATGCGGGTGCCGTCCACCCCAGGGTCCTGACGACCCGAGACGGGCAGCCAGTGCAGCTTCACCGCGAAGAAGTACTTGAGCAGGAAGGCCAGGAAGAACACCGGCACCGCCACGCCGATCAGGGAGCCCACCACGGACAGGTTGTCGAACCAGGACGCACGTCGCCGGGCCGCCATGTAACCGAGCGGGATCCCGAGCGCTACCGCGAGGACGAGGGCGCAGACACTGAGCTCGACGGTCGCGGGGAAGCGCTGGAGGAACAAGGTGAAGGCGTCGGTGCCGGGCAGCACCGCGGTGCTCGACCCGAACTGGCCGCGGACGGCTCGCTTGGCGAACTCCCAGTACTGCACGTAGATCGGCTGGTCGAGGCCCAGGGCCTTCTCGAGGGCAGCCCGCCGCTCCGGGGTGGCGCGCTCACCCAGCATGGCGGAGACGGTGCCCCCCGGTAGTGCCCGCAGCCACAGGAAGACCAGCAGGGACAGCACGAAGATCACCCCCACCATCTGCAGCAGCCTTCGCAGGATGAATCTCAGCACAGGGTTCAATCTCCTTCACTGGCGACTGTCGTCACTGACAGTCGATCATGCACGGCGGTCGATCGGTCACGACGGAACCCACACAACTGTGGCCGTCCCAGCGATTCTGCTGGGACGGCCACAGTCTTAGGAAGTGCTATCCGAGGTCAGCCTCAGATCACTTGCTCACCGTCACTGCGGAGAACGTCTCCGCAGTCAGCGGGCTGGCCACCAGGCCCTTGACCTTCTTGCTGACGACCAGGGCCGGCGGGGAGTGGCTGATCGCCAGACCCGGCAGGTCCTGCTCCATGATCTGCTGGTTGATCTTCTCGTACGCGGCGGCGCGCTCGCCCTCGTCGACGATCGCGTCAGCAGCCTCGAGGTCCTTCGACAGCTGCGCACCGTAGGACGTCGCGCTGGTGTGGAAGTCGTTGGCCTTGAGGTTGCCGAAGAAGGTGCCGATGAAGTTGTCAGGCGAGTTGTAGTCACCCGTCCAGCCGAGCAACCACGCGTCATACCCACCGTTGTCCACGGTGTCCAGGTAGCCGCCGTTCCACGGCTTGGTGACCACGTTGACCTTGATGCCGACCGCCTCGAGGTCGCCGCGAAGCGCCTCGTAGATCTTCTGCGGGTCCGGCATGTAGGGACGGGACACCGCTGACGGGTAGGCGAAGGTCAGGGTCATGCCCTCCGCCCCGGCCTCCTTGAGCAGAGACTTGGCCTTGGCCGGGTCGTATGCGTAGGGCTGCAGGCTCTTGTTGTAGCCAGCCACGGTGTCCGGCATGAACTGCGTCGCCACTGTGGCGCCCTCGGGCAGCTGGGTCTTGACCAGCTGGTCCCGGTTGAGGGCGTAGTAGAGAGCCTGACGGACCTTGAGGTCCTTCAGCTTCGGGTTCTTCTCCGGGTTGAGTCCCAGGTAGAGGATGTTGAAGGCTGGACGAACGAGGACATCGTTGCCCGAGCCCTCCAGACCCTTCCAGTCGGCCGGGTTCGGGAGGTCGTAGCCGTCGATGCTGCCGGCCTCTAGCTCCTGGCGACGGGTGCTCTCGTCAGGGATGATCTTGAAGACGAGCTTGGCCGTCTTGGCCTTCTCGCCCCAGTAGTCGTCGTTGCGCACGAGCGTGACCGTCTTGTTGGCCTCGTCGAACTTGTCGAGCTTGTAGGGCCCGCTGCCAACCGGGTTCTTGGAGTATGCCGGATAGCCGAAGCCCTCGCCCTGCTTGGTGACGTTGTTGGCGTCGCCAGCCTTGAGCGCCTTGGGCGACTGCATGGAGAACGAGTCCAGCGACAGCGCCGTCGGGAACTTCGACGTTGCGCGGCTCGATCTTGATGACCGCGGTCATGTCGTCCT
>CAVUGH010000011.1:0-101771 GCA_963740865.1 uncultured Actinomycetota bacterium
ACCTTGCGCGCATGGCTGCACCCTCCACCGTCGACACCGTTGTCTCCCTCTGCAAGCGCCGGGGCTTCGTCTTCCCGTGCGGTGAGATCTATGGAGGCACGAAGTCGGCCTGGGACTACGGCCCGCTCGGTGTCGAGCTCAAGGAGAACATCAAGCGCCAGTGGTGGAAGAGCATGGTCACCAGCCGCGACGACGTCGTCGGCCTGGACTCCTCGGTGATCCTGCCGCTCAAGACCTGGGAGGCCTCCGGCCACATCGCGACCTTCTCCGACCCGCTCGTCGAGTGCCTGTCCTGCCACAAGCGGTTCCGTGCCGACCACCTGCAGGAAGCCGTCTTCGAGAAGGCGGTGAAGTCGGGCAACAAGGGCGGGCTGGGCTCTCCGGATGACGTCAAGCTCGTCGACGTCGCCTGCACCAACTGCGGCACCCGCGGCCAGTGGACCGAGCCGCGCCAGTTCTCCGGCCTGCTCAAGACCTACCTCGGTGTGGTCGAGGACGAGTCGGGACTGCACTACCTGCGACCCGAGACCGCGCAGGGCATCTTCCTCAACTTCCTCAACGTGATGAACACGGCTCGCAAGAAGCCGCCGTTCGGCATCGCCCAGACCGGCAAGAGCTTCCGCAACGAGATCACGCCGGGCAACTTCATCTTCCGGACCCGCGAGTTCGAGCAGATGGAGATGGAGTTCTTCGTCAAGCCGGGCGAGGACGAGACCTGGCACCAGTACTGGATCGACGAGCGCACCCGCTGGTACACCGACCTCGGCATCAACCCCGACAACCTGCGCCACTACGAGCACGCCCAGGAGAAGCTGAGCCACTACTCCAAGCGCACCGTCGACATCGAGTACCGCTTCGGCTTCACCGGCAGCGAGTGGGGCGAGCTCGAGGGCATCGCCAACCGCACCGACTTCGACCTCACGACGCACAGCAAGCACTCCGGCACCGACCTCGTCTACTTCGACCAGGCCAGCGGCGAGAAGTACACGCCCTACGTCATCGAGCCGGCGGCCGGTCTGTCGCGCAGCCTCATGACGTTCCTCGTCGACGCCTACACCGAGGACGAGGCGCCCAACACCAAGGGCGGGGTCGACAAGCGCGTGGTGCTCAAGCTCGACAAGCGGCTCGCGCCGGTCAAGGCCGCGGTACTGCCGCTGTCGCGCAACGCCGACCTGTCGCCGAAGGCCCGTGACCTCGCGGCCACACTGCGCCAGCACTGGAACATCGACTTCGACGACGCCGGTGCCATCGGGCGCCGCTACCGCCGTCAGGACGAGATCGGCACGCCGTTCTGCATCACCGTCGACTTCGACACCCTCGAGGACCACGCGGTGACCATCCGCGAGCGCGACACCATGGCGCAGGAGCGAGTCGCGCTCGACCAGGTCGAGGCCTACCTCGGCGCCCGCCTGCTCGGCTGCTGACGACCCACGGACCTCGCTGCAGGCCGGCCCTCGTGCGTTAATGGGCTGGGAGGTGCGCAGGTCTCATGGAGGCGCGACCGGACGACGAGTACGTGGAGTACGTCCGTGCCCGCCAGGGCCAGTTCCTGCGGGTCGCCTACCTGGTCGGCGGTGACCGACACGCGGCAGCGCGCGTCCTGGACGCGACCTTCAGGCGGTTGGCCCGCAGCTGGGCAAGGGTGCGTGCGGAAGACCCCGACACCTTTGTCCGCCGCAAGCTGTACCGGGACGCGCTGGCGTTCGGTCGCCATGACCCCGAGGCCCCGTTGCTGCTCGACCTGACCCAGAGCCAGCGGGCGCCGGCGGTGCTGCTCCTCTTCGAGGGCCGCACGGAGCAGGAGGCGGCCGAAGTCCTGGGTTGGACGGTCCACGAAGTCAGGGACCGGGCGCGCGCGGCCCTGGGCCGGTTCCGCAGCGCCGACGCTCTGGCGGACCGGTTCGGGCTGCTCGCCGACCAGGTGCCCGAGGCCGACTTCGCCGAGTCGTCGTGGCGGGGTGCGGTGTCCGACCTCCAGCACCGACGCCGGTCGACCGTGGCTGTGCTCGCGGCCCTGGCTGTGGTCGGAGCAGGTGCAGGGGTGATCGCGGGGACCGACCGAACCAGCCGCACGGAGGTCACGCCGGCACCGACGACCGCGCCTGCGTCCCACCAGGGACGCTTTCTGCGCACCTTCAGCAACGTGCCGTATGTCGTGGCTCCAGAGGTGGGCGACGAGCCCGGCCTGGAGCGGCTGCCGTCGGAGCTCCCCGAGGTCGTGGCATTGCCGGGACCTGCCCCAGCGCGGTGGGACTGGCCCGCGGACCGGCCCCTGGTCGCCGTTCTGCTGACTGGTCTCGAGGCGTCCGGACGCTACGCCGTGGCCCTGCTCGGTCCGGACCGGGCCGCGGCGCAGGTGCCCGGCGTGAGCCTGGAGGCCGGCCGCGGTGCGGACGGACGCGCGGCCGTCCCTCTGTCGGCCACGGCGGTGTCCCCGGACGGCCGGACGGTGGCGTTTCCCCAGCCGGGTCGCGTCGTCCTCCTGTCGGTCCAGACCGGTCGTCTGCGCAGCGCCACCATCCCCGGGGCGCGGCTCCAGTGGGCTGGCTGGACCCGGACCGGGAGCGCCCTGGTCGCAGGCACCGGCACCCAGTCGTGGCTGGTTGACGCACGCACGCTGCAGGCCCGGCCGCTCACCCGGGCTGCCCCTGCCGGGGAGTACTCGATCGCCGGTTCCGGGGTGCCGCGGCCGTACCTGCAGACGTGGGGCGCAGACGGCGAGTACCTCAGCGGGATGGGGCTGCCGGTGCGTCCGGAGCTGGATGGGCGAGGCGACACGGTGGGGAACGACGCCGGCTGGGCGGGACGTGCGGCCGCGCTGGTCCCCGACGTGCCGTCCAGCATCGACGGCGGACACCCGGGACAAGGCCTGGTCGCCGTCCACGCGGGGGACCCCGACTCGGTGCGGCTGCTGCTGTTCGGACGAAGCGATGCAAGGCCACCGGACTGCTGCCGGGCGGTCGGGTGGAAGGGCCGCGTGCTGCTCTTCACCTCGAGGTCGCAGAAGGGCCAGGTCCACGTCCTCGGCTGGGACGTCCAGTCGGGGCAGGTGCTGCGCGTCGCCAGGGTTCCCACGGCCGCGATCGCGTTCGGTCCCGGCTTCTAGCTGTGATGTCCAGCCAGGTTGTCCAACCGGGTGATGGGTGCAACCTTGCCGATCGCTGAGTGGGGCCGGTGGTGGTTGTACTCGTGAACCCATGGTGGCAGCGCTTGGAGTCGTGCGTCTTCGGAGGGATAGAACTTCTTGAAGGCCCACCCGTCGGCCAGGGTGCGGTGGAACCGCTCGATCTTGCCGTTGGTCTGTGGCCGGTACGGCCGGGTCCGCTTGGGCATGATGCCGAGTTCGGCGCAGGTGTCGGCCCACAGATAAGACTTGTAGGCGCCGCCGTTGTCGGACAGGACCCGGCGGACGGTGACGCCGCGGGCGGCGAACCAGGCGACGGCGTTGCGCAGCACGGCTGCGGCGGTTTCCTTCGTCTCGTCGTGGTGGGCTTCGACGTAGGCGACGCGGGAGTGGTCATCGATGACGGTGTGCAGGTAGCAGGTTCCGATCAGTGGCTTGCTGTGTTTGCTCTTCGGGCCGCCGGTGCGGGCGGCGGTGACGGCGCGGTTCTTCCACCCTTCGGTGCGCCCGACGTAGCGCCAGCCGCCGCCGTCGGGGACCTTGCCGAGCTTCTTGACGTCGACGTGGATCAGGTCGCCGGGCCGTTCGTGTTCGTAGCGGCGGATCCGCTCCCCGGTGACCCGATCCAGGTGGCTGAGCCGGTTCAGCCGGCACCGCACCAACACCGCGTGCACGGTCGAGGCTTGCATCCCCAGCTGGTCGGCGATCGCGACCGGACCCAACCGGTGCCGCAACCGCAACGCCACGATCCTGCGCACCACGGCGGTCGGGGTCCGGCCGGGTTGGTGGTGCGGCGCCGAGGACCGGTCACCCATCCCGGCCACGCCTTCGTCGCGGTACCTGGCCGCCCATTTCGCTGCCGTCTTCCAGGACACGTCATAGCGTTCGGCCGCTCGTGCCGGTGGCCAACCATGGTCAACGATCAAGCGGGCCAGCCGCAACCGGGCACGTGGAGTCAGAGCGGCGTTCGAGTGGGTAGCGTGGGACATGAAGACCTCCTGGGTGAAGCGGTTTCTTAGACAGCTCCACTTCACACCGGGAGGTCTTCACCCATCCACAGCCTCAGACCGTGTCGTCACACAATCTCGACCAACGTGCCTGGACATCACATCTAGCCGACGACTGCCAACCTTTCGCTGCACCCCGTGCGTTACTTGGGGTGAGGGCACTCGGTGAGGTGTGCTCGTGAGGTCGGGAGGTGGCATGCGGCGCGAGGTGGACGACGAGTTCGCCCGCTACGTGCGGGCGCGCCAGCACCGGTTGCTGCGCGCTGCCTACCTCGTCTGCGGTGACGCCCACCTGGCCGAGGACCTGCTCCAGGGAGCGCTGACCAAGCTCGCGGCCCGCTGGGACAAGATCCAGCACGAGAACCCGGATGCCTACGTGCGCCGGATCCTCTACCGAGACGCCGTCTCCTCCTGGCGCAGGACCCGGCGGGAGTCCCTCTCTTCCGTGCCCCTCCTCGAGGTCCCGGTGCATGACCGGTCGGCCCAGACCAGCCAGCGGGTCGACCTCGAACGGGCGTTGGCCGAGCTGACCCCGAAGCAGCGTGCGGTGGTCGTGCTCCGGTACTTCGAGGACCGCAGCGAGATCGAGGCCGCCGAAGCCCTCGGGGTCTCGGTCGGCACGGTCAAGAGCCAGACCCACGCGGCGCTGGCCCGGCTCAGGACGCTGCTCCCCGACTTCGCGCCGCACCTGTCCGGAAAGGACCAGCCATGACCGACCGTGACCTCGGTGCCCTGTTGGAGCGCGCGAGCGAGCACCTCCCCGAGGTGGACTTCGCTACCGGCGCCTGGTCGGCCGCCGTGGCTGAGCACGCACGGCGCCGTCGGCTGGCGGTCGGCACCCTCGGTGCGGTCGCAGCGGCCGGGCTCGCCGTCACCGCGGTCCAGCTCGGTGGATCCCCCACTCCGAAGCCATCGCCGGCGAACTCGACCACCACCACGAGTGCACCCAAGGTCCTGTCGGACGGCACGGCATACGACGAGATGCCGCTGGAGGGGAAGGAGTCCCAGCTGGCGCACTTCGCCGCCGGCCTGCCCTCGGTCATCGACCCCAAGGCCCCCCAGACCAAGCTCTCGAATGTCACGGCGCCGCTGGCCTCCGTCGTGGCTGTGTACCTGCGCGCCGAGGGGAGCGGGTACCGGCCGGTGCTGGTGCAAGGTGGGGGCAAGCAGTTCGTGGCAGACCGGCTACTGCTCGTCCCGACCCACGACGCCGGTGGCAACGAGGCCTGGCCCCTGGGGCCGCGCGCCATCGGCGGGGCAGGCAAGTTCGTGGCCTTCGCCCAGCCCGGCAAAGTCGTCCTGCTGAATGTCGCCGAGGGCAGCACACGAAGCATCCCCGTTCCGTCGGCGACCCTCGAGCATGTCGGCTGGACCATGGACGACAGCCAACTGGTGGCCCGGTCCGCGGACCACGCCTGGACGATCGACCCGTGGAAGCCCGATCCCACGGCCGTCCCTGCGGACGGGGCCTACGAGGGTCTCTACCGACTGACCTCAGACACCGCCACGCCTGACGATCTCCGCCTCAAGAGCTACCAGGACGGATCGCCGCTGGAAGGGACGTCTGCGGTGCAGGGACCCGTGTTCGACCTCTGGGGCGAAACCATCGGCACCCAGCGGCGCGTCGCGGCGGGCGCCTTCTTCGACCAGGACGTGACGAGCAAGGTCATCGACCGAGGCAACGGCCCGATCTACCAGGGACTGGTCACGGTCGACACGGAGACCAACCGGAGCAAGGTGCTGGTGGCACCGGAGAACCCGGACGGGCAGACCGGGCGGTTCAAGGGTTGCTGCACGGTGCTGGGCTGGGCCGACGGGCAGACCATCCTGTTCCGCTCCGACGGAAGCCACGGCTCGTGGATCCTGACGTGGAACGTCGAGACCGGCACGGTTCTGGAGGCCTCGCGCATCGACGTCGACCCGGCCAGCGACGGGCCATTCGGGCCGATCGCGCTCAATGTGGGGCAGCGCTACTAGCCAGGTGCGGCGGAACCGGGGCACCCCGGACGCCACCTGACAGACGTCACGGTCACCTCGTGACGGCTGTCGGAGGTCCGCCGGGCTCCCGGCGGCCAGGCTGGAGCCATGCCACAGATGCAGACACACACACAGACGCGCGAGGGAGTGGGCGCCACCGGGGTGCCCGCCATCGAGCTCCGCGGGCTCACCAAGAGCTTCGGCAGTGTCCGCGCGGTGCGGGGGATCGACCTGACCGTGCGGCCCGGCGAGATCATCGCCTTCCTCGGTCCCAACGGGGCCGGCAAGACCACCACGATCGACATGATGCTCGGTCTGTCCCGGCCCGACGAGGGGACCGTCCTCGTCTACGGCATGGAGCCCTCGGCGGCCGTCCGCCACGGACTGATCTCGGCCGTGATGCAGACCGGGGGACTGCTGAGGGACCTGACCGTCGAGGAGACGCTGCGTCTGACGGCCAGTCTGTTCAGCAACACCCGACCGGTGGCGGAGGTGTTGGGCCGCGCCGGCATCGCCGACATCGCGGGACGTCGTGTCGTCAAGTGCTCGGGCGGCCAGCAGCAGCGACTCCGGTTCGCCATGGCGCTCCTGCCCGATCCCGAGCTGCTGGTGCTCGACGAGCCCACCACGGGGATGGACGTCACCGGGCGTCGCGACTTCTGGGCGGCGATCCGCGAGGACGCAGCGCACGGGCGGACGGTGCTGTTCGCAACCCACTACCTCGAGGAGGCCGACGCCTACGCAGACCGCATCGTGCTGGTCAGCCATGGCGCAGGTCGTCGCCGACGGGACCGCCGCGCAGGTGAAGGCGCTGGTCTCCGGACGGACCGTGCGGGCAACGTGGCCCGATGCGGACGTTGCTGCGCTGCAACGACTTCCCGGGGTGGAGACGGTCGAGGTGAGGGGCGAGTCCGTCCTCATCGCGTCCACCGACAGTGACGCCGTCGCCCGCCACCTGCTCACGTCGACCGATGCCCGTGACCTGGAGATCACCTCGCGCGGGCTCGAGGACGCCTTCATCTCGCTGACCACCGAAGGAGACCAGCCATGAGCACCGCCACCGCTCCCGCAGCCCCACAGCGGACCGTCCCACCGTTCGGCGGCTTCAACACCACGCTGCTGCGCCTGGAGCTGCGCCGCATGCTCCGCAACCGCCGCACCGTGATCTTCTCGGTCGTGCTGCCGGTGGTCTTCTTCCTCCTGTTCGGCACGGGCAAGGACTACTCCCTGCAGAGCGCCGGACCGCACGGCAACTGGGCGGCGTCGATCATGATCTCGATGGCGCTGTACGGCGCGATGCTCTCGACCACCGGCGGCGGCGCCATGGTCGCCGTCGAACGCAGCCAGGGCTGGAGTCGGCAGCTGCGCCTCACCCCACTCACGCCGACGGCATACATCTCCGTGAAGGTGCTGGTCGCCATGTTGCTCGGGGCCATCTCGGTCGCCGTGACGTATGCCGCGGGCGGCCTCACGCAGGCCCAGCATGGACGGGCACCTGTGGCCCGAGACCGCCCTCATCGCGTGGGTGGGTTCGCTCGTGTTCGCGGCGTTCGGGGTGTTCATGGGCTACCTGCTGCCGAGCGAGAACGTCATGCAGATCCTCGGACCCGGTCTGGCCCTGCTGGCCTTCCTGGGCGGCCTGTTCACGCCGCTGGACCAGATGGGCTCGACGTTCCAGACCATCGCGAAGTTCACCCCGATGTACGGCCTCAGCCAGCTGACCCACGCACCACTCACCGGGGACAGCCCCGGATGGGCCGCGGTCGTCAACGTGGTCGTCTGGCTGGCGGTCTTCGCTGGAGGGGCAGCGTGGCGGTTCCGGCGCGACACCGCCCGCGTCTGAGGGACCTGCTGCCCTTCGCCTCCGCCGCGACCGCCGACTCTGAGAGGCTGGTGGTCGTGGGCGGACGCGACGAGGCACCTGACGACCGGAGGGACCGGGGTGGCCGAGGCGACCCCGGTCAGCCGCGCGCCGGCAACGGTCCGGGCGAGGCGTTGATGGGCGGACCCGAGGAGAACGGTCCGCTCGGGCGTCTGGTCGGGACGTTCTTCGCCGGCATCTGGCTGGTGTTCCTCTCCGACGCCTTCACCGAGGCCTGGCAACAGCGCGAGAACCTGCGCGGTGACACCGGGCTGATCCTGCTGGTGCTGTTCGTAGGCCTGTACCTGCTGCACTTCACCCACCTGCGCGCCGCCGTGTGGGGCGTCCGCGGCTCGGTTGCCGGACGGTGGTACGTCACGCGGATCGGGCTGCTCTACTGGGCCGGGCTCGCGCTGCTGGCGGCGCTGGCCACGGTCACCGTCGGCCAAGAGGGCGCTGCGACCTGGGTGTTCCTGGCCGTGTCGGGGCTGTGGACCTTCCGGGTGCGGATCGGCTGGGTCGTGGGAGGACTCCTCGTCGCCGTCTACGAGTTCCTCACCTTCCACATCGACGGCTGGGACCACGATGCCAGCATCAGCATGTCGATGGTGCTCGCCATGGCCGCCGTCACCGGAGGCATGATCGCGTCCCAGCGGCAGCTCGCACTCGCCGAGGCGCGGGAGGAGAACGCCCGGCTCGCCATCCAGGACGAACGCAACAGGATGGCCCGGGACGTGCACGACATCCTCGGCCACAGCCTCACCGTCATCACGGTCAAGGCCGAGCTGGCCGCGCGGCTCATGGACGTCAGCCCCGAGCGCGCCAAGGCGGAGGTCGCCGACCTCGAGCGGCTGGCGCGGGACGCGCTGGCGGACGTCCGGCAGGCAGTGGCCGGTTTCCGCGAGATGTCCCTGCCCGCCGAGCTGGCCCGTGCCCGCTCGTCCCTGGCCGCTGCCGGGATCGAGGCGGACCTGCCCAGCGCTGCAGATGCAGTGCCGAGCCACCTGCGCGAGCTGTGCGCATGGACGCTGCGCGAGGGTGTCACCAACGTCATCCGGCACAGTGCGGCCACCAGCTGTCGTGTGACGCTCGACGAGCGGGGAATCACCATTGTCGACAACGGTGCCGGGCCGCAGCCCGGCATCCCCGGCACCGGTCTCGTCGGTCTCAAGGAGCGGGCCGAGGGAGCGGGCGCCCGACTGACCGCAAGGCCCCTGTCGCCACACGGTTTCGAGCTGTCGGTGACCGCATCACCGGACCCGCGCCCGGCGGAGCCCGACTCGCACGAGAGGGTTGAGGCATGACGATCCGCTTGCTGCTCGCAGACGACCAGGCCATGGTGCGTGGCGCGCTCGCCACGCTCCTCGGGCTCGAGCCCGACATGGAGGTCGTTGCCGAGGTGGGCAGCGGTGACGCGGTGGTCGCCGCGGCCCGCGCCAGCAAGCCGGACGTGGCGCTGATCGACGTAGAGATGCCCGGCCTCGACGGGATCGCCGCGACGGCCGCCCTGCACGAGGCGCTCCCAGGCGTGCGCGTGCTGATCGTCACGACGTTCGGCCGACCCGGGTTCCTGCGCCGGGCGCTGCAGGCAGGGGCCAGTGGCTTCGTCGTCAAGGACACTCCGGCCCGTCAGCTCGCCGAGGCGGTGCGTCGGGTGCACTCCGGTCTGAGGGTGGTCGACCCGGCACTGGCCGCCGACTCGCTGGCTGGTGGTGAGTCACCGCTGACGGCGCGCGAGACCGAGGTTCTGATCGCGGCCCGCGAGGGCGGATCGGTCGCCGACATCGCCAAGCACGTGAGCCTCTCCGAAGGGACCGTGCGCAACCACCTGTCGTCGGCCATCGGCAAGACGATGGCGCGCAACCGCGCCGATGCCGTGCGGATCGCCGACGAGTACGGCTGGCTCTAGGCGTCGCCGGTCGCGACGGGCCGGCTGGGCTCGGTGATCCAGTCGCTCCACGACCCGACATACAGGGCTGCCTCGATGCCGGCCTCGTGCAGCGCGAGCACCTCGTGAGCGGCAGTCACCCCTGAGCCACAGTAGGCCGCGACCGGTCCGGCCACCGGAAGTCCCTTGCGGGAGAACAGCTCTCGCAGCTGGTCCACCGGCAGGAAACGTCCGTCGGCCTCGACGTAGTCCGCTGTCGGGGAGTTGACGGCACCGGGCACGCGCCCCGCAACCGGGTCGATCGGCTCGTTGTCGCCCCGGAACCGCTCGGCCGTCCGCGCATCGAGCAGGACGCCGTCACGGGCCGCCCTCGCCGCACCGTCGGCGTCGACGAGGAGCATGCCGCCCGCGTGCGCCTCGAACGTCCCGACCCCGGGCTCGGGCAGCTCTGTCGTCACGGGGCCACCAGCTGCTTGCCAGGCCGCGAGACCGCCGTCGAGGACCCGCACGTCGCTCGCCCCGAAGTGGCGCAGCACCCACCAGGCCCGCGCCGCGGCATGGGAGCTGCGCTGGTCGTAGGTGACGATCCGGGAGTCATTGTCCGCGCCGCACCGCTGTGCTGCCGCGGCGACCGCGTGGGCCTGGGGGAGCGGGTGCCGCCCACCGCGGCCGGGAGGGCCGGCGAGCTCGGCGTCGAGGTCGACGTGGTGCGCGCCGGGGAGGTGCGCCGCGGCATACAGGTCACGGCCGGGTGGGCCAGCGGTGGTGGTGAGGCTCCACTGGACGTCGACGAGGACCACGGAACCCGGGTCGGTGGTGAGCTCCGCGAGGAGCTCGGGGGCGCTGACGACGGCACGCATTCGGCCAGTCAAGCATCAGATGGGAGACTGGGGCGCCATGACCGCCACCTCCACGCGCCAGAGCGCGCCGACCGCCGTGCTACCGCCGCTGCAGATCGGCCGGCACACCATCGAGTCGCCGGTGGTGTTGGCGCCCATGGCCGGCATCACGAACCGCGCGTTCCGCAAGCTGTGCCGCGAATACGGCGACCAGGGTCTCGAGCAGGGCGGCGCCAACGGCGCGACCTCGCTCTACGTCAGCGAGATGATCACCTCGCGCGCCCTCGTCGAGCGGACGCCGGAGTCGATGCGGCTGATCGAGCACGACCCCGACGAGAACCCGCGCTCCATCCAGCTCTACGGCGTCGATCCCGCCACCGTCGCAGCCGCCGTGCGCATGCTCGTCACCGAGGACCGCGCCGACCACATCGACCTCAACTTCGGCTGCCCGGTCCCCAAGGTGACCCGCAAGGGCGGCGGTGCCGCCCTGCCCTGGAAGCGCGACCTCTTCGAGTCCATCGTGGCGGGCGCGGTCCGCGAGGCGAGCCGGTATGACGTGCCCGTCACCGTGAAGATGCGCAAGGGCATCGACGACACGCACCTCACGTACCTCGAGGCCGGGCTGATCGCCGAGCGGGCAGGCGTCGCTGCGGTCGCACTGCACGGTCGCACCGCGTCGCAGGCCTACTCAGGTGGGGCCGACTGGAGCGCCATCGCGCGGCTCAAGGAGACGGTCCGGACCATCCCGGTGCTGGGCAACGGCGACATCTGGTCGGCCGAGGACGCGGTCCGGATGGCCTACGAGACCGGGTGTGACGGCGTGGTCGTCGGGCGCGGCTGCCTGGGCCGCCCGTGGCTGTTCACCGACCTGGCAGCGGCCTTCGCGGGGACGCCGGCCCGGGTCGAGCCGACGCTCGGTGAGGTGACGGCGACGATGCGCCGGCACACCGAGTACCTCATCGACTTCTACGGCGACGAGTACAAGGCCTGCCGCGACATCCGCAAACACATCGCCTGGTACCTCAAGGGATTCCCGGCCGGTTCGACGGTGCGACACCAGCTCGCGCTGGTCGACTCGCTGGCCGCACTGGACCGGTTGATCGCCACGATGGACGCGTCGGCACCGTGGCCGGGCGACGCTGCCGAGGGCCAGCGCGGCCGTGCGGGCTCGCCACGCCACGTCGCACTGCCCGAGGGCTGGCTCGACAGCCAGGAGCTGAGCGAAGCCCACCGCCAGGCTGTCTCCGAGGCCGAGCTCTCCGTCTCAGGCGGCTGACCTTCTCCCGCTGCTGGGCGGATCCTCGGTCAGGGCCGTGGGAGGACGGTGGCGAGCCGGCGGATGGCCTCGGGGACCTGGTCGACGGTAACCCGGCGGAACCCCATCGCCAGACCCGGCCGCGGGGTGGTGTCGAGGAACCGTACCGAGACCGGTTCGAGCGACACCCCGGCCTGCGCAGCGGCTCGCGCCACCGCCACGTCGTCGACGCTCCGGTCGACGAAGTAGGTGCACAGGTGCAGCCCAGCCGCTGAGGGCAGCACCTCGAGGACGCCGGACGGCAGAGCCTCCAGCCCGTTGAGCAGGGCCGCCCGGCGCTCGGCGTAGATCCGGGTGACCCGGCGGACATGGGCCGACAGCAGGCCCTCGGCCATGAACCGCGCCAGCGCCCCCTGCGTGACGGCATCGCCCTGCCAGTCGGTCAGCAGCTTGGCCTGCCGCAGGGTGCCCTGCAGCGACTGCGGTGCGATCAGGTAGCCCACCCGCAGGGACGGCATGAGCGTCTTGGAGAACGACCCGACATAGACCACCCGCCCGTCACGGTCGAGGCTCTGCAGCGGCGCGAGGGGCCGGTCCTCGAACCGGAACTCGCTGTCGTAGTCGTCCTCCACGATCACCGCGTTGCGTCGAGATGCCCACTCCAGCAACGCGATTCGTCGCCGCAGTGACATCACGGCGCCGGTCGGGAACTGGTGCGAGGGGGTGACGTAGACCATCCGGGCGGTCCTGGGAAGGTCCGCGACGACGAGGCCCTCCTCGTCCACGGGCACCCCGACCACACGCGCCCCCAGCGAGGCGAACAGTCGGGTGGCTGCCGTGTAGCCGGGGTCCTCGACGACGACGACGTCACCGGGGTCGACCACCGCGCGCGTGACGACGTCCAGGCCTTGCTGGGCGCCGTTGGTGAGCAGCACGTCAGCCGGCGCGGCGACGACGGACCGGGACAGGCCGGCATACCGCGCGATCTCGCGGCGCAGGCCCCGGTCGCCCTCACCTTCGTAGGCGGACGCGGCCAGCAGCGACGGGCGGAGGGTGGCGGACACGAGACGGCGCCACGCGGCGAGGGGGAAGAGCGACGTGTCCGGACCGCCCACCGACAGGTCGAACTCGCTCGGCAGGCGCGTCGGGCACCGGGGGAGGCAGGGTCGCCCAGACGGCGCGCGGTCGCACGTCGCCCACGGGCGCGTGCCGGGTGCGGTGCGGCACGACGTCGGGGCACACGAAGGTGCCCGAGCCCACCCTGGTCACCAGGAAGCCCTCCGCCGTGAGCCGGTCGTAGGCCGTGGTGACGGTCCCGCGCGACACGCGCAGCTCGGCGGCGAGCTCGCGGGTGGGGGGCACCTTCGCGCCCGCACGCAGCCTGCCGTCGACGATCGCGTCGAGCAGGTGCTGGTAGAGGGTCGACGCGCGGTCGCCGACTCCGACGCCGTCGAGGGCCGAGGCGAGGTGAAGGTCCACGGCACCAGCCTAGATTGGTCCAATCGGATTGGCCTAGAACTGGACCTTCTCGGCGGTCCAATCAGTCGGCAGGCTGGAGCCATGACCACGACGACCGCCCGTCCCGCCGGGCTCTCCGTCCCGCAGGGCACCGCACTGTCGATCGGCGCCGTCCTCGGCACCGGTGTCATCACGCTTCCGGCCCTCGCCGCAGGCATCGCCGGCCCCGCCTCGCTCGTCGCGTGGGCGGCCCTGGTGCTGCTCAGCATCCCGCTCGCGTCGACCTTCGCCGCGATGGGTGCGCGGTTCCCGGACAGCGGTGGGGTCTCGACCTATGTGCGACGGGCGTTCGGCCCCAAGGCCTCTGCGGCCGTGGGCTGGTGCTTCTACTTCGCGGTGCCGGTCGGCGCCCCGCCTGCGTCGCTGATGGCCGGCGGTTACGTCTCTGACGCCGTGGGCGGTGGGCGCACCGTCGCGGTCACGGTCGCAGCCTCGCTCATCGTCGGGGTCGCGCTCATGAATGCCGCCGGGCTGCGGCTCTCGGGGCGCGTCCAGCTGGGCCTCACCGCCGTCCTCGCCACCCTCATGCTCGTGACGATCGTGGCCGCCCTGCCGCACGCGAGGATCGACAACCTGCAGCCGTTCGCCCCGCACGGGTGGGCCGCCGTCGGGTCGGCCGCTGCGCTGCTGGTCTGGGGCTTCGCAGGCTGGGAGGCGGTGGCCTCGCTCGCGGGCGACTACCGGCGTCCCACTCGTGACGTGCCGCTCGCGACCGCCATCGCCCTCGGCGTCGTCGGCACGCTCTACCTCGCTCTGGCCGCCACCAGCCTGATGGTGCTCGGGCCGGCCACCGGATCCAGCGAGGCGCCGCTGTCCGACCTGCTCGCCGCGGGTGTGGGCGGTGAGGTCCGGATCGTCACCGCCGTGGTGGCTGTCCTGCTCACCGTCGGGGCGATGAACGCCTACTACGCGGGCGGGTCGCGGCTGGGAGCGGCGCTGGCCCGCGATGGTGCGCTGCCGGCATACCTCGCAAAGGGCTCTGCCGCCGGCGAGGTGCCGCGGCGCAGCCTGGCCCTCATCGCCGTGCAGTCGGTGCTGTGGCTGGTGGCCACCGAGGTGCTGCACCTGGGCCTGACGCCGTTGATGCTGCTGGCCACCGGATGCTTCACCCTCGTCTACGTCCTGGGGACCGGCGCCGCCGTGCGGCTGCTCCCGCGCGGGACCAAGGTGTGGTGGACGGCCGTGGTCGCGCTGACCTCGGTGCTCGGGCTGCTCGTGATGAACGGCTGGCACGTCCTGTGGGCGCTCGGGGTCGCGGCGGCGGCCGTGGGCTACCAGACATGGAGCGAGCGTCGGAGGGTCGTGGCAGGCTTCGGCCATGACGCGCAAGGGCACGCCGAAGCAGATCGGCACGCCGGGCGGGACGCCGGAGAGACCTGCGACGTTCTTCTCGGGTCCTGAGGAGTTCAGCGCCTGGCTGGCCGCCAACCACGACACGGCCACCGAGCTCTGGATGGGCCTCTACAAGAAGCACGTCCCCGACCGCGGCCTCACCTGGGAGCAGGGCGTGGTCGAGGCACTGTGCT
This sequence comes from uncultured Actinomycetota bacterium, assembly GCA_963740865.1. Taxonomy (GTDB): domain Bacteria; phylum Actinomycetota; class Actinomycetes; order Actinomycetales; family Dermatophilaceae; genus Pedococcus. The sequence continues at coordinate 14,996 of CAVUGH010000011.1, forward strand.
GGGGCTGGATCGACTCGGTCGCCCAGGGGATCGACGAGGACTCCAGGCGTCAGCGGTGGACCCCACGCAAGCCCACCAGCAACTGGAGTCCATCAACATCGCGACGGTCGAGCGGCTCAAGGCCGAGGGACGGATGCAGCCGTCCGGTCTCGCCGCCTACGAGCGGCGGCGGGCGGACAGGTCCGGCATCTACTCCTACGAGTCGCTGGGCGACGTCGAGCTGGCGCCGGAGTATGCCGCGCGGCTGGCTGCCGATCCCGCGGCCAGCGCCTTCTGGGAGATCGCCACGGCGACCTACCGGAAGCTCGCGGTGCACTGGGTGATGACGGCCAAGCAGGAGGCCACCCGCGACAAGCGGATGGCCCAGCTGCTGGAGGACAGCGCTGCCGGCAGGCTGATCCCCAGCCAGCGCTACGGGAACCAGCCGAGGTGGGTGGAGCGGGCTGCCGAAGCAGCACGCGCTGCGCAGCCGTAGGCTCGGCACCGTGGCCTACAGCTCGGTGGACCGGGAGCGTTGGGTGCCGGAGGACCCGGCCACCAGGCGCGCCGACCGTGACGACTTCGCCCGCGACCGGGCCCGCCTCGTGCACTCCGCCTCGCTGCGCCGGTTGTCGGCCAAGACCCAGGTCGTGCAACCCGGCGACGACGACTTCGTCCGCAACCGGCTCACCCACAGCCTCGAGGTGGCCCAGATCGGCCGCGAGTTCGGTGAGGCTCTGGGCTGCAGCGCCGACGTCGTCGACTCGGCCTGCCTCGCGCACGACCTCGGCCACCCGCCGTTCGGCCACAACGGCGAGCGCGCACTCGACGACATCGCTGCCGACATCGGCGGTTTCGAGGGCAACGCCCAGACGCTGCGCCTGCTGACCCGCCTCGAACCCAAACGGGTCCATCCCGACGGCCGCCCGGCAGGACTCAACCTCACCCGAGCCACCCTGGATGCGGCCACCAAGTACCCCTGGGTACGTGGCGAAAGCAGCACTCCCACAAGGAAGTTCGGCGTCTATGTCGACGACCTGCCGGTCTTCGACTGGTTCCGGGACGGCAGGGCGCCGGGCGAGCGATGCATCGAGGCCGACGTCATGGACTGGTCGGACGACGTCGCCTACTCGGTGCACGACGTCGAGGACGCGATCGCCTCGGGACGCCTCGACGTCCGGCGACTGCGCGACACCATCGACGTCGACTCGGTGCTGGCCGTGGCCACCGGCCTCTATGCCGCCGACCTCGGGGTCGACGCGCTCGGGGCCGCGCTGGAACGGGTGCTGGCCAGCGGAGCCGTGCCCACGGCATACGACGGGTCGCGGGTGGACCGGGCAGCCCTCAAGGACATGACCTCACGACTCATCGGACGGTTCGTCCACGGCGTCGAGGTGGCCACCCGGGAGCGCCACGGCGACGGGCCGCTGACCCGCTACGCCGCCGACCTCGTGGTGCCGGACGACACCCGCGCGGAGTGCGCGGTCCTCAAGGCCGTGGCCGCCCACTTCGTCATGCATGCCCGGGAGCGGATCGACGTGCACACCCGGCAGCGCGAGGTCGTCGCCGACCTGGTCGCGGGCTACCAGCAGGACCCGGTCGGGCGGCTGGACCCGGACCTGCTCGGCGACTGGAAGTCCGCCGACTCCGATGCCGCTGCCCTGCGCGTCGTCGTCGACCAGGTGGCTTCCCTCACCGACGTGCGGGCGGAGTACCTGCACCGCGCCTGGAGCTGACCCGCGGAGCTGAACGAGCGGTCAGTGGGTCTCGAACGCGCGGGCCTCGCCGACCACGGACAGCCCGACGATCGACCCGGTGTGGGGGACGTCCGAGCCGTTGACGCGGGCGGTCACCACGGTGTGGTCGGCCTGCAGGCGCAGCGCCACCAGCGCGTCGTGGCCGAAGTAGGTCGTCGACAGCACCTCGGCGCACGGGATCCCGGGTGCCATGTCGCGCAGCAGGATCTGTTCGGGGCGGATGAGCACGTCGACCGTGCCGGCCGGCGCCGGTTGGTGCACCACGAGGCGCCCGAGGGCTGTGTTCACCACGGCACCATTGCCGCCGTCGCCCACGTCCGCCGTGCCACGCAGGAACACCGCGTCGCCGAGGAAGGCAGCCGCATGGCGGTCCGCGGGGGTGCCGTAGACCTCGGACGGCGTGCCGACCTGGGAGAAGCGTCCGTCGTGCATGATCGCGACCTGGTCGGCGAAGGACAGCGCCTCGGCCTGGTCGTGGGTGACCAGCACGACCGTCACGTCCTCGTGGGCCAACGCCTGCGCGACGGCCTCGCGGGTCGAGGACCGCAGCCCGGCGTCGAGCGAGGAGAACGGCTCGTCGAGCAGCACGACCGTGGGTCGTCGGGCCAGGGCCCGGGCCAGCGCCACCCGCTGCTGCTGGCCACCGGACAGCTGGTCGGGGCGGCGGGCCGCGAGGTCGGGGGACAGGCCCACCAGCTCGAGCAGCTCACCGACTCGTTCGCCGGCCCGGCGAGCGTGCCGGGTGAGGCCGTAGGACACGTTGGCCCCGACGGTGAGGTGCGGGAAGAGGTTGCCCTCCTGGGCGACGTAGCCGATACCCCGCTTCTCGGGCGCGACCCACACGCCCGGGCCGGTCACCGTGCGCTCGCCGAGCTGCACCACACCTTCGTCGGCGTGCTGGAACCCGGCCACGACGCGCAGCAGGGTCGTCTTGCCGCAGCCGGAGGCGCCGAGGATCGCCGAGGTGGTGCCGGACGGCACCACGAGGTCGAGCCCGTGCAGCACGGGTCGGCCGTCGTAGGACGCGGCGACACCGGAGATGCGCAGCGTGGTCACAGGGCAGGCTCCTCATCCGGTCGGCGCAGCAGCAAGTAGGTCAGTGGCGCGGACACGAGCACCAAGGCGGCGGCATAGGGGGCCGCGCCCGCGTAGTCGATGCTCTCACTCGCGCTCCAGAACGCGGTGGCCAGTGTCTGCGTGCCGGTGGGAGCGAGCAGCAGGGTCGCGGTCAGCTCGGTCGACGTCGCGATGAACACCATGGCGAATCCAGCCAATGCACCCGGTGCGGTGAGGGGAACGAGGACTCGCAGGAAGGCCCGGAACGGACCGTCGCCCAGCGCCCGCGCGGCCTCGGTGAGCTCCTCCGGCGCGTGGGCCATGGCCGCACGGATGCTCACCATCGCGCGCGGGATGAACAGGATGGCGTATGCCGCGACGAGGACGACGCTGGTCTGGTAGACCGGGCGGGCGTAGCGGACCGAGAGGGTGACCAGCGCGAGGGCGATGACGACTCCGGGGAGGGACGACGCGACGTAGGTCGCCCGCTCCACGAGGACCGAGAGCCAGGTGCGGCGCCGGGCGATGAGCCACGCGACGGGGAACGCGGCCACGACGGTCACCATCCCCGCGACCAGGGCCAGGCGCAGCGTGCCCCACAGCGTCGTCACGAGCTCCGCCGGGTCGAAGGCGCTCTCGGTGAGGCCGCCGCTGCCGGCCCGGAACCAGTAGACGAGGCTGCCGAGCGGCACGCCGAGGGCCAGCACCGTGAGGACGCCCATGCCGAGCAGGGCGGGCGCGGTCCACAGTCCGAGCCGCGCAGGCAGCGCGCGACGAGCGGCCCCGCGACCGAGTCGGGCGTGCCGAACCGTGCCGCGCAGCAACAGTTCCGCCGTGAGCAGGCCGAGGCAGAGCGCGATCAGGACGACCGCGAGCAGGCTCCCGGCGCTGTTGCTGAACGCCACCTGGAACTGCTCGAGGATCGCCGTCGTGAAGGTGGGGAACCGCAGCATCGCCAGGACGCCGAACTCGGACAGCAGGTGGAGCGAGACCAGCAGCATGCCGCCGAGCGCGGCCGGCCTCAGCTGGGGCAGGACCGCGCGGAAGAAGGAGCGCACCGGTCCGAGCCCGAGGGAGCGGGCGGAGTCCTCGAGCGACTGGTCCAGCCCACGCAACACTGCAGCCACCGGCAGGAAGACGAACGGGAAGTAGGACAGCGTCGTGACCAGCACCGCCCCGCCCAGGCCCTGCAGGTCTGGGCGCACGGTGGTCCATGCGTAGGAGTTGACGAAGGCCGGCACCGCGAGCGGACAGACCATCAGCACCCGCCAGAACTTCGCGCCGGGCAGCGAGGTCCGCTCGACCAGCCAGGCGGCAGCGATCCCGAGCGCCGTCGTCAGCGACACGGTCAGGGCCACCAGGGCTGCGGTGTTGCGCAGCAGCTCACCGACGCGGGGTCGCCACAGCAGGTCCCAGGCAGGCGCCCAGCCGATGTCGAAGGCCTTGACCGCCACGACCAGCAGCGGCAGCACGCAGACAGCCGCCACGACCAGGCTGGCCGTGACGACTGCGACGGGCGTGGGGTTCGAACGACCTCGCCGGCTGGTCATGAGGGGCGGGCCACCTAGAGGATGCCCGCGGCTGTCATCAGCTCGATGACCTTGGGACCGTTGAGCTTGAACGGATCGACGTCCGGGGCCTCAAGGGTGTCCAGTGGCTCCAGAGCCTTGTCGGACGCCACCCCGTTACCCACGGCATACTCCTTGGCGTCACTGGTGGCGAGCATGTTCTGGCCCTCCTTGGACGTGACGAAGGCGAGGAACTTCTGGGCGTTCGCGCCCTGCTTGCTCGACTTGAGGACCGCCCCACCGGAAATGCTGACGAACGCACCCGGGTCCTGGTGGCGGAAGTAGAGCAGCTTGGTGTTCTTGCTGCCCACCTTGGTCAGCGCCTGGTCGCGGTACCAGTAGTAGTGGTACATGATCCCGACCGGCACCTGCCCGGCATTCACGGCCTTCATGACCGCGATGTTGTTCTGGTAGATCTGCGCGCCGTCCTTGAGGCCCTTCAGCCAGGCAGCGGTCTTGGCCTCGCCCTGGGTCTCCAGGATGGCCGACACGATGGCCTGGAAGTCGGCGCCACCCGCAGCCGCACCCCACTGGTCCTTCCACTTCGGGTCCTGCAGATCCATGATCGACTTCGGCAGCTCCGCCTCGGTGATCTTGCTCGGGTTGTAGACCAGCACCGTCGAGCGGGCGGCGATGCCGACCCACTCGTGCGTCGACGGGGCGTAGTCCTCGCCGACCTGGGCGATCGTCGCGTCGTCGACCTTGGCGAGCAGGCCGGCGTTCTGCACGGTGGTCATCGCGGGGGAGTTCTCGGTGAGGAACACGTCGGCGGGGCTCTTGGCACCCTCCTGCACGATCTGCGCACCCATCGAGGAGTCCGACCCGTAGCGGATCTGCACCTTGACGCCGGTGTCCTCCTGGAACTTCTTTGCCCACGCCTGGGTGAGGTTCTCGTGCTGCGCGCTGTAGATCGTCAGCTTGTCGGGATCGAGGCTCTTGCCGGCCTCGAGGCTCCCGTCACCGCCGCACGCGGTCAGGGCCAGGGTGGCGGTGGTCGCCAGGGCGAGCAGGGCGGTCCGTCGGCGGATCACGGGTGTGGATCTCCTGAACAGCATGGGGGACGTGAAGGCAAGGCTTACCTTACCTTCACGGGCGCCCATGGCCCAGTCCGGGTATGCCGGGTGGCCGGCAGGGTCGGCGGCCCTCGAGCACGCGCGGCGCACGGCGGGTGCAACCCGACCACGCGGCATACCGAAGCTGTGGAGGTGGGCCGCGCGCGACGGGACGCACCGCCTAGACTCGGCCGCGACAAGGAGGGCCAGTGCCGGGTCGGATCAAGGCCGACGACGTCGCGCTCGTGAAGGAGCGTTCGTCGATCGAGGACGTCGTGCGGGAGCACGTGACGCTGCGACCTGCCGGACCAGGCTCGATGAAGGGGCTGTGCCCGTTCCACGACGAGAAGTCCCCGTCGTTCAACGTCCGCCCGACCGTCGGCGCCTGGCACTGCTTCGGCTGTGGCGAGGGCGGCGACGTCATCTCGTTCGTGCAGAAGGTCGAGCACCTCACCTTCACCGAGGCGATCGAGCGGCTGGCCCAGAAGCTCGGCATGGAGCTGCACTACGAAGAGGGTGGCAAGCCCGGCGGCGGGGAGAGCCTCGGACGGCGCTCGCGGCTGATCGAGGCGCACCGGGTGGCGCAGGAGTTCTACCACCACGCGCTGCTCAACGCGCCCGAGGCACGCGCCGGGCGCGACTTCCTGCGCGAGCGCGGCTTCGACAGCGAGGCGGCCAAGCGGTTCGGGGTCGGGTTCGCGCCCCGCGGCGGCGAGGACCTGTCGCGCCACCTGCGGTCCAAGGGCTTCACCGACGAGGAGGTCGTCCTCGGGGGACTGTCCGGGCGGGGGAGCCGCGGGCTCTACGACCGGTTCCGCGGCCGGTTGGTCTGGCCGATCCGCGACATCACCGGCGACACGGTCGGGTTCGGCGCCCGACGGCTCTACGACGACGACCGGATCGCGGCCAAGTACCTCAACACCTCCGAGACGCCGATCTACAAGAAGTCGACCGTGCTCTACGGCCTCGATCTCGCAAAGAAATCCATTGCAGGAGAACGCAAAGCCGTCATCGTCGAGGGCTACACGGACGTCATGGCGTGCCAGCTGGCCGGCATCGAGGGAGCCGTGGCGACGTGTGGCACGGCCTTCGGCGTCGACCACATCAAGATGCTCCGGCGGATCATGCGCGACGAGGTCGACCTCGCTCCGGCCCGGGTCATCTTCACCTTCGACGGCGACGCCGCGGGGCAGAAGGCGGCGATGCGGTCGTTCGCCGAGGACCAGCGCTGGGCGTCGCAGTCGTTCGTGGCGGTCGCCGACGGCGGTATGGACCCCTGCGAGCTGCGCATCGCCAAAGGTGACGACGCCGTGCGGCACCTCATCGACGACGCCGTGCCGATGTTCGAGTTCGCGGTGCGCACCACGATCGACCGGTTCGACATGGTGACGGCCGAGGGACGGGTCCAGGCCATGCGGGCGGCCGCGCCGATCGTCAACTCGATCCGGGACAGCTCGATGCGCCCCGAGTACATCCGCACCGTGGCGGGCTGGATCGGGGTCGAGGTCGAGCAGGTCCAGGCCGAGGTGTCCCGCGCCCAGCGAGTGGCCGCGCGCGACGCCAAGGAGGCCAAGGACGCGCCCCAGGGTGCGGGCGGGCGGCCGAGTGGATCGCGTGACGCAGGGTCTGGCGGGTCCCGGGACACAGGCGCGGGGGGCTTCCGTCCGGACGCCGACACCGTGCCGGAGCCTTCCCTCGAGGAGGCTCGCGCCTCGCTGCCCACGCCGGACCTGCGGGACCCGATCGTGTTCGCCGAGCGCCAGCTGCTCCAGACCCTGCTGCAGTACCCCGACAGCTTCGCCCTCGACGACGTCGACAAGGTCTCGGCCGACGCGTTCACCGCGCCGGCCCACCGGGCCGTCTTCGACGGGGTCCGTGGGGCTGGCGGTCCGCAGCGCGGGCTGTCCGTCCAGGCCTGGGCCGACCGGGTCACCCAGGCCGCACCGCTGGCCGTCCACGGCCTGGTCGCCGAGCTCTCGGTCGCGTCACTGCCGACCCGCTTCGACAAGGCGACCGGCCTGCCCGAGCGGCGCTACATCGACGCCCTGCTCACCCGCGTCCAGGAGGTCTCGCTGACCCGCCGGATCGCCGACGCGATGTCGGCCATGCGCCGGATGGCCACCGACTCGCACTCCGACCCCGCCGCCGCGCGCACGCTCAGCACCGAGCTGCAGGAGCTCCAGCGCGAGCTGGCCACCCTGCGCGACAGGGCGTCCTGATGGCGATCTCGTTGCGGCGCAGCGGAGAAGCTGTCGCCCGAGGTGCGCAAGGCCATCGACCTCGGCAGTGGCGAACGCGTCCTCAGCTGGGCTCGCGAGGAGGCCAGCGGCACCACCGTGGTGGCCACCAACCACCGCCTGTATGCCGTGGACGCGGCGGGAGCGAGCACGCTGGCCCGTCCGTGGCACGAGGTGGACGGCGGGCACCTGGTCGCCCGAGCTCACCCAGCTGACGGTGACCTGGGTGGACGGCTCGAGGCCGTCGCAGTGGGTCCTCGGCGCCACCAGCCTGCTGCCGGAGACGCTGCGCGAACGGGTCCAGGCCAGCGTGGTCCTGGCCCAGCGGATCGAGCTGGGGCCGCGTCGGTGGGCCAAGGCGGTGCTCCGCCAGGACCTTGGCTCGGGCGACCTCGTCGAGCAGGTGGTGCTGGGCCGCGGCGTGCGCGCCGACGACGCCGAGATGACGGCCCGCACCGACGCCGCCCTGGCCTACCTGCGCGAGCAAGTCGGCCGCTAGCAACACGCGCCGAGCCGTTTTCAGAACTGCGCGCATCCTTTGCTATGGTTGCGCAGCGCCGAACGCGGGGGACCGCAGACGGACATTCCCCTGTAGCTCAATTGGCAGAGCAGCCGACTGTTAATCGGCAGGTTGTTGGTTCGAGTCCAACCGGGGGAGCGCACCACACCACGAGGCCCCAGACCGTCAGGTCCGGGGCCTTCGTCGTGCCCGAGGTGGCTCGCCAGGGCATCGAGAGTGCACGACACGCTGAGGCGAACACAGCCGCGTCAGCGTGTCATGCACCCTCGACTCAGGTCTGGGTCCCGGCAGCGACTGGAGCAGGCACGGCAGTCGCCTCGTGCAGCGTCGTGCGGCCGCGGCGGGACAGCCGGTGCTCGACGTAGACCGCCAGTCGGGAGAGCAGGTAGTTCATCGTGATGAACAGGATCGCGGCGACGATGTAGGCCGGGACGGTGTTGGCGAAGTTGGACCCGAGGATCTTGGACCACGACAGGAGCTCGAGGTAGGTGATCTGGGTGCCCAGGGCGGAGTCCTTGAGGACTGTCACGAACTGTCCGATCAGCGCAGGCAGCATGGCCGTCAGGGCCTGCGGCAGCTGGATGGAGCGCAGCACCTGACTGGGCGTCATGCCGATGGACAACCCGGCCTCACCCTGTCCCTTGGGCAGTGAGTAGACGCCGGAGCGCACCAGCTCGGCAATGACCGAACCGTTGTAGAGGGTCAGCCCGGTGACGACGGCAGCGAGCGGGTTGACGTCGCTGGCGAAGACGTCGTTGCGGGTGTAGATCCCGAAGGCGAAGATCATCATGATCAGCACGGGGACGGCGCGGAAGAACTCGACGACGACGCTGCTCACCCACCGGATCGGCGCAACGGCGGACAACCGGCCGATGCCGAAGACCAGCCCGAAGGCGCCAGCCAGGACAATGGAGATGAGGGCCGCCTTGATGGTGCCCCACAGCCCCTTGAGCAAGTAGTCGCGCCACACCGAGCGGTCCGTCACGAACGGCTTCCACATGTCTGCGTGGAGCTGGTTGGCGTCCTCCATCTTGCGGTAGACGAGGTACAGCACGACGAGGAAGACGAGGATGCCGACCGCGGTCAGCAGGGCATGCCGACGGCGTGCCTTCGGTCCAGGGGCGTCGAACAGGACGGAGGTGCTCACCGCTTCACCGCCAGCCGCCGCGACAGACTCGTCAGGAACACACCGAGTGGCAGGGTGAGGATGACGAACCCGAGCGCAAACACCAGGAAGATCGAGATCCCGCTGCCCTCCCTCTCGATGATGACGCTCATCAGGTTGGCTGCTTCGGAGACGCCGATCACCGCCGCGACCGTGGTGTTCTTGATGAGTGCGATGAGGACCGACCCCAGGGGGGCGACCGCACCGCGGAATGCCTGCGGCAGCAGGACTTGACGCATGCTCTGGCTGAACGTCAGTCCGATCGCGCGCGCCGCCTCGGCCTGGCCGGCAGGGATCGTGTTGACGCCTGATCGCAGCGCCTCGCAGACGAACGCCCCGTGGTACACCGAGAGCATCACCACGGCCCACCGGAACGCGTTGCCCTTGATCGACGACGGGTCCAGGTTGACCCCGAGGATGAAGGTGATCCCGAGGATGCTCGCCACCATCAGCAGGGTCAGCGGCGTGTTGCGGAAGGTGTTGACGTACCACGTGCCGAGCATCCGGAACACGGCCACGGGTGAGAGGCGCAGCACCGCCACGAGCGTCCCGAGGATGAGCGACCCGATGGTGGACAGGACCGCGAGCAGCACCGTCCCCCCGAAGGCGCTGAGGATCTGGGAGCCGTAGGTGCTGAAGATGTCACCCATGCAGGGGCCCTTCCGTGGGGTGTGTCATGGCGAGGCAGGGAAGCCGGCCGAACGCTCCGGTTATGCCGCCCGCTCTGGTGAGCGGGCGGCATACCGGATGTTGTGCGGAGCCGGTCAGGAGCAGGCGTCCTGCTTGGGCGGGTTGGTCGCGGAGTCGACCTTGAACCCGGCCGGGCCGAGGTTGGCGTCGATGGCCTTCTGCCAGTCACCGGAGGAGATCATCTTGGCGATCGCCGTGTTGATCTTCTCGCAGGTCGCGGTGTCGCCCTTCTTGATGCCGATGCCGTAGCGCTCCTCGGAGAACGGAGCACCCACGACCTTGAGCTTGCCCTTGTACTGCGCCTGCGAGGCGTAGCCGGCGAGGATCGTGTTGTCCGTGGTCAGGGCGTCGACGCCCTTGGACACCAGTGCCGCCACGCACTCGGAGTAGGTGCCGAACTCCTGGAGCTGGACGCCCGGGACCTTCTCCTTCACCTTCTGCGCGGACGTGGAACCGGTCACCGAGCAGAGCTTCTTGCCGGTGAGCGCGTCCGAGCCCGTGATGGAGGTGTCGTCGGCCCGGACGAGCAGGTCCTGGCCGGCGATGAAGTACGGACCGGCGAAGGAGATCTTCTCCTTGCGGGCGTCGGTGATGGAGTAGGTCGCGACGACCATGTCGACCTGCCCGGTCGAGATGAGCGTCTCGCGCTGGGCCGACGGCGACTGGACCCACTGGATGTCGCCCGCCTCGTGGCCGAGCTCCTTGGCGACGTAGGTCGCGACGTCGACGTCGAGGCCGGTGTACTTCGCGCCCTCCTTGAGGCCGAGGCCGGGCTGGTCGAACTTGATGCCGACCTTGAACTTGGTACCTCCGCCGCCGCCCCCGGTGGAGCCGCCGTCGTCCGCGCTGTCGCCGCAGGCGGTCAGGCCGAGCGCGAGGACCGATGCGGCGGTCACTGCGCCAATCTGACGAATCTTCATGCATTCCTCCTGGTGAGTTGCCGCGGCGCCGATGCGCCCCGGTCTGCAGTGCAGGTCTGGTGTCTGTTCAGGTGTGGAGTCTGGCCAGGGCTGTCAGTGGGTGAGGATCTTGCCGAGGAAGTCCTTGGCACGGTCCGACTTCGGCGTGGTGAAGAAGTTCTCGGGAGTGTTCTCCTCCACGATCTGGCCGTCAGCCATGAAGACCACGCGGTTGGCCGCCTTGCGGGCGAAACCCATCTCGTGGGTGACGACGACCATGGTCATCCCCTCCTTCGCGAGGGCGACCATGACGTCAAGGACCTCGGTGATCATCTCGGGGTCGAGGGCCGAGGTCGGCTCGTCGAAGAGCATCACCTTGGGGTCCATGGCCAGCGACCGGGCGATGGCCACGCGTTGCTGCTGCCCACCGGAGAGCTGGGCGGGGAACTTCTGCGCCTGGTGGGCCACCCCGACCCGCTCGAGCAGCTCCATGGCGCGCTTCTCGGCCTCTGCCTTGGGGACCTTGCGGGCCTTGATCGGGCCGAGGGTCACGTTGTCGAGGATCGTCTTGTGGGCAAAGAGGTTGAAGGACTGGAAGACCATGCCCACGTCGGCGCGCAGCTTGGCCAGCTCCTTGCCCTCTTCGGGCAGCGGCACGCCGTCGATGGTGATCGAGCCGGTCTCGAAGGTCTCGAGCCGGTTGATGGTGCGGCACAGCGTCGACTTGCCAGACCCCGAGGGCCCGATCACGACGACGACCTCGCCCTTGCCGATGGACAGGTTGATGTCCTGGAGGACGTGCAGCTCGCCGAAATGCTTGTTGACGCCCTTGAGAACGACCAGTGGCTCCGTCATGTCCGGCAACCTACCGGTTTGTGGCGCTCAGGTGACCCCTCGGGCTGGCACTGTCACGCAATAGCAACTCGGCGCGACCGTGGCCGCACGAGTGAAGGCTGGGGGCAACGGTCGGCTGCACGGCTGACGACGGGGCGCCGGATCACGCTCTGGGCCTAGGCCTGCAGTGCCGTGGGCAGGCTCTCGTCGTTGGCCTGCTGGACCATCTCGGCGGCCACTCGACGCAGCTTGACGTTGCTGTGCTGCGAGACGTGCGTGAGGTACTGGAAGGCGCGGTCGTCGGTCAGCTTGTACCGCTCCATGACCAGCCCGGTGGCCTGCCCGATCACGGTCCGCGTGTCGAGCGCGGACATCAGGTCGTCCTCGTGACGGGCCTTGCCGAGCACCAGCGCGACATGTGCGGCCAGGAGCTGGGCGGTGGCCTCGAGCTCGGGCCGGAGGGTGCCGGGCTTGGTGGCGTAGAGGTTGAGTCCGCCGAGGGTCTTGCCGTCCAGGAAGATGCGCAGCCCCATCTGCGAGCGCAACCCCAGCGCGATGGCCGGCGGCATGAACCGAGGCCAGCGCGTCTCGGTGGCGGCGTCCTCGATGGTGATGACCGGGCTGTCCTGGATGGCCGTGAGGCAGGGTCCCTCGCCCAGCGCGTACTGGAGCCGGTCCAGGGTGAAGGCGAGTGGGTCGGATCCTGCCAGGGTCTCGATGGATCCGTCGGCACGGCTCACCGAGATGCCGGCGTGGTCGACACCGGGCAGCGCCTGCCGGACGGCGTTGATGAGGGTGTCCAGGTTGCTCTGCAGGTCCTCGGAGGAGCCGATTCTCCGGGTGGCGTCCGCCAGGGCCTCGAACAGGTTGGGCCGATCAGTGGCCATGGGTCATCCAGTTGCGATCGTGGTGAGTTGATCACCAAGCGTTCGCTCTGGGGAACAGGTCGCCTGAGGTCAATGCGGTTTTGAGCGGGTCAAACCCGATTGGGACTGTTCGTCAGGTTACTCCTGTTTGGTGCAGCCGAGGCCGCTTCCCGGGATGCTCGGTGAACGCGCGGCCGGGCGAGCCCGACGACTGCCTGCTCGCCGTCGTCGAGCCGTGCGACACCCTCCTGCCCACCGAGCCCGGGCCCGGCGAGCTCAGCGGTGGAAGCGCCGTGCGAGAGGCGCACCAGTCCGCGAGACGGTCCAGAGGGTGGAAGTCGAAACCTGTCGCATCGGGGCAGGCGCTGGTGTGGTGGGGTTGCGCGGAGCACGCAGAGCGCGGGGCCCCGCAGGGCCCCGCGCCTCGCGGCCCGGCCGCGCCTGAGCTAGTAGGGACAGTCCTCAGCGAACGGGTTCGTACGACTCGATGTCGACTCGGTCGACCTTGCGGTGGAATCGCATGCCCGCGCTCCCACCGACGACGGCCCCGATGAGGCTGGTGATGCCGGCGAGAATGAGCGCGACCAGCCCGGCAGTGTCCAGGTCGGATGTGCTTATCGGGAGCCGTGGGAAGCTGTTGAGCTGACCGAGCACGTCGTACTTGCTGCCGGCAACGGCTCCGACGATGGCCACGATCACCGCGACCACCAGAGCCCAGACCCAAACCGCCACGCCTTGTTTGGCTCCGTTGAACCTAGCCATTCGACCAGCGACATAGCCGCCGCAGTAGTAGCTGACGAACAGGATCACGGCGAGGGCTACGGCACCGACAATGCCGACGGTCGTCACGTCGGCCGCTGCTTGGTCAACTGCATCCTTGGGGTCGGTCCCGGTTCCCAGCCCGACCGCGGTACCTGCGGCGGCCAGAACCGCAGTGAGGATGATCGCCATGCCCATCGCGGTGAGCCAGCCGAAGAAGGCGGAACCCAGCTTGACCCCGCCGAAACGGTCGGCCTGGACAGCGGTCCGACTCTCGCCATAGCCCCCGCGCTCGTGGTAGCCGCCATCACGCTGGTCGCGGTCCACGACATGCTCGTCGCTCTGCTCGTGATCTTGGGACTCATGCGTGCTCTTCATGTCTGCCTCCTTGTGAGGGCGCGGGCCGAATCGTGTGACCCGGCGTGCGAGCGGCTGCTCTGTCATGCCTCGCTGTGGACCCATACGCGGCCAAAGCGCATCTGCATCTTGCCCGCGGGCGTAGCAGTTCAAACGGTGCCGGGGAGGCCCGCAGTCTGACCGATGCTCAGGCGCAGGGTCGGCGGCTCAAGGTGACATAGGCCATGGGTTCAGTCTGCGAGGATGTGCCGGTGAATCCGGAACTCGAGGTCTACGCGCGGCAAACGTCGGTGTGCGGGGACTGTGGTGGGGAACGTGTGACCTACACCGGTGAGGTCGGCGACAGGGAGTCGACGCTCGCAGTCTTCTGGGCCCACTTGTATGACCATCCCGGCAATCGCGAGGTCTTCATCGATGCCACCTTCGGGACTTGGGGAGTGGACGGGTACTCCGAGGACCACGTGACCTTTGGGTCTCGGACGGGCCCCGTGGAGGAGCATCCACACATCGCGAGCAGCTTGGTCAGGGGTGGCGAGTTCGCGTCAGACGATCCCAATTTCGGGAAGAAGCTGACTCGCGAGCAGGCGCTAGTGCATCCGAGGATCGACGAATTCTGGCTGGTCAATGACATGGTGCTGACCGAGATCCCCGAGGTCGGCGAGTTCGTGTCGGTCCGGCCGTGGATTGAGCGTCTACGGGGCGGGGCCCGCGGCCGTCACTGATGACCGCCAGCACCGCCTTGTATCGCTGCTCAGCCACGCTCATCTCCCTCATCAAGGGAGTGTCAAGGATCAGCCGAAGTAGCTGTCAACCATCAACCGAAACCCTTTCAGGCATCCCCCGAAGGCCAAACGTCAAGCATCAGGCGAAGTCATACAGACATCCTGTGGGGCAGGTCGGGCTTGAACCGACGACCGACGGATTATGAGTCCGCTGCTCTGACCGACTGAGCTACTGCCCCGGCACCAGGTCGGCTGTCACCGGCTGGGCGCCGCGAGCCTATCGCTCGCCTCACGCCGCCCCGCAGACCGGCGCACAGCCGGGGCACGGCGTGCGGAGGCCGCCGCCACAGGGCGGGCCCGCACGGTGGAGCTCCACCACCGAAGGAGCACGTCATGAAGATCCGAATCGTCCCTGTCGCCGCGGGCCTTGTTGCTGCCACCGGCATCGCCATCACGGCGGCATCCCTGGCCAGCGCCGACCCGACGTCACCGACATCCACCCTCACCCACGGGCAGGTTGCGCCGGGCCAGGGGGAGGCGCCGCTGGGCAACGGCAACACCGACCCCAGCAAGCCGATGCGTTCCGACGAGACGCTGCTGACCGGCGACGTGGCCGCCAAGGTGACCGCCGCCGCCAAGGCCAAGGAACCGACCGCCACCATCGAGCGCGTCGAGACCGACTCCGATGGGGTCTACGAGGCCCACATGGTCCGCGCGGACGGCACCCACATCGTCGTGCAGATCGACAAGAGCTACACCGTGACCAACGTCCACGAGGGCGGGGCCGGGGGGCCGGGTGGGAAGGGCGGCCAAGGCGCCCCGCCGTCGGCACCGTCGGCTGAGTCGAGCTCGACCACCTGAGCGCGTCCCCACCCGCTGAGAAGGTGCCGGTATGCCGCGTGGGTGAGTCGCGGCATACCGGCAGGGTGGGCTGCTGTTCCACGAGATGAACATGAGGTGGGTGAGGGTGCTGGTGCGTGAGTGCTTCGTGGTGCACAATGGGCGCAGCACAGCCAACTGAAGAAGCGACACACAGCCAGGCCAGCAGGTGACGAGGTTCGTGGGGAAGACGTCCCTCGCACACCAAAGGAGGCCCGGAATGTCTGTCGCGATGCCGCGTGTCATGACTCGCGGGGTGGTGTTCATTCACGCCACCCCGAAAGCGCTGTGCCCACACATCACCTGGGCCCTCGAGGCCGTGCTCGATGGCCGGGTGGCCATCGACTGGACGCCGCAGCCAGCCGGTGCCGCACTTGTTCGCGCGGAGCTCGCGTGGGCAGGGGTGCAAGGCACCGGCGCCAAGCTCGCCTCGACGCTGCGCGGGTGGGACAACCTGCGCTACGAGGTGACCGAGGAGCCCAGCGCCGGCTCGGACGGCTCTCGCTGGTCCCACACACCTGCGCTGGGGATCCACCACACGTGGACCTCGGCCAGTGGTGACGCGGTGATCAACGAGGACCGGCTGCGCGAGGTGCTGCGGCTGTCCCAGGGGTCTGCCGAGGCGATGGCCGAGATGGTCGAGGAGCTCCTGGGCAGCGACTGGGACGCCGAGCTGGAGCCATTCCGGTATGCCGGCGACGGGGCTCCCGTGCGCTGGCTGCACAAGGTGGGCTGACCGGGTCCGACCGGCCGCGCTGACCTGCACGTTTCGAGGGTTTCCTCGGTTGTTGGGTATTCTCGCCCGCCTGACCGACCAACTCTGGAGGAATGTGTGACCCGCCCCAACCTCATCGTGGGGGCGCTGGCCGCAGTCTGTGTGGGGATGCTGCTGTGGTGCGCCCGACTCATCCTGGTCGCCGACCTGCCCCTCGGCGCGCACGTTGCGACGTGGGTGCTCTGGGCGGTGGCCGCGGTGGCGATCGTGACCCTGATCGCCTATCTGCGTGAGTTCCTGTCCCACCGTCAGGCTGTCGGGCGGGAGGCCACCTGGAAGCCCCTGCCGTCACTGGTCCTGCTGTGGATCGGCGGGCTGACGGCGCTGGCGTCGTTCGCCTTCATCCTGCCCGACAAGTCATCGTCCGACGGCGCCGAGGGACCGGCGAAGGCCGGCACCTCGCTGACCTCGCAGACGGTCACGCAGACGCCGGCGACCGCGGGTGCGTCGACGAGTGCTGCGACTCCGCGCGGATCGGCGACGACGTCCGGCGCGGTGTCGCGATCGGCCTCGCGCGCGAAGACGCCCTCCGGCACCTCGACCTCGGTCGCAGGGACGAGCACGCCGCGCCCGTCCGCTACCTCGTCGACGACGCCGCCCACCACGACGACTACTCCGATCATCGACCTCCCCATCCTGCCGACGCAGGCGAACCCGACGACTCCGCCGGGCCGCTAGCCCGCCCCGCGTGGCCGCTGGCGACCCTGCTCAGGATGCTGGGTGGGGCGAGGCCTCGCCGTGGGGGACCGGGCGACCCGCACGGGTCCGGAGCACCTCCAGGCTGACGCTGTCCAGCATCTCCATCGGGACGACCCAGAAGCTGCTGCTCACGGCGATCACGACGACGTCGCCGAGCTTCTCGATGCCCCGCACGCAGGAGTAGGCGTACTCCACGCAGGAGTCGTGGTCGCGGTAGCGGATCGTGTGGCTGCCGATCGTCAGCCCGATGAGCCGGCCGGCGACGAACTCCCTGTTGATGTGCCTGCCGACCGCCAGCATGGTGCTGCCCATCACGGCCACGACGGTGAGGACCGCGTAGGCGGGGAAGCCCAGCATGACGGCGGCGAGGGCACGGGCGTCCCCGTCGGCGAGCGCCGACACGACGAGCACCGTGAGGACGCTGACGCAGATGAGGAGGATGGACCGCCAGAGCTGGCGTCGTCGCAGGAGGTGCTTGCGGGCCGCCCGTTTGAGCCGCCCCGGGAGCAGCTCGTCCACGATGACGATCCGCTCACGCCCACCCAGCGCCCCGCCGGACGTTCCCACCATCTGATCCCCCGATCTGTCGCCGATCCACGGCAGCGACCCGTCGGGGACAAGTTAGGACGCCGGAACCCGAGGTGGGGGCGGGCCCAAGTGGGTCTGACCGAACGGCTGAGAGGCGCGCCTCAGACCGACGTCATCCGGCCTTCCCACTGCTCCCTCGTGATCTCGAACCGAAAGCCACCAAGCTCCGCGCCCTCGACACCCTGCATGTCGTCAGGTGTCGGAAGCGACTCGACAACGGACATGCCGACCTTCTCCATCACGTTCTGCGAGGAAAGGTTCAGAGTCATCGTCTCGCCCCAGACGGTGCTGACACCGAGTTCCGAGAAGCCCTTGTCCACCAGCGCCCGCGAGCCCTCGGTCGCGTACCCCTTGCCCCACGCGTCCTGGCGGAGTCGGTATCCGAGCTCGACCTCGTCCAGCGGACCCGTGCGTTGCGGGCGCAGGCAGAACCAGCCGATGAAGGAACCGGTCTCCTTCTCGTACGCCGCGAACAGTCCGAACCGGCCGTTCCACCGCTCGTACGACTTGAGCACGTTCGGGATCACCTGATCGCGGACGCGGGCGGCCGGGAGCGTCGGCTCACCACCGGTGAGGTACCGCATCACCGCGGGGTCACTGTCCAGCTCGATCAGCAGCTCCGCGTCCTGCGAAGTGAACTGGCGCAGCACCAGGCGCTTGGTCTCGACGTAGTCGGTCATGGCAGAAGCATGCACAGGACAGTTCGCATCGCCAAAACGACTTTCGTGTGGGGCCAGGGTCGTGGCGCGCGTGCGTGGCCTCCGTCAGCCTGCGCCACATCGGATTTTGGGTCCTCAACCCCGACCGCACCTTGCTGTCGAACTCAGACCGAGGTGAAGACCACCGCGACGTTGTGGCCGCCGAAGCCGAACGAGTTGTTGAGCGCGGCGATGTCGCCATCGGGAAGCGTGCGGGCCTCGCCGTGCACGACGTCGAGCTTGATCGCGGGGTCGAAGTCGTCCAGGTTGATCGTCGCCGGGGCGAGCCGGTGGTGCAGCGCGAGGATCGTGAGGACGCCTTCGAGGGCCCCAGCCGCGCCGAGCAGGTGCCCGGTCATCGACTTCGTGGCACTGACCGGCATACCGTCGGTGTCGTCGCCGAAGGCGCGCCGGATGGCGTTCGACTCGGCCACGTCACCGACCGGGGTCGAGGTGGCGTGCGCGTTCACGTGCACGATGTCCTTGGGGGTCAGGCCCGCTCGCTCGACGGCCTCGACCATGGCACGGGACGCACCGGCGCCCTCGGGCTCCGGGGCCGCGATGTGGTGCGAGTCGGAGGACATGCCCACGCCACTCAGCTCGGCGTAGATCTTGGCGCCACGGGCCTTGGCGGCTTCGTACTCCTCGAGCACGATGACTGCGGCACCCTCACCGAGGACGAAGCCGTCGCGGCCGGTGTCGTAGGGCCGGGAGGCGCGCTCGGGGTCGTCGTTGCGGGTCGACAGCGCCTGCATGGCGGCGAAGCCGGCGATGGGCAGCGCGTGGACCGCGCCCTCGGTGCCACCGGCCACGGCGATGTCGGCGCGACCGTTGCGGATCATCTCGTAGGCGTAGCCCATCGCCTCGAGGCCGGAGGCGCAGGCCGACACGGGCGTGTGGGCACCGGCGCGGGCGCCGATCTCGAGCGAGACGGCGGCGGACGAGGCGTTGGGCATGAGCATGGGGACGGCGAGCGGGAAGACGCGACGCGGTCCCTTCTCGCGCAGGTTGTCCCACTGGTCGAGCAGCGTCCAGACACCGCCGATGCCGGTGCCGATGCACGCCGCGAGGCGCTCGGGGTCGACCTCGGGGGAGCCGGCGTCGGCCCAGGCCTCGCGGGAGGCGATGAGGGCGTACTGGGCACTGGGGTCGAGACGGCGCACCTCGACCTTGGTCAGCACGTCCAGCGGCTGGGTGTGGATGGTCGCGGCGAACTTCACCGGGAGCTCGTACTTCTCCACCCAGTCGAAGGGCATGGTCTTGGCGCCCGACCGTCCGGCCAGGATGGCGTCCCACGTCTCGGGGACGGTGCCGCCCACGGGGGTGGTGGCTCCGAGGCCTGTGACGACGACGCGTCGTTCGGCGGTCATGGCTGGAGGTGCTCCTTCATCTGGGGTGGGACGGGGGCGTGCACTGTGCTGTGCTGCGGGGGCGGCGGGCACTGACGGCAGGTATGCCGGGTGCCCACCACCCCGCGCGGGTTCAGCTCTGGCTCTTGGCGATGAACGACACTGCGTCGCCGACGGTCTTGAGGTTCTTGACCTCGTCGTCGGGGATCCGCACGCCGAACTTCTCCTCGGCGTTGACGACGATCGTCATCATCGACAGGGAGTCGATGTCGAGGTCGTCGGTGAAGGACTTCTCGGACTGCACCGAGTCGGTGTCCAGTCCGGTCTCCTCGTTGACGATCTCGGCCAGACCCTCGAGGATCTCCTGTTCGCTCTGCGCCATGCGGCTCAGCTCCTTCTCTGTTGGTGTGACTGGTGTTCGCGTCACGGGTGTTGGCGTGACTCTGGTGTCACTGGTGTGGTCACTGCGGTGGCCCGGTTCACCCGCGAGCCGGCGGGAGTCTGGTCAGGGGAGGACGACGACCTGTGCGGCGTAGACGAGCCCGGCACCGAACCCGATCTGCAGGGCCAGGCCGCCGTGGGCGACCTCACCCTCACGGAGCATCCGCTCGGTCGCGAGGGGAATCGAGGCGGCGGAGGTGTTGGCGGTCTCGGCGATGTCGCGGGCCACCGGGATGTCGGCAGGCAGCTTGAGCTGCTTGATCATCGCGTCGATGATCCGCATGTTGGCCTGGTGGGGGATGAAGGCGTCGAGGTCCTCGGCGCGCACACCGGCGGCATCGAGGGCCTTCTGCGCCACGGGTGCCATGCCCCAGACGGCCCAGCGGAAGACGGACTGACCCGCCATGCCGATCGCCGGGGAGCCCACTCCGCCGGAATCCCTGAGCTCCACCCACGAGTCGCGCTGCGAGATGGTCTTCCACTGCGAGCCGTCCGAGCCCCAGACGGTGGGGCCGATCGCCGGGGTGTCGGACGGGCCGACGATCGCCGCACCGGCGCCGTCGCCGAAGATGAAGGCGGACCCTCGGTCCGTGGGGTCGGTGAAGTCGGAGAGCTTCTCCACGCCGACGACGAGGACGTGGCGGGCGCTGCCACCGCGGACCATGTCGCTGGCCAGGCTGATGGCGTGGCAGTAGCCCGCGCAGGCGGCGGAGATGTCGAAGGCTGCTCCGCGGATGCCGAGGCGGTCGGCGAGGATCGGTGCGGCCGCGGGCGTCTGGTAGGGGTGGGTGACCGTGGCCACGATGACGGCGTCGACGTCGGAGGCCTCGAGCCCGGCGGCAACGAGTGCATCGCGGGTGGCCGGCTCGGACATGTCGACCACCGACTCGTCCTTGGCCGCGAAGCGGCGGCTCTTGATGCCGGACCGCTCCTGGATCCACTCGTCGGAGGAGTCGATGGCCCCGACGATCTCGGAGTTCATCACGACTCGCTCCGGACGGTAGCCACCGACGCCCATGATGCGCGCGTAGGTCGCACCATCGGACGGAGTGATGAAGCCGGTCCCCTTGGGGGCTGGTGTGCTCATGTCAGGCCTCTTGCGCGTCGGTCGGGGTGGAACCTGCGGGGGCGGGGTCTCCGCCGTGCTCGCGAACCAGCTGCTGCGCCGCCTCGAGGTCGTCGGGCGTCTTGACTGCCAGTGTGGCAACTCCGGGCATCGCGCGCTTGGCGAGGCCGACGAGGGTGCCGGCCGGGGCCAGCTCGACCAGCGCGGTGACGCCGAGGTCGACCAGGGTCTGCATGCACTGGTCCCACCGCACCGGGCTGCTGACCTGTCGCACCAGACGGGCCAGCGCGTCGGCCCCATCGACGACCGGACGCCCGTCGGCGTTGGACAGCAGGGTGACTCCCGGGTCGCTGACGTCGAAGTCGGCCGACAGCCGCTCGAGGTCCTCGACCGCAGGGGACATGTGGACCGTGTGGAAGGCGCCGGCCACCTGGAGCGCGATGACGCGCGCCTTGGCCGGGGGATCGGCCGCGAGGGCCGCGAGCTGGTCGAGGGTGCCGGCGGCCACCGTCTGGCCGGCGCCGTTGGCGTTGGCAGCGGTGAGGCCGTGGCGGGCGAGCACCTCGGCGACCTCGGTCGGGTCGCCCCCGAGGACCGCGCTCATGCCGGTCGGGGTGAGGGCGCTCGCTGCCGCCATCCCGGCACCGCGCTCGCGGACGAACACCATTGCGTCGTGGTCGGACAGCACCCCGGCGAACGCGGAGGCGGTGATCTCCCCGACCGAGTGGCCGGCGGTGACCCCGACGGTCCCGGAGGGTCCGTCCGGGAGCAGGACGGCGGCTGCGGCGAGTCCGGCGGCGACGATGAGCGGCTGGGCGACTGCCGTGTCCTTGATCGTCTCGGCGTCGGAGGTGGTGCCGTGCGCGACCAGGTCGAGACCGGCGACGTCCGACAGCGACTCGAGTCGCTCGCGGAACGCCGGCAGCTCGAGCCAGGGCGCGAGGAAGCCGGGGGTCTGGGAGCCCTGTCCGGGGCAGACGATTGCTAGCACGGTTCCACCCTTGCGGTAAGGCCGTGACCTCAGCGTGACCGTTTGGCACGAACATCGACCACGACTGTTGGAGGATGTCTACAAAACCGTGCTGCGGCCCGGTGGTGGTTGTGCCGCGTCTCACACCCCCGTGCTGGGCCTCGCGGTCGCGCCGAACGGGCGACTGAGCCTGCCGAGGGCGAGGGCTATCCGCACCGTGTGGGCGTCGTGCGCGTCGGTGAGCTGGTAGCCAGTCAGGTCGGCGATCTTCCCGAGGCGGTAGCGGACCGTGTTGGGGTGCACGAACAGCACGCGAGCCGTGCCCTCGAGCCCGCCCCCGGTCTCGAGGTAGGCCGACGCGGTCTCCAGCAGGCCGCCGCTGCTCGACGACAGCGGGTGCCAGATCCGGTCGAGCAGGAGAGCGCGGGCGGGGGCATCGCCGACGAGGACCCGCTCGGCGAGCAGGTCGTCGGCCGTCACCGGCCGCGGGGCTCCGGGCCAGGCGTGGGCGCAGGACTGCCCGGCCAGGGCGGCCCGCGCCGACCGGCCGGCCGCGAAAAGGTGCGGCACGGTAGGCCCCACCACCAGCGGCCCGTCGCCGAAGTGGTCGGCGACCGCTCGGGCCGCTGCCATGGGGTCGTCGACGTTGCCGAAGATGCACACCAGCCGGCGCCCCTGGACGGCCGCCAGCGTGTCCACTCCTGCGCGTTCGGCTGCACGGCGGAGCCCGTCCACGACTCCGGCGGAGCCTCCTCGGGGCGTGCTGCCGGCGATCACGGCGACCCTGGTCGTGGACCCCCATCCGAGGGCCGCTGCGCGCGACTGCATCGAGTCGTCGGCCTCGCCACGCAGCACCGCGTCGACGACCAGCCCTTCGAGCCGGGCGTCCCATGCGCCACGTGCCTCGGCGGCGTGGGCGTAGACCTCCGCGGCCGCGAACGCGATCTCGCGCGAGTAGCGCAGCACCGACTCGCGCAGCGCCTGCTCCTCGCCGGGCTCGGCCAGCGCGGTCGCGTCCTGCTCGACGACGTCGACGACCGACCGGACCAGGTCGAGGGTCTGGCGCAGGGTGATCGAGCGGGTCAGCTCGCGGGGTGCTGTCCCGAAGACATCGGCGGTGACGGGCGTCTGGTCGCCACCGTCACGGAGCCACGCGATGAACGCCGCGATGCCCGCCTGGGCGACCAGCCCGACCCACGAGCGGTCCTCCGCCGAGAGCGCGCGGTACCAGTCGTGGGTCGCCTCCACCCGCCGCGTCGCCGCCGACGAGAGCTCTCCGGCGGACCGCTCGACCCGCTGCAGGGTGGCGGTCGACGTGCTGACACGGGTGGACGGCATACCCGCAGTCTATTTGTATGCCGCCCACAACCGGCGTGGTCGCCACCGGGACCCGCGCTGGTCGGAAAGTGCCGCTGCTCAGTTCTGGTCAGCCGACGTGGTCGCGCCAGGAGTGCTGTGGCTCGTAGCCCAGCAGTCGTCGGGCCTTGTCGATGGACAGCAGGGTCTCGTGCTCGTCGAGCTCCTTGCGCACCTCGACATCGGGGTAGACCTCGGCCATCAGGTCGGCGCTGCTGCGTGACATCACGGTGTCGGCGTTGGCGATGACGAAGACCTCGGCGCCCGGGTCGGTGTGCTCGAGACCGAGCCGCACTGCCTGGGCCCCGTCGCGCGCGTCGATGTAGCCCCACAGGTTCCACTGCCGCAGCGACGGATCCGCGTCGAACGACGGGAAGGCGGCGTAGTCCTCGGGGTCCATGACGTTGGAGAACCGCAGGCCCACCATGGTCAGCTCGGGGTCCCAGCGGCAGAAGTGCCGGGCCATCTCCTCCTCGAGCGCCTTGTTCAGCGAGTAGGTCGACTCGGGCCGCGGGTGGTACTCCTCGTCGACCGGCGCGTACGGCGGTGGGGTGTCGAACGGCAGGCCGAGCACCGTCTCGCTCGACGCCCAGACGACGCTGCGGATCTTCAGCGCCCGGGCGGCCGCAAACACGTTGTAGGTCGCAGCCGAGTTGTTGGCGAAGGTCGCGGCGTTGGTCGTCAGGCCCGGCGCCGGGATCGCGGCGAGGTGGACGACGGCGTCCACCGGGGTCGGGTGCTCGTCGACGCCACCGGAGAGCGCCTCGAACACCTGGCCGTAGTCGGTGAGGTCGACGGCCACGAACGGCGCCACGGGAGAGTCGGGCCGCGTCCGGTCCAGCGCGAGGACGTCGAACCCGCGCTCCACCAGGTGGGCGACCACGGTGCGGCCGAGCTTGCCGGTGGAGCCCGTGACGGCCACGCGGCGGCGCCGGGTCTGTGGGGAGTCGGAGGTCATGTGCTCATCCTGCCCCAGCTGTCATCCGGCCCCCAACACGAGGTATGCCGCCCGCTCTGGTGAGCGGGCGGCATACCTTGTCGTGCAACGGGTTTCGCTGGGTCAGCTGTCTCCGCCGGAGTTGCCGGACGTGCCGGCCGTGACGTCAAGCAGCCGGTAGCGCGACGCAGCCTCCCGGGCCACGCCACCCTCGACCTCGCCACGCTGGACGAGCATCTGCAGCGCGCGCACGGCGACCGACGGACCGTCGATGTGGAAGAACCGCCGCGCAGCCGGGCGGGTGTCGGAGAACCCGAACCCGTCGGCGCCGAGCGAGGCGAAGTCTCCCGGCACCCACTGCTGGATCTGGTCCTGCACCTGGCGCATGTAGTCGGACACCGCGACGACCGGCCCGCGGGTGTCCCGCAGCCGCTCGGTCACGTAGGGCGTGCGGGCCTCACCCTCGGGGTGGAGGAACCGCTGCTCGTCGCAGGCCATGCCGTCGCGGCGCAGCTCGCTCCACGACGTCACCGACCAGACGTCGGCGACGACGCCCCAGTCGTTGCGCAGCAGGTCCTGGGCCTCGAGCGCCCACGGCACGCCGACGCCGGACGCGAGCAGCTGCACCCTCGGGGCGTCGTCGGGCAGACCTTCGGGGATGCCGGGGGCGAACAGGTGCATGCCCCGCAGGATGCCCTCGTGGTCGACGTTCTCGGGCTCGGCCGGCTGGCTCATCGGCTCGTTGTAGACCGTCACGTAGTAGATGACGTTCTCCGGGTCGTCGCCGTACATCCGGCGCAGCCCGTCCTCCATGATGTGCCCGATCTCGAACCCGAAGGCCGGGTCGTAGGCCACCACGGCTGGGTTGGTCGCCGCCATCAGCGGGCTGTGGCCGTCAGCGTGCTGCAGACCCTCGCCCGTCAAGGTGGTGCGACCGGCCGTGGCGCCGATGAGGAAGCCACGAGCCATCTGGTCAGCGGCCGCCCAGATCGAGTCGGCGGTGCGCTGGAACCCGAACATCGAGTAGAAGATGTAGATCGGGACCATCGGCTGGCCGTGCGTCGCGTAGGACGTGCCGGCCGCCGTGAACGCCGCCATCGAGCCCGCCTCGTTGATGCCGAGGTGCAGGATCTGCCCGTCCTTGGCCTCCTTGTAGGCGAGCATCAGCTCCGCGTCGACCGAGGTGTACTTCTGGCCGTGCGGGTTGTAGATCTTGATGGTCGGGAAGAACGAGTCCATGCCGAAGGTGCGGGCCTCGTCGGGGATGATCGGCACGACGCGCTTGCCGAACTCCTTGTCGCGCATGAGCTCCTTGAGCAGCCGGACGAACGCCATCGTCGTGGCGATCTGCTGCTTGCCGGTGCCCTTCTTGACGATGTCGTAGGCCGAGTGGTCGGGCAGCTTGAGCGGCTCGTGCTGGACGCGGCGCACCGGCAGGTAGCCACCGAGCTTCTCGCGACGCTCGAGCAGGTACTTGATGCTCGGGTCGTCGGGTCCGGGGTGGAAGTAGGGCGGGGAGTAGGGGTCCCGCTCCAGCACCTCGTCCGAGATGGGCAGCTTGAGGCTGTCGCGCAGGCCCTTGAGGTCGTCGAGGGTGAGCTTCTTCATCTGGTGCGTGGCATTGCGGCCCGCGAAGTGGCTGCCGAGGCCGTAGCCCTTGATCGTCTTGGCCAGGATCACGGTCGGCTGCCCGGTGTGGTTCATCGCCGCCTGGTAGGCCGCGAACACCTTGCGGTAGTCGTGGCCGCCGCGCTTGAGCTTCCACCAGATGTCCTCGTCGGACCAGTCCTTGACCATGTCGCGGGTGCGGGGGTCGCGGCCGAAGAAGAAGTCGCGGACGTACTTGCCGTCGTTCGCGCGGAAGGTCTGGTAGTCGCCGTCGCTCGTGGTGTTCATCAGGTGCACGAGGGCGCCATCGCGGTCCTGGGCGAGCAGCGGGTCCCACCCGCGGCCCCAGACCACCTTGATGACGTTCCAGCCGGCACCGCGGAAGAACGCCTCGAGCTCCTGGACGATCTTGCCGTTGCCGCGCACCGGGCCGTCGAGTCGCTGCAGGTTGCAGTTGACGACGAAGGTGAGGTTGTCGAGCTCCTCGCCGGCGGCCAGCTGGAGCAGACCACGCGACTCCGGCTCGTCCATCTCGCCGTCGCCGAGGAACGCCCAGACGTGCTGCTGGCTGGTGTCCTTCACGCCACGGTTGTGCAGGTACTTGTTGAACTGGGCCTGGTAGATGGCGTTCATCGGGCCGATGCCCATCGACACCGTCGGGAACTGCCAGAACTCCGGCATCAGCCGCGGGTGCGGGTAGGACGGCAGCGCGACCGGCTGCCCGCCGACGATGTGGCTCTTCTCCTGGCGGAACCCGTCGAGCTGGTCCTCGGAGAGCCGGCCCTCGAGGAAGGCGCGGGCGTACATGCCGGGGGAGGCGTGCCCCTGGAAGAACACCTGGTCGCCACCACCCGCGTGGTCGGGACCGCGCCAGAAGTGGTTGAAGCCGACTTCGTAGAGCGTCGCGGCCGAGGCGTAGGTGGAGATGTGGCCGCCGACGCCGATGCCGGGGCGCTGGGCGCGGTGCACCATGACCGCGGCGTTCCAGCGCAGGTAGGCGCGGTAGCGGCGCTCGACCTCCTCGTCGCCGGGGAACCACGGCTCCTGCTCGGGCGAGATGGTGTTGATGTAGTCGGTCGCCGTCAGCGACGGGACCCCGACCTGCATCTCACGGGCGCGCTCGAGCAGCTTGAGCATGACGTAGCGAGCCCGCTGCCGACCGCCTTCCTCGATGACCCCGTCGAGGGAGTCGAGCCACTCCTTGGTCTCCTCGGGATCGATGTCCGGGAGCTGGCTGGGGATGCCGTTGAGAATGGGTCCGGCTTCCTCGCGTGCGGCCACGGTCGTGAGTCCTTTCTCGCGCCTAGGGCCGCGGGGTTGCCTGCGACCTCCGCGTCCATCTTCCACCCGAAGGAGGCGCCGGTCACAACGGGATCGTGCTACTGGCCAGTATCCGGAGCGCTCGCTGGATATATCCCGGCGTGCTCGGCCCGCTCGGGCTGGTCTACAGACCCAGCCGGGCCGCTCCGGCATAGACGGTCAGGCGCGGCGGCCGCGCGAAGCCGACGAGGGTCAGCCCCGACTCGGTGGCCAGCTCCACGGCCAGCGACGACGGTGCGGACACCGCCACCAGGGCCGGCAGCCCGGCCATCACGGCCTTCTGGACGAGCTCGAAGCTGGCCCGGCCGCTGACGACGAGGACGTGTCCGGTCAACGGCAGCAGTCCCTCCCGGCCGGCCCAGCCGATGACCTTGTCGACGGCGTTGTGCCGCCCGACGTCCTCGCGCACCACCAGGGGGTCGCCGTCGGCGGTGAAGATCCCCGCGGCGTGCAGACCGCCGGTCTTCTCGAAGACCTTCTGCCGGGTCCGCAGCACGTCAGGCAGTCCTGCCACGACGGCCGGTGACAACCGGACGGGGTCGTCGGCCACGGCATACGGGCTGGTCGCGGTGATGGCGTCGATGCTGGTCTTGCCGCACACACCACAGGCGCTGCTCTGGTAGCCCGAGCGCGCGCTGCGCTCCAGGTCCGGCACCACGTCAGGGGCGAGCGTCACGTCGACCACGTTGTAGGTGGGTGACCCCGACTCGTCCTCGTCGAGGCAGTGCATCAGCTGGCGCACGTCGTCGGCGCGGCGCAGCACGCCCTCGGTGAGCAGGTTGCCCAGGGCGAGGTCGAAGTCGTCACCCGGGGTGCGCATCGTGACCGTCACGGACGTGCCGGCCACCCGGATCTCGAGGGGTTCCTCGACCGCGAGGGTGTCCGGTCGCGCGGTCGCGCGGGCCCCGTCCGGGGTCAGCTCGACCCGGATCGCCGGCGCCCGCCTCGTCACCCGTCCCACGCGAGCAATGTATGCGGCCGCCCCTCCCGGAGCCGCGCCGGGAGGGGCGGCGGCGTGGCGACCGACAGGAGTGGGCCGGCCGTCGGATCCGGCGGGCGTCGCGGCGGATAAGTTGGGGGCGTGAGCGACGCCCCGCACGACCAGCCCCCGTCCCCCCACGAGGTGCGCCTCTTCGGCGACACGGGTATGCCGTGGCGCCCGGTGTCGCCGAAGCTCGCCACCGCGCGGCTGCTCGTCCTGTCCGTGTTCCTCGGGCCACTACTGCTCGCCATGGTCGCGCTCGCCGTGTTCGTCTGGCAGGGCTTCTGGGTCGGGGCGGTCCTCGTCTTCGTGGGGCTCGCCTCGGGTGCCTGGCTGATCCGGCGGCAGGTCCCGGCGATCACCTGGGCGGAAGGGGCGGAGGAGCTGGTGGTCCGCCGGGGGCGGATGTTCCGGACCCTGGTCAGCGTGCCGTACGGGCGGCTGCAGTTCGTCGACGTCCAGTCCGGACCATTGGAGCGGCGGTTCGACATGGCCACCGTCGAGCTGCACACCGCCTCGCCCCAGAGCGGTGGCCAGATCCCCGGCCTGCCGACGGCCGAGGCCGAGGCGCTGCGTGAGCGGCTGGCTGCGCGGGGCGAGTCCCAACGGGCCGGTCTGTGAGCACTGGCGAGCCGGTGGGCCCACCGACGCCGACGCCGCCCCCCGCGAGCGAGGCGCCTCCGGCGAGCGAGCCGGACTCCGCGACCCAGGCCAGCCCCGAGCCCGAGTGGCGACACCTGCACCCGCTCTCACCCCTGCTCAAGGGCGGCATCGCGTTCGTCGCCGTGCTGGCCTACATCGTGTCGCAGCAGGCCGACTCGTTCTTCGGTGCGCAGCGCGACGACCCCACCGACGGCCACCTGGGCTGGGCCGCGCTCGCGGTGCTGGTCGTCCTGCTCGGCATCATCGCCGGGGCGTGGGTGTCGTGGCGGTTCTCGCGGTTCCGGGTCGCCGACACGCTCATCGAGCTGCGGACCGGCGTGCTGTTCCGCCAGCACCGTCAGGTGCGGTTCGACCGGATCCAGGCCGTCGACCTGGGCCGGCCGCTGCTGGCCCGCCTCACCGGGCTGTCCGAGGTGGTGGTCCAGTCCGCCGGCGGCAAGGACTCGCACCTCAAGCTGTCCTTCCTCACCGACGCCCAGGCCCAGCAGGTGCGCGAGCAGCTGATGGCCCTCGCCGGGCGCAGCGACGAGGTCACCGCCGCGTCGTCCGGCGCCGCAGCCGAGTGGGGTGGCGCGCACCTCACCGACGAGGACTACGCCGACCTGCCGGCTCCGCCTCCCGTCGGGCAGCCCGTCCTCGCGATCCCCAACTCGCGCATCCTGCAGTCCGTCCTCTACAGCGGCCCCGGGCTGGTCATCGTCCTCGCCCTGCCCTCGCTGGTCCTCTCGGTCGCGCTGGGCGTGCCCGAGATGGTCGCCTGGCTCGGCCCGATGACCCTGGCCGTCGGGACGTCCCACCTCAAGCGGCTGACCCAGGAGTGCAACTTCGAGCTGCTCCACCAGGGCGACCGGCTGCGGATCCGGCACGGACTCACCGACCTGCGCACCACGACCGTCCCGTTGCACCGCATCCAGGCGGTCGAGGTCAGCCAGTCGCTGCCGTGGCGCCTGACGGGGTGGTGGCGGATCCAGGTCAACGTCGCAGGAGCCGGCGCCGGCGACGACGTCACCCAGACCGTGCTCATGCCCGTCGGCAACCGCGAGGAAGCGCTGCAGGTGCTCACCCTCGTGCACCCCGGCATACCTCGGGCTGCGGCACTGGCCGCGCTCGAAGGGGAGGGAACCGCAGAGGCTTTCGTCACGGCGAGCCCGCGCGCGCGGCGCCTCGACCCGTGGGGGTGGCGACGACAGGGGTATGCCGTGCTGCCCGACGGTCTGCTCACCCGCCGGGGCGCGTGGTACCGCAAGGCGCAGTTCGTGCCGCACGCGCGCATCCAGTCGCTGAAGGTCGAGCAGGGTCCGGTGCAACGCGGTCGTGGGGTCGCGACGGTCCGGCTCGTCTCGACGGTCGGCCCCGTCTCACCGGTCGTCGCCCACCTCGACGAGCCCGAGGCGGTCCGCCTGCTCGCCGAGCAGGTGGTCCGCTCCAGCCTGGCCCGGCAGCGGGCCTAGCGGGGGTGCTGCTGCTGCTGAGTGAACCCGGCGCTCACTGCACTTCGAAGCGGATGACGAGCGCCTTGGCCACCGGGGTGTTGGACCGCAGGGCGACGTGGTCGGCCGACATGAGGACGTTGGTCTCCGGGTAGTAGGCCGCGGCGCATCCCTCAGCGGTGGGGTAGGACACGAGGGTGAAGCCCTCAGCGCGGCGGTCGGTGCCCTCGAACTCGCTGACCACGTCGACGACCTGGCCCTGGTGGAAACCGAGCCGGTGCAGGTCGTCGGGGTTGACCAGGACCACGCGCCGGTTGCCCGAGATGCCCCGGTAGCGGTCGGCGTGGCCGTAGATGGTGGTGTTGAACTGGTCGTGGCTGCGGATCGTCTGCAGCAGCAGCCGGCCGTCGGGCACCTCGAGCATCGGCACGCTGCCGGCGAGGAACTCGGCCTTGCCACTGGGGGTGTCGAACTCGCGCAGGTCGCGTGGCTTGTGGGGGAGCAGGAAGCCCCCCGGGACCCGGACCCGGGTGTTGTAGTCCTGGAAGTTCGGGACCACGCGGGAGATGTGCTCGCGGATGAGGTCGTTGTCCTGGGACAGCGCCCTCCAGTCGATCGAGCCGACGCCGGGCACGATCCACGCGGCCAGCCCGGCGACGATGGCGACCTCCGACCGGCACTGGTCGGACGGTGGCTCGAGCCGGCCCTGGGAGAGGTGTACCTGGCCCTGGGAGTCCTCGACCGTGACACCCTGGTCGCCCCGCGGGGTCGTGTCGCGGTCGGTCCGGCCCAGACAGGGCAGGATCAGCGCCTCCGTGCCGGTGACGGTGTGCGACCGGTTGAGCTTGGTGGACACGTGGACCGTCAGGTCGCAGGCGCGCAGTCCCTCGTGCACGACCGGGGTGTCGGGGGTGGCCATCGCGAAGTTGCCGCCCATGCCGAAGAACACCCGGACCGACTTGTCGCGCAGCCGCTTGACGGTCGCCGTGGCGTCGACGCCGTGCTCGGTGGGCGGGGTGAAGTGGAACTCCGCCCCGAGGTCGTCGAGGAACCTCTGTGACATCTGCTCCCAGATGCCCATGGTGCGGTCTCCCTGGACGTTGGAGTGGCCGCGGATGGGGCAGGGGCCGGCGCCGTCCTTGCCGATGTTGCCCTGCAGGAGGAGGACGTTGACGATCTCCTGGATGGTCATCACGGCGTGGACGTGTTGGGTCAGGCCCATCGCCCAGCAGACGACGGTGGCTCGCGACTCGGTGAACCGGGTGGCCAGCGCCCCGATCTCGGAGCGCTTCAGCCCAGTGGCGAGCTCTGTTGCGGCCCAGTCGATTTCGCGCACGGCGTCTGCGTAGGAGTCGTACCCTGCGGTGTGCGCGTCGAGGAAGCCCCGGTCCACGACGCTGCCCGGCGCGGCCTGCTCAGCGGCGACCAGCAGGTGCCCGACGGCGCGGAACAGCGCGTGGTCGCCACCGAGCCGGATCTGCAGGTAGTCGTCGGCGAGGGGGGTGCCGGGGCCGACCAGGCCGCGCGGCGTCTGCGGGTTCTTGAACCTGATCAGGCCGGCCTCGGGCAGCGGGTTGACCGCCACGATGACGGCGCCGTTCTTCTTGGCGTTCTCGAGGTGGGTGAGCATGCGCGGTGCGTTGGTGCCGGGGTTCTGGCCCGCGATCACGATCAGCTCGGCCTGCTCGAGCGACTCGAGCGTGACTGCGCCCTTGCCGATGCCGATCTGCTCGGTCATCGCCGTGCCCGAGGACTCGTGGCACATGTTGGAGCAGTCGGGGAGGTTGTTGGTGCCGTAGGCGCGGACCATCAGCTGGTAGAGGAAGGCGGCCTCGTTGCTTGTCCGGCCGGACGTGTAGAACACCGCGTCGTCCGGCGTCGGCAGGGCAGTGAGGTGGCGGGCCATCACGGCGTTGGCCTCGTTCCAGGACACCGGCGTGTAGTGCGACGCGCCCGGGGCGCGGTGCATCGGCTCGGTGAGCCGACCCTGCTGCCCCAGCCACCACTCGCTCTGGCTGTCGAGGTCGTCGATGCTGTGGCGGGCGAAGAACTCCCGGTCGACGCGTCGCTTCGTGGCCTCCCACGCCACCGCCTTGGCACCCGACTCGCAGAACTCCGCGACGTGCCGGTCGCCGGCCTCGGGGTCCGGCCAGGCGCAGGACGGGCAGTCGAAGCCCTGCGTCTGGTTGAGCCGACCGAACACCCGGGCCGTCCGGGGCAGGCCCATCTGCTCGACCCCGTGACGGAACGAGTTGACGACTGCCGGCAGCCCGGCAGCCCACTCCTTGGGCTCGTGGGCGTCGACCGCTCCCGTCGGATCGATGCTGGTCAGGGCCTCGTGGGCCGTTCCTGCAGGTCGGCTGGGGGGACGTTGGTCGGCCATAAGCCCGACCCTAACCCCGTCCACGCGGTGGGAATGTGTGCCTATTCCGCGGACTCGGTTGAAAATCCCGGCTCAACCCGATGGACTAACCCCGCAACTGACCGCTTTGAGGGATGGAGAACGGTGTGACCACGCCAGCGCAGTCTGCGCTGCAAGCAACGGTGGGCCGACTGGGCCTGACCGCAGGACAGGTGATCCAGGAGTTCGGCTACGACTCCGACGTCGACGACGAGTTCCGCTTCGCCGTCGAGGACCACACCGGCACCGAGCTCGAGGATGAGGAGTACCAGGACGTCGCTGACGTCTCGCTCATCTGGTGGCGGCAGGACGACGGAGACCTCGTCGACGCCGTCGTCGACGCACTCACCAACCTCGGGGAGGGCGGCTCGGTCGTCGTCCTCACCCTGAAGTCAGGTCGCCCCGGCCACGTCGAGGCGAGCGACATCGAGGAAGCCGCCACGACCGCGGGTCTGCACACCTCGGGCACGGTCAACGCGTGCGAGGACTGGACGGCGACCAAGCTGGTCGCCCCCAAGACCGGGCGGCGTTGACGGCGCTGGCAGACTGCCGACCATGACGTCACCCATCCCTGTGGGGGCTGCGGCACCGGACTTCACCCTCAAGGACCAGAACGGGCAGGACTTCTCGCTGGCGCAGTTCCGTGGCACCAAGAACGTCGTGCTGGTGTTCTACCCCTTCGCCTTCTCCGGCATCTGCACCGGCGAGCTCTGCGAGATCCGCGACGACCTCGGTGGCTTCGTCGGCGACGACGTGCAGGTGCTCGCAGCCTCCTGCGACCACATGTTCAGCCAGCGGGCCTGGGCCGACAAGGAGGGCTACTTCTTCCCCTTGCTGTCGGACTACTGGCCGCACGGCCGGGTCGCCCAGCAGTACGGCGTGTTCAACGAGCAGGCCGGGGCGGCACTGCGTGGCACCTTCCTCATCGACACCGAGGGCATCGTCCGCTGGTCGCTGGTCAACGAGATCGGCACGGCCCGTGACTTCACCGGCTACCACGCGGCGCTGGCCGGGCTGCGGGGCTGACCACCCAGCCGCAGGGCTGACCACCGAGCCAGGCACGGACGCACGAGGGCCGGTATGCCGTTCACACGGCATACCGGCCCTCGCACCATTTCGTGGTGGTTCCCCGTGGTTACGGGGTCGGCGCCGTGATCTTGATCAGCGCGGACATGTTGCCCGCCTTGGCCTTGGCCACGGTCACCGTGGTGCCGTAGCCCACGCCGTCATCGGCAGGGTTGCCGCTGCCCAACGGGGTGGCTGCGCCGATGTCCTCACCGAACAGCTCGGGGATGAGGGCCCCACGCTGGTCGACGATCCGGACGCTGTACGGCGCGTTGTCCTGGCTGGGCACGACCGTTGACGCGTCGGCGTCGCGGTAGAACAGCCGGCCATCGTCCCGCAGCTCGAAGCCGGGGTACCAGCCCTTGTTGTCGGTGAACGACTTGACCGCCGGCTGCGCCCCGAAGGTGTTGCAGGCCTCGCCGGTGAAGTCCGCCTTGGTCTGGCACTCCTTGAACGGGTACGTACCCACCAGGTTGAAGGCGACGTTCGACGACTGCGGTCGAGACGGCAGGTTCTTCAGCGTGGACGGGTCGAGTGCCGCGTTGGCACCACTGCGACGGAACGGGTCGAAGTGGCTGTCGACGAGCAGCAGGCCACCCTTGGCTCCCTCACTCGGCAGTGACGTGAGGTTGTTGAGCACGTGGTTGACGTTGCCGTACCCCGTGTCGCGGTACCAGACAAGGGCACCGGGCGCGTTGTACTTGATCTTCTCGACCTTCCAGGCACCGTCTTCGCCGAGCTTCTGGTAGGTCGTGTCGTAGGCGTACTGCAGGCCCTTGTCGAAACCGTCGAAGTTGCGCCACTCCACCATGTAGTAGTGGGCGTTCTGCGAGGTCCCGGTGTCGAGCACCCACCCGGCACCGGTCGTGTCCGTGAACGTGCCCACGGTCGCGGTCCAGCCGTTGTTGGCCTCGGCGTCGTCCGACCACACCGTGGTCGCACCGTTGGTGACGGAGAGGTCGTCGACGAACCAGCCGGTGTCCTCGAAGGCCTCGTCGGTGGCGTACAGCAGCCTGACCTTGACGGTCTGCCCGGCGAAGGGCGTGAGGCTGGCGTACAGGTGCTCCCAGTCGGTGGTCGCACCGGTCAGGCCGTACTTCTTGTTGCCGAAGTCGACCATGCGGCCGTTCGGGTCGGCGTAGCCATCCGGGGTGGACACCTCGGTGCCTGCCTCGTTGTAGACCTTCTGCTCGGCCCACGTGGTGCCGCCGTCGGTCGAGACCTCGACGAAGCCGAAGTCCCAGTCCTCCTCGATGTGGAAGTTGTTCCACATCCAGAAGCGGGCGTCGGTGGCACCGGCAGGCACCGCGACGTCACGGGTCAGGGCGTTCTTGGCCCATGACTGGTCGGCACTGGAGTACCACATGTTCACACCGGAGTGCGCTTCGGCCAGGGTCAGGGTCTTGGGCGGCAGGTTGATCTTGACGCCGTCCGCGGTGCCCTTGGGGGTGCGACTGGTCTGGCCGACGTTCACCGCGCGCGGGTCGTCACCGGGGTTGATCTGGACCGGGTCGGCCCAACCGAGGACCCACTTGTCCCAGATGCCCATGTGCGTCGGCATCGACTGGAAGATGGGGCCGGAGTGCGAGCCGGAGCTCATCAGGTCCCAGAAGTCGATGTCGGAGTCGCCGCCGCTGGCGGTGTCGTAGAGGTCCGGCAGACCGAGGTCGTGGCCGTACTCGTGCGCGAAGACGCCGACACCGGAGTCCTCGGGCTGCACGATGTAGTTGGACAGCCGCAGGTTGGTCCCGGGGACCGGAGCCCCACCGACCACGGTCGAGGAGTGCGCCCAGATGGCGTAGGGGCCCTCGGCGCCGCCACCACCGGACTTGTCCTCACCCGCGTGCACCAGCACGACGTGGTCGATCACGCCGTCCGGCTCGAGGACGTTGCCGTCGCCGTCGCGGTCGCCCTGGTCCTCGCGGTCGTAGTCAGCCCACGGGAAGCTGGGCTGCGCCTTGGCCAGAGCCGCCACCGCGTCGATGGGCAGCTGGCCCGCACCCAGCTTGTTGCTCGGGTGACCCTGCATGTCCTGGACCGCGTCGTAGGTCCAGACGCCCTCGTCGTCCTTGTGGCAGACGGTGGCGCCGTAGTAGCCCTCGGAGTGCGCCACGGTGACCCACGGCGTGGCCGCGCCACTGACGGTGTAGGCGCCCTTGGACATCTCCTCGTACATGTTCTTCATGGTGTAGCCGGAGATGTCGATGCCGGGCTTGCCGTCGGGGCCGTTGAGGTCAGGGCGGACCCGCTCGGTGATGCCCGTCTTGGTGTAGAGCATCTTGTTGTAGTGCGCGGACGAGAAGTCCGGCACCCACATGGAGTTGTTGTCCTTGAGCGGCGCCGTGGCCGGGTTGGGGATCTGGTTGTGCGTCGGGCCGTTCTGCACGTTGCCGGGGACGCAGTCGGTCGCGCTATAGCCGTTCGGCACCATCGAGCCGGTGAAGTCGTCGTTCGCCTGCTCGTTGAACTCGACGAGGATGGTGAGGAGCTTGGCCTCCTGCGTCGACTTGGCCTGCTTGAACTTGCTGGCCTTGATCTGCTTAGGGCTCTTGCCGGTGCGGACGGCCTCCGCCTCGAGCTTGGCCAGCTGCCTCGCGGCGACCGGGTTGCCCTTGGCGTGCTTCGCGTCGTAGGCCTTGGCCTTGGCGAGCACATCGGCCTGCCTGGCGGCGAGACCTGCTGTGCTCTTGCCCTTCTTGACCTGGGCGTCGCGGCCGAAAGCGGACTCGGCTCGTGGTGCGACGGTGTTCAGGTAGTAGTCGCCATGGGTGTTGGCGGCTGGAACGCTGGCCGGTGTCGGTGCTGCCGCGACCGAGGCCGTGGAGCCGGCGGCGGCGAAGCCGACGGCAACCAGGGCGACGGCAGGCACCACCGCAGTGGCCCGGAGACGATGCCCCGTGATCCTGCGAATCATGAGAATCCCTTCGAGGGGGTTGACCCGCGGTGTGCGGCCGCGGGCTGGCGGCCCCCGTGATGGAGGCACGATGGGCCGAATCCTGCATCGGTTCGGAGCACTTTGGGAAGAAGCACCTGCATGAAATTCGGTCATTGCAGGTAAATTCTTCGTCCAGAACCCACTCGGGCGGGGCCGGAGGTCCGCCTGCGGTGGGTTGCGCCTCGACCTGATCGGTGCTGGACCACCTGCCGGAAGCCTCCGACCAGCCACGCGACCTGCCACCGGCCAGCCCGCGTGACCTGACACAATGACGGCCGCAGTCCGATCGCGGCGCCAGCGCCGGCCGTGCGGACGCGGGGCCTGTAGCTCAGTTGGTAGAGCGCCACGTTTACACCGTGGATGTCGTCGGTTCGAGCCCGGCCGGGCCCACATGCACACCACCCTCGCTGACGTCGTCCGTGTGCTCGAGGGTCTCTACCCACCATCGACGGCGCAGTCGTGGGACCAGGTCGGGCTGGTGTCCGGTGACCTCGCCCAGCCGGTGCGCCGGATCCACTTCGCGGTCGACCCCACGCTGGCGGTCATCGAGGAGGCCCGCGCGCTCGGGGCCGACCTCGTGGTGACGCACCACCCGTTGCTGCTGCGCGGCATACACAGCGTGGCGACGTCGGGCGCCAAGGGCGCCACCATCACGTCCCTGGTCGTGAACGACATCGCGCTCTACGTCGCCCACACCAACGCCGACGTGGCCTCGCCCGGCGTCAACGACGCCCTCGCCGAAGCCTGCGGCCTCACCGACGTGGAGCCGCTCGCCGTGGTCGAGGGACAGCCGCTGGGGCGGGTGGGGCAGCTCACCGAGCCTGTGACCCTGGCCGAGTTCACCGCCTCGGTGTATGCCGCCCTGCCGCCCTCCCCGGGCGGGCTGCGGGTGGCCGGGCCGGCCGACGCGCGGGTGCAGCGCGTGGCCGTGATGGGCGGGGCGGGCGACGACATGTTCGACCACGTGCGTGCCAGCGGTGCCGACGTCTACGTCACCGCCGACCTGCGCCACCACCCGGTCCTCGAGGCGCGTGAGCAGTCCCGCGGCGGGCCGCCCTACCTCATCGATGCCGGTCACTGGGCCACCGAGTCGTTGTGG
This sequence comes from uncultured Actinomycetota bacterium, assembly GCA_963740865.1. GTDB lineage: Bacteria > Actinomycetota > Actinomycetes > Actinomycetales > Dermatophilaceae > Pedococcus. The sequence goes on from CAVUGH010000011.1 coordinate 52,718, forward strand.
CTCGCGGGTGCTGCAGAGCGAGTCCGGACGGCGGTTGCAGACGGTGTCGAGGGGCCCCCTAAGGTGGAGACCCACATCTCAACACTGCGCACCGACCCGTGGGACTTCGTGGTCGGAGCCGAACCGCCCGCTGGCCCTGGAGGTACGTCCTGAAAGCCGACCCGTCCCGTCAGTGGCGACTGCTCGACCTGCAGGCGATCGACACCCGTCTCGACCAGATCACGCATGCCCGCAAGAACCTGCCGGAGCACGCGGTGCTGGCCGACCTCGAGACCAAGGCCGCTGGGCTGGACTCACTGCTCGTGCGCGCCCGCACCGAGCTCGGCGACATCCAGCGTGAGGTCGCCAAGGCCGAGGCCGACGTTCAGCTCGTCCGGGACCGCGCGGCGCGTGACCAGTCCCGGCTCGACTCGGGCACCGGCTCCGCGAAGGACCTGCAGGCGATCCAGCACGAGCTGGCCTCCCTCGTCCGTCGGCAGTCCGAGCTCGAGGACGTCGAGATCGAGGTCATGGAACGCGCCGAGGACGCCGAGTCGGCCGTCTCCCAGCTCAACGCCGAGCACACGACCCTCGCGGCACAGGTCACCGAGGCCGTCGAGGCGAGGGACGCGGCGCTGGCCGACCTCGACTTCGAGGCCACCAAGATCGCCGCTCCGCGGACCGACATCGTGGCCGGGGTCGGGGACGAGCTCGTGGGTCTCTACGAGAAGATCCGGGTGCAGAGCGGCGGCCTCGCTGCAGCACCCCTGCGGCAGCGCCGCTGCGGCGGCTGCCAGCTGGAGCTCAACAACGTCGAGATGAACCGCATCAAGGCCGCTCCGGACGACGAGGTGCTGCGCTGCGAGGAGTGCCGTCGCATCCTCGTGCGCACGGCCGAGTCCGGCCTCTGACCCGTGCCTGCGAACCGACGCGCCCTCGTCATCGAGGCTGACGGCGGCTCCAGGGGCAACCCCGGCGTGGCCGGCTACGGTGCACTCGTGCGCGACGCCGCCAGCGGTCGGGTCCTCTGGGAGGGTGCCGCCCCGCTGGGCAAGGAGTCCAACAACGTCGCCGAGTACTCCGGTCTCATCGCCGGGCTGAAGGCGGTCCTGCGGATCGACGCGGGCGCGGACGTCGAGGCCCGGATGGACTCCAAGCTCGTGGTCGAGCAGATGGCGGGGCGCTGGAAGATCAAGCACCCCGACATGCGTCAGCTGGCGCTCGAGGCCCGCGACGTGGCGGCCCAGATCAGCGCGGCGGGTGGCTCGGTGTCGTTCACCTGGATCCCGCGCGAGCAGAACAAGGACGCCGACGCCCTGTCGAACGACGGCATGGACGGCCGGACGATCGACCGCATGCTGGGCGACGGTGACACCGGCCGCGACGACGACGGTGACACCGGCCGCGACGACGGCAGCGACGCCGGCCGCGGCGGCGGTAGTGGGGTGACCAGCCAGGCGGTCGCCGAGGTGGTCGACGAGGTCCTCGACCCCGAGCCGAGCCCGCCGGCCACCGGTCCGTGGCAGGGCACCCCGACCCGGATCGTGCTCGTCCGCCACGGGGTCACCGACTTCACTGCGGCCTCGCGCCTCGACGGTCGCGGCGGGTCCGACCCTTCCCTCAACACCCTGGGGCAGGCGCAGGCCTCGGCAGCCGGACGGGCGGTGGCTCACCTGCTGGGTGGCTCCCCGGCGCGAGTGGTCACCTCTTCTCTGGCCCGCGCGCGACAGACCGGGGCAGCGGTGGCCGAGGCGATCGGCGTGACGCAGGGTGTCGACGCGGACTGGGACGAGCAGGACTTCGGGGACTGGGACGGCGCCAGCATCCCCGACCTGGTCCGCGACCACCCTGTCGAGCTGACCGCGATGCGCGAGGACCCGGCATACACCCGCCCCGGCGGGGAGTCGCACGACCAGCTGGCGGCCCGCGTGGTTGCTGCGTTCGAGCGGGTCGTCGCCGCCGGCGGCACCACGGTGGTGGTCTGCCACCGCAAGCCGATCATGTGCGTCCTCGCCCACGTGCTCGGCATCCCGCACGACAAGGTGTGGCGCCTCGCGGCCGCGCCCGGTTCGCTGACGGCACTGGAGGTCTGGCCGGACGGCAACGTGTCGGTCGCCTTCACCAACCGCACCTGACCTCGGTCGCTGCTGGCGCGATGGTCCACGACGTGGGCCGGACGTCTCGCCATGTGGCCTGAGTTCTAGGCTGGGCGCCATGAGCTACGCCGGAGACGTCGCACCGCAGGATGCGTATGCCGCGCTGGCCGCCGACGAGGACGCCGTCCTCGTCGACGTGCGCACCACCGCGGAGTGGAACTATGTCGGGCTGCCAGACCTGAGCGCGCTCGGCAAGCGGGTGGTCTGCGTCGAGTGGCAGAGGTTCTCCGACGGCGCCGTCAACGGCGACTTCGTCGAGCAGCTCCGGGACGCCGGCCTCCCGGATGGCGCGCCGATCTACTTCCTGTGCCGGTCCGGGGTGCGCTCGGTCGCGGCGGCCAAGGCCGCGACCCGCGCAGGCCTGGAGCCGTCCTACAACGTGCTCGAGGGTTTCGAGGGTCCCACCGACGAGCACGGCCACCGGGCCGTCTCGGGCTGGAAGATCGCCGGACTGCCCTGGCGGCAGCGATGAGCGAGATCACGCCGGAATCCCAGCCGCAGAAAGGGTTCCGGCCAGACACCATCGCTGTGCGCGGTGGCCTGGCGCGGAGCAACTTCGACGAGACGGCCGAAGCGCTCTACCTCACGTCCGGGTTCGTCTACGAGAGCGCGGAGCAGGCCGAGGCGGCCTTCAAGGACGAGGTCGAACACTTCATCTACTCGCGCTACGGCAACCCCACGGTGACCATGTTCGAGCAACGGCTCAAGGAGCTGGAGGGGGCGGAGGCCTGCTTCGCCACCGCGTCCGGGATGTCGGCCGTCTTCGTGGCGCTGGCTGCGCTGCTGGGCAAGGGTGACCGGGTCGTGTCCTCCCGCGGGTTGTTCGGGTCGTGCTTCGTGATCCTCGACGAGATCCTGCCGCGGTGGGGCGTCGAGACGGTGTTCGTCGACGGACCCGACCTGGACCAGTGGCGCGAGGCCCTGTCGGAGCCGACGCAGGCCGTCTTCTTCGAGACCCCGAGCAACCCCATGCAGGAGCTCGTCGACATGCGGGCGGTCTCGGACCTCGCCCATGCGGCCGGCGCCCAGGTCATCGTCGACAACGTCTTCGGCACACCGGTGTTCTCCAAGCCGCTGGACCACGGCGCCGACATCGTCGTGTACTCCGCCACCAAGCACATCGACGGTCAGGGACGCACCCTTGGTGGTGCGGTGCTCGGGACCGCCGAGTTCGTCAACGGGCCCGTCAAGAACCTGATGCGTCACACCGGCCCGTCGATGTCGCCGTTCAACGCCTGGGTCCTCGTCAAGGGCCTGGAGACGCTGTCCCTGCGGGTCGAGAAGCAGGCTGCCAACGCGCTCGCCGTCGCCGAGGCCCTCGAGGCCCACCCCAAGGTGACGAAGGTGCTCTACCCCTGGCTGCCGTCGTTCCCCCAGCACGAGCTGGCCCGCCGGCAGATGCTGGGCGGCGGCACCGTGGTGACGTTCGAGCTGGACGGCGGCAAGGCCGAGGCGTTCGCCCTCCTGAACGCCCTGCAGGTCGTCGACATCAGCAACAACCTGGGCGACGCCAAGTCGATGGTGACCCACCCGGCCACCACGACGCACCGCAGGCTCACCCCGGAGGCGCGCGCCGCCGTCGGGATCACCGACGGAACCGTGCGGATCTCGGTGGGGCTTGAGGACGTCCAGGACGTCATCGAGGACCTGCAGCGAGGCCTCGGCGCGTCCTAGGCTGACGCCATGAGCGAGACGACGCCAGCGGTCGGGGGAGCTGGTGCCCGAGGCCTGGCGCACGGGCTCCAGCGGATGACGGGCCGCAGCCAGCACGAGAGCAACCGGACGGCGACCCCCCTCGAGCTGTTCTTCGACCTCACCTTCGTGATCGCGTTCAGTGCGGCGGCGGCCGAGTTCGCCCACACGATGAAGGACGGGCACCTGGGCACCGGGCTGATCGCCTTCGTGTTCAGCATGTTTGCCGTGGTCTGGGCCTGGATCAACTTCACCTGGTTCGCGTCCGCCTATGACACCGACGACTGGCTGTTCCGTGTCACGACGATGGTGCAGATGGTCGGCGTGCTCATCGTCGCGATGGGCATCCCCAGGCTCTTCCACTCGATCGAGGAGGGGGAGTACCTCCACAACGAGGTGATGGTCGGCGGCTACGTCGTCATGCGGGTGGCGATGATCTTCCAGTGGCTGCGGGCTGCCACCCAGGACCCTCCCCGCCGCGAGTCCTGCCTTCTGTACGTCAAGACCATCGCCGTGGCCCAGGTGGGCTGGGTGGTCCTGATCTTCCTGCACACCTCGCTCTGGGTGTCCTTCGTGCTCATGGTCCCGCTCTACGTCATCGAGCTCGTGGGCCCGTGGAGCGCCGAGCGCCGTGGCGAGGGCACCCCCTGGCACGCGCACCACGTCGCCGAGCGGCACGGCCTGTTGGCGATCATCGCCCTGGGGGAGTGCCTGATCGGCACGATCGCAGCCTTGTCCGCACTCGTCGAGGCCAAGGGCTGGACGGTGGACGTGGCGGTGGTCGGTCTCGCCGGGACAGGACTGGCCTTCACGATGTGGTGGCTCTACTTCACCCTGCCCTCCGCCGAGGTGCTGCACCGTCACCGCCGGCTCGGCTTTCGCTGGGGCTACGGGCACATCGCCGCCTTCATGGCGATCGCCGCGACCGGCGCCGGCCTGCATGTGGCCGCCTACTACCTCGAGCACGACTCCGTCTGGGGTCCTGCGGGGGTCGTCGCCGCGACGGCCGTCCCGGTCGCCGCCTTCGGACTCTGCCTCGGGGCGTTCTACGCAATGCTCGTCGGCGTCGACCGGACGGCCCTGTTCAACGCCATCGCGGCGCTCGTGCTCCTTGGTGGCGCGGTGGCGATGGCCGCCCTGGGTGTCGGCGTGCCCTGGTGCCTGCTCGTCGTGATGTTGGCGCCGGTGCCGACGATCGTGACCGACGAGCGGGTGGTGGCGCGGCGCCGCGAGGAGCGACTGGCTGCTCTCGAGGCGCAGTGAACCGAGCCCTCGCGGGGCGAGCGACGACCGGCGGCGCTGCGGCTAGCGGCGGCGCTGCGGCTAGCGGCGGCGCTGCGGCTAGCGGCGTGCGAAGTGCGGCTCTAGCTGCGGCCAGGCTTCCTCGAACCTCTTCAACGCCCGGTCCCGGGCTGAGGTCTCCACGTCGAACAGCAGGGCGTACGTCGCGAGCCGTGCGGGGTCGCGCTCGGCGACCGCCAGTCCGCGCAGCAGACTCAGGCTGACCACGGCGTCGTGGTGCTCGCCCAGGACCTCCTGCACCGACTTGGCCTCCGCGGCACCCGCCACGATCCGGCCCCCACACGACGTTCCGAGTGCGTCGCAGGCATAGCGCAGCCGCCGCAGCGACTTGCGGATCTCGTGCAGAGCCTCGTCCCGATCGCCATCGTCGGAGGCAGCCAGATATGCCGCGTGGCGACGGTGCGTGCGTTGCCACCCCCGGCGGACCGCTCGGCGAAGGTCTCTCCGGCGCGGGCCGGACTTCGCCGTCGAGCCGACCGCAGCCAGGGCGGCGGGCAGCGCAGTGAACCGGGGGGAGCCCAGCGCGGCCCTCAGGTCGGTGGTCGCTCGCGCCAACGTCTCGCTCAACGCCTGCTCGACCCGGACGGGCACCTCGTGGCCGCCGGGGAGCCTCGTCGCGAGGACCTCGGCGTCCCGGAAGGCCCCGAGCTCTGCCGTGAGCCACCCCAGCTCCGTGCGAAGGTCCGCGTCGTGGCTGAGTCGCAGGACGGGTCCGAACGTCGCCAGGCATGCGGACGCGCGCCGAGCCGTGGTGCGCATCTGGTGGGCGGCATCCGGAGCGCCCGCGACGACGGTCGGCGCCAGCTCGTCGAGCCGCACGGCCAGGTCGCGCAGGTAGCGACCGACATCGCGCCCCGCGTGCGGTTTCATGGCCCAGTTCTACCGGACCTGGCCACCCTGCACAGGGACCCTGACAGTTTCGGGGTCACGTCGTGACCACCAGGGCGGCCAGCGCCGGTCCGGCGGAGACGACGGCGCACAACAGGCCTTGCACCGCAAGGGACTTCACCGAGATGTGTATGCCGCGTGCCCGGCAGCGCTGCGCCCACAGGAGCGTCGCGAGCGATGCCCACGGGGTCACCAACGGCGCCACGTTCACGCCGATCAGCAACGCCATCAGGCGGGCCGGGGCATCGGACGTGACGGACTCGAGCGCGATGTAGGCCGGGAGGTTGTTGACCCCGTTCGCGGCCAGCGCGCCGACGCCCGCGACCCTGGCGAGGTCAGCGGGGGAGGTGCCTTCGCCCGCGAGCGAGGCCAACGCCGGTTGGAGCCCGAGCTGGAGGGCGGCGTCGATGACGACGAACAGGGCTGCGACGGCCATCGCCATCTGCCACGGGACCTTGAGGTGGCGCACCAGGTCGCGGTTGCGGGTCCAGGCCGCGGCGACGAGCACGACCGCCGCGACCGATGACACCCAGGCGGGAGACAGCCCGAGCGCGAAGAGCGGGCCGACGGCGATGCAGACGGCCGCCGCGACCCGAAGCAGCACCAGGTCGTGCGGGTCCGGGGGTGCATCGGGCAGGTAGCGGCCGCGCAGCTCGCGCCGGTGCAGGAGGTAGAGCACGAGCACCGTGCCAACGACCGCGGCGACGGCAGGGAGCGCTGCCAGTCGCACGTAGCCGGCGTGCCCGACCCCGAGCACCTCGAAGTGGTGCAGGGCAAGCAGGTTCGTGAGGTTGGAGACGGGGAGCAGCATGCTCGCCGTGTTCGCGATCCACAGCGTCGTCAGGGCGAACGGGACGGGGGAGATGTCGAGCTGCACGGCGATGGCCAGGCCGACGGGGGTCAGCAGGACGGCAGTCGTGTCGAGGCTGAGCACAACGGTGCAGGCGACCGCGACGAGGACGAACAACAGCCACAGCAGCGGCGTCCGGTGTCGACCGGCGCGGGACGCCCAGTGTCCTGCGACATCGAAAACCCCTGCGGCGTCGGCGATCTCGGCCACGACGGTGATGGCGACGAAGAAGACCAGAACCGGAAGAACCCGCGTCAGCACGTCGCCCAGCTCGGCGACGTTCACCGCCGCAGCGCCGAGGTCACGAGCGTGCCGTGACGTCGATGACCCAGGGTCGTCCCGCCCTCGGCGGCTCCTCGACCGTCACCACGAAGGCGTCGGTGAGGACCTCGGCGAGCTGGGGAACCCGACGGACGTCCCGACCGACGCGGCACAGCTCCCGGGCGACCAGACCGCGGGTGTGCTTGGCCATGTGGGTGGCTCCGGGCACCCGGACCTGCACCCAACGGTCGGCGAGGTCGCCCTCGGGCGTCCACGCCGCGGCATACGTGCTGGAGCGGCAGTCGACCACCAGGCCACGGTCGGCGAGGGCAGGCAGGACGCGGCGCAGCTCCGGTTTCCACGCGCTGGCGAGGGGACCGACGCCAGGGAGGTTGACCGCCATGGAGAGCCGGTAGGGGGCGATCGCGTCGGTGGGGCGTACCGCGCCATAGAGGGCGGACACCACGACGAGCCATCGGTTCGCGCGGCGCTTGGCGGCGGTGTCGAGGCCGGCGTAGTCGAGCGCGTCGTAGAGGACACCGGAATAGACGCGCGACGCGGGCAGTGCCGGCGCGCTGTGCAGGGCGAGGTTGCGGGCGATCTCGACCGTGAGGTTGGGGCTGACGCCCAGGGTCGCGGCAGCGTCGGGGTGGGCGCTGACCGCGGCGACCGCCTCGGCGACGGCCTGCCTTGTCGCGCTGAGCTCGGGGAAAGAGAGGTGCTCATGGACGACCGACCGGCCACGGGTGCGGCCCGTCTTCGACTCAGACGGGGGCAGCAGGATCAGCACGGGCACAGCCTAGGTGTCGGCGGTTCCGGCTCTGTCGCCGTGTCGGATGGCGGCCGTTCGGCCGGTGCATCTGGGTAGGTTGGCACCATGCCTACCCGCAGCATCCACGTCCAGGAACCGACCACCGAGACGGCCGTCGAACAGTCTGCCGAGCTGGTCGCCAGGTTCGACGCGATCCGCGCCGAGCTGAAGGTGCCGGAGGCGTTCCCACCGGACGTGGAGGCCGAGGCGACAGCCGCTGCGGCGTCGCCAGCCCTGCCAGAGCGCGACGAGACCGCGGTCGCCTTCCTCACCATCGACCCCCCCGGGTCGATGGATCTCGACCAGGCCCTGCACATCGAGCGTGACGGTGACGGCTACCGCGTCCGCTATGCCATCGCCGACGTGCCGGCCTTCGTGAAACCCGGTGGCGTCGTGGATGCCGAGACGCGCAGGCGCGGGCAGACCGTCTACGCGCCGGACAAGCGAACTCCGTTGCACCCCACCGTCCTGAGCGAAGGGGCGGCCAGTTTGCTGGCCGGGGAGACGCGGCCGGCCTTCGTGTGGGACATGCGGCTCAAGGCCGACGGCGAAGGCACCGACGCCGAGGTCTACCGGGCCCTGGTCAGAAGCACCGACCGGCTCGACTACGAAGGGGTGCAGCAGGCCATCGACGACGGTTCGGCCGACGAGCGGCTGCTGCTGCTCAAGGAGGTCGGGCAGAAGCGGATCGAGTTCGAGCGCCGCCGCGGGGGAGCGAGCCTGCCCATGCCCGAGCAGGAGGTCAACGAGGACGACCAGGGGCACTACCGGCTCTACTTCCGGCCACCGCTGGAGGTCGAGGACTGGAACGCCCAGATCTCGCTCATGACCGGCATGGCCGCCGCCGAGATGATGATGAAGGCCAAGGTGGGGATCCTGCGCTCGATGCCGGCCCCGGACGACAACGCCGTCGGCCGGTTCCGCCACGCAAGCCGCGCGTTGGGGATCGAGTGGCAGCAGGGGACGCCCTACGGCGAGTTCCTGCGGACGCTCGACCGCACCAACCCCAAGCACCTGGCCCTGATCCACGAGGCGACCTCGCTCTTCCGCGGTGCCGGCTACACCCCGTTCGACGGCGAGGTCCCCGAGCACGCCGAACACGCAGCGGTGGCCCACCCGTACGCCCACGTCACCGCGCCGTTGCGGCGGCTGGTGGACCGGTTCGGGCTGGCCATCTGCGAGGCGGTCAGCTCCGGCGCGGAGGTCCCGGGCTGGGCGCGCGAGGCCCTGCCGTCGCTGCCCGAGGTCATGTCCGCGTCCGACAAGGTGGCCAACGGCGTCGAGCGAGCCTGCGCCGACGCCGTCGAGGCTGCTGCGCTGGAGGACCGCGTGGGGGAGGTGTTCGACGCGATGGTGGTCGACAAGCGGGAGAAGGGCGGTGCCGTCGTCCAGATCCAGGACCCGGCCGTGCTCGCCAACGCCGACGGACAGAACCAGCTCGGCACCGAGGTCAAGGTCAAGCTGACCGAGGCCACCATCTCGACCGGCGCCGTCCGCTTCGAGATCGTCCGCGACAGCTGAGGAGACCGTCGGCGATTCGTCCTGAATCCTGCGGGTTGCCTCGTTTTGATGCTGGTACGACAGCTCCTAGCCCATTTGGTTGAGGACGGCTGCGTCCTCGTCCGGCACGATGGAGGGTCGGTGCGGTTTCGGTACGGGAGGGCTGCCGGTGGACTCTTCCGATCGGCCGGCCGGCCGTGGGACTCGCCCGCTCGCCGTCGTGGCCGGAGCCCTCCGGTCGCCGCGGCTGGCCAGGCTCCTGGTGGCCTACCTGGTGTTCAACATCGTGGAGTGGGGCACCTGGATCGCCCTGCTCGTCTGGGCCTACGAGTACGACGGGGTCCGCGGCTCCAGCACGGCGGCGATCGCCCAGCTGGTCCCAGCCGCCCTGTTGGCGCCGTTCCTCGCCTCGCGGCTGGGTCGGCTGGCCCGGGGTCCGGCCCTCGCGGTGGGGTATGCCGCCCAGGCAGTCACCTTCGTCGGCTGCGCGGCCGGCGTGCTGGCAGGGTGGTCCTTCGCCGTGGTCTGTGCGCTGGCGGCGGGTGCTGCCGTGGCGGTGAGCGCGACCCGGCCCATCCACTACACGGCTCTCCCTGAGGGAGCTCGGACGGCGGGTGAGCTGGCCGCGGGCAACGCCGCGAGCGGAACAGCCGAGGCCAGTGCGATCCTGGTCGGCCCGCTGCTGTGCGGCGTGCTCATCACGCCACTGGGCCCGGGCGGGGTGGTCGGCGTCCTTGGACTGGCTTGTGTGGTCCCGTCGGTGCTCACTGCTCGCCTCCGTCCCGGCGCAGCCGCCGTCGCCGACCCAGGCCCCGGGCCGCGGCTCTCCGAGGTGCTGGCTGACCCCACGTCGCGGATGCTCAGCGTGCTGGCCGCCGCCATCAGCGTGCTCGTGGGCATGCTGGACATCCTCCTGGTCATGCTGGCCCTGGACGTGCTCGAGATGGGCGAGTCCGGTCCGGCCCTCCTCAACTCCAGCCTCGGTCTCGGCGGGCTGTTCGGGGCGGTGGCGACCCTGGCGCTCGTCGGCCGACAGCGCCTGAGCTACCCCGTCGTGTTCGGGGGCCTGTTGACCGGCGCCGCCATCGCGGCCACCGGGCTGGCCGAGGGAGCCGTCCTGGCAGCGGCCCTGGTCGGGCTGGCCGGCGCCGGCAAGGTCTTCTTCGACGTCGCCGTCCGCACGCTGGCCCAGCGGGTGCTGCCGGAACGGCTGCTCACCGGCGTGTTCGGGCTCCAGGAGTCGATGTTGATGGGTGGTCTGGCAGTGGGCTCGCTCGCCGCGCCGCTCGTGGTGCAGCTCGCGGGTGGGCGGCTGGCCTTCGTCGCGGCTGGGTTGTTCCTCCCGGTGGTGATCCTGGTGTGGCTGACCCGTCTGCGTCGCGTCGACGCCCGTGCCGGTGTCCCGGCCGACGTGCTCGCGCTACTCCGAGAGGTTCCCATCCTGGGGGTCCTCGCCCCGCGCCTCGTCGAACGCCTCGCCCGCGATGCCGTGCTGGTCACCGCGCGGGCGGGTTCGGTGGTGGTGGCGGAGGGTCAGGCCGGCGACCGGTTCTACGTCGTCGAGGACGGCGAGGCCTCGGTCACCATGCGCGGCCTGGAGGTGCGCCGCATCGGACCGGGTGGCTGGTTCGGCGAGCTGGCGCTCCTCAACGACGCGCCGCGTTCGGCAACCGTCTCGGCCGTGACGGACCTGTCGATGCGCGCCCTGGAGCGTGACTCGTTCCTTGCGACCGTGGCCGGTGTCCCGCGGTCGGTGGACGCCGCACACGAGTACGCGAAGCGGACCTACCGGTGACCCGGGCTCCCGTCGGGAGCGGTGGGACGCCCGGCCGTGCGCCGCGTGGCGGGGCGCGCGGCATACCTGCCCTATCCTTGGCGACGGATGAGTCGGTCAGGCGGTCGCGTCGGTGAGCAATCACCGCCGAGGAACGTCCGGGCTCCGAAGGGCAAGGTGGTGGCTAACGGCCACCCGGGGTGACCCGCGGGACAGTGCCACAGAGAACAGACCGCCACGGTGGACCACCCGGCTCCGGCCGGACAGGCACCGCGGTAAGGGTGAAACGGTGGTGTAAGAGACCACCAGCGGGCCAGGTGACTGGTTCGGCTAGGTAAACCCCACCTGGAGCAAGCTCAGACAGTGCGCGTTCGAGGGCGGCCCGCCCGAGTGCACGGGTAGGGCGCTGGAGGCAGTCGGCAACGGCTGTCCTAGATGGATGACCGTCTCCTGCTGGCCGGTAACGACCAGTGGTGACAGAACCCGGCGTATCGACCGACTCATCCACCCAGCCGTGCTCCAGGACTGCGGTTGGCCAGGGGATCTCCTTCGTCGACATGACCATCCCTACGTCAATTGTCCCAGTCACATCGGGTGTGGCCCACGAGGCGGGCGATCGTCACCATCGGGGGCAGGCGCGAAGGGAGCCCGATGACTGCACACCTCGCCAGGCAGGGACGGCGACGCACGATCGGGGTCTTCGTGGTGCCCGCTTTCGTGCTCGGCGCGATGGTGGCTGCCCTCGCGCCGTCGGCCGAGGCCGCGACTGCACAGATCAGCAACGTGCGAGTGACCGCCCTGACCACGACGACGGCGACTGTCGCCTGGGACACCGACATCCTCTCGGACACCCAGGTCTCCTACGGCGCCACGACGGCATACGGCTCGACGACCACGCTCAACACGACCAAGGTGACCGGCCACGCCGCGAACATCACCGGACTCGCGGCGAACCGGACCTACCACTACCAGGTCCGCAGTCGCGACGCCGCAGGCGACCTGGCGACCTCGAGCGACCGGACACTGCTGACCCCCCTCGGCTCGACCGCCGTCGGCGCGGGCGTGGACTCCGACAACGCGAACAACATCAACCTCACGCGGTTCACGACGACCAACGGCGGTGCCGTGGTGTCGATGTCGGCCTACGTCGGGGCCGTCGACGCGAGCGTGGCCAGACGCAGCTTCCAGCTCGCCATCTACACCGCCACTGCCAGCGCTCCGGGCACGCTGGTCGCGAGCAGCGCCACCGGGACCCTGGTCGCGAACTCGTGGAACACGGTGCCCGTCACCGCGACCCTCGCGCCCAGCACGAGCTACTACTTCGGCTACAACACCAACGGCGCCAGCTCCGGTGTCAACAACCTGAGGTTCTCGAGCTCCGGATCGAGCGGCTGGAAGACCGGGGGACAGGCCTTCGGCACCTGGCCGAGCAGCCTGGGCGCCTTCACCAGCCAGGCGGCGACCTTCTCGATCTACGCCTCGTTCGCGAGCGACGTCACCCCCCCGACGGTGTCGATGACGTCCCCGACCGACGGCGCCACGGTGTCCGGCGTGACCACCCTGGCGGCGAACGCCACCGACGACTCGGCGGTCGCGTCCGTGCAGTTCAAGGTCGGAGGGACCAACCTCGGGGTGCCGGACACCACCGCGCCCTACACGACATCGTGGGACACCACGTCCTTGCTGAGTGGCCCGAGGACTCTCACGGCCGTGGCCACGGACACGGCGGGACTCACCTCGACCAGCGCCCCCGTGTCGGTCCAGGTGAGCAACCCGGCGAAGGTCACGATCACCCAGCCGACGGCCGGGGCGGGCCTGGCCGGGACCGACGTCGTCGTCAAGTACGCCCGGACTGGCGACTGGGTGGCCGGCGACGGGAAGCACGTCCACCTGTCCCTCGACGGCGGACCGACCAAGATGGACTTCGACACCGACGGGGACCAGACCTACACCCTGACGGGCGTGCCGAGCGGCTCGCACGTCCTGCAGGCGCTGGTTGCCGACTCGTCCCACGTCGAGCAGGCCGGCTCCGGCGGCACGGTGGCGTTCTCCACCACGGCCCCCGACAGCGTGCCCCCGACCGTCTCGGTCAGTGCACCGGCCGATGGCGCCACCGTCGCGAACCAGGTGACGGTGACTGCCAACGCCGCGGATGACAACGGAGTCGTCGGCGTCCAGTTCCTGATCGACGGCGCCCCGCTCGGGTCCGAGGACACGGTCGCCCCCTACAGCGTCGCCTGGGACACCACGACGGCCACGAACGGAGCGCACACCCTCGCGGCCCGGGCGCGCGACAGCGTCAACAGCACCACGTCCGCCGCCGTCACAGTCACGGTCGCCAACACCGACCCGCGCGCCACGGTGGGCGAGTGGGGCCCGGTGACCAACTGGCCGCTCGTGGCGGTCCACGCGACGCTGCTGCACACCGGTGAGGTGCTCATGTGGGACGGCTGGGAGCTGCCCAGCTCGCTGGCCAGGCTGTGGAACCCGACCACCAACACCTGGACCGACGTGACCGTCGGCGCTGGGCTCTTCTGCTCGGGCCACGCGACCGACTCAGAGGGGCGCCTCGTCGTCATGGGCGGCCACGACGGCAGTGTCGACGGGATCAAGAACGTCTACACCTTCGACCCCGTGGCCCGGAGCTGGACCCGACGCCCCGACATGCAGTACTCCCGGTGGTACCCCAGCGTGACCCAGCTGGCTGACGGTCGGATGATGACGCTGAGCGGACAGGTCACCTCCGGGAACTTCGTCGACACCCCGGAGATGTACAACCCGGTGACCAACCAGGTGTCCACCGTCCCGATCAGCACTCCGCAGCTGCGCGAGGGGCAGTACCCGCAGACCGCGATGCTGCCCAACGGCAAGCTGCTGGTCATCTCGACCGAGCAGGGCGGGGTCATGACGTTCGACCCGGCAACCAGGGCCTGGACCCAGCTCGGGACCACCCAGGTGCCCTTCGGCGTCTGGACGTCGTTTGCCCCGGGCAAGTTCCTCATCACCGGTGGCGGCGCGGACTTCAACTCCTACCAGCCGGACAACCCGACCCCGTCCCAACGCCAGTCACGGGTGCTCGACATGACCTCGGGCTCACCGGTGTGGAGCAACGCCGGCACGATGAACAGCGCCCGCTCCTTCCACAACGTGACCATGCTGCCCACCGGACAGGGGCTGGCCATCGGCGGTGCCAGCGTGGTGAGCGACTTCGCCACCTCCGGCCCGCTCACCGCCGAGCTGTGGAACCCCGCGACGGCCACCTGGACCCAGGCTGCGTCGCCCGCGAAGCCACGCATGTACCACTCGATCTCGATGCTCATGCCCGACGGTCGGGTGCTGTCCGCCGGCGGAGGTCGGCTGGCGCCCGCCCCGGACCAGCTGAACATGCAGATGTACTCCCCGCCCTACCTGTTCAAGGGCACCCGCCCCACCATCGCCAGCCTGCCCGCCACCATGGGGTTCTCCTCCACGGTCGACCTCGTCTCGCCGCAGGCGGCCGACATCACCAAGGTCAGCCTCGTCAGCCTCGCCTCCGTGACCCATACCGCGGACTGGAACCAGCACTTCGTCGACCTGTCCTTCACCCGCACCGGTGACACCCTGACGATCAACACCCCGAACAGCGCCAACCTGGCGCCTCCGAACTACTACATGGTCTTCGCAGTCAACTCCAACGGCGTCCCGTCGACGGCCAAGATCGTCAAGCTCGGTACTCCGGACGCGACGGCCCCCGTCGTGTCGGGGGAGACGACCATCGGGGTGACCGCGTCGTCGGCCACCGTCGGGTGGACGACGGACGAGCCCGCCGACTCACAGGTCGAGTACGGCGCCACCACGGCATACGGCAGCACGACGACCCGTGACGCGACGCTGTCCACCAGCCACCTGCAGACCCTGACCGGCCTGTCTGCCGGGACGACCTACCACTACCGGGTCCGCAGTGGTGACGCAGCGGGCAACGTGACGCTCGGCGCCGACCGGACCCTCACGACGGTCGCCCCGGACTCCGTCCCGCCAACCGTCGGGGTGACCGCCCCGACGGCAGGGCAGACGGTGAGTGGCGTCGTCGGACTGGCCGCCACCGCAGACGACAACACCGGTGTGGCGGGCGTCCAGTTCAAGGTGGACGGTGTGGCCGTGGGTTCCGAGGACACCACCAGCCCGTATGCCGCGTCCTGGACGACCACGAGCGTCGCGAACGGGACGCACACGGTGACCGCCACAGCGCGTGACGCCGCGGGTAACAGCACCACGTCCAGCGCCGTGAGTGTGACCGTGGCCAACACCGTCGCCACGGGCCTGGTCGCTGCCTATGCCTTCAACGAAGGGGCTGGCAGCACCGTCAGCGATGGATCCGGTCAGGGCAATGCCGGCACCGTGGACGGGCCTGTCTGGACCACCGCTGGCAAGTTCGGGAAGGCGCTGACCTTCGACGGGTCCAACGACTACGTCACGGTGCCGGACGCCGCGAGCCTCGATCCCGGCCCCGCGATGACCCTGGAGGCCTGGGTCCGACCCACGGCTTCGACCGGCTGGAGGACGGTGCTGCTCAAGGAGAACGGCACGGGCGAGCTGGCCTACTCGCTCTACAGCGCATCCGGGACCAACCGGCCGTCCGCGTGGGCCTACGTCGGTGGCGGGTCGCAGTCGGTCATCGGCACGGCTGCGGTGCCGCTGAACGCCTGGACACACCTTGCCGCCACCTATGACGGCAGCAACCTGCGGCTCTACGTGGGGGGCGTCCTCAAGATCACGAAGGCGTACTCCGGGTCGGTCGCGGGCACCGCTGAGCCCTTGCGCATCGGTGGCAACGCGGTGTGGGGCGAGTACTTCGCCGGGCAGATCGACGAGGTGCGGGTCTACAACAAGGCGCTCACGGTCGCCCAGATCCAGGCGGACATGGCGGCGGCGCTCTGACATGCGCCGGCTCCACGTGGTCAGGTCCCTGCTGGTCGTCGCCGCGGCTGCTCTGCTGCTTGTGGGTGCCCCGGGGGCAGCAGGAGCCCACAGCGGGGCCTTCGACATGAAGTACATCGACGGGTCGAACCTCGTGCTGGTCACGTTCAACACCCACCAGCCGGTGTCGGGGCTCGCGATCAGGCACAACATCCGGCTGTACGACCTCATGGGCACGCCGATCCCCTACGAGGTCGTCGATGTCGCGGTGCACACGCGTGGCAAGGACTCCGGCATCACGTTGCGTGGGCACACCCTTCTCGACGAGCAGACCCTGCAGCTCGATCCGACGAACGACTCCACCCTCACCTACACCTATCCACGGGCCGGTGCGTACAGCCTCCTGGTGACCTTCCGGGCCGGGGGTCGGGACATCTCGCACGGCGAGTTCGCCGTCGACGTCGGGCAGGGGACCTCGACAGGGGCGCTCGCCGGGTTGCGACTGCCACAGACGCTGGCGGCGTTCCTCGTCGGGCTGGCCTGCTACCACCTCGTGGCGCGGCGCCGACGGGGGCCGGCCGACATCGAGGGCACGGACCAGTCACCCCACGACGCCAACGCGGCCGTCTCCGCCGACGTCCACGCGGGCATCAGCGCGGACTTCGGCGCGGACCTCGGTGCGGACCTCGGGGCTGACATCGGAGCGGACAGGCGCGCGGCGGTCGACGGGTCGCACGTCCCGGCCTAGCGTGAGGCCATGCGGATCACCCACCTCGGCCACGCCAGCCTGCTCGTCGAAGTCGCCGACGCCCGGATCCTGCTGGACCCGGGCGGCTGGTCGCCCGGTGCCCCTGGGCAGCGCGACCTCGACGCGGTCCTGGTGACCCACCAGCACCCGGACCACCTCGACCAGGAGCGGTTCCCCGAGCTCGTCAGGGCCAACCCCGACGTCCAGGTCTTCGCCGACCCGGACACCGCGAAGCTGTTGCAGGACAAGGGTTTCGACGTCGTCTCCTTCGGACCCGGTGACTCCGCAAGCGTCAGGTCAGCGACCGTCACCGGCGTGGGGGAGATGCACGCGCTCATCCACGAGGAGATCCCGCGGATCCACAACACGGGGATGCGGATCAGCGCCGACGGCGAGCCCACCTTCTTCCACCCGGGGGATGCGTTGGACGCCGATCCGGACGGCGTGGACGTGCTCGCCTTCCCGCTCAACGCACCGTGGGCGCGCAGCCGCGAGATGACGGGCTTCCTGCGCCGGTTGGCAGCACCGCACGCGATCCCGATCCACGACGCCCTGCTCAGTGAGCTCGGGCGCACCCTCTACCTCACCCAGGCCGGCAACCTCGGGTCGAAGGACACCCAGGTCCACGACCTCGCGGGGGGCGAGCCGCAGGAGTTCGCCCGCGGTCGCTGACGCGGCCCGAGCCGTCGCCGCGGTCCTGCCGCCGCGGCATACCGGGCTCGCCGTGGACCCGTCCGACCTGCGAGCCGGATTTGGAGAGTTAGGTAAGGCTCACCTACTGTCTTCGCGTGCCCAAGAACCCCAAGGCCGCCAAGGGCGTGAAGGTCGCCAAGGCGAAGAAGAAGTGCTGCAAGGACAAGCCGCGCTGCGCGATGTGTCCGGTGGTGCTGATGCGCTTGGAGAAGATGGGCTACGCCGAGCGCGACGACGCCAAGCCGCGCCGGTACGAGGTGGCCAAGAACGTCCCCAAGAAGGCCATGCTCATCGCGAGACAGCGCTAACGCTAGCGTTCGGGCCATGCCGGAGTCCGAGTTCGCGCCGCCCGTCGCGCCACAGATCGCCCTGCGGCTGCGCGGCCTCACCAAGCGCTTCGGCGAGACGACCGCTGTCGACACCCTTGACCTCGACGTGCCGCGGGGTTCGTTCTACGGGCTGGTCGGCCCCAACGGCGCCGGCAAGACCACCACCCTGTCGATGGCCACGGGGCTGCTGCGCCCCGATGCCGGGAGCGCCCACGTGTTGGGCACCGACGTGTGGGCCGACCCCGTGGGTGCCAAGTCGCAGATCGGCATCCTCCCGGACGGTCTTCGCCTCTTCGACCGGCTCACCGGCCAGCAGCTGGTGACGTATGCCGGTCTGTTGCGCGGGATGGACCGGACGATGGTGGCCGAGCGCACCGGGGAGCTGCTCGTTGCGCTGGGCCTGACCGATGCCGCCGAGAAGCTCGTCATCGACTACTCCGCGGGCATGACCAAGAAGATCACCCTCGCCTGCGCGCTGGTCCACGCCCCGCGGCTGCTCGTCCTGGACGAGCCGTTCGAGGCCGTCGACCCGGTGTCGGCGCGCACGATCCGCCGCATCCTCGAGGACTTCGCGGCCAACGGCGGCACGGTGGTGCTGTCCAGCCACGTCATGGACCTGGTCGAGCGGATCTGCACCGACGTGGCGATCATCGCCGCCGGTGTGGTGCTGTCGGCGGGCACCCTCGACGAGGTCCGTGCGGGCCTGAGCCTCGAGGACCGGTTCCTCGGCCTCGTCGGGGGCAGCAGCGACGTGGAGGGTCTGGCGTGGTTGCGCACCTCCTCCGACTGAAGCTCCACCTGCTGCGCAACGGGTTGCGTCGCAGTGTCGCCGCCATCGTCGGCATGGTGGTCGGCGTGCTCTACGGCGGAGGCTTTGTGCTGGCCGGGCTGGTCGGGCTCGTCTCGCTCCGCGCCCAGGGCGACATCGAGCTCGCCCGCACTGCCGTCGTCGTCGCCGGAGCCGGGCTGATGGCTGGGTGGGCCCTCCTGCCGATCCTGCTGTTCGGTGTCGACCCCACCCTGGACCCCACTCGGTTCGCGACGTTCGCCGTGCGCGAACGCACCCTGGCCATCGGGTTGGTGCTCACTGCCTTGGTCGGGCTGCCCGGGGTCGCGACGACGATGCTGGTGCTCGGCAGCGTGGTGACCGGCTCCCGGTCGCTGCTCGCCACGGTTGCTGCGCTCGTCGGGGGCCTGCTCGGCCTGCTGACCTGCGTCCTGCTCAGCCGGATCGTGACGGCGGCCGCCTCTGCCGTGCTCGCGACCCGGCGCGGACGGGACGCCGCCGGGGTCGGTGGCCTGCTGCTCTTCGTGAGCGCGGGCCCGATCCTCGCGGGACTCAGCGGCGATGGGCTCAACCGGGCCACGGTGGACCGCCTCGCCGAGGTGATCGCCTGGACGCCCCTCGGCTGGGCCTGGGCGCCCGCGGGCGACCTGGCCCTCGGCAACTGGGGCGTCGGCCTGGCTCGGCTCGCGCTGTCGGCGACGTTCTGCCTCGGTCTGCTGGTGGTCTGGGAGCGGCTGCTCGTCTCGGTCCTGCGCAACCCACGCTCGGCCTCCGCAGGGGGTGGCAAGGCCTCCGGTGGTCTGGGCCTGTTCGGCCGGTTGCCGGCCACCCCGATGGGCGCCATCGCGGCCCGCGCCGGGACCTACTGGATCCGTGACCCGCGCTTCAACGTGCCGGCAGTGATGACCGTCCTGATGCCCTGTGGCCTGCTCATTCCCGGCATCGGCGCGGACTCCGAGCTGGCCCTGGTCGCCATGCCGCTCGCCTCGGCCTACCTCATCGGCTGGGGACAGCACAACGACGTCGGCTACGACTCCACGGCCTTCTGGATGCATGTCGCCTCCGGCGTCGACGGAGTCAGCGACCGGCTGGGTCGGCTCTTCCCTTCGGCGCTGATGGCGCTCGTCTGCATCCCCGCGTATGCCGTGCTGGGACCTCTGTTCGGCGCCCCCTGGCGGTTGCTGCCGGCCACCCTGGGCGTGGGTTGTGCCTTGGCGCTGAACGGTTTCGCGGTGGCCTGCGTGACCAGTGCGGTCAAGCAGTACGCCGTGCCGGGGCCGGGGGAGAACCCCTTCACGAGCCGTCCTGGCGCGGCCGGCGTGACCCTCGGCGTCCAGGCCGTGTGCGGGGCGGCAGTGTTCGTGCTGTCCATCCCGGCGCTGGCCCTCGGCGCGCTGGCCTACCTCGGCTGGCAGTGGGCGGCGTGGACCGTTCTCGTCGTCGGACCGGCACTCGGTGTGGTGGCGCTCGTCGTGGGGACGCGGAAGGGCGCGGACCTGTTCCGACGTCGTCAGGCGATCCTCTTGCAGGACCTCGTGTCGATGCGCTGAGACGGGTGCGCACGTTCCGGCCGCCGGACCGGAGCAGGCGGCTACTTGTGGGCGGCGAGGTGGGCGGCGCCGATGATGCCGGCCTTGTTCTCGAGCTTCGCGGCCACGATCGGGGTCTTGAGCTTGAGCAGGGGAAGGAACTGCTCGGCGTCCTTGGACACCCCACCCCCCACGACGATCAGGTCCGGCCACAGCAGCGCCTCAAGGTGGCTGTAGTAACGCTGGAGCCGCTTGGTCCACTCCGGGTAGCTGAGGTCCTCCTTGTCCTTGATCGACGAGGCGGCGCGGGACTCGGCATCGAACCCGTCGATCTCGAGGTGCCCCAGCTCGGAGTTGGGGATCAGGACCCCGTCGTAGATCAGGGCGGACCCGATACCGGTGCCGAGGGTCGTCATCACGACCAGGCCCTTCTGGCCCTTGGCAGCGCCGTAGTGGAGCTCAGCCACACCCGCGGCGTCCGCGTCGTTGACGAGCACGATGTCGTGGCCGAGGACCTTCTCGAGCATCGGCTCGGCGTCGAAGTCGAGCCACGACTTGTCGATGTTGGCGGCAGAGCGGACCACGCCGTGGGTCACGACACCCGGGATCGTGACGCCGATGGGGGAGTCGCCGCGGACGTCGTCGAAGTGGTCGACGATCTGGTCGATGATCTCGGCGACCGCCTCGGGCGTCGAGGTGGCGGGCGTGGCGATGCGCATCCGCTTGGCCGCGAACGCACCCTTGGACAGGTCGACGGGTGCACCCTTGATGCCGCTGCCTCCCACGTCGATCCCCAACGGGAGTCCGTGCTTGGCCTGCTTGGCTTCCTTCGCCATCGATCCGCCTCCTTGCGGTTGCCCTGCCCTGGGTTGCCCACCATCAGGCCAGCGTCAGGATCTCGTTGCTGGTCTCGGTGATGAGGATGGTGTGCTCGAACTGCGCGGAGCGGCGCCGGTCCGCGGTGACGACGGTCCACTTGTCGTCCCACATCTCCCACTCGGGCGTGCCGAGGTTGAGCATCGGCTCGATCGTGAACGTCATGCCCGGCTCGATCAGGGTGCTGTAGGACGGCGCCGCGTCGTAGTGCGGGATGACCAGCCCGCTGTGGAAGGTGCGCCCGATGCCGTGTCCGGTGAAGTCGCGGACCACGCCGTAGCCGAACCGGCGGGCGTAGCTCTGGATCACCCGGCCGATGACGTTGATCTCGCGTCCGGGGATGGCTGCCTTGATCCCCCGCATCATGGCCTCGTGGGTGCGCTCGACGAGCAGTCGGGACTCCTCGGCGACGTCTCCGCACAGGTAGGTCGCGTCGGTGTCGCCGTGGACTCCGCCGATGAACGCGGTGATGTCGATGTTGACGATGTCGCCGTCCTCGAGAGGCCGGTCGTCGGGGATGCCGTGGCAGACGACCTCGTTGACCGAGGTGCACAGCGACTTGGGAAATCCCTTGTACCCCAACGTCGAGGGGTAGGCGCCGTGGTCCATCAGGAACTCGTGCCCGACGCGGTCGACCTCGTCGGTGGTGACGCCCGGAGCGATGACGGCAGCCGCTGCGGCCATCGCCTGTGCGGCGACCCGCCCGGCGAGGCGCATCCGCTCGATCGTCTCGGCATCCTTGACCTCGGACCCGGTGTCGCGGGCCGGCGCGGGGCGGTCGACGTACTCGGGCCGCTCGATCGACGCCGGCACCGGGCGGCGTGGGGACACCACGCCCGGCGCGACGCTTGCGTAGGTCAACGGCATACGGTGGAGTCTAGGGACGTCAGCAGATCCGTCGAGTTGGAGGGCACCCCATGGCCTACTGGTACAACGTCAGCAGCGGTCAGGTCGAGACCGAGGACAACAAGAGCCAGGGGGAGAACCTGATGGGTCCCTACTCGTCCGAGGCGGAGGCGGCCAACGCCCTGCAGGCCGCGCGGGAGCGGACCGAGGCGTGGGACGCCGCGGACAAGGAGTGGGAAGAGGGCCAGTCCGAGGACTGAGCGACAGTCCCACGCGTGGCCAGGCGCGCGCCGCAGCCCAGCCGGGGCCTGCTCGCTCAGCTGGTCAGGCGGTGGACCGAGACGGCGTAGCCGGACTCGGGCCGCCACGTCTCGCGCCCCCAGGTGCTGAACCGGCGCGTCAAGGTCAGGCCGGCGACTGCGCAGGCCCGGTCGTAGTCGTCCAGCGGCGTGACGGGGCACCCCTGCGGGAGGTGTGACTCGTCCAGGCCGAAACCCGCCACGAGGACCCCGCCGGGCTGCAGGTGCGCGGCCATCCGCTCGACCGCGTCGAGCAAGGTGCCTGGTGCGAGGAGTGGGATGACGTTGCCGGCCAACACGGCCAGCTCGAAGGCCTGGGACCGCAGCTGCAGTCGGCTCAGGTCCTGGCGCACCCAGGTCGTGGCGGGGTCGCGTTGTTCGGCGACGTCGATCATGGTGGCGTCCGCGTCGACGCCCACGCAGTGGTAGCCGAGGGCGGTCAGCTGGGTGGCGACCCGTCCGGTGCCGCAGCCCGCGTCCAGGACGCGGGCGGGAGGAGCCAGCAGTGCGGCGACGAAGGCGGCTTCACCGTGGATGTCCATCCCCTTGGCCGCGAGGTCGTCGAAGCGCTGCTGGTATGCCGTCGCGGCGCCCGGGCCGCCGGAGACCTCGGACCAGCGTGTGCGGGGCTCCATCTCGGTCATGATCGCTCACCCTCGTCCGTGGTCGTGCTGTGGTGCACTCCAGCCTAGATTCGGTTGGCGCGCAGGGGAATGGCGCAGGGACGGTGAACGGAGTCAGGCTGCCGGCGCCGCTCAACCCAGGGAGCGCAGGCCGGGCAGGACCCGGTCGGCGAAGGTGTTCAGGAACCGGGCCTGGTCCTGGCCGGGGCCGTGGAAGACGAGGTGGTTGAAACCCCAGTCGACGTAGGGCTTGACGGCCGCCACGACCTCCTCGGGGTCGTCGGTGACGATCCACCGGGAGGCGACCTGCTCGTCCGGAAGGGCGTCGCCGAGCCGCTCCATCTCCAGCGGGTCGGTCGTCCCGTGCTTCTGTTCCGCCGTCAGCGACAAGGGCGCCCAGAACCGGCAGTTGGTCACGGCCTGTTCACGGTCGGGGTCCCACGACAGCTTGATCTCGATCATCCGGTCGATGTCCTCGCGGGTGCGTCCGGACTTGCCCAGACCTTGGTCGACGGCCGGCAGCAGCTTGTCGCGGTAGAGCTCCTCGCCCTTGCCGGAGGTGCAGATGAACCCGTCACCGGAGCGGCCGGCATACCGCGCCACGAGGGGGCCGCCGGCGGCGACGTAGACCGGGATCGGCTGCTCGGGCTTGTCGTAGACGGTCGCGTCCACGGCGCGGTAGTACTCGCCGTCGAAGCTGACCCGCTCCTCGGTCCACAGCTTGCGCATCAACGTGACGGCCTCGCGCAGCCGGGCGAAGCGCTCCTTGAACTCCGGCCACTCCTGCACCGACCCGACGACGACCTCGTTGAGCGCCTCACCGGTACCGATGCCGAGCATCACCCGCCCGGGGTAGAGCGACCCCAGCGTGCCGAACGCCTGCGCCACCACGGCCGGGTTGTAGCGGAAGGTGGGCGTCATGACGGACGTGCCGATCTGCACCCGCTCGGTCCGCTCGCCCAGCGCCGCCAGCCAGGCGAGCGAGAACGGCGCGTGGCCACCGTGGTGGCGCCACGGCTGGAAGTGGTCGGAGATCAGCACGCTGTCCAGCCCGACCTGTTCGGCCAGCACCCCGAAGTCCAAGAGCTCACGGGGCGCGAACTGCTCGGCCGAGGCCTTGTACCCGATGCGCAGCGTCATGCGCCCACCGTATGCCGCGTGGCAGGCTCGGTGCATGGCCACCCCGTTCGACGGACCCACCGACCTCGAGCTCGCCGACAACGAGCTCACCGAAGACGCGCGGCGGGTCGTCGAGGCGGTCGACGTCGCCGCCCTCCTGGCCGACCTGGCCGAGCTGGTGGCCTTCGCGCCGGTGGGCGGTAGCGCGGGAGAGGTCGCGGTCCAGCGCTGGTGCGCTGACCGCCTTCGCGGCCTCGGGCTCGACGTGGCCGAGTGGGACGTCGACCTGCCGGCCGAGGCGGCGCAGCCGGACTTCCCGGGAATGGAGGTCGCGCGCCAGGCCCTCGTGGGGGTGGTCGCCAGGTGGAACGTCGACGGCAGCGAAATCCCTGACGCCACACCGACGCTCGTCCTGTGCGGCCACACGGACGTGGTGCCCGTCGAGGACGGCACCCGGTGGGGGAACAACCCGTTCCGCCTGACCGTCGCCGACGGCGTCCTCACCGGTCGTGGCACCTGCGACATGCTCGGCGGGGTCGCTGCCGTGCTGGCCGCGGTACGCGCCCTGAAGGCGTCCGGCGCGGAGCTCGCGCGTCCGCTCGCCGTGCACCTCGTCAGTGGCGAGGAGGACGGCGGCGTCGGCGCCTTCGCGACCCTCCGGGCCGGCCACCTCGGTGCCGCCTGTGTCATCGCGGAGCCGACGGGAGGTGCGGTCATCCCCGCGAACGCCGGCTCGCTCACGTTCCGGCTGGAGGTCGACGGACGGGCGGCGCACGGGTCGACGCGCACCGAGGGCGAGAGCGCCATCGACCACCTCGCCGCCCTGCAGTCGACCCTGCGCGAGCTCGAGGCCAGCCGCAACGCCGCGCCTCCCGAGGCGTTCGGCCACCTCGACCTCGCCGCGCCCATCTCGATCGGGATCCTCCGCTCCGGCACCTGGGCGAGCACCGTCCCCGACCTGCTGGTCGCCGAGGGCAGGTACGGCGTGCTGCCCGGTGAGCCGCTCGACGTCGCCCGGTCGGTGTTCGAGGACGCGGTGTCGGCGGTGGGGGAGCGAGACCCGTGGCTGCTCGAGCACCCGGTACGCGTCAGCTGGCCGGGCGGTGCCTTCGCCTCGGGCGCACTGGCCGACGGACACCCGTTGCTGGAGCAGACCGTCGCGGCCGCAACCGCGGTGGGGACCACGGCTCCACGGGTGGAGGGGGCTCCGTACGGCTCGGACCTGCGGCACTACGCCGCACACGGCATACCCACCGTGCAGTTCGGACCGGGCGAGCTGCGAGCCGCGCACGCGGTCGACGAGTCAGTGAGCCTGAGCGAGGTCGTTGCCTGTGCGCAGGCGTATGCCGTGCTGGCGCTGCGGCGGTGCGGTGCACCGCCGCAGCGTGCGAGCTAGAACGTGATGCCCCGCGCAGCGAAGCGGTCCTTGACCAGCGCAGCCGCGGCAGCGCCGTCACGGACGAGGGCGGTGGCGTAGGTCGCCTTCGCCGCGGCCGAGAACGAGGTGTCCGGTGCGAAGCGGAACTGGGCGTCGATGAGGGTGGTGTCCCAGGCGCGGGTCGTCTTGCCCATCGTGACGTAGCCCAGCCGGATCTCCCACAGCGCCTGGCTCCAGATCTGGCCGTCGGCGTGCACCTGGTCCTTGCGCGTCGCCACCGTCATCCCGGTGTCGAAGCGGCGGATGCAGTGCGGCGCACTGGTGTACGACGTGGCGTCCCAGTCCATCGGGCAGGCCTGCTCGGCCTTGGTCGGCCAGCCGTACTGCGTGCCGGCGGCCAGACCGACCGTGACGGCGAGGTAGTCGCCGAAGGACTCACCGATCGAGCCGGCGTCCAGGCTCGCGCCGTAGCCGGCGACCTGGGAGGCGTGCACGGCGTGGCCGTACTCGTGGACGATCACCTCGGCGTCCTCCGCGTCGTCGACCCCACCCTTGCCCAGCCGGATCCGGTAGGGCTTGTCGGTCTGGTAGGAGTTGTCGCCGCCGTACTGGTCGATCTTCACCGGGAACTGCTGCTTGACGATCCCGGGCAGCGTCGAGCCGAAGCCGAGCGACTGGAGGTACTCCTGCGCCTGGTTGACCCAGAAGTAGGCCATCACCTGCTCGAACTGGTCCTGGTGGCGGGTGTAGTTGAACGTGTTGGACGTGCTGAACGCCGGTGTGCCCGTTGCGGACTGGACGTTCACCCACGATCCGCGCAGGTAGCCGGAGCCGTCGAGGTTGCGCAGCGGGACGGTGGCGTACTCGCTCGCCGGGACCGCGGCGTCGGAGTCCTTCTGGTCGGTGAGGCCCTGGTTCCCGGAGGACTGGACGGGGTTGACCATGAAGACCGACCCGGTGCCCATCGAGGTGCCGCTGCCGGGCTTGGTGGCCAGGGCAGGGGTGGCGAGGGCCAGGCCGACGACGGCGCAGGCTGCGGTGACGGTGACGAGTGCGGTGGTGCGAAGGCGCTGGGGCACGGGTGTCCTCCTCGAATGGGGATGGGCCCGATCGGGACCCACCGGTGGACCGTAGCGCCTGGGGCGAGCAGATCGGGTCCTACCGGTGGAGGAGTTCGGGGCCTACTCGAGGAAGGAGTTCGCCGCTGCCGGGAACGAGCCGGAGGCGACGTCCGCGGCATACGCGGCAGCAGCCCGACCCAGCTCACCGCGGAGGTCGGCGTACTTCTTGACGAAACGCGGCGCCTTGCCGCCCCGCAGGCCGGCCATGTCCTGCCAGACGAGCACCTGGGCGTCGCAGTCCGGCCCGGCGCCGATCCCGATGGTCGGGATCGACAGCACCTCGGTGACCCTGGCGGCGAGGGGGGCGGGGACCATCTCCATGACGATGGCAAAGCAGCCGGCCTTCTCCAGCGCGACCGCGTCCTCGACGAGCCGGTCGCCGGAGTCGCCGCGGCCTTGGACCCGGTAGCCACCCAGGACGTGCTCGCTCTGGGGGGTGAAGCCGATGTGGCCCATGACGGGGATGCCCGCCCGGACCAACAGCTCGATCTCGGGGACCATGGGCTTGCCGCCCTCGAGCTTGACCGCGTGGGCCAGGCCCTCCTTCATGAACCGGGTGGCCGTCGCGAGCGCCTGCTGCGGGCTGGCCTGGTAGGACCCGAACGGCAGGTCGGCGACCACCATGGCGTGGTTGGCCGCGGAGGTGACCGCGCGGACGAGGGGAACGAGGTGGTCCACGGTCACGGGCACCGTCGTCTCGAAGCCGTAGACGTTGTTGCCTGCCGAGTCGCCCACGAGCAGTACCGGGATGCCGGCCTCGTCGAAGATCTCCGCCGAGTACATGTCGTAGGCCGTGAGCATCGCCCACTTCTCGCCCTTCTCCTTCATCGCCTGCAGGTGCGGGATGCGCACCCGGCGCTGCGGCGCGGCCTGGGCCCCGGTGCCGTAGGGGGCTGCGACCTCGGCGGTCGCGGGAGGCGTCGTTGGCTGATCGCTCATGCCCGCCATCCTAGAAGGGCGTCGACGGGGCGTGGCGCGCGACGGTCCGGGGGTGGATGGGTGCCCACTGCAACCAAATGACTACAACCGCAATCAGGACACATCGGATAATGACCGTTCGGTCAGAAATTTACCAAGTCCATAACCGATGAAGCCTTGGTGTGCGGCCCACCGCGTGTTTGGCTCGCCCTTGCGTGTGCCGAAAGGGGCCACGCAAAGACACTGGAGGATTCGTGAAGAGACGTCACCTGAGTCTTGTCTCTGGCGTGGCCGTTGCGGCCGTCGCCATGAGCATGGCTTCTGCGCCGGCACAGGCAACACCTGTGCAGGGCGACAAGGAGCCCAAGGCCAACAACCGGGAGCACGACCTGCCCAACCCGCTCGGCGACGCGCAGCGCGCGCTGCGCAAGCAGGCCGTCGACAAGCTCGTCAAGGGCGAGGCGACCACCGAGATGCGCGGTGGCCAGCGCGTCATCAAGCTCGCGGGCAACGCCAAGGCGCCCAAGGGCAGCAAGGCTGCCCAGGACCGCTTCGTGTCCTACCCGGTCGAGCGCGAGGAGGACATCTTCACCGTCCTCACCGACTTCGGGACCCAGACGATGCCCGGCTTCGACGCGACCCCCGGTCCCGTGCACAACAAGATCCCGGCGCCGGACCGCGTCTGGGACGGCAACGCGACCGACGACAACTCCACGTACTGGACCGCGGACTTCAACCGCGCGCACTACCAGGACATGATGTTCGGCGAGGGCGAGTCGTTCAAGGACTTCTACCTCAAGCAGTCGAACGGTCGTTTCGTGGCCAAGGGTGACGTCTCCGACTGGGTCTCCGTGCCCTACAACGAAGCCCGCTACGGCAAGAGCAACAACGCCGACGGCTACTGGAACTACGTCAAGGACACCGCCACCTCCTGGTACAACGCCCAGAAGGCTGCCGGGAAGAGCGACGCCGAGATCACGACCTACCTCAAGCAGTTCGACAAGGTCGACCGGTACGACGCTGACCAGGACGGCAACTTCAACGAGCCGGACGGCTACATCGACCACTTCCAGGCCATCCACGCCGGTGAGGGCGAAGAGGCCGGCGGCGGCGCCCAGGGCACCAACGCCATCTGGTCGCACCGTTGGTACGCCTACTCCACCGACGCCGGCAAGACCGGCCCGGAGGGCGCGAAGCTCGGCGGCGTGCCGCTGGGCAACTCCGGCATCTGGATCGGTGACTACACCACCGAGCCCGAGAACGGTGGCCTCGGTGTCTTCACCCACGAGTTCGGCCACGACCTCGGTCTGCCGGACTACTACGACACCGCGGGTGGCGACAACGGCACCGGCTTCTGGACCCTCATGTCCGGTGGCTCGTGGCTGAACCACGGCACCGACTCGATCGGCACCACGCCCGGTTACATGGGTCCGCTCGAGAAGCTCCAGCTCGGCTGGCTCGACTACAAGACCGTTCCCTACGGCCAGGACATGACGGTCAAGCTCAACCCGGCTGACCAGCCGAAGAGCAAGTCGTCCTACCAGGCCCTCGCGGTCACGCTGCCGGACAAGACGGTCAAGAACGACTACAACACGCCGCACTCCGGTTCGTACGAGTGGTGGGGCGGGGCGAACGACAGCCTCAACAACACCCTGACCCGCACGGTGGACCTCACCGGCGCGACCAGTGGTTCGGTCTCCGCTTGGCTGCAGTACAACATCGAGCAGGACTACGACTACCTCTACGCCGAGGTGAGCACCGACGGTGGCGCGACCTGGAAGGACGCGGCGGCGCCGATCTCCGGTCCGTCCGACAACGCCGGCCTGACCCCGTGGGCCCAGAAGTCGTGGGACCTCACGCCGTACGCCGGCAAGAGCGTCCAGTTCCGCTTCCGCTACGCCACCGACGGCGGCCTGCACTTCGAGGGCCCGTTCCTCGACGACCTGGCCGTCACCGTCGGCGGCACCACGGTGTCCGACGACGTCGAGGCCGGTACCAACGGCTGGACCGCCAACGGGTTCACCCGCATGACCGGCTCCACGTCCGAGGTCGTCAGCCACTACTACCTGGCTGAGAACCGCACCTACACCGGGTACGACAACACCCTCAAGACCGGTCCGTACAACTTCGGCTGGGGCAACACCAAGCCTGACTGGGTGGAGCGGTTCCCGTACCAGAACGGCATGCTCGTCTGGTACGTCGACGGTGAGTACACCGACAACAACACCTCGGGCCACCCGGGTGGCGGCCAGTCGCTGCCGGTCGACGCACGTCCCGCTCCGGTGCTGTTCTACGACGGCACCAAGCTGGGCAACCGTCGCCAGCCGTTCGACGCCACGTTCGGACCGGAGGCCACCGACTCGGTGACCTTCCACAAGAACGGCATCGCCACGGTCGTCCCGTCGCAGAAGGCCATCTCGGTCTTCGACGACAGCGACCCGAACAAGTACTGGTCCGCAGCCAACCCTTGGTCCTCGGTCAAGGTTGCCGGCTCCGGCACCGTCATGAAGGTCAACAAGTCGGAGGACGGCGGCAACCTGCTGCAGGTCCAGGTCAGCTTCAAGTGACCTGACGCCGGCTGACGCGAGTCCGCCGGTATCCGACTGGACGGGGCCCCGGGAGCAATCCCGGGGCCCCGTTCGCGTGCCCGCGCTCCGTCCTGCCCGGCACCGGCCACGGGCCGGTATGCCGTTCGGCTGGCCGCCCCACGCAGCATCCCGAGTGGTGGGTCCACCTGGCTCGGGACAGACTCGGGGGAGGAGGTCGCCGAACAGCGGCGACCCACGGTGATGGAGGACAGATGGCAGAGAACTTCGAGGTAGCCCAGAGCAGCTCGGAGGGTGGACTGTCCGACGAGAAGCGCCACGAGGTGGTGGCCGCACAGCTGCGCGGCGAGGCCAATGCCGCTGGTCATGGCCCTGAGGCGGTGGTCGCGGCGGTGGCCGAGGAGCTCGAGGGGATCGGCCTGGAGCCGAACCCCGCTGAGCTGCACCGACGCTACGAGGAGATCGACCCCGACCTCCCCGTGCTCCAGGACGCCGAGGACGCCGAGGACGCCGAGGACGCCGGGACTCCGCGGACGACGCCAACCCCGACACCTCCGACGCCCCCGCAAACCCGGACGGACCGGTCTCGGCAGGGCTCGACGCCTCCCGTGACCACTCGCCCGTGGACGAAGGCGGTGGCGACTCCGCGCCCCGGTAGCGCGGGCCCTAGGCTCTGCGCCGTGGACTACGACGACGTCGTCATCGGTGCGGGGCACAACGGGCTCACCGCCGCGGCCTACCTCGCTCGGGCCGGTCGGCGGGTGCTGGTGCTGGAGGCCGGTGACCACGTCGGTGGTGCCGCCGTCTCGGCGCAGGCCTTCCCGGGGGTCGACGCGCGGCTGTCGCGCTACTCCTACCTCGTGTCGCTGCTGCCGCAGCAGGTGATCAGCGACCTCGACCTCGACGTGCGGCTGATCCGGCGGCGCTACTCCTCGTTCACGCCGGTGCCGGCCCAGCCCTCTCGTGGCCTGCTCGTCGACCACGGCGACTCCGTGGCAACCGAGGCCGGCTTCGCCGCCCTCACGGGCGGACCGGCGGAGCATGCCGCCTGGCAGGACTTCTACGGGCGCGTGCACCACCTCGCCCAGCAGGTCTTCCCGACCGTCCTCGAACCGCTGCGCACCGAGGCCGACGTCGCCTCCCTGGTCGGGGACGACCCGCTCTGGGAGGCCCTGGTCCGACGCCCGCTGGGAGAGGTGCTCGAGGCCGAGTTCGGCGACGACACGGTGCGCGGAATCATCGCGACCGACGCGCTCATCGGCACCTTCGCCGAGATGGGTGCGGCCGACCTGCGCCAGAACGTCTGCTTCCTCTACCACCTCATCGGCGGGGGGACCGGGGACTGGGACGTACCCGTCGGCGGGATGGGCGCGGTGACCGACGGGCTGGCCCGTGCCGCGGCCAAGGCAGGTGCCGAGATCCGCACGGGGACAAGGGTTCTCGCGGTCGACCCCGACGGTCTGGTCAGCTGGGAGGGTGGCTCGGCCCGGGGTGCCACGATCCACGCGGCCTGCGCCCCGACGGTCCTCAACACGCTGCTCGCCGCGGCCGGCGCCGACCCCGTCCCGACCGAGCAGGCGCCCGAGGGTGCCCAGCTCAAGGTCAACATGCTCCTGTCGCGGCTGCCGCGGCTGCGCGACGAGAGCGTCGACCCGACGGCTGCCTTCGCGGGCACCTTCCACGTCAACGAGGGCTACGCCCAGCTCCAGGAGGCGTATGCCGCCGCTGACGCCGGCCGGGTGCCGCAGCTGCCGCCGTGCGAGATCTACTGCCACAGCCTGTCGGACCGTTCGATCCTCGGACCCGAGCTCGCCGCCAGCGATGCGCAGACGCTCACCCTGTTCGGGCTGCACCTGCCCGCCCGGCTGTTCCGCGGGACGACAGCGGAGCATGACGCCGTCAAGGACCTCGCCCTGGCGCGGACCCTCGACTCGCTGAACTCGGTCCTCGCCGAGCCCATCCAGGACGTCCTGCTGCGCGACCCCGACGGGGCGCTCTGCCTCGAGGCGCGGACCCCCGTCGAGCTCGAGGCCGACCTCGGCCTGCCGGGCGGCAACATCTTCCACCGCTCGCTGCAGTGGCCGTGGGCCGAGCGCGAGGCGGAGGTCGGCACCTGGGGCGTCGAGACGCCGCACGAGAGGGTGCGCATCGCCGGGGCCGGCGCGCGCCGCGGTGGTGGCGTGAGCGGCATACCGGGTCACAACGCGGCGATGTCGGTCCTGAAGGGCTGACCTGCGACGACATCCGCCTCCCGCGGCCGGCGCCTGCGGGGACCCACCGGCGACGCGCGGACTCCACGTAACGCCGGGGAAACACAACTAGGGCAGGATTCGACACATGGATCGTCAGCAGGAGTTCGTCCTCCGCACCATCGAGGAACGCGACATCCGCTTCGTGCGGCTGTGGTTCACCGATGTGCTCGGGACCCTCAAGTCCGTGGCCGTCGCACCAGCCGAGCTGGAGGGGGCGTTCGCCGAGGGCATCGGCTTCGACGGGTCGGCCATCGAGGGCTTCGCGCGGGTCTACGAGGCCGACATGCTCGCCAAGCCGGACCCGTCGACGTTCCAGGTGCTGCCGTGGCGTGGTGACAACCCGGGCACCGCGCGGATGTTCTGCGACATCACCCTGCCCGACGGCTCGCCGAGCCACGCCGACCCGCGCCACGTCCTGCAGCGCGCCCTGGCCCGGGCCGCCGACCTCGGCTTCACCTTCTACACCCACCCCGAGATCGAGTTCTACCTGCTCAAGGCCGGCTTCAAGGCGGGGGAGAGCCCCGAGCCGATCGACCAGGCGGGCTACTTCGACCACGTCCCGCACGGCACCGGCCACGACTTCCGGCGCGCCGCGATCACGATGCTCGAGTCGATGGGGATCTCCGTCGAGTTCAGCCACCACGAGGGCGGCCCCGGCCAGAACGAGATCGACCTGCGCTACGCCGACGCGCTGTCCACCGCCGACAACATCATGACCTT
The DNA here is from genome assembly GCA_963740865.1 of uncultured Actinomycetota bacterium. Classification (GTDB taxonomy): domain Bacteria; phylum Actinomycetota; class Actinomycetes; order Actinomycetales; family Dermatophilaceae; genus Pedococcus. The sequence goes on from CAVUGH010000011.1 coordinate 85,611, forward strand.
CCGGACCGTCATCAAGGAGGTCGCGCTCGAGCAGGGCATCTTCGCCTCCTTCATGCCCAAGCCGTTCGCCGAGCACCCCGGGTCCGGCATGCACACCCACATGTCGCTCTTCGACGGCGACAGCAACGCCTTCTACGAGGCCGGCGCGCCCTACCAGCTGAGCAAGGTCGGCCGGCAGTTCATCGCCGGGCTGCTGCGCCACGGCGCCGAGATCGCCGCCGTCACCAACCAGTGGGTCAACTCCTACAAGCGGCTCTGGGGCGGTGGCGAGGCGCCGGCCCACCTGACCTGGGGCCACAACAACCGGTCCGCGATGGTCCGCGTGCCGATGTACAAGCCGACCAAGGGCCAGAGCAGCCGGGTCGAGGTCCGCACCCTCGACGCCGCCTGCAACCCCTACCTCGCCTTCGCGCTGATGCTGTCCGCCGGGCTCAAGGGCATCGAGGAGGACTACGAGCTCCCCGCCGAGACCGAGGACGACGTGTGGGGCCTGACCTCGGCCGAGCGCCAGGCGATGGGCATCGAGCCGCTGCCCACCTCGCTCTACGAGGCGATCCGCGTGATGGAGAAGAGCGAGCTGGTCGCCGACACCCTCGGCGAGCACGTCTTCGACTTCTTCCTGCGCAACAAGCGCGCCGAGTGGGACGACTACCGCGGCGAGATCACCCGCTTCGAGCTCGAGCGCTACCTGCCCGGTCTGTGACGGCACCGCCCGCGTGCTCCGGTATGCCGCCCGCGCACCTACGCGGGCGGCTGCCCCTGCTCAGTGCGTAGGCTGACGCGGTGACCTCCGGCCGCCTCGTCTCGCAGACGGCGACCCTGGCCCGACTCGGGTTCGCCGACCCGCCCCGGGCCGCCCAGCTGTTGGCCGACCGCGCACTCACCGGGCTGATCGACCCACTCGACGACGTGTTCAGCGACGGCCTGCCCGATGCCCTCGGTGCGGTCGCCGATCCGGACCTGGCCCTGCTCAGCCTCGTGCGCCTGATGGAGTCGCTGCGCGCCTCCGCCCCGGGCCGCCGCGACGTGGAGTCCGGCGCCGGCGCCGAGGTGTCCGGACTCGTCGCGGCCCTGCGGCACCCCGGCCACGCCCGGGACCGGCTGCTTGCGGTCCTCGGTGCCTCGACCGCCCTCGGCGACCACCTCGTGGCCCACCCCGAGCACTGGCGCAGCGTCGCGGACGCCCGGCCGCGCACGCCCGACGAGCGCATCCACGAGCTGGTGGGCGCGGTGCGGGAGACGGGCGGCCACACGGCATACGACGCCCTGCGGATCGGCTATCGACGCCAGCTGCTCGGGATCGCCGCCCTCGACCTCACCTCCGGCGACCCCGAGCTGGCCCTCCCCGAAGCCGCGGCCGCGCTCGCGGACCTGGCCGAGGCGGCCCTCGAGGCAGCCCTGGTCATCGCCCGGGCGGAGCTGGGGGAGCAGGCCGACCTCTGCGACTTCGCGGTGATCGGCATGGGCAAGACAGGTGGTCGCGAGCTCAACTACGTCAGCGACGTCGACGTCATCTTCGTGGCCGAGCCGAAGGAGGGTGTCGAGGAGGCCAGCGCCATCGCGGCGGCCACTGGCCTGGCGACCCACCTGATGCGCGCCTGTTCCACCTCGACGGGGCAGGGGACCCTGTGGCCGGTGGACGCGGCGCTGCGTCCCGAGGGCAAGAACGGACCGCTGGTGCGGACCATCGAGAGCCACCGCGCCTATTACGAGCGGTGGGCCAAGACGTGGGAGTTCCAGGCGCTGCTCAAGGCACGACCGGTCGCCGGTGACCGTGAGCTCGGCGCCGCGTACATCGCCGCCGTCAACCCGATGGTGTGGGGAGCGGCCTCGCGGGACAACTTCGTCGAGGACGTGCAGGCGATGCGGCGGCGGGTCGAGCAGCACGTGCCCGCAGGGGAGGCCGAGCGACAGCTCAAGCTCGGACCCGGTGGGCTGCGCGACGTGGAGTTCAGCGTCCAGCTGCTCCAGCTCGTCCACGGCCGCTCCGACGACTCGCTGCGCTCGGGCACGACGCTGGAGGCCCTGGAGGCGCTGGCGCGCGGTGGCTACGTCGGCCGCGAGGACGCCGCGACCCTCGACGCCTCCTACCGGCTGCTGCGGACCCTCGAGCACCGGATCCAGCTGTTCCGGCTGCGTCGCACCCACCTGATGCCGACGGCGGACAGCGACCTGCGCCGCCTCGGCCGTGCGCTGGGGCACCGCTCCGACGCCGCGAAAGCCGTGGTGGCGCAGTGGCAGCAGCAGGCGCGTGAGGTCCGACGCATCCACGAACGCCTCTTCTACCGACCGCTGCTCGCTGCCGTCGCCCGGCTGAGCTCGACCGACGCGCGACTCGCCCCCGAAGCCGCCAAGGAGCGGCTTGCGGCGCTGGGCTTCCGGGACCCGGGCGGCGCGATGCGCCACCTGGAGGCGCTGACCGCAGGGGTCAGCCGGCGAGCGGCCATCCAGCGCACCCTGCTGCCGGTGATGCTCGGCTGGTTCGCCGACGAGGCCGACCCCGACGGGGGGCTGCTCGCGTTCCGGAAAGTGAGCGAGGAGCTCGGCTCCACCCACTGGTACCTCCGGCTGCTGCGCGACGAGGGGTCCGCTGCCGAGCGGCTGGCGCACACCCTGGCCCGCAGCCGGTACGCCGCGGACCTGCTGGTCGGTGCGCCGGAGTCCGTGGCGATGCTCGGGGAGTCGGGCGGGCTCACCCCGACGTCGCGCGACGACCTCGTCCGCCGGATGACGGCGGCCGCGGGCCGACAGGACGACGCAGACAAGGCGGTGCGGGCGGCGCGGAGCATCCGGCGGCAGGAGCTCTTCCGGATCGCCGTGGCCGACCTCGCGGGAGGCATCGACCTCGCGGGAGTGGGGCGGGCGCTCACCGACCTCACCGCCGCCCTGGTCGAGACCGCTCTCCAGGTGGCGATCCGTGTCGTCGAAGAGAGGCACGGACCCCTGGTGACCCGCCTTCTCGTCGTGGGGATGGGCCGTCTCGGAGGAGGTGAGGTCGCCTACGGCTCGGACGCCGACGTGCTCTTCGTCCACGAACCCCACGAGGGTGCCGACGAGGCAGCTGCCCAGGAGCAGGCCCTCGAGACCGTGCAGGAGCTCCGTCGGCTGCTCGCCGCCGCCGGACCCGACCCCCAGCTCGGGCTGGACGCAGACCTGCGCCCCGAGGGCAAGAGCGGGCCCCTCGTGCGCAGCCTGGCCAGCTACCGCGAGTACTACCGGCGGTGGTCGCTGACCTGGGAGTCGCAGGCCCTGCTGCGGGCCGCGCCCCTCGCCGGCGACCTCGAGCTGGGATCGCGGTTCATCGAGCTGATCGACCCGCTGCGGTGGCCCGAAAGCGGACTCAGCGACCAGCAGGTCCGGGAGATCCGCACGCTCAAGGCCCGGATGGAGGCCGAACGCCTGCCCCGCGGCGCCGACCCCAAGGCCCACTTCAAGCTGGGCAGGGGTGGGCTGTCGGACGTGGAGTGGACCGTGCAGCTGCTCCAGATGTGTCACGCCCACGCGGTGCCCGGCCTGCGGACGACGAGCACGCTGCCGGCGCTGGCGGCCGCGGAGACGGCCGGCCTGGTCACCCCCGCCCACGCCGCGGCGCTGCGTGACGCGTGGTCCTTCGCCTCCCGCCTGCGCAACGCCTCCGTGCTCTACCGCGGCCGGCCGGTCGACAGCGTGCCCTCCGACCTGAGGGTCGCCGACGGCGTGAGCCGCATCCTCGGTGGCGAGCCTGGAAGCGGGGCGGATCTTGCCGAGGCCTACCGTCGAGTGGCCCGCCATGCGCGTAGCGTGACGGAGTTCAACTTTTACGGTTCCACCTAGCGAGGTACGGTCGGCGCATGGCTACGGGAAGGGACGACTCCACCACAGTCCCCTCGTTCGCCGAAGTGCTCCGCACGCCGGTCTTCCTGCCCGTCTTCGCGGTGGCCACCCTGTCCACGTGGGGCGACTACATCGCGCGCATCACCGTGGCGGCGGTCGTGTTCAGCTGGACCGGCTCTGCGCTCGCCACCGCGGCGACCTTCGCCGTGTCGTTGGTGCCCAGCGTGCTGGGACGGGCCCTGCTCTCACCGATCTGTGACCGGATCCCGCCACGGTTGTGCCTCATCGGTAGCCATCTCCTGCGGGCCGTGCTGGTCGGAGCCCTCATCCTCGTGGTGGGCACCACGCAGTCGCTCTGGCTCGTCCTCGCGCTCGTCGGGGTGCTGGAGTTCGTGGGTGGCCCCGCCATCACGGCCAGCCAGATGCTGCTCACCGACATCTTCCCGGACCGACGCCTCTACGCCCGGGCGTTCGGGCTGAGCACCCTGGCGGCACAAGTCAACCAAGCCATCGGGCTGGCCATCGGGGGCGCCGTCGTGGGCCTCATCGGGGACGCCAAGGCCCTGCTGCTCGACCTGCTCACCTTCCTCGTGGGAGTGGCCATCCTGACCGTGGTGAAGCCCCCGAAGTCGGTCGTCAGGGGCGAGGACGCTCCCTTGCTCAGCATGGTGGCCGACCTGCGCCAGGGGTGGCACCAGATCCGCGCCAGCCGGGTGCTGATGTCCATGCTCGGACTCTCCCTGGCGAGCGCGCTGGCGATCGCGGCTCCCGAGGCGGTGGCCCTTCCCTATGCCGCGCAGCACAGCACGTCGTCCACCTGGGGCGGTCTCCTGATGGCCGCGCCGATCCTCGGCGCCGTCGTCGGGCTGCTCCTCATCGGCCGGCTTCCCGCCGAGCGGCAGTCTTCGCTCGTGCTGCGGCTCGCCCTGCTGACGCCCCTACCCCTGCTGGTCACGATCTTCGAGCCGCCCCTCGCTCTGGTGTGGGCCGCGTGGTTCGTCTGCGGTGCACTCCAGTGCTACATGCTGCCCTTGCAGACGGCCTTCACGCTCCTCGTCCCCACGGCTCTGCGGGGCCGGGTGTTCGGGCTCGCGGGGGCACTCTCGGTGGGTGCCACCGGGGCCTGCTTCCTGTTCGCCGGCTGGGTCTCCGAACACACCACCCCGGCCGCCTCAGTGGGCATCTGCGCCGTCGTGACCCTGGGCGTGCTCGTGCTGCTCGCGGCCCGCTGGCCCAAGGAGGAGCTGGCCGGCAGCGTCGAGGCCACCTTCACCCGGGAGCACGCCGACGCTGAGAGGGAGGCCCGCGGCGACGGACAGGACCAGTTCGACGAGTTCGACCAGCTCGACGACCCGGACGGACTGGGCGCCGTCGAGGACCCCAGCGCGTTGGGGGTCCCTGACACCGGCCGGTCCGGTGGCATCGGGGACTCGGGCCGGCTTTCCGGAGGCTGAGACCGCGCCGGGGCGCTGGGCACCCGCCGCCTAGACTTCCACCATGCTCTCCACGATCGACCTGCGCGGGCGGGCGCTGGGCGTCCGCGAGCTGCGTCACCTGTTGCCGCGAGCCGAGTTCGACGTCGCCGCAGCGGTCGAGACGGTGCGACCGATCTGTGCGGACGTCCGCCACCGCGGAGCAGCCGCGTTGTACGACCTGGGGGAGCGCTTCGACGGGGTCCGCCCGACGAGACTGCGCGTACCGGAGTCCGTGCTCGCGTCCGCCCTGGCGACCCTGGACCCGCAGGTGCGGGCCGCCCTCGACGAAGCCATCCGCCGCGTCCGGATCGTCCACGAGGACCAGCGCCGCGCCACCACGACGACCACCGTCGTCCCCGGAGGCGAGGTGAGCGAGCGCTGGATCCCGGTCGACCGGGTCGGCCTCTACGTCCCCGGCGGGCGCGCGGTCTATCCGTCCAGCGTGGTCATGAACGTCGTGCCCGCCCAGATCGCGGGTGTCGGCTCGCTGGCCGTGGCCAGCCCGCCCCAACGCGACAACTCCGGCGAGTTCACCGGCTACCCGCACCCGACCGTCCTCGCCGCCTGCGCGTTGCTGGGTGTCGACGAGGTGTATGCCGTGGGCGGCGCCCAGGCCGTGGCGGCCTTCGCCTTCGGTTTCGAAGACCTGTCCGACACCGACGGCGGCACTGCGGTCGTCTGTGAGCCGGTCAGCCTCGTCACCGGTCCGGGCAACATCTACGTCGCGGCGGCCAAGCGCTACCTCAAGGGCGTCATCGGCATCGACTCCGAGGCCGGTCCCACCGAGATCGCGATCCTCGCCGACGACACGGCCGTCCCCGCTCACGTCAGCGCCGACCTCATCTCGCAGGCCGAGCACGACCCCCAGGCCGCTTCCGTCCTGGTGACCGCCTCGGTCGCGCTCGCCGACGCGGTGCGCGCCGACCTCGAAGACCGGGTGGCCGGCACCAAGCACTCCGAGCGCGTCCGTGAGGCGCTCAGCGGACCCCAGTCGGGAGTGGTCCTCGTCGACGACCTCGAGGCCGGCCTCGCCGTCGTCAACGCCTACGCCGCCGAGCACCTTGAGATCCAGGTGGCCGATGCCGCAGCGGTGAGCGAACGCGTCCGCAACGCCGGCGCGATCTTCGTGGGCCCGCACTCGCCGGTGAGCCTCGGGGACTACGTCGCCGGGTCCAACCACGTCCTGCCGACCGGTGGCTGCGCGTGTCACAGCAGCGGGCTGTCGGTCCAGTCGTTCCTGCGGGGGGTGCACGTCGTGAGCTACTCCGAGGCTGCCCTCCAGGAGGTCGCCCACCACGTCGTCACGCTCGCACAGGCCGAGGACCTGCCCGCCCACGGCGAGGCTGTCCAGGTCCGCTTCGACGGGTCGTGACGGGCCGATGACCGAGCTCGACAACGGCCCCATCGAGGGCATGCTGCGGGACGACCTGCAGGGTGGAAGGCCCTACGGCGCACCGCAGCTCGACGTGCCCGTGCGACTCAACACCAACGAGAACTCCTACCCCGTCCCGCCGTCGGTGGTGGCTGAGATCACCGCGTCGGTGGCCGGCGTCGCGGCCGGCCTGAACCGTTACCCCGACCGGGAGTTCACCGACCTCCGGACTGCCCTCGCGGCATACCTGTCGTCGTCGGGGACCCCTGTGGGTGCGGCGCAGGTGTGGGCCGGCAACGGCTCCAACGAGGTGCTCCAGCACATCGTGCTGGCCTTCGGCGGGCCGGGGCGCACCGCGTTGGGGTTCACCCCCGCGTACTCGATGCACCCGATCATCAGCACGTCGGTCGGCACCAGCTGGGTCGACGGGCTCCGCGGACAGGGCGGGTCGCCCTTCGACCTGTCGGTGGAGTCCGCGGTCGCGCAGGTGCGCGAGCACGACCCCCACGTCGTCTTCCTCTGCTCGCCCAACAACCCGACCGGCACCGCCCTGGGCCTCGACGTCGTCGAAGCCGTGTATGCCGCGGCGGAGCGCGCCGTCGTCGTCGTGGACGAGGCCTACGCGGAGTTCGCCCGCCCCGGCACCCCGAGCGCCCTGACGCTGCTGGAGGGGCGCCCGCGGCTGGTGGTCACCCGCACGATGAGCAAGGCGTTCGCCTTCGCGGGGGGACGGCTGGGCTACCTCGCGGCCGACCCGGCCTTCGTCGACGCACTGCGCCTGGTGCGGCTGCCCTACCACCTCTCCGCGCCGACCCAGGCGATCGCGCTGGCCGCCCTCAGGCACGCGCCGGAGATGCTCGGGACCGTCGAGGCGATCAAGGAGCAGCGGGACCGGATGGTGACCGGCCTCGCCGAGCTCGGCCTCGACCCGGTGGCCAGCGACGCCAACTTCGTGCTCTTCGGTGGCCTCGCGGACGCCGCCGAGACGTGGCGTGAGCTGCTGGGCAGGGGAGTACTCGTCCGGGACGTCGGCATTCCCCACTATCTTCGTGTCACGGCCGGGACCCCGGACGAGACTGGTGCGTTCCTCGCCGCGATGGCACAGATCGCCCGACCTGAGCAGGACAGGAGCGCCTTGTGACGCAGGAGAGCGTGACGCAGGAGACGCAGCCCGGTGACCGCACGGCCGCGCTGAGCCGCTCGACGTCGGAGTCCAGCGTCGAGCTCGAGCTCAACCTCGACGGCACCGGCCAGTCCGACATCTCCACCGGGGTCCGGTTCTACGACCACATGCTCGCCTCCTTGGCCAAGCACTCGCTCATCGACCTGCGCATCAAGGCGACCGGTGACGTGGACGTCGACGCACACCACACCGTCGAGGACGTCGCGATCGTGCTCGGTGACGCCCTGCGCGAGGCGCTCGGCGACAAGCGCGGGATCTCCCGGTTCGGCGACGCGACGGTTCCGCTCGACGAGGCCCTGGTCCAGGCGGTCGTCGACGTGGCCGGGCGGCCCTATGTCGTCCACACGGGCGAGCCCGAGGGTCAGGCCTATGTCGTGATCGGCGGCACCTACGTCGGCTCGCTGACCCGCCACGTCTGGGAGTCGTTCGCCGGCCGGGCCGGGATCGCGCTGCACGTGCGCGTGCTGTCCGGCCGCGACCCGCACCACATCGTCGAGGCCCAGTTCAAGGCGGTGGCCCGTGCTCTGCGCGCTGCGGTCGCGCGCGACCCGCGGGTCAGCGGCATACCCAGCGCGAAGGGCAGCCTCTCCACGTGAGCGTGCCGTGGCAGCCCGCGCAGGACGCGCGCGGACTGCTCCTGGTGAGCGGCAAGCCCGGTCCCGTGTCGACGTGGCTCCGGCGGGGGCTGGTGGCCTGCCAGGTCGTCCCCCTCGGTGCCTGGACCGCGGTGTTGCCCACGGAGCGCCTGTCTCGTGCCGAGGCGCCCTATGACGACGCCGTCGCCGTGCTCGCGGCGCGGCCGGTGCCACGACGGATTCGCCCTGCCCTCGGGTTCTTCACCGTCGACGGCCGGGCCGTGGTCACCGCCCACGGCCCCGGCCTGCGCGCCGCGGTCCGGTGGCTGGTGTGGGAGCCGGGCGTCGGCGTGGTGCGCGCCCCGCACCTTGAGCTGGCCAGGCCGTCGGACCTCGTGGCCGCCGCCGGCGGCACGGGGGACGCCCGGGCCGTGACCCAAGTCGTGGCCGAACGCAACGGCAGGGCGGACCGGGTCATCGCCGACCTGCTGTCCGTCCTGGGCCTGCCTGGCTCCGAGCTGGTCGGTCCCGACATCGGCCTGCGTGGCCAGGTGGTCGCCCCCACGGCCCAGGCGGTGGCCCGTTTCGACGCGCGGATGGCCGAACAGGCCCGGCACCGCTCCGAACTCGAGGAGAACTCATGAGCCGGGTGGTCGTCTTCGACTACGGCAGCGGCAACGTCCGATCGGCGGTGCGTGCGCTCGAGCACGTGGGCGCCGAGGTCGAGCTGACCGGTGACCGGACGGCTGCGCTGGGCGCCGACGGGCTGTTCGTGCCGGGGGTCGGCAACTTCCACGCCTGCATGGCCGGACTGCGTGCCGCGGGTGGTCCGGCGGTCATCGACCTGCGGCTGTCGGGTGGGCGGCCGGTGCTCGGCGTCTGCGTGGGCATGCAGGTGCTGTTCGACGGCTCGGACGAACCCAGCGGTGCGCCCCAGGACGGTCTGGGGGAGTGGCCCGGGTCGGTGTCGCGCCTCCAGGCGGACGTGGTGCCGCACATGGGCTGGTCCGACGTCGCCGTCGCGTCCGGGAGCCGGCTCTTCGCCGGCGTCGAGTCCGAACGGTTCTACTTCGTCCACTCGTATGCCGTGCAGTCCTGGACGCTGGCCGAGCCCACCGGCCCCTTCGCCGCCGTGGCACCCAGGGTCACCTGGGCTGACCACGGTGGACGTTTCGTCGCGGCTGTCGAGAACGGTCCGCTCGCCGCGACCCAGTTCCACCCCGAGAAGTCCGGGGATGCCGGCCTGTCCCTCCTTGAGAACTGGGTGAAGTCACTGTGAGCGCGACGAAGAAGACTGCCAAGACCACCCGGACGACGCGCAAGGCGACGACGCGTAAGGCGACCGCTCGCAAGGCGGCGACCACGCGTCGCACCACGACGTCACGGCGTCGCACCACGCGTCGGACCACCACGCGACGGGCCCAGCCCAAGATCGCCACCACGATCGGCGCAGGCCTGGCGACCCTGGCAGTCGCAGCGTTCGCCGGGGCGTCGTGGCCGGTGCGCATCGCGCTGGTGCTGGCAGCCCTGGTGCTGGTCGGCGGCTACCTGCTCGTGCAGGGTCGCCGACACGACGCTGCCGAGGCGGCCGCTCCGGGCGCGGCTGTGGCCGAGGTCGAGGCCGCCCAGCCGGACGCAGCCGCGCAGCCCCCAGCCACACCGCATACCGATGCTGTACCGCCTGGCGACCCCGCACTGCCGTCCGACGCCGCGCAGCCGGCCGAACCCCGACCCGAGGACCCCGCATGAACGACGCTCCGCGTCTCGAGCTCCTGCCCGCCGTCGACGTCCAGGGTGGCCGCGCCGTCCAGCTGGTCCAGGGGGTGGCGGGCAGCGGGGGCGAGTTCGGCGACCCGTGGGAGGCCGCGCTCGCCTGGCAGGGGCAGGGCGCCGAGTGGCTGCACCTCGTCGACCTCGATGCCGCCTTCGGGCGCGGCTCGAACCGCGACCTGCTGGCAGACATCGTCGGCAGGCTGGACATCAAGGTCGAGATGAGCGGCGGGATCCGCGACGCAGCCTCCCTCGAGGCCGCCCTGGCCACCGGATGTCGACGGGTCAACCTCGGCACCGCCGCGCTGGAGGACCCGGAGTGGACCGCGCAGGCGATCGCGGAGCACGGCGACCGGGTTGCCGTCGGCCTCGACGTCCGTGGCACGACGCTGGCGGCCCGTGGCTGGACCAAGGACGGCGGCGACCTCTGGGAGACCTTGGCGCGCCTCGACGACGAGGGGTGTGCCCGCTACGTCGTCACGGACGTCAACAAGGACGGCATGCTCAAGGGCCCGAACCTCGAGCTGCTCCGTGACGTCTGCGCGCGCACCGACCGTCCGGTGGTCGCGTCGGGCGGGGTGTCGACGCTCGGGGACATCGAGGCCATTCGCGGGCTGGTCCCGGTCGGCGTCGAGGGGGCCATCGTCGGGTCGGCTCTCTACCGCGGGGCGTTCACCCTGCCCGACGCTCTCGACGTCGCGGGTCGCCCGTGAGCTCCCACGACTCTGCGGGGGTCCCGTTCGGCGGACGTGAGCTGAGCAGCACCGGTTTCGACGGCGACACGGGGGCTGCCGACCCGGCTCTGGTGGCCGCGCTCGCGGAGCCGCACGACGAGGTCGCGCTGATGGCCGCCGTCTCAGCCGCCCGCTTGCTCGTGCCCATCGTCGCCGAGCCGGTGTCGCTCGACGACTCCGGCGAGCACACGGTCGAGAAGCAGACCGACATGGCTGCCGTCACGCTGGTCGCCCCCGACGGCACCCGCGCGCTGCCCGTGTTCTCCTCGATGGCAGCCATCACCGCGTGGGACCCCGAGGCCAGGCCGGTGCCGGTGACGGCCGCGAGGGCCGCGCAGGCCGCGGTCAGCGAGCGATGTGACGTCATGGTGGTGGACCTGGCCGGGCAACACACGGTGGCGCTGCGACCCAGCATGGTCTGGGCGCTGGCCCAGCAGCGGGACTGGCTTCCCGCTCATGACGACGAGACGGTCCGGCGGGCCGTCGCCACGGCAGTCCGCGAGCAGGAGGCCGTGCTCGCCCACGAGATCGGCCCCGGAGCGCCCGGGGAGGGTGTGCTGCGGGTGACCCTCCGACTGGTTCCCGGGCTCGACACGGCCACCGTGCAGGCCGTGGCCACCGCGGTCGGGGAACGGCTTGCCACCGACGGCGAGATCCGCGCCCGGATCGACGGACTCGCCTTCTCGATCTCCTGAGGTCGCCGCCGGTCAGGCGTGCGGCGGCGCGAGCTCGGTGACGGCCACGACGGCGTCGACCGGCAGGGCGGCATACAGGTGGGGGAAGGTCTCGCCCGTCTCCGGATTGCCCACCTCCTCGACCGGGGGTTCGGTGAGCCGCGCCGGGTCGATCTCCAGCAGCAGCAACGGTCCAGGATGGTCCGCGTAGTACGAGCGCCGCACCACGGGCCACTGCTCGGCGGACGAGCCGTGGATGAACCCCTCCTGCTCCATCGTCCGGCCGCGCGTCGACTCCGCATAGCTGCCGGTGAGTCTGGCCTGCTCCCACTTCTCCGGCTCGGCAAGGTGATAGATCGTCACGGTCCGCAACCTAGCGCCACCCACCCGGATGCGGGTATGCCGTGCTCCCGCTCCCGTCGCGGGTGACAGGAGCAAAAACGGTTTGGCCAGTGTCGGTGGAGGCTGTCACAGTGTGTGGGTGCAGCTCGCCAACGCCCGTTACCGCCGCGTCCTCGCCAGTGCCGCCCTGCGGCGGGCGCTGGTGCTGGGCTTCCTGGTGCGGATGCCCATCTTTGCCGGCGGGGTGGTTCTGACCCTGCACGTGGTGTCGCACCTCGGTCGGCCCTACGGCGCGGCCGGTCTGGTCTCCGCCGCCGCCACCATCGCGATCGCCATCAGCGGTCCCTGGCGTGGTCGGCTGCTCGATCGCCGCGGCCTGCGCCGCGTGGTGCTGCCCTCGATCGTGGTGGCGGCCGTCTGCTGGTCGATCGCACCCTTCGTGTCCTACTGGTGGCTGCTGGCGCTTGCTGCCCTGGCGGGGCTCTTCGTCATCCCCTCGTTCTCGATCATCCGCCAAGCGGTCATCGCCGCGGTGCACGAGGACGACCGCCGCACGGCGATCTCGCTCGACTCGGTGGCCGTCGAGCTGTCCTTCATGGTCGGCCCGGCCGCGGGCGTCTGGGCAGCGACCGTCTGGCCGACTCAGTGGGTCCTGTTCGTCATCGAGATGCTGGGCGTGCTGGCGGGCGTGCTGCTCTGGTTCGCCAACCCTGTCATGCGCGACGAAGCCGCCGAGCCGGTCGACCTCCAGTCGGTCGGTGGCGAGCCGGTCGACGACGAGGGGGTCGCCGCGGCGGTGCCTCGTGTGTCGAAGTCGGTCTGGTTCCGTCCACGGTTCGTCGTGATCTGCCTCGCCGCCGCAGCGACGACCTTGGTGCTCGGCGGCACCGACATCGCCATCGTGGCCGCGCTGCGTGAGTTCGGCGCGCAGTCCTCGATCGGGTGGGTGCTGGCCGTCTGGGGGTTCGGGTCGCTCGTGGGCGGGTTGGTCTACGGCGGGGTGCAGAAGTCGATCTCGGCCTTCTGGCTGCTCGGTGGCCTGGCCGTGGTCAGCGCACCGATGGCCTTCGCCACCGGTGTGCCGACCCTCGCGCTGCTGTCGTTCGTCGCCGGCCTGTTCTGCGCACCCACGATCACCGCCACGGTGGACCAGGTCAGCAGGGTCGTCCCGGCGGCAGCGCGTGGTGAGGCGATGGGCTGGCACGGCTCGTCCATGACCGGCGGTCTGGCGCTGGGCGCACCCCTGGCCGGCTTCGCCATCGACCACCAGGGGTGGCAGGCGGGCTTCCTCGTCGTCGCCGCGATCGGGCTGCTGGTCGCACTCGTGGGAGCCGTCGCGACGTCGGGTCGGGCCACCGAACGCAGAGCGGCTCACCGACTGCGCGAGCCTGCCGACGCCTGACCCCGTCGTGGGGAGTGCTGCCCATGGTCCGCCCCGGGTGTGCCGGATAGCCTGCAACCCACTCGAATCTGCGCAATGGGGGCACTGTGGACGACAAGCGGGGCATGCGGGAGGACCGGGTCCGTGACATCGCGGCCCGGTTCAAGACCCAGGCCCAGCGCCTCGACGAGGCGAGCTCCGACGTGCAGCAGGCGGTGACCACCCTCCGGCCCCCCGGGTGGGCCGGGTCGGACGCAACCGCCTTCCAACGCCGGGGCACCACGCTGGTGCACGAGGTCGAGGCCGCTGCACAGGGTGTTCGTGCCCTCGCCGCTGAGCTGTTCGCCGAGCTGCAGGCGCAGGTCGAGACCAGCGCGGTCTCGGACGGACACGGTGGTGGCCCCGCCGACCCGCTCGACGGGACGAGTGAGCAGCCCGGGCACGACATCCCCCTCGACCCGGACCTGCCCCTGCGGCCCCTGGACCTGCTGTGGCAGCTCCTCGGCGAGGACTCGCCGTGGACTCCGCAGGGTCTGGCGGTCGACGCGGGGGGTGGCCTGCTGATGACCACGATGTACAACGCCCACGACACCGGGGACGGCCTGCTCGTCATCCAGGATGCCGCCACGGGCGAGGTCCTCAACACCGTGCGGCTCGAGGGGATCGACCACTACGGCGGTGTCGCCGTGCACGGTGACAACGTCTGGGTGTCCGGGGCCGGTCAGGTGCAGCTCTACTCGCTGTCCGAGATCCGGGCGTCGGACGACGGCACCACTGCGGCAGTGCACGGCAGCTTCCCGGTCGAGGGCTACAGCACCGTGACCTACCACGACGGCCAGCTGTGGACCGCCCAGTTCAACGGCGATGGTCCCGACACGATCTACAGCTACGACGTGGGGGATGACGGCGCGGTCGCCGCGACGTCCAGCGTGGTGATGTCCGGCGAGCAGGAGATGCAGGGCATCGCGGTCAACGACGACTACATCTACGTGTCACAGTCCGAGGGGCGCGAGTCCGAGCACAGCACCCTCACCCGGATCGACCGGGCCACGGGGGAGCGGGAGTCGATCGACGTGCCGTCCAACATGGCCGAGGGGATCGCGCTGCACGGCAACAACCTGGTCCAGACCTACGAGTCCGGGGCGGAGCAGTACGCCGAGGGCGGTCGTGAGCCACGGTCCACCACGACGGTGCGCAACGTGCGCTGACGCGACCGGCCAGGCAGGGCGACCGGGTGCGTCAGACGACCGAGCCGGTGAGCTTCTCGCCCGGTCCCTGGCCCGGCGGGTCCTGGATCACCGAGGCCTCACGGAAGGCGAGCTGGAGCGACTTCAGCCCGTCGCGCAGGGGAGCGGCGTGCTGGCTGCCCAGGTCCGGGGCGGCCGCCGTGATGAGGCCGGCGAGGGCGCTGATCAGCCGGCGCGCCTCGTCCAGGTCGAGGTGCTCACCCGCATCGGGCCCTTCTGCCAGGCCACACTTGACCGCAGCGGCGCTCATCAGGTGGATGGCGGCCGTAGTGATGACCTCGACGGCCGGCACCTCGGCGATGTCTCGGGTGGCCTGCTCGTGACCTGCGGCGACGACTGTCTCGGTGCCGGCGTCGGGCCCCTCGGGGGAATTGGGAGATTCGGTGCTCACGCTGGTAGCCTTGCAGATCGACCGGCCGTGTCCATCGTCGGGTGACCTGAGAGGGTGACCCAGCACCGGGCCCGGTGTGCAAGCGAAGCAGCACCTGCTTCCACCCGCGTCAGCCTCACGGTTGCCGGGTCAACGGAGTCACCGAAGGCGTATGCCGTGGGCGCGAGCCACGCGGCATACCTCCCCTTTGGTGACACTCGTGATCGGATCAGGTGAGGCTTCCCGCGCAACGGCGACGGGGAGCCTTTCTTCGTTGCTGCGGCCGGACAGTGAGCACCAACACACACTGAACTTTCAGCAGAGGAGCACCAACATCAGCGAACCTCGCATCAACGACCGCATTCGGGTTCCCGAAGTGCGGTTGGTTGGCCCCAACGGAGAACAGGTCGGCATCGTGCGCGTCGAAGACGCGCTGCGTCTGGCCGCCGAGGCTGACCTCGACCTCGTCGAGGTTGCCCCGATGGCCAAGCCTCCCGTCGCCAAGCTCATGGACTTCGGCAAGTTCAAGTACGAAGCGGCACTGAAGGCTCGCGAAGCGCGCAAGAACCAGGTCAACACGGTCATCAAGGAGATCAAGCTCCGCCCGAAGATCGACCCGCACGACTACGGCACCAAGAAGGGCCACGTCGAGCGGTTCCTCAAGGGCGGCGACAAGGTCAAGGTGACGATCATGTTCCGCGGACGCGAGCAGTCCCGCCCGGAGCTGGGTTTCCGCCTGCTCCAGCGCCTCGCCGAGGACGTCATCGAGCTGGGCACGGTCGAGTCGGCCCCCAAGCAGGACGGCCGCAACATGATCATGGTGCTCGGTCCGACCAAGAAGAAGTCCGAGGCCATGGCTGAGCAGCGCCGTGCCCGCACGGCCACCCCTGCGCACGCTGACGACGCCGCTCACGCGGACGACGTCGACCAGGCGCAGGATGCCCCGGTCGTCGACCAGGTGCAGGACGTCTCACCCGAGACGGCCACCGAGCCGGCCGCCACCGAGGCAGCGACGCCCGAGCCGGCCGCCCCCGAGGCGGCCAAGCCCGAGCCTGCAGCCCCCGAGGCAGCAGCCAGCGAGCCCGCCGCCCCCGAGGCAGCGACGCCCGAGCCGGCCAAGCCTGTTGCAGCCAAGCCCGCCGCGGCCAAGCCGGCCGCAGCGAAGCCCACGGCCAAGCCGGCCGCCGCCAAGCCTGCACCCGCCAAGCCTGCACCCGCCAAGCCC
>CAVUGH010000012.1:0-134760 GCA_963740865.1 uncultured Actinomycetota bacterium
ACGCAGCGCTCGCCAGCAGTCACCTCGGGAGGGGCCGTCCGGTTCACCGGACGGCCCCCCCGCATGCACCGGTATGCCGCGTGCCGGCGTCAGGGGCGGGGGCGGTCCTCGCGGCTGAGCAGCCACACGCTGAAGGTGAGGAACGCGACTGCTGCGATCGCGGCATACGTCAGCGACACCTCGCCCTTGACCGCCTCCTGGCCGGACAGCATCGCCACGGCCCACACGGGCACCGTCCCGGCCGCGACCAGGGCGCCCCGTCGCGCCCAGCGCCGCAGGCTGAGCCGAGGCACCGGCACGGGACCGGGCAGGCTGGCCGCGAGGCTCGCGGTGAGGTGCAGGACCAGGCCTGCGCCGGCCGCGGCGAGCAGCCCGACCCAGGCGGCGGTGTCGGCCGGCACGGGCACGGCGGAGAGCCAGTGCAGGACGTGGCCGCCGAGCAGCACCGTGACGAGGACCGAGTCCGGCTCGACCGCGGCGTACACCGTCAGCGCCACGAGGACGAAGGCGGCCACGATGATCGGGTGCGGGGAGGCCGCCAGGGTCAGCACGAGCAGGGTCAGCGAGGCGACAGCGATGCTGCCGCGGAGCACGAGCTGAGAGCGGGACATCAGCGGCTCACCACCCGAGGGGCGCGGGACCGGCGACCAAGGTCGCGCAGCACGAGGTCGAGGGTGCCGGGTCCGGCCCACGGGACGATCGGCACACCCGCCTGGCGGGCCCGGGTCATCTCGCGGCTGCGTTCGAGGAGCCGCAGGCGCCAGGCCAGCCGGGTCTCGGTCGGGTGGTCGTCAGCGGCCGAGGAGAGCTGGGCGAGCCACGCCTGCGGGATGTCCGGGGTGGCGAGGTCGGACGGCAGCGTGTCGACCGTGACCACGGAGATCCCGCGCCGAGCCAGGGCGACGGCGTGGGCCAGCACCTCGGGGGAGATGGCGGGGGTGAGGATGACGGCAAGGGTGCCGGCCGAGACGTGGTGGCGCAGCTGGGAACGCAGCCGCTTCTCGTCGGTGACCGTCCCGTCGGCGACCCTGACCCGGGCCAGGACGTCGAGCAGGCGGCGGAGGTGGTTGCTGCCGGCGGCGGCCGTGATGTGCGGCAGGTCCCGGGCGCCGAGGACGAGGAGACCGACCCGGTCGCCGGTCCGCAGGTAGTGCTCGGCGATGGCCCCGGCTGCTCGGACGGCGTTGTCCAGGCTGCTGGTCGACCCGCCGATGCCCTCGCTGTGCCCGATGTCGTTCATCGCGTCGACGAGCAGCAGGATCTCGCTGTCCTGGTCGGCGTGGGTCGCCGTGACGTGCAGCTCTCCGGTGCGCACCGACACCGGCCAGTGCACCCGGCGCAACCGGTCGCCGAACCGGAACGGGCGGATCTGGTCGAGCTCGCCACCGCTGCCCTGGTGGTGAGACCGGTTCTGCCCGACCAGGCCGTCCGGGCGCGGGACGGGCACCCGGGCAGTGAAGCTGTCCGGCAAGGGCACCGTCGGGATGGCCGGCAGTGACACCGACTCCGGTTCCCACCGGAACGCGCCGAAGACCCCGCTCACGGCCACCGTCGCCGGGCCCAGCGGACGCATACCCCAGCGAGTGCTCTGGCAGATGACCTCGAGCGAAGTCGGCGCGCCGGTGCTCGACGCGAATGCGGTTGCGGCTGCACGGAATCCGGGAGTGAAGGTCGTGTACGGCGTGGGCAGCAGCACCAGGCCCGCCTCCTCGACGCCGGGCCCGGGCGTGATGGTCGCGACCCACTTGGTGGCCTGGCCCTCACGCAGCAGGGGATGCGCGATCGCGGCGTGCACCACGGGGTGACGCGGTGGGCCGGGTGGCTGTGGCCCACAGCCCCACGAGGAGCAGCGGGGCCCCGAACACCAGCGCATCGGGCCGTCGCAGCACGACGCCCGCGCCGACGAGCAGCAGACCGAGGAACAGCGCGCGGATGTGCGCCGACGTCACCCGCCAGCGTGCCTCCAGCCGTCGCCCGGGGACCGCCGTCATGGACGCTCGAAGCCGGTCCGCGGCCCGGCCCCAGTGGCCGCTGGGGTGGGCACCGACGAGAGCACGCTGTCGACGACGCTGGCGGCCGAGACGTCGTTCATCCACAGCTCGGGGCGCACGGTGACGCGGTGGTCGAGGCAGGCGTGCGCCACGGCCTTGACGTCCTCGGGGGTGACGTAGTCGCGGCCCCGCTGGACGGCATACGCCCTCGACGTGAGCAGGAGGGCGAGCGAGGCGCGAGGTGAGGCACCCATCAGCAGGTTCTGGTGGGTGCGCGTCGCGGCGACGAGGCGCACGCAGTACTGGCCGACCCCTTCGTCGACGGTCACCGTCTCGACCGCCTGCTGCATCTCGATGAGGCCGGCGCCGTCGGTCACGCTGGCGACCACCTGGGCCTCTTGCTGGCGGGCCATCCGTCGCTGCAGCACCTCCCACTCGTCGGCGGCACTCGGGTAGCCGAAGCTCACCCGTAGCAGGAACCGGTCGAGCTGCGCCTCCGGCAGGGGGTAGGTCCCTTCGTACTCAACGGGATTCGCGGTCGCGAGGACGTGGAAGGGCTTGGGCAGCGCGAACGTCTCGCCCTCCACCGTCACCTGCCCTTCCTGCATCGCCTCAAGCAGCGCCGACTGGGTCTTCGGGGGCGTGCGGTTGATCTCGTCGGCCAGCAGCAGCCCCGTGAACAGCGGTCCCTTGCGGAAGGTGAACTCGTGGGTGCGCTGGTCGTAGAGGAACGACCCGGTCAGGTCGCTGGGGAGCAGGTCAGGGGTGAACTGGGCGCGCGCAAAGTCCAGTCCCAGCGCCTGCGCGAACGAGCGCGCGGCCAGCGTCTTGCCGAGCCCGGGGAAGTCCTCCATCAGCACGTGGCCACCGGCGAGGATGCCGGACAGCACGATCTCCAGGCTCTGCCGCTTGCCGACGACGGCGCGTTCGACCTCGGTGAGGATGGCGGTCGCGCGGGCGGCGACCTCGTCGAGGGTCAGGGTCACTTAGAGCTCCTCCAGGGTGGTGATGAACGCCGCGAGCTGGGCGGCGGTGACGCGGGTGGTCGGGGGTCCGGCGAGGTATGCCGTGAGGTCGGGTCCCAGCGCAGCCTGGCCCTCGTCCGGGGCCGTCACGCCGCGACGGTCCCGCAGCCGTTCGACCGCGAGGCCGCTGAGGGCGGTGTGGACCCGGGACGCGGGGACGGGGTTGCCCGAGGCGGTGTCGCGCACGTCTGCCGCGAGCCGGCCGATCCGCGAGTCGGCACCGCGTGGCGGGGCGGTCTCGGTGAAGGTGTTGTCCCAGTCGGTCGACTGCCGGGACTGCCAGAGCCACTGGGCGAGGACGCCGAGGGCTGCGAACAGGCCGGCGGAGGCCAGGAGCATCCCGGCGTTGCCGAGAACCGGCACGGCCACCGCGAGTGCACCCACGGCGACGCAGATGGCGAGCACGACGAGGAGCAGCTGGGCCGGCTCGAGGCCCGCGAGACGACGGATCACCGCGTTGACGCCTTGGTCTGGTCAGCCGTGGCCTTCGCCGCCCTGGCCCGAGCCATCTGGGCGACTGTGCGCCGCAGGTCGGCCTGCACCTGGACGAGGGCCTCGCGGGCGGTGGCCCGCTGCTCCTCGGCCACGGGGTGCCTGGAGAACCTCGCCTCCCGGTAGAGCGCGGCCAGGGTGTCCAGCGGTGCCCGGTCCACGCGGTAGGAGCGCAGCACCGTCGTCACGAGCTCGGCCGAGGTCCGCGAGTCGTCGTCCCTCACCCCGGCGCCCCTGACGGCGTCCTCCAGGGCCACCCACGCGGCGATGACGGCATTGGCGGGCGTGCCGCGGGCGAGGAGCTGTTCGCCCTCGCGGGCCCCTTCGAGCAGCGCTTCGGGGAGCACGTCCACCGGCTCCTGGTCGGCGTCGTCCACCTCGCGCGTCGCCCACCTGTCACGCAGCGCCCTGCCGATGGCGACGAGGACCACGATGACCACGACGGCCAGCACCAGCTTCATGGCAAAGCTGACCAGGGTGACCAGCAGCGGGTCGCTGACCCGGACGTCGGCGCGCTTCAGGCCCTGGTTCGTCGCGGAGAGTGTCGCCTCCGGCCCGTAGTTCTCGCCCGGTGCCTTGGCCTCCTCACCGGAGAAGTCCTGCCGCGCGAACACGCCCACCGGGCCGGCGGCGGACACCCACGCAGCGAGGAGCAGCGTTCCTGCCCCCGCCAGCCCCAGCCCCAGACCCAGCCCGCGTCGTGTCACGGTCATCGACCTTAGGGAAGCAGCGCCGGTGATGGCGAGCAACCCGGCGAATCGGAGACAGTTTGTTACCCACCGATGAGTTATCCGGGCTGGGGCAGTCTGTCCTGATGTGGCACGGGTGTGCCTAGGGTGGACATGATGGTCGGACGACTGGAGGAGGACCCGATGACCCAGGTGCGCGAGCGGGCTGACGTGGCGGACTTTCCCGAGGCCACCGACGCCTTCAGGCGCGAGCTCACGGCCCACTGCTACCGCATGACCGGGTCCATCCACGATGCGGAGGACCTGGTCCAGGAGACCTACCTGCGCGCATGGCGGGCCTACGCAGCGTTCGAGGGCCGGTCGTCGGTGCGGACCTGGCTCTACCGGATCGCCACGAACGTCTGCCTCACCGCTCTGGAGGGCAAGAACCGCAGGCCGCTGCCGGCCGGTCTGGGGACGCCGTCGAGCAACGCGGGTGACCAGCTGGTGGAGTCCACCGAGGTGTCGTGGCTGGAGCCTGCGCCCGACCCGCTGGTGGCCGGGGAGACGTCCGACCCGGCGGCGATCGTCGCGCAGCGCGAGAGCATCCGGCTGGCCTTCATCGCTGCCCTCCAGCACCTGCCGGCTCGCCAGCGCGCCGTGCTGATCCTGCGCGACGTGCTGCGGTGGAAGGCTTCCGAGGTTGCCGAGGCGCTCGAGACGACCGAGGCCGCGGTCAACAGCGCCCTCCAGCGGGCGCATGCCCAGCTTGCCAAGGCGCACGTGACGCAGGACCAGGTGGAGGCCGACCTCGACCCACAGCAGCAGGAGATGCTCGAGCGCTATGTGAAGGCGTTCTGGGACAAGGACATCAACGCCATCGTCGGGATGCTCACGCGCGACGCCGTCTGGGAGATGCCGCCGTTCACGGGCTGGTACGTCGGTGCCGAGAACATCGGCCGCCTGATCGACACGCAGTGTCCCGGTGGGCTGCACGACATGCCGATGGTGGCGACCAGCGCCAACGGACAGCCGGCGTTCGGGCTCTACATGCGCCAGCCTGACGGCCCGTTCACGCCGTTCCACCTGCAGGTCCTCACGCTGGACGGTGCGGGCAAGGTCAGCCACGTGGCGGCCTTCTTCGACCACGCGCTGTTCGAGAAGTTCGGTCTGCCGGCCTCGCTGCCGGCCGACTACTCCGGTCCCGCGTGAGGTCGACGATGGACACCGCGACCGGTCAGAGCCGGCCGCCCAGTGCAGTCGAGCTGCTCGAGCGGGCCATTGCCTACACCCGCGCCAGCCTGGTGCAGGTGACCGAGGACGACCTCGACCGACCGACGCCGTGTCGCGGGTGGACCCTGCGCGACCTGCTCGTCCACATGGACGACTCGCTGGAGGCCATGGCGGCGGCAGCGCAGGCGACCTCGCTCAGCCTGGTGCCCTCCGAGCCGCCGACGGCGGGGGCCGACCTGCTCGACAGCATCTGCATCCGGGCGCGGGGCCTGCTGGGCCACTGGCACCCGGAGCGCGGCGGTGGCGTCGAGCTGGGGGAGCTGAGCCTGCCCCGCGAGCTGCTCGGAGCCGTCGGCGCCCTGGAGATCACCCTGCACGGCTGGGACGTCGCGGAGGCGATCGGTCAGCCGCGGTCGATCCCGCCGGGTCTGGCCATGGACCTCTGGCCGATCGCGCGCGACCACGTCACGGAGGCCGACCGCCCGTTCCGCTTCGGGCCGCCGGTCGAGGTGTCCGACTGGGCGACACCAGCGGCGCGCCTGCTGGCGCACACCGGACGGTCGACGCGCTGGTGAGCCGACAGCCACACCGTCATCCAGACTGGTAGAAGTTTGCGGCGCCACCCGCGAGGATGGGGCCATGTCCTTGGGGTACCGGTTACGCAGCGGTGACATCGGCCCGATCCAGCAGAGTCCGGTGACCTGCGGTTCCGCCTGCCTCACCGTCGCGCGGATGCTCGTGAACCCGGCCTTCGCCCGGTGGATCGTCACCGGTGAGGGCCCGCGGGGCGACGCCCCGGCGGGCGCGACCGAGAAGGAGCGCTTCGCGGCATACGAGCGGGTCGTCATGGGACGCACCAATCGCCTGTATGCCGGCGGGAGACGACTCAACGTGCCTTGGCCGCGCGCGCTGGGCACGCCCCCGTGGGGGGCCCGCAAGGAGCTCGAGTTCGGGGCCTCCAGACGGGGCACGGACTACGAGCTGCGGGCGGTGCGCCCGCTGACGCGCGGTGGCCTGCGGGAGGCGCACGCGCGGCTGGTGGAGGTCGTCGCGGACGGCGAACCCGCCCTGCTCTACATCGGCAACGGGGTGCTGCCGCGACACGTCACCCTCGTCCTACCCGGTGACGGGGACCGCGTGCTGGACGTCTACGACCCGGCGACCGGCCAGGTGACCCTGCTCGACGAGGGACGGTTCGCCAGCCGCGAGCTCCGGATCGCCGGTTGGGATGTCCCGTGGATCACGGTGCAGCCCAACGGAACCCGTCGCGCTCAGGCCTTCGGCTTCTCCACCGGGATCAGCTCGGCGTCGCGCACCTCGGGGGTCTCGGCCTCGGCATAGCCGATCGTGCCCGTGATCCGGCCGGCCGCGCGCAGGTCCGCCTCGGCGAGCCGCACCCGGTCAGCCCACTCGCCGGAACCGGCCAGCACGATCGAAGCCACCTCGGCACGCATGCCGACCTTGGCCTCGGACTTGGCCTTGCGCACCCCGGCCAGGGCTTCGCCGACGGCGGTCAGGAGGGCCGGGTCGCCGCCCGCTCCAGCAGCCGCGTCCGCGGTGGTCGGCCAGGGGGCCCGGTGGACCGAACCCTCGTGCCACCACGACCACACCTCTTCGGTGACGTAGGGCAGCATCGGCGCGAACAGCCGCAGCAGCACGTCGAGGGCGATGCGCAGGGCAGCCCTCGCCGACGCAGCCTCGGCCTCGCCCTGTCCACCGTAGGCACGGTCCTTGACCAGCTCGAGGTAGTCGTCGCAGAAGGTCCAGAAGAACGTCTCGCTCACCTCGAGCGAGCGCGTGTGGTCCCAGGCCTCGAAACCCGCTGTCGCCTTCGCGACGACCTCGCCGAGCTGGGCCAGCATGGCGCGGTCGAGCGGGTTGGTGACCGCAGTGTGCAGCTCGCCGTCCACCTCTCCGCTGTTCTGGATGTCGACTTCGCCGAAGGACAGCGCAAACTTCGTCGCGTTGAGGATCTTGATGGCGAGGCGTCGGCCGACCTTCATCTGGCCGGTGTCGTAGGCCGCGTCGGCGCCGAGGCGACCGCTGGCCGCCCAGTAGCGCACCGCGTCGGCGCTGTGCTCCTTGACGACGTCCTCGGGCGTGACGACGTTGCCCTTGGACTTGCTCATCTTCTTGCGGTCGGGGTCGAGGATCCACCCGGACAGGGCGGCGTTGCGCCACGGGACCGAGTCGAACTCGAAGTGCGAGCGCACCACCGTCGAGAACAGCCAGGTGCGGATGATGTCGTGCCCCTGCGGGCGGACGTCCATCGGGAAGACCCCGGCGAACAGCTCGGGGTCGTCGCGCCAGCGGCCGGCGATCTGCGGCGTCAGTGAGGACGTCGCCCAGGTGTCCATGATGTCGGGGTCACCGACGAACCCACCGGCCTGGCCGCGCTGCGACTCGTCGTAGCCCTCGGGTGCCTGGGCCGCCGGGTCCACCGGAAGCTGGTCCTCGGCCGGGACGAGCTGCTTGTCGAACACCGGGTCGCCGTTGTCGTCGAGCGGGTACCAGACGGGGATCGGCACGCCGAAGAAGCGCTGCCGCGAGACCAGCCAGTCACCGTTGAGGCCGCTCACCCAGTTCTCGTAGCGGGCCTGCATGAACCCCGGGTGGAAGGCGACCTGTCGGCCGCGCTCGATCATCTCGGCGTTGAGGTCGGCGTCGCGTCCGCCGTTGCGGATGTACCACTGCCGCGACGTGACGATCTCGAGCGGCTTCTCGCCCCGCTCGTAGAAGTTGGCCTTGCGCTGGGTGGCCTTCGGCTCTCCGTCGAGGTCGCCGGACTCACGCAGCGCCGCCACGATCGCCTCGCGGGCGCTGAAGGTCGTCTTGGTCGCGACCTGCTCGGCGAACAGCTGCTCGCCCGGGCCGCCCGCGAGCCACTCCGGCACCTCGGCCTGGATCCGGCCCGAGCGGGTGATGATCGACCGCGTCGGCAGCTGCAGCTCGCGCCACCACATCACGTCGGTGAGGTCGCCGAAGGTGCAGCACATCGCGATTCCGGCGCCCTTGTCCGGCTCGGCGGCCGGGTGGGCGACCACGGGGATCTCGACCCCGAACAGCGGTGAGCGAACCGTGGTGCCGAACAACGCGGCATACCGCTCGTCGTCGGGGTGGGCGATGAGGGCCACCGCGGACGGGATCAGCTCTGGGCGGGTCGTCTCGATGTGGATCGGGCCGTCGGCGCCGTGGAAGGCGACGCGGTGGTAGGCGCCGGGGTAGTCACGTGCCTCGAGCTCGGCCTGGGCGACCGCGGTCTGGAAGGTGACGTCCCAGAGACCGGGAGCCTCGGACTGGTAGGCCTCGCCGCGGGCAAGGTTGCGCAGGAAGGCCTGCTGGGCCGTGGCGCGTGAGTGGTCGTCGATGGTGCGGTAGCTGATGTCCCAGTCGAGGCTGAACCCCATCCGCCGGAACAGCGACTCGAAGGCCTTCTCGTCCTCGACGGTCAGCTCGTCGCACAGCTCGATGAAGTTCTGCCGGGAGATCGGCATGGTGTCGGCGGCCTTGAGGCTCTTGGCGTCACCGCGGTGCGGCGGCTCGAAGCCCTCGACGTAGGGCAGCGAGGCATCGCCGCGCACGCCGTAGTAGTTCTGCACACGCTTCTCGGTCGGCAGCCCGTTGTCGTCCCAGCCGATCGGGTAGAACACCTCGAGGCCCTGCATCCGCTTGTAGCGCGCCATGCAGTCGGTGTGCGTGTAGGAGAACACGTGCCCCATGTGCAGGCTGCCGCTGGCGGTGGGCGGCGGGGTGTCGATCGAGAAGACCGCCTCGCGCCCCTTCGCCAGCGCCGAGTCACGGTCGAAGGTGTAGGTGCCCTGCTCCCGCCATACCTGCGCCCACGTGTCCTCGAGCCCGTCGATCGAGGGCTTGTCGGGGATGGTGGCAGCCGGACGAGGTGGGTGCATCGGTCATGGCGCGATCTTCCCATCCCGCTCGGGGTGGTTGCGAACCGGTTAGCGGGTATGCCGTGTGCCCGGCTCAGTCCTCACGCCGCCACGAACGCCGTGGCCGACCCCGCGAGGTGCGCGTAGCGGCCGCCTTCAGCGAGGAGCGAGGCGTGGCTTCCGGTCTCGACGACCCGGCCGTGGGCGAGGACGGCGATCTGGTCGGCGGACTCGATGGTGGTCAGCCGGTGCGCGATGGTGATGGTGGTGCGGCCGGCGCTGAGGGTGTCCAGGGCGCGCTGCAGCTCACGCTCGGTGTCGTTGTCGAGGGCGCTGGTCGCCTCGTCCAGGACGAGCACCCTGGGGTCCCGAAGGAGGGTGCGGGCGATGGCCAGTCGCTGCTTCTCGCCACCGGAGAACCGGTGGCCACGCGCGCCGACCATGGTGTCCAGCCCCTCGGGCAGGCCGGCCACGAGGTCGTCGATCTGGGCCGCCGCGAGCGACCGCCACAGCTGGGCCTCGCTGGCGCCGGGGCGGGCCAGCAGGAGGTTGTCGCGGATCGAGGCGTGCACGAGGTAGGCCTCCTGGGAGACCACGCCGACGACGGCTGCCAGGTCCTCCAGCGACAGGTCGCGCAGGTCGTGTCCGTCGATGGTCACCCGACCGGATCCGGGGTCGTGCAGGCGGGAGACGAGGGCGGCGAGGGTGCTCTTGCCGGAGCCGGTCTCGCCGACGAGGGCCAGGGTCGTCCCGGCGGGGACGACCAGGTCGATGTCGCGCAGGGCCTGGGTGTCGCCGTCGGGATAGGCGTAGCTGACCGCCTCGAACCGGACCTCGCCGCTGATGGTCGTGGGATCGATGCGGGTGGGGTCGGTGGGGGGAGCGACGTCGACGGTCAGGTCGAGGTAACCGAAGATCCGGCTGAACAGCGCCATCGAGGAGATCCACTGGGCGCCGAGGTTGAGCAGCCCCATGAGTGGCCGGAAGATGCCGGACTGGAGGGCAGTGAAGGCGACCAGGGTGCCGATCGTCATGCCACCCGAGGTCGCGGGGAAGCCTGCGGCGAGGTAGATCGCCGCGGGGATGGCGGCGAAGACGATGCTCATGGTGGCCATCCGCCACCGGCCGGCGAGCTGGGAACGGATCTCGAGGTCGACCAGGCTGGTCGAGGTCTCCTCGAACCGGCGGGAGGCGGTGCCGCCGGCGCCGAGGGTCTTGGTCAGCAGCACACCGCTGACCGACAGGCCCTCGTCGACCTGGGTCTGCAGGTCGGCGAGACGACGCTGCTGCTGGCTGGTGATCTCGCGGCGCAGCAGGGCCACTCGTCGGGTCAGCCAGACGGCTGGAGGGATGACGAGCAGCGACAGGAGGCTGAGCCGCCAGCTGAGCGCCACCATCGCCAGGGCGGTGCCGACGGCAGTGGTGACGTTGGAGGCCACCGAGGTGGCGGTGCTGGTGACGACCGACTGCATGGCGCCGATGTCGTTGGTCAGGCGCGACTGGACCTCACCACCACGGGTGCGCTTGAAGAAGTCCATCGACTGTCGCTGCAGGTGGTCGAACACCTGGGTGCGCAGGGTGTGCATGATCTGCTGGCCGAGGCCGGTGGACAGCCAGGTCTGGACGACGCCGAGCAGCGAGCTCGCAATGGTCACGCCGAGCATGCCGGCGACGGCCAGGACGAGCAGCCGCACGTCCTGGTGGGGGAGCGCGTCGTCGATGACGGTGCGGATGAGGAAGGGCTGGGCGAGCGAGATCGCCGAGGAGGCGACGATGAGCGCCATCACCACGCTGATGGTCCAGCGGTGGGGGCGGAAGAGCCCGGCCAGTCGCGAGAGGGGGACGGGCGACTCGGCCAGCTGCTGGCGGTCTGCCCGGGACGGCTGCATGGCGCCGCGTCCTCCGCGGCCACCCCTGTCGCCGGGTGAGTGGGTGTCGAGGTTCTGGGTGCTGTCCAAGGACATCACCTCTCTCTGAGGTGGTGATTGTGGTGGTCGTATTGATGAGGTTACCTCACAATGATGCAACACGACTAAGGACCGCTACTATTCCCGGATGGCGACGACGGACGGGCAGGAGCCGCTCTCCGAGCTCCTCATGCGCAGCGCGAAGGCGATGCGCCGGCGCTGGTCCGACAGCCTCGCGCCCTGGGACCTGTCGCCCCACCAGGCCCGCGCCCTGCGGGTCGTGCACCGGCACGAGTCGGCGCGGATGGGCACCATCGCGGCCCACTTGCGGATCGCCCCGCGGTCGGTCACCGAGGTGCTGGACGGGCTGGAAGAGCGTGGCCTGGTCCGCCGCGTCCCCGACCCCACGGACCGACGGGCCGTCCTCGTCGAGCTCACCGAGCCCGGACGAGCACTGCTCGCGGAGGTGGACGAGGCGCGCGATGGTGAGTCCGCGGCATACCTCTCGGCGCTCTCGGAGCGCGATCGCGCGCACCTCGCGCGGCTGTTACGCAAACTCGACCCCTAGGGTTGGCCCATGGAACCCGTCTACACCCCCGTCATCGGGTTCGCCCGTGCGTTGTTCGCCGCCCAGGGCCTCAAGATCTCCATGAAGGGCCTTGAGCACGTGCCCCGTGATGGGGGAGCGGTGATGGCGATCAACCACACCGGTTACTTCGACTTCACGTATGCCGGGTTGGTCGGTGTGAAGGCCGGGCGCTACGTGCGGTTCATGGCCAAGAAGTCGATCTGGTCCAACCCCGTGGCCGGCCCGCTGATGAAGGGGATGAAGCACATCCCGGTCGACCGCGAGGCCGGTCTGGGGTCGTTCGACGCCGCCCGTGACGCGCTCCAGAGCGGTGAGATCATCGGCGTCTTCCCCGAGGCCACCATCTCCAGGTCCTTCGAGCTCAAGGCCTTCAAGTCCGGCACCGTCCGCCTCGCGCAGCTGGCCGGCGTGCCGATCCTGCCGGTCACGATCTGGGGTTCGCAGCGGGTCTGGACCAAGGGCCAGCCGCGCAAGATGGGCCGGCACGGCATTCCCCTGCTCATCACCGTCGGCGCCCCCATCGAGGTCGGCGCCGACGAGAAGCCGGGTCTGGCCACGATTCGGGTGCGGGCCGTCATGGACGCCCAGCTGCGCGCCGACCAGGACCGCTATCCCGCGTGGCCCGACGCCGAGCGGCACCTGCTGCCGACCCGGCTCGGCGGCACCGCGCCGAGCCCCGAGGAAGCCGACGCCATGGACGTGGCCGACCGCAAGAGCCGTCGCAAGGCCTGAGCCTGCGAACTGGCCCCCTCAGGCGGGAGCCAGGGCGTCCTCGGCGAACCGTGAACCGCTCCGGCCGCAGTGCTCAGGCCCTGGCGTTGCCCTTGTGGCCCTTGCCCTTGCCTTTGGCAGCGGCCTTGGCCTTGGCAGCTTTCGCGGCCTTGGCTTTCGCGGCCTTGTCCTTGGCCGCCTTGGCAACCCTGGCTTTCTTCGCGGCCTTGGCGTCGGCCTTTGCCTGTGCCTTGGCTGCCTTGGCCGCGGCCCTTGCTGCCTTCTTCGCGGCCTTGGCGGCTGCCTTGGCCGGGCCATGGGCGCTGCCGCTGCCTGCCTTCACGGGTCCAGCGCCCTTGCCGGGCTGGGGAGCGACGGTCTGCGGTGGAGGCGTGGTGGGTGGCGTGGTCGGCGTCGGCGTAGCCGGGCTGGTCGGCGTGGCGGGCGTGGCGGGGGTCCCCGCGGGTGTCGACGGGGTCGAGCGGTCCGGGGGAACGTAGGACGCCAGCACGATCTGCGCAACGGTCGACTCGCCCGGGAGCGACACGGCCTGCGTGACGCTGCCAGTGCCGCGCGACCCGACCGGCTGGCTCGTGCCGGGTGTCCGGCCAGCCGTACCGCCACCAGCACTCGGCTCCGGTTCACCGGCCGTGGTGCCGTCGCCGGTGGACGGTGTCCCGGGGGTGACCCGGCCCTGCGCGGTGATCACCGCCGGGCGGCCGCTGTCGCCGAGGATGCCGTCGATGGCGGCGGTCAGCAGGCCGCTCATCGCGGCCGCCGTGCCCACGCCACCGAGGGCGACGACCCAGACGGTCGCGGCCACGCCGGCTCGTGCCGGCCGGCTCGGAGCTCCGGTGGGCGAGCCGACGGCTGTCAGGTGGAACGCGCTCGACGGCGCCTGCGCCAGGGACGCCAGGCCCAGGGGCTCGACCACCGCAGGGGCGGACAGGGAAGCCTCGAAGGCCTCAGCCCACGCCGCGCCCTTACCCATCGGCGCCGCCTGGGGCGCAGCAGCGGGTGCCGGACGGGTGAGGGCGGCAGCCATGAGGGGGGTGACGAGCAGCAGGTCCGCGACCTCGTCGGGACGGGCGGTTGCGCGGAGCGCCGCGATCAGGTCCTCGAAGGAGGTCGCCAGGCGCTCCTGCCCCTCCTGCACGAGGGCGAGCACGGCACCGGGCTCGTGGCCGGTCAGGCGCGAGGTTGCCTCGCGACCCAGGTTGGCGATGACCCCCATCGCCAGCACGTCGGCCTGGTCGGCCGGCAACGTGCGGAGCGACTCGATGGCCTGGTCCACGTCGTCCGGGTTCGTGGCGCCGGTGCCGGTCGACGGGGTGTCCCCGTCGAGCCGGAGGCTGCCTGCAGCGGCCTCGCGGGCAGAGCCGACGACCACCTCGAGCCAGGCGTCGTCATCGGCCGGGCAGACCTTCAGCTGGTGCAGGGCCGTGGACCACGCACCCAGGGCCAGGTCGGCGGGCTGGTCGGCGTCGGTCGTGACGCGCAGGTAGCGCAGGACAACCGGATTCGTGGCGGCATACAGGCGTGCGAAATCGTCCTCGATGCCCCCTTGGGCTCCGAGGAGGTATGTGGCGATTTCCCCCGGCACGAGACCATTGTGCTCCTGCGGTCGGTCGATCTGGGTCAGCCGTTCGGTTGAGGATCGGCCGATTTCCGCCGGGCGGCCCCAGTCGTCGTGCTTGTGGGCGCTCAGAGCGGGTGGCCGAGGTGAGCCATCGCCTGGCGCAGCAGCACGCCGTGGCCACCGTCCATCTCCTCCAGGAGCGAGGGCGCGACCGCCTCCTCGGGGGTGAGCCAGGCGAGGTCGAGCGCGTCCTGCTGGGGTTGGCAGTCACCAGCCACCGGGACGACGAACGCGAGTGACACCGCGTGCTGCCTCGGGTCGTGGAACGGGGTGACCCCGGGCGTCGGGAAGTACTCGGCCACCGTGAACGGCTGAGGGCTGGCCGGGATCTGCGGGAGGGCCATCGGGCCCAGGTCCTTCTCGATGTGCCGGATCAGCGCGTCCCGCACGCGCTCGTGGTAGAGCACGCGGCCCGAGACGAGCTCGCGGTTCATCGCTCCGTCGGAGGCGCGCAGCAGCAGGCCGACGGCGGTCACGGAGCCCCGCTCGTCCACCCGCACGGGCACTGCGTCGACGTAGAGGATGGGGAGCCGCTCCCGCGCCGCATCGAGCTCCTCGCGGGTCAACCAGGACTCACTGCGGTGGAGATCGATGCTGCTCATGCCCCCGTTTCTACCAGTGCCCCGATCGGTCGATGACGGGAGGCGGCCTCAGGACCAGTAGACGCGGCCCGGGTTGAGGATCCCGCGCGGGTCGAACAGCGCCTTGACCGCCCGCTGGCGTTCGAGCTCGCGTTCCCCCAGCTCTTGGGACAGCCAGGGCGCCTTGAGGGTGCCCACACCGTGCTCGCCGGTGATGGTGCCGCCCATCTGGAGTGCCGCCGTGATGATCTCGGTGAACGCGCGGTGGGCGCGCTCGCGGCTGGCCGGGTCGGCGGGGTCGAAGAAGATGCTCGGGTGCAGGTTGCCGTCGCCTGCGTGGCCGGCCATCACCACCTCCAGGCCGTGCTGGGCGGCGATCGCCTGCCCGGTGCGGATCAGGTCGGTGAGCCGCCCCACGGGCACGCAGACGTCCTCGAGGTAGCGCGAGCCCTTGGCTTCCAGGGCCGGGCTGAGCGCTCGGCGGCCGGCGAGCAGCAGGTCGGCCTCGGCTGCGTCGTTGGCCACGGCGACGTCCACGGCGCCCGCGTCGGTGAGCAGCACGGAATACCGCTGCACGTCCTCCGCGGTGTGGTCGGGGCGGTCCGACTGGACGAGCAGCACCGCCTCGCAGCCCTGCGGGAAGCCGTAGTCGGCCAGGGACTGCACGGCCGCCACCGCCGCCCGGTCGAGCAGCTCGACGAGCGAGGGCACGTGGCGTTCGTGGCGCAGCGCGACGATGGCCCGTCCGGCCGCGTCGAGCGAGTCGAAGGTCGCCAGCACCGTGAGGGCGGGGTCGGGCGCGGGCAGGAGCCGGGTGGTGACCTCGGTGACCACGCCGAGCGTCCCCTCGGAGCCCACGAACAGGCCGGTGAGGTCGAGGCCGGCCACTCCCTTTGCGGTGCGGTGTCCGGTGCGGATCACCTCACCGCCGGGCAGCACCACCTGAAGGGCGCGCACGTAGTCGGCGGTGACGCCGTACTTGACGCAGCACAGGCCACCCGCGTTGGTGGCGACGTTGCCGCCGATCGTGCAGAACGCCGAGCTGGCGGGGTCGGGTGGGTAGAACAGTCCCTGCACGGCGACGGCGTCCTTGAGGTCCTTGGTGATGACGCCGGGCCCGAGCACGGCCAGGCCTTCGAGGGGGTCGACGGTCGTGATCGAGTCGAGCCCCTCGGTGTTGAGGACGACACCGCCCTTGATCGCCACCGAGCTGCCCGTGAGACTGCTGCGGGCGCCTTGCGGCACCACCGGCGTGCGCGTCTCGTGGGCCCAGCGCATCACCTCGACGACGTCGTCGAGGTCGCGGGCCCGCACCACCTCGAAGTCGTCGGGCGCGGTGGCACCGACCGACTCGTCGGTCGCATAGGTGGCCTTGACGTCGGGGTCGGTGACGGTGCGGATGGGCAGCGAGGTGTGCGTGCTCATCCCTGCAGCGTATGCCGCGTGGCCGGCTCGTCGTCGACGCCCGCCCCGTGGTCCCGGTGCTCTTCGACAAACGCCACCTCCGCGTCGAAGGCGGCCCGCCGTGAGGCGCGGCGCAACGTCCCGAGGACGGCGCGCCCGGTCACGGCGACGAGGACGACGTTGGTCACGGCGCGACCAAGGTCCCACCACAGGGACGTGGCCAGCGAGAAGACCCCGAACCGGCGCAGGTTCTCCCACGGCGCGGCCCCGGCCACGAAGGACAGGTCGCTCTGGAGCCCACTGGCGAACGGCCAGAACGAGAAGTTGAGGGCCACGCCGTAGAGCAGGCCGGCGATCGCGCCGTAGCCGGCGAGCAGCAGGACCTCCCAGCGAGCAGGGACCCGTGGCAGCAGGCCCGCCCCGAGACCGACCCAGGCCGCACCCAGCATCTGGTAGGGCAGCCACGGCCCGACGCCACCGGTGATCAGCGCCGAGGCGAACAGTGTGGTCGACCCCAGGACGAACCCGAAGCCGGGCCCGAACACGCGGCCGCCGAGGATGAGCAGGAAGAAGACGGTCTCGAGGCCAGCGGTGCCGGCGCCCAGCGGGCGCAGCGCAGCACCCACGGCGGACAGCACGCCGAGCATCGCCACGGCCTTGACGTCGAGGCCGCCCTCGCTGATCTCGAACAGCACGACGGCCATCAGCAGCGGCAGCAGGAGCGCGAAGACGAGGGGGGCATCGGCATTCTGGCCGAGTCGGGAGTCCGCCGTGGCGAAGAGCGGCCACCCGAAGGCGAGCAGTCCCGCGAGCGAGACGAGGACGAGGGCCACCGTGGAGCGGGGCCGCAGCGCGATGACGCTGATCGGGGAGGCCATCAGCGGGCACCTCCCGTGGTCGCCGCCGCGGCGGCCTGCACCTGGTCGAGCCGCAGCATCCGGACCGGTGCGAGGACCTTGGCCACCTGCGGTGCGAAGGCGGGGGAGTCGCAGAGGATGTCCGTGGCCGCGCCGTCGGCGACGATCCGGCCCTCCGACATGACGACGACGCGGTCGGCCACCGCGGCGGCGAACTCGACGTCGTGGGTGGCCACTGCCAGTGCCCGACCGCTCGCCGCGAGGTCGCGCAGCAGACCCCCGAGGACGGCCTTGGCCGGGTAGTCCAGACCGCGCGTGGGCTCGTCGAGCAACAGGGCGCCGGGGGCAGCGGCGAGCTGGATCGCCAGGACCAGGGCGAGCTGTTGTCCCTCGGACAGGTCGCGCGGGTGGTGGTCGTCCGGTATGCCGGGTGCCAGCCGGTCGAGGGTGGCGCGCGTCGCGCCGGGCTCGGCTCCGGCCTCGTGGTCGGCCTGGTGGCACTCGGCCCGGACCGAGTCGAGGTAGAGCAGGTCTGGGGCGCTCTGAGGCACGAGGCCGATGTGGCTACGACGGTTCCTGGGGGACTCGGTGGCGGGGTCGACGCTGGTCCCGGAGTCAGTGCTGACGCGGACCTCGCCGGCCCGTCGCGCGCCAGTCCCGTGCAGGGCCCACAGCAGCGACGACTTGCCAGAACCGTTGCGGCCCATCAGAACTGCGACCTCGCCGTCGCGCAGCGAGAGGTCGACAGACCGGACGGCGGCCACGGTTCCGTGGGTGACGTCGACGCCGGCGGCGGCGACTCGGGCGGGTGACGAGGCTCGCGGTTCGGGGTCGGTGGGCTCGACGACAGACGCTCCACCCACATCGCGGGCCAGTTCGGCTCGCAGGGTCGTGGCAGCCCGACGCGCGTCACGGATCGTCAGCGGCAGCGGCTGCCAGCCGGCCCATCGGCCCAGGTGGACCACCGGTGGGGCGAGCGGCCCAGTGGCCATGACGTCGCGAGGGAGTCCGTCGCTGACCGTGCCGTCGTCGGCGACCACGATGACCCGGTCGGCCGTGCCGACGATGCGTTCGAGCCGGTGCTCCGACAGCACGACGGTCAGGCCGAGGTCGTGGACCAGCCGCGAGAGCGTCGCGAGGACCTCCTCGGCGCCGGTCGGGTCGAGCGCCGAGGTCGGTTCGTCGAGGACCAGCAGGCGCGGGCTGGCGGTCAGCACGGAGCCGATCGCGACCCGCTGCTGCTGGCCACCGGACAGGTCGCGCAGGGGGGCGTCGCGGAGGTCAGCGATCCCGAGCAGGTCGAGCACCTCCTCGACCCGGCGTCGCATGGCGGGTGGGTCGAGGGCCAGCTGCTCGAGGGTGTAGGCCAGCTCCTCCTCCACGGTGTCGGTCACGAAGCCCGCCAGCGGGTCCTGACGCACCACGCCCACCACGCCGGCGAGGTCTCGGGGCCGGTGGGTGCGGGTGTCCCGACCGCAGACGGTGACCCGGCCGGACAGGTGCCCGCCGGTGAAGTGCGGCACCGTCCCGTTGACCGCCCCGAGCAGGGTGGACTTCCCCGAGCCGGTGCGGCCGGTGACGACGACGAGCTCGCCCTCCTGGAGCACGAACGAGGCCGAGCGGAGCGCGGGCCGGGCGCTGCCGGCATACCGGATGGTGACGTTGTCGAAGACGACGGGAGTGGTTGGGTCGTGGACGACGGGAGTGGTGGGGTCGAAGACGACCGGAGTGGTGGCGTCGAGGTTCATCGGGTGGCACCCCGTCTCGCGACCGGCGGGTCTGGAGCGACGAACGCGGGCGCCGCGGCCACGAGGATCCCGAGGACGGCGAGCAGGGGCAGCGCGGGGGCGCCCAGCGGTTGGAGGGGCAGCGACAGGGCATCGGGGCCGCGACCGGCCTGGACCACCATGAGGACCGCGGCCAGCACGCCCGATCCGGCGACGAGCCATTCCGGCAGGCCCCAGGGATCGGGCCGGTAGACGCTGCGCTGCACGCTGCGACCGCCGACGCGCATGCCGATCGCGGACAGGCCCAGCCCCGCGACGAGCATCGGCATCCCGATGAGGGCCGGGGCGGTGCCGTCGAGCAGCCCGTACATGCCGATGCCGGCGCCGAGCAGGCCGGTGAGCGTCAGGGCGCCGGTGAGACGACGGGAGGTGGGCGACTGCTCGGTGCGCCGGCCGTAGCCGCGTGAGTCCATGGCCGAGGCCAGCGCCAGCGACCGGTCGAGGGTGTCCTGCAGGACGGGCAGGGCCACCCGGCCGACCGACCGGATCCCGGCGCCGCCCTCGCCCCGGAGCACCCTCGCACGGCGGACCCGCTGGACGCTCTCGGCGAGCTGTGGCGCCACGGTGACCGAGATGACGACGGCGGTCCCGATCTCGTGCAGGGCGCTGGGCAGGGCACGCAGCAGCCGCTTCGGGTTGGCCAGGGCGTTGGCTGCGCCGATGCAGGCGATCAGGCTGGCGAGCCGAAGCCCCTCTGCGGCGGCGGCGAGGATGCCTTCGAGGTAGAGCGGGCCGAGCAGGGTGATGCTCGGCAGCTCGACGCTGGGCAGCGTGTACAGCTTGATGGTGCCGAACTTGTAGCCCGCCAGGACGTGCAGGACGACGCGGAAGACGATGATGAACCCGCCGAGCACGAGGTAGAGCCGGAACGCGCGGGCCCACGGGGAGCTCCCGCGCTTGGCCGCGACGACCAGGCTCGCGACGCTCACGGCCAGCAGGAGCAGCAGCGGGTTGTTCGTGCGCGAGCAGGCCACCGCCAGCCCGATCGCCCACACCCACCAGGCGACGGGGTGCAGGTGACGGGACAGCGGTGTGCCTGCGGCGCGCACGGGGCCCTTACGGGGTGGCTCGGCGACGCACCGCGAGGTATGCCGCGCCGGCACCGACCAGCCCCACCAGGCCGAGACCGGCCAGCAGGGTCATCGGCGTGCCGGAGTCGGGACCGTCTGCCGCGGCGGCGGTTGTCTCGCCGGAGCCGGTGCCGCCGTTGGGCGAGACCGTGACCGAGCCGGCGCTCGACGTCGAGTCGTTCGGGAGCGCAGACGTGGCCGACGGCTTGGATCCGGGGGTGGCGCTGGCCGACGTGCCCGGTGCGGTCCCGGCCGCTGGTGTGGACCCGGACGTGCTCGAGCTACTGGGCTTGGCCGGCGTGGTGCCCGCGGGCGTGGGCTTGGTGGCCGGTGGCTTGCTCGACGTGCTGGGCTTGGGCGCCGGCTTCGGCTGTGGCTTGGGTGCCGCCGCAGGAGGCGCGCTGCTCGGTGCGCCACCGGACCCGAAGGCGAAGCCGATGACGCTGCCGCTCGGCGGGTCATAGCTGCCGGCGCCCGTGCTGCTGTAGACCCACGAACCGCCACGGGGTGCGTGGAAGAACGCCCAGTAGGCGCTCGCCGGCGGCGTCCGGCGGCAGTCCGCCGCGGGGTAGGCGTTGATCTGGCAGATGAACCCGGGCTGGGTCGTCACCTGCGTGACCGACGCGACGGCCTGCAGGGCGGCCATGGCGCTCGAGGTGTCCGGCGCGCACGACGTGGTGCTCGTCGAGCCCTTGTCGATCACCACCGTCACCCCCGTGGTGCCGGAGCAGGCCGCCGCCTGGGCAGCCCCGCCCGGGAGGGCGAGGCCACCGGCGAGGACCAGACCGGCAGCAGCGACGAGCCGCGTGACGAGCCGCATCAGGCGTGGGCCCCCTTGCGGCGCGCAAGCACGATGGCACCGGCACCAACGAGGAGCAGCATCGCTCCAAGCAGGGTCAGGGCTGCGACGTTGCTGCCGGTGAAGGCGAGCGATCCCGGGGTGGCCGACGCCGGGTCGGCAACGGCGGGCGTCGTCGTCGTGCTGGTGCTCGGAAGCGTCGTTGTCGTGGTGGTGGTCGGCGCGATGCACGTCGGTGCGGCCGGCGCGGCAGCGGCCGCGCCGTCGGACGTCACGGTGAGCAGCGAACCACCAGCGAGGCCGAGAGTTGCCTGCGGTGTCGCCCGCAGCGCCCGGTCCAGGGCCGCGGTGTTGCCGGGCGTTGCCTTGAGGGTTGCGTAGTCCGCCGAGGTGAAGGCGATGCCACCACGGAGCGCGGCCGCGAAGTCGCAGTCCAGCTGCAGGGTGGCCAAGAAGTCCTGGGCGGCGATCAGCTGGGTGCTGCGTCCGCCGGCAGCGAAGGCCTGGGCGGCAACGCCGGCCGTGTTGGCGTTGTACTGCCCGTCCTGGTTGAGGAACCCACCGTTTCCGGCCTGCCGGGAGGCGAGGAAGTCCAGGGCGTCAGTGGCCGCTTGGTCGTCGACGCCGAGCAGCCCGATCACGGCCTGGACGGCGAACGCCGTCGCGTCGAGGTCGCTGGTGCAGCCCGCAGCATCCAGGTCGCCACGGAACCCACCGTCGGGGCACTGCTGGTCGAGCAGGAAGTCGGCGGCCTCCTGCGCGACGTCGCCCGTGGCGCGGCCCACCGCGATGATGGCCAGCGACTGCCCGATCGTGTTGGAGTAGTCGCACTGGTCGAAGCCGCAGTCGACCGGTAGGTCGGAGTATCGACCGGGCTCGACCGCACCGAGGGACTGGTCCATCAGGTCGAGCAGGTCCTGGCCGCCGAAGTCGCTCGGGTCGCCGCCGTGCGCGACGACAGCGAGCAGTGCCTTGGCGGTCGGCCCCGCGTAGAGCCCGAACTGCGGGTCCCCGCCGTTGTAGAGGCCCAGGTTCTGCTCGAGGTAGGCGAAGGCCGCGTCGGCCTCGTCCAGGCCGCCCTTTGCGCCGTCGAGACCGAGGATCGCGTCGATCGTGTTGCCGCCGTCGAAGAAGGTCGAGGCCGGGTAGTTGTAGTGGTCGCCGCGCGCATCGAGCGTGCGGACCATGAAGCCGGCGGCGAAGCCGGCCTGGTCCGAGGAGTCGCCCGGCAGGAGGCTGGCGCGCAGGCCGGAGGGGGCACGGAACGGGACCTGCTTCAGGGGCGCCGCGAGCTTCGCCTTCGGGGCAGCCGTGGTGGAGGGAACCGACAGGGTGCCTGCGGTCGACGAGGGGGTCGACGACTC
The DNA here is from genome assembly GCA_963740865.1 of uncultured Actinomycetota bacterium. Lineage (GTDB taxonomy): Bacteria > Actinomycetota > Actinomycetes > Actinomycetales > Dermatophilaceae > Pedococcus. The sequence continues at coordinate 22,005 of CAVUGH010000012.1, forward strand.
CGTGGTGGACGTGGTGCCGGTGGGCGGCGTCGTGGTGGACTCGCTCGACGTCGTGGTGGACGTGGTGCCGGGGGTCGTCGTCGAGCCGCTCGGCTGGGTCGTGCCCGTCCCGGTGCTGGTCCCCGTGCTCGTCGTGCTCGTGGTGGTGACAGGGGTGGGCTCGGTCGTGCCGGCGAACGCCGCGCCGGGCAGGACCAGGGCGACCCCCAGGGTCAGGGCGAGGGCAGCGGCCGTGCGGACGCTGCGAAGGGTGCGGTGCATGATGCCTCTCAATGCGAAAGGTGTCGCGACGGGTGCACCGGCACCAGAACGTGCAAAACCCCCGGCGTCGCAACAACGACATCGGGGGGCGGCCTCGGACCTGGTGTCCGGGCTCCGCCCCGCGTACCTCGACGGAAATGGAGCCGCTTCGCGATCCAGGTGTTCCGGCTCGCCGCGTTTCAAGTGCGGCCTACGGTTGCGGGTCAGCGCCGGAGTTGGACCGGCTTCCCCTGGTTGTCGCGTCGTGGTGTTGCCCTGGGGCAACGACGGTCAGACTACACCGCACCCGGCCTGCCTGAGCCCGTCAGCACGTGCCCTTCGTCACGGCCCGCTAGACTGGGTCCACAGGCATCGAACCGGCCATCACCGGGGAGCCTCCGGAAGAACGGTCACGGCCACGCGGCATACCTGCGGGGCAGTGGCTCACTAGAACCGGACGGGTGGGTCCGTCACAACCTTGAGCAAGAGCGGCCGTATGCCGCGGGCCCACCTCGGGCGCGCGAGTGCGGCAAGCGAGGTGGCACCGCGGTGCCGCCGGGAATCCCGGCGACGTCGTCCTCGTGTGAGAACACGAGTGATGTGAGGACCGCCGACACCATGACCTATCCCAAGGTCTCCAGCGACACTGCTTCCAGCGACGTCCCGGGCGCTGCCACCGGCGTGCCCGCGTCTCCCCGGTTCCCCGAGATCGAGGAGCGGATCCTCAAGTACTGGGACGAGGACGGCACCTTCGTCGCGTCCGTGGAGAACCGGTCGGCCGGCACCAACGGCGACAACGAGTTCGTCTTCTACGACGGACCTCCCTTCGCCAACGGGCTGCCGCACTACGGCCACCTGCTGACCGGCTACGTCAAGGACCTCATCCCGCGCTACCAGACGATGCGCGGCCGCCGGGTGGAGCGCCGGTTCGGCTGGGACACCCACGGGCTGCCCGCCGAGCTCGAGGCGATGAGCCAGCTCGGCATCAAGACCAAGGACGAGATCCTCGAGATCGGGATCGAGAAGTTCAACGAGAAGTGCCGCGAGTCGGTGCTGAAGTACACGGGCGAGTGGCGCGACTACGTCACCCGCCAGGCCCGCTGGGTGGACTTCGACAACGACTACAAGACGCTCAACCCCGACTACATGGAGTCGGTCATCTGGGCGTTCAAGTCGTTGCACGACAAGGGGCTGATCTACGAGGGCTTCCGCGTGCTGCCCTACTGCTGGAACGACCAGACGCCGCTGTCCAACCACGAGCTGCGGATGGACGACGACGTCTACCAGATGCGCCAGGACCCGGCCGTGACCGTCGGTGTCCGGCTGTCGACCGGCGAGCTCGCGCTGGTCTGGACCACGACGCCCTGGACCCTGCCCTCCAACCTCGCCGTCATGGTGCACCCCGACATCGACTACGTCGTCGTCGAGGCCTCGCTCCCGACGGGCAAGGCCGAGCGTTACGTCATCGGTGAGGAGCGGCTGCCGTCCTACGCGCGCGACCTGTTCGGCGACCCGCAGGCCGACGTCGAGTCGTTCGTCGTCGAGCGGCTCAAGGGTCGCGACCTGATGGGTCGCTCCTACACGCCGCCGTTCAGCTACTACGCGGGCCACGAGAACGCCCACCGCGTCGTCGAGGCCGACTTCGTGACGACCTCCGACGGCACCGGGCTGGTGCACAGCGCCGGCGCCTTCGGTGAGGACGACAAGGTGGTCACCGACCGCGAGGGCATCGAACCGGTCATGCCGGTCGGCCCGGACGGCTGCTTCACGTTCCCGGTGTCCGAGTACGAAGGCATGCTCGTCTTCGACGCCAACCTGCCGATCATCGACGACCTCAAGGCCGCCACCCGCGGCGAGGCAGAGCACGGCTCGGTGACCGAGGGGACGGTGCTGCTGCGCCGCGAGACCTACGACCACTCCTACCCGCACTGCTGGCGCTGCCGGCAGCCGCTGATCTACAAGGCTGTGTCGAGCTGGTTCGTCGAGGTCACCAAGTTCAAGGACCGGATGCTCGAGCTCAACGAGCAGATCGCCTGGACGCCGGACCACATCCAGCAGGGCCAGTTCGGCAAGTGGCTCGACAACGCTCGCGACTGGTCGATCACCCGCAACCGGTTCTGGGGCAGCCCGGTGCCCGTCTGGCGCTCGGACGACGCCCAGTACCCCCGGATCGACGTCTACGGCTCCTTCGAGGAGATCGAGCGCGACTTCGGGCGGCTGCCGCGCAACGTCGACGGCGAGGTCGACCTGCACCGCCCGTTCGTCGACGACCTCACCCGGCCGAACCCCGACGACCCGACCGGGCGCTCGACCATGCGCCGGGTCGAGGACGTGCTCGACGTCTGGTTCGACTCCGGCTCGATGAGCTATGCGCAGGTGCACTACCCGTTCGAGAACGCCGAGTGGTTCGAGCACCACTTCCCGGCCGACTTCATCGTCGAGTACATCGGGCAGACCCGCGGCTGGTTCTACATGCTGCACATCCTGTCGACGGCGCTGTTCGACCGGCCGGCATTCAGCTCGGTCATCTGCCACGGCATCGTGCTGGGGTCCGACGGGCAGAAGATGTCGAAGTCGCTGCGCAACTACCCCGACGTCCGCGAGGTCTTCGACCGCGACGGCGCCGACGCGATGCGCTGGTTCCTCATGGGCAGCCCGATCCTGCGCGGTGGCAACCTCATCGTGACCGAGCAGGGCATCCGGGACGGCGTGCGCCAGGTGATCATCCCGCTGTGGAACACCTGGTACTTCTTCTCGTTGTACGCCAACGCTTTTGGTCAGGGAACCGGCTACGAGGCGAAGTGGTCGACGGCGTCGACCGACCCGCTCGACCGCTACCTGCTGGCCAAGCTCGGCGAGTACGTCCGGACCATGCAGGACCAGCTCGACAACTACGAGGTCGCCAACGCGTGCGAGACGACCCGTGGCTTCCTCGACGTGGTGACCAACTGGTACGTCCGCCGCTCCCGCGAGCGGTTCTGGGACACCGGCGAGGGCGCGGGTTCGGGGCAGGGCGGTGCGGAGCAGGCCTTCGACACGCTCTACACCGCCCTCGAGGTCGTATGCCGCGTGGCTGCGCCGCTGCTGCCGCTCACCACGGAGGAGATCTGGCGCGGGCTCACGGGCGGTCGGTCGGTGCACCTCACCGACTGGCCGGACCACACCGACCTGCCGCACGACCACGTCCTGGTCACCGGCATGGACCGGGCCCGCGAGGTCTGCTCGGTGGCCTCGTCGCTGCGCAAGGCCGGTGGGCTGAGGGTGCGACTGCCCCTGAACGACCTCACCGTCGTCACGGCGGGGGCAGCATCGCTCGAGGACTTCGGCGCGATCATCGCCGATGAGGTCAACGTCCGCACCGTCACCCTCCGCGACCTCGGTGAGGCGACGCAGGCCGACTTCGGCATCACCCAGCGGCTCAGCGTGAACGCCCGAGCGGCCGGTCCGCGGCTGGGGCGCGACGTGCAGCAGGCCATCAAGGGCAGCAAGTCCGGCGACTGGTCCGTGGCGACCGACGGCACCGTGACGGCTGGTGGCCTGGACCTCGTCGAGGGGGAGTACACCCTCGAGATGGTCGTCGACGCCAAGCAACAGGGCGGGGCCAGGGCCACGGCGTTGCTGCCCGGTGGTGGCTTCGTCGTCCTCGACACCGAGGTCACGGCCGAGCTGGCCCAGGAGGGCCTGGCGCGCGACGTCGTACGTGCGGTCCAGCAGGCCCGCCGTGACGCCGGGCTGGACGTCTCCGACCGGATCTCGTTGACGGTCACCGGTTCCCAGGCAGTGTGGGAGGCCACGGTCGCCCACCAGGCGCTCATCGTCGAGGAGACCCTGGCGAGCCAGTTCGGCTCGGCACCCCAGCTCGACGCACTGCCGGACCGGGAGGACGTGGCCAAGGCCACCGTCGGGGACGGGGAGCCGGTTCGCATCAAGGTCATGAAGCTCTAGCCGGAGTCGGACCCGCCTCCGCCACGGAGGCGGGTCTTGATGTCTGGCTTGAGCACCTTGCCGACCTTGGACCGGGGTAGCTCACTCCACACGTGGACGGCCTTGGGCGCCTTGACCCCGCCGATCCGCTCCTTGACGAACGCGACGAGGTCGGCAGCCTCGACCGCGCGTCCCGGCAGCACCTGCACGACGGCCTCGACCCGCTCGCCCCACTTCTCGTCGGGGAGGCCCACGACGGCACAGTCCTGGACGTCCGGGTGCTGCATCAGGGCCTGCTCGACCTCGGTGGAGTACACGTTGAAGCCGCCGGTGATGATCATGTCCTTGGCCCGGTCCACGATGAACAGGAACCCGTCCGGGTCGAGGTAGCCGATGTCGCCGGTGTGGTGCCAGCCGTGCAGCGACGCCTCGGCCGTGGCGGCCGGGTTCTTGTAGTAGCCGGGCATGACCAGCGACGAGCGGATGACGATCTCGCCGCGCGCCCCGGGCGCCAGCAGCTCACCCACAGGGTCCATGATCGCGACGGTCACCAGCGGCGACGGCCGTCCCGCCGAGGACAGCCGCTCCGTCGCCACCGTCCCGTCCGCCCGGAAGTGGTCCGCCGGCGGCATCATCGAGACCATCATCGGCGCCTCGGTCTGCCCGAACAGCTGGGCCATCACGGGCCCGATCCGGGTCAGTGCCTCCTCCAGCCGCGTCGCCGACATGGGTGCCGCGCCGTACCAGAAGCACTGCAGCGACGTCAGGTCCGTCGAGTCCAGCCGCTCGTGGCCGAGCAGCATGTAGATGAGGGTGGGGGGCAGGAACGTGTGGGTGACGCGGTGCTTCTCTACGAGGGACAAGAAGCCACCGACGTCCGGGGCGCGCATGATCACGACCTCACCACCGTGGCAGAGGATCGGGAAGCACAGCACTCCCGCGGCGTGGGTGAGCGGGGCGAGGGCGAGGTAGACCGGCCGCCCCCGGAACGGGTAGCCCATCAGGGTCAGGGCCGTCATCGTCTCCAGGTTGGTGCCCGTCAGCATCACGCCCTTGGGCCGACCGGTCGTCCCGCCCGTCCCGACGATCATCGCGAGGTCTTCCACGGCGGGGAGGTCGACAGGGGGTTCGACCTCCCCGCCAGCCAGGAAGTCCGTCCAGGTGACCGCACCGGCCACCGAATCGTCGAGGCACACCCAGGTGTGCACCTTCGGGAGGTCGTCGCGGATCCGCACCACCAACGGGACGAACGACGCCTGGAACACCACCACCGAGCAGTCGAACAGGTCGAGCAGCTCGCGGTTCTCGGCCGCCTCGTTCCGTGGGTTGATCGGGCACCACACGGCTCCGGCCCGACTGATCCCGAAGACGCACGAGAACGCCACCGGGTCGTTGGCCGAAAGGATGGCCACCTTGTCTCCCGGTCGGATGCCACGGGCAGCCAGCGCGGCGGCGACGGTGAACGACACCTCGCGCACCGCGGCATACGTCATCGACACACCGTCGGTGGTGAGGCAAGGGGCGTCCGGGGCCAGCGAGACGCCCTTGTCGAGGTAGTCGACGATCCGCATCCGGATCAGTTCTCGACGGTGAGGACCGGGTCCATGACGAGGCCGAATGCTCGCAGGGCACCCAGCAGCTCACGGTGACCGAACGCCTGCGAGGCCGAGGCGAAGCCCACGCGGCGCGGGGGCTGCTGCAGCAGCGAGTACGCGCCATACGCCTGGAGCAGGCCGGTCTGCTTGTAGTTGCTGTTGCCGTGGATGACGCAGTGCGCCCGCCCGAGGGGGCCCGAGGCGTGCACGGAGTCGAGCGACTTGTTGATCCGGGGGTTCTCGCGGGGTGGCATCTGGTTCATGACCTGGGCCGCGGTCGCGTCGAGGGCGTCGTACTTCGCGTCGGTGTCCATGTCCTTGGTCGCCTCGAGGGCGGCGGCCACGATCTGGGGCACCCCCAGCATGAGGGGCTTGTTGAAGACACCGCCGAGCGCGCGGACGTTGGCGACCCGGGGGTCCTTCTTGAACCAGACCGGGTGCGACGTGCCGCCCCACGGCAGGGCCAGCGCGAGCTCGTGCTGGCCGGGGATGGCGAGCTGGTACAGCCCCGCCTCGGGGTCCCACGGCTGGTAGGTGTTCTGCTCGAGGTAGTGGGCGCTGGACATGGCCGCGTTGACCAGGATCGTCTGCGTGGAGGCGATGGTGGGACTGCCGCCCCAGAAGACGGCGATGTCGAGGGTGTCGAGCCCTGGCTTCTCGAGGCAGAGCTGGGCAGCGATCTCACCGGTCGTGTACATCTGGGCCACGCCGGGAGCCAGCAGAAGGCCCGCCGCCGCGAAGTCCGCGCCGTACTTCTCGTCGCACGTGATGACCCAGTCCTGCTCGCCGGTCGTGTCGAGGTAGTGGACGCCGGCTGCCAGGCAGGCCTCGACGACCTCCGCGCCGTACCTCGCGAACGGCCCGACCGTGTTGCACACGACGGACGCGCCGCGGAACAGCTCGGTGAGCGCCTCGACGGTGTGCTCGGCCGTCGCCACCTCGAACTGTGCTGTCTCGATGCCGGCCACGTTGGACTCCATCGACGACTTGAGCTTGCCGGCATCGCGGCCGGCGGCAAGGAAGGGAAGGTTGTACTCGCGCAGGTACTCGCAGATGAGACGCCCGGTGTAGCCGGAGGCGCCATAGACGACGACGGGCTTGTCAGTCATGGGGATTCGAGCCTTTCGTGGGGGGCTGGCCGAGCTGGAGAGGTATGCCGCGTGGCCGGCTCAGGGGCGGGCCGGCCACGCGGTGGTCAGGACCGGATCGGAGGCTGGGTCACATGCCCATGCCACCGTCGACGGGCAGGCCCGCGCCGGTGATGAACTTGGCGGCGTCGGAGGCGAGGAAGACGACGGCGTCGGCCATGTCCTCGGTCACTCCGAGGCGGCCGGCCGGTGTCAGCTCGATGACGGCGCCGACGGCTGCCTCGGCGGAGGGGAACAGTCCGAGCTCGGTGACGTCGTTCGCGAGTCCGGCACCCATCGCGTTGGCGACCAGTCCCGGATAGATGCAGTTGACCCGCACGCCGTAGCCGAGTTTGCCCGCCTCCATCGCGCCCACCCGGGTCAGCCGGTCGACGGCCGACTTGGTGGCCGAGTAGACGGCGATGCCTGGGAAGGCGATCGTCGCGGCGACCGACGCGACGTTGATGATGGCGCCGCCGTTGCCCGCCGCACCCCCGGGACGCATGGCGCGTAGGCCGTGCTTGATGCCCAGGGTGGTCCCGAGGATGTTGACGTCGAGCATCTTGCGGATGTCGTCTGCCTGGACCTCGGTCAGCAGGCTGGTGATCTCGATGCCGGCGTTGTTGACCAGGATGTCGAGCCCGCCGAGCCGCTCGACCGTCTCGGCCACCGCCGACTCCCAGTTGGCGTCGTCGGTGACATCCAGGTGCACGAAGCCATGGCCCTCGCCCAGCGCGGCGGCGGTCTGCTCACCGCTGTCCTGGAGGTCGGCGATCATCACCGTCGCTCCCGCCGCTGCCAGGGCTGTGGCCATGCCCTCCCCGAGGCCCTGTGCGCCTCCGGTGACGAGCGCCTTGCGGCCGGTGAGGTCGATCGAGGTCATGGCGGGCTCCTTTGCCTGGCCGACGGCAACGCGGTCCACCGTGGTGCGACGGGTGCGTTTTCACCGTGTGTGGGGCGCCGACCGGCTGCGCACTGAGGCAGCAGCCGGTCCGCGTGGGCTCACCTTGCTCCCAGTCCTTGACACCTGTCAAGAGTTTGTTTGACACTCGTCAAGACAACCGGGCCGGATATGGTTGACTCGTGCGCCAGAGGTCGTGCGGCTGCCTGCCGCCCGGCCGTGGACGCAGGAAGGAATCCCTTGACCCAGGTCGTGGAACCGGAGCTGGACCGGTTCGAGCGCAGCCGCGTCGACAAGTTCGAGTCGCGCCGCGGCGAGCTCGCCGACGCCACCCTGGAGACCCTGGGCGAGCTCGGCTTCGCCCGCACCAGCCTGCGCGTCATCGCCCAGAAGACCGCGTTCTCGCACGGGGTGCTGCACTACTACTTCCGCGACAAGGTCGAGCTGATCACCTTCTGCGTGCGGCGCTACAAGGAGCACTGCGTCACGCGCTACGACGAGGTGGTCGCCCAGGCCACCGACGCCGACGAGCTCGCGCTGATGTTTGCCGATGCCCTCGTGGTCACCATGCAGGAAGACACGGCCATGCACCGGCTCTGGTACGACATGCGTGCCCAGGCGATGTTCGAACCGGCCCTGCGCCCCACCGTGACCGACCTCGACCGGCAGCTCGAGGAGATGATCTGGCGCGTCGTGAAGGCCTACGCCGTGCTGGGCGGGAGGACGCCCGCGGTCCCCTCGCTCACGGCATACGCGGTCTTCGACGGGCTCTTCGAGAACTGCCTCAGCCGCTACCTCGCGGGCGACGCGACGGCTTCGGACCAGCTGCGCGAGGGCGCGGGCTGGCTGATCACCACCGTCACGAAGGCCTGACACCGCCCCAGGTCCGTCAGGGCCGTGGCTCCAAGGGTCGCTGGCGTGGTGGAAGATTGACCCATGCCTGCCCCTGATGCCGCCCAGCGCGCAGCCGCGCACAACCTCGAGGTCATCAAGGCGATGCGCGTGGCCGAGGACGCGATCCTCGCCCGGGCGCCCGAGCACGACCTGCAGCCCAGCCTCGACCGGATCGCGGCCGTGATGGAGCTGCTCGGCGACCCCCAGCGCACCTACCCGGTCATCCACCTCACCGGGACGAACGGCAAGACGTCGACGACCCGCATCATCGACTCCCTGCTGCGGGAGATGGGACTGAAGACGGGTCGGTTCACCTCGCCCCACCTGCACAGCGTGCGCGAGCGAATCGCCTTCTCCGGTGAGCCGATCAGCGCCGAGAAGTTCCTCGCGGCCTACGACGACGTGCTGCCGGTCATCGAGATCGTGGACGCCCGATCGGTCGCCGAGGGCGGTCCGCGCATGACCTACTTCGAGGTCCTCGTGGCGGTGGCGTATGCCGCGTTCGCCGACGCGCCCGTGGACGTCGCCATCATCGAGGTGGGTCTGGGCGGCAGCTGGGACGCCACCAACGTCGCGCGACGGCTCGGTCGCGGTCGTGACGCCCATCGCGCTGGACCACCAGCACTTCCTCGGCAACGACGTCGTCGACATCGCCACCGAGAAGTCCGGCATCATCAAGGCCGGCGCTGTGGCGGTCGTGGGTGTCCAGGAGGCCGATGTCTCGCAGATCCTCGCCGACCGGGCGACGGAGGTTGGGGCTCGGATCGCCTTTGAGGGCAACGACTTCGGGCTGCTCACACGAGATGTCGGCGTCGGCGGCCAGCAGATTGCGATCCGCGGGCTGGGTGGCGACTACGACGACCTGTTCCTGCCCCTGCACGGGGCCCACCAGGCCCACAACGCGACGCAGGCGCTGGTTGCCGTGGAGGCGTTCTTCGGGGGCGAGCAGCGGCTGGACCCCGACATCGTCCGAGCGGGACTGGCCCGGGTGGCTTCACCGGGTCGGCTGGAGATCGTGCGGCGCTCACCGACCGTCATCGTCGACGCGGCTCACAACCCGGCTGGCGCGATGGCCCTGCGGGACGCCATGGAGGACTCGTTCAACTTCGCCAAGATCATCGGGGTGATCGCCATCCTCAAGGACAAGGACGCCACCGAAATGCTCGAGATCCTCGAGCCGGTGCTCGACCACGTCGTGGTCTCACGCACCACCTCGCCGCGCGCCATGCGCCCGGACGACCTGGGTGAGCTGGCCGTCGAGATCTTCGGCGAAGACCGCGTCACGGTGGTCCAGGACCTGCCCGACGCGCTCGACGTCGCGGCCGGGATGGCCGACGAAGGTGGCATCGGGGGCGGGGTGCTCGCGACGGGTTCGGTCACCACCGCCGCCGAGGTGCGGATGCTGCTCGGCGCCACCGACGTCTGAGCTGCAAACGCTGAACCGCACTGGGGACCAGCCGGTCGCTGGAGACTGTGGACACGACTGCGGGCCGGGACACCCTCAGGTGCGCCGGCCCGCAACGGGCACCGCTACTTCTTGCCGATCTGCCCGACGTCGAGGTGCGTCTTGGCATCTGCCTTGGCGTGCTTGTCGGCGCGCTTCTCCTTGATGGACTTGCCCGCCTTCTTGGCCAGGTGTTGTCGAGGTGACTTGTCGGCCATGGCTGTGCTCCCAGCGCTAGGAAGCCTGAATGACTCCGTGCCCTGACACTACGCCCCTTGGGGTCAGCGGATGCCCGCTGTGATGGGTGCGGTGATGGCGATCCCGGTCATGGTCGCCTCGGGTCCGACGACCACGGGAGTGGCCGCTCCGGGGTCGACATCGCCCTGCCAGCACTTCTCCGGGCGGTTCGTCGCCGTCTTTCCGCAGAAGGTGTAGGTGCCGGGGTGGAGGATGACCGACCAGTCGTGGTTGGTGCTGAAGATGGCGGTCGCCACGGTGACGCCGTCGGTGCGGCGCACCGTGACCCGCGCGGTGCCGGAGTTGCTGCCACCCAACGTCGTGGCCAGGGTGCCTGACACCTTGGCCTTGGGGTCGACGGTGAGGGCCAGCGGAGTCGTCACCCCTGCGGCGACGTGCGTGACGGTCGCCCCGGCCGTCGTCAGGTCGATCGTCGAGGTGGTGGTGGTCCCCCCGATGTCCGCGTTCCACTCGCTGCTGAGGCCGTAGGTGGTGGTGGTCGAGGACGCGGCGGAGCCGATGTAGGCGAAGTAGTCGCCGGCGGGAACCGCCCTGGCGGTCCAGACGCCGTTGCTGACCGTCGCCGCGGTCGCGCGACCGTCGCTGAGGCGTCGCAGGGTGACCTCGCCGGAGGTCAGCGTGGCGCCGGTGTGGTCCACGGCGGTGCCGGAGACGGTCCCCGCCGGGTCGAGGACGATGGCGGCGCTGACAGCCTGGCCGAGGCCGAGCACGAAGGTCCGCGGGTTGTCCCAGGACTCGGTGCACGACGGCGCGTAGTCATACGTTGGTACGCCATTCTTCAAGGGGGACCGCGCGCACAGCTGGACGGTGGACACCCCAGGAGCAAGTGCCCTGTCGAAGCGGCCGTCTGAACCGGTCAGCGCAACGTAGCTGTTGAGGCTCTTGGAGGTGGCCACGGGCGAGTTGACGAGGGTAGTCCCGTCGCTGGCGGTGACCTGTCCACTCACCGCGCGTTCGGGGTTGACCCAGCCGACCACGTCGACGACCACATGAACGGGTTGCGTGGAGCCGTTGGAGATAGCGAGGTCCTCACTCGCGCGGGCAACCACGAGGTTGGTCGTAGCCCGACCGGGAACGAAGTTGACCATCGAGGTGGCGTTGTCGCCCACCTGGGTCGAGGACACCCGGAGGTGCCCCGGCGCCCCGGCGCCGGTCGCGGTGACGGCGACCAGCGCCGCGGCGGAGTTGTTCGGCCGGGTCGGGCTGTTGAGGCCCACGGCCAGAGGGGTGCCAGGCCACACCGGCCCGGACGAGCGGGTGTCGACGAGGCGAGTCGGCGCGACGGGGGTCACTCCGGCCAGCGCGCTGGCGCCGGATCCGCTCCGGACGAAGCCCTGGGCGTCCACGACGAGGTGGGCCGGTGCCGAGGAGCCGTTGTAGACCGTGACCCGGCCGTTGAGGCCGACCTTCGCCAAGGTGCCCGCGGCCCGGGTCTCGCCCGCACCGAAGTTGAGGTTCGCGGCAAGGGGGCGGGTGGTGCCAGTCGGGTATGCCGTGAGGTACCCGGCCCGCGTGTTGCCGGTCACCGTGAGGTTGAGCCAGGCTGCCGCCACGTTCGTCGGGGGCACTCCACCCGCGCCGGCCACCTGGACGTCAAGGCTGGAGTGAGCCGGAATCGCCACGCGCTTGGTGCGGGTGTCGAGGATGCGGCTCGGGTAGATCGTCTGGGTGCTCCCGTTCACGGTCGCTGGGCCGGCCGACAGGTAGCCCTGGACGTCGACGAGCACGTGCGTCTTCCCGGTCGACCCGTTGTGGACCTGGATGCAGCCCACCAGGCCAAGGGGGACGACCGCGAGGTTTGAGGTGGTGGTGCCTGGTGTGAAGTTCAGGGTGGACACCGCTGGTGGGGCGTCGTCGCTCAGGGCGGAGGCGGTCAGGTAGCCGGCGGCCGTCGTGCTGACTGCCGTCAGGTTGACGACCACCGCCGCGGCGTCGTCCGGGATGTTGGGGGAGGTGTCGCACAAACCGACCGGTCCTCACGCGGGTTCAGTGGCGTCGAGGTGCGGGAGTCGTAGAGCCGCTCAGGTTTGATGCTCCCGACGATGCCCGCGGCAGCAGGAACCACCGTGGCGGGCGCCACCGTGGTCGCGGTGCTCTCGGGCGCCGTGGGTCCAGCGGACGCGGAACCGGCGGCGCCCAGGGCCACGACGACCGCGGCCGCCGTGGCCAGGGACATGGTGGCGCTGCTGGGCAGGAACCTGCGACGGCGTGGAGACAGACGACGGTGCACAGACAATGGAACCCCCTGGAGCTGCGCAGCGCGACGCGCTGCGGCACCGGAACTATAGACAACCGTGTGCCGAAATGTGCGGATCTGGTCGACCACGTTCTGGGGGACACGGAGCCTGGTGACGACACGGCATACCCTCGAAGCATGTTCGCGAAGCTGATCGTCGTCGTCATCGTGGTGGCCGTGTTGTTCTGGCTCCTCACCAAGTTCCGTGACTCGAACCGGGGCGGTCGATGAGGGGGGTCGTCTTCTACGGCGCGCTCGGCAAGTTCACCTGGCGGATGCTCGCGACCGTGCTGGGCAGCCAGGGGGTCGTGGTGTTCCTGGGCGCCTTGGTAGCCCGTGGCCTGGCCAGCGCGGAAGGCGACGACCGCAGCCACGCCTGGCTGTGGACCGGTGTCGGGCTGGCCGTCCTCTGCTTCCTCGCGGCGGGCCTGATGAGGCGGCCGTGGGGCGTCACGCTGGGCTGGCTCATCCAGCTGCTCACCTTTGCCAGCGCCGTCGTGGTGCCGGCGATGCTCGGCGTCGGGATCATCTTCCTCGTGCTGTGGGTCGGCTCGCTGGTGCTGTGCCGCCGGGTGGAGGACCAGGTGGCGGCCCGTCAGCAGGCCGAGGTGGGCCAGCAGTAGCCAGCACCGCCAGGGGCAGCCACAGCTTGGCCGGCCAGATGGCCGCCCGCTCGGCGAACCCCGACCAGTGGTCAGCCCCGAGCAGCCCCACGAACGCGACGACGCCGAGCAGCGCCACGGTGGCCAGCACGATCCCGGCGCCCCGGAGCCGGCCGGGACAGAGCAGCCGGGCATGGAGCAGAAGGGCCAGCGGCTGGGCCACGAACACCGGGACCGCCACGACGGAGTGCGCCGTCGGGTGCGTGTCGACGGGTAGCAGGCCGACGCCTACGGACGCCAGTCCGGCCACCGCCCACAGCCAGCCCACGAGGCCGGTCCCTCCGCGGCTCCGGAGCAGCGGCAGCGCCCCCAGCGCCTGCAGCAGTCCGAACACGACGAACGCGACGTTCATGAGCAGGGGAGCGGACGAGCAGCCGCCCTCGCCCGGATCGCAGGACGTGCCCAGGGCGCTGATCGTGTCGTCGGGCAGCGAGTAGCGCACCCCCGCCAGGATGGCCAGGGCCACCTCCACGACGAGGTATGCCGGCTGGGCCAGCCACGCGGCATACGCCACCGCCGTCCTCGGTCCCGTCACCCGTTGCACACCGCGACGCTAGCCCCCGTGGTTGCTCGGTAGGCTGGCCGGCGTGACGACGCAGACCGAACGTTCCCTTGTCCTGGTCAAGCCCGACGGGTTCGCCCGCGGCCTCTCCGGGGAGGTGCTCCGCCGGATCGAGGCGAAGGGCTACACCCTCGCCGCGCTCGCGGTGACCACCCCCACGCGTGCGCAGCTCGCCGAGCACTACGCCGAGCACGAGGGCAAGCCGTTCTACGAGCCGCTCGTGGAGTTCATGTCCAGCGGCCAGGTGACCGCCATCGTCATCGAGGGCAACCGCTGCATCGAGGGCTTCCGTGCGCTCGCCGGCGCCACCGACCCGACGGCCGCGCTGCCCGGCACGATTCGCGGCGACCTCGGTCGCGACTGGGGCAAGAAGGTCCAGGAGAACATCGTGCACGGCTCGGACTCCCCGGAGTCGGCCGCTCGCGAGATCGCGATCTGGTTCCCCCACCTCTGACGCTCGGGGCGTCTCGACGCCCCTAAGGGGTCTCGAGGTCGTCGAGACCGCTGATCACCACTTCGAGGAGCGCGGCCAGCTGGTCGCGCTCCTTGCGTGTCAGGCCGGCGAGCGTGTCCGACTCGACGACGTTGGCCTCGCGGACCGCGGCCCCGAACAGCTCCCACCCCTGGTCGGTGAGCTCGACCAGGACGCGCGTGCGGTTCTCCGGGTCGGGGGAGCGGCGCACCACCCCGCGCTCGGTCATCCGGTCCAGGCGGTGCGTCATGGAGGACGCCGCCACGTTCGTCGCGTCGGCCAGCAGGCTGGGTGTCAGCGGCTTGCCGTCCGCGGTGGCCAGCTGGCACAACACCGACCACTCCCCGTGCGACAGGTCCAGGTCGACCAGCTGCCGGGTGTACCACTGCTCGAGCTTGCGGCTGAGCGAGTTCACCGCGGTGATGACGCGCTGCACGGACTCGTCCCCACCGGCTGCGACATAGGTGGCGACGGCTTCGCGGTACTGCTCTTGGGCGCCCTGGGCGCTCTTCGACCTGGGAGGCATGCCCATATCTTCGCATGCTAATATTTCGAGATCGAAATATTCGAACCCGAAGAATAGTTGAAGTGACCTGTGCGCGCCCGTCTGTTGATCCTCGCCTCCGCCGTAGCCATGCTCGGCTGGGGCACCGTCCTGCCCTACCAGTACGCCTACGCCGCCACCACGCGCGGCTGGGGCTCGCTCGTGGCGGCCGCCGCGTCGAGCCTGTTCTCGGTGGGCGCGCTGCTGGCTGCCCCGGTGGGTGGTCGCCTCGCCGACCGCATGTCCCCGGTGACGGTCGCGGTCGCGGCCAAGGTCGTGGCGGCAGCGGGTGCTGCCTCGCTCATCTGGGCGGGCGGTCCGGTGTCGTTCCTCGTCGGCATGTTCGTCTTCGGCCTCGGCATCACCGCCGCAGGCCCGGCCCAGTCGGTCCTCGTGCTGCGCTGGGTCGGCGGCACCGACCGGCGTCGCGTCTTCGCCTGGCAGTTCACCGGTCAGGCTCTCGGCATGGCCGTCGGCGCCTTCGGTGCCGGCTACGTCGTCGACCTCGACCGCGCGTCCGGCATGTGGCCGGCCTTCGCCACCGCGGCGGCAGGCTTCCTCGTATCCGCCGTCCTGCTCGTCGCCGCTGGCGCCCGCCGCTGGGGGATGCCGGTCGGCTCGGCCGAGGACGCTGCCCTCACCTCCCAGGGGGTCGGGACGGCCAGCCCGCGAGAGGCGCTGCGCGCCATCTGGGCGATCCCGGCCCTGCGCTGGACGGCACTGATCACGGTGACCCTGGCGCTGGGCTTCTACGCCCAGTTCGAGTCGGGTCTGCCGGCCTATGCGCTGACGGTCCTGCACGTGGAGGAGACCACGATCGGGCTGGCGGCGGCCGTCAACTGCGTCGTCATCATCGCCTTGCAGATGCTCGTGGTCCGGCTCACGGCCAAGCGCAGTGGGGCGACGCTGCTCATGGGCGTGGGCGCCATCTGGACCCTGTCCTGGCTGGTGCTGGCCGCGTCGTCGCTCGCCCCTGAGCTGTCGGCCGCGCTGTTCGTCACGACCTTCGGCATCTTCGCCGTCGGCGAGACGATGTACGCCCCGGTGCTCAACCCGCTGACCGCGAGCCTGGCTCCGTCAGGTCTGGTCGGCACCACGCTGGGGATGTTCACCGCGCTGCAGACCGGCTTCTCGGCGGTCGGTCCACTGGTCGCCGGAGTCATCCTCGGTGCGGGCCTCGGCAGCCTGTTCATCGGGCTGCACGTCGCGATCAGCCTGCTGGCGGTCTTCGCCGCCTGGCGGCTGCGCGCGGCAATGCGACCCACGACGTCGGCCACCCAGCGCCGGGTCGACGCCGAGCTCGCCGCCTGACCCCGGCTGCCGGGCACCCGGCATACCGTCACATCTGTCACACCAGCCCCACTATCGGGACGGCTCGGGCGCGGCTCCCGGATCGGGGTCGGGTGCCGACCTAGCATCACGGGCGTGAGAGGCGGTGTGCGCGGCTGGGTGACGCTGGGTCGAGACCTGGCGATCGACCTCGGCACCGCCAACACCCTGGTCTACGAGCGCGGCCGTGGCGTGGTCCTCGACGAACCGTCCGTGGTCGCCATCGAGGCCGCCACGGGCAAGCTGATCGCCGCCGGCACGCGGGCCAAGGAGATGCTCGGTCGCACGCCCGGCCACGTGCGGGCGGTGCGACCGCTGGCCGACGGCGTCATCTCCGATGCCGACGTCACCGAGCAGATGTTGCGGTACTTCGTCGACCAGGTGCGTCCCTCCCGGCTGCTCCGTCCCCGGATGGTGGTGTGCGTCCCGAGCGAGGTGACCGGTGTCGAGCGCCGTGCGCTCGAGGACGCCGCCGTCCGCTCGGGTGCGCGCCGGGTCTATGTCATCGAGGAGCCGATGGCTGCGGCCATCGGGGCAGACCTGCCGGTCAACGAGACCTCGGCATCGATGGTGGTCGACATCGGCGGTGGCACGACCGACGTCGCGGTGATCAGCCTCGGCGGCATCGTCACGGCCAAGTCCGTGCGCGTCGGCGGCGACGAGATCGACGAGGCCGTGATCGCCCACGTCAAGAGCGAGTACTCCCTCCTGCTGGGGGAGCGCAGCGCTGAGGACATCAAGGTGGCGGTGGGATCGGCCTTCCCCCTCAGCGAGGAGACGACCACCCGGGTGCGCGGCCGTGACCTGGTGAGTGGGCTGCCCAAGACCGTCACCATCTCCAGCCAGGAGGTCCGTCGCGCGATCGAGGGACCGGTCCTGCAGATCGTCGAGCTGGTCCGCGCGACCCTCGACGTCTGCCCGCCCGAGCTGGCCGGCGACATCCTCGACAACGGTGTCACCCTGACCGGCGGGGGAGCGCTGCTCCGCGGCCTCGACGAACGCCTCCGCCACGAGCTCGGCGTCCCGGTGCGCGTCGCCGACGACCCGCTGCGGGCCGTCGTGCGCGGATCGGGCCGGTGCATCGAGGAGTTCTCCACGCTCGAGCGGGTCCTCATCGACACCCGCCGCTACTGACCGATGCGCGCCACCTCCAGACGTCGGCTCCTCGTGGTGATGCTGGTTCTGACCGTCGCAGCGCTGGTCGTCGACGTGTCCGGAGGCCCGGGGGTGGACCGGCTCCGGTCGGCAGGTGGTGCGGTGCTCGGGCCCCTCGAACGCGTGCTCTCGCCCGGCGACGGGCAGCTGGTCGCCGACGCGCAGGCCGCCCGCGACGCGGTCCGGACCGATCAGGGATCGCAGCAGTCCGTTGCAGGACAACAGCTTCAAGAGCTCCTCGACCTGCCGGACCTGTCCGGGCGCGAGTTCGTCCCCGCTCGCGTGGTCGCCGTCGGTCGCGAGGGAGCAGCAGGGCCCGAGCGAGTCACGCTCGACGTCGGGTCGCGGGATGGCGTGAAGGCCGACGTGTCCGTGGTCAGCGCAGAGGGGCTGGTGGGGCGCGTCGTGGCGGTTTCCCCGTGGACGTGTGACGTGCTGCTCGTCGGAAGCGCGGATCTCGTCGTCGGTGTCACGGTCGGATCGCCCGGCACGCTGGGGTCGGTGGGCAGCGGAGCACAGGGCGCCCACCGTCGTCCGGCCGGCGAGCTCAACCTCACGGTCGTCGAGCGCGGTGCGGTGCGTCCGGGTGACGCCGTGACGACCTTGGGCAGCGTCGGCGGTTCTCCCTTCCCGCCGGGGCTGAGGGTCGGGACGGTGGCGAGCGTCGACGAGGTGCCCGGTGACCTCACCCCCACCGCCGCCGTCCGGCCCGCCGTGGACCTCAGCACCCTCGGAGTGGTGGGCGTCCTGCGCGCGGGGCCGCGGTCCACCCCGCGACCCGCCGTGACGGGCGGAGGTTGACCTCGTGCCCGTCCCCCACCTGGCCCTGACCGCTCGTGGCCTCCTGCTGCTGGTCGCCGCGGTGGTCTCGGTGGCGCTGGCCGCGCGCTCGCAGCTGGCCCTGCCCGACCTCGTCCTGCCCGTCGTCGTCGCCGGCGCGCTGCGCAGTGGCGCCTCCCGCGGCGCCCTGCTCGGGCTCGCGGGTGGCTGGCTGGTCGACCTGATGCCGCCCGGTTCGTCCGTGCTGGGTACCGCAGCCCTCCTGTATGCCGGTGCCGGCCTGCTCGCCGGAGCCGGCCGACGCGAGGGCGAGACCCCGTTCGGCTGGGTGGCCGTCGTGGGAGCTGCCTGTGCCGTGCTGGTGACCGCCGGGCGACTGGTCGTCGCCGCCCTGTCCGGTGCTGCCGTCGAGTGGCCGGTGGTCGGGGCGCGACTGGGGCTCACCGTGGCGCTCTGTGCGGTGCTCGTGCCCCTGTCTGGTCAACTTCGAGCAGCGGCTTGCCCAGGGACGACGATGATGGGCCGGGGCGTGGCCATGAGACCTTCGCGCGTCGTGCGGGACCACTCACCTCGCGTCTGGGTGCTGGCCCTCGTGGTGCTGTGCTTCATGGGGGCCTTGCTCGGTCGGCTCGGGCAGGTCCAGATCGTGGGTCACGCGGACTACCAGCGGGCGGCGGCGACGCTCAACACCCGCACGGTGACCGAGGCCGCTGTCAGGGGACGCATCCTCGACCGCAACGGTGTGCCGCTCGTGGACAACACGACCGAGACGGCCGTCACCGTCGACCGAGCGATGCTCGTCGAGTCCAAGGACGGTGGTCGCGACCTCGTCCGGCGGGTGGCAGGCGTGCTGGGTGCCCCGTTCGACCTGCTGTGGGGGCGCACCCAGCTCTGCGGGGTCAAGGACGCGCCGCCGGCTCCGGTCTGCTGGGCCGGGTCCGCCTACGTGCCGATCCCGTTGATCAGCGGCGCCGACCCGCGCAAGGCGCTCAGCCTCCTCGAACGTCCGGATCTCTATCCGGGAGTGGGGGTTTCGGCCCAGCCGGTACGCGACTACCCGGCCGAGCGGACCGTCAACGCCGCCCACCTCCTCGGTTACCTCGGCCGGTCGAAGCTGCGCGGACGTGGCGGCGTCGCAAGGGCGCGATCGGCGACCTCGACCTGGTCGGTCGGTCCGGTCTGGAGCGGGAGTACGACACCAGGCTGCGCGGCACCCCGGCGTCGAGCACGGTCGCCGTCGACCCGAGGGGCATCGTCACCAGCACCCTCGGGCAGACCGACCCGGTGCCCGGCCAGGACGTCGTCACCAACCTCGACGCCCGGGTGCAGTCGGTCGGCGGAAACGGCCCTGGCGTCCGCCGTGGCCACGCCCACACGCAGCGGCTACAAGGCCGACTCGGCCGCGGCCGTGGTCCTCGACGTCACCAACGGCGGCGTCGTCGCGGCGGCCAGCTACCCGACCTACGACCCGAGACGTCTGGACCGGAGGGGTGACCCCGGCCGAGTTCGCGCGGCTGACCGACGCGGCGGCGGGGACGCCGCTGGTGTCGCGGGTGACCTCGGCGGCCTTCTCCCCGGCCTCGACCTTCAAGGTCGTCAGCCTTCCTGCGGCGGTCCGATGCGGGGAACTCGCTCGACGGGCACCTACAACTGCACGTCCAGCTACACGATCGGCAACCGCAAGTTCGCCAACTTCGAGTCCCGCGCCTACGGTCCGATCTCGCTGCGCAAGGCGGTGGAGGTCTCCTGCGACACGATCTTCTACGACTTCGCCTACCGGTCCTGGCTGGCGCAGGGTGGGCTGGACGGCGAAGTCGGACGTCAAGGATCCCTTCGTCGCGATGGCGGACGCGTTCGGGCTGGGTCGCACCACGGGCATCGACCTGCCCGGGGAGCAGGCGGGGCGGATCCCCGACCGGGCAGTGGAAGCAGGAGCAGTGGGAGCAGACCCGGGCTGGAGACCTGCAAACGTGCCAAGTCCGGCTACCCGGAGCTGGCGGCCACCGACCCGAGCCGCGCGGCATACCTCAAGGAGCTCGCGGTCGAGAACTGCCGGACGGGCTTCCAGTTCCGTGCCGGTGACGCGGCGAACTTCGCCATCGGGCAGGGCGACATCACGGTGACGCCGCTGCAGATGGCGCAGGTGTACGCCGCCATCGCCAACGGCGGGACGCTCTGGAGGCCGGAGGTCGCACGGGGCTTCGTGGCGCCGGACGGGGCGGTCCACCCGGTGGCGGCGGTCAAGGCGGGAACGGTGAGTTCCCCGCGGGGAGTTCTCCTTCCTGCGCGCCGCCCTGCAGGGGGTGGTGACCGACGGTTCCGCGCGAGGCGCGTTCGTCGGGTTCCCGTTGAAGGAGTGGCCCATTGCGGGCAAGACGGGCACAGCCGAGGCGTTCGGTGCCCAGGACACCGCCTGGTTCGTGTCCTACGCCCCGGCCACCAACCCGGTATGCCGTGGCCGTCGTCGTCGCCCACGGTGCGGCCGGTGGTGCCACGGCGGCGCCCGCCGCACGCGCGATCCACGAGGTCCTGCGCACCCTGAAGTGAGGTCCGCGCCGGGCGATGGCCGAAGTGGGGCGGCGGTCGGGCAGTCAGTAGGCTGAGCGCCATGGCTGACTTCGATGTCGTAGTTCTCGGTGCTGGTCCTGGCGGGTACATCGCGGCGATCCGCGCCTCGCAGCTGGGGCTCAGGGCCGCGGTGGTCGAGTCCAAGTACTGGGGCGGGGTCTGCCTCAACGTCGGGTGCATCCCGTCCAAGGCGCTCCTGCGCAATGCCGAGCTGTCGCACATCCTCACGCACGAGAAGGACAAGTTCGGGATCGAGGGCGACGCCACGATGTCGTTCGGCCCGACCCACGCCCGCTCGCGCGCGGTGTCTGCCGGCATCGTCAAGGGCGTCCACTTCCTGATGAAGAAGAACAAGATCACCGAGATCGACGGCTGGGGCACGCTGACCAGCCCGACCTCGATGGAGCGTCGCGCTCAACTCCGGTGAGAAGCAGACCGTCACCTTCGACAAGCTGATCATCGCCACCGGGGCGACGACCAGGCTCATCCCCGGCACCTCGCTGTCGGACCGTGTCGTGACCTATGAGGAGCAGATCCTCAGCGACCAGCTGCCCGGCTCGATCGTCATCGCGGGATCCGGGGCGATCGGTGTCGAGTTCGCCTACGTGATGAAGAACTTCGGGGTCGACGTCACGATCGTGGAGTTCCTCGACCGGATGGTGCCGACCGAGGACGTCGAGGTGTCCAAGGAGCTGCTCAAGCACTACAAGAAGCTCGGGATCACGATCATGCTGTCGACCAAGGTCGAGTCGATCGACGACAGCGGCGAGAAGGTCAAGGTCACGGTGTCGCCCGCCGCCGGTGGCGACTCCCAGGTGATCGAGACCGACAAGGTCCTGCAGGCAATCGGCTTCGCGCCCCGGCTCGAGGGCTACGGGCTGGACGCGCTCGGATCGCGACGGAGCGTGGCGCCATCGTCATCGACGACCACTGCCGCACCAACGTCGACAACGTCTACGCGATCGGTGACGTCACCGGCAAGCTGATGCTGGCGCACACCGCTGAGGCGCAGGGCGTCGTGGCCGCCGAGACGATGACCGGGACCGAGACGATGCCGGTCGAGTACGACTTCATCCCGCGGGCGACCTACTGCCAGCCGCAGATCGCCTCCTTCGGCTACACCGAGGAGCAGGCCAGGGAGAAGGGTTTCGACGTCAAGGTCGCCAAGTTCCCGTTCTCCGCCAACGGCAAGGCGATGGGGCTCGGCGACGCGGTCGGCTTCGTCAAGGTCGTCGCCGACGCGAAGCACAACGAGATCATCGGCGCCCACCTCATCGGCCCCGACGTCACCGAGCTGCTCCCCGCCCTGACGCTTGCCCAGAAGTGGGACCTCACCGCCGACGAGGTGGCCCGCAACGTCTTCGCCCACCCGACCCTGTCCGAGGCGGTCAAGGAGGCCGTCGAGGGCATCGCCGGCCACATGATCAACCTCTGAGCGCCACCCCCGCCACCTCCCCCCGTCCGCAGCTACCTCCGTATGCCGCGGGTGAGCCTGCCGATCACGACCGAGCGCCTCGTGCTGCGCAGCTTCCGGCCGGGGGACGAGGACGACGTCTTCGCCTACCGTTCGCTGGCCGACGTGGTCCGCTACATCCCGGGGGAACCCAAGACGCGGGAGCAGGTGGCGGACCTGGTCGCCGAGCGGGCGAGTGCGGGCCGGCTCGAGGAGAAGTCGCCGATCCTGACGTTGGCCGTGGAGCTCGACGCAAGGGTCATCGGTGACGTGCTGATCCACCTCGACGGGCTCGACGGGCACGACGGGCGGCAGGCCGAGATCGGCTGGGTCTTTGCGCCAGACGTCGCGGGACGGGGCTACGCGACCGAAGCGGCGCGGGCCATCACGTCCGCTGCCTTCGCCGAGGTCGGGGTGCACCGGGTCTGGGCCCAGCTCGAACCGGAGAACACTGCGTCGTCACGGATCTGCGAGCGGCTGGGCATGCGTCGCGAGGCACTGTTCGAGAATGCCTCCTGGTTCAAGGAACGTTGGACCGACCTGGCGGTCTATGCGATCCGCGCCGACGAGTGGTCGGGCGCCTCGCGCTGAACCCGCTCAGGACCGCTTGCGGCTGATCGCCCCGTCGAGGGCCGGACCGATGTCGGGGATGAGCGTCCTGGCGAACGTGGTCGTCATGTGACCGTGGTCGAAGTAGGCCAACAGGCTGCCGATGACCAGGTGACAGCGGTCGCCCCGGCAGAACCGGTCGGTCAGGTCCAGCGATGTCACCAGCCCGGTCCTGTCCACCAGGGCGGCCGCGTTGAGCGGATCCGGTTCGACGGCGGCCGACCTGTCGGTCGAGCAGGCCTCGACGTCGTCGAGGTGCTGGTCGATGCAGTCCGGTGCCTCCGTGATGGCGTTGGGGACGTCCCGCAGCACGATCACGCGGATGCCGGCGTCGGTGAATGCCTTGAGCGTCCTGGCGTAGGCGCGCTGGGCCACCGACGGCTTGTCCTGCGGCGACACACCGGTGAGTGGTTGGAAGGTGCGGTCGCTCATGATGACCAGGTCGTACTTGCCCTTGACGATCGAGTCGATGGCCCACCTGTTCCAGGCTGTGCAGTTCTTGCTGAGCGTTGCGGGTTTGAAGCCGATCGGGATCGTCACGGTGTAGCACTGGGAAACCAGGTAGGTGTCCATCCGCCAACCGCGGTCCTTCACCAGCGGCTCGAGGGCCGGCTGCCAGTGGCCCGCGTGTGAGTTGCCCAGCAGGGCCACCCGCGTGCTGCCGCCGGCTACGCCGTAGGTGCAGACCCGGTGCCTGGTGAAGGGCACGTTCGACCAGCAGTCGTCGGCGTAGACGGCGGGCTTGTCGTCGCGCGCTATGGCGGGGCTGTTGAGCAGCTTGGGCCCGGCGACCGCACCGCATCCGGAGTCGCGCAGTGCTGCCGCGCCCAGGCAGGGCGTCGACGAGAGGTTGTTCCGCAGGGCCGCTTCGTCCGCCGCGCGGGCTGCGCTCGTGTTGGCGATGACGACGAGGCTCGAGCCCACGACGAGGGCGATGCTGACGACCGCGACCGCGAAGCTCTTGGGCAGGCTGCGGTTGAGGGCGGGGGAGCGCCGAACCGTGTCCTCGACATAGCGCTTGGTGAGGCCCGCGAGCACGACGACACCGGCGACCAGGAGCAGCTTGACCGGCCACCGGACCGGCTCGCCGAGGGCGTAGGGGGCGATGACGACGACGGGCCAGTGCCACAGGTAGACCGAGTA
Organism: uncultured Actinomycetota bacterium; assembly: GCA_963740865.1. Classification (GTDB taxonomy): domain Bacteria; phylum Actinomycetota; class Actinomycetes; order Actinomycetales; family Dermatophilaceae; genus Pedococcus. The sequence goes on from CAVUGH010000012.1 coordinate 45,901, forward strand.
GGAGATGTCGCCGAGGTACTGGCTCGGACGCCAGCCCAACAGGGCGCGTGGAGACCAGGCGACGTCGTCGCAGGCCGCCGCGATGACCAGGGCTGTGCCGACGGTCGGGACCAGCGCCGCCAGGCCTGGGAACGACGTGCTCTCGGTGAAGCTCAGCGTCGCGTACGCGATGAGGGCCAGACCGAGCCAGGCCAGGGCCGCACGGAGTCCTCGATGGCCGAGGCGCAGGCCGCGGTGGGCGGCCAGCGCGACGAGGGCGCCGAGGGCGAGCTCCCACACGCGGGTCTGGGTGACGAAGTAGGCGGCCGGTGGGTTGCTTCGCGTCAGGTAGGCGGACACCCCGAGCGAGACGGCGAAGACCGCCCCGAGACCCCAGGTGAGGCGCCGCAGCTCGGCCTCCCGGGACCGCCCCGCGGAGGTCTGCCCGCCCAGCCAGTAGAGCGCGAAGATGAGGATCGGCCAGAACAGGTAGAACTGCTCCTCGACCGACAGCGACCAGTAGTGCTGGACCGGGCTGGGGGCGCTCTCTGCGGCGAGGTAGTCGGTGGAAGACCGGGCCAGCGCCCAGTTCTCGACATAGGTGGAGGCCGCTGCGCAGCTCGCGGGCCATGCCCGGAACGAGCGTGCTGGGCAACCAGGCAAGACCCGCCACGAGGGTGGCCAGGAGAACGAGGGTGGCGGCCGGGAGGAGCCTGCGGACCCGGCGGGCCCAGAACGAGGCGAGGCCGCGCAGGTCCCTGGGCGGGGTCCGGAACAGGTGGGCCGAGATGAGGAAGCCGGAGATGACGAAGAACACGTCGACACCGACATAGCCGCCGGTGAGCCGCTGCGGCCAGAAGTGGAACAACAGGACGATCGTGACCGCGATGGCTCGCAGACCCTGGATGTCCCGCCTCGTGCGATCGGGTGCGACCGTGCCGGACGCTGGTTCCGGCGTCGGTGCTGCCGCGGTTGCCAGTGCGGCGGTCTCCGGTCCACTCACGTGCTCATGCTCCACTTCCACGATGTCCGGTGCGCCGCCACGGGGCGTGACCCGGCTCCCGTGGGGCCGTGGGCGCGGTGAGGTGGCGGCCAGCCGATCGTAGGGGAGGATCGGGCAGTCCCAGAATCCGTGCCGCCCGGAGCGTCCCGCTTCCGCAGGCCCGCACCCGACCGGCACCCGCGAGCCAGTCCCGGTCGGGGCGCGCCATCATTGACCCCGAACCACTGAGTTCCACCACGACTGAGAGGACTATGCAATGAGCCCCACCGAGCCCGGGTTCCCCGGCCCCACTGGAGACACCCGCGGAGCTCAGCGCCGCGGCATACGCGTCGATGGCGGCGCGCACCGTCACCCAGGTGGCGGCCGCACAGGCTGACGCGGTCGCCCGGGCCGCGCGGCTGCTGGCCGACTCGGTCGAGGCCGGTGGGGTGCTGCAGGCCTTCGGTACCGGCCACTCGGAGGCCTTCGCCATGGAGATCGCGGGGCGGGCCGGTGGGCTGATCCCGACGAACCGGCTGGCGCTGCGCGACGCCGTGGCGGCGGCCGGCGTGGTGACGGACCCGGAGTCCGCCGGGAAGCTCGAGCGAGACTCGTCGATGGCCCAGCACATCTACGACCTGGCCCTGGACGCCTAGCCCCAGGACGTCTTCCTCATCGCGTCGAACTCGGGCGGCAACGGCAGCATCGTCGAGTTCGCGCGACTGGTGCGGGAGCGTGGGCACCGGCTGGTGGCGGTCACCTCGATGGACCACACGACCCGGATCACGTCCCGGCACCCGAGTGGGTTGCGACTCTTCGAGGTTGCCGACGTGGTGCTCGACAACGGCGCCCCCTACGGCGATGCGGTCCTCCCGCTCCCCGGTGGGGGAGCCGCCTGCGGCATCTCCTCGATCACTGCGGCGCTGCTCGCGCAGATGATGGTCGCCGACACCCTGGCCCTGCTCCTCGAGCGCGGGATCACGCCCCCGGTGTACCTGTCGGCCAACATCCCCGGCGGCGACGAGCACAACGACGAGCTCGAGGCACGCTACGCCGGCCGGCTCCGTCGCGCACTGTGACCACCCCGACCGCGACCGCGACGGGGGCCGGCGGGTGACCCTCGTCATCGGCATGGACGTGGGGGGAACCACCAGCCGGGCACTGGTGGCCGACCTGTCCGGGCGACGGCTCGGCGTCGGCAGCAGTGGCGGCGGCAACCCGTTGTCGCGGGGGGTCGAGCCGGCCGTGCGGGCGATCCGCGCGGCACTCGAGCAGGCCCTCGACGGTGTCGACCGGAGCGCGGTGGCGGGCAACGTCATCGGTGCTGCGGGCTTCGGCTCACGATCCCCGGCCCACGACGCCCTCTTCGAGATGTGGACGGACCTCGGGCTGCCGGGCTCCCCGGTGATCGGCGGCGACGCCGAGGTGGCGTTCGCCTCCGGGACACCGGACCTCGACGGTTCGGTGCTCATCAGCGGCACCGGCGCCGTCGCGTCGCACTTCGTCGATGGTGTGGAGCAGGGAGTCGCGGACGGGCTGGGGTGGCTCCTCGGCGACCACGGCTCCGGCTTCTGGATCGGGCGCGAGGCGGTGCGCCACTGCCTGGGGACCGCGTACGCCCCGGACGGCGTGCTCGCGCCGGCTGTCGCCCAGGCACTGCTCGGACGCCCCGAGGCCAACCGCTCCGACATCGTCGCGGCAGCGTATGCCGCCGAGCCGGTGCGACTCTCAGAGCTAGCGCGGGTGGTGGTGACCGCGCAGGAGGCGGGATCCGTGGCCGCGACCGCGATCCTCGCGGCGGCGGCCGACGAGCTGGTCGTGACGCTCGCACTCGTCCGGCCGCCGGGTGCGCAGACGGTGCTGGTGCTCGCGGGTGGGATGCTCCAGACGGCTCACCTGCGCGCGGAGGTGCGGGCGCGGAGGTGCGGGCGCGGGTGGCCGCCCGGTGGCCCGGTTGTGTCATCGTCGGGTCCGGCGCTGGGGCGGCTGGAGCCGCCTGGCTGGCCCTACGGGGGTTGGGCGCCGACCTGCCCGAATCGCTGCACGCGACGCTCACGACCGCTTCCTGAGCGGTCCCAGCCGGCCGGGTCTCGCTGGTGCTGCGGGCTACTTCTTCGGCTTCTTCACCTTGGGCGGCAGGGTCGCGATGTGGTCGCGGGCCCTGTCCGCCCAGGCCGACAGCGCCTCGTCGGGCAGCTCGGCCGGGAGCGACAGCCACCCGTTCATCGGCCGTTCCGCCGGTCCGAAGGGGCCCGTCCCGGGCAGCTTGCGGAGCTCGCTCATGCCGTCGGCGTCCAGCTTGACCCCGACATCCTCCCCGAACAGCCCAGCGAACATGTTGCCGTTGACGAAGGCGCCGACGCTGCCGAACATCGGCTTGATCTCGACGCCCGGAGCATCGCTGATCAGTCCGCGAAAGCGCGCCTTGGCCTGGTCCGTGTGCTTGGGCATCTGCATGCGACCATGAAAGCACCGTCGAGCACCGGCGGGGGTGAGCGCCGCGATTAGGGCGCGGCAGCACGCCGCTGGTAACCTGAGACTCGCCGTAGACCGGCCGCGGATCCAGAGAGCCCAGGTGAACCAGCCCTGGCGCACCGCGCAACGATCACACGAAGGAGCAGTGCCGACCCATGCCGTTGAGCCTCGACGTCAAGAAGAAGATCATGTCCGAGTACGCCACGCACGAGGGCGACACCGGTTCCCCCGAGGTCCAGGTCGCGATGCTGACGCAGCGCATCCTCGACCTCACCGAGCACTCGCGCCAGCACAAGCACGACCACCACAGCCGCCGCGGGCTGCTCCTCCTGGTCGGCCAGCGCCGCCGCCTCCTGCGCTACCTCGAGAGCGTCGACGTCGAGCGTTACCGCTCGCTGATCAAGCGCCTCGGTCTGCGCCGCTAAGCATTCGACAGGGACGGTCCTCCATGAGGGCCGTCCCTCTCGCATGGGGCCGGCCCTGATGCCGCCCAGCATCGACAGCCGAACCAGATGAAGAAACCCGTGCACAACGACGATGCACCAGGGTCACTAGAGAACAAAAGAAGGAGGGCCCAATGGAGGGTCCAGAGATCCACTTCGCCGAAGCGACCATCGACAACGGTTCGTTCGGCACCCGCACGGTCCGGTTCGAGACCGGACGCCTGGCCAAGCAGGCCGGTGGCGCAGTTGCCGCCTACCTGGATGAGGACACGATGCTCCTCTCCACCACCACCGCCGGGAAGCACCCGCGCGAGGGTTTTGACTTCTTCCCCCTGACGGTCGACGTCGAGGAGCGGATGTATGCCGCGGGCAAGATCCCCGGCTCGTTCTTCCGCCGCGAGGGTCGTCCGTCCACCGACGCGATCCTCACCTGCCGCCTGATCGACCGCCCGCTGCGCCCGACCTTCAAGAAGGGTCTGCGCAACGAGGTCCAGGTCGTCATCACGGTGCTCGCGCTCAACCCCGACCACCAGTACGACGTGCTCGCCATCAACGCGGCCAGCGCCTCGACCCAGATCTCGGGTCTGCCCTTCTCCGGTCCGATCGGTGGCGTCCGCGTCTCCCTGATCGACGGCCAGTGGGTCGCGTTCCCGAACTTCTCCGACATCGAGCGCTCGACCTTCGACATGGTCGTCGCCGGCCGCATCGCGGGTGACGACGTCGCGATCATGATGGTCGAGGCCGAGTCCACCGAGTCGACCTGGAACCTTGTCAAGAACGAGGGCAAGCAGGCCCCGACCGAAGAGGTCGTCGCCGAGGGCCTCGAGGCCTCCAAGAAGTTCATCAAGAGCCTCTGCGAGGCGCAGGCCGACCTGGCGAGCAAGGCTGCCAAGCCGGTCCAGGAGTTCCCGGTCTTCCTCGACTACGAGGACGACGCCTTCGCCGCTGTCGAGTCGGCCACCTCGGCCGACCTGGCCGACGCGCTCACCATCGCCGACAAGCAGGACCGCGAGGGCCGCATCGACGAGCTGAAGGACTCCATGAAGGAGAAGCTCGCCGGTGAGTTCGAGGGCCGCGAGAAGGAGCTGTCCGCGGCATACCGGTCCGTGCAGAAGAAGCTGATCCGTCAGCGCATCCTGCGCGACAAGGTCCGCATCGACGGCCGTGGCCTCGCCGACATCCGCGCCCTGGGCGCCGAGGTCGAGGTCCTGCCCCGCGTGCACGGCTCGGCCATCTTCGAGCGCGGCGAGACCCAGATCATGGGTGTCACCACGCTGAACATGCTCCGGATGGAGCAGCAGCTCGACACGTTGTCGCCGGTGACGCGCAAGCGCTACATGCACAACTACAACTTCCCGCCCTACTCCACCGGTGAGACCGGTCGGGTGGGTTCGCCGAAGCGTCGCGAGATCGGTCACGGAGCGCTCGCCGAGCGTGCCCTGATGCCGGTGCTGCCGACCCGCGAGGAGTTCCCCTACGCGATCCGCCAGGTGTCCGAGGCTCTCGGCTCCAACGGCTCGACGTCGATGGGCTCGGTCTGCGCGTCCACCCTGTCGCTGCTCAACGCCGGTGTGCCGCTGCGCGCCCCGGTCGCCGGCATCGCGATGGGCCTCATCTCCGAGGAGGTCGACGGTGAGACGCAGTACGCCGCGCTGACCGACATCCTCGGTGCCGAGGACGCCTTCGGTGACATGGACTTCAAGGTCGCCGGTACCCGCGAGTTCGTCACGGCCATCCAGCTCGACACCAAGCTCGACGGCATCCCCGCCTCGGTGCTCGGCAGCGCGCTGACCCAGGCCCGCGACGCGCGCCTGCACATCCTGGACGTCATGACCGAGGCCATCGACGCACCCGACGAGATGAGCCCCTTCGCTCCTCGCGTCATCTCGGTGCAGGTCCCGATCGACAAGATCGGCGAGGTCATCGGGCCGAAGGGCAAGATGATCAACCAGATCCAGGACGAGACCGGCGCCCAGATCTCGATCGAGGACGACGGCACGATCTACATCGGTGCGACCGACGGCCCCTCGGCCGAGGCCGCCCGCGCGCAGATCAACGCCATCGCGAACCCGCAGATGCCGGAGATCGGCGAGCGCTTCCTGGGCACCGTGGTCAAGACCACGACGTTCGGTGCGTTCATCTCCCTCCTGCCGGGCAAGGACGGCCTGCTGCACATCTCCGAGGTGCGCAAGCTCGTCGGCGGCAAGCGGATCGAGGCTGTCGAGGACGTGCTGGCCGTCGGCCAGAAGGTCCAGGTCGAGCTCAAGGAGATCGACCCGCGCGGCAAGCTGTCGCTCGCTGCCGTCCTGGCCGAAGGTGAGGGCGGCGACGCTGACGCAGACGAAGCGGCCCCGGCTGCGGACGCCGAGGCCGAGGCCGAGGAGCCCCGCGAGGAGCGACGCGACCGGAGGACGGTGGCGAGCGTCGCGAGGGTGGTCGCAGTCGCAACCGCCGTCGTGGCGCCCGCGGTGGCGACGACCGTGGAGGCGACGCTCCCGAGACCGCCGGTCCGGCCTCGTCGGAAGACGCAGCCGGCTGACACACACCATCATCGGTGACTGTGGGAGGTAGGCCTCTGGCCTGCCTCCCACAGCTGACTGACGTGTGTGCATCATGGTCGCCAACACAGGAAATCGGGGATGACCGCGTGACCACGACACAGGTGAGCGGGTTCGAGCCGCAGGCCAGCGTCGTGGACCGGGTGGTGGACCCGATCGTCGAGCTGGGTTTCTGGGGCTTCGGCATCTGGACTGTCGCCTACCACGTGGGGTGCTGGGCAGGTGCCCCGACCACGCTCCTGCTGGCCGTCACTGCAGCCGCGATGCTCGCCGTGGCTCCGCTGGCCTGGCATTCCACCCGGCCCCGTGTGGAGTCGGTCGACGTCGACGGCTGGTCGCCAGTCCGTTGGCTCGCCTGGGTCTCTCTAGCGTTGGCAGTCGCGGCGGTCGTCGTCCTCGCCCCGAACACCAAGGAGGTGTTCCCGTGGGGGTGGGGTCTGGCCGCGGCCGCGCTGATGCCGCTCGTGCTGGTGGTGGTGCGAGGAGGTAGGGCCCGGCCACCCCGGGCGGCGGCTGTACGGCGCGGGCTGTTCCCCGTCGGTGGCAGCCTTTTGGCGCTGGGCATCGGTGGCACCTTCGCTTACCTCGCGTTGCGCATCGTCAATCCGTCCTTCGACGACGTGTTCTACGTGAACAAGGCCGTCTACGTCGCCGAGCACGGGACGATTCCCCTGCGCGACACCATCTACACCGACCAGGTGCTGCCAGCCCTCCGCGGCGCGGGCACCGTCCCGGTGCAGTCCATCGAGGTGCTGCAGGGCGCCGTCGGGCACCTCTTCGGGTTCTCGGGCGGCACGTCCGCCTACTTCGTCACGACGGCATTCGTCGTGGTGGGCGGAGTCTGGACCATCTGGGCACTGTTGCGGTCGTGGAGTCGGGGACCTGCCGTGATCGGGTTGCTGGTCAGCGCGTCCTACTTGCTGTGGGGCCTGAACATGCGGCCGGGCACGCAGGGCTCCACCGCGGTGAGCTCAGTGTTCCTGCGTGGCCCCTGGCAGGGGAAAGTGGTGTTCGTCAGCGTCCTGCTGCCGATGATCTACCTGGTACTGACCCGGTGGGTCAGGTGGCGGCGACCCAGCGACCTGGCGTTGCTCCTCGTGCTCGGCGCGGCCGCGGTTGGTCTGACCTCGAGCGCCACCTTCCTCGTGCCCCCACTAGCTGTCGGCGCCACCCTGGCGTTCCTGCTCGGCCGCAACGGTGCTTGGTCCGGGGGGGTCGCGCTCGCCATGTACCCGATCGGTGCGGGCCTGGTCGTGTCGAACCGGGAGGGCGCCGTCGCCTTCGGTGAGTTGCTGCGCGCACCGGACGAGGCCTTCTACAACGGCATCGGGCACGGGATCTGGGGAAGTCTCGGAGTGCTGGCCATCCTCGTTGCCCCGTGGTGCGTGCGACGCGGGGGAGCGCGGTGGGTGGCGGCTGCTAGTTCCGCGGTAGCCGTCGCCATGACGGCGCCCTTCGTCGCTCCCGTGCTCAACGAGCTGACGGGCGCGGGACCTGTGCTGTGGCGGTTGACCTGGATCAGCCCCTTGCCCGTCCTCGTCGGAGTCTTGGCCACCGGGCTGTGGTCCGTGCGCATCCCCCGGCCGGATATGCGCCACTGGACGGTCACCTGGGCGCTGAAGGTCGTGACCCCCATGGTCGTCATGGCTGCCATCCTGGCCGGGGGCAACCTGATCTGGGACCCTTCAGGGCCCGCCAGGCTCGAAGACGAACCCACGTGGAAGTTCCCGGAGGCGGCACTTGACCGTGCGGTGCAGGTGGAGGGTCAGTTCCCCGGCAACGGCACCATCCTGGCGCCCCGCGTGGTGATGAGCGCCCTGGCCCTCACTACGACGCAGATGCACGCCGTCGACCCCCGCGCGTTCTTTCTTTCGGCTCTCGACGAGCCGGCGCTCCTGCATTCGTCCCGCACCATCCTGAGCAGGACGATGGCGCCGACCCCGCCCCGAGTGCCCCGCACTTTCGGCACCCACCTGGACATGCTCCACGTGACGCTCGTCTGCCTGGACGCCACACAACCGACGTACCGCGCGGCTATGACGGACCTCGGGTGGCAGGAGTCCCGGATCGATCCGAGCTTCGCCTGCTTCCGCCGACCCGTCTGAGAAGTCAACGCATCAGCGGCCGTCTGACGGTCGCCCTCACGCAGCACAGCTCAGGAGATGGCTCGAGGCGGGTCTCCACGTGGCGGCATCCGAGGGCGTCGACGGCGCCGCTGACCAGGGCGAGGTTGATGCCGCACACGAGGTCGGTGTGGTCGCGCGCCAGCCGGTCGAACGGGCAGTTGGCGAGCTCGAGCTCGGTGTCGTCGTCGGTCGGGGAGGGCTCGTAGCCGTGCCGCGCCAACAGTGCAGCCACCGTGCGCAGCTCGGCCTTGGCGCCGCGAGGCCGGGGTGTGCCCTGAGCCATCGCCCGCCCCGCGTCGGTCGCCGCGTCGTCGATCGCCCGGTCCAGCGCCACGTGGTCCCGTCCCACCCGCTCGACCGCGTCCGCGAGGACGGCGGCAGCAAGGTCGTACTGCCGAGCCGGCAGCGAGACCGACACCTCTGCGCGGGCGCGACGGTAGAGCTTGGAGGGGCGGCCGGCGCCGGGGCCCTGTCGGCCGCTCAGCCGGCGGAACTCGACCTCGAGCAGCCCTTCCTCCACGAGGCGGTCGAGATGGAACTTCACCGAGTGCAAAGGCAGCCCCACGGCCTCGGCTGCCTGCTCACGGCTGACGGGGGCGCGCTGCGCGGACACGTGGTCGTACAACACCCGACGCGACGGCTCGGCGAGGGCGCCCACGGCATCGATGCCGTCCGGCAGGTCGTGCGGGTCCGACGCCATGCGACTCCTCGAACGACTCGTTGACTCCCGGGGTCACCACTCCTAAAGTCAATCTAACACTGTTTTAGAAAGCCCAGCAGAGACCCGAGCCAGAGGATGAGGCATGACTGACGACCGGACGTTCGTGGTGATCGGTGGCGGCCTGGCAGGCGCCAAGACCGCGGAGGCACTGCGCGAGCGCGGCTTCCAGGGCCGCCTCGTGCTCTTCGCCGCCGAGCCCCACCTGCCCTACGAGCGGCCGCCGCTGTCCAAGGACTACCTCAAGACCGGTGACAAGCTCGAGGACGTCTTCGTCCACGACGAGGACTGGTATGCCGCGCACGACGTCGAGGTGCGCACCGGCACGACCGTGACCAGCATCGACCGTGACGCCAAGCAGGTGGCGACCGACTCGGGTGACCACACGGCCTACGACCGGCTGGTGCTGGCGACCGGGAGCGCCCCGCGACGGTTGAGCATCCCCGGCGCCGATCTTGACGGGGTGCTCTCGCTGCGCACCATCGAGGACAGCCAGGCCATCCGGGCGGTCCTGGTCCCGGGGCGGCAGGTCGTGTTCGTCGGCGGTGGCTGGATCGGCCTCGAGGTGGCGTCGGCTGCCCGCGAGGCCGGCGCAGAGGTCACCGTGCTGGAGTCGCTGGACCTGCCGCTCGTGCGGGTGCTCGGTCCGCAGGTCGCCCAGGTGTTCGCCGACCTGCACCGCGAGCACGGAGTCGACCTGCGCACCGGGGTCACCGTCGAGGCGCTGGAGGGAGAGACGGCGGTCACCGGCGTGCGGCTGGCCGACGGCACGGTGCTGCCCGCGGACGCCGTGGTGGTGGGCATCGGGGCCGCACCCAACGTCGACCTCGCGCAGGCGGCCGGACTGGACGTCGACAACGGCATCACTGCCGACGCCGTGGGACGCAGCAGCGACCCGGACGTCTTCGCGGTGGGCGACGTGGCCAACGTCGAGCACCCGTTCCTCGGACAGCGGATCCGCGTCGAGCACTGGGCCAACGCCCTCAACCAGCCCCAGCTGGTGGCCGCGGCGATGCTCGACCAGGAGGGACCGGAGGCCGAGCTGCCCTACTTCTTCACCGACCAGTACGACCTGGGCATGGAGTACCACGGCCTCGGGAACCCCGACGACCAGGTCGTCGTGCGGGGCGACCTTGCCGCCCGGGAGTTCGTCGCCTTCTGGCTCCGAGACGGCCGCGTCACCGCCGGGATGAACGTCAACGTCTGGGACGTCGGCGACGAGATCAAGGCACTCATCCGCTCATCGAGCGCGGTCGACGCGGGCAAGCTGGCCGATCCGGGCGTGCCGTTCGACACCCTGACCTGACCTCTTCCACCACCGCCCTCGTAACGGTCGTCCGTCCCCGACCCGGTGGTCCTGTCGTGTGGCGGGCTGTCGCTACGCTGGACACGTGAGCACAATCAAGGTGGCCGTGATCGGTGCGGCGGGACGCATGGGCGCCCAGGTATGCCAGGCAGTCACCGACGCGCCCGACCTCGAGCTGGTCGGCAGGTTCGACCAGGGCGACGACCTCGGCGACCTCGGGGGTGCGGCGGCGGTCGTGGAGTTCTCCGTCCCTAGCGCGTCCCCGGCCAACGTGGCGCACTGCGTCGAACGCGGTGTGCACGTCGTGGTCGGCACCACCGGCTGGGACGAGGATCGACTGACCACGCTGCGTGACCAGCTGGCCGGCGCGCCGTCGGTCGGCGTCCTCATCGCTCCGAACTTCGCCATCGGCGCCATCCTGATGATGCGGTTCGCCCAGCAGGCGGCGCGGTTCTACGAGTCGGTCGAGGTCATCGAGCTGCACCACCCCAACAAGGTGGATGCGCCCTCGGGCACCGCTGCGCGGACCGCCAGCCTCATCGCCGCGGCCCGCGCCGAGGCTGGCTTCGGTGACGTGCCGGACGCCACCACGCAGGACCCCGACGGTGCGCGCGGGGGTCGCGTGGACGGCATACCGGTGCACTCGATCCGGTTGCGTGGGCTGGTCGCCCACCAGGAGGTGCTGCTCGGTGGCGAGGGCGAGATGCTGACACTGCGCCACGACTCGTTCGACCGGACCTCGTTCATGCCGGGGGTCCTCGCGGGAGTGCGCGGGGTCGCCGGGTACCCGGGCCTGACCGTGGGACTCGAGCACTACCTCGGCCTGGACGACTGAGTGCGCGAGAAGGTCACCGCGCTCATCCTGCTCGTGGTGCTGGGCTTCTACTCGGCGACCATCGGCTGGCGTGGGGTCGAGCTGATCCGGGACGGACGTCTCGTTCCCGTCCTGTTCGGCGTCGCCGTCATCCTCATCCCGGTCGTCGCCCTGTTGGCGATGGTGCCGCTCGTCCGGCTCGCCCGGGACGGCTCGCGGATGATGGCCCAGGCCCGGGACTCCGGGGCAGACGGGGCGTGGGCCGACGAGCTGGGGCAGGCCGAGACCTGCCGCGTCGCCAAGGACCGCAAGGGCGAGCAGGCGCACTACCGCGCCGCGGTCCGGGCCTGGCGCGCCTCGCGTCCGTAGGGCGCGCGGCATAGCGTGGGCGCATGCACCGTTCGCGCATCGGCATCGTCCTCATCGACCACCCCGGCGAGCACCACGACGACGCCCTGGCGTTCTGGTCCGGCGTGCAGGGGGTGCCTCCCGTGGTCGATGGGCCGTACGCGGGAGTCGGCGAGATCGGGTCGCTCAACCTCGAGGTCCAGCGACTCGAGGAGGGACCGCCGCGCGTCCACCTCGACATCGAGACGGACGACATCCGCGCCGAGGTCGCGCGGCTGATGGCGCTCGGTGCCACGGTCGTCGACGACCGCGACCGCTACGTCATCATGGCTGACCCGGGCGGGGTGGTCTTCTGCGTCGTCGGGATCCAGACGGGTGACCGGTTCCTCGAGGATGCGCAGGAGTGGCCCTGACCGTCGGGTTCAGGGCAGGCCGAGCAGCCGCAGTCCGGCGGCGACTGCCGCGCCCACGATGACCACGACGATGAACGGCGCCCGCAGCAGCAGCGCGATGATGGCGACGCCGACCGCGGCCGCGCGGGAGTCGAGCATGACCGTGCCCGAGCTCGACGTCAGCGTCTGCACCCCGACGAGCGCGGCCAGCAGCGCGATGGGGAGCGCCGACGTGACCCGGGTCGTCCGTTCGCCGTCGAGCCACGACGGCGGCACGACGTAGCCGAGGAGCTTGAGCACGAAGGCCAGCCCACCCGCGATGAGCAGGGCCGTCCAGGTGCTCATGGTGCCGCCTGCGTGGTCCCGGGAGGGTCCTGGTCGGGCCAGCGGTGCGGTGGCGGTGGGTCATGGTGGGCGCGTCGCCACACCCCGGCCAGCAAGGCGGTGCAGGCGGCGACCAGGACGGGCACACCGGCAGGGGCGTGCGGTGCGACGAGCACCGCGATCACCGCGGCCAGCACGGCGATCGCCACGGCGTCCTTCGACTTCAGCCGCGGCCAGAGCAGGGCGCAGAACGCGGCAGCAGCCGCGGCGTCGAGTCCGTACTGCCGGGGATCGCCCATCGCGTCACCGACGACCGCGCCGACCAGGGTCGTGGCGTTCCACAGGACGAAGACCCCCAGCCCGGTCACCCAGAAGCCGAGACGGGCGCCGGCCGTCTCGGGCTGCGCCACACCCACGGCCGTCGACTCGTCGATCGTGAGGTGGGCGGCCAGCGCCTTGCGCAGACCCCGCACGTCGAGCATCCGCGCGACCTGCAGGCCGTAGAGCCCGTTCCGGACGCCGAGCAGCGTGGAGGTGGCGATCGCGGCCGGACCGCCGGACGCCCCCGCCGCCATGACGCCCACGAAGGCGAACTGCGAACCGCCGGAGAACAGGAGCAGCGAGAGCACCTGTGTCTGCAGGATGGACAGCCCCGCGGCCACCGACAGGGCCCCGAAGCTGATGCCGTAGGTGCCGGTCGCCACCGCGACCGACATCGCCTGGCGGACGACCTGGGAGCGTCGTTCGGGGGTGAGCGCGGTGGTGTTCACGGGCCAAGCGGGGGTCACTGTTCCGGGGGCTCTGGGCTGATGTCGGCGACCAGCCGAACCTCGCGTGCGGTGTCGCCATCGGGGGAGATGACCCGGTCGCGGAACGCGCCGTCCGGGTCCAGCCCCGCGTCGAGCAGGAACGCCCGGGTGGCTTCGTCGCTGGCCAGGACCCAGGTGTGGAGCCGGTCGGCCCCGGCCCCGCGCAGGGTGTCGACGGCCGCGTTGAGCAGTCGTGACCCGTGGCCGACCCGCCGCGCCTGCGGGTGGACGCCGAGGGCCGAGAGCTCACCGGTGCCCGGTGAGGCGTCGGGGTCCTGGCTGGGGCCGATGGCGGCGAAGCCCACGACCTGGTCACCCGCGCACGCCGCGAGCAGCCGGTACACCCCTTGCGGCGGAGCCGCGAGGGACTGGCGCCAGACGGAGGCGAAGGCCTGCGGCTCGAAGGTCTCCAGCACCTCGGCAGCCAGCACCTCGGCATACGCCTCGCGCCACACGATGGCCTGGACCAGCCCCACGGCAGGAGTGTCGGTCTCGCGTGCCACGCGAACGCTGGCATCCGCGAGGGGTCCGGGCGAGTGGGGGGAGTGAGCTGCGTGGTCGTGCTGGTGAGCCATGCCCTGCATCCTGCCATCGGAGCTCAGCCGCCCTGGTGCGCGGTCGACGGGTGGAAGGCCGGGCTGGGGCGTCGGACGGGTCAGGGCGTCAGCTGAGTCAGCCGCGTCAGGGGCGTCGGGCGCGCTGGTAGGTCACCCAGCTGAAGCCGTCCTGCGGCTCGCGGCCGACCTCGTGCCACAGGTCCGGGTCGATGTCGGGGAAGCGCACGTCGCCTTCCGGTGACTGGTCGACCTCGGTGATCAGCAGCCGGTGCGCCCACGGCATCGCCTCGGCATAGACCTGCCCGCCGCCGCAGACGAACACCTCGTCGGCCGGTCCGGCCAGCGACAGGGCCTCGCTCAGGGAATGGGCCGTCTCGACCTCGGCATGGCTCCAGTCGGCCTGGCGGGTCACGACGATCGTGCGGCGTCCCGGGAGGGCTCGGCCGATCGAGTCGAAGGTCTTGCGGCCCATGACCATCGGGTGGCCCATCGTCGTCCGCTTGAAGAACGCGAAGTCCTCGGGCAGGTGCCAGGGCATGTCGTTGTCGGCGCCGATGACGCCGTTGCGGCCGACCGCGGCAATGAGCGTCACGTTGGTCATGGGCTCAGGCTAGCGACAGGCGGACCGTGCCCACCGGGGCCGGACGGCTCAGACCGCGATCGGCGCCTTGATCGACGGGTGCGGGTCGTAGCCGACGAGCTCGAAGTCGCCGAGGTCGAACTGGTCGATGTCCTTGCCGGACGCGATCTTCATCTGGGGCAGCGGGCGCGGCTCACGGGTCAGCTGGAGCCGGGCCTGCTCGACGTGGTTGGAGTAGAGGTGGGCGTCGCCGAGGGTGTGCACGAAGTCGCCGGGGTCGAGGTCGCAGACCTGCGCCACCATCATCGTCAGCAGCGCGTAGGACGCGATGTTGAACGGGACGCCGAGGAAGATGTCGGCCGACCGCTGGTAGAGCTGGCAGGAGAGCTTGGCCCGGTGGCCGTCCGCCGCCGGCGTGACGTAGAACTGGAACATCGTGTGGCAGGGCGGCAGCGCCATCGAGTCGACGTCGGCGACGTTCCAGGCCGAGACGATGTGGCGGCGGCTGTCGGGGTTGGTGCGGATCGACTCGATGACCTTGGCGATCTGGTCGACCGAACGGCCGTCGGGCGTGGGCCAGGACCGCCACTGGTAGCCGTAGACCGGGCCGAGGTCGCCGTTCTGGTCGGCCCACTCGTCCCAGATGGTGATGCCACGGTCCTGCAGCCACGTCACGTTGGAGTCACCGCGCAGGAACCACAGCAGCTCGCCGATGATCGACTTGAGGTGCAGCTTCTTGGTCGTGAGCACCGGGAAGCCCTCGGAGAGGTCGAACCGCATCTGGTAGCCGAACACCGATCGGGTGCCGGTGCCGGTGCGGTCGGACTTGTCCGTGCCGGTCGTCATGACATGGTCGAGGAGGTCGAGATACTGCTGCACGGACGCAGCGTAACCCGAGCCGGCGACACCTGCCGGGACCCGACCACCACGCGAGGTATGCCGCGTGGCCGGCCACGCGGCATACCTCACCATCCGCACGGTGCGAGGGTTGGTTGGCGCCACGCGGCGGCGCCTTCCCGCCAAATTCCGGCCCGCACGGTGTGCGGGAGACAGGCGATGCACGCCGGGGCGATAACCTGCGGGTATGAGTGCGACGTCTCCGTTCGGCCGGGTGGTCACGGCCATGGTCACCCCGATGCGTCCCGACGGATCCGTGGACCTGGACGCCGCCCAGCGGGTGGCCGCCCATCTCGTCGACCACGGCCACGACGGACTCGTCGTCAGCGGCACCACGGGGGAGTCGCCCACCACCACCGACGTCGAGAAGGTCGAGCTGCTCAAGGCGGTCCTCGAGGCGGTCGGTGACCGCGCGGCAGTCACCGCAGGTGCCGGCAGCAACGACACCGCCCACTCCGTCGAGCTCGCCAAGGCGATGACGCAGGCCGGCGCCCACGCCCTGCTCGTCGTGACGCCCTACTACAACAAGCCGCCGCAGGAGGGGATCGCCCGCCACGTCGAGGCGGTCGCCGACGCCAGCGACCTGCCCGTCATGGTCTACGACATCCCCGGACGCACCGGCACGCCGATCCACACCGAGACCCACCTGCGGCTGGCGCAGCACCCCCGCATCCGGGCGGTGAAGGACGCCAAGGGAGACCTGTTCGCGGCCGCGGACATCATGCGACAGACCGACCTGCTGTGGTTCAGCGGTGACGACGCCCTCAACCTCGCCCACCTCACCAACGGCGCCATCGGCGTCGTGTCGGTCGTCGGCCACGTCGCCGGCGACCTCTATGCCGAGATGGTCGCCTCCGTGGACAAGGGCGACCTCTCGCGCGCGCAGGAGCTCAACCGGCAGGCCATCCCGGCCGTCAACGCCGTCATGAACATCACGCAGGGAGCCATCATGGCCAAGGCTGCGCTGGTCGAGCTCGGAGTCATGGACTCCGCGACCGTGCGCCTGCCCCTCGTCGAAGCCACCCCCGACCAGGTCGCGCAGCTGCGCACCGGTCTCACCGAGTCAGGACTTTTGTGAGTCATCCCCACCCCGAGCTCAACCTGCCCCGGCCGCTTGCGGCCAACGGCGTCCGCATCATCGCCCTCGGCGGTCTCGGCGAAGTCGGCCGCAACATGGCCGTCATCGAGCACGCCGGCCAGCTGCTGATCATCGACTGCGGCGTGCTGTTCCCCGAGGACCACCACCCCGGCGTCGACCTGATCCTGCCGGACTTCGAGTACATCGAGGACCGGCTCGACGACATCCAGGCGATCGTCCTGACCCACGGTCACGAGGACCACATCGGGGCGGTGCCCTACCTGCTCAAGCTCAAGAAGGACATCCCGATCGTCGGCTCCATGCTGACCCTGGCGCTCATCGAGGCCAAGCTCAAGGAGCACCGGATCACCCCGTACACCCTCGGGGTCAAGGAGGGGATGCGCGAGAAGCTCGGCGTCTTCGACTGCGAGTTCGTCGCGGTCAACCACTCGATCCCCGACGCGCTCGCCGTGTTCGTGCGGACGCCGGGCGGGACCATCCTGCACACCGGTGACTTCAAGATGGACCAGCTGCCGCTCGACAACCGCCTGACCGACCTGCGCGCCTTCGCGCGGCTGGGGGAGGAGGGCGTCGACCTGTTCATGACCGACTCGACCAACGCCGAGGTCCCCGGGTTCACGACGCCCGAGAAGGACATCGCCCCGGCCATCGACAAGGTCTTCCGCGACGCCGAGCGCCGCATCATCGTGGCCTGCTTCTCCTCGCACGTGCACCGGGTCCAGCAGGTGCTCAACGCCGCCGAGACGGCCGGCCGCAAGGTCGCCATGGTGGGCCGCTCGATGGTCCGCAACATGGGGATCGCGGCCGAGCTCGGCTACCTCCACGTGCCCGACGGCGTGCTCGTCGACGTCAAGAAGCTCGACAACTTCCCGGACGACAAGGTCGTGCTGATCTGCACCGGTTCGCAGGGTGAGCCGATGGCGGCCCTGTCCCGGATGGCCAACCGCGACCACCGCATCGACGTCGGCGTGGGTGACACGGTGCTGATGGCGTCGTCCCTGATCCCCGGCAACGAGAACGCCGTCTACCGGATCATCAACGGCCTGATGCGCCTCGGCGTCAACGTCGTCCACAAGGGCAACGCGAAGGTCCACGTGTCCGGCCACGCCAGCGCCGGCGAGTTGCTCTACTGCTACAACATCGTCAAGCCCCGCAACGTGATGCCCGTGCACGGCGAGTGGCGCCACCTCGTGGCCAACGCCGAGCTGGCGGTCCAGACCGGCGTCCCGCGCGAGCAGGTCGTGCTGGCCGAGGACGGCGTGGTCGTCGACCTGGTCGACGGCGTCGCCCGCATCGTTGGCGCGGTGCCCTGTGGCTACGTCTACGTCGACGGTGCCTCGGTCGGCGAGTTCGACGAGGCGCTGCTCAAGGACCGCCGCATCCTGCGCGACGAGGGGTTCATCTCCGTCATCGTCGTGATCGACTCGGCCACCGGCAAGATCGCCGCCGGGCCGGAGATCCAGGCCCGCGGGTTCGCCGAGGACGACGAGATCTTCAGCCAGGTGCGTCCCAAGATCGAGCAGGCGCTCGCGGAGGCCACCGGCAACGGCGTCACCGACTCCCACCAGCTCGAGCAGGTCATGCGCCGGGCGATCGGTGGCTGGGTCGGCGGCAAGATCCGCCGTCGTCCGATGATCATCCCGGTGGTCATCCAGGCCTAGGCCGCCGGTCTCGTCCCAGCACAGGTTGGGTGATGGCGGACATGTTGCAACCCGTCCGCCACCACGCAACCTTTGCTAGCAAAGGTTGCTGGACGACGGGGCGACGCGGCGGGGTATGCCGCGTGCGCGGCTACCAGGGGCGGGCGACGTCGAGCGCCCGCGGGTCGTTCACGGGCAACCAGCCCTGCGACCCGTGGACGTACTCGGCGCGCGGGCCGTGCTCAGCCAGCTCGGCCACCGCGGCGAGCAGGCGCTCGACGTGCTCGGTGGTCGTGGCCAGCCCGACACTGGCACGGACGGCGGTCGTCGACGCCTCGGCATACGGGTCGTCGAGGAGCGAGTCGACGCACAGGTGCGCGCAGAACTTGCCGTCCCGCACGCCGATGCCGTGCTCGGCCGACAGCGCAGCCGACACCAGGGATGAGTCCACGCCGTCCACAGTGAAGGTCGCGACGGCGACCCGTTCGTGGTCGGGGGTGAAGAGCGAGTAGGTCTGCACGCCATCGATGGCAGCGAGCCCGTCGAGCAGTCGCTGACCCAGGGTGCGCTCGTGCTCTTCGACAGCCTCAGCGTTGCTGCTCAAGGCGTGACAGGCGGCAGCCAGGGCGATCGCGCCGATGACGTTGGGGCTGCCACCCTCGTGGCGTGCGGCCCCCTCCTGCCACACGACACCGCGGCTGGTGACCGACTTGGTGGCGCCGCCGCCGGCGAGGTAGGGCGCCGCGGCGTCGAGCCAGTCCGCGCGGCCGGCCAGCACTCCCGTGCCGAAGGGCGCGTAGAGCTTGTGGCCCGAGAGGACCACGTAGTCGACGCCGAGGTCGTCGAGGTCGACCCGGCGGTGCGGCGCGTACTGGGCGGCGTCGAGCACGACCCGGGCGCCGGCCTTGCGGGCGATCGCGGCCAGCTCGCGGATCGGCCAGATCTCCCCGGTGACGTTGGAGGCGCCGGCGAGCACGACGAGCTTGTTCCGGCCGTGGTGCTCGCGCAGGGCGGCTCGCAGCAGCACCTTGGCGTCGCCGACACTGCCGGGGACCGGCAGCCGGTGGGTCCTGCGTGCCGACCACGGCAGCAGGGCGGCGTGGTGCTCGGTCTCGAAGACGAAGACGTGGGTGTCGCGCGGCAGGCACCGGGCCAGCAGGTTGAGCGAGTCGGTGCTGTTGCGGGTGAAGACGACCTCGTCACCCTCGCGGGCGCCGACGAACGACCGCACCTCCGCGCGGGCCTGCTCGTACCAGGCCGACGTCACGCGGGACGCCCAGCCGTTGCCCCGGTGGACCGAGGAGTAGGTCCGCAGCGCGGTGTCGACGGCCTTCTTGACGCTGACGAGGGCCGGCGTCGACGCGGCGTGGTCGAAGTTGGCGTAGTCGACCGCACCGTCCAGGGTCGGCACGAGCAGCGACTCGGACACGACCGCGGGGAGCGCGCCGACCTCGCCCAGCGAGCGGGTCTGGGTCAGGGACCTGGAGTCGGGGACCGGCCGCAGGTGGCTGTGCGTGCGGGCGTGCGCAAGGGGCGCAGTCCGGCGGAAGGCTGGGGGTGGGGTGCTCGCGATCGACATGAGGTACAGCTCCTGGTCCGGGTGGGACCCGAGAAGACTGCTCACGAGTCCGCGCTTGCCGACTGCAGGTGCAGACGGCCCGGTCGTCACCCGGAGCACCCCACCGCGGAGGAGGGTTGCTGGTCAGCAAGCCGGGGCTTCGCGCTGACACTCATGACCTGTGTTCGAGGGTAGGGCCGGCGCGGACGCCGATCCAGTAGGTGGGCGGGGGTTCCCGTCATCTGAGACGCCAGTCGTGTCCTGCACGGTTGGCGACGCAGTGAGCGCGTTGCCCGGTGGTGCACAGGTGTCAGGGCAGCGCCGCGGTGTGCCGTCTGGCGGGGGTCGGCGTTTGCCGTCCGCACACCAATTCCCCCATGGATGCGCGCCTGCGCCGACGACCATCTCTGGTCGTCGGCGCAGGCCCCGCCAGACGCAAGGCTCAGAGTGCCACCCGGCACGCGGCCTTCGTAAGGACTTTGCCCGCGGACCGCCCGATCGGGGTGGGCAACTCAGCCGTTCGGACGATCAGCAACGGGCCGGTCACGGGCAAATGCGCCCGGACCGGCCCGTTGTGTGCGGCTGTCCCACGAACCTCGGTGGTTTACCCCAGCCACCCCACGACGTCCAGGATGACGTCGGCGGAGCGGAGGCTGTAGACGTTGACCTTGCCGTCGGCGCCGATGCGGGCGATCACCTGGTTGGAGACCGTCTGGCCGTTGGCGTAGTTCAGGTTCGACGCCGTGGGCAGGGCGTTCCCGCTGGGGAAGACGGTGGCGTACCCGCTGCCGCCCGGAGCCACGATGGTGACGTTGAGGATCACACCCGCCGCAGTGCTCGGTATGCCGGCCTTGCCGCGGATCGGGAACGACCTGGTGCTGGCCGCCCCGAGTCGTGGCCCCTCCGCACCGCGCGTGTCGGCGATCCGGGTCGGGGTGACGGTGCTCATCCGGGTGCCCGGAGCCGGGTCACCGGCCAGGTACCAGCCCACGACGTCCATGAGGAGATGCGTGCTCCCGGCCGAGTTGAAGACCGTCACGTCGCCACCGGTGCCGAGCGGCATGGTGACGAGATTGGGCACCGATCGTGTTCGGCTTGAAGTTGAGGCTGCTGGCCGTCGGTCGTGAGCTCCCCGTGGGGTAGACCGTGAAGTAGCCCTCCTTGGTCGGGGACACCGCCGTGACGTTCATGACGACCGACTTGGCACCGGCCGGGACGCCGCCGAGGCCGGCGACCTCCATGACCCGTGCCTCACCACCTGCAAGCGGGACGAGCGGGCTGGCCGCCGCCACCACGGGTGTCCGCGATGCGCGTCGGGGTGGCCGCCGGCGTGTAGCGCGTCCCGCGCGGCAGCGTGCCGTTGGAGTAGTAGCCGACCACGTCGAGGATCACATGGGTCGAACCGCTGTGGTTATACATCGAGATCCGACCGGAGGCGTCGACCGGCACGGTCGCGTGGTTCGCGACGGTTTGGCCCGCCACGAAGTTGAGCGCCGAGACGGTCGGCTTGGTCGTGCCGGCCGGCCAGAGCGTCAGGTAGGACGCCTTGGTCGCACCGGTGACGGTGGCATTGAGCACCACGGCCGAGACGCCGGTCGTCGGCACGCCACTCGCGCCACCCACGACCGGGACCGTGCGGCTCTGCCCCTCGCCCAGTGGGAACTTCTGGATGCGGGTGTCGAGGACCCGGTAGGGCGCCACGGCCGTGAGCTCACCGGAGGTGCTGCGGTCGCGGGTGAACGACCCGCGCAGTGACGTCGACAGCGCGGCACCGGCTGAGTCAAGAGCCGTGACCCGCCAGTAGATCGTGCCGTTGGGCCACGCCGGGCTCAGCTGCCCAGGCGCCCAGGAGGTCATGTCCGTCGTCACGCTCTCGATCAGGCCTGAGAAGGTGTCGCTCGAGCTCGCCTCCACCTTGTACCGCGTGGCTCCGGGGACGCTGGTCCAGGAGAACAACAGTGAGGCGTTGCTCACCGTCGAGCCCTGGGACGGGCTGACGAGGACCGGCTTGGCTGCCTGCACGGTGAAGGTCGACAGCGCGGTGTTGACCTCGGCGGACCACGATCCCGCGAGGCCGTTGGGGTCGATGCGACGGACCCGCCAGCCGTACTGGCCGGCCGTCAGGGGCGTGACCGGGATGGCGCTGGTCGACCGCGTGGTGATGGAGGCGACCCGGTTGGTCGGTGACAGGGCGTCGCCGGGGTTCTTGTAGATCTCCACCTCGTACTGGCCCGAGTAGGCCATCGCGTCCCACTCCAGCAGGGGTGCCGAGGCGACGATCGTGTTGGCCGTCGGCGTCAGTCCGGTCGGTGCGGCCAGCTTCTTCGTGAACGCGATCGGCGTGCTGAAGGTCAGCGGGTTGCTGCTGTTGTCGAAGGCCTGGACGCGCCAGTACAACGGGCCGTCCGGATAGGTCTTCAGGTCGGCGGTGTACTCGGTCGAGTCGACCTTGGGGCTGGTCTCGATGACGTTGGTGAAGTTCTCCGTGGTGGACACCTGGACCTGGTACCACGCGGCCTCTTGGGTGACTCCCTTGACCTGGTTGGCGAACAGGTAGTCCTTCCAGGCGAAACGCACTTCACCGGTGGTCTCCTGGTACCCATTGACGGGTGCCTCGGTCACGACCGGCACCGACTGCTTGCGGAAGGCCCGGGCCTGCGGGAACACGGTGCTGTCGAAGGGCGCGCACTCGGCGGGCATGTAGCAGGGACGCACGTACCAATAGGTGGCCTGGCCGGCCTGGCTGTCCGGCAGCGACTCGGCTGGTGTGAACTGGGTGTGCACGGTCCGGAACTCGTGGGTGATGTTCGTGAAGTTCGGGTCGGTGGCGAGGTAGAGGATGTAGAGACCCGCCCCAGCCACTGGGTTCCAGTTGAACGTGGGCGTGTCGTACTCAACCGAAGTACAAGACCCCGCGGGGCAGTTGGCGGGCGCGGTCAAAGCGGCAGGTGGCATGGCGTTGATCTGGAACTGCCCCCAGGGTGAGTCTCCGACCGTCGCGTTTGTGGCGCTCAATGCGCGGACGAAGTAGTCGTAGTCGCCCGGCGAGAGGAGCCGACCCAGGGGGATGCTGGCGCTACCCGTGAAGGCATATTGGGTGGCGTTGGTGCCGCTGGCGCTCATCGTCGCGAATGAGTTGGCCCCTGCTCGCGAAAAGTACACCTGGTACTTGGTCGCGCCGGTGACGGCGGGCCATGCCATCAGCGGGGGCAAGTGCGGAGCCAGCGCGGTCTCAGTGACGGGGGCCGGTGTTGCTGCGGAAGCCGCAGGCCGGTTCCAGGTAAAGGTGCGCCATCCACCAAGCGGGATGCGGGTTTCGTATCCGTCGTTGTACTGGTTGTTGTTGTTGTCCTCAACACCCTGCACGGTCCACTGCCAGTCGGAGCACTTCGTGTCAAGGGTCTCGGGAACATAGGTGGTGTTGTACGTGTATGCGGTGACTGAGGCACAGAACGTGTTCGGAGGCAGGTTTACAGCCTGCAAGGTCACCTTGAAGAGGGCGATGTTGTCGACCTGGGTCCACTTGAGAACGGGCACGGTCACGGAAGCCCCATCTGCTGGGCTCAGCTGAACGAGGCTCGTTTGTTCGTACAGGAACGATCGAGCCGGGGTGTACTGGCCGTTGTTCGCGGGGGTCTCGGGGCCATCCAGCGCACGGACACGCCAGTACGCGACCACACCAGGACGCACGATTCGCTCACCGAGCGAGTTGACGGGCTGGCAGGTCGTCGCCGCACTCGGCAAGGTCCGGTAGAACGTGGTGAGAGTGGTGTGGTTGGTAAGGCAACTTGCCACCCGCGAAGGGGAGAAGCCACTGTCGGAGCTGAACTGGACCTCGTAGTTCGAGGCGCCACGCTGCGGCGTCCACGACAGCCGGGGTTGGGTCAGCGTGTAGTCCTGGTTGGCCGGAGCGAGCAGGGTGACCTGCGGGCTGGGGCTCGGCGCCTGCAGCGTGCCGTTCGGCAGCGCGACCTCTGACGTCGAGGTGGCAGGCCAGGACCTGGTGAAGGTCCAGGTGGCGGACCAGGGCCCTGGTTCCGCGATCTGCGACGTGCTCATCGCGCGCACCCGCCAGTAGTAGGCGCCGGCAGGGAAGTTGAGGGCATCGGCGGTCGTGATGTCGTTGTCGGAGAACCGCGTCGACACCACCTTGCGGCCGCGGGTGTTGTCGGCACCGCGGACGACCGGGTTGTTGAAGTTCGCGTCCGGGCTGACCTGGATCTCGTAGTAGGCAGCTCCAGCCATCGGCGCCCAGTCGAGGGTGACCTCCTCGATGGACGGGGTGTTGGTGCTCGGCGGAGACACGAGGGTCACAGGCACCGCGCCCCAGGCCATGCTGTAGGACCGCGGGGTCGACCACTGCGAGTAGACGCTGGTGCTGCTCTTGGCGCGGACCCGCCACCAGAAGGTGTTGCCGAAGACCGGCGGCGTGGTCGGGGCGTAGCTGAGGTTGGTGGTGGCGATGGGCGCGGGGGCGCCCACGAAGAGGGCATCGTCGTCGATCTGGATCTCGTAGCCCTTGGCACCGGCCAGCGCGTTCCACTGGAAGAACAGCGGGTCGGCCGGGTACACGAGCGAGGCACCGTCGACGGGGGAGACGGCAACCGGGGCGTTGCGCGGCGCCTTGGTGAAGGTCGACTGGGTGAACGCGCTGGAGGCGTTGGCGCTGTCCGTGGCGCGGACCCGCCAGTAGTAGTCGCCGACCGGCAGGTCGTTCGGCGGAGTCGCCTTGGTGTTCGCGGTCGTCTGGGTGAACGACAACGTGCCGGAGAAGTCGCTGTTCGGCGACACCTGCACGTCGTACTTCACCGCACCGCTCGTCGCGTTCCACCCGAGGACGGGGTTGTCCGTGTTCGACGCTCCCGCCGCCGGCGAGGTGATCACCGGGGCCGCGGGCGCGGCGCTCGCCGGCGCGATGGCCCCCAGTGTTGTCAGCAGTGCTGCGATGAGCCCTGCGATGACGACGGACGCGGTCTTGCGCATGAATTTCCCCTGCCGGACGGCCACATTCGATAAGTGCGCGGTCAGGCCCAGTAGCCCAGCGCAGCCGCTACGTTCGCACGGTCCCCTCGCGCGCGCGCCGACCCGGACATTTCGTGTCCGAACTCGTGCCCTCGTATCAGCCGTTCGGCTGATACGAGGGTCGAGGCGCAGCCCGGTGCCGCGCAGGACCGGAGCGAGGCGTCGTCCCGCCACATTGCCGCTCCTGAAACGCGTGTGACGCGTGTTTCCGGTGTGACCTTCGCGTAGCCTGCGGACCATGGCGACACGTCCGTCCACTTCGACACGCTCCAACGCGGGGACGCGCTCCTCCGGGAGCCGGGGCACCGCAACACGCCCCGCCAACCGCAAGAGCAGCGCACCCCGCAAGTCCCCGGCCCGCGGCAAGACCAGCGGGGGCGGGCTGCCGCTGCCCCTGCGCGCGGTCAGGGGCACCTGGATGGGCATGGCGCACGTCGCCGGGGGCGCGGTCCGCAAGGTCGGGACCAGCGCCCGGGACCTCGAGCCGGAGCACCGCCGCGACGGGATCGGGTTCTCGCTCATCGGCCTGTCGATCGTCGTGGCCGCCCGGGAGTGGTGGGCCTTCGATGGTGCCGTCGGTGACGTCATCCACGCGATCGTGGCGGGCACCTTCGGCGTCGTCGCCTATGCCGTGCCGCTGGCCCTGCTCTTCCTGGGCATCCGCTTCCTGCGCGCGCCACAGGAGGACTCGGCCAACTCGCGCATCGGGGTCGGGCTCGGTGCGCTCGCCTTCGCAGCCTCCGGCCTCGCGCACGTGGCCGCTGGTGTCCCGACGCCGCCGCAGGGCGCTGCCGGGATGCGCGACGGCGGAGGCATCATCGGCTTCCTCGCCTCCAGCCCGCTGGAGGCCGCGGTCTCGGTCTACGGCACCGTGCCGATCCTGTTGATGCTCGGCTTCTTCGGCCTCTTGGTGATGACCGCGACGCCGGTGCACATGATCCCCACGCGGCTCGGCGAGCTGCGCGACCACCTCCTGCACCGGGGACCCGCCGAGACCGACCCGCTCGCCGACTCCGTCGAGGACAAGCCGAAGCGCCGTCGCCGGGTGATCGACCCCGAGGGCCCGCTCGAGGGCGACGAGGCCTTCGAGCAGGCCGCCCTGGTCGCCCCTGACGGTCGGCGCTTCCGCCCCGGCGAGAAGCGTCCGACCTCGCCCGGCGTGCTGGCTCCCTCGGCGACCGGTGAGCCGGCCGCATCGACCACCCCGGTCAGGGGTCCGGCGATCGAGGTCAAGGCCGCCCTCGAGGCGCCGCCGACGACCCCGCTGCCGCAGCGCGTCGAACAGCTGGCCCTGGCCGGCGACATCACCTACACGTTGCCCGACAACGCAATCCTGGAGCCCGGGTCACCGCACAAGACCCGCAGCGCCGCCAACGACCGCGTTGTCGAGTCGCTGACCGAGGTGCTCGACCAGTTCGAGATCGACGCCCAGGTCACCGGCTTCTCCCGTGGTCCGACGGTGACCCGCTACGAGGTCGAGCTCGGCCCCGGCATCAAGGTCGAGCGGGTGACCGCCCTGTCCAAGAACATCGCGTATGCCGTCGCCTCGGCCGACGTCCGCATCCTGTCGCCGATCCCGGGCAAGAAGGCGATCGGCATCGAGATCCCGAACGCGGACCGCGAGAAGGTCAGCCTCGGCGATGTGCTGCGCAGCCAGGCCGCGCGCGGCAACGAGCACCCGATGGTGATGGGTGTCGGCAAGGACGTCGAGGGTGGCTACGTCATCGCCAACCTCGCCAAGATGCCGCACCTGCTCGTCGCCGGCGCCACCGGCGCCGGCAAGTCCAGCTTCGTGAACTCGATGATCACCTCGATCCTGATGCGGGCGACGCCCGACGAGGTGCGCATGGTCCTGGTCGACCCCAAGCGGGTGGAGCTCACGGCATACGAGGGGATCCCGCACCTCATCACCCCGATCATCACGAACCCCAAGAAGGCCGCCGAGGCGCTGGCCTGGGTGGTGCGCGAGATGGACACCCGCTACGACGACCTCGCGCAGTTCGGGTTCAAGCACATCGACGACTTCAACAAGGCGGTCAAGGCCGGCAAGGTCAAGCCGCTGGCGGGGTCGGAGCGGGTCATCCACCCCTACCCCTACCTGCTGGTGATCGTCGACGAGCTCGCCGACCTGATGATGGTGGCCCCCCGCGACGTCGAGGAGTCGATCGTCCGGATCACCCAGCTCGCCCGGGCCGCCGGCATCCACCTGGTGCTGGCCACCCAGCGGCCGTCGGTCGACGTCGTCACCGGTCTGATCAAGGCCAACGTGCCGTCGCGGATGGCGTTCGCGACCTCGTCGCTGGCCGACAGCCGCGTCGTCCTCGACCAGCCGGGCGCCGAGAAGCTGATCGGTCAGGGCGACGCCCTCTTCCTGCCGATGGGGTCGTCCAAGACGATGCGCGTCCAGGGCGCGTGGGTCACCGAGTCCGAGATCCAGCAGGTCGTCAAGCACGTGACCGGCCAGCTCAAGCCGAGCTACCGCGAGGACGTCACCGTCGTCGCCACCAAGAAGCAGGTCGACGACGACATCGGCGACGACCTCGAGCTGCTGCTCCAGGCAACGGAGCTCGTCGTCACGACGCAGTTCGGCTCGACGTCGATGCTGCAGCGCAAGCTGCGGGTGGGGTTCGCCAAGGCCGGGCGGCTGATGGACCTGTTGGAGTCGCGTGGGGTGGTCGGTCCGTCCGAGGGCTCCAAGGCGCGCGACGTCCTGATCAAGCTCGACGACCTGCCGATGACGCTGGCGCTGATGCGGGGTGACGAGGTGGCCGAGCTCCAGCCGGTCTTCGACGGGCAGGCCGCTGCCCCGGTGGATGCCGGGGTCGAGCACACCGACGAGGTCACCATGCCCGGCGCGGGCTACAGCCCCGGATACGCCCCGGACTCGCGGTACGACAACGACCCGGTGGCCAGAGGCCTGGCCGGCCGGGAAGAGGTCGAGGACTCCGTGGACGCGTGGGACCTCACCGGTCGGGAGTGACCGGCTCCGAGGACGCGACGTGAGACAGAGGACAGGGGATGAAATAGATCCTGTGTCCTTTGTCGTTGCGCAAGGGTGACTGCCGCCCCCGAGACCCTCACTGACGCCACTGCCGCGACTCCCACCAGAACCCCGACGCACCCGACCATCGCGACGCCGACGAGCGACCCGACGGTCGCCAAGGCCCCCGACGCACCGGACGCCCCGACGGGACGCTCCTACATCCGGTTCGTCCTCGTGCTCGGCGCGCTGATCGCCATCGGCCCGCTGACCATCGACACCTACCTTCCTGCGCTGCCGTCCATCACCCGGGACCTGGCAGCGTCGGAGTCAGCCGTGCAGTTCACCCTGACCGGCATCCTGCTCGGCATGGGCCTCGGACAGCTGCTCGTCGGCCCGCTTGCGGATGCCGTGGGCCGCCGCCGACCGCTGATCGCCGGACTGGCGCTGCACATCGCCGCCTCGATCTTCTGTGCCTTCGCCCCGACGATCGAGCTGCTCACCGTCGGTCGCGTGATCCAGGGCCTCGGCAACGCAGCGGTCGCCGTGGTCGCGATGGCGATGGTGCGTGACCTCTTCGCGGGGTCGGCCGCAGCCACGATGCTCTCCCGCCTGATGCTTGTCATGGGTCTGGCGCCGGTGCTGGCCCCCACTCTCGGTGGCTTCATCCTCCAGCTCACCTCATGGCGCGGTGTGTTCGTCATCCTCGCGGTCGCCGGCACCCTGATGGTGACGCTGGCCACCCTCGCGCTGCGCGAGACGCTCCCGGCGGAGCGTCGGCGCCCGCTGGCGCTGCGGCCGGTGCTGAACACCTACGCCATGCTGCTGCGCGACCGGACCTTCGTCGGGCTCGTCCTCATCAGCGGTCTGATGTTCGCCACCCTGTTCTCCTACATCGGCGGCTCGTCGTTCGTGCTGCAGGACATCTACGGCCTGAGTGTCACCCAGTTCGGTCTGGCCTTCGGCCTCAACTCGCTGGGCTTCCTCACCGGTTCGCAGCTGAACCCGTTCCTGCTCAAGCGGTTCCAGCCGCGGCAGCTGGTCCGCGCCGGGGTGTCGATCGGCGCGGTGGCCGCGCTGCTGCTCCTGGCGTCGGCGGCGACCGGCTTCGGTGGGCTGACGATGATCCTGTTGCCGCTCTGGTTCCTGCTGTTCGCGTGCGGCCTCACGCTGCCGAACACGCCCGCCCTGGCCCTCACCCGCCACGGTGAGGCTGCCGGCACTGCGGCCGCGCTCCTCGGCGCCTCGCAGTTCGTGATCGGGGGTGCGGCCGCCCCGCTCATCGGCGCGATGGGGTCGGGCACGGCGGTACCGATGGCGCTGGTCATGGCGATCACTGCCTGCCTCGCCGCCATCGTCGCGGCCCGCACCCTGCGGGTCGAGGTCGTCACCGCCTGACGCCGCCCCCGCCGTGCCGGCCAGCCGGCATACCCCGCTCGCCTGTCGTGGTGGGCTCTGGGAGGTGACCGAGCCCCCTAGGGTGTTCGGCATGCGGGAATGGTTCAAGGCCGTCAAGGGACACCCGAGTGGGGTGCTCCTCGTGGCGCAGCTGCTCGAGGTGCTCGCCTACCCCTTCGCGGGGGACACCCCGTTGGGACGCACGCTCATCGGGCTGTTCGGCGTGCTGGTGCTGTCGATCGCCGTGTATGCCGTCCGGGCGACGCCCGCGCTGACGTGGGTCGCGGTGGTGCTCGGCGTCCCCGTCGTGGCGCTCACGATCGCCGAGGGCTTCGTCCCGGGCAACCAGCAGGTGGTCTTCTGGTCGGCGATGCTGCATGCCGCCTTCTACGGCTACACCGGCTACGGCCTGATCCGCTACCTCTTCGACGACTCCTGGGTGACCCGCGACGAGATCTTCGCGGTGGGCGCGAACTTCACTGTCGTTTCCTGGATGTTCGCGTACCTGTTCATGGCGGTGCAGGTGGTCTACCCGGGGTCCTTCATCGCCTACCAGGGCGAGGGGCACCGCACCTTCCTCGAGCTGCTCTACCTGTCCTTCGCCACCCTGACCAGCGTCGGACTGTCGGACGTGACCGCGGTGCTGCCGCACGCGCGCTCCGTCCTCATCGTGGAGCAGGTGGCCGGGGTCATGTACATCGCGCTGATCGTCGCCCGGGTCGTGGGCCTGACCATCTCGCGCTGGCGCAACTAGGCCGTGACCGCCTGGTCCTCGGTCGCCTGCTGGCCGTCGAGGTCCTTGATGGTGGCCAGGCTCGGCCCGCGTTCGGCCTGCAGCGCGGAGGCGCCCACCTCTGCGTCCCGCATCACCCGCAGGATGTTGCCGCTGGTGAGCTTGCCCAGTTCGTCATCGGACCAGCCGCGGTCGGCCAGCGCCCCCAATAGGCGGGGATAGCCGGTCACGTCCTCGAGGCCTTCGGGCAGCGTCGCCACTCCGTCGTAGTCGCCGCCGAGACCGACGTGGTCGACTCCCGCGACCTCGCGGACGTGCTCCACGTGCCGCACCACGTCGGCGAGCGTGGCCCGAGGTGTGGGTCGGGTCAGGGAGTAGTCGTCGTAGAACGTCGAGTAGGCGTCGGCATCGGCGGGGGTGATGCCCTGGGCGGCGGCCACGTCGTTGAGCTCCTGCCGCCAGGCGGCAGCCGCAGGGCTCACGAACGTCGGCACGAAGGTGACCATGCAGACGCCGTTGTTGTCGCGAAGGAGCTCGAGGACGTCGTCGGGTGCGTTGCGGGGGCTGTCGCAGACCGCGCGCGCCGAGGAGTGGCTGAAGATGGCCGGCACCTCGGCCACCCGCAACGCGTCACGCATGGTGTCTGGGGACACGTGCGAGAGGTCGACGAGCATCCCGATCCGGTTCATCTCACGCACGACCTCCACCCCGAAGGGCGAGAGGCCTTGGTGCACAGGCACATCCGTCGCGGAGTCGGCCCAGTCGACGTTGCTGTTGTGCGTCAGGGTCAGGTAGCGGACACCCAGGACGTGCAGCATCCGCAGCGTCGCCAGTGAGTTGTTGATGGAGTGGCCGCCCTCGGCGCCCAACAGTGAGGCGATCCGTCCGGACTCCCACGCGGTGGCCACATCGTCGGCGGTGCGGGCGAAGGCCAGCCGGTCGGCATACCTCGCCACCATCTGGTGGCCCGCGTCGATCTGCTCCAGGGTGGCGCTCACGGCGTCGTCTCCTGCGAGGGACGCCGGCACGAAGACCGACCAGAACTGGCCGCCGACACCGCCCTGGGCCAGCCGGGGCAGGTCCGTGTGCGTCGGCGTCCCACCTGCCTCGATGTCGAGCCGGTCGAAGTCGTAGCCGACCTGCTGCCGCGCCTCCCAGAGGAGGTCGTTGTGCCCGTCGATGACGGGGTGGCGCTCGAGCAGGGTACTGATCCGGGCGGTGGTCGCAGCAGCTGTCGCGGTCATGACGCCACGCTACCCACCCTTAGAGTGGGGCCCATGAGTTCGACGGCACAGAGCAGTTCAACGGCTCAGCGCAGCGTCGCCCTGGTCACCCTGGGCTGCACCCGCAACGAAGTCGACTCCGAGGAGCTCGCCGGGCGGCTGGCCGCCGAGGGGTGGCTGCTCGTCGACGACGCCGACGACGCGGATGTCGCGGTGGTCAACACCTGCGGCTTCGTCGAGCAGGCCAAGAAGGACTCGATCGACGTGCTCATCGAGGCGTCCGCCCGCAAGGGGCACTCCAAGACGCAGAAGGTCGTCGCGGTGGGGTGTCTGGCCGAGCGTTACGGCCAGCAGCTGGCCGACGAGCTGCCCGAGGCCGACGCCGTGCTGGGGTTCGACTCCTACGCCGACATGTCCACGCACCTGCGGGCCGTCCTCGACGGGCACGCACCCGCCTCGCACGTCCCCTCCGACCGCCGCCAGCTGCTCCCGCTGTCGCCGACCCAGCGACAGGGTGGCTCCGCGGGCGTCGCGCTGCCGGGGCACGGCATCCCCACCGACCCGACGTCCCCCGAGCAGACCTCCCCGGAGACGCTGTCGACAGCACCCGTGGACATCACCATCGAGGGACCGGTCCCCGCGTCCGGGCCCCGCGTGATCCGGGCCCGTCTCGACGGGCGCCCCTGGGCTCCACTCAAGATCGCCAGCGGCTGCGACCGTCGTTGTGCGTTCTGCGCCATCCCGATGTTCAGGGGTGCGTTCGTGTCGCGGCGACCGCACGACATCATCGCCGAGGCGCGGTGGCTCGGGGAGCGCGGCGTCAAGGAGCTGTTCCTCGTCAGCGAGAACTCCACGTCCTATGGCAAGGACCTCGGCGACATCGGGCTGCTCGAGAAGATCCTGCCCGACCTAGCGGCCGTGCCCGGGATCGAGCGGGTGCGGGTGAGCTACCTGCAGCCGGCCGAGATCCGCCCCGGCCTGCTCGACGCGATGGCCTCCGTGCCCGGCGTCGTCCCCTACTTCGACATCTCGTTCCAGCACGCCTCTGCCACCCTGCTGCGCTCGATGCGGCGGTTCGGTGGGCGCGAGGCCTTCCTCGGGCTGCTCGACGAGGTGCGGGCGCGGGTGCCGCTGGCCGGCATCCGCAGCAACGTCATCGTCGGGTTCCCGGGCGAGACGGAGGACGACCTGACCGAGCTCGAGGACTTCCTCGTGGCTGCCCGGCTCGACGTCGTCGGCGTGTTCGGCTACTCGGACGAGGACGGCACCGAGGCGGAGACCTACGCCGACAAGCTGTCGGATGACGTTGTCGCAGAGCGCGTTTCGCGTTTCACAGCCCTCATCGAGGAGCTGAACCTCCAGCGCGCCGAGGAGCGCATCGGCGAGCAGGTGGACGTGCTCATCGAGTCGGTCCCGACCGGTGACGATGACGACGAGGAGACGTCCGTGGTGGGCCGGGCCGCGCACCAGGGGCCCGATGTCGACGGCGTGACCATGCTCGATCCCACCCAGTTCCCCGACGTGGCCGTGGGCGACATCGTGCGGGCCGTCGTCACCGGGACCGAGGGGATCGACCTGCTGGCCGAGCCATGCTGAGCGAGTCCGCCCCGGCTCCCGACCCCGCGGCAACACCCGTGGCGGTACCTGCGCCGAGCTCCTGGAACATCGCCAACGCCCTCACCGTCACCAGGATCCTGCTCGTCCCGGTCTACGGCTGGCTGTTGCTCCTCGACGGGGGCGACCGCCCAGCGATGCGCTGGACGGCCGCGGCTGTGTTTGCCTTCGCGACTGCGACCGACCGGGTGGACGGCGACATCGCGCGACGGCGTGGACTGATCACGAACTTCGGCAAGATCGCCGACCCGATCGCCGACAAGACCCTGATGGGGATGGCGTTCGTGGGGCTCTCGGTCCTCGGTGAGCTCCCGTGGTGGGTCACGGTCGTCGTGCTGGTGCGCGAGTGGGGAGTGACCGTGCTGCGGTTCTTCGTCATCCGCCACGGCGTGATGCCGGCCGGCCGCGGTGGAAAGGTCAAGACGGCCCTGCAGTTCTTCGGGTTGCTGCTGTTCACGCTGCCGCTCTCGTCGTTCCGCGGTGCCGACACCTGGACGCTCGTCGCGGACGTCATCCTCGGCCTCGCCGTGGTC
Source organism: uncultured Actinomycetota bacterium (assembly GCA_963740865.1). GTDB lineage: Bacteria > Actinomycetota > Actinomycetes > Actinomycetales > Dermatophilaceae > Pedococcus. The sequence continues at coordinate 79,009 of CAVUGH010000012.1, forward strand.
GTCACGGTCGTGACCGGTCTGGACATCGCCGTCAAGGCGCTGCGCCTGCGGCAGACCAGTGAGCGCTCGGCGATGAAGCGCGCGCGTCGAGCCGCCCGACAGGGATGAGCACCGCGCCCGAGGTGGTGGCCGCCCTGGTCGCGGCCGCGCGAACCATCGCCACCGCCGAGTCACTCACCGGCGGCCTGGTGTGCGCGGCGCTGACCGACGTGCCGGGGGCGTCGGCGGTGGTGCGGGGCGCCGTGGTGGCCTACGCGACCGACCTGAAAGCTCAGGTCCTCGGTGTCGACGCTGACCTGCTCGCGACGGGTGGCGCGGTCCAGGCCGAGGTGGCCCGCCAGATGGCGACCGGGGTATGCCGCGTGCTCGGGTCCGATGTCGGCGTCGCCACCACGGGGGTGGCCGGGCCGGACCCGCAGGATGGGCGTGCGGTCGGGACCGCGTTCGTCGCCGTGGCGTTCGGGGGCGAGGTATGGGTGCGCGAGCTGGCGTTGACGGGCGACCGTTCCGCGATCCGGCAGGCGACCGTGGCAGAGGCGCTGGGGCTCGTGGCTGGTGTGGTCGGTGGGACGGAAGATTCTCACGCCCTGGACCGTTGATCGTGTCGTACCGCGTGTTCTGCGATTCCTGCGCGCGCGGCGTCGGGACCTCGGGGTAACGTTGGTGCCCTACCAACTGGCAATCGAGCACTGAAGGAGGCGTCATGATTCTGCTTCGTCGTGAACTTGGTGACGTGCTCCGCGAGCAGCGCCAGTCGCAGGGACGCACCCTGCGCGAGGTTTCGGCCGCCGCCTCCGTCTCGCTCGGCTACCTCAGCGAGGTCGAGCGCGGCGAGAAGGAAGCCTCCTCAGAGCTCCTCGCCTCGATCTGTGGCGCGCTGCGACTGCCGCTGTCCGAGGTGCTGGGCCAGGTGTCCGAGCGTGTTGCCGAGACCGAGGCGCTGACCGCGCCGGTGTCGCTGCCGCTCCCGGCGACCGCGATGGTCTCCGCCTCCGCAGCCTGACCTTCTCCGCCGCCTGGTCGTCTCCGCTGCCTGACCTGCAGCCTGGCCGAGCGGACTGGGACGTCAGCCCCGGCGGTTGCTCGGGGACCGGCCGCCGGTCCGTCCAGCCGCGGCTCCCAGTGGGCGCTGTGGGCGTCCGTCATCCGTCGGCCCCACGCCGCCCTGGCAGCCGGGGCAGTAGAACATCGTGCGCTCGCGGGTCGGTGGGCCGATCATCGCGACACGCACGGTGCTGCCGCACCGTCGGCACGGGCGACCCGAACGGGCATGGACGTAGGACTCCTCGCCGCGGCGTCGGATCCCGGTGCTGGACTGGACCGCGTGGTGCCTGGCCTGGTCGAGGAGGTGGTGGGCGCGGGTCACGACTGCACGGAGGTCGTGGTCGCTGACGTCTGCGGCCGGTGTCCAGGGACCTACCCGGCACAGGAAGAGCGACTCGCTGGCCCACAGCGTGCCGATCCCCGCGAGGTTGCGCTGGTCGAGCAGGGCGGCTCCGATCGTGGTGCCCGAGCCGTGCAGGTTGGCCACCGCGGTGGGGTGGTCCCAGTCGGGCCCGAGAACGTCCGGTCCGAGGTGGCCCACGAGGTTTGCCTCCGCAGTGGTGGGGACGAGGTCGACCATGCCGAGCCGCAGCCCCAGCCCCGTCCAGGACGAGGTGCCGACCGCCGCACGCAAGTCGTCCCGACGCAGCCAGCGTCCGCTGTCGCCGGGCGCCGCGACCCGCCACTGGCCCTCCATCCGCAGGTGCGAGTGCAGGGTGAGGCCGTTGTCGAACCGGTGCAGCAGGTGCTTCCCGCGGCTGACGACCTCGAGGGTCGTGGAACCGCGAAGGTCCGCCGTGGCGACCTCGGGGAACCGCAGGTCACTGAGCACGACCTGGCCGCCGGCCAGCGCCTTGTCCAGTCGCTGCGCGGTGCGCCAGACGGTGTCGCCCTCAGGCACGGACGCGGGCTCTCACCGGCGCAGCCGGAGTCCGCGCGGGGTGGCGTGGAACCCGGCCTTGGCCAGGGCCGACGCGAGCGGATGGGCCGACCCCAGCACCGCGCCGCCGTCAGCCTTCTCGACCGTGAGCCGGCCCAGCGCGCCCTCGCGGACAGCGAGTGCCAACGCGTCGGCAGCACCCTGCAGGGACTGCTCGTCGTCGGTCCAGGACAGGAGCGTCTTGCCGCCGCGCTCGACGTAGAGGACCAGCTCGCCATCGACGAGGACGACCAGCGCTCCGGCTTTGCGGGCCGGCTGGTGACCCCGTTTGCCGGCCGGCACCTTCAGGGCCGAGGACCCAGCCGCTGAAGGGTCAACCGCCGATGATCGGGCGCTCAACGAGTCGTCGGGGCTGGCGTCGTCCGGAGCGACCGCCCGGTCCGGCCAGGGCAGTGCCGCGCCGTAGGCGTTGGCCGGGTCGGTGGCAGCCAGCACCATCGCCGGGACGGACCGATCGGCCTCGTCTCCGACCGGGCGGGAGCCGGCGCGGAGTCGGTCGATCGAGCCGGTCGTGGAGAACTGCGAGGCACCCAGGGACTCGACGAAGTAGCCCCGGCGCACCCTGCCGGACTCCTCGGCTGCGGCCAGCACGCGGTAGACCCCGGCGAAGCCGCCCGCCACCTCCTCTGCGACCACGGAGCCGCGGGTAACCACGCCGTAGCGGTCGAGGAGCACCTCGGCCGTGGCGTAGGCGCGAACCGTGGCGTCCTGCTCGACCTCGGGCAGCAACGACCAGCGACCGGCGCCGGCAGCTGGCCCGCTGCGGGTCGGCACGGTGGGACGACCCAGTCCGCGCTGGCCAGAGAGCGTCCCCAGGGAGCCGCGCCGACCGGCATACCGGGTGGTGCGGGGGCCGGAAGGCCTGCGCTTGTGGCTGGTCCGGCCGCCCGCGAGCAACGCCCGCAGGGGGGTGAGCGTGTCGTTGCTGACCCTGCCCTCCCAGGTGAGCGCCCACAGATCGGCCAGGAGGGTTTCGTCGTCGGTGCTGCCGACGGCATCGGCCAGGGTGCGGAAGAAGTAGGCGCCGCCACCGGCCAGGGCATCGACGATGGCCTGCTCACCCTCGCTCGGCACCCGGTCGGAGGGGAGCGCCAGCGTCAGGTGGGCGGTGTCGGCGAGGTGCAGCGACACCCAGCCGTCGTCACCGGGCAGCGACCCGTGGCCGCGCCACAGGACCTCGCCGCTGCTGGTGAGGTCGTCGAGCAGCGCGGGGGAGTAGTCGACGATGCGGGTGGGCAGGACCAGGCTCTCGAGGGCACTCGCGGGCAGGACGGCGCCCGCGAGCTGTTCGACGGCGCGGACCAGTCCCTCGCGACCGCGGAGGCCGCCGCCGACGGACTGCCACTGCGGGAGGAACCTGGCCAGCTCGACCGCGGGAACGGGCTCGACCTCGGCCCGCAGGGCGGCCAGGGAGCGGCGACGCAGGAGGCGCAGGACCTCGGCATCGCAGTAGTCGAGACCGTGCAGCCCGCCGCCGTTCTCGGTGGGCAGCAGCTCGCCCTCGACGACGCGGCCGGAGGAGACCATCCGACGCAGCGCGTCGAGCGCCACGGCTGGCCCGACGCCCCACCAGGCGGCGACGGCGGCAGCCGGGAAGGGCCCGTGGGTGCGGGCGTAGCGGCGGACCAGGTCGCCGAGCGGGTCGGGCACCGACTCGAGGAAGGTCTGCGGGACGCCGACCGGCAGCGAGCTGCCCAAGGCGTCACGGAGGCGCCCGGCGTCCTCGATCGCCGCCCAGCGCTCCTGACCAGCGATGCGCACGCGGATCAGCCGACGTGCCCCCTCGAGGTCGACCAACCAGGCGCCGATCTCGTTGCGCGCCAACGTGTCCTGCGACCGACGGACGATCTCGTCGAGGGGCAGCGGGCCCAGGACCCGCAGCAGGTCGGCCACATCCTCGGCGTCGCGGCAGGCGCGCTCGGGCACTAGTCGCTGGAGCTCGGACTCGGTGCGGGTGACCTGCTCGGGGTCGAGGAGATCGCGCAGGGACAGTCCTTCGCCACGGCCGAGCAGCTCCGCCAGCAGCGTCGGGTCGAGGGCCAGGGCGGCCGCGCGCTTCTCGGCCAGTGGTGAGTCCCCTTCGTAGAGGAACTGGGCGACGTAGCCGAACATCAGCGACCGGGCGAAGGGCGAGGGCTGCGAGGACTCGACGTCGACGAGGGTGACCTCGCGGGACTCGATCGAGCGCATCAGGGCCGTCAGGCCGGGCACGTCGAACACGTCCTGGACACACTCGCGCACCGTCTCCAGGACGATCGGGAAGGAGGCGTACTGGCTGGCGACCTCGAGCAGCTGGGCAGCCCGCTGGCGTTGCTGCCACAGGGGTTGGCGACGGTCGGGTCGCCGACGAGGCAGCAGCAGGGCGCGGGAGGCGCACTCCCGGAACCGCGCCGCGAACAGCGCCGATCCGCCGATCTCCGACGTGACGAGGTCGTGGACGTCGTCGGCCTCCAGCCGCACCAGCTCGAGCAGCTCCGCGCCCACGCCGCGGCTGCCGGACCCCTCGTCCTCGAACTCGAGGTCGGGCAGCCGGAAGACGATCCCGTCGTCGCCGTGCATCGCCTGGACGTCGACGCCGTAGCGCTCGCGCATCCGGGCGGACACGCACAGTGCCCAGGGGGCGTGCACCTGACCACCGAACGGCGAGTGCACCGCGACCCGCCAGTCGCCGATCTCGTCACGGAACCGCTCGACCACGATCGTCCGGTCGTCGGGGACGTGGCGGGTGGCCTCCTGCTGCTCGGCGAGGTAACCGAGCAGGTTGTCGGCCGCCCACTCGTCGAGCCCCGCGGCAGTCACCCTGGCTCGCGCCTTGGCGGGGGAGAGCCCGACCACCTCGCGGACGAACGCCCCGACGGCCCGGCCGAGCTCGGCCGGGCGCCCCTGCTGGTCGCCCTTCCAGAACGGCAGCCGTCCGGGGAGCCCCGGGGCCGGTGTCACCAGGACCTGGTCGTGGGTGATGTCCTCGATCCGCCAGGTGGAGGTGCCGAGCGTGAAGACGTCCCCGACCCTCGACTCGTAGACCATCTCCTCGTCGAGCTCGCCCACCCGCCGGCCGGCGCCCTCGCTGGAAGCCAGGAACACGGCATACAGCCCGCGGTCGGGGATGGTGCCACCGGAGGTGACGGCGAGCCGTTGTGCGCCCGGTCGCCCGGACAGCACTCCGGTCACCCGGTCCCACACGATGCGCGGGCGGAGCTCGGCGAACTCGTCGCTCGGGTAGCGGCCGGACAGCATGTCGAGCACCGACTCGAGGATCGAGCGCGGCAGTGAGGCGAACGGGGTGGCCTTGCGCACCACGGTCTCGAGCTCGTCGACGGTCCACTCGTCGAGGGCGCACATGGCGACGATCTGTTGGGCGAGGACGTCGACGGGGTTGGCCGGCACGCGCAGTGACTCGATCGCACCGGCGCGCATGCGCTCGACGACGACGGCGGTCTGGACCAGGTCGCCACGGAACTTCGGGAACAACACGCCCCTCGACACCGCCCCGACCTGGTGTCCGGCTCGTCCGACGCGCTGCAGCCCCGAAGCCACCGACGGCGGGGACTCGACCTGGATCACGAGGTCGACGGCCCCCATGTCGATGCCCAGCTCGAGCGAGCTGGTCGCAACCACCGCCGGCAGCCGCCCGGCCTTGAGGTCCTCCTCGATGAGCTGGCGGTGCTCCTTGCTCACCGAACCGTGGTGGGCGCGGGCCAGGACCGCGGGCGCCCCGGACGACGCCCCCGACTGCGCCATCACCTGCGCCGGGGTGCGGTTGCCGGTATGCCGGGTGCCCACCTCCGCAGGCTCGTCACCGCGCGCCTCGCGCATGGTCTCGAGCCGCTCCTCCCAGATCTCGTTGAGCCGCGCCGTCAGCCGCTCGGCGAGGCGCCGCGAGTTGGAGAAGACGAGGGTGGACCGGTGGGAGGCGATGAGGTCGACGATGCGTTCCTCGACGTGCGGCCAGATCGAGGCCCGGCGCTCGGCACCCGAGGCGGGGCCGGACAGGTCGTCCTCGATGACCTCGCCGAGGGCCGACATGTCCGCGATCGGGACGACGACCTCGAGGTCCCACTCCTTGGTCGAGGGCGGGCGCACGATCTCGACCGGGCGGCCACCGGCGAGGTAGCGCGCGACCTCGGAAACTGGTTCGACGGTGGCCGACAACCCGATCCGCTGAACGGGCTTGTCCAGCAACGCATCCAGCCGTTCGAGGGACAACGCCAGGTGGGCGCCGCGCTTGGTGCCGGCCACGGCGTGGACCTCGTCGAGGATCACGGTCTCGACGCCAGCCAGTGCCTCGCGCGCCTGCGAGGTGAGGATGAGGAACAGCGACTCCGGCGTCGTGATCAGCACATCGGTGGGCGTCCGGGCGAACGCGCGTCGCTCGTTGGCGGGGGTGTCTCCGGAGCGCACCGACACGGTGATGTCCGGCGGCGTGAGGCCGAGCCGGGTGGCCGCATGACCGATGCCGACGAGGGGCGAACGCAGGTTGCGCTCGACGTCGACGGCGAGCGCCTTCATCGGTGAGACGTAGAGGACCCGGCAGCGCTTGATCTTCTCGGCGGGGGGAGGCTCGGCTGCGAGCCGGTCGAGCGCCCAGAGGAACGCCGACAGGGTCTTGCCCGAGCCGGTCGGCGCCACGACGAGGGCGTGGTGGCCGGAGCTGATGGCGTCCCAGGCGCCCGCCTGGGCGGCGGTGGGCGCACTGAACGACCCCCTGAACCACTCGGCGGTGGCGGGGGAGAAGCGATCGAGGACGTCCGCTGCCATGACGAGGACAGCCTCTCACCCCGCACCGACACGCCTCCGCCTCGCGTCAGTGGTGGGCCTGGTCGAACCGTCCCTGCGCGCCGCCCCCGTGGACGCCGCCCTTGTCTGCGAACCATGATGTGCCGTAGGACAAGGCCATGGAGCGACCACCTGGCGTACCGGCGTCGTTCGACGTCCGCACGATCGTCTACCTGCGGCGCGGGACCAACCCTCCCGACCTGCCCGAGGAGGAGTCGACGGCCCTGCACCACGCCCACCTGGCCCACCTCGCGGACCTGGGCCGACGAGGGATGATCGCGGCCAACGGTCCCCTCCTGGACCAGTCCGACGAGACGATGCGCGGGATGTCGGTCTACACCGTGGACCCCACCGAGGCGCGGCGTCTGGCCGAGCAGGACCCGGCGGTCCGAGCGGGCCGGTTTCGTGTCGATGTGGCGCGGTGGGCTGTCGGGGCGGGGCGGATCGGCTTTCCCGAGGTGGACGGGCCGGTGGGCCAGCGGGTCGCGTTCGAGGACCTCTGAGCGTTGTCGAGGACCTGCCAACGCCCCTGACCAGGTGGGCTTCCCAGCGGTGGACATGCGCGCGCCCCTCGACCTTCGGGGGCGGAAGGGAGGGGCGCGCGGTGACCTGCCGCGGGTTGCGAACTGGTTCCGGGGGATGCGCACAGCCCCGGACGGTTAGCAGTCACAACCAGGGTCCGGGGCAGCACCTTCACTCTACTCCCGGCCGAGTCATGGGGAAAGATCACAAAGGCACCCATCTTGCGATGGGGCAGTAGGGCACCCGCGGCAGTGGCGCACCCGGGCTCCGTCGACCAGTCCACCGCGGACGCCATAGCCTCTACCCCATGGGTGCGGCGGAGTCTGGGGGTGGCCCCGTTGGCTGACGCCGACGACGTGCGCCGGTTGGCCACCTCCCTTCCGCACGTGGTGGAGGTTCCCAGCGCTGGCTTCGACTTCCGGGTGGGTGACAAGGGCTTCGTCTGGTCCTATCCCGAACGCCGGCCTGGCCATCCCCGGCTGATCCGCACGGACATCGCAGTGCTCTACGTCGGCGACGAGGACGAGAAGCAGGCTCTGCTCCTCGGCGAGCCGACCGTCTTCTTCACCGCGCCCGGCTACGAGAACGCACCCCTGGTCATGCTGCGCCTGGCGCAGGTGGGGGTCGAACGCCTCAGTGAGCTCGTGATGGATGCGTGGCGGATGCGCGCACCGGAGGACCTCGCCGGCGACCTGCCGGTCGGCGACCACCTGTCCGTCGACGACGACCTGCCGAGCCAGGGACCCGGATGACCAACGTGTGATCTGCGGGCCGACTGATCCGGTCAGGAATCGAGAAGCGCCGCAGCACCGTCCGGCCTAGCCTTTCGCCATGAGGCAGGCACGCTGCCTGGTCCGGAAGCTCACGAAGGGAAGTCCGAGAATGGCTGCGAAGAACGCCACGACCCAGTCGAAGGCCACGAGCCAGTCCGAGGGATTCAGCGCCGAGGAGCGCGCAGCCATGAAGGAGCGCGCCGCCGAGCTGCGCGCCGAGGGCAAGAAGGGTGCCAAGGCCGCCGACGGCCTGCAGGCGGTCCTCGACAGCATCGCGGGGATGGACGCGGACGACCGCGCCCTGGCGGAGCGGGTGCACGTGACGGTGACGACCACGGCTCCCGAGCTGTCACCGAAGACGTGGTACGGGATGCCCGCCTATGCGAACGCGGACGGCAAGATCGTCCTGTTCTTCCAGAACGCCGGGAAGTTCAACTACCGGTACGCGACCCTCGGCTTCCAGGATGCGGCGAACCTCGACGACGGCGACGTCTGGGCGACGTCCTACGCCCTCCAGAAATGGACGCCTGCGGTGGAGAAGAAGGTTGTCGCCCTGGTCAAGGCCGCCGTCTCCTGACCCACGGCACCCGGGGGCGACGCGTGGCCCAGCTCAGACGGTCGTGCGCATGACCCAGCGCCACTTGGCGATCTTGCGGTCGCGGACGAAGCCGAACTGCTCGAACAGCTCCTCCGGGCCGGTGTGCAGGTAGGCGCCACGTTGCGGTGGCCGGTCCGTCGTCTGCTCCGGGTAGGCCTCGACCACTCCGCCTCCCGCGGCTCGGATCGCGGCCAGCGCACCGGCCACCGCCGCCCTGGAGACGCCGCGGCCACGGTGCTTGCCATCGGTGAAGACGCACCCGATCCGCCAGTCCGGCACGAGGGCGGCGTCCCGCTCGTACTTCGCGCGGTTCTGGATGTTCGGAAGCTCCACCGGAGATCCGTACTGGCACCAGCCCACGCACGCGCCCGCCTCGTCGTAGACCAGGATCTGGTGGACGGTGCCGCGATCCACGTGGGCGCGCTTGGCCTGCTGGTTGCCCTCCCGCGTGTGGCCCTTGCCGACGCCCTCGGGGTGGAACCCCATGCACCAGCAGCCGCCCCACACACCGTTGTTGGCCTCGACCAGCGCACCGAAGTCATCCCAGGTCTCGACCGTCAGCGGCGCGGTCCGGTAGGGCGACGGGGACTCCTGGCCCTGGGACTCTTGATCCACGGACTCCTGACTCACCCGGCGATGCTCCCACGACCCACCGACACACTCCCGGTGCCGCGCGACTGGCGCACGCGGCATACGCGAAGGTGCTTGAACGAGACCGCGCGGGGGTGTCGGATCGGGGCAGGGCTGTTCGTAGGAGTAGTGAAGAGCAGCCCACGAGGGGCGCCCGAACCACAGGAGATGATTGTCAGATGCAGTACTTGGTTTCCGTGATCGATGACAAGAGCAACCCCGGCAGCACGGACCGGCAGCCTGCCATCAGCGACTTCAACGAACGCCTGATCGCTGACGGCTACTGGGTTTTCGCGGGGGGACTCGCAGACTCCGACGCAGCCACGGTCATCGACAACCGGGGCGAGCAGGCAGTGTTCAGCGACGGGCCCTTCGTGGAGTCCAAGGAGTACCTGGCCGGCGTCTGGGTGTGGGAGGCGCCCGACCTGGATGTCGCGCTCAAGCTCGCCACCGAGGCGTCGAAGGTCTGCGATCGCAAGATCGAGGTCCGGCCCTTCCTGTGAGCGTTGCCGACGTCCCGGGAGCGATCACCCGCGCCCACCACGAGGAGTGGGCGCGGGTGGTCGCCTCCCTGACCCGGCGTTTCGGGGACCTCGACATCGCCGAGGAGGCGGCGGCCGAGGCCTTCGCCATCGCCGTCCAGCGGTGGCCGGCCGACGGCGTACCCCCCAACCCGGGCGCCTGGCTCACGACCACCGCCAACCACAAGGCCATCGACCGGATCCGGCGCGAGGGCAAACGCGACGACAAGCAGAAGCAGGCCCAGATGTTGTCCGACGACGACCCGCCCGCGCCCGTCGGAGTGATCGTCGACGAGCGGCTCCGGCTGATCTTCACCTGCTGTCACCCTGCGCTCGCGATGGAGAGCCGGGTCGCGCTGACCCTGCGCATGGTCGCCGGTCTGACGGTCCCCGAGATCGCCCACGCCTTCCTGGTGCAGGAGCCCACCATGGGGCAGCGGATCACCCGCGCGAAAGCCAAGATCAAGGCGGCGCGCATCCCCTACCGGGTGCCGTCCGAGGAGGACCTCCCCACCCGTGTCTCCGGCGTGCTCGCCGTCCTCTTCCTTGTCTTCAACGAGGGCTACCTGGCGACCGGCCCCGACACCGACCCCGTCCGTCACGAGCTGACCGCCGAGGCGATCCGGCTCACTCGCCTGATCCGTGAGCTCCTGCCCGCGGACGGAGAGGTGGCGGGACTGCTCGCGCTGATGCTCCTGACCGAGGCCCGGCGCACGGCTCGGGTCTCGGCCGGCGGGGAGCTGGTCACCCTCGACGAGCAGGACCGGGGGGCCTGGGACGGGGCGCTCCTGGCCGAGGGACATCGGCTGGTGCGCGAGCGGCTGGCCGCCGGGGTGGCCCCGGGTCGCTACCAGATCCTCGCGGCGATCAACGCCGTGCACACCTCCGCCCGCGACATCCGCGACACCGACTGGTCGCAGGTCGTCGCCCTCTACGACCAGCTCGTCCGCCTCGATCCGTCCCCGATCATCGCCCTCAACCGGGCCATCGCGGTCGCCGAGCTCGACGGCCCGGAGGTGGCACTGGCGGCTGTCGACCGTCTCGAGGACACCTTGGCGGCCTATCACCCGTACCACGCGACCCGCGCCGACCTGCTGCGCCGGACGGGCCGCAGCCTGGAGTCGCGGGCGGCCTACGACAAGGCGATCGAGCTGGCCGGCAACACTGCCGAGGTCGCCTACCTCACGCGCCGGCGCGACCAGCTGCGTTGACGGTGGCTGCGCCCACGATGGGTATGCCGTGCGGCGGGGCTACGAGGCGGCGCGTCGCATGAAGGTGAGGTGGGTGACGCCGCTGGGGGAGGAGACAGCCTCGATGTCGTAGCCGTCCTCGAGTGCTTCGAGTCCGTCCCAGACGCGGACGCCGCGGCCGAGCACGATCGGGACCAGGACCAGGTGCATGTGGTCGACGAGTCCGGCGGCGACGAAGTCGCGGACGACGGTGGCGCCCCCGCCGATCCGGACGTCCAGGCCACCGGCGCCTTCGCGGGCCGTCGCGAGGGCGTCGGCCGGGGTGGCGTCCAGGAAGTGGAAGGTTGTCCCGCCCTCCATCTCGATCGAGGGCCGCGGGTGGTGGGTGAGCACGTACGTCGGCGTGTGGAACGGCGGGTTCGGACCCCACCAGCCCTTCCAGTCGGGGTCGTCCTGCCAGCCGGGTGGGCCAAACTTGTTGGCGCCCATGATCTCGGCACCGATGCCTTCCTCGTGCTGCTTGGCGAAGGCGTGGTCCATTCCGGCGCCACCGCCAGCGCCCCAGAAGCGGGTGGCGAACATCCACTCGTGGAGACGCTCGCCCGCGTGGCCGAAGGGTGCCTCGGCGGACTGCGGCTCGCCGGTGGCGAAGCCGTCGAGGGAGATGGCCAGGTTGTGGATCCTGGTGAGTGACATCCGCGCTCCTCCTGTGGTGACTGCACTGCGTGATCGGGTGACCGCGCTGCCCGATCGCGATCGGTGGCCTTCATGGAGACGGACCAGCGTGACCGACAATTCTCATCGGTCACGCTGGTCGGGGATACCCGAGAACGGGTGTCAGGATGCTCGCTGCTCGCGGCGCGCGGTCACTTCACCTCGGCGCGGCGGACGATCAGCAGCCCGACCGCCATCGGCAGGAGGAACCAGAGTGCACCTGCGGTGGCGAGCTGCTGCCACTGCTCGCCGGTGAGGGTGCCACCGAAGAGCGCGGTCTGGGCGTAGTTGTAGTCGACCCACGGCTGCAGGTCGTCGAACCACTTCTGGTTCGCGGCCAGCAGGCCCAACAGTGGCGGCAGGACGAGCGTGTAGACGAAGTAGGTCACGATGGCGCCGGCCGAGTTGCGGATGACGAGCCCCAGCATGAAGCCGAACAACATCCCCAGCACGCTGCCCAGGACGATCAACGCGAAGTGCGCGGCGGAGACGTTCCACACCGGGTCCACGCCGGCGATGGCGCCCCCGACGATGGTGCCGAGCACGCCCACGACGAGGGCGATGAACATCGACACGACCCCGACCCCGACGGCCGCGAGGAACTTGGCCCCGAGCACCCGGCCACGGTGCGGCACGAGCGTGAAGGTCGTCAGGCCGCTGCGCTGGCTCCACTCGCTGGTCACCGCCAGGATCCCGATCATCGGCAGGATCACCGTCATCGGTGCCCCGATCGCGGCAGCGAAGTTGTCGAAGGTGAGCTGGTCGTCGGGTGCGAACACGATGATGGCGGCCGTCGCGAGCACGCTGGTGATCACGATGCTGGCCATCAGCCAGAAGCCCGACCGGGTGTCGAACATCTTGCGCAGCTCCACCCCGATGAGGCGGGTCAGCGGAATCCGGGCGGGTGCCGTACGGGTGCGGCGGGCCACAGTGCCCGACTCGGAGGTCGGGGACTCGAGGACGGTGGTGCTCATGCTGCTGCTCCTTCGCGCTGGGTGTCTGCGGTGAGCTCGAGGAACATCTCCTCGAGCCCTGCCCCGTCGGCGGCACGGAGCTCGGTGAGGACCACGCGGGCGGTGAGGGCGATCTCGCCGACCTGGTCGGGGGAGGCATCGGTGTGCACGCTGCCGTCGGCGTGCGCCGTGATCGTCAGGCCCGCGTGCTCCATCGCGAGGGCCAAAGCGGCCGCGTCGCGGGCCCGCACCACGGTGCCGGCCGAGGCGAGCAGGTCGGCCTTGGTTCCCTGCGCCACGATCCGTCCGTGTCCGATGACGACGAGGTCGTCGGCGATGACCTCGATCTCGTGGAGCAGGTGCGAGGACAGCAGGACGGTGCCGCCCTGGTCGGCGAACCCGCGCAGGAGATCACGCATCCAGCGGATGCCGGCGGGGTCCAGACCGTTGGCCGGTTCGTCGAGGATGAGCACGTGCGGGTCGCCCAGGAGGGCGGTCCCGATACCGAGCCGCTGACGCATCCCGAGCGAGTAGTCCTTGACTCGCCGGTCTGCCTCGGTGGCAGTGAGGCTGACCAGGTCGAGCATCTCCTGGACGCGGGTCCGGGGGAGGCCCATCGTGCGCTGCGCGAGGGTGAGGATCTCTCGGCCGGTACGACCGGCGTGCTGTGCGGAGGCGTCCAGGAGGACACCCACCTCGGTGCCGGGGTTGGGCAGGTCGGTGAACCGGCGACCGTCGACCGTGGCGGACCCCGAGCTGGCCGGGGTGAGGCCGACGATGATGCGCATGGTGGTCGACTTGCCGGCGCCGTTGGGGCCGAGGAAGCCGGTGACCCGGCCGGTGGCCGCGGTGAACGAGACGTCGTCGACAGCGGTCAGGCCGCGTCCGTAGTTCTTGGTGAGTGATTCGACAGTGATCATGCCGAGAAGGGTGGCCGCGGCGGCCCGGTGCCCGCATCGGGGAGACACCCGATCCTCACCCTGAGCCGACCCTGAGGCGGGCTCGGGGTACGGACCCCGGAAGGCCGCGTGCGCGCGTCGCGCCTTGTTCTCAGAGCTGCAGGATCCTCAGCGAGATCTCGTATGCCGCGGCCACACCTCTCGAGTCGTGCAGGTCCGCGGGTGCCTCCAAGGCTGCCTGGACATGGGCGCGCACCGCGGCGCCGGGGTCCGCGGACACGAGGTCGGCACACAGCCCAGCGACCACGGCGTCGGCGTCGTGGTCGTCAAGCCCTTCCAGGGCCAGGCCGTTGTAGAGCAACGTCGCCGCTTCCAGGAAGACCTCGCGAGCCATCTCGAGGTCCACCTCGGGTCGAGCCTCGGCCACCTCCTCGGCCGTGGCGAGGAGCCGGTCGTACGGCGGGTTAAGCGGGCCAGCGGGCATGTGGCGAGCCTCTCAATGCGCGCGTGTCCCAGCAAGCGAATTCTCAGACCGGGCGGCCGGGCGAGGTCATCGAGTCTCCGCCCTGCGCAGGACGGTCTGGAACTGCTTGCTCAGCGCACGGCTCCCGACGATGGGGATCAGGGCGGCAATCACCTTGCCCTTGAACGAGTTCGGCACCCGATTGAGCGTGACGCGAAGGTCGGTTCCCGCCGCTTGGGGCGTGAGCTCGTACCGCCAGCTGCTGCCCGGGCCCCACAGGTTCGAGTCGAGAGTCTCGATGGTGACGATGCCGGAGGCGTTGTCCCACGAGTAGCGTTCCCGCTCCCAGCCCATGCCGGTGCCCTCGGTGACCTCTGCCCAGTCCGGACCCTGGTCGTGCACCGTGAAGTGGGCCTCGTCGACGTTCGGCCACCACCGGGCGCGGTCGGGGCCGAAGTCGGTGATGACGGCCATCACGTCACTCGGCGACAGGCTCGTGTGGACGGTGAACGTTGTGGTCGCCATTGCGCGTCCTCTTCCGTAGCGGGGGTGTCGGCCATGCGTGAACCATCATCCGCTACTGGCAGCCAGGGTGACCGAGCAGTCGACGACCTCGACACGGATGAGGTCGACGGGCAGGCTGGCGGCATGGCGGCCGAGTGGGGGAGCGACACCCGAGACCGCGAAAAGCCATCCCTGGCATGGCGCGTGGTCGTCCCCGCGGCTCTTGCCCAAGCCCTCGCGCTGACGCTGGGCTCCTTCGGCTACGGCTACCACCGCGACGAGCTCTACTTCCGGATGCTGCCGGCCGAGTGGGGCTACGTCGACCAGCCGCCGCTCGTGCCCCTCTTGGCGCGACTGACGACCCACCTCGCCGACGAGCCGTGGGCCCTGCGCCTCCCCGCCACCAGCGCGACGGCGCTGTCGGTCGTCGTCGTCGCACTGGTGTGTCGCGAGCTCGGCGGTGGTCGAGGCGCCCAGGCGCTCGCGGCGTGGGGTTACGCGTTCGCCGTGATGCCGCTCATGCTCGGCCACATCCTGCTGACCTCGACGGTGGACCTCCTCCTGCTCAGCGTCGTCGTGCTGGCCGTCCTCCGAGCGACCGCCGGCTCTTCCCGGTGGTGGCTCGTGGCGGGTGCACTCGCCGGCCTCGCGACCTACAACCGGCTGCTGGTCGCCGTCGTCGTCGCAGGGCTGGTCGTCGGCATCGCCGTGCTCGGCCCCCGCAGCGCCTTCCGATCGCCCAGCCTCTGGGCGGGTGGCGTCCTGGCCGTCGTCGTCGGGCTGCCGAACCTCCTCTACCAAGCCACCCACGACTGGCCGCAGCTCTCCATGGGTGCGGCCCTTGCCGACAACAACGCGGGAGAGGTGCGCGCCCAGCTGCCGTTGCTCCTCCTGGTCATGCTCGGGCCGCCGCTCGTCGCCGTCTGGGTCACCGGGATGCTCTGGCTGCTGCGCCGTGAGCGCCGCGCCCGGGTCGGCTACCTCGTGGTCGGCGCTGCGGTGCTCGTCGCCTTCACGTTCGGATCAGGCGCCCAGCCGCACTACCCGATCCACCTCCTCGCGCTGATGTATGCCGCGGGCTGCGTCCCGGTCGCCCGCTGGCTCGCCTCGCGCCGGGCCCTTCGGGTGGTCGCCGTCGGACTGCTGGTCGTCAACGCGGGTGTCTCGATGGTGCTGGCCCTGCCCGTCGTCCCGCTGGCCAGCGTCGGTGGCACCCCGCTGCCCGACATCGGCCCGCTCGTCGCCGACCAGGTCGGGTGGCCGCGGTACGTCGACCAGGTCGCGGCGGCATACCGACGATCCGCACTGCACCCCACCGAGGTGATCACCTCCAACTACGGGGAGGCGGGGGCGATCGCCCGCTTCGGCCCGGCGCTCGGGCTGCCACGGCCGGTGAGCGGGCAGAACTCGCTGGCGACCGTCGCTCGTCCCGCGGACTCGAGCACGGTCGTGGTCGTCGTCGGCTTCCAGCTCGACGAGGTGTCCGACCTGTTCGGGTCCTGCGAGGTGGTCGACCGGCTGGACAACGACCTCGACCTGGACAACGAGGAGCAGGGCGCGCCGGTCGCAGTGTGCCGCGATCCCCGAGAGCCCTGGGCCGTGCTGTGGCCGCGGTTCCACCATCTCGACTGAGGTCGTCCCGGAGGCGTGGGTGGGGCCGCTTACACTCGCTGCGTGCGGCTGAGCCATTTCTGGGTGTTGATGAACGACGAGTTCGGGGAGGGCTATGCCTCCTCGCTCGCGCAGCACCTCGTCCTCGGGGTCCTCGGCGAGCGCACCGTGGTCCAGGCGCTCGAGGCGGGGGAGAGCCCGCGACGCGTCTGGCAGGCGCTGTGCGACGCCATGGACGTGCCCGAGTCGCGTCGCCTCGGCATCGAGCGGAGACCCGCGAAGTGACCTCGCTCGACTGGTCCGCCTTTCCGTTGGTGCTCGCGCCGATGGCCGGCGGCCCGTCGACCGTCGAGCTCGCCGCCGCGGCTGGCGAGGGAGGCATGTTCCCCTTCCTGGCCGGGGCCTACCTCACGCCCGAGCGGCTGCGCGACGACATCGCCGCGCTGCGTGCGCTGACGCCAAAACCCTTCGCGGTCAACATCTTTGCGCCCTCTCCAGACAGCCCGTCGATGCTCCAGGACGCCATCGGGTATGCCGCGCTGCTTGCTCCGTGGGCAGCCTCCGCGGGCGTCGCGCTGGGGACACCCCGCTATGACGACGACTTCTTCGGCGCGAAGATCGACCTCCTTGTGGAGGCGGCGCCCGCACTGGTGAGCTTCGCCTTCGGGTGGCCGCCGGCGGAGGTGGTGGCGCGGCTGCAGCACGCCGGGGTCGAGGTGTGGGTCACCATCAACGAGGCGACCGAGGTGGAGTGGGCCCAGGAGCTCGGCGTCGACGGCATGGTCGTGCAGGGTTGGGAGGCCGGCGGTCATCGCGGCGGTCCGGTCGACACCGGCGCGACCCAGTCCGCGCTGCTGCCCCTCGTCGCAGAGATCGCCAGTCACACCACGCTGCCCGTCATGGGAGCAGGCGGCGTGATGACCGGGACCGACGCGGCGCCCGTCCTGCGCGCAGGTGCGAGCGCAGTCGCGTTCGGCACCGCGTTCCTGGACTGCCCCGAGGCCGGGACGGCGCCGGTGCACCGTCACGCGCTGACCCACCGCAGCGGCACCACCGTGACGCGCGCCTTCACCGGTCGCAGTGCACGGTCCCTGACCACGACGTGGACCGAGCTGTTCACCGAAGCCGCGCCCGCGGCATACCCGCACGTGCACCACCTCACGGCCCCGCTGCGGGCCCACGGGAAGGCCACCGGCGAGGCCGAGCTGGTCCACCTCTGGGCCGGGACCGGGCACGGCGAGCTGCGCCGGCTGCCAGCCGCGGAGCTGGCTCAGACCTTGGTTGCCGAGCTCAGGGCTGAGCTCGACGCGGAGCCGGGCGGGGGCGCGGCGGAAAAGGGTTGAGGGTCTGTCGGTGAATGTCGATAGCGTTGTCGACCGTGACTGACGCCTCCGTGTCTGACGACGAGATCCTGCTGAGCGCAACCGGACTGACCAAGACGTTCGGGGAGTTCACGGCCGTCGACGGCATCGACTTCGCGGTCCGCAAGGGCGAGTGTTTCGGGTTCCTCGGGCCGAACGGCGCCGGCAAGTCGAGCACCATGCGGATGGTCGGTTGTGTGTCGCCGGTGACGAGCGGAGAGCTGCGCCTGTTCGGGCTCGACCCGGCGGGCAACGGTCCTGCCATCCGCGCCCGGCTCGGCAACTGCCCCCAGCGCGACACCCTCGACGAGGAGCTCACCGTCGAGGAGAACCTCTGGATCTACGGACGCTACTTCGGCTTGTCCCGCAAGGAGGTTCGCTCGCGGGCGGCGGAGCTGCTCGACTTCGCCCAGCTCACCGACCGCGCCGGCGACAAGGTCGAACCGCTGTCCGGGGGCATGAAGCGCCGGCTCACCATTGCGCGGTCGCTCATCAACTCGCCCGAGATCCTGCTGCTCGACGAGCCGACTACGGGCCTGGACCCGCAGGCCCGACATGTGTTGTGGGACAGGCTGTTCCGGCTCAAGCGGTCGGGCGTGACCCTCGTCCTGACCACGCACTACATGGACGAGGCGGAGCAGCTCTGTGACCGGCTGGTCGTCATGGACCACGGGCGGATCGTCGCCGAGGGGTCGCCGCGTTCGCTGATCGACGAGTTCTCCACCCGCGAGGTGCTCGAGCTGCGGTTCGACGCCGAGGACCACAAGGACTTCGCCGAGCAGGTCACCGGGATCGGCGAGCGGGTCGAGGTGCTGCCCGACCGGCTGCTCGTCTACGCCGACGACGGTGACCAGGCCGCGGCGGTCGTGCACTCCCGTGGCATCGAACCACTGTCCTCGCTCGTGCGCCGGGCCACTCTCGAGGACGTGTTCCTGCACCTCACCGGCCGGACGCTGGTCGACTGATGGCGCTCACCCAGCCGCAGTCGCAGCCCGGTGCCGGTGGTGACCCGCCCAGCCGGGCCGCCCACGGCACACGGCAGCCGTTGTCGGCGACCGAGCGCGTGCTCGCCGTCTTCACGTACTTCCTCACGGTCTACAAGCGCACCTGGCGGGGCAGCATCATCGGCCGGTTCCTGTCGCCGCTGTTCTTCCTGCTGGCCATGGGGATCGGGCTGGGCTCGCTCGTCGACGACAGGGTGGGCGGAGTCGAGGGACTGCCTTACCTGCAGTTCGTCGTCCCGGCCATCGTCGCGACCCAGACGATGTGGGTGGCGATGGGGGAGTCGACCTACCAGGTGCTCGGCTACATCAAGTGGAACATGGGCTACCACGCGATGCTCGCGACCCCGATGACCGTGCGCGACGTGCTGCGCGGCCACTTCCTCGCGGTCGCGGCGCACCTCACCACGGCCACGGCGATCTTCATGGGGGTGGCGTCGCTGTTCGGCGGCTTCGGGTCGGTCGCAGCGGTGTTCTGCCTGCCCATCGCGATCCTCACCGGGATGGCCTTCGCCACCCCGATCTTCGCATTCACTGCCCGGCAGGAGGGTGATGACGGCTTCAACATCCTGTTCCGGTGGATCGTCACGCCGCTGATGCTGTTCTCGGGAACCTTCTTCCCGATCGACCAGCTCCCGGGCTGGATGCAGCCGATCGCCTGGGCCACCCCGCTGTGGCACGGGGTCGAGGCGTGCCGGGCGGTGGCCACGGGTGCCGTCGTCTGGGCGCCCTTCGTGGGGCACCTGCTGGTCCTGGCCGTGTATGCCGCGGTGGGCTGGTGGCTCGCCGAGCTCTCGTTCGCGAAGCGGCTGGTCCCGTGAGCACCTCGACGTCCAGCTCCCAGCCCGCACCGACGCCCTCGCCCTCGTCCACGCGGGGCTCGGCATCGGCCCGGCTGGCCCGCTTGGTGCCGATGCCTGCCGGCGCCGGGTTGGCCCGGATGCTCGTCGAGCGCAACATCACCTCGTTCCGCCACGGCTGGATCGCGCTCGTGACGGGCTTCGCCGAGCCGGTGTTCTACCTGTTCTCCCTCGGCATCGGCATCGGCGCGCTCGTGCAGACCGTGACGACCGACTCGGGTCAGGTGGTCTCGTACCCCCAGTTCGTCGCTCCCGCCCTGCTGGCGGCGTCGGCGATGAACGGTGCGGTGTTCGACTCGACCTTCAACGTGTTCTTCAAGCTGAAGTACGCCAAGCTCTACGACGCCGTGCTGGCGACGCCGATGGGCCCACGCGACATCGCCGTCGGCGAGATCTCCTGGTCACTGATCCGCGGAGGCCTCTACTCCGCGGCCTTCCTCGTCGTGGCCCTGTTGGCGGGGGCGGTCGGGTCGTGGTGGGCGTTGCTGGCCCTGCCGGCGGCGGTCTTCATCGGGTTCGCGTTCGCCGCACTGGGGATGTTCGCCACGACATTCATGAAGTCCTGGGTGCACTTCGACTACATCACCCTGGCCATCCAGCCGATGTTCCTGTTCTCTGCCACGTTCTTCCCGCTGTCCACCTACCCCGAGGCACTCCAGTGGCTGGTGCGGGTGACACCGCTCTACCACGGCGTCGCCCTCGAACGCGCGCTCATGCTCGGAGACGTCGGCTGGGGCGTGCTCGCCCACGTGGCCTACCTGATGGTGCTGGGTGGCATCGGCGTCGTGGGCACCGCTCGCCGCCTCGAGAAGCTGCTGCTGTCGTGAGCGGGGCAGACCTGCCCGTGCGGTCGGCGGGCTTCGCCGACCTCGCCGGCCCCACGGCATACCGGCTCTGGGCGCTCCGCTCCGAGGTCTTCGTCGTCGAACAGGCCGCGGCCTACCTCGACCTCGACGGCCGTGACGTCGAGCCGGGCACCCGCCACCTGTGGGTCGAGGTCGATGGCGTGCCGGTCGCGACGCTGCGCGTGCTCGACGACGGCGACGTGTGGCGGATCGGCCGGGTGGCCACGGCGAGTGCGCAGCGTGGGCGCGGGCTGGCGGCCGCCCTGATGCGGGCCGCGATGACCGAGTGCGTGGGACGTCCGATCGTCCTGGACGCCCAGTCCCACCTCACCGACTGGTATGCCGCGTTCGGCTTGGTCGTCGACGGCGTCGAGTATGTCGACGAGGACGGGATCCCGCACACGCCGATGCGGTTCGTCTGCGAGGTCGGTGGCCTGATCGGCGAATGCGCGCGCCTCGTGCTCGGAGTCAGTCGCCTGCCTGGCTCCACCGTCCTTCGAGAGAAGGGACCGCCGCCATCGCCAGCATGGTGAGGATGGCGACGGCATGCCCCAGGTGCGTTCGTACGCATCGTCCAGCAGGTCCCAGAGGCTGAGCACCGGGCCGGCCGCGGCGACCGAAGACCCAGCCGACGACTGCCCAGCGCCGTCCGGCTTCCGATCGGATCCGCATCAGGGCAACGGGGACGCCGAGCGCTGCCACGCCATACGCGATGGGCCCGCTGCCCAGCACCTCCTCGCTGCCGTCGATGGCAAACGCACCCATGACGATGAGCGAGGCGCTGCACAGGGTTGTCAGTGTCCAGAAGGCCCAACGGGTGAGCGCGCTTCCCCGCCTGGCGACGGATCTCCTTCGCCTTCCGGAACCAGACCAGCGCGCCGATCCCGGCCGCACACATTGCCACGTGCCCCGCGACCGCCAGGTACCAGCCTTCCTGTCGGGGCTGCCCCACGAGTAGTTCGGATCTACCAGGAATGCGGTTGCATCGAGGAGAGCAGCTGCCGCGAGCCCACCCAACAGGCCCAGACCGACCTCGGGTCGAGCCGCGCATCCGCAGGGCGGACAGCCCGCCGAGCACGCCCACGACGGCGACTCCGAGCATGGCGGAGCGGCTCTGGGG
Organism: uncultured Actinomycetota bacterium; assembly: GCA_963740865.1. GTDB lineage: Bacteria > Actinomycetota > Actinomycetes > Actinomycetales > Dermatophilaceae > Pedococcus. The sequence goes on from CAVUGH010000012.1 coordinate 100,334, forward strand.
CAGGAGGTCCCAGGTGGTCGTGTCTCCCGAGTAGTGGAGAACGGTGCTCAGCGCGATGACCAGCCCCGCGCCAAGCGCGGTACCTTCCGTACCATCTCGGCGGTCGCGGGGCATCGCCGTCCATGACGCTGGCCTCGCGGGCGACGGGTTTGGACGTGGCAGTCGCGAGAGGTCTGAGGCCCACGGCAGCGACGCCCCCCGCCGCGGCCGTCGTGAGGCACCCCGCCAACGCGATCCAGACGCCTGACTGTGCGTCGTAGTCGCTGAGGTCCGCGGTGGCGACCAGCAGCACCAGGAGGGTGAGTAGCGCGACAGCGGCGATACCAAGGACCGCCCACGGCCAGCGACGCCGCAGCATCGACCCCGCCAAGGTGGCCGCGGCGACCACGATGGACAGGATGCTGACGACGACCAGGACGGCCCCCAACCATTCCTGGAAGCTGAACACGCTGTTGCCGTAGACGAACCTGGGAAGCAGCGCGGACAGCAGCACGAGGAGGCCGCCCGTCAGCGCTGTCCGCACCGGCTGTGACGCGGTGCCGTGGGGTGGGTTCGCCGGGATCCGGGCGGTTAGTCGGACTCGGCGCCGCGGGCGAGGGGCGTGCCCGAGGCGTCCTGCTGGGCTGTGGTGCTCGGGTTGCTCGGTGGCCTTGGGCGCTTGGTCGCGGCCTCGGCGGCCGAGGGGCTCTCGGGCGCCTCGGGTTGCGCGGCGTCTGCGGGCGCGCGGACGCTGGCGGCCGGGTGCTTCGGGCTCGGACGGCGCGGGGGACCGGACGGTCTCGGGGACGCTCTCCGGGGGTGCGACGAGGAAGGCCGGCGGTGGCGGCGCCGAGTCCTTCACTGCGATGGTCTTCTTGGGGGCGGCTTCCGGAGGGGGCTTGGGGACGTCGTCCTGGGCCGGTGGGGCGCTGGACAGGGCGTCCCGTGCCGCCTCGGCGACGTAGGACGTGTCGGAGCGGGCGACATCCTGCAGCGCCTCCCGGGCGCCCAGCGCGACTCCGGGGTCCGCGCTCGCCAGCCGGGCGCGCAGCTCACCGACGGCGCCGAGACGGGTGTACATGTTCTCGTCCTGCACGGCAGCGCGGAGGTCGGGCGGCAACGGCACGGCTCGAACGCGCTTGCGGCGGCTCTTGGCGACGTAGAGCTCACCCTGCAGCTCGATGTCCCGGCTGGGTGTCTGGTTCGGGTTCTGGGCGCGGACCTGGTCGAAGACGTAGTCGTAGAGCTCGTTGAGCGAGACGAGGCCGTCCTCGTCACGGTCGGCGGCTCCACTGCTCAGGCCCTCGACCACCGCAGAGGTGAAGACGGAGGGCTGCCGCTGCTCGTCGGTGGCGAGGGCACTGCCTTCGAAGGCGTACTCCATCGCGCTGGACGCCGTGATGACGGCGCGGCCGCGACCTCCGCCGAGCTTGCCGGCTGGGAAGCTGTCGAGCACGTTGGCCGGGCCGGCTGCTCGGACCGCGACTCCTTCGCCGAAGGCCCCGCCGTAGCAGCAGTCGAGGAACAGCACGATGCTGCGGGCCCGTGAGCCGCGCATGCACCGCTGCACGAAGTCAGCGGAGACCGCCGTCGATGCGAGGCGGTCGGGTCTGGTGTTGGTGGCGGCGAAGAAGAGCTCGCCGGAGTCGCTCTTGAGCCCGTGTCCGGAGAAGTGCAGCAGCAGGAGGTCGTCGGGCCGGCCCTCGGCGAACAGGTCCTCGACCTGGGCCTGGACGGCGTGCGAGGGCGAGTTGTGGACGACGCGGACCTCGAAGCCTCCGATGTCGGGGTCGCCGAGGACCCCGGCGAGCGCCTCGGCGTCCGCGGACGGCGCCTGCAACCGGCTCAGGCCGGCGTGCTCGAACTCGTCACTCGCGACGATCAGGGCTGTGCGTCGGCCGTCCATGACGGCCCCTTCTCGTGACGGGACAGGAAGACGGACACCAGCTGGTCGTGCTCCGCCGCTGAGGCGCCGGACAGCTCGAGGACGTCTCCACCTACCTCCAGCCTGATGCTCCGGGGTGCCTCGTGGCCTCGGTCGACCCAGGCCCGCGCAGCGGTGATCACGGCGGCAAGACCGCCGCTGCCCATCAGGGCCACGGCGAGGGAGCCGACAGTGAGGGCACCGGGCCCGCGCGTACCCGGGGGAGCGGGCGGTCCGGGAAGCGGGCTGACGTCCGCGAGGGCGAGGTGGCCGAGCTCGTCACGCAGCTGTCGACTGAGCTGGTCGAGGCGGGCAGGATCTGCACCGTCCTCGGCAAGAGCAAGGGTGATGTCTGCCACCGGGCACCTCGATTCCTCCCCACCAATGTAGTGCTCGATGGCCTCCAGGTAACCCCGTTTGCGTGGGTCGGTCGATGCCCCCTCGCGTGCGTCGGGCGACCACGTTCGGCCGCTCGTGCGAAGTCGGCCCGGAACGCCACGACGACTCGCGGCGTGTCGCGTGTCGAATGCCGGATTTCGAACAGGTGTTCGGTATCTTCATCCACAGGTGGAACCACCACAGACCCACCGTCCACAGGCCGCGAGAGCGTCCCGGGCGGCTGTCGGTGCCGACACCTAGCGTCTGACCCGACAAGCAGAACAGCTGCCCCAGGGTCGAAGGCAGGCGCGCCCGACTCGAAGCGAAAGAAGGAACGGTGGCCAGAATGGCTGGAGCGAACACACCAACTGTGGACCAGAAGGCAAAGTCCCTCGACAGCGTGATGGGGCAGATCGAGAAGTCGTTCGGCAAGGGTGCAGTCATGCGCCTCGGCGACGACGTCCGACCCCCTATCGACGTCATTCCCACCGGCTCGATCGCGCTCGACATCGCGCTCGGCATCGGTGGGCTCCCGCGCGGTCGCGTCGTGGAGATCTACGGCCCGGAGTCCTCCGGCAAGACGACGGTCGCCCTGCACGCGGTGGCCAGTGCACAGAAGGCCGGCGGCATCGCGGCGTTCATCGACGCCGAGCACGCCCTCGACCCCGACTACGCGAAGAAGCTCGGAGTCGACACCGACGCGCTCCTGGTCAGCCAGCCCGACACGGGTGAGCAGGCGCTCGAGATCGCCGACATGCTGATCCGTTCGGGCGCCATCGACATCATCGTCATCGACTCGGTGGCGGCGCTCGTGCCCCGTGCCGAGATCGAGGGCGAAATGGGTGACAGCCACGTCGGCCTGCAGGCCCGGCTCATGTCGCAGGCGCTGCGCAAGCTCACCGGCGCTCTCAACAACACCGGCACGACGGCCATCTTCATCAACCAGCTGCGCGAGAAGATCGGCGTCATGTTCGGCTCGCCCGAGACGACGACGGGTGGCAAGGCGCTGAAGTTCTACGCCTCGGTGCGCCTGGACGTCCGTCGCATCGAGACCCTCAAGGACGGCAGCGACCCGGTCGGCAACCGCACCCGGGTCAAGGTCGTCAAGAACAAGGTGGCTCCGCCGTTCAAGCAGGCCGAGTTCGACATCCTCTACGGCCAGGGCATCTCCCGTGAGGGTGGGCTCATCGACATGGGCGTCGAGCAGGGCTTCGTCCGCAAGGCCGGCGCCTGGTACACGTACGAGGGTGACCAGCTCGGGCAGGGCAAGGAGAACGCCCGACAGTTCCTCAAGGACAACCCCGACCTCGGCAACGAGATCGAGAAGAAGATCAAGGAGAAGCTGGGGATCGGCCCACAGGTCGACAAGCCGGCTGACGCGATCGCCGCAGTCCCCGAGGTGCCGGTCGAGTTCTGAGCCACCGGCTCGAGCGACCCCACCACTGATCCCGCATGACTGATCGACACGACGCGGCCAGGGCAGCCTTCGAGGCGGCCCTGGCCGCGACGTCCGCTCCCGCGGACGAGCCCACCCCGCGGCCGGCCCGTCCGAAGGCCTGGCAGCCCATCCCCGGCGACCCGGAGGCTGACCTCCAGACTCGTGACAACGAGCCAGACGCCTACGACGTCGCTCGCCAGATCGTGCTGCGCCAGCTGGCCATGTCACCCAAGAGCCGCCAGCAGCTGCGGGACAAGCTGGCTACCCGCAACTGCCCGGACGACGTCGCGGAGGCTGTGCTCGACCGGATGGCCTCCGTCGGGCTGATCGACGACGAGGCCTTCGCCGGCATGCTGGTCCGCTCCCAACAGGCCGGGCGCGGACTGGCCAAGCGGGCCCTGGCGCGTGAGCTGCGGACCAAGGGCGTTGACGACGAGACGGCCAGGGCGACCCTCGAGTCGATCGACCCCGAGGACGAGCGGGACCGTGCCGCCCAGCTCGTGGCCAAGAAGCTGCGATCGATGCACGGCCTCGAACCGGTGGTGCAGAAGCGACGTCTCGCCGGCATGCTCGCCCGCAAGGGCTACCCCGCAGACCTGGCCATGGCGGTCATCCGTGCGGCGATCGCCGAGGCGCCCGAGCACCAGCGCGACTGAACCGCTCAGCGAACTTCGTCGTCGATGGCTGGAGCGTTGTCGAGGGCCTGGGCCACCCGTCGGTGGGCCGCCCAGATCTCCTCGGGCAGCTTGTCGAACTGTTTCAGGTGCTCCTCTCGGAAGATCATTTCGTCTTGCCAGCGGGGCACGTCGATCGTGAGGATGCGCTCGAGGTCGTCCTCGGTGATGTCGACCCCCACGAGGTTGAGCTCTTCCCTGGTCGGCAGGATGCCGACAGCGGTCTGGCGACCGGTGACCTCGCCGTTCCTGAGCTGCAGGAGCCAGAGCAGCGGGCGCAGGTTGTCGCGGTACCCGGGCCACAGGAAGTGGCCGTCCTCGGGGTCGCGCTGGAACCAGTTGACGTGCGCGAAGATCGGCTGGTCCGAGGCGGCACCGACGACCTTGAGGTAGTGCCCTGCGTAGTCGCCTTCGCCATAGGCCATGAACGGTCGGTTCGACATCGGGTCGTAGCGCAGCTGCCCGTCGACGCCCTCGGCGGCGAACGTCGCCTCCGCCCCGAGGGTGAGGCCGTCGTAGACGCCTTCGGCCAGGTCGGTGATCGCGCGGATCAGCGGCTCACGGTCGCGGGTGCGCCCACCGAAGATGATCGCGTCGATCGGCACACCGGTCGCGACGTCGTAGTCGGGCGCGATGTTGGGGACGTTGTCGAGCGTGGTCGTGAAGCGACTGTTGGGGTGCGCCCACGGGCTGGTGTCGCTGGGCGCGCGGTCGGCGATCGGGTCGCCCTTCCAGTCCAGCCACCCTGCGGTGTCGGCCGGCGGCCGGGGCGTACGGCCCTCCCACCAGACCTCCTGCGTGTCCGGGTGGTAGGCCACGTTCGTGAAGATCGCGCCGGTGCCCGGCTCGACCGACCGGAGCGCGGTCGGGTTGGTGCTCTCGTTGGTGTCCTTGGCGACGCCGAAGACGCCGTACTCGGGGTTCATGCCGTAGAGCCGACCGCTGGCCTCGTCGACCCAGAGCCAGGCGATGTCGTCGCCGTAGAACGACACGTCGTACCGGTCGCCAAGCGCATCCGGCGGCAGCATCATCGCGAGGTTGGTCTTGCCGGACGCACTCGGGAAGCCCCCACAGATGTGGTACTTCCGGTCGGTCAGCCTGTCGTGGATCCCGATGAGCATGTACTGCTCACCGAGGAACGTCTTCGACGTCCACCCGTCGTAGGCCGCCTGGCGCAGACCGTGGGCGATCTTGCCGAGCAAGGCGTTGCCGCCGTAGGAGGAGCCGAAGTGCAGGATCGTGCGTTCGTCGGCGACCGTGACGAAGTACCGCTGGTCGTCTGGGGTCCCCTGGCCGAGGTTCTCCAGGTCGCCGGTGACGTGCACGGCGCGGACGAACTGGTTGGGGTCCGCGAGGTTCTCCACGTGCTCGACACCGACGCGTGACATCCGGATCATGTGCAAGGCGACGGTTCGCGCGTCGGTGAGCTCCACGCCGGTGGCCCACGGCGCGAGCACGTTGCCAGGAGGGGCCATCAGGTAGGGGACGACGTACATCGTCTTGCCCGCCGAAGCGCCGCGCATGCGCTCCTCGAGCATGGGGCGCATCTGCGACGCCGGGTGCCAGTTGTTGTAGACACCCCGGTCTGCCGGGTCGCCCGTCGCGACGATCGTCCGCTCTTCCGAGCGGGCGGTGTCCTTGTGGTAGCTGCGGGAGTAGTACCTGCCCTTGCCGGCCGGGAGGAGCTCGCCGGCGGCGAGGGACTCCTGGACGAGCCGCGGGTCGTCGGAGGCGGTGACCACCTGGATCTGTGCCGCTCCGGTGAGCTCGGCCCAGTACTTGACGTACTCACGCACCCGCGGGTTGGTCACGCCTGCCGCGTCCAGCACGGTGCCCACGTCAGTCATGGTGCATCCCATCGATCGGTTGTCCGGTCCTCGGGAGGGTACTGCAAATGAAGACCTTTGCAACTAATGTAACCTTCAAGTGTGCGGCCTCACACGAGGTCGCCCCATCCACGGGTGGCTGGTCCACGGAAGGCAGGATCGATGAGTGTTCCGCTCTACCAGGCCAAGGCCGAGTTCTTCAGGACGCTCGGCCACCCTGCGCGGATCCGCATCCTGGAGCTGCTCTCCGAGCGTGACCACGCCGTGCACGAGCTGCTAGAGAAGATCATCATCGAGCCCAGCAACCTCAGCCAGCAGCTGGCGGTTCTGCGCCGCGCCGGTCTCGTCCTGTCTCACCGACGCGCCGGTGAGGTCGTCTACTCCGTGAGCGTGACGGAAGTCCGCGACCTGCTGCTCGCGGCTCGCCGCATCCTCTCGGGGGTCATCGCCTCGCAGGGCGCGCTGGAGGCCGAGCTGTCCCCGTCCGCGCGTCGGTGAGCGCCGTAGACCGCGCGACGTCGGCGTCCCTCGCGAGGAGCCTGCGCCGATTCTCGGCCAGAGCTGCCGAGCTCCTGCCACGGAAGTCGGACTGGTCCGGTGCCCGACCGGCGCGTGACCTGACCGCTGGAGTGATGGTCGGCCTCGTGGCGCTGCCGCTCGCCCTCGGATTCGGCGCGAGCTCGGGACTGGGCGCGGGCGCCGGGTTGGTCACCGCAGTGGTCGCTGGAGCGATCGCTGCCGTGTTCGGCGGCAGCCGGGTCCAGGTCAGCGGACCGACGGGGGCGATGACCGTCGTCCTGGTCCCCATCGTCGCCACCCACGGAGTCGACGGGGTGCTGGTGGTGGGTCTGCTCGCCGGGGCAGTCCTGGTCGGGCTCGGCTACCTCGGTGCCGGCCGGTTCATCCGCTACGTGCCCATCCCCGTCGTCGAGGGCTTCACCCTCGGCATCGCCGTCATCATCGCCCTCCAGCAGGTGCCCTCGGCTCTCGGCGTCCGAGTCCATGCGGAGAAGGTGATCGTCCTCGCCGCCCGCGCCATGGCCGAGTGGGTGCGAGCCCCGGTGTGGGCTCCGCTGCTGGTGGCCGTGGGCGTCGGTGCCGTTGCCCTGCTGCTGGCACGAGTCCGGCCGTCGCTGCCCGGATCGCTCATCACCGTGGTGGCTGCCACGGTCGGGAACGCCATGTTCGACTGGGGCGCCGCGCCCATCGGGAGGATCCCGTCGGGCCTGCCCGTGCCTTCCCTGCCGGGCGTGCCCCTGGGTGACCTCGGCGCACTGGTCCTGCCCGCGATCGCGGTGGCCGCGCTGGCAGCCCTGGAGAGCCTGCTGTCTGCCACCGTCGCGGACGGCATGAGCGTCGGGCGGCGACACGACTCCAACCGCGAGCTCGTCGGCCAGGGGCTGGCCAACCTCGTCGCACCCCTGTTCGGCGGGATCCCGGCCACGGCGGCCATCGCGCGCACCGCCGTCAACGTCCGGTCCGGCGCGACATCCCGGCTGGCGTCGCTCACCCACGCGCTCGTGCTCCTGCTCGTGGTCCTCGTCGCTGCTCGCTGGGTCGCCGAGATCCCGCTGGCCGCACTCGCCGGCGTGCTCATCGCCACCGCGGTCCAGATGGTCAGGGTCTCCAGCCTGCGGGCGCTGTTGCGATCCACCCGGGGTGACTGCGTCGTCCTCGTGCTCACGGCCCTGGCGACGGTCACCTTCGACCTCGTGACCGCTGTGCTGGTCGGGCTGGTCGTGGCGGGCTTCTTCGCCCTGCAGCAGGCCGCGCGGGCGGCTCGGCTGGAGGAGATCCCGCTGGACGAGGGTGACCACACCGACGAGGAACGCCGCCTGCTCGACGAGCACATCGTGGCCTACCGGATCGACGGACCCCTCTTCTTCGCCGCTGCCCACGACTTCCTGCTCGAGCTGGCCGACGTCACGACCGTGCGCGTCGTGGTGCTGCGGATGTCCCGCGTCACGGCCATCGACGCCACGGGTGCCAGTGTCCTCGCGGACACGATCAGCCGCTTGGAGGGACGGCACGTAACCGTCCTGTTGTCAGGTGTCCAGCCCCACCATGAGCGCGTGCTGCACGAGCTCGGTGTCTACGGCCACCTGGCCCACGAGCGACACCTGTTCGCCACGACGCCGGAGGCGATCGCCCACGCGCGCCTGCACGCGGCGCGGGTCACGCACAGCCCGGCAGGCGGGTCCTGAGCGCCCGGGGGCACGCGGCATCCCTCGTCGGGCGGAGCACGTACTCTTGGCCTGCGATGAGTACCACCACCACTGCACCCAGGACCTACGACGTCCGCACGCACGGCTGCCAGATGAACGTGCACGACTCCGAGCGGCTCGCCGGGCTGCTCGAGACGGCCGGCTACGTCGACGTCAACAGCCTGCCCGCGACCGCCCGACCCGAGGCGGCCGACGTCGTCGTCTTCAACACCTGCGCGGTGCGGGAGAACGCCGACAACAAGCTCTACGGCAACCTCGGTCAGCTACGTCCGGCCAAGGTCAAGAACCCCGACATGCAGATCGCGGTCGGCGGCTGCATGGCCCAGAAGGACCGCTCCACCATCGTGCAGCGGGCGCCCTGGGTCGATGTCGTCTTCGGCACCAACAACATCGGCAGTCTCCCGGCCCTGCTCGACCGGGCCCGCCACAACAAGCGCGCCGAGGTCGAGATCCTCGAGAGCCTCGAGGTGTTCCCCAGCACGCTGCCGACTCGCCGCGACTCGGCCTACGCCGGCTGGGTGTCGATCTCGGTGGGCTGCAACAACACCTGCACGTTCTGCATCGTGCCCAGCCTGCGCGGCAAGGAGGCCGACCGTCGCCCCGGTGACGTCCTCGCCGAGATCAAGGCTCTCGTCGAGCAGGGCGTCGTCGAGATCACCCTGCTCGGGCAGAACGTCAACACCTACGGCGTCGAGTTCGGCGACCGGTTCGCGTTCGGCAAGCTGCTGCGCGCCTGCGGAGAAGTCGACGGCCTGGAGCGGGTCCGGTTCACCAGCCCCCACCCGGCCGCCTTCACCGACGACGTCATCGCGGCTATGGCCGAGACCCCGAACGTGATGCCGAGCCTGCACATGCCGCTGCAGTCGGGGTCGGACCGCATCCTCAAGGCGATGCGTCGCTCCTACCGCAGCGACAAGTTCCTCGGGATCATCGACCGGGTGCGCGCGCAGATCCCGGACGCCGCGATCACCACCGACATCATCGTGGGCTTCCCGGGCGAGACCGAGGCGGACTTCGAGGAGACGCTGCGGGTAGTGCGCGAGTCACGGTTTGCCAGCGCGTTCACCTTCCAGTACTCCATCCGTGCGGGCACACCGGCCGCGACGATGCCGGACCAGCTGCCCAAGGCCGTGGTGCAGGAGCGCTACATGCGCCTCCTCGCCGCGCAGGAGGAGATCTCCTGGGCCGAGAACCGCGCCGTCGAGGGGCGAGACGTCGAGGTCCTCGTGGCCACCGGCGAGGGCCGCAAGGACACCGCGACGCACCGTCTCTCCGGCCGGGCCCGCGACAACCGACTGGTGCACTTCGCCGTGCCGGACGGCGCCGAACGGCCCCGCCCGGGCGACATGGTCACGGTCGGTGTCACCTACGGCGCACCCCACCACCTCGTGGCCGATGCCGCCCTCGAGGGCGGCGCCTACGCCGTGCGGCGCACCGCCGGCGGGGACGCGTGGGCCTCGCTGCAGGACGCCCCCGTCCCGGGCAAGCCTGGAGTCTCCCTGGGTATGCCGGGTGTCGGCCGACCCGCGCCCGTCGCCGCCCCGTCGTGTGGTTGAGCTTCCCAACCCGGTGAACGCGGGCCCCGTGATCACGCTGGTCAGAACGGGTCTGAAAGACTTGGCCACATGAGTGTCCGTCCCATCGTCATCACCGGCGAACCCGTGCTCCACCGCCGGGCCGACCCCGTGGAGAAGTTCGACGACGACCTCCGCAGCCTCGTCGCGGACATGTTCGACACCATGGATGCCGCCAACGGCGTCGGGCTGGCTGCTCCCCAGATCGGCGTCGGACTGCGCGTCTTCACCTGGCAGATGGACAACGAGGACGGCGTTCCTGCACGCGGGGCCTTGGTCAACCCCTACGTCACCTCGACCAAGGCATCCCTCGACGAGCCCGACCCGCACGACGAGGCCGAGGGATGCCTTTCGGTCCCCGGCGAGAGCTTCCCCCTCAAGCGCGGTGAGACCGCGACGGTCACCGGATTCGACGTCGATGGCGCCGAGGTGTCGTTCGAGGCGACCGGGTGGTTCGCCCGCTGCATGCAGCACGAGTACGACCACCTCAACGGCTTCCTCTATGTCGACCGGCTCAACGACCGCTGGGGTAGGAAGGCCCGCAAAGCCGTCAAGAAGCAGGGCTGGGGCAAGCCGGGGTTCGCCTGGCACCCCGGAGTCGACCCCGACCCGTTCGGCCACGACCTCGACCCTGACAGCGAGAACTGGCACGACCACGAGCACGACCTGTGAGCCGATGACGACGCCCCTCATCGTCGGCGTCGTCGGCCCCACGGCGACCGGCAAGTCGGACCTCGCGCTCGACCTCGCCGAAGCAGTCGGTGGCGAGGTCGTCAGCGCCGACGCCAGCCAGCTCTACCGCGGCATGGACATCGGAACTGCCAAGCTCCCCGTCACCGAGCGACGCGGCATACCCCACCACCAGCTCGACGTGCTGGACGTGCGGCAGGAAGCCAACATCGCTGCCTACCAGGCGTCGGCGCGAGCCGACTTCGCTGCGATCCAGGGCCGCGGTCACCATCCTGTCCTCGTCGGTGGGTCGGGTCTCTACGTGCGTGCCGCCCTGGATGTCCTCGAGATCCCGCCCACCGACCCCGACGTGCGTGCCCGGCTCGAGGCCGAGGCGACCGCTGCAGGGACTCCAGCGACCTTTGCCCGCCTGGAACAGCTCGACCCCGACGCGGCTCGAGCCATGGAACCGGGCAACGTGCGGCGCATCGTGCGCGCCCTCGAGGTCATCGAGCTCACCGGCCGCCCGTTCTCGGCGACCATGCCGACCCGCACCTTCGTGCAGCCCGCCGTGATGATCGGCCTGCGCATGCCGCGTGCACGCCTCGACGAGCGCATCACCGCCCGGGTGCGGCAGATGTGGGAGCAGGGCCTGGTCACGGAGGTGCGCCACCTCGAGTCGATCGGGCTGCGCGACGGGCGGACGGCTTCCCGGGCGCTCGGCTACGCGCAGGCGCTGGCCGAGATCGACGGGGCGCTCACGGCGGCGCAGGCGCAGGAGCAGACGACGGCGCTGACCCGGCGGTTCGCCCGGCGCCAGGAGTCGTGGTTCAACCCCGACCCCCGGATCGCCTGGCTCGACGCGCTGGCCCCGGACGTGTCCGAGCAGGCGGTGGCGCTGGTCCGGCAGGCGATCAGGGACAATGGCGGGCATGGCTGACCAGACCGCCTTCACCAAGGGGCACGGGACCGAGAACGACTTCGTCCTCGTGCCCGACCTGGAGGGCGTGCGCGAGCTGACCGCCCAGCAGGCTGCCAGGCTCGCCGACCGCCGCGCCGGCATCGGTGGTGACGGCGTGATCCGGGTCGTACCAACAGCGTTGGCCACGGAAGGCGGAATCCTCGCGCAGGCCCAGGCGGCCCGATGGTTCATGGACTACCGCAACGCCGACGGCAGTGTCGCCGAGATGTGCGGCAACGGCACGCGGGTCTTCGCCGCCTACCTGCGACGCGAGGGCCTCGAGACGGCCGACGAGTTCGCCATCGCGACACGGGCCGGCACCAAGCTGGTCCGGTTCGAGTCGCCTGACCTCATCGCGGTCAACCTCGGCCCGTGGCGCCTTGCCCAGCCAGCGATCGCGGAGGACGAGGGGTTCGACGCGCTGGTCCACCTCGAGGGCCACGAACCCCTGTCAGCCCTCAGTCTCGACCTCGGCAACCCCCACACGGTGGTGGCGCTGCCCGAGCAGTTCGACCTGGATTCCCTTGACCTGCACCGACTTCCGGTGGTGAACCCGGTGCCGGTCCACGGGACCAACGTCGAGTTCGTCCGCCCGATGGGAGCCGGACACATCCGGATGCGGGTGCACGAGCGCGGGGTGGGAGAAACGCGGTCCTGTGGGACCGGTGCTGCTGCGGCGGCCCTGGCGACGCGCTTCTGGGCCGGTGACGTGACGGACACCTGGACCGTCGACGTGCCCGGTGGCCGACTCAGGGTGCGCGCCCTGCCCGGTCAGGACGTCGAGCTCGCGGGTCCTGCAGCCCTGGTCGCCGACGGCACGACCGACCTCGTCTGACGGACCGGGCACGGGCCACGCCCGGGCTGCTCGACGTGCGGCGCCCGATTTGCCGGATTACCGTCGGATCATGAACTCCCAGCGACCCCGCACCGTGCTGGCTGGCGCACTCGTTGGCGCCCTGACCATGGCCCTCGCGCTCGTCGCGCCGGCGTCGGCGGTGGCCGGCGGCGGTCATCCAGGGGGTGGCCATCACGATGGCGGGCAGCTGCCGAAGGTGCCGGAGATGGGCGGCTACGGCGGCGCCGTCTCGTCGGTGGACCGCGATGCCAGCCAGGCCGGCATCGATGTGCTCCGCCGCGGGGGCAACGCCGCTGACGCCGCGATCGCTGTTGCCGCGATGCTCGGCGTCGTCGAGCCCTACACCTCGGGCATCGGGGGCGGGGGCTTCTTCGTGTGGCACGACGGTCGCACCGGCCGGGTCTCGACCATCGACGGCCGCGAGGCAGCGCCGGCGACCTTCACCGATCGCGCGTTCATCGACCCCGCCACCGGCACCCCGCTGCCCTTCAACACAGCGGTCAACTCCGGTCTGTCCGTGGGGGTTCCGGGCACTCCCGCCCTGTGGCAGCGCGCGCTCGACCTGCACGGGACCATGCGCCTGGGCAAGCTCATCCGGCCCGCCGAACGCAAGGCGGTCGAGGGCATCGTCGTCGACCAGTCGTTCCACGACCTGACGGCCGAGAACGAGGCCCGCTTCGCCCTCTTCCCGGAGACCTCGCGGGTGTTCCTGCGCGACGGGAAGGCGCCCGCGGTCGGCACCCGGTGGAACAACCCCGACCTGGCCAAGGCCTACCGCGAGATCAGGCTGCACGGTGTCGCGTCGATCTACCGTGGCACGCTCGGCCGCGCCATCGTCGACGAAGCGAGGGACCCGAGCACCGCGCCGGGCGTCAGCGTCCCGAAGGGGCAGATCACCGCGCGCGACCTCTCGGCCTACCGGGCGCTGGACCGCGCGCCCACCCACGCGCGCTACCGCGGCCTCGACGTCTACGGCATGGGCGTGCCGAGCTCAGGTGGCATCGCGGTGGGGGAGATCCTCAACCTCCTCGAGGCCTACGACCAGCGGACCGGCCGCGACCTGTCCGAGGTGAGCAACGCCGAGTACCTGCACCGGTTCAGCGAGGCGTCCGCGACCGCCTTCGCCGACCGCAACCGGTACGTGGGTGACGTGGCCGGGGTGCCCACGGGTGAGCTGCTCAGCCAGGGCTTCGCCGACGAGCGGGCCTGCCTGTTCTCCGAGTCCACCGCACTTGTGCGGCCGATCGCCCCCGGAGTGCCAGACGGGTCCTACTCGTCGTGCGCGACGCCGGCCAAGGCGGACGCCAAGCTTCCTCACGACGGCCGCTCGACGACGAGCCTGTCGGTGACCGACCGCTGGGGCAACGTGGTCTCGTTCACCACGACGATCGAGCAGTACGGCGGCTCCGGGATCACCGTGCCGGGCTACGGGTTCCTGCTCAACAACGAGCTCACCGACTTCAACTTCGTGCCCCTCCAGTCCGGCGTCCCCGACCCGAACCTGCCCGGCCCGGGTAAGCGCCCGCGCTCGTCGATGAGCCCGACGATCATCCTCGAGGACGGCAAGCCGCTGCTGAGCGTCGGCAGCCCGGGCGGGGCGACGATCATCACCACGGTCGCCCAGGTCATCACCGAGTACCTCGACCGGGACCTCAGCCTCGTCGACGCCATCGCGGCGCCGCGGCTGTCCTCGCGCAACGGCACGGAGAACGCGGAGCAGGCACTGCTGAACTCCGCGGAGGGGGCCGCCCTGCGCGCCCAAGGACACGTCTTCGCCCTGCAGGACCCGATCGGGAACGCGGTGGCGATCCGGCTCCTCGGCCACGGGAAGGCCGAGGCGGCGGCCGAGACGACCCGTCGCGGCGGTGGGTCGGCGATGGTGGTCTGGCCCAGCCGCTAGCCGCTGCGGCGCACTTCAAGGATGCGGAAACCCCGGTCCGACGTGAACCGCGACACCGCGAACTCCTTCGGGTCGAGCTGTTCGGTCAGCCAGCGCTGCAACGAGTCGGAGCCGAGGTTCTTCTGCACGACGAGGTGGGCGACGCCACGGGGCGACAACCGCGGCAGCCACCTGAGCATCAGCTCATGCAAGGCCGCCTTGCCCACCCGGATGGGTGGGTTCGACCAGATCGCGTCGAACTGCACCCCCTCGGGTATGCCGTCCGGCTGGCTCGCGTGCACCCCGTCCAGTCCCAGCGAGGCCGCCGTCGTGCGCAGCAGGTCGAGCGCACGCTCGTTCACGTCCACGGCATACACGGTCGCCTCGGGTGACCGGAGGGCCAGGGTGAGGGCGATCGGGCCCCAGCCACACCCGAGGTCGAGGAGGTTGCCCTCGGCAGGTGGCGCAGGGGCGAGCCGCAGCAGCACGGAGGTGCCCTGGTCGACGCCCGCGGGGCTGAAGATGCCCGCGGCGGAGCGCACCTCGACGGTCTGCCCGGCCAGTCGCACGGTGATGGTGCGCTGCTGGGCGGGGCTCGCCGGTTCGGCCGTGAAGTAGTGGTCTGGCGTGCTCATCGGGGCCAACGGTAGACGGAAGGACATAAACCGGTCGCTGCGGCCGTTGAAAGGGTGAGATTCTTGAGGGGATATGACACTGAAGCGATCAGACATCTTTGACCTGAAGGCCACCGCGCTGGCGACCGAGGACGGATTCCTCCCCAGCGACGGGGCCGGCTATGACGGCGACCAGTACGACCGCGAGGACCGTGCTGCGCTGCGCCGTGTCGCGGGGCTGTCCACCGAGCTCGAGGACATCACCGAGGTCGAGTACCGCCAGCTGCGGCTCGAGCGCGTCGTCCTCGCCGCCGTCTGGACGGAGGGCACCGCCGAGGACGCCGACAACTCGATGCGCGAGCTGGCCGCCCTGGCCGAGACCGCGGGCTCGACCGTGCTCGCGGGCCTCGTCCAGCGCCGGGCCAAGCCCGACACCGGCACCTACCTCGGCTCGGGCAAGGCCATCGAGCTGCGTGACATCGTCATCGCCGAAGGCGCCGACACGGTCATCTGCGACACCGAGCTGACGCCCAGCCAGCGGCGCGCGCTCGAGGACGTCGTCAAGGTCAAGGTCATCGACCGGACCGCGCTCATCCTCGACATCTTCGCCCAGCACGCGAAGTCCAAGGAGGGCAAGGCGCAGGTCGAGCTGGCCCAGATGCAGTACCTCCTGCCGCGGCTGCGTGGCTGGGGTGAGTCGATGTCCCGGCAGGCCGGTGGTCAGGCCGCTGGTGGCCAGGGCATGGGTTCGCGTGGTCCCGGTGAGACCAAGATCGAGCTCGACCGCCGCCGGATCAACACCCGGATGGCCAAGCTGCGCCGCGAGATCAAGGACATGAAGGTCAGCCGCGACACCCGCCGGCTGAGTCGCAAGACGCACGAGGTGCCGAGCGTCGCGATCGCCGGCTACACCAACGCCGGCAAGTCCTCGCTGCTCAACCGGCTCACCGGTGCAGGCGTGCTCGTGGAGAACCAGCTGTTCGCCACCCTCGACCCGACGGTGCGTCGCGCAGAGACCGAGGACGGCCGCCTCTACACGCTCGCCGACACGGTCGGTTTCGTGCGCCAGCTGCCTACCCAGCTGGTCGAGGCGTTCCGCTCGACGCTCGAGGAGGTGGCCGACGCCGACCTGCTGCTGCACGTCGTCGACGGCTCGCACCCCGACCCCGAGGGCCAGATCAGCGCCGTGCGAGCGGTCCTGGCGGACGTCGAGGCAGCCAACGTCCGCGAGATCATCGTGATCAACAAGGCGGACGCGGCTGACCCCGAGGTCCTCGACCGGATCCAGCGCCACGAGAAGCACTCGATCGTCGTGTCGGCCCGCACCGGAGCGGGGCTCGAGGAGCTCCGGGCCCTCATCTCCGAGGAGCTCCCTCGGCCGACCATCGACGTCGAGGTGCTGGTGCCCTACGACCGTGGCGACCTCGTCAGTCGGCTGCACCAGGAGGCCGAGGTGCTGTCCAGCGAACACACCGGGAGCGGCACCCTGCTCAAGGCGCGGGTCCACCCCGACCTGGCCGGCGAGCTCGCCGGGTTCGCGGCCTGAGCGCACTGAACGGTCAGGACCAGCACGACGTGCCGCGCGCCCTGGACATCCGCCTCGGCGGCCTCGACGCCCCCGACGTGGCGGCCCTGCTGGCCGAGCACGTCGAGGACATGCGGCGCTACTCGCCACCCGAGAGCGTGCACACCCTTGACCTCGACCGGCTGCGGACGCCGGACCTGACGTTCTGGAGCCTGTGGGACGGCGCCGAGGTGCTGGGCTGCGCCGCCCTGCGGGAGCTCGACCCCACCCACGGTGAGCTCAAGTCGATGCGGACGGCGTCCGCGCACCGTCGCCGGGGTGTGGCTGCGGCCCTCCTCGACCACGTCGTGGCCGAGGCCAGGCGACGTGGCTACGCGCGGCTGAGCCTCGAGACCGGCTCGCCGGCCGAGTTCGCACCAGCGCGGACGATGTATGCCGCGTACGGCTTCACCCCGTGCGACGCCTTCGGCCCGTATCTCGCGGACGAGTTCAGCGTGTTCATGACGCTGGACCTGGCTCCCCAGAGGGCTGGCTATGCTCGCTGCATGGACAGCACCGGACCCGGAACCATCGCACTGTCCGGCGTGACCGGCCACCTGGGCAACCGGGTCCGTGAGCTGCTCCCCGACACCGGGCGACCGCTGGTACTGCTCGCCCGAACGCCGGCGAAGGTCGTCGCGGGTCCCCGCGACGAGGTGCGGGCCTGCGACTTCGCCGACCCCGACGGGGCCACTACGGCCTTGGCCGGGGTCGAGACGCTGCTCATGGTCTCGGCCGCCGAGGCCGCCGACCGGCTCGACCAGCACCGCTCCTTCGTCCGGGCGGCCGCCGCGGCCGGCGTGCGGCACGTCGTCTACACCTCCTTGCAGGGCGCCGCGCCCGACTGCACCTTCACGCTGGCCCGGGACCACTGGGCGACCGAGCAGGCGATCCGCAGGACCGGAATGGCCTTCACCTTCTTGCGCGACAGCTTCTACGCCGACTTCCTGCCCCTGATGGCCCAGGACGGGGTGATCCGCGGGCCGGCCGGCGACGGACAGGTGGCGGCCGTCGCGCGGGAGGACGTCGCGGCGGTGGCCGCCGTGGTGCTGGCCGATCCGGGCGCGCATGCCGGCGCGGCATACGACCTCACCGGTCCGGACGCGCTCACGCTCGGTGAGGCGGCCGCCATCGTCACCGAGTTGACCGGCCGCCCGACCCGCTACGTCGACGAGACCCTCGAGGAGGCGTATGCCTCGCGGGCGTCCTACGGTGCGCCGGACTGGCAGGTCGACGCGTGGGTGTCGACCTACACGGCGATCGCGGCGGGGGAGGTCGCGACCGTGTCCGATGCCGTGCCGCAGCTCACCGGGCGACCGGCAACCAGCCTGCGCGACCTGCTCACCCCCTCGGTCAGAGGCGACGCATCGCCCGGGTGAGCACCACCGGTTCGCCGGCCTCGTCCGAGGCGTCCAGGTCGACGACAGCCTCGATCACCCAGTCGTGGTCGCCCGCGGGGTCGTGGATGGTCTGACGCGCCTCCCAGAGACGGTGCTCGGCGTCCGGCTCCGCGGCGCCCGGCGGCGGCCCCTGCGTCGGGGTGATGGTGAGCAGACCCGGTCCGCGAGCCTCGCCGTCGGTGCCGATCGTGTCGTGGTCGGCGTAGTAGGCGCCGAGGGCTTCGTCCCACGCCGCGCCGTCCATGAGGACGTGTCGCGGCGGCTCAGGGAGGGCGGCGTTGGCCGCCTCGAGGGCGGCGAGGTCGCCGAACCGGTCCCGGCTGGCGAGCTCGACGCGGCGGAACATGGCGTTGCGGACCATCACCCGGAAGGCGCGCTCGTTGCTCGTGATCGGGCGGGCCGGTCGGGTGCCTCCGTGTGCTGCGAGCCCCTCGAGCTCTGCGAGGCGCTCGTTGGCGTCGGGATCGGTGAGGGCCTCCCACTCGTCGAGCAGGGAGGAGTCGGTCTGGCGCACGGTTTCGCCGAGCCACTCGAACAGGTCGTCGAACTGCTCGCTGTGGTGGGTGTCGGGCACCGTCTGGCGCAGCGTCCGGTAGGCGTCGGTCAGGTAGCGCAGCACCAGCCCTTCGGAGCGCGCCAGCTGGTAGGTCGAGACGAACTCGGTGAAGGTCATGGCGCGCTCGTACATGTCGCGCACGATGGACTTGGGTGACAAGGCCGAGTCGGACACCCACGGGTGGCTCTGCCGGAAGATCTCGAACGTCGCCTCGAGCAGCTCGGCGAGCGGACGCGGCCAGGTGACCTCGTCGAGCAGCGCCATCCGCTCCTCGTACTCGATCCCTTCCGCCTTCATCTCACCCACGGCCTCGCCCCGGGCCTTGAACTGCTGGGCCATCAGCACCTGGCGCGGGTCGTCCAGGATCGCCTCGATCACCGAGACGACGTCGAGCGCGTAGGTGGGTGACTCCGGGTCGAGGACGTCCAGCGCTGCCAGCGCCAGCGGCGCCAGCGGCTGGTTGAGGGCGAAGTCGTTCTGCAGCTCACCGCGGACCTCGATGCTGCGTCCGTCGGGTCCGGGAGGTGAGATGCGTTGCAGCACACCGGTGTCCAGCAGACTCTTGCCCAGGATGATGGCTCGGCGGGAGAGCTTGGCCTGGCCGCGGGGCGTCTCGTGGTTGTTGCGCAGCAGATGGCTGAGTGCCCGCACCGGGTCGCCCGGCCGCTGCACGATGTTGAGGATCATCGAGTGGTCGACGCGCATCTTTGAGACCAGCGGCTCCGGGTCGGCAGCCACGAGCTTGTCGTAGGTCTGCTCGGTCCACGACACCTCACCGTCGGCGGGCTTGCGGCGCTGGACCTTGCGGAGCTTCTTGGGGTCGTCGCCCGCCTTGGCGATCGCCCGGGCGTTGTCGATGACGTGCTCGGGCGCCTGGACGACCACCGAACCACTGGTGTCGAAGCCGGCTCGGCCAGCGCGGCCCGCGATCTGGTGGAACTCGCGAGCCTTCAGGATCCGCTGTCGGGACCCGTCGAACTTGACCAGCCCGGTGAACAGCACGGTGCGGATGGGCACGTTGATGCCCACGCCCAACGTGTCGGTGCCGCAGATGACCTTGAGCAGACCGTCCTGCGCGAGCTGCTCGACCAGGCGTCGGTAGCGCGGCAGCATCCCGGCGTGGTGGACCCCGATGCCCGACCGGACCAGCTTGGACAGGGTGCGCCCGAAGCCGGCCGTGAACCTGAAGCCGCCGATCCGTTCGGCGATCGCCGCCTTGTCGGCCTTGACGGTGCCCTTGAGCGAGAGCAGCGCCTGTGCCTGCTCGAGGGCGGCAGCCTGGGTGAAGTGGACGACGTAGACGGGGGACTGGTGGGTGGTGAGCAGCTCCTCGATGGTCTCCGCGAGCGGCGTCAGCGCCCAGGTGAAGCTCAGCGGCACGGGCCGCTCGGTGCCGGTGACCATCGTCGTGGACCGCCCGTTGCGCTGTGAGAGGTCCTCAGCGAGCTCGGTCAGGTCGCCCAGGGTCGCGGACATCAGGACGAACTGGGCCTGGGGCAGCTCGAGCAGGGGCACCTGCCAGGCCCACCCTCGGTCCGGCTCGGCGTAGAAGTGGAACTCGTCCATGATGACCAGCCCCACGTCCGCGTCGGCACCTTCGCGCAAGGCGATGTTGGCGAGGATCTCGGCGGTGCAGCAGATGATCGGGGCGTCGGGGTTCACCGAGGCGTCGCCGGTGAGCATGCCGACCTCGGACGCGCCGAAGATCTCGCACAGCGCGAAGAACTTCTCGCTCACCAGCGCCTTGATGGGCGCGGTGTAGAAGCTGACCCGGTCGGTCGCGAGGGCAGCCAGGTGTGCGCCCGTCGCGACGAGGGACTTGCCGGACCCGGTGGGGGTGGAGAGGACGACGTTCTCCCCGGCCAGCACGGCCAGCAGGGCCTCGTCCTGGTGCGGGTACAGCGGCGTCCCGTGCTCGCGCGCCCAGCCCTCGAACGCGGCATACACGTCGTCCGGCTCTGCGACACCCGCTGGGAGGAGGTCGGTGAGCAACGGGGGGCTCGCGGCCTCGGGGCTCGCGTGGTCAACAGTCATCGCGGCCATCCTCGCAGGGCGCCACGGTGTCGGCGGCCACGGCTAGGTTTGCCCGCATGCTTTTCGAGACGCGGACCGCCCGCCTCACCCTGCGCCGCCCGACCGAGCACGACCGCGACTTCCACTCAGCCGTGCACAGCGACCCGCGTCTCTAGGTGCACGCTCCTCGAGTCCTCGGCACGCCGGACACCAATGCCCAGCTCTTCGACGCGACCCTCGGCCACTCGGCGACGCACGGTTTCGGCTACTGGGTCGCGTGTGACCGCGACTCCGGTATGCCGCTGGGCTGGGTGGGAGTGCAGCGTCGCGATGCTGCCCTGAACCTCTACTACCGATTCGTCATCGAGGCGCAGGGACGTGGCCTCGCGCGCGAGGCCGCCAGGGCGGCCGTCGCACTGGCCACCGAGCGGCACCCCGACCTCGTCGTGCGGGCCTTGGTCAAGGACCACAACAAGGCCTCCGTCCGCACCGCCGAGTCCGCTGGCCTGGTCCGCGCCGGTGCACCACGGGAGCGGGTGGCCGGGGCCCTCGCGACCCACGAGACGCAGATGGCCGGCGGCGACGCAGTCGCCGGGGCACTGCGCGAACCCGACGGCCGGCTGGTGGGCTGGGCGTGGTGGGTCCGGGTGCCCAACCCACTCCTGCACCACGGCCGGTGGCTCTGTCGCGTGATGGTCGACCCGGCTCGTCAGCGGCGAGGCCTCGGGCGGCTGCTGATGGCCGGGATGCACCGCCTGGCGCGCGAGGACGGGGTGGAGCTGCTCCAGCTCGGCGTCCGCAGCGGATCCGGCGCGAGCGCCTTCTACGCACAGTGCGGCTACACCGAGGTGGGCCGCATTCCCGGCGCCATCCGCGTCGCGCCGGGAGACGACCGCGACGACGTCACGATGGCCAGGCGGGTCGACGGGCGGCCCCTCGTCGCCCACGGCGGGAGCTGACTGGGCCACGTCTGCCCGGTCTGCCCGGTCGCCGTCTCAGCCTTCCGCCGCCTGGCTCCGGGTTGCCCAGCGGGCCAGGTCGACCCGGTTCGCGCACCCCGTCTTGCTCAGGAGGTGGCTGACGTGGGAGCTGACCGTCTTCTCGCTGAGGACGAGCTCCCGGGCGATCTCCCCGTACGTCCGACCCGCCACGACGTGCGCGAGAACTTCGGCCTCCCGCGGCGTGAGCGTGACGGACGACGGCGCAGACGCGGAGGGCGTGGCGCCGACCCCTGTGGCCGGAACCTCGAGGTGAACGCGCGCGCTGCGGGCCAGTCCCTCCAGCTCGTCCACGATCGGCTGCAGGCCGAGTCTCACAGCCATCAGGTGGCCACGCCTGAGTGCGTCGGCGGCTTCCTCACGGCGTGACTGCCCAGAGCTGAAGAGCGACTCGGCCAGCCGCCACAGGGAGTAGCACTCCTCCCAGGCCAGGACGCCGTGGAGGTCGGTGGCTGCTTGTGCCCATCGCTGCGCGGCCTCCGCCGCGCGCCGCGCTCGAGCCACCTCGCCCCAGTACATCGCCTCGAGGCCGTCCAGCTGGTGGCGATACGCGGGGGTCAGCCCGCCCTTGTCGGCCAGGACATGGGGAAACGCGCGGGTCAGGGCGTCGACCTCGGCGAGCTCGGGAGCCGGGTCCCGACCGGCATCGCGGGCTCCCTGCACCAGCTCGGCGAGGGCTCGCGCCGCGATGGGGACCAGCCATTCGCACATCGTCACCGGAGCCCCTGGTGTGGCAGCCCCGGCCAGCGCCGCGTCGACGGCCTCGCGGAGGTGGCCGCCGCACAGGAGCACCATGGCCCGGACGGCGTCGAACTCGGAGGTGAGAAAGGTCGACGTTTCAGCGAAGAGCTCGTCGGCCCGCGCGAGGTGCCCCTCCGCTTCGTGGTTTCGACCCTGCAGCGCTGCGAGCCAGGCGGCGTTCAGTCGGCTCTGCACGTCGACGAGCGCACTCGGAGTCGCGCCCAGCGCCTCTCGGATCAGCCGGGCAGAGGTCTGGAGGTCCCCGGCGTGCAGGTGTCCGAAGGCCTCGTTGCCCGCAAGCCACGCGACGTAGGTGGACGGCATACCCAGGTCTGTCAGCTGGGCGCGGCGCTGTCCCACCATGTCCCTCCACTCCGGACTCATGGGGCCGTCCACGGCGTTGGCCTCCCAGAGGGTGGCGTGGACGAACGCCCAGCCGTCACGGGCCTCGGCGGCCGCCGCGACGGCCTCGCCCCCCATGCGAAGCGCGTCGGCGAAACGGTTCTGGAAGACAGCCAGCATCGCGTTCGCAGCGAGGGCGTAGGCGAGTGCCTGGGGATGGGCGGAGGCTCTCGCGCGGTCCAGGGCGCGGGTGGCGATGTCCGGGGCGGAAGGATCGTCCTGCCACAGGCTCGCGTGCGCCAGCTCGGCGAGCGCGAGTGCGTACTGCCACGACTCGGGCTGGGGTGATGCCAGCTCCACGGCGCGCCTCAGCTCGACCGGATCGAGGAAGCCTTCACCCGTCGAGAAACGAAGGTGCTGCCGACGGACGAGGAGCTCGCTCACCGCCAGGGCGTCCTGTCGGGGGTCGAGGGTGCCAAGCACGGCCTCGACCGCCAGCAGCTCCTCCTTGACGTCACCGGCGGACTCGGCCGCCAGGCGCAACCGCTGCCACAGAGACAACGGCGGTGCTGGCTCGCGCCGGACCGCCAGCACGCGCAGGAGCAGGTGCATCTCCACCTCATGAGCGCCGGTGGCCCGCGCATGGTCGGCGGCCTTCAGCGCCCAGTCGTGGGAGAGCGAGGCCTGGCCGGCTCGGCGGTGGTGCTCGGCGATCAGGCTCAAAGTCTCGAGGTGGACGTCCTCAGCGTCCCCGGCCGGTAGCGGCGACTCCTGACGCGCCAGCTCCCCCTCCAACGATGCGGCGAAGTCAGCGTGCAGCCGTTGCCGCTCGCGGCGGTCGAGGCTGCTCTCGAGCGCCTCCGCCTGGAGCGGGTGGTGGAACCAGTACCCACCCTGGCTGTCCACCTCGAGCAGATCGGCCTCTAGGCACTCCCGCAGCGCCGACCGCAGGTCACTCACCCCAGCAAGGTCCGCGGCGTGCTCGAGCATCCTCCCGCGCGCCACCCGCCCCCCGATCGCCAGCACCCGCGACAGCTCACGCGCTGGTCGGTCGACACGGTGCCAGGCCCTGAGCACCGCCGAGGCGAGGTCCTCCGGCACCCCGGCACCGAGGACCGTGGCCGCGGGGTCCACTCCTCGCACCAGCAGCCGGTTGAGGTAGGCGTTCCCGCCGGTGCGGCCGAAGACCTCTCGGACCAAGCTCTCGTGAGGCACATCGGCCAGTACGCCGCAGAGCTGCTCTCGGGTCTCGTCGAGCCCGAACGGCCCCAAGGACATCTCGGCAAAGCCTGGCAGGCGCCGCACGTCGGCAAGCCAACGGTGCAGGGGGTGACCGGCCACCAGTTCTCCTCGCCGGACCGTCATCATCAGGGTCAAGGCACGAGGGGTCAGCCCTGCCATGACCCACATGAGGACATCCAGCGTTGCCGGGTCGGCCCACTGCAGGTCGTCGACCACCAACGCCACGGGGCTTTCCGCGCAGCAGCTCTCCAGCCACCCGTCGAACTCTTCGGCCGTCTTCGCGCTGTCCGCCCCACGCAGAGCCGGACGTTGGTGCGGGGGTACCCCGCCCACGGCGGTGCGCAGCGGGAGCAAGGGGACACTCACGGAAGACATCGCCAGGCAGGCGCCGCTCAGCACGAGGAAGTCAGGAACCAGCGAGCACGCGTGCTGGGCGAGGCGGGTCTTGCCCACGCCGGCGTCACCCAGCAGCAGCACGGCGCGGCCATGGCCGGCGCGCGAGGCAGCCAGGGCCGAGGCGAGCTCGTCGAGCGCCCCGGCCCGTCCCACGAAGACGTCGGTGGGTGCCGACTCCGGCGGTGACACGACTTCAGTGTGTCGCGGCCGGTCCTTCGGCGACACCCGATATTGAGGGGGTCGGGGTGCATATCTCAGGGGGTCATCCCGATGTGGCTCAGGTGTCGCCGGCCGGACCGTAGAGGGGTCAGCAAGGATCACCTCTCGAGCCAGGAGCAAGACAGTGAACGCAACGCAGAACACCAGCCAGACGCAGTCCCACCGCCCCTTCCGCGCCACCACCTTCAGCATCATCGCCGCCACCGCCCTCGTCGTCGTGTTCGGCACTGTCCCGGCTGCCGCACGGCAGGACCCCCGCACGGGATTCCCGGAGCACCAGGCCACTCCCACCACCTACTTCTGCGCGATCCAGCGCGTGGACACCCAGCTCGTCGGGTGCGACAACCTGACGGGGAACGGGGTGCCGGCACCCGCCTGGGTGGACGAGAGGTGACCTCACCCGGCACCCATCACCGCGGCCCCGGCGCACCTGCGTCGGGGTCGCGGGCGTCTGCCACGCCGTTGGGGACAGTGCGCGAGCGTCGCTCCGCCACGGCATACGCTGACCCAATGGCCAGTCTCGACGAGCTCCTGCACGCCGCCGTCCAGGGAGTCGGAGGTGTCGAGCGGCCCGGTCAGGTCGAGATGGCCCACGCGGTCGAGGACGCCGTGGCCAAGGACGAGCACCTCCTCGTCCAGGCGGGCACCGGCACCGGCAAGTCGCTGGCCTACCTGATCCCCGCGGTCATGCACGCGCAGAAGACGGGCAAGCCCGCCGTGATCGCGACCGCGACCCTGGCGCTGCAGGCCCAGATCGTCGACCGCGACATGCCGCGACTCGCCGAGTCGATCGCGCCACTGCTGGGCAAGCGACCCACCTACGGCCTGGTGAAGGGGCGACGCAACTACCTGTGCGCCCACAAGCTCGAGGGCGGCTTCCCCGACGACGAGGAAGGGCTGTTCGAGGTGGCCGAGGTCGACCGCGCGGCGTCGCGGCTCGGCCAGGAGGTGGTGCGGCTTCGCGAGTGGGCCGACACGACCGAGTCCGGTGACCGCGACGAGCTCGTGCCCGGTGTGAGTGAGCGAGCCTGGCGACAGGTGTCGGTGAGCGCCCACGAGTGCATGGGCAGCAAGTGCCCCGCGTTCGCCAACTGCTTCGTCGAGCGCTCGCGGGATGCGGCCAAGGACTGCGACGTCATCGTCACCAACCACTCGTTCATGGCGATCGACTCGTTCGAGGGACGCCAGATGCTGCCCGAGCACGACCTGCTCGTCGTCGACGAGGCCCACGAGCTGGTCGACCGGGTGACCTCGACGATCACCGACGAGATCACGCCGAGCATGGTCAGTGCGGCTGCCAAGCGCGCCGGCCGGCTCGCCGAGTCGACCGAGGCGGTCGAGGACTCGGCGGTCTTCCTCCAGGGCGTCCTCGACCAGCTCCCCGAAGGCAAGCTCAACGGCATACCCGACTCGCTGTCGCTCGCCCTCGCCCGGGTGAGGGACACGACGAGGCAGGTGCAGTCCGAGCTCAAGCCCGAGAAGGGCGTCGAGCCCGATGGGGCGCGCAAGGTGGCCCAGGCTGCCGTGGACGAGATGTTCGAGAACTCCTCACGCGTCCTCGAGCAGCGCGACCTCGACGTCGTGTGGGTGAGCCGCGACATGCGCCGCGGCTCGGTGCTGCGGGTGGCGCCGATGAGCGTCGCGATGTTGTTGCGCGACAAGGTGTTTGGCGACCGGACCGTGGTGATGACCTCGGCGACGCTCGAACTGGGTGGGACGTTCGACGCGGTCGCGGGCACCATGGGGCTGCGCGGCGACGGCGCCCCGGACTGGCGCGGACTCGACGTCGGAAGCCCGTTCGACTACCCGCAACAGGCGATTGCCTATGTGGCGCAACACCTTCCGGCACCCGGGCGTGACGGGCTGAGCGACCAGACCCTCGACGAGATCGAGGCACTGGTCCGGGCTGCCGGCGGTCGCACCCTCGGGTTGTTCTCCTCGATGCGGGCCGCCAAAGAGGCCACCGAGGCGATGCGCGAGCGCTTCTCCGACAAGGAGGGCGAGATCGGGTTCCTCTGCCAGGGCGAGGACCAGATCACCACGCTGGTGCGCCAGTTCGCGCGCGACCCGCAGACCTGCCTGTTCGGCACCCTCACCCTCTGGCAGGGCGTCGACGTACCCGGATCTGCCTGCCAGCTCGTCATCATCGACCGCATCCCGTTCCCGCGCCCTGACGATCCGCTGTCGTCGGCGCGTTCGCAGGCCATCGCCAAGATGGGTGGCAACGGCTTCATGGCCGTCTCAGCCACCCATGCCGCCCTTCGCCTCTCGCAGGGGGCCGGACGGCTCATCCGCCGCGCTGACGACCGCGGCGTGGTCGCCTTCCTCGACTCCCGCATGATGACCGCGAGGTATGCCGGGTTCCTCCAGCGCTCGCTGCCCCCGTTCTGGCCGACCACCGACCGCGAGCGGGTGCTCGCGGCCCTCAAGCGCCTCGACGAGACGGCCGCGCCGCCCGTGCAGGTGCACGAGCCGGCCCTCCGGGGCATCACCGGTGCGCTGGTCGGCACCTCGATGGGTGCGACGGGTGAGGACGTGGCCGAGCACCCCCGACCCGTGGCCGACGCCCCGCCTCCCGCGGAGTCGTCGCGCACGGCGGTGACGGACGGGCATGCCTGGACCGCGGAGTCCGACGAGGAGCTGCGCGACGGTGTGGAGCTCGGTCTCTCGGTGGACGAGCTGGCTGAGAGCCTCGAGCTGCCTGCCGATGTCGTCGCAGCCCGGCTCAAGGGCCTCCGCCTCGAGGCCACCGGGGCTGCGACCCTCGCCTTCGAGTAGCCACGTCGAGTAGCCAGGTCGGGCAGCCAGTTCGAGTGACCGGCGACGTTCGCGCCGGAGAGGGCTCCGGACGATACTGACGACATGGCGAACACCTGCACCCTGCACGTCGTCGGTGACGGACCAGTGGCCGAGGCGCTCGTCGCCCTGGCTGGTCCGCTGGGCTGGGCGGTCACGACCTCGACGGACGACCCCGGCGTTCCCGACGGCGTCGACGCACTGGTGGTGACGAGCCACCACGACGGGGTCGACGGGCCGGCGATCCGCGCGGGCCTGGACGCCGGCACGGCATACATCGGTGGGATGGGGTCTCGGCGCACGCAGGAGCGGCGGCGGACCTGGCTCCTGGCTGACGGAGTCACCGAGGAGCGGCTCGCGACCGTGCACGCGCCGATCGGCCTGGACATCGGCGCCAACGCGCCGGGGGAGATCGCCGTCGCGATCCTTGCGGAGGTCATCGCGACCCGGGCCGGGCGTACCGAGCTGGGCTCGGTGAGCGACCGGGAGGGGCCGATCCACCCGGACCTCGCGCCCGGCGACGCCTACTGCCCTGGCGGCTGAGGCTGTCCCCGGCGCATGGGAGGCTGTGCCCGTGACCGCCACCGCGACGCGCAGCGTGCCCCCTCTCGTGCTCATCAGCGGACCCGAGGCGGTCATCGCCGACCGCGCGCTGAGCACCACGCTCGACGAGCTCCGGGCGTCCGCGCCCGACCTCGAGGTGATCCGGCTCGCGGCCGAGACCTACGAAGCGGGTGCGCTCGGCATGCATGCCAGCCCGTCGCTGTTCGGCGGCGAGAAGTGCATCGTCGTGCAGGACCTCGACGAGGCGCCGGACGAGCTCCAGGAGGACCTGCTGGCCTTCCTCGCCGCGCCCGACCCCGACGTGACCCTGGTCGTCACCCACAAGTCGGGGCAGCGCGGCAAGAAGGTCTTGGACACCCTCAAGAAGTCCCAGGCGCGGGTCCTCGAGGCGCCCGCCATCAAGTCCGACCGCGACAAGACCGACTTCGCGATGCACGAGTTCCGCGCGGCTGGCCGACGGGCGACGCCAGACGCGGTGCGTGCCCTCATCGAGGCGATCGGCAAGGACGTGCGCGAGCTCGCGTCCGCCTGCCAGCAGCTCGTGGCCGACACCACCGGCACGATCGATGAGGACCTCGTCGCGAAGTACCACGGTGGCAAGGTCGAGGCGACCGGCTTCAAGGTGGCTGACGCCGCCGTCGCCGGCAACGCGGGCGAGGCCCTCCGGCTGCTGCGCCATGCCATCGCCACCGGCGTCGACCCGGTCCCGATCGTCGCAGTGCTCGCCCAGCAGCTGCGCCAGCTCGTCAAGGTGGGTGCCGCCGGTCGCGGGCGCTCGGCCGACGTCGCGCGCGACCTCGGCATGGCGCCGTGGCAGGTGGACAAGGCACGTCGCGGACTGTCCGGCTGGGGCCCGGAGGGGTTGGCCGAGGCGATCCAGGCGGTGGCCAACGCCGACTTCGAGGTCAAGGGTGGTGGCCGCGACCCGGTCTATGCGGTCGAGCGTGCCGTGCTCACGATCACCCGAGCACGCAGCGGTCGCTGAGCACGCGACGGCCGCTGAGCACGCGGCATACCCACGTTTTGGGGGAGTGGGCTCCTCGCTGGTAGATTTGCCCATCGCGTGCGCGCATGGTCGTGCGCGCATGCAGCATCATCCAGAGCCTCTCAACCGCAGGTGCCCCACGCCTGGTCCCGAGAGGCTTCTGCCGCCCTCTAACGGCAACCACCGACCAACCAAGAGAGACACACCTGTGGCAAACATCAAGTCCCAGCTCAAGCGGATCAAGACGAACCGCACGGCTACCGAGCGCAACAAGGCAGTCAAGAGCGAGCTCAAGACCTGGATCCGCAAGTTCCAGAGCGCCGCTGACGCCGGCGACGCCGCTGCGGCGAACGAAGCCCTCGCGACCGCCAGCAAGAAGCTCGACAAGGCTGTCGGCAAGGGCGTCATCCACGCCAACCAGGCCGCCAACAAGAAGTCGGCCATGGCGAAGAAGGCCTCCTCGCTCTGAGCGAGTCGCCTTCCTCAGGGCATCACGAAGGGCCGGTCACCTGCGGGTGACCGGCCCTTCGTGTTCCCCGCCGGGCAGTTCGGGGTATGCCGGGTGGCTGACGTGGCGGCTAGCCGAGCGCCAGCGCCCGGAGGCGGGTCAGGTCGCCGTTGAAGTAGTCCTGGTCGAGGGGTGAGTCGGTGTACTGCCAGAACGTGTAGTAGGCCCAACCGGCGGGAAGGGTGCCGGGGGTGGTGTTGTAGCGGGCGATCCACAGGGGGTTCGTCGCGGCGAACTGGCTGGTGTTGCCCGTGCAGGTCGTCCACCAGTCCGTCGTCGTGTAGATGACGGCGTCCCGGCCGGTCAGGGTCTTGTACCGCGCGGTGAAGGCGGCGATCCAGCTGCGCATCGAGGCCTGGGTCAGTCCGTAGCAGGTTGCCCCGTAGGGGTTGTACTCGATGTCGAGCACGCCGGGCAGCGTCTTGCCGTCACCCGACCAGCCACCACCGTGGTTGACGAACCAGTCGGCCTGCGCGGTGCCGGTCGAGTTGCCGGGCAGGGCGAAGTGGTAGGACCCGCGGATCATCCCGACGTTGTAGGAGCCGTTGTACTGCTGGGCGAAGTACGGGTTCTGGTAGGTGGTGCCCTCGGTTGCCTTGACGTAGGCGAACTTCTTGCCCTGGCTCCAGTAGCTCGCCCAGTTGACGTTGCCCTGCCACTTGGAGACGTCGATGCCCGGGGTCTGGGTCGCGGCGGCGAGGCTCGACGCGCGGGCAGCCTCTTGCTGGGTGGGCGGCGTGCGGCCGGCACCGTCCTGAGTCCAGCCCAGGTAGGCATCGCCACCGGCGCGGATGCCCGCGGCGCGCGCGGCCGCGGTGGGGGTGGGGGAGACCGAGGAGCGCTCGCTGTCGGCTGCTTGAGCCGTGGTCGCGGCCGTGGTGACCAGCGCGGCGCAGGCAATCGCCGCGGTGACCGCGGTGACGGCGGAGGCGGCCCAGGCCGACCTGCGGTGTCGGGTCGTGGTCATGGCATCCCTTGAGTCGGCTGCGGTCCGCGGTCGGGATGACGCTATGGCGCCGCCGTGGTCGCTGGGTCACCCGTCGGTCAGCCTTCGGGCAAATAACACCAAATCGGGGCAAAGGTTGCGCCCAACAGGGACGGCCCGCGCCGAGTGAGGGCGGGGCTGCGCCGCACCGAGAACCCGGATCGCGTGGAGAGGGGGAGAGGTCCGAGTCTTGGAGGACTCGGGCTCAGCGGGCCTCGCGTACCGCGGCCGCCACCTGGTCGAACCGGTTGCGGACCAGGACCGCACCTTCACGTCGGACCGCCGTGGCATCCACCCGCAGGATCCGGTCGACGCGGACCTCGCTGGGCCGACCTTTGCCGTCCCAGGCGCCCGACCCGATGTCCTCCCAGTGCCGGCCGTGGCGAGCCTCCTGCTCGTGGTCACGGTCGTGGTCCTTGCTCGTCAGCATCAGGGCCAGCAGCCACTCGCCGTCGCGACCGATGATGAGCACCGGGCGGTCCTTGCCCTGACGGTGGTCCTCCTCGTAGGGAACCCAGGTCCAGACGATCTCACCCGGGTCCGGCCGGCCGTCCGGCTTGGGGGAGTAGGCGAGGTCCGGCGTGCCGGTGAAGTCCCCGGGGTAGGCGCCGCGCGACGGTGCTTCCTTGGCTTCCTTGGCCCTTGGTCTTCCTTGGCCTGGGTCGGACGCGATGGGGCAGAAGTAGCCGCTCGTCGCCAGAGTCGCGACAGTCGCGATCGCAGGGATGCCGTGTCCGATGCCATGTCATCACGCTATCCCGGGTCAGAACGGAGGCTCGCACGCTGTCCCGGTGCCGCCATCCGGCCCCCGATGTGGACACAGTGCGGCGAATGCAGGGTCGAGGACGAAGGCGTCGAGTCCAGCGCCCGACTCAACGTCGAGCCGACCTCGAGCCGGCGGTTCAGAGCTGCGGCGAGTGGCCTTCTTCGTCGCACCGTGCCGCTCGGCACGGCTCAGCTCGTGCGCGAGCCCTCTTCCAAGCGGACCACCGGACTTCAGGCGTGTCTCGTGGGTACGGATCCGACAGGCCCGGGCTTGGGCTTGGGCTTGGGTGATGCGGCCACCGGCGCCTCAAGACTGGCGTGTCGAGCTGGAGGATGTCGAGGGGCAGGGTCGGCGCGGAGTCTGCCGGTGGGGTCGGTCCAGGTGACGCTGGCGTCGGGGTCGATGCGAACCCGCCAGCGGAGCGTCTGCTTGATCCGGTGGTGTCGGCGGCACAGGCAGATCAGGTTCGCCGCGTGGGTCGGACCGAGCGGCCAGGGGATGACGTGGTCGAGGTCGCAGAAACGTACGTTGATCGTGCAGCCGGGGAACCGACATCGGCCATCGCGGGCCTTGACCAGGTCGATGAGCGCTGAGGGTGGTCGGTAGGCCTCCGACTCGGTGGCTCGCCCTCGACCGGATCGACTGGAAAGGCGGGACGGGCTGAGCCGGCCCGGTTCGCCGAGCCGGTCGGTCCTGACGGCCAGGAGGGCTCCGGTGTCGGCGTGGCAGGTGACCACCTCCCAGCGGGCAGCCGATGCCACCGGTGCCGTCGCGTCGAGATCGGACTCGCCGGCCTCCGCGAGCCTCGACAACCACTACGTCGCACCTGGGTCATGCCCGGCATGCCGAGGCCGGCAACTGTCGCCAGGTCTTCGCTCTCGGAGCGCACGGGCCGGGACCGAACCTGTCGTCTCATCCGCCGAGGTCCTGCCTGCGGCAGGCGGGGGGGCGTTTGCGGGCCGGATGGGCTCCGGCTGAGTGGGCGCCGGTGCCGGATGCGTCATGGCGCTGAGCTGGTCGGCGGGGACCGCCAGCTGCACGAGGAAGGTGCCGCTCGCGCGGGCGTGGATCAGGTCCATCAACGCATCGGCGCGGGCCTGCTCCAGCCTGGTCGCCCTCCCCGTGGCGGACGTACTGACGGGCCAGGCCATCGACGACCGCCCATCCGCTGCGGGACTGCTCGGCCGGAAAGCTGCCCAGCCAGGTGTCGACGCCGGGCTCGTCCCCGGGCCAGCGGCTCAGACAGCGCTCGGACCTGGCCCGGGCAGCCTTGGCGCGCAACAGGTCGGCGTCGACCGAGCCGAGCACCCGACGCACTCGGCGACGCAGTACTGCCGGCGCCTCGGTCCCGAGCGAATCCGCGATCCTCGCGCCCACCTCCGCGCAGACCTCCGCCGGAGCCTCGCGCAGCTCGTCGCTGACGATCCGGGCGCGGTACTCATCGAGGCGACCATCCCCCATCGCCGCCACCAGCCTCCGGCAACCGCGTCACCAGGTCCACCGCCGCTCCCACGCGGCTGCACGCGACCGCGTCGCTGACCCCGAGCTGGTCGCTGACCAGGGCCGGCGCGTCCAACCGCTGGTGACCCAGCCCGCGGTGCTGTTCCACGATCGTGCCGTCCTCCAGGGCGACGTCCTCGATCGCCGCGACGTGTGCCATCGCCAGGGTCTGCACGGCAGCGAGTGGTTGATCGCAGACTGGCACGTACCACGAGGTCGGACGAGGGCGCCCAACCTCCTGTCCCGACCATCGACCCGCAACCCGCGCGAGACCCGACCGGAGCTCCTCGGCGACAGCGACGGTCTCGAACATGTGTTCGAGTCTACCTCCCCGACACCGACAACAGCAAGGCGGGGCCTCAATGAATTCGCTTGAAGGGAAAGGCAATCCACTCAGAGCCGGTAGGTGTGGGCGGGTCCTCGCGACGTCCGGTAGCGGTGTGCACTGGTGCCCATGTCGTCGTGGGACTGCAGGTGGTCTCACCGCTGTCGGCGGACTGCTTCGGCGACGAGAGTGAATCGCGCGGCATCGATCGCAGCGCCTTCGCGCCGGACCCGACCTGGGCTTCACGCGGATGATTCGATCGACCTTGACCTCGCTGGGCCGCCGCTGACGGTCCCACGGGCCGACGCCGATACTGACCCGACTCGGCACCGGGCGCCGCCGGCTGTCCGCACCACCGCGCAGCTTGGTTGTCAGCATGACGCCGAGCAGCCATCGTCCGTCCCTACCGATCAGCAGGACGGGCCGGTCCTTTCCCTTGCGGTGGTCGTCCTCGAACGGCACCCACGTCCACACAATCTCGCCGGGGTCCAGTGGACATAAGGCACGGGGGAGTACTCCATGGTCGGGGTGCCAACGAAGTCGCCCGGGTAGGCGCCGGTGACCCATCGCAGAAGGCGTCGCACCCAGCTGTCGTTCGTGGTCGCCTTCGCAGACGTCGTGTCTCCCCATGCTGCCAACGCTACTGGCGCGGTTCCTCCGCCGGCGCTGGTTGCAGACCCGGAAAACGCCGGATACTCAGCGGCACGCGGGCCACGCCTGGCCTCGTCACGACCAGCCGCGTGGCGAAGCGGGAGGGGCAGCGTTCGGCGATGGAGGTTAGTGCCATGGGTCGAGCTGGTGGTCGCGGATGAGCATGAGCGAGTGGCCGAGACGTCGGCTGCACGCAGGAGTCGACCATGTAGCCCACGATGATCGCGAGGAACGCATCGAGAGCCTCGCCGTCCACGCCCTCAAGCAGCGGCGACCCTGCCATCATCCGGTCCACATCGAGGCCGTGCTCGGCCATCATCGGCAGCAGCCCGACGAAGTCGCACCACGCAGGCCCGCGAGCCACCCAGTTCCAGTCGACCAGCCGAGCCGTTCCCTGTGGCGTGATGAGCATGTTGTCGGGCCGTAAGTCGCTGTGCACCAACCAATCTCCGACCAGGGCCTCCGATGCCCGCTGCCCCAACCATCCACTCGAGAGACGATGCGGCGAGAGCGCAGGTATGCCGTCCGGCCACGGGCGTGCGCCCGCCGCGCCAGCTCGTCCAAGCAGGCCAAGGCTGCGGTGTCACCACCGACGTCGACCGCCAGGGAGGCACCTGTCACCTGGGCGACCTCCGACGGCTCGAGCGGCGCCAGCGCCAGGCAGGCGGCATGTGCTGCATCGGCATCGCGCAGGGTCCACGGCACGCCTGGCATGTGGACCCTCGATGGCCTCGAGGACAACCAGCTGCCAGTCCCCGGCTGCGGACGGACCCGACCGAGCTGAGGGGCCGTCACCCTGCCCCGCCAACAACCGCAGGATGCCCGCCTCGCGCGGAATCGCCTGCAGCGCAAAGGGAGCCACCGGTCCAGCGGCCTTGG
>CAVUGH010000013.1:0-46623 GCA_963740865.1 uncultured Actinomycetota bacterium
GATGCGTGGCAATGCTCTGGACACTGCCGAGGGGCAATGCGAAGGCCCGCTGCGCCGGCTGTGACAGGCGGCGACCGGGCCAAAACCTCATGGTAGCCGCTGTGCGCCCACGCTCCGAACCGGCGGCACACCAGCCCCACGAGTATGCCGGCCGGTCCTGCGCCCACATCGCCCACCCGGGTGCCAATGACATCCGTCACGACTTTGTGTCAAGGCTGTCTCCGCGGCGTCCCATTTCTTCGCCAGTAGCCAGGTCGAGGGCCGAAATCCATTGCCAGCCAACACCTTCGAGGTGAGTCTTCGAGACATGGGGCGGTACTGGCCGCCCTCTTCCCACGTCAGGAGACACTTCGAATGCGCAAGCAGATCCTCTCCGTCGCGTTGGCGGCCTCGGCATCACTGGGGCTCGTCACGACTGCGGTCACCGCCGCGTCGGCGGCTCCCTCTCCGAACGCACATGCCAACCGCCTGTGTGCGACACCGAGCTCCCCCACGGTCGCGGCCTGCCATGCCCTCAAGCTGGTCAACGCCGAGGGCCAGGCCGTCAACCCGGCCGGCAGGCCGGTCACCCCCAACGCGATCTCCGGCAAGACCCCCACCGACATCCAGAGCGCCTACCAGGTGAGCGGTCTCTCCGCCGGTGGCCGAACCGTCGCCATCGTCGACGCCTACGGCTACCCGAACGCGGAGCGCGACCTCGGCATCTACCGCGCCCAGTGGGGCCTGTCCGCCTGCACCACCGCCAACGGCTGCCTGCGCATCCTCAACCAGACCGGCGGGACGTCCCTCCCCCGCTTCAACGTCGGCTGGGCCGGCGAGCAGGCCCTCGACCTCGACGCCGTGTCCGCGACCTGCCCGAGCTGCAAGATCGTGCTCGTCCAGGCCAACAGCGCCAGCCTCACCGACCTCGGTGCGGCCGTGAACACCGCAGCCAAGCAGGCCGGAGTCGCCGCCATCTCGAACAGCTACGGCGGAGGTGACCTCGCCGACAGCTCCTATGGCGCGGCATACAACCACCCCGGCATCGCCGTGACCGCGTCGACCGGTGACAACGGCTACCAGGGCGGCAGCTTCCCGGCGTCCTCGCACTACGTCACCGCCATCGGCGGTACGTCGCTCGTGAAGGGCTCCAGCGCCCGTGGCTGGACGGAGTCGGCGTGGAACGGCGCCGGTTCGGGCTGCACCACCCTCAACGCGGCCCCCACCGGTCAGACCTCGGCAATGACGAGCTGCAACGGCCGCGCCATCGCGGACGTCTCGGCCGTCGCGGACCCGGCGACGGGTCTGGCCACCTACGCACCGACCACGAAGACCTCGTCGTCGTGGGCCCAGTACGGCGGGACCAGCCTCTCGGCTCCCATCGTCGCCTCCGTCTACGCGCTGAGCGGCAACACGGCCGGTTACGCGAACGCACTGCCCTACGCCAACCAGGCAGGGCTCAACGACGTGACCTCCGGGTCCAACGGCACGTGCGCCTCCTGGTGCACCGCCAAGTCCGGCTGGGACGGGCCCACCGGTCTGGGCACCCCGAACGGCACATCCGCCTTCTGACCAGACCCCACTGCTGAGTCGAACGGCCCCGGGACTCCTGTCCCGGGGCCGTTCTCCGTTCCGCTCTCGCAGCACCCTTCCACGCGCAGCGAGAGGGCGCGCCGTCTACGTTGAGGTCATGCCCGAAGAAGAGCTGCCCCAGGAGTGGGACGTCATCGTGGTCGGCGCCGGACCCGTCGGTGAGAACGCCGCCGACCGTGCCCACAAGGCCGGACTCACCGTCGCCATCGTCGAGAAGCACCTGGTCGGGGGCGAGTGCAGCTTCTACGCCTGCTCCCCCAGCAAGGCCCTCCTCAGACCGATCCACGCGACCAGGGCGTCGCAGCGCGTCCAGGGGTCGGAGGGCGCCCACCTCGACCCACAAGGGGTGCTCGCCCGTCGGGACTCCTGGATCAACCGGGTGGGCACGAGCGACACCCTCGACGACAGCGGGCAGGTCGGCTGGCTCGACCACGTCGGCATCACCCTGCTGCGGGGCGAGGCGCGTCTCGTCGGCGAGCGCACGCTCGAGGTCGCCGGGCGCACCGTCCGCGCCCGCCAGGCCGTGGTCCTCTCGACCGGCACCATGGCCGCGGTCCCGCCGATCCCCGGGCTGCGGGAGGCGAAGCCGTGGACCAACCGGGAGGCGACGACGAGCCGCCGGATCCCCGACCGGCTCGCCGTGCTGGGTGGCGGGGTGGTGGCCTGCGAGCTAGCGCAGGTCTTCGGCGCCCTCGGCTCGAAGGTCACCATCGTGGAGATGGCCGACCGGCTGCTCGGGCGCAACGAGGCGTTCGCCGGCAAGGCGGTCGCCGAGGCCCTCGAGCGCGACGGTGTCGACATCCTGCTCGGGACCAAGGCGGAGTCCGTCTCCCGGCTCGGCCCGACCGGCGAGGTCACCGTCGAGCTGTCCAGTGGCGCGAGCCTGAAGGCAGACGAGCTGCTCGTCGCCGTCGGCCGCACCCCCGCCACCAAGGGTCTTGGCGTCGAGGACGTGGGCGGGCAGCTCGACCGGGCCGGCTACGTCAGCGTCACCGACCAGATGGAGGTCGAGGGACTCGACGGCGACACGCCCTGGCTGTATGCCGTGGGTGACGTCAACGGGCGGGCCCTCCTCACGCACATGGGCAAGTACCAGGCCCGCGCGGTCGGCGACCTCATCGGTGCCCGCGCAGCCGGGCGTGAGCCGGACGCCGCCAAGACCACCCCGTGGGCGGTGGGCGTCGGGTCGCCCCAGGTCGTCTTCACCGACCCCGAGGTGGCGGCCGCGGGCCTCACCGAGGAGGAGGCCCGCGAACGCGGCATCCGGACCCGGGTCGTGGACCTGCCGATGGACTCGGCCGCCGGCTCGGGGCTGCAGGCGGAGGGCTACCAGGGGCAGGCGCGGCTCGTCGTCGACGAGGACGACGGCGTCCTCGTCGGTGCCACCTTCGTCGGCCAGGACACCGCCGAGCTGATCCATGCGGCCACCGTGGCCATCGTCGGCAAGGTGCCCTTGACGACCCTCTGGCATGCGGTTCCGTCGTACCCGACCATGAGCGAGATCTGGCTCCGCCTGCTGGAGGAGTACGGCCTGTGACCGTGATGGACGAGGAAAATCTCCGTCATCGGTACCTCCCACGTGGACATTTCCCCGGGTAGCGTCCAAAACGCCCCCGGCACCACCGCAGGCGGGGGTTCACCTTCGAAGGGACTGTCCATGCGCATCCGCACCCCGCTTCGTCTGGGCGTACTGACCGCCGCTGCAGCGCTCGCGCTGCTCACCGGCGGCAGCGCCGCCACCGTCAACGCCGCCGCGGTCCTCTCCCCCGGCGCGGCAGCCTGCCTCCCGGGAGCTGATACCGCCGGCGCGAGCGGCGCCAGGGTCAAGCCCGGGGGCACGGCCGCAGAGCCGGCGCTCTACCCCAAGAACGCGGCCAACGCCTATGGCGTCCTCAAGGACCTGCCCACCCTGGCCGACGGCAGCGTGCAGATCGACACCGTCTTCCACATGGTCGACAAGGATGCCTTCACGACGGCGGAGAGGGCCCGCTGGCAGCAGCTGATCGCCGCCCAGATGACGGTGCTCAACGACTCGTACTCGGGCGCGACGGCCTCTGGCGCGGCCGACACTCCCTTCCGCTTCCGGCTGGTCGACACGACGTGGACCACGAACGCCGCGTGGTACTCAGCCGTGCCCGGCAGCGGCGCCGAGCGCGAGATGAAGAAGACGCTGTACCGCGGTGACGCCACGACCCTGAACGTCTACGGGACCGAGGGTGGCGGGCTGCTGGGCTGGGCGTACTTCCCCAAGGGCTATAACAACGGCCGCGACTACATCGACGGTGTGGTCATGATGGCCGAGTCGATGCCCGGAGGGACGGGGCTCGGTTACACGAAGTACACCCAGGGCGACACCCTCACCCACGAGTCCGGCCACTGGCTGATGCTCGAGCACACCTTCGCCCACGGCTGCGCGGCCAACGGTGACTGGGTGGCCGACACCGCGCCAGAAGCGATCCCGCAGTTCGACTGCCCGATCGGCGCGGACACCTGCGCTGCTCCGGGGGTCGACCCGATCCACAACTTCATGGACTACTCGCAGGACTCCTGCATGAACATGTTCACGCAGGGCCAGTCCGACCGGATGAGCGACGCCTGGCGGCAGTTCCGCGCAGGGGGCGGCAAGAGCTGACTCACCCGCAGTGAGCGAGGTATGCCGCGTGGCGGGCTCCGCCACGCGGCATACCTCGCTGTGGTGGTCGGGGCAGCCGGACGCCGCCGTCGCGGTCGGGCTCCTTCGTCGCCCGCACACTCCGGCTCCCAGCATCCGGCGTCCCCCGTCAACAGCCTGCGCAAGCTTGGCTGCTTGTCGGGGTAGCCGGATTTGAACCGGCGGCCTTCCGCTCCCAAAGCGGACGCGCTACCAACCTGCGCCATACCCCGTCGACGGCGAGCCGATTTCTGGCCACACGATCGCGGGCATTAGGCTAACCCCTCGGAACTGACGCCCTGACGGCGGCCGGTCCACGCGGGCGTAGCTCAATGGTAGAGCCCTAGTCTTCCAAACTAGCTACGCGAGTTCGATTCTCGTCGCCCGCTCAGCCAGGCCCTCGTGGCCCCCGGTCCACCCGGGGGCACGAGGGCCTTTGTCGTGCCCGTCCGCGCACCTCGTCCGGCCCCGGTGCCCTCGGTCGTCCGCACGCCATACCCGTTAATTTCCTACGAAGTCGGGTCGTAACACGCAATCCATTGACATCGGACAAATCGGAATGGTTGTGTGGCGGAAACCATCGCGCCCACCGAGTACCCAGGAGCACCCATGCCGTCTGCGCGTCACCACCAGCGCACCGCCCTCAGCGCACTGGCCGCGGCAGCGCTCGCCGCAGCCTTCCTGACCGCTCCCGGGCCGGAGGCGGCGAACGCCGCAGCCGCTCCCACGGTGTTCAAGGTCGCCACCAGCGCCACCATCGACACGTTCAACCCGTTCATCTCCATCTACCTGACGCCCACGGGCATCAACCGGATGGTCTACGAGAACCTCGTGCAGTACAGCTCCAAGGACAGCTCCCCCACGGAAGGGCTGGCCACGAAGTGGGAGACGAGCAGCGACGGCAGGACCTGGACCTTCCACCTGCGTCCCGGCATGAAGTGGTCGGACAACCAGCCGATCACGTCGGCGGACCCGCAGTGGACCTACACCCAGATGATGACCAAGCCCGACCTGGGCACGGCCAACGGCTCGCTCGTGAGCAACTTCGCCAAGGTCGACGCACCCGACCCGGAGACCGTCGTCATCACGATGAAGGAGCCGCAGGCGTCCAACCCGGGCCTGGAGATCCCCGTCGTCCCCAAGCACGTCTGGGAGAAGGTCACCGACCCGGTCAAGTACGCCAACGACTCGGCCGTCGTCGGCTCCGGGCCCTACGTCCTCGACAAGTTCACGCCCAGCCAGTCGGTGGTGCTCAAGGCCAACCCGAACTTCTGGAAGGGCGAGCCCGAGCTCGACGGCGTGACCTACGTGGTCTACAAGAACTCCGACGCCTCGGTGCAGGCGCTCAAGTCCGGTGAGGTCGACATGGTCGGGTCGCCGACCTTGACCGTGCCGCAGTTCGACTCGCTCAAGACCCAGCAGGGCGTCACCGTGAACCCCGGCAAGGGCCGCCGGTTCGTCGGGCTGGGCCTGAACTCCGGCGCCCGCACCCGCGACGGGCAGAAGGTCGGCGACGGCAACCCCGCGCTGCAGGACAAGGTGGTCCGCCAGGCCATCCGCCAGGCGATCAACATCCCCGAGCTGCTCGACAAGACCTTCCAGGGCCACGGCACCCTGGCCACCTCCTTCATCCCGGCGGTCTACCCGCAGTGGCAGTGGAAGGACGAGGCCAAGCTCGCCAAGTACGACCCGACCGCAGCCAACGCCGCACTCGACGCAGCCGGCTACGCCAAGGGGGCCGACGGCATACGCAAGGGCAAGGACGGCAAGCCGATCACGCTGCGCCTGTTCGTCGACAACGCAGACTCGGTCGACCAGTCCCGTGCCGACTTCATCGCACCCTGGCTCAAGGCGGTCGGCCTCGGCGTGAAGATCGAGCCCACCGACGGCGACACGATCTCGGCCGACACCACGGCCGGGAAGTACGACATGTACTTCACCGCGTGGAGCCTCGGCGCGGACCCCGACTACCAGCTCGGCATCAACACCTGCGACGCGCTGCCGACCAAGACCGACGGCACCGGAGCCACCTCGATGGACTACTGGTGCGACCCCGAGTTCGACAAGCTGTTCGCCCAACAGCACGCCGAGCTCGACCCGGCCAAGCGCCAGGAGATCGTCAAGCAGATGCAGGCGATCCACTACGACGCGGCGCCGTCGATCGACTTCTGGTACCCCGAGACCCTCGAGGCCTTCCGCTCCGACAAGTTCACCGGGCTGACCAAGATGCCCGAGGACGGTGGGGTGCTCAACGGCCAGTCCGGCTACTGGGCGCTGCTCAGCGCGAAGCCGGTCGGGGCCGAGAGCGCCGACGGCGACGGTGGCGGCCTGGGCACCGGCGGCTGGATCGGGCTCGGAGCCCTCGCGGTCATCCTCCTCGGTGGCGGCACGCTGCTCGCCCGTCGTCGCGGCGCCACCGCCGACGCCCGCGAGTGACCAGCGCCCTCGTCGAGCAGGACGTCGCGGCCGCAGACACCGACCACGACGTCCGCGCGGGCACCAGCCTGTGGCGGTATGCCGCCCACAAGGTCGGCGGCGCGTGCCTCAGCCTCGCCATGGTGGTGGTCCTGGGTTTCTTCGCCTTCCGGATCCTGCCCGGCGACCCGACGCGGTCCATGACCCGGGGCCGCATCGTCTCGCCGGAACAGCTCGAGACGATGCGGCGGCAGTTCGGGCTCGACGAGCCGATGCTGACCCAGTTCGGCATCTACCTGCGCGACCTGCCCCGCGGCCGGCTGGGCGACTCCTACACGTACCGTCGCCCGGTCGCCGACCTGATCGCCGAGCACATCGGAGCCACCCTCCTCCTCACCGGCGTCTCCGCGGCCATCGCCATTGGACTGGGCCTGTGGATCGGGCAGCGGGCAGCGTGGCGGCGTGGCACCTGGTTCGACCGGCTCAACACGGGAACGGCGCTCGTGCTGTGGTCGGTGCCGACGTTCTGGCTCGGCCTGATCCTGCTGCTCGTCTTCGGCGGCATGCTCCAGTGGCTGCCGACCGGCGGCTTCAAGACGGCAGGAACGACGGCCACCGGGCTGCCGCTGGCGTTGGACGTGGCCCGTCACATGGTGCTGCCGGTGATCACGATGGTTGCCGTCACCTATGCCCAGTACCTCCTCGTCATGCGTGCCTCGCTGCTCGAGGAGATGCATGCCGACTACCTGGTGACCGCCCGCGCCAAGGGTCTGCGCGAGGACCTCGTGCGGCGCCGTCATGCAGTTCCCAACGCACTGCTGCCCACCGTGACGCTGGTCTTCCTGCACCTCGGCGGACTGATCGCCGGGGCGGTCACGGTCGAGGCGATCTTCTCCTGGCCAGGGCTGGGCTATCTCACCTATGCGGCCCTCACCGGACCGGATCTGCCTCTCCTGCAAGGGACTTTCGTCGTCTTCTCCAGCATCGTGATCCTGATGAACCTCGTCGCCGACCTGCTGTACCGGTTCCTCGACCCGAGGGTGAGGGCAGCGTGAGCGGCCAGAGCGCCACCACTGCGCGACGACAGGCCGCGGCCGTGCGCGTGTGGCGTGAGTTCCGCGCGAGCCGCAGCGGACTGGTCGGTCTCGGCATCCTCGTCGTCGTCGTCCTGCTGGCCGTCCTGGCACCCGTGGTGGCGCCCGCGCGCCTGCTCGACGTCACCCAGATCGACAACCCGATCAACCAGCCGCCCACCTGGGCCCTGCCGCTCGGCACTGACCCGTCGGGACGCTCGGTCCTGGTGACCCTCCTCTGGGGAGGCAGGGTCTCCCTGCTGGTGGGCACCGTGGCGACCCTGCTGTCGATGGTCATCGGCACGGTCGTGGGGATGGCAGCAGGCCACTTCACCGGATGGCCCGCAGCCGTGCTGATGCGGGTCGTCGACTTCTTCCTGGTGCTGCCCTCGCTGGTCCTGGCGATCGTGCTCTCCAGCGTCCTGCACCGCGGGGTGTGGACGATCATCCTGGCGATCGGCGTCACGTCCTGGCCGGGGACGGCCCGGCTGGTCCGCTCCCAGACCCTCACCGTGGAGGCCCGCCCCTACATCGAGCGGTCGTGGGCGCTCGGCGCCAGTCACCGCCACGTGATCACCCGCCACGTGCTGCCCGCGGTCCTGCCGCTCGTGCTCGCCAACACGACGCTCACGGTCGGCTCGGCCATCATCGCCGAGTCCACCCTGTCCTTCCTCGGCCTCGGCGACACGAGCAAGCCGTCCTGGGGCACGATGCTCAAGCTTGCCCTCGACTCCGGAGCAGCGACCGGAGGGTTCTGGTGGTTCGTGCTGCCACCCGGCCTGGCCATTGTCCTGGTCGTGCTCTCTTTCACCCTCGTCGGCCGGGCTCTCGAGTCGGTCATCAACCCCACCCTGCGAGGCCGCTGATGTCCGAGCTGACGTTCGACGACGTGAGCATCTCCTACCACTCGACCGGTGACCGCGGGACCGTGGCTGCCGTCAGGGGCGTGTCGCTGACCGTCCCTGCCGGTGGGTCGCTCGGCATCGCCGGGGAGTCCGGGTCCGGCAAGTCCACGCTGGCCATGGCGGTGCTACGACTGTTGCCGCGCACGGCGACCGTCACCGGCCGGGTCCTGGTGGACGGGCGCGACGTCCTCGACCTGTCGTGGGGCCAGCTGCGTGCCCTGCGCTGGAGCGAGGCCGCGATCGTCTTCCAGGGCGCCATGCACTCGCTCAACCCGGTGCACCGGGTGGGCGCCCAGGTCCTCGAGGCGCTCCAGCTGCACGTCAAGGAGACCTACCCGACCGAGGAGGCCCAGCAAGCCCGAATGCTGGACCTGCTGGCCCAGGTCGACCTCGAGCCGACCAAGGCGTCCTCCTACCCGCACGAGCTCTCCGGCGGTCAGCGGCAACGCGTGATGATCGCCATGGCGCTGGCCTGCGACCCCGACCTGGTCATCGCCGACGAGCCGACGACGGCCCTCGACGTCGTGGTCCAGCACCAGATCCTGTCGGTACTGCGTGAACAGGTCGCCAGCCGCGGCATCGCCCTGGTGTTCATCAGCCACGACCTGTCGGTGCTCGCCTCCACGTGCGAGCGGATCGCGGTGATGCGCGATGGCATGGTCGTCGAGGAGGGCCCGAGCCACGAGGTGGTGATGTCGCCGTCCCATCCCTACACCGCCATCCTCGCGAAGGCCTTCCCCACGATCGGCGACCCGGAGTCCCGGCTCCGACCGGCTACCCGTGTGGTGCACGAACAACCACCTCGACCGACCGACCCGACGACCGACCCAACGACCGACCCTGCAGCGATCCGCGCGGACGGCTCCGGCGCGACTGCTGCTGTCACCGGCCGCGCCCCCGTCCCTCCAGCAGTCGTGCCGGATCCCACCGAGACCCCGGTGATCGGAGCCGAGCACCTCACCGTCCGGTTCCGCACCGCGCAGGGCTCCATGACCGCCGTCGACGACGTGTCGCTCGCCTGTCACCGCGGCGAGGTCGTCGCGCTCGTCGGCCAGTCCGGATCGGGCAAGACGACGCTGGCCCGCACCCTGCTCGGGCTGCACCACGCCGATGCCGGCCAGGTGCTGTTCCGCGGCGAGCCGCTCCCGAGCGGACCCAGGTCCCTGCGCGCCTTCCGACGCAGCGTGCAGCTCGTCCTGCAGGACCCGACGAGCGCGCTCAACCCCAGGCACAGCGTCTACGAAGCGGTCGCCGAGGGGCTGCGGATCCACCGGGTGCCCGGTGACGAGCGAGACCAGGTGGAGGCGGCGCTCGAGCGGGCCGAGCTGCGCCCCGCCTCGAGCTTCACCTCGTCACTGCCGCAGGAGCTCTCCGGCGGTCAGCGCCAGCGGGTCGTCATCGCCGGCGCCCTGGCTCTGGAGCCGGAGTTCCTGGTCGCGGACGAGCCGGTGGCCTCGCTCGATGCGTCCGTCCGGGGCGAGATCCTCGCCCTGCTCCTCCGGCTGAAGAACGACCTCGGCCTGGGCGCCCTGGTGATCACCCACGACCTGGGGCTGGCCTGGAACATCGCGGACCGGGTCCTCGTCATGTACCGCGGGTCGATCGTCGAGAGCGGCACGGTCGAACA
Source organism: uncultured Actinomycetota bacterium (assembly GCA_963740865.1). Classification (GTDB taxonomy): domain Bacteria; phylum Actinomycetota; class Actinomycetes; order Actinomycetales; family Dermatophilaceae; genus Pedococcus. Next base: position 10,243 of record CAVUGH010000013.1, read on the forward strand.
GGTGCTGCTCGACCCGCAGGACGCCTACACCAAGACCCTCCTCGCGGCGGTCCCCCAGCTGGGCTGAGGATTCCCCGCCACCACCGGGTCACCCCGTCGCCGTCCCGCATGCGGATGAAGGGCCGCCCCACCTGAGGCAGACCTCAGCGGAGCTCGGCGCGGAACTCGCTCACCCGCCGCCCGGCCAGCAGCCCCTTGTCCTCGAAGCCGTCGGTCGGCCGCCAGGTCGGCCGGTCCCCCTCGGTGACCACGAACCCGCCGTGCGCGTCGAACGCCGAACGCACGTGGGCGGCATACCCGCCATGGTCGGTCGCCACGAGCAAGCGGCCACCGGGGACCAACCGTGACGCGATGAGGTCGAGCATGTCGCGGGAGATGAAGCGCCGTCTGGCGTGCTTGGCCTTGGGCCACGGGTCGGGGAAGAAGACGTGGACAGCCGTGAGCGACGCGGCCGCCACGCGTTCGGACAGCAGCTCCACGGCGTCACCGCGGTGCATCCACAGGTTGGTCAGGCCGCGCCGGTCCGCCTCGGCCAGCATCCGGGCCAGGGCAGGGGTGAAGACGTCGACCGCGAGCAGGTCGTGCCCGGGGTGGGCGGCCGCATAGGCCAGCGCCGCCGCGCCGTGCCCACAGCCGATCTCGAGCACCAAGGGAGCGGTCCGGCCGAACGCCACCTGCGGCACCAGGGGACCCTCCGCGGCGATGGAGTGCCTCGGCCCGAGGACCTCCATCCGCTCGAGGGTGAGGGCCGAGAGCCGTCCCCTGCGCGCGTTGTAGGAGCGCACCCGCCCGTCGATGTCCACGTCACCAGCGTAGGCAGCGGAGCGGATGTCGGTGACATCCACCGTGTCGACGGCCCGGAGGCGGAGTTCTAGGGTTGAGGTGCCGGTCGGCCGGCGGCGACGCCTGCGCGTGCGCTGGCTTCGGTGGGCTCCTGCGCGTCTTGATCTGCGACACGGCTCGATAACCAGTGCTTATGTAACCCATAATGTGAACATGCGCATCTCCCGGTTCCCCAACATCGTGGACGACGTCACCGTCCGGCTCATCGCGGCGGTCATCCTCGTGCTCGCCGTCGTGGCCCTCGCCGCCCACCAGTGGTGGCTGTATGCCGTGCTGGCGGCGGACTTCGTGCTGCGCTCCGGCTGGGGTCCGTCCGCCAGTCCCATCGCGATCCTGGTGAACCGGTGGATCCGGCCGAGGGTGGCGACGAAGCCCCGCTACACCGCCGGTCCGCCCAAGCGCTTCGCCGCAGCCGTCGGCGCCGTGTTCACCGTGGCCGCCACGATCCTGTGGCTTGCGGGAACCTCGGTCCCGGTGATCGTGATCGGCGCGGTGATGGTGGTCTTCCCGGCGCTCGAGTCCCTCTTCGGCATCTGCGCGGGGTGCATCGTCTTCGGCTGGCTGATGCGGCTGGGTGTGATCCCCGAGTCGGTCTGCCTCGAGTGCGCCGACATCACCCGTCGCGCTGCCCAGCGCCAGGCAGCCACAGTCGCCAGCTGACCGATCCCTCCCGCCTGCGCCGGCAGCCCGATGCTCGGCAGAACTGGACAGTCGGGCTCAGCGCCGCCAGACCAGGACGGCCGCGCGGTCGTCGGTCTCGCCCGCCCGTGCGGCCGCGCACATCTTCGCCGCCATGCCCTCGAAACCCTTGCCGATCATCCGCTCCGCGGTGCCGAGCATCCGGTCGATGCCGTCGCGCAGGTCGCGGTTGCGGACCTCGATGACGCCATCGGTGTAGAGGAGCAAGGCGTCGCCACGACCGAGCTGGCCGTGGATCCGCGGAAAGGCCAGTCCCTCGGTCACACCGAGCACCGGGCCCTCATCACCCTCGAGGACCTCCCACCGGCCCGAGCCCGCCGAGAAGCGCACGGCCGGGGGATGCCCGGCCGAACCGAGGCTGTACTCGCCGGTCGTCAGGTTGATCATGGCGTGGGCCGCGGTGGCGAAGCCCTCGTCCCACGCCTGCCGCAGCAGGTAGGAGTTCGCTGCGGGCAGGAACCGGTCATAGGGCATCGACCCGAGCAGCCCGCCGAAGGCGCCGGACAACAGCAGTGAGCGGGTCCCCGCCGCGATCCCCTTGCCCGAGACGTCCACCAGCACGACCTCGAGGATGTCGTCGAACTTGCTCGTGACGAGGAAGTCGCCGGAGAACGAGTCACCGTAGGCCGACAGCACGGAGAGCTCGGCACCCCAGCCCGGCGGCAGCTCGGGGAGCTCACCCTGGGTGCGCAGCCGGTCGCGCAGGTCGACCAGCATCGACTCGCCGAGGTTCCCCTGGACGCCGAGGCGAGCCCGCGACGCGGCCACCCAGAACATGATGATCATGACCGTGGTCAGCACGGCATAGGCGCCCAACAGGGCAGGGAGGACGGTTTCTCGTTCGCCAATCGTCCACGCACCGGCGATGAGGATGGCGATGTCCACGACCGCCAGCACCTTGGGCGTCAGGAAGAGACCGGCGAGGACTGCCAGCGGGATGTAGGTCGAGAACGGGACGTAGCCCTGCCACTGCGACATCGCCCAGCACAGGCCGGTGTTGACGACGATGATGCTGATGGCCGTGCCCGCCTGCTCCCAGCGCACGAACCTGGCCCTGCCTCGCTGGACCCTGGACATCAGGGAGCGGCGAGCGATGACCGTCCTGTCGATGTCCACGTGCAAGAGATCCTTCGGCAAGGCAGGTGCTCGGCACCCAGGGCGTCTGATGGATGGGCCGGTCCCCTGCAGCCCATCGCTCCAGCGTAGTGGGAGCTCAGTCCCTCGCGGGCGACATCCGCGCAGATCAGGGGCGCGGGGGCAGCGTGCCGTCCTGCTCGTAGGCGCCGACCATGTCGATCCGCCGCTGGTGCCGGGGCGCGCCGGAGAACGGCGTGGACAGGAAGGCCGCGACCATCGCCTTGGCCTCGTCGACGGCACTCATCCGGGCACCGATCGAGATCACCTGCGCGTTGTTGTGCTCACGGGCCAGGGTGGCGAGCTCCTCGTTGTAGCAGAGGGCGGCACGGATGCCCTTGACCTTGTTGGCCGCCATCTGCTCGCCGTTGCCCGATCCCCCGAGCACCACGCCGAGCGACTCGGGGTCGGCCGCCACGGCCTCCGCCGCACGCAGCACGAAGACGGGGTAGTCGTCCTCGGCGTCCATGGCGTGGGGTCCGTGGTTGGTCACCTCGTGGCCCTCGGCCTCGAGGAAGGTGACCAGCTCACCGAGCAGGTCGTATGCCGCGTGGTCGCCGCCGATGTGTACGCGCATCTGTGTTGCTCCTCAGTCGAAGATGGGGCCGACGGTGCGGGACCGCTTGAGCTCGTAGAAGCCGGGGGTGCCCGCCACGAGGACGCAGCCGTCCCACAGCCGTCCGGCGGCCTCGCCCTTGGGCGCGGGGCTCACGACAGGCCCGAAGAAGGCCTCGCCGTTCACCGCGACGACTGGCGTCCCGACGTCGTCACCGACGAGGTCGATGGCGCGCTGGTGGCTTGCGCGGAGCTCGGCGTCGTTGACGTCGGTGTCCGCGACCTCCGCGAGCTCCCAGGGGAGGCCCACCTCCTCCAGGCCGGCAGAGATGACCTTGGCGAAGTCCTTCTCCCCATCGAGGTGGATGCGCGTGCCCATGGCGTCGTAGAGCGGCTTGATGACCTTGTCACCGTGCTCGGCAGCCGCGGCGACGATCACGCGCACCGGGCCCCAGGCCCGGTCCATCATCTGGCGGTAGTTGTCAGGGAGGTCGCGCCCCTCGTTGAGGACCGCCAGGCTCATCACCGACCAGGTCACGTCCACGGGACGCACCTCCTCGACCTGCATCATCCACCGCGAGGTCATCCACGCCCACGGACAGAGCGGGTCGAACCAGAACTCGGCGGACGTACGGGTCTCGGCAATCTCGGTGGCACTCACACACCCAATCCTGCCATTGGCCCCGGAGACCCGCACCAGCGGTGGTCCCCCACCCCACCATGCGTGCGAGGATGGCGCCCGAGTCCTTCGACCACACCCCGAACCTCAGCAGGAGCACCGTTGCCTGGCAAGAACCTGACCCGCGCCGAGGCCACCGCCCGCGCCGCCGTCATCACCGTCGACCACTATGACGTGGTCCTCGACCTCACGACCTCGGACGCCACGTTCCGCAGCACAACGACCGTGACGTTCACGAGCGCCGAGCCCGGTGAGTCGACCTTCGTCGACCTCATCGCTCCGTCGGTCGAGGCGATCAGCCTGAACGGCGAGGCGCTCGACCCTGCCACGCACTTCGACGGCGTGCGCATCAGCCTCCCGTCCACAGCGGAGCACAACACGCTCACGGTCGACGCCACCGCGGCATACATGAACACCGGCGAGGGGCTGCACCGCTTCACCGACCCCGTGGACGGCGAGGTCTACCTCTACTCCCAGTTCGAGGTGGCCGACTGCCGCCGGATGTTCGCGGTCTTCGAGCAGCCCGACCTCAAGGCGACCTTCGGGTTCACGGTGACCGCACCGGCTCACTGGCAGGTCGTGTCCAACTCCCCCACCCCCGAGCCGACCCCGGCCGGGGAGGGCACTGCGACCTGGGCCTTCACGCCCACCCCGCGGATCTCCTGTTACATCACCGCGCTGATCGCCGGTCCCTACGCCGTGGTCCGCGACGAGGTGCAGACCCGGCGCGGCACCGTGCCGCTCGGCATCTTCTGCCGCAGGTCGCTGCTCGAGCACCTCGACGCGGACAACATCTTCGACTGCACCAAGCTCGGCTTCGCCTTCTTCGAGAACGAGTTCGACGGCGAGTACCCGTTCGAGAAGTACGACCAGATCTTCGCGCCGGAGTACACCAGTGGCGCCATGGAGAACGCCGGGGCGGTCACGGTCAGCGAGGTCTACATCTTCCGTGCCAAGGTGACCGAGGCCCTCGTCGAGCGCCGCGCCCTCACGCTGCTGCACGAGCTCGCGCACATGTGGTTCGGCAACCTCGTGACGATGAAGTGGTGGAACGACCTCTGGCTCAACGAGTCGTTCGCCGAGTGGGCGTCGACGACGTGCCAGGCCGAGGTCACCCAGTGGACGAGCGCCTGGACGACGTTCGGCACGTCCGAGAAGTCCTGGGCCTACCGCCAGGACCAGCTCTCCTCGACCCACCCGATCGTCGCCCCGATCCACGACCTCGAGGACGTCGAGGTGAACTTCGACGGCATCACCTATGCGAAGGGCGCCTCGGTGCTCAAGCAGCTCGTCGCCTATGTCGGTCGTGAGCCGTTCACCGCCGGCCTGCGCGCCTACTTCGCCAAGCACGCGTGGGGCAACACCACGCTGCCCGATCTGCTCCACGAGCTGGAGCAGACGTCCGGCCGCGACCTGGGCACGTGGTCCAAGCTGTGGCTCGAGACCGCTGGCGTCAACACCCTCCGCCCGGAGATTGAGACCGACGACCAGGGCCTGATCTCCTCGGCACGGATCACCCAGACCCACGCGCCGGACTTCGCGACCCTGCGACCGCACCGCCTAGCGGTCGGTCTGTATGACGTGGTGGACGAGTCGTTGGTCCGAACCGACCGCCTGGAGCTCGACGTCGACGGAGAGTCGACGGACATCCGCGAGCTGATCGGCCGACCGGTGCCGGACCTCGTCCTCGTCAACGACGACGACCTGGCCTACGCCAAGATCCGCCTCGACGAGCGGTCGCTCGCGACCGCTCTCACGCACCCTCGCGGTTTCCAGGACAGCCTCCCCCGCGCGCTGGTGCTCGGTGCCGCGTGGGACATGACCCGCGACGCCGAGATGGGCGCCCGCGACTTCCTCACGCTCGTGCTGGCCTCCCTCCCCGGCGAGACGGACTCGACGTTGCTGCGCACCTTGCTCGCCCAGCTGTCGACCACCCTCCGGCTCTACGTCGCACCTGAGCACCGGGAGCAGACCACCGCCGAGACTGTGGCCGGTCTGCGCGACCTGGCCACCTCCGCCGCGCCGGGTAGTGACGCCCAGCTCCAGCTGGTGGGGGCGTACGCCGCCCAGCAGCACGGTGGCGACCACGCGGCATACCTGCGGGGCCTGCTCGACGGCACGCAGGTGCTCGACGGGCTCGCCGTCGACACCGATATGCGGTGGAGGCTGCTCATCTCGCTGGCCGCCTGCGGTGCGGCGACCGCCGAGGACATCGACGCAGAGCAGGAGCGCGACAACACCGCGACGGGTCACGAGCGTGCCGAGCAGGCGCGGGCATCGTTCCCCACCGCCGAGGCCAAGGCCACCGCATGGCGACGCGGCGTCGAGCAGGACGGGCTGACCACCACGGTGCGCGACGCCGTCGCCGCAGGCTTCGGCAACGTCCACGACACCGGCCTGCTCGAGCCCTATGTCGAGAAGTACCACGCCATGCTCGACACCGTGGAGACCAAGGCGTCGCACGCGCTCATCGAGGTCCTGGTCCGCGGCTTCTACCCCACCGCGCTGGGCGATGCCCACCTCCACGACTCGACGCAGTCGTGGTTGACCGCACACCCCGAGGCCCATGCGGCCCTGCGGCGGCTGGTGGCCGAGAACCGCGACCCGATCGCGCGCGCCCAGCGCGCCCAGCAGCGGGACGCCAATGCCTGAGGCTTTCCTGAATGCCCTGATGGACATCACGCCGCACTCGGCGTGGGACTGGTTCACCGGCAAGCCCCTGAACATCGTCATCACCGTGCTGGCGGCCCTCATCCTGCGATGGCTGGCGCTGCGGTCGATCGGCCGAGTGGTCGCCACGACCCTTGCGCGCTCGGATGCCCGGCGGGCGGGCGAGACCAGCCGAGCGGGGCGGGTCCTCGCCCAGGCCACCGGTTCAGCCCACGAGCGACACCGGCAGCGCACCCTCACGATGGGCTCCCTGCTGCGAAGCATGGTCACCTTTGTCGTCGTCATGATCGCGATCCTGACGATCATGACGACCGTGGGCATCGAGCTCGGACCGGTGTTGGCCACCGCGGGGGTCGGCGGCGTGGCGCTCGGGTTCGGCGCGCAGAGCCTGGTCAAGGACTTCCTCTCCGGGATCTTCATGATCCTCGAGGACCAGTACGGCGTCGGCGACATCATCGACACGGGTGAGGCCATCGGCACGGTCGAGGAGGTCTCGCTGCGCGTGACCCGGCTGCGAGACGCCCAGGGCGTGGTCTGGTACATCCGCAACGGCGAGATCATCCGCATCGGCAACAAGAGCCAGGGCTGGTCCACGGCGATGGTCGACATCCCCGTGGCGTACTCCGAGAACCTCGACACGGTGATCCCCCTGATCCGCACCGTGGTGCACGAGCTGGACGAGTCGCCGCAGTGGCAGGACAAGCTGCTCGACGAGCCCAAGGTGGTCGGCGTCGAGTCGATGACCGGCTCGGTGGTGACGATCCGCGTCGTCGCCAAGACCGCGCCGGAGCAGCAGTACGGCGTCTCGCGCGAGATCCGCGAGCGGGTCAAGGCGGCGTTCGACGCCAACGGCATCAAGGCCCCGGTCATGACTCCCTTCGGTCCGGCAGGCGGCGGCACTCCATGAACTTCACCCCACACAGTTCGCCCACGCGGAGCGTGGGACCTCCGCTCCTTCGTCGCGCCGATACTGGGCGGGAACCCCGATGACGACCCAGCTCCCCCAGACCCCCGGCGGCGACCAGTCCGGCAGCTTCTACGACCAGGTCGGCGGGCACGAGACGTTCCGCAAGCTGGTCCACGAGTTCTACCGCGGGGTGGCTTCCGACCCACCCCTGCGGGCCCTCTACCCCGAGGACGACCTCGGACCGGCCGAGGAGCGGTTCCGGATGTTCCTCGAGCAGTACTGGGGCGGGCCGACGACCTACTCGGAGCAGCGCGGCCACCCGCGGCTGCGGATGCGGCACCACCCGTTCAAGGTGACGCCGACCCAGCGGGACCGCTGGCTGCACCACATCATGGCGGCGGTCGACACCCTCGACCTGCCACCGGCGAACGACCTGCTGCTGCGCGACTACCTCGAGCGCGCCGCGCACTCGATGGTCAACTCGCTCGACGACTGACGGACCACCCACGGTTCGGTATGCCGCGTGGCCCAGCCCCGCGGCCTACCGGCTGAAGATTCCCGCGACGTGTTGCTCGCAGATCGTCATCAGGTCCCGATTCAGCACGCCGGTGACCAGCGCTGCGCAACACGTCGCGCGAGGAGGACGTCGGCCACGCGGCTTACCTCCGCGCCTCGTCGCGCAACCGCCGAAGACGCGGGTTCCGCAGTGCAAGACGGTGTCGGGCTGGTTTCCCCGAACGCGTTCGATGCGTCAGCATGGTTGACCGTGACGACGACCCTCTCCACCCACCTCATCCACCCCGCCGCCTCGGCCGACGCCGCCTGGTGGCGCCATGCCGTGATCTACCAGATCTACCCGCGGTCCTGGGCTGACGCCGACGGCGACGGCATCGGCGACCTGCCCGGTGTGACCGCACGGCTGGACTACCTCAAGGCGCTCGGCGTCGACGCCGTCTGGTTCAGCCCGTTCTACAAGTCACCGCAGGCCGACGCCGGCTACGACGTGGCCGACTACCGCACCATCGACGGCCTGTTCGGCAGCCTCGAGGACGCCGACGCGATGGTCGCCAAGGCCCACGAACTGGGCCTCAAGGTGATCGTCGACCTGGTGCCCAACCACACCAGCGACGAGCACGAGTGGTTCACGGCCGCCGTGGCCGCCGGACCCGGCAGCCCCGAGCGCGACCGCTACATCTTCCGGGACGGCAAGGGCTCCGACGGCAGCCTGCCGCCCAACGACTGGCACTCCGTCTTCGGCGGCGACGGCTGGACCCGCATCACCGAGGCCGACGGCCAGCCCGGCCAGTGGTACCTCCACCTGTTCGACGTCAAGCAGCCCGACCTCAACTGGGACAACCCCGAGATCGGCGACGAGTTCGAGTCGATCCTGCGCTTCTGGCTGGACCGCGGCATCGACGGCTTCCGCGTCGACGTGGCCCACGGCCTGATCAAGGAGCAGGGGCTGCCGGACTACGACGTCGAGCTGCACATCCTCGACGGCGAGGTGAAGGCCGGCTCGCCCAAGCCGCCGATGTGGGACCAGGACTCCGTCCACGACGTCTACCGCCGCTGGCACAAGGTCCTGGCCGAGTACGGCGAGCCGGACCGCATCCTCGTCGCCGAGGCCTGGGTCCGCCCACAGGAGCGTGCGGTGCGTTACGTCCGCGCGGACGAGATGCACCAGGCCTTCAACTTCGACTTCCTGATGAGCCAGTGGCGTGCCCCGGACCTGCGCGAGGTCATCGAGACCTCCCTCGTGGCAGCGGATTCCGTCGGTGCACCGAGCACCTGGGTGCTGTCCAACCATGACGTCGTGCGGCACGCCTCCCGGCTCGGCCTGCCCGTCGGCAAGCGCCGCCCCAACGGCATCGGCGCCGACGACCCGCAGCCCGACCGCGCCCTCGGCCTCCAACGGGCGCGCGCGGCGACACAGCTGATGCTGGCGCTCCCCGGCGGCGCCTACCTCTACCAGGGCGAGGAGCTCGGCCTGCCCGACTCGACCGACATGCCCGGCGAGTTCCGGCAGGACCCGACGTTCGTGCGCTCGGACGGCAAGGAGCTCGGTCGTGACGGCTGCCGGGTGCCGATCCCGTGGGCCAAGGAGGCGCCGTCGTTCGGCTTCGGGCCCTCGGACCAGACCTGGCTGCCGCAGCCGGAGGTCTACGGCGAGTACGCCGTGGACCAGCAGGACGGCGTGGACGGCTCGACCCTCGAGCTCTACCGCCAGCTGCTGCGCATCCGCCGCGACCGCGACCTCGGCACCGGCGGCCTCCAGTTCAGCAACGGCTTCGGCGACGACGTGATCGCCCTCGTCAACACCGGTCAGGGCCAGGACACGTTGGTGCTGACCAACTTCGGTGACGACCCGGTGGCACTGCCCGAGGGCGCGTCCGTCCTCGTCGCCTCCGGTCCGCTGACCGCGGACGGCACCGTGCCGACCGACACCACGGTCTGGGCAGCGCTCTAGCCCACGCTCCAACCCGAGGGGTATGCCGCGTGGTCACCACGCGGCATACCCCTTGGTCGTGGGCGTGGTCGCCACGGTCGCGCGCCCCGGTCCGGCAGGAACGGTGCCGGCACGGCAGACTGACGCCGTGAGAGCAGCGGACTTCGCCTACTTCGACGCACCCACGCCGATCGGGCTGGCCCACCGCGGCGGTGCCAAGATCGCGGCGAACCTGCGACTCGAGAACACCATGGCGGCCTTCCGCGAGGCCGTGCGGATGGGCTACCGCTACCTCGAGACGGATGTGCACGGGACGGCCGACGGCGTGCTGCTCGCCTTCCACGACCTGCGGCTCGACCGGGTCACCGACCAAGGCGGACGGATCGCCCAACTGCCTTACGCCGCAGTCGAGTCCGCGCGGATCAACGGCACCGAGCCGATCCCCCTGCTGTCCGACCTGCTGGAGGAGTTCCCGGAGGCCAGGATCAACATCGACGTCAAGGCATCGGGCGCGATCGAGCCGCTGGTCGAGGTGATCCGGGCACACCAGGCGATCGACCGGGTCTGCGTCGGGTCGTTCTCGGACCGCCGACTGCGGGCTGTCCGTCGGCTGCTGGGTCCTCGGCTCGCGACGGCCACGGGGCCGGCCGAGGTCGCCGCCCTGCGCCTGGCGCCGCAGCGGATCGCCGACTGGCTGCGCTCCCCCGCCGCGGTCCTGCAGGTGCCGACCGGACACCTCGTCGGCGGTCGCCGGCTCGACCTGGTGACGCCTGCCCTCGTCGAACGCGTCCACGCGATGGGCAAGCACGTGCACGTCTGGACCATCGACGACGCCGCCGAGATGCACCGGTTGTTCGACCTCGGTGTGGACGGGATCGTCTCGGACCGCATCGACACCCTTGCCGAGGTGTTGGCCGAGCGCGGCTTACCGTTGAGCCAGTGACCACCCCCACCCCGCCCCCCGCTCACGAGGAGCTGGATGGCGACACCGCCACCCGCGGTGGGGCGCCGGAGCCGACCCGGCTGCCGGCCACAGGGCCGGCCGAGGGCGCTGCCCGGATCGGCGTGTTCCACCCGCGCTACCTGCTGCTGTCCATCTCGCTGCTCGCCCTGATCACGGTCATCGCGTTCGAGGGCATGGCGGTCTCGACGGCCATGCCCGACGCCGCCCGCGAGCTCGACGCGGTCCGGTCCTACGGGCTCGCCTTCTCGGTGATGCTCACCACCCAGCTGCTCGGCATCGTCCTCGCCGGAGTGTGGTGCGACCGCTCCGGCCCCCTCCCGTCGCTGTTCGCCGGGCAGCTCCTGTTCGCTGTCGGCTGCGCGGTGTGTGGTGGCTCGCAGTCGTTCGGGCCGTTCCTCGCCGGCCGAGGTGTGGCTGGTCTGGGCGCCGGCCTGATCATCGTGGCGGGCTACGTCGTTATCGGTCGCGCCTATCCGGAGTCGTTGCGCCCCAAGGTTTTCAGCGTCATCTCCGCCGCCTGGGTCCTCCCGTCCCTCCTCGGCCCGCCCATCGCCGCGTGGGTCACCACCACCTGGTCGTGGCGCTGGGTGTTCTGGCTGGTCGTGCTCCCGGTGGTGGTGGCCTTCGCCATGGTCCTCGCCCGACGAGGACAGATTGCGAGCGCCAGCAAGGGGATCGACCACTCCAGCCGCGACCGGCGGCAGCATGCGCGGGCTGCCTGGTTCGGGGTCCTCATCGCCGCCTCGGCGGGCGCACTGCAGTGGGGCACCCACGACCTCGAGTTCAGCTGGTCGGCCAAGACCGTCGTCGCGGTGGTCGGCGTCCTCGGCATCGCGGCCAGCGCACCCCTGCTGCTCCCCCGCGGCACCTGGCTGATGCGCCGTGGCCTGCCGTCGGTGATGCTGGCGCGGTTCCTGCTGACCTGCTCGTTCTTCGGCACGATCACCTACATCCCTTTGATGCTCGTCAACGAGCGCGGACAGTCCCTTGCCACCGCCGGCACGATCCTCGCCGTCGGCTCGCTCGGCTGGTCGGCCGGGTCGTGGATCCAGGGCCGCGACCGGTGGGCGGGGCGCCGCTACCAGCTGGTCAGCGCCGGAGGCGGCCTGCTGACGACCGGTCTGCTCGGCGTGGTCGCGGTCACCCACTTCGGCTGGCACCCGTGGCTGATCGCGGTGGCCCTGGTGGCCTGCGGCCTCGGCATGGGACTGGGCACTGCGAGCCTGTCCGTCCTCTCGCTCACGCTGACGCCGGCGGCCGACCACGGATCGACCTCGTCGTCGCTGCAGCTCGCCGACGTCCTCGGGTCGGTGCTCGGCATCGCCGCCGCCGGCGCGGTGTTCGCGGCCCGGCACACTACGGCCGGCCAGGACGTCCCCGTCTTCGTCACGATGTGGCTGGGACTCAGCGTGGTCGCGTCACTCGTGGCAGTCGCCGGTCAGCGGATCAAGACGTGACCCGCGGGCGTCGACAACCGCGTCCAGCGACCGTGCGCCCACACCGTCACCTCTGAGCCCGGCGCCGCACCATCACCCTTAACAAATCCCAGCACGTATGCCGCGAACGCACCGCCCGCCGGCACCGGCGGCGTGGTCGTCGAGAGCCGACCCCACACGTGCTTGCGCAGCGCGGCCACCGCGGCCCCGCCTGCATCAGCGGGAGCACCGGAGGCGACCTCCTCGATGCCTTGCCGCGCCACGGCATACATCTCCTCTGCGGTGACGGCGCCGACGCGCTCCCACCCGCCGCGTGGCGGTGCCATCGCCGCCCAGGCCACGTTCACCGTCATCGGCGGGATGGGCAGCGTCGTCCCGGTCTCACGAGCGAGCCGGTCGGTGAGCGCGGCCAGCGAGACGGTGACGTCCAGGTGTGCGGCGGTGGCCAGCGGCATGGCGCGCAGGCCGATCACGACGCCTTCGGCCATCAGGCCGCTGCCGGGCAGCACGCCGACATAGGCGGCCAGGGTCTGGCCCAGCGCCTGGAGGCGGATCGCGCCGTCCTCGTCGGCGGCCTTGGCCCGCGCGACATAGGTGCGCAGGTCGTCGAGACCCTGGACGTCCGGAAAGGTCAGCTCCATCAGCGTCGGCGCCAGCGGAACGGCACCGGAGCACCGGAGTGCTGCTCGAGCATCGCGCGCAGGGCAGGGTCCATGCGGCGAGGGGTGCTGGTGGTGAAGTCGTACAGGACGAGGGTGGTCTCTGCGCGCGCGTAGATGGTGTCGCCGTCCCCGCCCTCGGAGACGGCTCGGCCGTCACGTACCTCGTAGGCCAGGTCGAAGCCGGCTCCGCCGATCTTGGTGGCCCACATCTCGACCACGATCGGGGGCACCCGGAAGAGCAGCGGCGCGAGGTACTCGATCTCGTGGCGGGCGACGAGGATCCCCTCGGACAGCACCGACCGGTCCTGCCCGAACCAGTCCTCGAAGCCGATCACCCGGGCATCCTCGAGCAGCCGCAGGAACTGCACGTTGTTGACGTGCCCGTAGGCATCCATGTCGCTCCACCGCAGCGGCACGTTCACGCGGTAGCGCTCGGTCACAGGATCGGGGGCCATGTGGACATCCTCGCAGGGGTGTCGGGCAGGCGGCATACGGTGGTCGCCATGGAGACAACCTCGGCACTCGACCTGCGCACCCAGGCCACCACCGTGCTGAGGCGGCTGGTCGGGCGCGACGACGCCGACTTCCGTGACGGGCAGCTCGAGGCCGTGGAGGCCCTGGTGGGTCAACGCCGACGGGTGCTCGTGGTGCAGCGCACCGGCTGGGGCAAGTCGGCGGTCTACTTCGTCTCGACGGCGCTCCGGCGAGCAGAGGGTGCCGGGCCGACCGTCATCGTGTCGCCCCTCCTCGCGCTGATGCGTGACCAGATCGCCGCGGCCGGCCGGGCAGGGATCCGTGCCGTCACGATGAACTCCGCCAACGCCGAGGAGTGGGGCCAGGTCTCGGCTGCGCTGGCCGCCGACGAGGTCGACGTGCTGCTGGTCAGCCCCGAGCGGCTCAACAACCCGCGGTTCCGCGACGAGCAGCTGCCCGACCTGGCGCGGCGCTGCGGCCTGCTGGTCGTCGACGAGGCCCACTGCGTCTCGGACTGGGGCCACGACTTCCGCCCCGACTACCGCCGCATCCGCGACCTGCTCACCACGCTGCCCACGGACACCCCCGTCCTCGCGACGACCGCCACGGCCAACGCCCGCGTCGTCACCGATGTCGTGGAGCAGCTCGGTGCCGGTGGCCACGACGTGCTGACCCTGCGCGGCGGACTGGCGCGAGAGTCGTTGCGGTTGGGCGTGATGGCGCTGACCTCCCCCGAGCAGCGACTGGCCTGGCTGCTCGCCCACGTCGACTCCCTGCCCGGCAGCGGCATCATCTACACCCTGACGGTCTCGGCCGCCGAGGACATCGCGGTCGCGCTGCGCGAGGCCGGTCACGAGGTGCGCGCCTACACCGGGCGCACCGACCCGACCGACCGCGAGCGCCTCGAGGGGATGCTGCGCGACAACCAGGTCAAGGCCCTCGTCGCGACGTCGGCGCTGGGGATGGGCTTCGACAAGCCCGACCTCGGGTTCGTCCTGCACCTCGGGGCGCCGTCGTCACCGGTGGCCTACTACCAGCAGGTCGGTCGCGCCGGTCGCGCCACCGAGCGGGCCGACGTGCTGCTGCTGCCCGGGCCGGAGGACAAGGACATCTGGGCCTACTTCGCCTCCGCCTCGATGCCCCGCCAGGAGCAGGCCGACGCCGTGCTGACCGCCTTGGCCGAGTCAAGCAAGGCACTGTCGACCGCGGCGCTGGAGTCGATCGTCGACATCCGCCGCACCCGCCTCGAGCTGCTGCTCAAGGTGCTCGACGTCGACGGCGCGGTCCAACGGGTGCCCGGCGGCTGGACGTCGACCGGCCAGCCGTGGAGCTACGACGCCGAGCGCTATGCCCGGGTCACCGCCGCCCGGGTGCGTGAGCAGGACCTGATGGTCACCTACGAGAAGACCACCGAGTGCCGGATGGCCTTCCTCCAGGAGTCGCTGGACGACGACACGGCGGCCCGGTGCGGGCGCTGTGACTCCTGCGCCGGAGTGTGGTTCCCGACGGAGATCCCCCAGACGGCGGTCACGACCGCCCGGGGCAGGCTGGAGCGGGCCGGTGTCGAACTCGAGTCCCGCGCCCAGTGGCCCTCGGGGATGGACCGCCTGGGTGTGCCGGTCAAGGGCAAGATCAAGCCGGACGAGGCGATGGAGACGGGGCGGGCGGTCGCCCGGCTCACCGACCTCGGCTGGGGACAACAGCTGCGCACCCTGCTGCGAGCACCTGACGCCGAGGTGCCGCCCGAGCTGTTGCGCGCCTGCGTGCCGATCCTGCGTGACTGGGGCTGGACGGAGCGCCCGGTCGCAGTGGCGATGGTGCCATCCCGCACCCGCCCGCTGCTGACCGAGTCGCTGGGCAGGGGCATCGCCGAGATGGGACGCATGCAGTGGCTCGGTGGCCTCGACCCGGTGGACGGCGGCCCGGTCGGCGAGGCCGGTGGCAACAGCGCCTTCCGGCTGGCCGGTGTGTGGGGCCGGCTCGAGGTCGGCCCCGAGCAGGCGTCGGCTCTACGCGGGCTGGACGGCCCCGTCCTGCTCGTCGACGACGTCGCCAACTCGCGCTGGACCCTCACCGTCGCCGCTGCCGCGCTGCGCCGGGCGGGGGCCTCGGGCGTCCTGCCCTTCGTGCTGGCCCTCGACGCCTGAGGCTGCAGGGGCCGGCAGGGGCACGGTGAAGATCGGCAGGAACACCTGGACAACCGGGCCGATCAGCACGGCATACAGGACCGTGCCGAGGCCCACGACGCCGCCCATCAGCCAGCCCACGGCCAGCACGGTGATCTCGATGCTGGTGCGGACGAGGCGGAAGCTGCGCCCGGTGCGCCGCACCAGACCGGTCATCAGGCCGTCCCGAGGACCGGGGCCGAACTGGCTGCCGATGTAGAGGGCGCCGGCCAGACCGTTGAGCACGATCCCGCCGACCAGTAGGGCGACCCGGGCCACCATCAGGTCGGGCGCCTCGAGCAGGGCGAGCGTGGCGTCCGTGGCCAGGCCGATCACGACGACGTTGGCGACCGTGCCGAGGCCCGGCCACTGCCGCAGCGGGATCCACAGCAGCAGCACCGCCGCGCCCACGATGATCGTCACGGTGCCGAAGCTGACCGGCAGGTGCTGGGCGATCCCGTAGTGGAAGACGTCCCACGGGTCGAGCCCGAGACCCGAGCGCACCATCATCCCCATCGAGACGCCGTAGAGAGTCAGGCCCACGGCGAGCTGCACCAGCCGGCGGAGGGTCCGTCCGGCGCGCAGCTGCTGCAGCGGGGTCATCGGGGCAAGGGTGGTCCGGGTCACGGGTGCAAGATTGGCCTTCATTGGTCTGTTCTTCCATATCCAATCGTGCAAAAGTGGTCTGCATGGTCGCACGAAGCATTTCCGCGTCCCGGCTGGTCCCCATGCTGGGAGCGGCCCTCGAGACGACACCTGCCTACCGTGGGCTGGCGGACGCGATACGGCTGCTCGTCGCCGACGGCCGGCTGCCGGCGGGCACCCGGCTCCCCAGCGAGCGAGACCTGACCGCAGCACTCGGCGTCAGCCGCACCACCGTGACGAGGGCGTATGCCGAGCTGCGCGACCGTGGCTACCTCGCCTCCCGGCAGGGCTCGGGGAGCGTGGCAGCACTGCCGGGCGATGGACCGGGCCGCCGTCAGGGCGCGGCCTTGCAACCCGCGTCCGACCAGCTCAGCGGCCACATCATCGACCTGACCTGCGCCTCCATGAGCGCCCCTGCCGGGACGGTCGCGGCCTACGAGCGCGCCATGCTGGAGCTTCCGCGCTACCTCGCCGGCACCGGCTACCACCCGCTCGGCCTGACCAGCCTGCGCGAGGCGCTCGCCGACCGCTTCACCGAGCGAGGCCTCGCGACGACGCCCGACCAGATCATGGTGACCAGCGGGGCCCTGGCCGGACTCGCGGTCACCGCCCGCGCCCTGCTCTCCCCCGGCGACCGGGTACTGCTCGAGAGCCCGACCTACCCCAACGCCATCGACACGCTGCGCCGCTCGGGTGCCCGCCCCGTGGCCCTGCCTCTCGACCGTGACGGCTGGGACGTCGGCGCGGCCGATGCTGCGCTGCGCCAGACCGCACCCCGCGCGGCCTACCTCATCCCCGACTTCCACAACCCCACCGGCGCCCTCATGCCCGACGGCCAGCGAGCCGCCCTGGGCGACGCGCTCGCCGGAACGCACACGGTCGGCATCGTCGACGAGACCCTCGTCGACCTGGCCCACGACCCCGACCTGGTGATGCCTCGGCCCCTGGCGGTCCACCACCCGCGCACCGTCACGCTGGGCGGCGCGAGCAAGTCCTTCTGGGGCGGGCTGCGCGTCGGCTGGATCCGCGCGCCGCGTGAGCTGATGCCGGCCCTGGTCAGTGCGCGGCTGACCCTCGATCTCGGCGCACCCGTCCTCGAGCAGCTCGTGCTGACCGACCTGCTCGCCCACCGCGAGCAGATCGTCGGCGAACGCAGGTCCGCGATCGTCGCCACTCGCGATGCCCTCGTCGGTGCGCTGCGAAATCGCCTGCCGCAGTGGACGTTCCGCATGCCAGAGGGTGGACTGTGCCTGTGGGTCGAGCTGCCCGACGCGCTGTCCACACCGCTGTGCGCAGCGGCCGACCAGCGTGGGGTGGTGCTGGCCCCGGGCGCACAGTTCGCCGTCGAGGGCGGCATGGAGCGGTTCCTGCGACTGCCCTTCACCGGGCATCCGCCCGAGGTGGTGGACGACGCCGTCGAGCGCCTTGCCCTCGCCTGGGCCGACGCGCAGTCCGCCCGTCCCTCGCGCCACGGCCGCTCACCCCTCGTCGCGTGAGCGCGGGCGCCACCGGCTGACGACCACCCCGACCAGGCAGATCCCGCCACCCACCAGTGCGGGCACCGTCGGCACCTCGGACAGGAACGCCCAGGACATCAGCACCGAGAGCACCGTCACGAGGTAACCCAAGGGGCCCAGGCGACCAGCCGGCATACGGCGCAGTGCGTAGGCCCACGTCGTGAAGGCGACGGCCGTGGGAAAGGCGCCCAGGTATGCCGCGCCGAGCAGGGCCGAGACCGGGGCACCCTGGGCTTCGTGCACGAGCTCGCCCGCGAACGGCAAGGTCACGACGGTGCCGACCACGCAGCCGAGCCAGGTGGCGCGCAGCGCGTCGATGCTGCGCAGGGTGACCTTCTGCATGATCACCGACGAGGCGTAGAGGACTGCCGCGACCAGCGCGAGGACGATGCCGAGGAGGTCGCGCTCGCCGTTGGACCCGGTGGCCATCAGGGCGATTCCGCCGAAGGCGACGGCGCACCCGAGGAACAGCGGGCGGGAGAAGCCCTCACGCAGGAAGAGCCCGCCACCGATGGCGATCAGGACCGGCGCGATGTTGACCAGGAGTGCGGCGGTGCCCGCATCGACGTGCCGCTCCGCGGCGTTGAGCGCGACGTTGTAGCCGGCGAACCACAGGGCGCCGTAGCCGACAACGGGCAGGATCGCCCGGCCTCGCGGCAGGAGCGGACCGGCACGGCGAGCCGAGCCGCGGAGCACGAACGGCGTCAGCACCAGGGTGGCGACGGCGACCCGGGCCAGCGCCATCGGTCCCGGCGACAGGTGGGCTCCGCTGCTGCGGATCACGACGAAGGCGGACGCCCACAGGACGATGGTGACCGTGGCTGCCAGCACCGCCGTGGTCGCCGTGCCGTCGGGTCGGGCCGTCGACTCCGGGTCGGTGGCCCGTGAGCCCACGGAGAGCTGGTGGGTGGGCGGGCCGGCCGGCGGCACGGCAGGGCTGGTCAGGGTGGTCACGCACCCATCGTCACGGTCTACGACACATCAGCACAAGCGAAGATTTCTTCACTTCTGTTAAGTAGCGCTGTACAGTCAGCGCATGCTCGATGTCCACCGCCTCCGCGTCCTGCGCACCGTCGTCGCCACCGGATCCGTGGGTGCGGCAGCCACCACCCTCGGCTACACGCCGTCCGCCGTGAGCCAGCACCTCGCCACCCTCCAGCGCGAGACCGGGCTGCTGCTCATCGAGCGCAAGGGCCGAGGCATCGAGCCGACGGCCGCTGGGCGGACCCTCGCCGACGAGGCTGGTCGGGTGCTCGAGTCGCTCAGCGGGATCGAGGGCGTGGTCGGCGACCTGCGGGCCGGTCGGGTGGGGCGGCTGTCGATCAGCTACTTCGCCTCCGCCGGAGCGGCCTGGATCCCTCCGGTCGTCGCGGGGCTGATGCACGAGTTCCCCGACCTGCGCCTCGACCTGCGGCTGATCGAGCTGCTCGGCGACGAGCACCCCGACCCCGACATCGAGATCTTCGTCGGCGGTGCGGCCGAGCACCTGCGCGAGGCCGCCGGCAACGGCCAGTCGAAGGTGCACCACCTGCTCGACGACCCCTACGTCGTGGTCGTCCCGGTGGAGCACCCGCTGGCCGGCGAACCCCATGTGGCCCTGGGCCAGCTGGGCGGCGAGCGCTGGGTCGACAACGACTTCAACCGTGGCTTCTGCCGTCAGGTGATCCTCGACTCCTGCACGGAGGCCGGGTTCACCCCCGACTTCCGGATCGAGACGCACGACTACCCGACCGCGATCTCGTTCGTGGCGGCGGGAGTCGGCGTCACCGTGCTGCCCAGCCTGGGCACGGCCCAGCTGCCCGCTGGCGTCGTCGCCATCCCCCTCGTGTCCCCCACCCCGGTGCGGCACGTGTACGTCGCGGTCAAGGCCTCGGTCGAGCACCACCCGGCGGCCCGACGAGCCGTCGATCTGCTGCGGGAGCGGGTGAGCGGCCCCGCTAGGGTCGGTGCGTGACCGACGAGAACGCGCCCGAGTTCGACCCGCTGGCCGACCTGCTGGACACCCTCGACCTCGAAGAGCTGGGCACCGCCCGGATCACCGTCGAAGGGGTCGGTGACCGTGCCGACTTCGGTGAGTCCGGCGCCACGGTCTTCCTCGGGCGCAGCCAGAAGATGCCCCACGGTCGCGTCTTCGGCGGCCAGGTGCTCGCCCAGTGCGTGATGGCCGCCGGTCGCACCATGCAGGAGATCGACGACGGTGACGGTGACGGTGCTCGGCGGATCCACTCGCTGCACGGCTACTTCATGCGTCCCGGGGACGACACCAAGCCGATCCGGTTCGCCGTGGAGCGGATGCGCGACGGCAACTCGTTCTCGACACGGCGGGTCCACGCGATCCAGGACGGCCTGCCGATCCTGTCGATGATCACCTCGTTCCAGGAGGCGTCGGGCGGGCTGGACCACCAGGACCCGATGCCCGACGTGCCGGGCCCCGACGAGCTGCGGTCACTGGCCGACGAGTTCGGCGGGATCGACCACCCTGGCGCGCGTCACCTGCTCAAACGACCCATCGAGCACCGCCACGTCGAGAACAACCTGTTCGTGGCGCCGGGCCCGGAGCTCAGCTCCCACCAGAGTGTCTGGATGAAGGCCCTCGGCAAGCTGCCCGACGACCCGCTGGTCCACGCCGCAGTCCTCGCCTACGCCTCCGACTACACGCTGCTCGAACCGGTCATCCGCAGGCACGGGCTCACGTGGACCGACCGGCGCCTCCGGCCGGCCAGCCTCGACCACGCCATGTGGTTCCACCGTCCGGTGCATGCCGACGAGTGGATCCTCTACAGCCAGGAGTCGCCCTCGGCCTCCGGTGGGCGAGGCCTCGGCATCGGCCGGATGTTCGCCGCCGACGGCACTCTCGTCGCCACCGTGGCCCAAGAGGGCATGGTCCGGGTCAAGGAGTCCTGAGCCGTGTCACGCGACCCGTCGCAGTGGGTGGTGGACGACCTCCGCGAGGCGGACCACGCCGCGTGGGCCAGGCTGCACCGCGGCTACCTCGACTTCTACGAGTCGACCCGCCCTCTCGAGATCTCTGCGGTGGTCTGGGAGTGGCTGATGGACCCAGGACACGAGCTCAAGGCGATCGTGGCGAGGCCGTCTGTCGGCGCTGAACCCGTTGGCATTGCTCACTTCCGGCCGTTCGTGAGGCCGCTGCAAGGCAGCACCGCGTGCTTCCTCGACGACCTGTTCGTCGCCCCGGAGCACCGTGGAACCGGTGTCGTCGACGCCCTGCTGGCCGGACTGCAGGACCGCTCGCGCGAACGCGGCTGGAGCCAGATCCGCTGGATCACCCGCGCCTCCAACGAGCGGGCGCGCAAGGCCTACGACCGGCTCGCCGCGGAGACCGACCTGGTGACCTACAACCTCAGCGTCGACTGACCCATCCGGACGACGGCCGCGGTGAAGGGCGGCAGGTGCACGCCGTGGCCACGCAGCCGGGTCTGGTCCGGCTCCCACGCGAGCACGACGCTCTCCGGCTCGCCGTCGAGGGGCACGGTCCACCTCGACGCGGCCAGGTTCAGGACGATGCGGAACGCCCCGCGGCGCACGACGAACCAGCCGTCGTCTTCGTCGAAGTCCACGGTGACCGTGTCGAGCCGCCCGTTGTTGAGGTCGTACTCCTTGCGCCGCAACGAGATCAGGTCGCGGTACCACGCCAGCATCCGCGCGTGGTCGTCCTCGTGCAGCTCGGCCCAGTCCAGCTGGGATCGGCGGAAGGTGCGTTCGTCCTGTGGGTCCGGCACGTCCTCGGCGGCCCAGCCGTGGGCCTCGAACTCGCGCCGCCGACCCTCGGTCACGGCCTGCTTCATCGCAGGGTCCTCGAAGTCGGTGAAGAACTGGAAGGGCGTCGTCGCCGCCCACTCCTCCCCCATGAAGACCATCGGGGTGAACGGACCGGTGAGGTAGAGGGCGGCGCCGATCGCCTGCCGGCCGGGAGTGACGACCGCGGAGATGCGGTCACCCACGGCGCGGTTGCCGACCTGGTCGTGCGTCTGCAGGTAGCCGAGGAACCGTCGTCCGTCCACGCGGGCAGGGTCCACCGGCGCACCCCAGTCCGCACCGCGGAAGCTCGACCAGCTGCCGTCGTGCAGGAACACCTTGGTCAACGTCTTGGCCAGGACCGCGAGAGGTCCCGCGTCGGGCATTGCCGGGCAGTGTCCTGCGAAGTCGCCGTAGTAGCCCTGCGTCTCGCCGGTCAGGGCGACGTGGAGCGCGTGGTGCACGTCGTCGTCCCACTGGGCGTCCATGCCGAGACCGCCGTCCGCGGTGGGCGTGACGGTGCGTGGGTCGTTGAGGTCGCTCTCCGCGATCAGGTCGAGGGGCCGGCCGAGCCGCGCGCTCAGCACAGCCACCTCGTCGGCGAGCTGCGCGAGCACGTGCTGGCCGGAGTCGTCGTGCAGCTCGTGCACCGCGTCGAGCCGCAGCGCGTCCACGTGGAAGTCGCCGAACCAGCGCAGCGCGTTGTCGATGATCCAGCGCCGCACGTGCAGGCTGTCTGGTCCGTCGAGGTTGAGCCCCTGGCCCCACGGAGTCTGGTGGTGGTCGGAGAAGTAGGGCCCGAAGCGGGACAGGTAGTTGCCCACCGGACCGAGGTGGTTGTAGACCACGTCGAGGCAGACACCGAGCCCGAGCCGGTGGCAGGCGTCGACGAACCGCTGGAGGGCGGCCGGGCCGTCGTACTCGTCGTCGACCGCCCACGGTCCGACGCCGTCGTAGCCCCAGTTCCAGCGTCCCGGCCACGCCGCCACGGGCATCAGCTCGACCACGTCGACGCCGAGGTCGACCAGGTGCCGCAGGTGCCGCTGGGCGGCATCGAGGGTGCCTTCGGGGGTGAACGTCCCGACGTGCAGCTCGTAGACCACCCCACCGAGCACGCCCTCCCCCTGCTGCGGGCCGGCCCAGGTGGCGTCCCGCCAGGTGTGCGCGGAGGCGTCGAAGGAGCGGCTCTCGCCGTGCACGCCGTGCGGCTGCCACGCCGACCGCGGGTCCGGGGTCACCGGGCCGTCGTCGAGCCGGAACCCATAGTCAAGGCAGGGGTATGCCGCCGTGCCCGACTCCGGCAGCGCCGGGGCCCGCCAGCGCCACCAGCCGTCACCCTTGGCCTCCATGGCGGAGCGCTGAGCGGCGCCGTCGTCGACGGACCACTCGACCTCCACGTCGTGGGCGTGCGGAGCCCAGACCGTGAGCTCGGGTCCGGGCAGGGGTCTCGGATCAGTGTCAGCCGTGTTCATCGCGGGTCAAGGCTGTCACGTCGCACGAGCAGGGCAACCGGAAGGACACGCAGAAGTCCCTCGAGCGCGACCTGCCCGTCGGCCGGGCGCTCGACGGCAGCGCCGCTGAGCAGGTCCACCCAGTCGCCCTCCGGAACTGAGACGCTCGCCGTGCCCCAGCCCCCGCTGGACCGCAGCCGCTCGCTGAGCCTGGTCACGACAGCCACCACCCGGATCCCGTCCGCACCGCCACGAGCGGCCGCCACTGCGTGCTCGCTCGAGGTGGGGACAGCGGCATACGTGGCCTGCTCGCCGATGAACCACTCAGGGTGGTCACGGCGCAGGCGCAAGGCGCGAGAGGTGACGAGCAGCTTCTCGTCGTCGAGGTCACGTGGACTCTCACCGGCGTCGAGGCGTGCCAACCGGTCGCGGCGCGCCGAGTAGTCGACCAGGCGACGGTTGTCGGGGTCGACGAGCGAGAGGTCGACGAGCTCGGTGCCCTGGTAGACGTCCGGGACGCCGGGCAGGACCAGCTGGAGGAGCTTCTGCCCGAGCGTGACGGCACTGGCCGCGTGCGCGGTCAGGTCGACCCACTGGGTGACGTGGTCGCCGAGTTCGGCCTCGGTGGTCACGGCCTCGACGAACGCGGCCACGTCGGCCTCGTAGTCGGCGTCCTGCTCGGTCCAGGCCGTGTGCTCCTTGGCCTCGCGGATCGCCTTGGTGGCGTAGCCCTGCAGCCGCTCGGTGCTGATCGGCCAGGTGCCGACCGCGGTCTGCCACAGGAGGTACTCGGTGGCGGCGTCGAGCCGCGAACCGCGGTGGGGCGCGGCCAGCTCGCGCGCGGTGCGGACCCACTCCGCCCACTCGGCGGGACGCTCCGCGATCACCGAGAGGCGGGCGCGGACGTCCTCGGAGCGCTTGGTGTCATGGGTGGCGAGCGTGGTCATGGTGGTCGGCCAGGTGGCCAGCTGGCGCGCCGCGAAGGAGTGCAGCTCATCGGGTGCCAGGCCGACTTGGCCCGGGTCGCCGCCGACCTCGTTGAGGCCGGTGAGCCGGGCGTAGCGGTAGAAGGCGGTGTCCTCGATGCCCTTGGCCATGACCGGTCCGCAGGTCTGCTGGAACCGGACGACGAACTCGCGCTGGGCGCCGCGGGTGTCGATCTGGGCGCCCGGCAGGTGCCCTCCGGACGCCAGCTGCGCCACCAGCGCCAAGGCATCCCGGTCCTCTTCGGAGACGAGCCGCGCTGCCCGGGCCTCGGCGTGGGCGAGGACTGCACGCTGCTCCGGCGCGGCCTCAGCGCCGGGGACGAGGTAGGCCCGGTAGCGATCCATCGAGACGAGCAGGGCCTCGAGCCCTCGACGCAGGGCGGCCTGGTCCTCGCCGACGAGCACACGCCCGATGAGCCGCATCAGCCGGTTCACCTCGGCCAGCTGCACCTGCGCGACGACCTGCTGCTTGGCGGTCAGGACCATGGCGTCGAGGTCCTGCTGCTCCCCCACCAGGTCGGTGAGGAGGTCGGTCAACGGCTGCTCTCCCGCCGGGTCGACGAAGACCTGCTGCACGCGCAGCAGGGTGTCGTAGCCCGTGGTGCCCGCGCAGCGCCAGTCCTCGGGCAGCTGCTCGTGTCCCTCGAGGATCTTCTCGGCCACCACCCAGGCGTCGCCGGTCGCGTCGGCCAGGCGGGCGAGGTAGCCACCGGGGTCAGCCAGCCCGTCGGGGTGGTCGATCCGGAAGCCGTCGATGGTGCCGGCCCGGAACTCCTCGAGCAGCAACCGGTGGGTGTGGTCGAAGACGTCGTCATCCTCGACCCGCACAGCCACCAAGGTCGTCACGTCGAAGAAGCGACGGTAGTTGAGGCGACTGCCGCCCTCGTGCCAGTCACACAGGCGATAGTGCTGGGCCGCAACGAGATCCGGCAGGTCGAGTGCCTCTGTTCCGGGTCGCACGGGGAACACGTGGTCGAAGTAGCGCAGCACGGTCTCGTTGCCGTGCGGGCCTCCCCCAGCCTCCCGCGAGAGCTGACCATCGGCGAGCACCGACTCCAAGGGCTGTCCCAGGACCGGGACGAGCACGCGGCCGTCCTCGGCCTCCCAGTCGACGTCGAACCAGTGGGCGTGGTCGGACTCTCGGCCGTCGCGGAGCAGGAACCACCAGGGGTGGTTGAGCGAGGCCGGCGTCGGGGTGGTCATGTGGTTGGGGACCACGTCGACCACCGTGCCGAGGCCGACCCCACGGAGCGCCGTCGCCAGCGCGTCGAAGCCGACCGACCCACCGGCCTCCTCGTTGAGGAACTCGTGGCTCACCACGTCGTAGCCGTGCGTCGACCCGGGCGTGGGAGCCAGGATCGGCGACAGGTAGGCGTGCGAAACCCCCAGTGCCGCAAGGTAGTCCGCTTGGTCAGCCGCGTCCCCGAAGGTGAAGTCGGGCTGGACCTGCAGTCGGTACGTCGAGGACGGCACCACCCGCCCGGGTCCCGGTCGGTGCGGCGCTGCACCACTTGGCATACCTGTCTGCATCTCGTTCATCGGCGGGCGGCAGCCGCTCCAGCGGGCGAGCCTGACGGGAGCGGGCGCGGGCAGCGCAGGACGACGACGCTGCGACCGTGCGCCTTCACCTTGGCGTCGGGCTTGTACTCCTTGGCCTCGACCTCCTGCGCGAACGTGTCGAGCTCGGTGACCCAGCGTTCGCCGTACTCCTTGCCCGGCAGCACGAACGGCAGGACGTCGTGGTGGCCGTTGAAGATCACCAGGAAGTGGTCGTCGAGCGTCTGCTGGCCGCGGGTGTCGGGCTCAGGGATGCTCTGGCCGTTGAGGAAGACCATCAACGAGCGCGCGTAGCCGTTGGCCCAGGAGTCCTCGTCCATGTGGTTGCCACCGGGCTCGAACCAGGCAATGTCGCCGACCGCGCTCTCGCCACCGTGGTCGGCCGAGCCGGCGAAGAACCGGCGACGGCGGAAGACCGGGTGGTCACGACGCAGCTCGACGAGCCGCTGGGTGAAGGAGATGAGGTCGAGCTGGTCCTGGTCGAGCTCCCAGTCGATCCACGAGATGTCGTTGTCCTGGCAGTAGCCGTTGTTGTTGCCACCCTGGGTGCGGCCGAGCTCGTCACCGTGCAGGAGCATCGGCACGCCCTGCGAGAGCAGGAGGGTCGCGAGCATGTTGCGCTGCTGGCGCAGTCGGAGTCCGTTGACCCTCTTGTCCTTCGAGGGGCCTTCGACTCCACAGTTCCAGGAGCGGTTGTGGTTCTCGCCGTCGTTGCCGTCCTCGCCGTTGGCGTCATTGTGCTTCTCGTTGTAGGACACCAGGTCCCGCAGCGTGAAGCCATCGTGGGCGGTGACGAAGTTGATCGACGCGATGGGCTTGCGACCGCTGTGCTCGTAGAGGTCGCTGGAGCCGGTGAGGCGTGAGGCGAACTCGCCGAGGGTCGCGCTGTCGCCACGCCAGAAGTCGCGGACGGTGTCGCGGTACTTGCCGTTCCACTCGGTCCACAGCGGCGGGAAGTTGCCGACCTGATAGCCACCGTCGCCGACGTCCCACGGCTCCGCGATCAGCTTCACCTGGCTGACCACCGGGTCCTGCTGGACGAGGTCGAAGAATGCCGACAGCTTGTCGACCTCGTGGAACTGGCGGGCCAGGGTCGCCGCGAGGTCGAACCGGAAACCGTCGACGTGCATCTCGGTCACCCAGTAGCGCAGCGAGTCCATGATCAGCTGCAGGACGTGCGGGTTGCGCATCAGCAGGCTGTTGCCGGTGCCGGTCGTGTCGTAGTAGTGCGCCTTGTCGTCGTCGACGAGCCGGTAGTAGGCCGCGTTGTCGATGCCACGGAAGCAGATGGTGGGGCCGAGCTGGTTGCCCTCGGCGGTGTGGTTGTAGACGACGTCGAGGATGACCTCGATGCCCGCCTCGTGGAGCGCCTTGACCATGCCCTTGAACTCGGCCACCTGCTCACCACGGGTGCCGTATGCCGCGTAGCCGTTGTGCGGCGCGAGGAACCCGATCGTGTTGTAGCCCCAGTAGTTGGACAGGCCCTTGTCGCG
Organism: uncultured Actinomycetota bacterium; assembly: GCA_963740865.1. Classification (GTDB taxonomy): domain Bacteria; phylum Actinomycetota; class Actinomycetes; order Actinomycetales; family Dermatophilaceae; genus Pedococcus. The sequence continues at coordinate 37,282 of CAVUGH010000013.1, forward strand.
CAGGGTGAAGTCGTTGACGAACTGGTGCACCGGCATCAGCTCGATGGCCGTGATCCCGAGGCCCTTGAGGTGCTCGATGATCACCGGGTGGGCGATGCCGGCGTAGGTGCCGCGGATCTCCTCCGGGATGTCGGGGTGGGTCTCGGTGAGGCCCTTGACGTGCGCTTCGTAGATGACCGTGTTGTGGTACTCATGGCGCGGGAGGCGGTCCTGACCCCAGTCGAAGAAGGGGTTGATGACGACGCCCATCATCGTGTGGCCGAGGCTGTCCTGCACGTTGGCCCTGGCCGGGTCCTCGCTCGGCGAGTTGAAGTCGTAGGAGAACAGCGACTGGTCACCGTCGGGCTGACCGTCGATCGCCTTGGCGTAGGGGTCGAGCAGCAGCTTCTGGGGGTTGCAGCGGTGGCCGTTCGCGGGGTCGTAGGGACCGTGGACGCGGTAGCCGTAGCGCTGTCCGGGCTGGACGCCGGGCAGGTAGGCGTGCCAGACGAACCCGTCCACCTCGGGGAGCTCGATGCGGGTCTCGGCGCCTTCGTCGTCGATGAGGCAGAGCTCAACCTTGGTGGCCACCTCTGAGAACAGCGCGAAGTTCACGCCGGTGCCGTCATAGGTCGCACCGAGCGGGTAGGACTTGCCGGGCCAGATTTCCATGTATCGCCTTCGTCGTGTGGTGCCGGGGCTGGGAGCAGCTGCGGCGCGGGAGGACTTCAGCGGCCCCGAGCGCCTCTCATTGTGCCCGAGGCCACGACCTTTTCACGCCACCGCCCACCCCACGGGTAAGCGGACGCTTAGTACACTGACCTTCCCCAGATCGGCGCTCCGGCCGGCCCGAGCTCACCCCCAAAGCGCCACCCGCGCCCGACCTGCCGCACCGCCCCACACCAATCCAGCCCACCCCAGACCACCCCAGCCCACCCCAGCCCACCCCTCAGGAGTCTTGATGAGCATCCAGCGCACCGCGATCGTCACCGGAGCCGCCCGCGGCATCGGCGCAGCAACGGCCAAGCGACTCGCTGCCGCAGGACATGCCGTCGCGGTGCTCGACCTGGACGAGTCGGCCTGCGCAGACACGGTTTCTGCCATCACCGACGCCGGCGGGCGGGCTCTTGCAGTCGGCGTCGACGTGGCCGATGCGGCGCAGGTCGAAGCAGCTGTGCAGCGCGTCGCCGACGAGCTCGGAGCCCCGACGATCCTGGTCAACAACGCGGGCATCACCCGCGACAACCTGCTGTTCAAGATGACGGAGGACGACTGGGACGCCGTCATCAACGTGCACCTGCGCGGCTCGTTCCTGATGACCCGCGCCGTCCAGGGCTTCATGACCAAGGAGAAGTTCGGCCGCATCGTCAACCTCTCCTCCAGCTCCGCGCAGGGCAACCGGGGCCAGGTCAACTACTCGGCGGCCAAGGCCGGCCTCCAGGGCTTCACCAAGACCCTGGCGATCGAGCTGGGCAAGTTCGGCGTGACTGCCAACGCGGTGGCCCCCGGGTTCATCCAGACCGAGATGACCAAGATGACGGCCGAGCGGCTGGGCGTCTCCTTCGAGGACTTCATCGCGCACTCGGCCGCGGCGATCCCCGTTCAGCGGGTCGGCCAGCCCGAGGACATCGCCGCCACGATCGGCTTCCTCTGCTCCGAGGACGCCGGCTTCGTCTCCGGCCAGGTCATCTACGTCGCCGGCGGCCCACTCGACTGAACAGGTCAGCGTCCTGAGGGTCGCAAGGCCACCAGCGGGAGCTCGGCAACCATGCGGCGCCGCGCCTCGACGCTCCCGTCATAGCTCCAGCCCAGCAGTGCCGTCAGCGTCCCCCGCACCAGCGGCGCGATGAGCAAATTGCGTCGCTCGTAGGCGGCATAGGTCACCTCCGCTTCGGCGAGCCCGAGCACCCGGTATGCCGCGGGCCTGGGTCCGCGGCCGAAGTCCACCGTCGCCGGGCCGCCGGCGCGGAGGTTGCGCAGCCAGTCGGCCCTGTCGCCGAAGCCGGAGATCACGGTTGCCTCCCCGGTGAAGTGGTCGTAGCGCACCACCTCCAGGACGACGTGGAAGGTCTGTCCGCTGCGCCGGCCGGTGTGCGAAAGCCGGAGGAACCTTCGGCCCAGCAACCAGCCGAACCCGTTGGCGTACAACGCATTCGGCGCGGCGAAGGACGCCCGGAGCCACGGCGCCAAGGTCTGGCTGCGAGGGGCCGCTCGATCGGGACGACGCGCATCGGGCACAGCGTCACGCTACGCCGCCCACGCGGCATACCCCTTGACAAGGGGGCGGAGCAGGGTTGATAGTTTCCCATGTAGTTAATAAACCGATCGGTTAAGGATCATGGACCACGACCCGCTCAGCACCACGTTCGCCGCACTGGCCGACCCCACCCGACGCGCGATCCTCGAGCGTCTCGCCGGGGGCGACGCGACGGTCGGTGAGCTCGCGGAGCCGTTCGCGATGACCCTGCCGGCCATCTCCAAGCACCTGTCGGTGCTGGAGCGGGCCGGACTGATCGCCAAGGATCGTGACGGGCAACGGCGCAACTGCCGGATCACCGCCACACCGCTGAAGAGCGCGACGTCGTGGCTCGAGGAGTACCGCCGCCACTGGGAGGCCAACCTCGACCATCTCGACGCCTACCTCACCCGCCTCCAGGGGGCCGCACCTCCCACGTCGCGGATCGACCCATCCACCGCTGCACACCAGGAGAAGAAGACATGAGCAACGCTGCTGCCGACACCAACCAGCGCGCGACCATCACCCACGAGGGGAGCGAGATGGTCATCACCCGGACCTTCGCCGCCCCCGCCGCCCTGCTCTACGAGGCGATGACCAAGCCCGAGCACATCCGCCAGTGGTGGGGTGCCGGCCACGGCGAGGTCACCATCTGCGAGGTCGACCTCCGGGTCGGCGGTCGCTGGCACTTCGCCCAGGTGACACCGGGCGGCGACGAGGTGTCGTTCTCGGGCGAGTACCGCGAGCTTGACCCGCCCGGCCGGATGGTTCACACGGAGATCTTCGACAACATCCAGAGCCCTCCGTCGGTCATCGAGTCCACGTTGACGGAGCACGACGGCCGCACCACGCTGCGTGCCGTCATCACCTACGACTCCCCCGAGACCGTGCAGATGGTGCTCCAGTCGGGCATGGACTCCGGCATGAACTCCTCCTACGACGCCCTCGAGAAGGTCGCGCAGAGCCTCGCGGCGTGAGCAGGAGACTGCTCGAAGCCAACGTCAGGCACCCAGCACCACGATGCGTCCAGTGCTCTCCCCGGCAGCCACCCGGGCCAGGGCACTGGGCGCATCCTCGAACGGAACCTGTTGCGAGACAACAGGTGCGATGACGCCCTCATCCGCCCACTGGCTGAGTCGCTCGTGCGCCTCACGAGCGACCTCGGGGTTGCGCTGGAGGTAGAGCCCCCAGTGCAGGCCCACGATCGAGTAGTTCTTGACGAGGGCGTGGTTGAGCGCGGGTGCCGGGATGGTGCCGCTGGTGAAGCCCACGATGACGATCCGCCCCTCGAAGGCGACCACCTTCGTCGAGGCGTCATAGGACGCACCGCCCACCGGGTCGAACACGACGTCCGCGCCACCCCGGCCGACGGCCTCCTTGAGACCCGTGACCAGGTTCCCGGTGCTTCGGTCGACCACCTCGTCCGCACCCGCCGCGCGCGCCACCTCGGCCTTGGCCGCGCTGCCGACCACGGCCACCACGCGGGCTCCCAGGGCCTTGCCCACCTGGACCGCGGCCGTGCCCACTCCACCGGCTGCCGCGTGGACGACGAGCGTCTCACCCGCCTGCAGCCCGGCCCGGCGGACCAGCCCCACGTATGCCGTCTGGTAGCCGACCGTCAGGGCGCTCGCCGCCGCGTCGGACAGGTTTGGTGGTGCCGCGAAAGCTCCCGCCAGGGGCATGAGGCACTCCTCGGCGAGGCTGCCGTGGGGCACGGCCGTGTGGCCGACCACGCGGTCCCCCACGGAGAAAGACGGTTCGCCGCGGGACTGCGGACCCACCTCGAGGACCTCGCCGCACACCTCCACCCCGGGCACGAACGGCAGGTCGGGCCGCACCTGGTAGAGCCCCCGTGCCATCAGCGCGTCGGGGAAGTTCAGGGCCGTCGCCAGCACCCTCACGCGCACGTGGTCAGGCTGGACGGCTGGGCTCGCGATCTCGGCCAGCGACATGACGTCGACCGGTTCGCCGAGGGAGGTGACCTGCCATGCCTGCACGGTTGCTCCTCGTGTCGGTGTCGGTGTCGTGTGTGGGTCGGCGTCAGTCGGTGCCCATGGTGACCGCCGGAAGGGCGGCCGCCATCTTCCGCATCCCCGCAAGCCAGCGGTCGGGGTCAGCCGCCCGACCGGCATACATCTCGGCGACCTCGGGGTGCGGCAGGACGAGGAACCGCCCGTCCTCCATCGCGGCCAGCAGGTCGCGGGCGACGTCGTCGGGATCCACTGCGCCGGGCTCCATCAGGGCACGTCCGGCAGATCCGGAGTTCCACAGCATGTCGGTACGGACCCCCTGCGGGCAGACCGCGTGAACGCGAACACCCTTGGCGCCATAGGTCATCGACAGCCACTCAGCGAAGGCGACAGCAGCATGCTTGGTCACTGCGTAGGGCGCGGCACCAGGGATCGAGAGCAAGCCGGCGGCCGACGCGGTCGTCACGAAGGTGCCGCCGCCACGCTCCAGCCAGTCGGGCACGAGGAGCTTCGCGGCGCGCACGTGGGCCATTACGTTGACGTTCCACGAGACCTCCCACGCCTTCTCGTCGACCGCCTCGGTGCCACCACGGGCCACGCCGGCGTTGGCGCAGAACACATCGATCTGGCCGAGCTCGGCACGGGCGGCGTCGACGAGCGCTGCGACACCCGCCTCGCTCGACGCGTCCCCGGGGATCGCCACGGCGCCGAGCGCCTCGGCCGTCGCGCCGGCTGTGGCCGGGTCGAGGTCGTTGACGACCACGTGGGCGCCAGCAGCTACGAACGCCTTGGCGTAGGCGGCGCCGATGCCCCGTCCGGCGCCCGTCACGACGACGCCGCGACCGGTCAGGTCGAGGGTCACAGGCCGCCTCCGAGCGTGACGCCGCCATCGACGACCAGCGTCTGACCGGTCACCCAACCGGCGTCCTTGGACAGCAGGAACGACACCGCGCCGGCAATGTCCTCAGGCGCCCCGAGGCGCTTCATCGGGTACGCCGCGGCGACCTTCTCCTCGCGGCCCTCGTAGAGGGCCTGGGCGAACTGCGTCTTGACGATGGCAGGAGCCACCGCGTTGACGCGCAGCTGCGGACCGAGCTGGTAGGCCAGCTCGACGGTGAGGTGGATCAAGGCGGCCTTGCTCACGGCATACCAGCCGATCGAGCCAGTGGCCCCGAGCCCGGCGATGGACGCGACGTTGACCACGGAGCCGGGCACCTCGCCGGTGCCGATACCGGCGGCGATGGCCTTCTGGGTCCAGGCGAACGCCGCGAGAACGTTGACCTCCATGATCTTGCGGGCGACCTCGAGCTCGGTGTCGACGATCGGGCCGTAGGCCGGGTTGATCCCCGTGTTGTTGACGAGGTAGTCGAGCCCGCCGAAGGTCTCCTGGGCGGCCAGGATCACCTCGTCCTGGTGGTCGGCATTCGCTGCATTCCCTGCGACACCAAGGGCTTTGGACTCACCGCCAAGGTGGGCGACGGCCTCCGCCAACGCCTCGGGCTTGCGGGCCGTGATGACGACCCTGGCACCCTCGGCAACCAGCTTCTCGGCGATGCCGAGCCCGATGCCCCGCGAGGCGCCGGTGACGATGGCGACCGCGCCGTCGTGGACGCCCACGTCAGAGACCGAGGTCCCGGCCGATGAGCTCCTTCATGATTTCGTTCGACCCGGCCCAGATCTTCGAGACCCGGGCGTCACGCCAGGCGCGCGCCACGCGGTACTCGTTCATGAAGCCGTAGCCGCCGTAGAGCTGGACGCACTCGTCGAGCACGTCGTTCTGGACCTGCGCGGACCACCACTTGGCCTTGGCCGCGTCGATCGCCGTGAGCTTCTGCTCGGCGTGGGCTGCGATGCAGTCGTCGACGTAGGCCTGGGTGACCTCGAGCTTGGTCTGCAGCTCGGCCATCTTGAACTTGTTGTGCTGGAAGGCGCCGATCGGCTGGCCGAACGCCTTGCGCTCCTTGGTGTACTCGACGGTCTCGCGGAAGATCTGGAAGGCGTGGGCGGTGTTGGCGACGCTCGCGCCGACACGCTCCTGCGGCAGTCGCTGCATCATCGAGATGAAGCCCAGTCCCTCGTCGCCCAGCCGGTTGGTGTCGGGAAGGTGCACGTCCTCGAAGAACAGCTCGGAGGTGTCTGCCTCCTCCTGTCCGACCTTGTCGAGCTTGCGGCCACGGCTGAAGCCCTCCATGCCGGCCTCCACCATGAACAGGGTGATGCCCTTGGCACCCTTGGAGGGATCGGTCCTGGCGGCCACGATGACCAGGTCCGCCTGGTAGCCGTTGGTGATGAAGGTCTTGGAACCGTTGAGGATCCAGCCGTCGCCGTCCCGCACGGCGGTGGTCTTGAGTGCCGCGAGGTCCGATCCGCCCGACGGCTCGGTCATCGCGATCGCGCAGATCAGGTCGCCGTTGGCCATGCCCGGCAGCCAGCGTTCCTTCTGCTCCTGGGTGCCGAGGTCCACGATGTAGGGCGGGCAGACGTCGGAGTGGATCCCGAAGCAGGAGGAGACGGCGAAGTTGAAACCGGCGATCTCCTCGGCCGCGATCGCGTTGAACCGGTAGTCGTCCGCGCCCGCTCCACCGAACTCCTCCGGGATGTCGAGGCCGAAGAGCCCCTGCTTGCCGGCTTCCTTCCAGATGTCACGGTCGACCGACTTGACCTCGAGCATCTGCTCAGCGCGCGGCTTGAGCGTTCGCTCGATGAACTCACGAACGGAACTGCGGAAGGCCTCGTGGTCGGGACCGTAGACATTGCGGGGCATGACTCTCCTTGACGCTGGCACAGGTAACGCAGGCACAGGTAACGCAGGCACAGGTAACGCTGACACAGGTAACTAAGCGCTTGCTTAGTCTGCGATGACTGGGGCATGCTGTCAACCATGTCCAGCCCCGCGCGTTCGGTCGACTCCGTCACTGACACCCCTCACCGTCTGCTCGAGGCGGCGGCCGAGGCCTTCGCCGACCGGGGCTTCCACGCGACCACCACCCGTGACATCGCGTCCCGAGCCGGGCTGTCGCCAGCCGGGGTCTACGTGCACTTCGCGTCCAAGGAGGAGCTGCTCTACCAGCTCAGCCGGGAGGGGCACGAAGTGGCGCGCGACATGCTGCTCGCTGCCGCGGCCGGGGCCTCCTCCCCCACCGAGGCCCTGCGCGCCATCATGGGCGGGTTCGCCACCTGGCATGCCGAGCACTTCCGGGTCGCCCGCATCGTCCAGTACGAGTTCGCGAACCTGACGCCCGAACACCGCGACGCCGTCCTGACGCTGCGCAAGCAGATCGACGCGGTGGTGCGGGACGTCGTGACCGCCGGTGTGGCCAGCGGCGAGTTCACCGTCGACGACATCCCCGACACCACGCTGGCGCTGATGTCGATGGCCGTCGACGTCGCCCGCTGGTACGACCCGGAGATCAAGCGCACCCCCGAGGCCATCGGCGCGGCATACGCCGAGCTCGGTCTGCGCCTCGTCCGCGCGGGCTAGCGTCCGCGCGTGGTAGCCGGCGCGGGCTAGCGCTCGGGCGTGGTCCGCTCGTGCGTCGTCAGGGGTTCTACCTGGCGGACGACGTCGGCGACCAACGGGTAGACCGCGTCATCGGTGTCGTTGCCCATGCCCAGGATCAGGTCGTCGATGCCCGCCTCGGACAGCCGGCCGAAACGCTCGACCGTCTCGTCCACCGACGCACACGGTTCGCCGGACGGGGCAGTGCTCCCTGCCGGACCGAGGGTCACCCGGGCCAGCGCCGTCTTGCGGATCTGCGCGTAGTCGCGGCCCACATCCGCACAGTGGCCGCGCAGGATCTCGAGCTTCCGCGGGATGCCCTCGGGCCCCAGCCCGTTGTCGAACAGGTTGCAGGCGTCGGCGTACTGCGCCACGAGCCGCAAGGTCTTCTTCTCGCCGCCACCCCCGATCAGGATCGGCGGGTGCGGTCGCCGCAGGCTCTGCGGCACGTTGAGCGTCCGTTCGAGCTGGTAGTGCTTCCCGGCATACGGGCTCTGGTCGTCCGCCCACATCTGCAGGCAGATCTGCAAGGCCTCCTCGAGCCTCTCGAAACGCTCCTTGGTGGACGCGAAGGGCACCCCGAGGGCGCGGTGCTCCGCCTCGTTCCAGGCCGCGCCGATCCCGAGCCACGCCCGCCCACCGGAGAGGACGTCGAGGCTGGTGACGATCTTGGCCAGCAATCCAGGGTGACGGTAGGTCACACCGGTGACGAGGGTGCCGAGCTCGATCGTGCTGGTCTGGCCGGCCGCGAAGGCCAGCGCCGTGTAGCCCTCGATCATGTCGAGCTCGGGCGGTCCGATCACCCCGATCTGGAAGAAGTGGTCCATCACCCAGAGGCCGGTCAGCCCGGCGTCCTCGGCGTTGCGGGCGATCCGCCCGAAGGTGGGCCCGATGGAGGCCGGGGCATCCGGCCAGGAGAAGTACGAAACCTGCAGTCCAAGGCGCATGGTTGCATACTGCACACATATTTCGGTGGTTCACAAGGAGATGCATGCGCCCGCGCTCTGGGCGGGTGCAGCGCAGTGGCCGTCACAAGGCCAGACGCATGACCGGTCTGGTCGGACCCGTGCGACCCACCTCGCGGAAGCCAGCACCCACGAACGTGCTCGCGACCCCGTGGTACAGCTCCGCGCCGCCCACCTTGCCGCTGCGCGCTGCGACGTCGACGGGGTGACCCTCGAGCACCCGGGCTCCCTGGTCGCGGGCAAGCTCGACCGCTGCCCGGAGCAGCGCCGTCGCCACGCCCTGGCGGCGGCGGCCGACCTTTACGACGAAGCAGGTGACCGACCACACCGACGGGTCGTCCATGTCGTCGCCCGTCACCGAGCGCAGCACTCGGCTCGCGCACAGGCGTGGGTATGCCGGGCGCGGCCCGAGCTGGACCCACCCGACCGCCTCGTCCCCGAGACGGGCGATGACACCCTGCGGGCGGTCACCGGAGCTCACCTGCTGGTGCAGCGCCGCCCGGTTCGTGGCGCTGGACTGCGTGTAGTCCTTGCCGGTCGTGAGGAAGTACTGGCACCAGCACCACGAGGGATCTCCCCGGGTGCCGAACAAGGCCACGAGATCGTCCCACCCCTCGGCGGTCAGAGGGGCGGTGACGACCTCGTGTGCACGATCGGTCACAGCGCTTTCCTGCGTGGTCCCTGCCGACGTCT
>CAVUGH010000014.1:0-63068 GCA_963740865.1 uncultured Actinomycetota bacterium
CAGTCGCGGGTCAGCTTGCGGTAGGTCACCCGGTGCGGCCGCGCCGCGTCGGCGCCGAGGCGGTCCACCTTGTTGGCCTCGTAGGACTCGAAGTTGCCCTCGAACCAGTACCACTTGCCCGGGTTCTCCTCAGTGCCTTCGTAGGCGAGGATGTGCGTCGCCACCCGGTCGAGGAACCACCGGTCGTGGCTGATGACCACTGCGCAGCCGGGGAACTCCAGGAGAGCGTTCTCGAGGGAACCCAGCGTTTCCACGTCGAGGTCGTTGGTCGGCTCGTCGAGCAGGAGCAGGTTGCCGCCCTGCTTGAGGGTCAGCGCCAGGTTGAGCCGGTTGCGCTCTCCACCGGAGAGCACGCCGGTCATCTTCTGCTGGTCCGGGCCCTTGAACCCGAACTGCGACACGTAGGCGCGGGACGGGATCTCGACGTGTCCGACCTGGATGTAGTCCAACCCCTCCGAGACGGTCTCCCACAGGTTCTTGGTGGGGTCCAGACCGGAGCGGCTCTGGTCGACGTAGGAGATGCTGACCGTCTCGCCGACCTTGACGACGCCGTCGTCCGCTTCTTCGAGGCCGACGATCGTCTTGAACAGCGTGGTCTTGCCGACCCCGTTGGGGCCGATCACTCCCACGATGCCGTTGCGCGGCAGCGTGAAGGACAGGTTCTCGATCAGGACCCGGTCGCCGAAGCCCTTCTTGAGGTCCTTGACCTCGATGACGGTCGATCCGAGGCGCGGGCCCGGCGGGATCTGGATCTCGTCAAAGTCGAGCTTGCGGGTGCGGTCGGCCTCGGCGGCCATCTCCTCGTAGCGAGCGAGGCGCGCCTTGGACTTCACCTGGCGGGCCTTGGCGTTGGAGCGCACCCACTCCAGCTCCTCCTTGAGGCGCTTGGAGAGCTTGGCGTCCTTCTTGCCCTGGACCTCCAGGCGGGACTGCTTCTTCTCCAGGTAGGTCGAGTAGTTGCCTTCGTAGGGGTAGGCGCGACCCCGGTCGAGCTCGAGGATCCACTGGGCCACGTTGTCCATGAAGTACCGGTCGTGGGTGACCGCCACCACGGCACCGTGGTAGGCCCCGAGGTGCTGCTCGAGCCACAGCACGGACTCGGCGTCGAGGTGGTTGGTGGGCTCGTCGAGCAGGAGCAGGTCGGGCTTCTGGAGCAGCAGCTTGCACAGGGCAACGCGGCGGCGCTCACCACCAGAGAGGACGGTGACATCGGCGTCCGGCGGAGGGCAGCGCAGCGCGTCCATGGCCTGCTCGAGCTGGGAGTCGAGGTCCCAGGCGTCTGCGGAGTCGATGGCCTCCTGGAGCTTGCCCATCTCTTCCATCAGTGCGTCGAAGTCGGCGTCCGGCTCGGCCATCTCGACGGAGATGGCGTTGTAGCGGTCCAGCTTGGCCTTGATCTCGCCGGCGCCCTCCTCGACGTTGCCGAGGACCGTCTTCTCCTCGTTGAGCTCGGGCTCCTGCATCAGGATGCCGACGGTGTAGCCGGGCGTGAGGCGGGCTTCACCGTTGGAGGGCTGGTCCAGGCCCGCCATGATCTTCAGGACCGAGGACTTGCCGGCTCCGTTGGGTCCCACCACGCCGATCTTGGCGCCGGGGTAGAAGGAGATGGTCACGTCATCGAGGATGACCTTGTCACCGTGGGCCTTGCGGGCCTTCGACATGACGTAGATGAACTCAGGCATGGGGGCAAGGCTATCGGCCGGCGCCCCCACGCCCGAATCCGCGTCAGACCGCCGAGAGCTCGCGCTCGCCGTCCTCACGCGGCACCAGACCGGTCGGCTCCTGTGCCACCACGTAGTCGTCCGTCTGGGCGGCGTCCGCTTCCGGGTCGTGGTCGCCCGAGGTGCGTCGACCGGCGAGGTCGCCGGAGTCGTAGGAGGCGAAGTCCTCCTCCTGTGCGGGCGCCTCGCCCTCGAGCGAAGCCATCGCGTCCTGGACCCCGTCGTCGGCCATCCGGTCGTGGGTGTCCAGCTGCGCCCGCGTCACGCGGGTCAGGGACGTGGTCCCCCAGCTGAGGTCGTGGCCGACGTTGTACGCGTCGATCTCGACCGACGTGGCGTGGGTGTTGTCCTGTCGCATCCACTGGTTGACCCGTAGCCGTCCGTAGACGACCACCGGCTCGCCCTTCTTGAGCGAGTTCGCCACGTTGGCGCCGAGCGACCTGAAGGCCGTCACGTTGTAGAAGCTGGTGCCGGCGTCCTCGTAGTCGCGCGTCTTGGGGTTCAGCCGTCGCACCGTCGACGCCAACCGGAAGGCCGCGAACGGGACTCCGTTGCGCGTCGTGCGCGACTCCGGATCGGCGACCACCCGGCCGGTCACCGTGATGTAGGACTCGTTCATCTCACTCACCTCATCTGTGTCATTCCCTGTGGGTTTGACGCAACTGTGGCGGGGTACGAGGGCGCGGACGAGGACGCGGCCAGCCGGCTGTGGACGCGAGACGGTGGGGGCGGCGCCCTGTGTACGTACCTCGCCGCACCGGCGCCATACCTGCCCGCACTTGGCCTGCACCACCACGTTCAGCCCGGCCGACCTGCGGCCGACGCGAGGATCAGGCGAGGGCCGTCAGCGACGCGTGCTGGCCGGGGCCAGCCGCATCTCCGCGCGGTCCAGCGACTCGCGGGTGATCCGGTGCCGTTCCAGGACCGACCGCACGGGACCGATGATGCGCTCACGTGCCACGTCCGCGATCTGGTCGGTCAACCGCCGACGGATGCGCTGGCCGCGACGACGGGCGCCGGTGCGTCCGAGCGTCCGGGCGAGGGCGGCCAGGGCCAGCCCGAGCAGCAGACCTCCGGCGAACATCAGCAACGGGTAGGGCAGCGGCCCGAATCGTGGGGTGTCCATCTCGGGAAGAGCCAGCCAGCCCATCACGACGAGCACGGCCAACCAGAGGAACCCGACCACGGCAATGAGGGCAAGGACGAGCTGGGCGAGCCCGAAGGCCTGCCACCACATCGGTGCCCGCATCTTCAGTGACGTGCCCACGACGGCCTGGTCGAGGGCGTCGGCCAGCTCGGGTCCCGGCGGGGTGGCTGCGTCGGCGACTGCCTCGGCCCACCGGTTGGGCAGGCCTTCGGCCGCCTGGTCTCCGACCCGTCGGGTGGCCAGCTCGACCGCGGAGCGCGCGGCGGGCGTGGGCGGCGGGAGCGACGATCGGCCCAGCACGGTGCGCACGTCGCCGGCCGTCACAGCGAGCTTCTCCTCCACCGCATCACGGGTGTTGAGTCGCAGCCGCTTCATCGGGTCGGGACGCAGCGCACGAACCCACCGCGTGAACGGCCAGCCGGTGCGTCCCCAGGCCTGGTTGCGGTAGTCCCGCTCGACGGCCGCCACCACCGTCGGGATGCCTGCGGCACGGGAGAGTGCGTCGACCAGGTCGGCGTCCACCGTGTCGGACAGGTTCGGCTCGGTCAGGGCCACTCCCCCGCGCAACGCGCCTGCACTGGCGGAGATGTCGGCAAGCAGCCGGTGCTGGGCGGCGTTCTGGGCCGCCACTGCCGTCGCGAGTCGCAGCCGGAGGTCGTCGACACCCGCGCCGGTGGCGGCGGAGGTCGCGATCACCTGGACGCCGGGTATGCCGTCCTCGGCGGCCAGCCGTGTCAGATCGCCGCGGATCTGGCTCTTGGCCTCCGCGGACAGCCGGTCCGCCTGGTTGAGCACCACGACCGTGACGGCGTCGTGGGTCGACAGGGTGCGCAGGTAGTCGTCGTGCAGCCGGGCGTCCGCGTACTTCTGGGGGTCGGTCACCCAGACGAAGACATCCACGAGCTCGAGCACGCGCTCGGACTCGACGCGGTGGGCGTCGACCCGCGAGTCGAAGTCAGGCAGGTCGAGCAGCACCAGGCCGTCGAGGTTCCAAGGGGTCCCGGGGAGACCGTCATCGGAGTCCGGCGGCAGGTCCACGTGGTGGCGCTGGGACACCGACAGCCAGTCGAGCAGGTCCGTGGCGTCCTCCTCGCCCCACACGGCCGCGACCGGTCGTGAGGTCGTCGGGCGGCGGGCGCCGACGACCGCGACCGTTGAGCCGACCAGCGCGTTGAACAGGCTGGACTTGCCCGACCCCGTGGCACCGGCGAGGGCGACGACAGTGTGGTTGCCGGTCTTGGAGATTCGCTGCGTGATCTTCTCGACAACGGCTTTGGCCGAGGCCACAGCAGCTGCCTCGAGCTGGGACCCGCCTGCTGCCACCGCCTGTTCGAGGGCACGCGACCGGGCGGTCAGCTCCTCGCTGCTCACGGACTTGACCTGCTTGCTGCCCATCTTCAACGGGCTCATCGAACCGCCTTCACCGCTGCTGCCGCGTCGGCCAGGCGCTCCGCCTGGCCTTCTCTGGTCTCCACCCCGACGAGGGCACCGTCATAGCGAAGTCGCTCCGCGGCATACAGCTCCTGCACGTGCTCGAGCAGGAGCTTGCGCGCCTTCGTCGCCATGTCTCGCACGGCCTGGTCGCCGAAGATCGCCTCGAGCACCTTCTGGGCGAGCACGGCGGTGCCGCCCGCGATGCCGACCTCGGCGCCGACCAGGCCACCCGTGTGGGCAAACGCCACCAGCATCAGGATCACCCCGATGCCGTTGAGGCCGTATGCCGCGATGCGCGCCGTGGTGCGACGGTCCTTGCCCTCACCGCGCACGAGGTCGAGGACCTCGCCCTGCCAGTCCCGGACCAGCCGGTCGATCTCGGAGGTCAGGTCGGGCGACGCCTTGGACAGCTCGGGTGCCTCGTCGAGCAGTCGGTTGCCGCCGGGGAGCTGACGCCACTGTCGTGCGACGGTCGCGGCCGCACCCTGCCCCTGCGCGTTGATGAGGGCGGCGACGCCGGTCTGGAGCGCCTCGCCGAGGTCACCCGCCGGCGGTGCCTGGCCCTTGAGAGCCGCGGTGATCCGGTCGCGCACCTTGGAGATCGTCGACTCGACCTGCTTGAAGAACTCGCCGGTGCCGACGTACTCCTGCCACCGCGCGAGTACCTCGCCGCGCAGCAGGGTGCCGTCGGTCATGCCGTGCTCGACGTTGGACACCGCGTCGAGGTAGGCCACGTGGGAGGCCTTGGTGAGCGCGGCGACGGCGTGCGCCTGCTGGCGGGTTGCCGCGATGAGGGTGCCTGCCCGGTCGTTCAGGCTGCCCAGCGCACCATCGAGGGTCTGCTTGACGATGACCGATCGCGCCCGGGAGTCGCTGGCGAGCGCGGTCAGCCACGAACGGAGCCGGGCGACGTCCTGCTCCGGCAGCCGGCCCTCGACGGTCAGGGCGGCTTCGGGGATGCCGAAGATGGGTGCGGTGGACAGGCCCTGCTCGCGCAGCATCGACGCGAGGTGACTGCGGATGTCGGCCATCGCCTCGGGCGGCACCCGGTCCAGCACGATGGCGACGGCGGTGCCGCGCTCGGACGCCTGGCGCAGGAGGTCCCAGGGGACGGCATCGGCATAGCGGGCGGCCGTCGTGACGAAGAGCCACAGGTCGGCCGCCGAGAGGAGCTGGGTCGCGAGCGCCCGGTTGGCGCTGACGACCGAGTCGATGTCCGGCGCATCGAGCAGGGCCATGCCGGCCGGAAGCGAGCTCGATGCCACCAGACGCAGCGCCTTGGTGCCGTCGTCGGCACTCGGGGCTCCGGTCACGCGGCTGAGTCCCGGCAGCACCCGGTCGTCGGAGAACCACCGCTCGTCCTCGGGGTGGTGCACCAGGACAGGGGTGGTCGTCGTCGGGCGCAGCACCCCGGAGCGGCTCACCTCGGCGTCGACGATCGAGTTGACCAACGTCGACTTGCCGGCTCCCGTCGACCCGCCGACGACCGCCAGGAGGGGGGCGTCGAGCGAGCGCAGCCGGGGGATGACGTAGTCGTCGAGCTGCTTGAGGAGTGCGTCGCGGGTCGTCCGACCGGTCATCACTTCGGGGATGTCGAGCGGCAGATCCGCCTGCTCGACGCGTTCACGGAGGGTCGTCACGGCGCCCAACATCGACATGGCGTCGTCCCTTGAAATCACACCGCAAGCCTAACGAATCGGACGCCCTCCCCTGCGCGCGACAGACCCGGTCGGAGCAGGCGTTAGGTAAATATCCTGTCCGAACGGACCACCGCGACATGCGCTCCCAAGGACGACCCGGACCGGACGCCAGGCCCCGACCGCACGGATGCCCCACGGCCGCCGGAACGGGACGGTCTAGAAGCGGCGGAAGTAGTCGTCGTAGCCGCTGGGCGTCGACCCGTCGTCGCCGCCGCCTCGGGGCTGGAGGCGTTCGACGGGCTCGATCAGCTCGACCCCGTCGAGGGTGAGGTCGTCGATGTTGGCGTCCTGGGCGGGGGCCGGGCGCCACCGCCGCCGTTCTCGAGCGCGTTCGCCGTCGGGCTCGTCCTCGGGCTCGTCGAACTCCTCGGGGAGGCGCAGCCACCAGATCGCGGACAACCCCATCAGCAGCAGGCAGATGACCGGGATGGGGAGACCGTTGAGCACCTGTTCGGTGGGATTGAGCCCGCCGTAGTACGAGACGGTCTCGTCCTCCGGCGCGTTGGGGTCGCCGCGAACCAGCCCCACGGCCGCCGAGGCGACGAGGAACAGGTTGACCAGGACGACGACTGCCCAGACCGCGAGCACCTCCCAGCGCAGCAGCGCCGCGTGCGCGACCGGCCGGGCGAAGAGCAGCACGGCCAGCACCGCCAGGACCAGCAGACAGGCCACGAGCGCGCCGACCGGCGACTGCCCGAACCCGGTCCCGAAGATGGCGAACATCGCGATCCGGTCCAGGAACGGAGGGCCGGCGGGCAGGACCTCGCCGTTGGGTCCGAAGACCTGGCTCGACGTGCGGAAGACCAGCCAGCTCTGGTAGGCCGACGAGGCGAGCGCCACGGCCGCCGCCGCCTCGAGCAGGCGCGCCGTGACGAACCAGGTGCGCGGCAAGGTCCAGTCGAGCCGCCCCGACAGCTGCCTCATGGTTGGCCCCTTCCTCCCGGCGTCCAATCTAATCGAGTGCGCCCCGGCCACAATGGGCCGATGCGCATCTTTGCCGCCGTCGTTCCGACCGAGACCGCCCTGGAGGACCTGGCCGAGTTCCTCGACCCGCGCCGTGACGCCGGCCCGGACCTGCGGTGGACCGACCCCAGCCTCTGGCACGTCACCACCGCCTTCATGGCGCACGTGCCCAGCCGCCTGGTCGAAGGCCTGGTCGACGGGATCGCCGAGGCAGTGGGCGACCGCAGCCCGATGCCGTTGCGCATCAAGGGCGGTGGTGCCTTCCCCAACCCGTACGAAGCCCGGGTCACCTGGATGGGCGTCGACGGCGATGAGGAGTCCCTGGAGTCGCTCGCGGGTCTGGCCCGTGCAGTCCGACGGGCGTGCAGCCACGTCGGCGCCAACCCCGAGGGTGGCCCGTTCACGCCGCACCTCACCGTCGCCCGGTCACGTCACCCGTTCGAGGCGACGCGGTGGTTGCGGGTGCTCGACGCGTATGCCGGGCCGACCTGGACCGCGGACGAGGTCACCCTCTTCGCGTCCCACCGCGGCGAGGGCAAGGGCCGGCCGCACTACGAACCGATCGCCGTGGTCGAGCTGTCCGGCTGAACGCACGCGCGAGTGGTGCCCCCGGCAGGATCCGCCGTCGGGACCGAGCTCGTCCCTCGCGCGTGCCCTCCGGCTCCCATCGTCCTGACCAGGGTCACCGACCTCACTTCGTTCGGTTCGGTGCCCCCGGCAGGACTCGAACCTGCGACCTAGAGATTAGAAGGCTCTTGCTCTATCCAGCTGAGCTACGGGGGCAATGCCGCAGAGTCTAGGACGAGCGCGAACCCGCATTCAGTTGCGCCAGGCGACGCAGGGCGAGCTCGGCCAGCAGGGCTGCCCCGTCCGGCACGACCGAGTCGTCGAAGTCCGCCCGCGGTGAGTGGTTGTCCGGCGCCGAGTCGAAGTCCGCAGCCGGGCAGGCACTGAGGTTCACGTATGCGCTCGGGACCAGCTGCCCGACGAACGAGAAGTCCTCCGAGCCCATCTCGGGATCGCGTTGGTGGGTGTAGCGATCCTCCCCGAACAGGTCGACGATCGTGTCCTTGGCGAACGCATACTCGCCCTCGTCGTTGACCGTCACCGGATACCCGGGCAGGTACTCGACCTCGGCCGTCAGCCCGTGTGCCTCGGCGAGCTGGGTGGCGAGCAGCTCGATCTTGCGGGCGACCTCGGCCCGCGCCTCCTCCGACAGGCTGCGCACCGTCGCCTCGAACACCGCGTCGTCGGGGATGATGTTGTCCTTGGTGCCACCGGCGAACTTGCCGACCGTGATCACCACTGGGTCGAAGACGTTGAACTGGCGCGTCACCAGCGTCTGCAGCGCCACGACGATCTCGCAGGCGACGGGGATCGGGTCCTTGGCGCGGAACGGCTGCGACCCGTGGCCGCCCTCCCCCACGACCCGCACCTTGATCTCGTCGGCCGCCGCCATGAGCGGCCCGGGACGTCCGAACCACATCCCCAGGGGGTGCTCGGAGGAATACACGTGCAGCGCGTATGCCGCGTCGACGCGCCTCCCAGCCGCCTCGAGCAGACCCTCGTCGATCATCGGCTTCGCCCCGCCGGGGCCCTCCTCCCCCGGCTGGAACATGAAGACGACGTCACCTTCGAGCTCGTCGCGCAGCTCGTGCAGGATCCGTGCGGCGCCGACCAGGCCCGCGACGTGCAGGTCGTGACCGCAGGCGTGCATCAGGCCCTCGTGCCGTGACACGAAGTCGAGCGGCAGGTCCTCACGCACGGGCAGGGCGTCCATGTCGCCGCGCAGCAGCACCACGGGACGCCGGCCGCCGGCGGCATCGTCGCCGGCCGGTCCGCTGTCGCCCGCGCCACCCTGGCCACCCGCCGCCACGCCCCCACGACCGCGCAGCACGGCCACGACCGAGGAGAGCGACTCCCCCACGGTGACCTCGAGGTCCAACCCCACCAGCGCATCGAGGACCGCCTGCTGCGTCAGGGGCAGCGACATCCCGAGCTCGGGGATCTGGTGCAGCTCGCGCCGCAGGGCGATCAGGTCGGGGCCGATGGTCGAGGCGATCTCCTGGGTGCGCACCCCCTGCACGCTAGTACGCCCCGAGGAAGTCCCTGCGGCTGGTGGTGATGGTCTGGAGCAGGTCGCGCTCGGTCTCCAGCGCCTTGGCGTCGGCCGCGCTGTGGTGCATCCGGGCACGCAGCAGGGCCAGCTCGCTGGCCGAGTCCTGGAACCGGCGCATCGACCGCAGCATGGCGCGACCGCCCGAGGTTCGCGCCCACACCCGGGCCGACCGGCGGCCGTTCATCGTCGACAGCATGTGGACCTCGCTCGGCGACAGCCACCCGGCGTCGGCGTACTCGCTGAGGTGCCGGCCGATGAGGCGACCCTCCCGGCGGCGGGCCCAGACCACGAGGGCGACGAACGCGATGAAGATCGGCACCTCGACGACGAAGTAGACCGACAGCATCCCCGCTCCGCCGGTGATGGCCGCGAGGTTCCACACCGCGTGGGAGAGCGCCGCCAGGAGGTAGCCGCCGATGGGTGCGAAGACCTTGAGCCCGCGGTTGCGCGTGGTCGCGGCGATCCCGATCCCGATGCCGGTGAGCACGGTGAACATGGGGTGGGCGAACGGCGTGAACAGGCAGCGGGCGATGAACGTGCCGGTGAGCGCCGCATCACCACCGTCGGTGTACGCCATGCCGAGGTACTGGATGTTCTCGGTGAACGCGAAGCCGGCGGCGACCACCCCGGCATAGACCATCCCGTCGATGATCCCGTCGAACTCGCGACGCCGGAACCACCAGATCAGCAGGACGAGCAGGCCCTTGCACGCCTCCTCCACCAGCGGTGCCGAGAAGACGGCGGTGGCGAGCATCGCGTCGTCGTCCCGGCCGGTGGCGGCCTGGAAGGCGATGTTGGCACCGGTGTTGAAGACCCCTGCGGCGAGCGCCGCGACGAGGGCGCCCCAGAGAAACGCCGTGACGAGGTAGCGCCACGGTTCGGCCTCGAACCGGTCCAGCCACAGGAAGGTGGGGATGACGATGCCCAGGGGGATGGCCGCGAGTACTACTGCCAGCAGTGTCGTGACGAAGCCCAGCGTCGCCCCGTAGTAGACGGACAGCACGACGGCAGCCAGCCCGAAGCCCACCAGGATGAAGCCCGCGAGCAGCCACCCGCGCAACCTGCCCCGGCCGGTCGCACCGGTTCCACCGGCCCCCGGCGCTCCTGCGGCGGGCCCACCCGCGGGCGGTGCGTCCGCGGCATACCCCTGCTCTGATCCCCACGTCATGACGGGCAGGGTAGTCGAGGCGGTCGTGGCGCTGCCTTGTCACTGCGGGGCAATATGGTGGTCCGGTGACTGCCACCCCCACCGAAAAGTCCGTCAACGACCGCATCGTCTGGATCGACTGCGAGATGACCGGGCTCTCCCTGGAGGCCGACGCCCTCATCGAGGTCGCGGCGCTCGTGACCGACTTCGAGCTCAACCAGCTCGGCGACGGCGTCGACGTCGTCATCAAGCCCCCGGCCGAGGCGCTGGAGCAGATGGACGACTTCGTCCGCACCATGCACACCTCCTCAGGGCTGCTCGAGGAGCTCGACGGCGGCACGACCATGGACGACGCGCAGCAGCAGGTGCTCGCCTACATCCGCGAGTGGGTGCCCGAGCCGCGCAAGGCCCCGCTGGGCGGCAACACGGTGGGCACCGACCGCAACTTCCTCGCGCGCGACATGGCCGAGCTCGAGGCCCACCTGCACTACCGCATCATCGACGTGTCCTCGATCAAGGAGCTGTCCCGGCGCTGGTACCCGCGCGCCTACTTCGGATCGCCCAAGAAGTCCGGCGGCCACCGCGCGCTCGCCGACATCCGCGAGTCGATCGCCGAGCTGCGCTACTACCGCGAGGCCGTGTTCGTCCCGCCGCCCGGACCCGACAGCGACACCGCCAAGGGCCTCGCCGCGCGTCACGTGGTCGACCACAGCTGACCGCTGCCCGACAACCCATCCGTATGCCGCCGGGTGCCGGCGGCGCGCCCCTGACCTTGGGCGGGGGTCCACCGGGGTGGTCACGAGCACCGGTCCGGAACAGGTACTATTGGCGTCGCTTCCGCGGCCGGCATTGTCCGGTCGTGACGCATGGTGGGCGTAGCTCAGCTGGTAGAGCACCGCGTTGTGGTCGCGGGGGTCGCGGGTTCAAGCCCCGTCGCTCACCCCACACCGAAGGCCCCTGACCGAGATGGTCGGGGGCCTTCGTCGTGTCCGGGCTCTGGTGCCGCCGGTCAGGCGCCGGGAGACTGGACCCATGCCAGGCTGCTGCGACCCCCAGGGTTACGACGAGATCTTCGGGCCACGCTTTGCCCGGCGGGTGGCCCGTCGCTACCGCAAGCGCGGTCTGGGGTCGACCGAGCGCGACATGGTCGACTTCCTCGCCGGCCGCGGCGTGACCGGAGCGACCGTGCTGGAGATCGGTGGCGGTGTCGGCGAGATCCAGCTCGAGCTGCTGAAGCGTGGCGCCGCCCGGACGACGAACCTCGAGCTCGTGGCGTCCTACGACGGCCCGGCCCGCGCGCTCGCGGAGTCAGCGGGCTTCGGCGACCGGATGGAGCGGCGGCTGCACGACATCGTCGAGGCACCGGACGAGGTCGAGCAGGCCGACGTCGTGGTGCTGCACCGTGTGGTCTGCTGCTACCCGGACTACGAGCGGCTCCTGGGCGCGGCCGCCGACCATGCCCGCCACCTGTTGGTGTTCAGCCATCCGCCGCGCAACCTCGGCAGCAGGGCGTTGGTCTCCGCAGAGAACGCCGTGATGCGCCTGACGGGTCGCCGGTTCCAGTCGTTCACGCACCCACCCGAGGCGATGCTCGAGGTGCTCCGGGGGCGTGGGCTGACGTCGGTGCACGCCCGACGCGGGATCGTCTGGCACGTCGAGGGTCTCGTCCGCGAGGCGAGCTGACGGCGGCCTGCGGCTGTCGAGGGCGGCGCGGGGGCGGCGGGGATGCGGCGCAGGGCCGGCGCAGGGCGGCGGGGGCGCGGCGCAGGGCGGCGGGGGCGCGGCTTCGCCTCGGCAGGCGTCAGGCAAGATGGTCGGGTGTTCATGGACTCCGAAGGCAAGCGCAGGATCATCCGGATCAGTGTCTGGGTCGCGATCCTCGGCCTGCTCCTCGGCGTGCTCAGCTCACTCATCATGGCGACGGGCGCGGATGCCCACGCAGCGCTGAAGTCGATCTCCCCCAAGGACGGCGCGTCGATGGACACCGTGCCGACCGAGGTCGTGCTGACCTTCAACGAGCCGATCAGCACCAGCTTCGCGACCGTCACGGTGACCGGAGCCAATGGTGCGGTCTCTGCCGGAAAGACGGTCGTCGACGGCGTGACCGTCACCCAGCCGCTCGCCCCCGACCTGGCCAACGGCCGCTACACCGTGACCTACCGCGTCGTCAGCGAGGACGGGCACCCTGTGTCGGACAAGACGACCTTCACGGTCGCTGCTGCCGCCACGCCCACCACCCCTGCCTCCGAGACCAGCGTGCCGTCGGCCACGCCACTTCCGGGGACGCCGAGCCCATCCAGCACCAGTGTGGCGTCGACCGTCCCCGACGATGCCGACGCAGCCGGCAGCGGTCGGGGTCTGCGGATCGGGTTGGCCGTCGGTGTCGCAGCTCTGGCGCTGGCTGGCGGCACCGCCCTGGTCGCCTCGGGCCGGCGCCAAACCGGTGGCGATCCGGGCGAATGAGCCGTCGCGTCAGCCGATTTCACCCGGCCCGCTTCGTCCTGTAAGGTCTCTCCTCGCGCGCCATTAGCTCAATTGGCAGAGCAGCTGACTCTTAATCAGCGGGTTCGGGGTTCGAGTCCCTGATGGCGCACCACTCTCGAAGGGGCCGATCGCACTGCGACGGCCCTTTCGCGTTTCTGCGGTGAACAGCGCCCCCATCGCCCGCGAGGCCCCTACAGTCCGGTCATGGACTCAGCGCTGACCGCCGTGGGACTGCCCATCGCCCTGGCCATCATCATGTTCGGCCTGGGGCTATCCCTCACGCCGGACGACTTCCGGCGGGTCGGGCGGCACCCACGCGCGGTGGCGGTGGCGCTCGCCTGCCAGCTGCTCCTGCTGCCCGCGGTCTGTTTCGGTCTGGTCAAGCTGTTCGATCTGCCGCCCCTGCTGGCCATCGGCATGATGCTGCTCGCCGCCTCCCCCGGCGGCACCAGCGCCAACCTGTTCAGCCACCTGTTCCACGGTGACGTGGCGCTCAACGTCACGCTGACCGCGATCAACTCGATCATCGCCATCGTCAGCCTGCCGATCATCACCAACCTGGCGATCGCCCACTACGACCAGTCCGACGCGGTCAGCCTGCAGTTCGGCAAGGTCCTCGAGGTGTTCGCGATCGTCCTCGTCCCGGTCGCGATCGGGATGGTCGTCCGGGCCCGGGCGCAGGAGTTCGCGCAACGCGCGGACAAGGGTGTCCGCATCGGCTCGGCCGTCATCCTGGCCGTCCTGGTGGTCGGCATCCTGCTCGACCAGCGCGAGAACGTCGCCGGCTACCTCGCCGATGTCGGGTTCGTCGCGGCCCTGTTCTGTGCAGCCAGCCTCGTCGCCGGCTACCTCATCCCCAAAGCACTCGGCATCGTCGAGGGGCAGGCCATCGCGTCCTCGATGGAGATCGGGGTGCACAACGCGACCCTGGCGATCTTCGTCGCCGTCGAGGTGCTCGAAGCCACCGAGATCTCCATCCCGGCCGCCGTCTACTCCCTCTTCATGTTCGTCTTCGCGGCCCTGTGGGGGTCTTTCATCAGCCGTCGCCTGGGCGCGCGCGCCACCACGACCGCCTGACCGGGGGCGGACTGCGGGAGCACACTGGGATCGGGCGCCTGCAACAGGCATCCGGGGTCCAATCGGAGGGAGTCGCGCCATGACCGTGCCAGTGCCCGAGCCAGGTCCCAGCTCGGGGCCACCGCAACCTCCGGCCGAGCCAGGTCCCCCGTCCGGGCCGCCGCACGCTTCGGCCAACCCGTCGACGGGCGAGGCTGCTGAGCCGGTGCCAGCGGGTGTCAAGGCCCAGATCCTCGCGACCGAGCACTGGAGCCTGCTCGCGTCCCGCAGCATGACGTGGTCAGAGGTGATGAGCCGGATCACCATCCACCTGACGATCGCGTCGGCGTCCCTCGTGGTGCTCGCCCTGTTTGCGCAGGCAACAGGCTTCGGCAATGCCTTCCGGGTGATGGCCATCGGCCTCGCGGCCGCCGTGCTCGTCATGGGCACGCTCACCCAGGCCCGGGTCGTCAACGCCAGCATCGACGACGCCTCGGCGATCCTGGGCATGAACCGGCTCCGGGCTGGCTACCTCGAGATCGACCCGAGCCTCGCCCCCTACTTCGTCACCTCCCCGCACGACGACCAGCAGGGTCTGATGGACACCTATCTCATGGGCTGGCCTCGTTCCACCTTCAGCCATGTGGTCGCGAGCACCAGCATCTTCCTGTCCGCCGTCAACACCGTCGTTGCCGGCACCCTCGGTGCCCTCGTCACCAGTGCAGCAGGGGCGGCGGCCGCAGCGGTGACGGTCGTCGGCGTCGCCGCCGGCGTCCTCTACTTCGCCGCCCAGCTCGTGGTCGGTCAGCGCTCGTTCCGCACCCTCCGGCAGACCGCCAGGTTCCCGACGCCGGGGACGGACTGAGGCTGGAGAGTCGTCTCGCCACTGACCCGAACGGTCGACGAACGGACCCACCGAATGGTCCGGTGTGCGAGACGCGGACCGTTCACCGTGGACGACCCCCTGCACGTCGTGCTCCACTGGTGCCATGTCTTCGACCACCGCGGCGTTCCGCATGCACATGGGTTCCATGTGCGGCGGCGTCATGCGGTGTTGCTGCTGCGCCTGACCTCAGCCCGCACCAGCCCCGGCGCCCCATCTGTGAGCGCGCCGCCCGAACCGGAGACGAACCCATGGCCCCACCCCTTCTCAGCCACGCGGCATACCACCGCATCCACCTCGACCTGCTCCTGACCCAGGGATCGCTGTGTCCCCGAATGTGTTGCCTCGCGCCGCATTCCGACACCCCACCCCGAACTCATGAGCAGGAGAGACACCATGACCGCCATCACCACAGCCGGCACTCCCGGCGTCAACCGCTTCACCCGCAGCCAGCTGATGCGCACCGCACGGCTGTTCGCCACCGATCCTGACCTCGAACGCGAGGTCGACCTCGACGCCACCGAGCGCAGCTGGCACCGGCTCGACGCCACCGACCACCTCGAGATCTGGCTGATCCACTGGCCGGTCGGGTCCTCCACCGGCTGGCACGACCACCTCCAGTCCGAGGGCGCCTTCCTCACCGTCAAGGGTGACCTCGCGGAGCAGTCCTGGTCGAACAACGCCGCGCACGACCGCTACCTCTGGGAGGGCGAGGGCCGCTCGTTCGGAACACACCACATCCACAACGTGACCAACCTCGGCGACCGACCCGCCCTCTCGGTCCACGTCTACTCCCCCGCGCTGCGTGGCATGACCCGCTACGCCCTGCTCGACAACACGCTTCGCCAGACCGGCATCGAAACGGCGGGTGAGCAGTGGTGAGCGCCACGACCGTCCACTGGGAGACCCGGCTGTTCAGCGACCCGACGGCGCCTGCCGCACCGACGAGTGGCCGCGGCTGGGAGGCGCCGACCTACGCGGGGATCGACGACCAGCTGACCGACGCCCGCAGCCGGCTGGACCGGGTCAGCGCACGTGGCGCCTACCAGGAGGTGCTCTACGGGCGCGCCGTGCTCGTCGACATCAGGCCGGCAGCCCAGCGCGCGTTCGAGGGCGAGGTCGCGGCACACCTCGGTCCGCTCGTCATCGAGCGCAACGTGCTCGAGTGGCGGTTCGACCCGCGGCACGAGGCGCGCCTCCCGATCGCTGCCTACGACACCCGCGTGCTCGTCCTGTGCCAGGAGGGTTTCACCTCGTCACTGGCCGCAGACGCGTTGCTCCGCTTGGGAATTCGCCGTGCGACCGACGTGGTCGGCGGCTTCCGCGCCTGGCGCGAGGCAGGCCTGCCGGTCGCCGGGTGACGTGAGGTATGCCGCGGGACCCGCCCCGCGGCATACCTCACCGTCGTGGGTGTCGGCGCGATCCCAGCCCGGAGGCGGGGTCGTGGGTGTCAGCCGCGACGGCGTCGGACAGCGCCCAGCCCGATGAGCGCGATGGCGGCGGCCGCGAGCGCAGCGATGCGTTCGGTGCGCAGGTCACCGGACTCCGTGTGGGTCGCCTCGGTGAACTTCGTCTTGGCCGACTCGACCTGCCGCCGGGCGATCTCGTGCGGCGCCGTGCGGGTGTGCAGCTCGTCGACGGTGCCCGCGAGGCGCTCCCGGGCCGCAGCGATGTCGGCCTCGATCTGGTCGACCGACTTGCTGCGTTCGGGGGACGGCTTGCTGGTGCTGTCGTCGCTCATGCGGCGCTCCTTGGTGGATCGGTCGGGAAGAGCGGGGTCAGGCGAGGCCGAGGTCGCGGCGCAGCTTGGCGACGTGACCGGTGGCCTTGACGTTGTACCAGGCGTTGGACACCGTGCCGGACTCGTCGACGACCACCGTGCTGCGCAGGACACCCTGGACGGTCTTGCCGTAGAGCTTCTTCTCGCCGAAGGCGCCGTAGGCGTTCATCACCGACTTGTCCGCGTCGGACAGCAGCTGGATGGTGAGGCCGTCGTGCTCGCGGAACTTCGCCAGCTTCTCCGGTTTGTCGGGCGAGATGCCGAGCACCTCGTAGCCCTCCCGGTGGAGCGTGTTGATGTTGTCGCTGAAGTCGCAGGCCTGCGTCGTGCAGCCCGGGGTCATCGCGGCCGGGTAGAAGTAGACGATGACCTTCTTGCCACGCAGGTCGGACAGGCTGACCTGGGCACCCTTGTCGTCGGTCAGGGTGAAGTCGGGCGCGGTGTCGCCGGGGCTGAGTCGCTCGCTCACGGTCGTTGGTCTCCAATCCGGCAAGGTGTCTATTGCGAATAGTTTGCAATAGGCTGGTTCACGTCCTGCGGCAAACCTATCCCAGCAGCAGGCGGCCCACCCGAGCAGGCAGGAGCACCTCGTGCACGTCCCCGACGGATTCCTCGACGCACCCACGTCGGCCGGCACTGCCGTGGTCGCGGCAGCTGGGGTGGGACTGGCGTTGCGCGGTGCCCGTCGCGAGCTCGACGACCGCACCGCTCCCCTGGCCGGTCTGGTCGCGCTGTTCGTCTTCGCGACGCAGATGCTGAACTTCCCGATCGGGGCGGGCACGTCCGGTCACCTCCTGGGTGGTGCCCTCGCGGCGGTGCTCGTCGGCCCGTGGACGGCCACCCTGGCGATCACGGTCGTGCTCATCGTCCAGGCCACCCTGATGGCCGACGGCGGGCTCACCGCACTCGGCACCAACATCACGCTGATGGGCGTGATAGGGGTCTGGGTCGGCTGGCTGGTGTTCGTCGCCCTGCGCCGGGTGCTCCCGAAGCGGCCGGCCTCGGTCGTCCCGGCCGCCTGCGTCGCGGCGTTCGTCTCCGTGCCGACAGCGGCGTTCGCCTTCTCCCTCCTGTTCGCCATCGGGGGCGTCGCCGACGTGCCCTTCTCCACCGTCGCGACCGCGATGGTGGGGGTGCACAGCGTGATCGGGCTGGGCGAGGCCGCCATCACGGCGCTGGCCGTGTCGAGCATCGTCGCCGTCCGCCCGGACCTCGTCTACGGCGCGCGCCCCGCCCTGCGCCGGCGCACCCTGACCATCCGTGCGGAGGTGCCGGCATGACCAAGGCCAGCCCGTCCCCGACCATGACCGGGGCCGCCGAGCCAACGGAGCCCACCGAGCCGACCGATGCCACCGAGGTGGCGCGGTCAGCCCGACCTCGGGTGACCACCCGGCGCCTCGTGGTCATCGGCGTTCTCGTGTCGCTGTTCCTCGCCGGGATCGTGTCGTTCTATGCCTCCAGCCACCCCGACGGGCTGGCGTTCGTGGCCGGTGAGAAGGGTTTCCTGCACTCTGCGGGCGCTCACGCCAGCGACGGTTCGCCCTTCGCCGGCTACTCCACCCGGGGTGTGGAGAACGCCCGGTTGTCGCGCGGCCTCGCGGGCGTCGTGGGAGCCACCCTCGTCCTCGTGCTCGCCGGTGGCCTCTTCCTCGTCGTCCGCCGCCGCGACCAGGCCGACACCGCTGGCGACACCTCCGGCGACACGACCACGGACGGCGACCGCTGACGTGGGCGCAGGACACGGCCACCACCTGCACTTCCACGGACACTCGCTCGTGCACCGCCTGCCCGCCCACGCCAAGCTCGTGGCGCTGCTGGGCGTCGTCGTCACCGTGGTCCTCACGCCACGGACCGCGTTCGCCGCGTATGCCGTGTACCTCGCGCTCGTCCTCGTGGCCCAGCGCTGCTCCCGGGTGCCGTTCGGCTACTACGCCAAGCGGATGGTGGTCGAGGTGCCGTTCGTCGTGTTCGCCGTGCTGATGCCGTTCGTCGCCACCGGGCCCCGGGTCGAGGTCGGTCCGCTTCGGCTGTCCGAGAGCGGGCTGCTCAGCGCCTGGGCCCTGCTGGCCAAGGGGACGCTGGGCGTGATGGCGTCCCTCGTGCTCGCGACGACCACCGAGCCCCGGCACGTCGTGGGCGGGCTGGAACGACTGCGGCTGCCCCACCAGCTCGTGCAGATCATGGGCTTCATGGTGCGCTACCTCGAGGTCGTCACCGGAGAGTTGGCCCGGATGAAGGTCGCTCGGGAGTCACGCGGCTTCCAGGCCAGGAGCCTCCGCTCCTGGCCGGTCCTCGCGACGACTGCCGGCGCGCTGTTCATCCGCTCCTACGAGCGCGGTGAACGGGTGCACCTCGCCATGCTCTCGCGCGGCTACACCGGCCAGCTGCCGGTGACGCACCCGATGACGGCGACCGCCGAGCAGTGGCGACGGGCCGGCATACTCCCTGCCGCGGCGCTGGCCACGCTGCTCGTGGCGGTGACGCTGTGAGCGCGCCCGTCCTCGACGTCCGAGGCCTGGCCTACGCCTACCCGGATGGCCACCAGGCCCTGTTCGGCGTGAATCTCCATGTGCACCAAGGCGAACGCGTCGCCCTGCTCGGCCCCAACGGTGCTGGCAAGACGACGCTCGTGCTGCACCTCAACGGCATCCTCACCGCGGGCGCCGGCGCGGTCTCCGTCTCCGGGATGCCGGTGACCAAGGACAACCTGATGGACATCCGGCGCCGCGTTGGCGTGGTCTTCCAGGACCCCGACGACCAGCTGTTCATGCCGACGGTGCGCGCTGACGTCGAGTTCGGGCCGGCCAACCTGGGGCTGCGCGGAGCCGCCCTCGAGGCCCGTGTCGTCGCGGCCCTCGACCAGGTCGGGATGGTCGACTTCATCGACCGGCCGCCACACCACCTGTCGTTCGGGCAGCGCCGGCGCGTCGCGGTCGCGACCGTGCTCGCGATGGAGCCCGAGATCCTCGTCCTCGACGAGCCGTCGTCCAACCTCGACCCCGCCTCGCGGCGGGAGCTCGCCGACATCGTCCGCTCGCTCGACGTCACGGTGCTGATGGTCACCCACGACCTGCCCTACGCCTATGAGCTGTGCCCGCGGTCGGTCGTGCTGTCCGACGGGGTCGTCGTGGCGGACGGGCCGACGCGTGAGGTGCTCACCGATGACGCCCTGATGTCCGCGCACCGGCTCGAGCTGCCGTTCGGCTTCGACCCGCGCACCATTCCGGCGCCCTAGCCGGTCGGGTCCCAGACCGCTTCGTCACTCCCCCAGCGCCGACCCACCCACGCGAACTGCCTTGGTGCGTGATCGATTCCGAACGCTGGTCGCGACTGGGCAACCCGGCCGTAGACCGTGTCGGACTCGACCAACCACGGACCCGAGTCGTCGACCGGCGCGGCCGGCCCGTCGAGCGCATCGGTCTGGAGCAGCCAGTGGGCGGTGCGGGCCAGGTGCGCCTCGACCCGCCAGGTGCCGCCCTCGGTGGCCCGCCGTCGCAGGGCGGTCAGCACCCCGGCAGCGAGGAGGTAACCCGTCGCGTGGTCGAGAGCCTGGGCGGGGAGCGCGCCCGGCGACGCACCGTCCCGCGACTCGATGAGCGCGATCCCCGTGGCCGCCTGGACGATGCTGTCGAAGCCGCGGCGCCCGCCCCACGGGCCGCTCGGGGTCCACGCCGTGAGGGAGGCGCAGACGAGGTGCGGGTGCAGCTCCGCGAGGTGGTCAGGATCCAGTCCGTATGCCGCGAGCGCGCCGGGGCGATAGCCGGTCACCAGCACATCGGCCCGGGCCAGGAGCTCGTGGAGGCGGTGGCGCGCGTGCTCGTCCTGCAGGTCGACCAGGGTCGATCGCTTGCCCGCGTCGGTGTCGAGGTGGAGGGCTTCGAGCTCCGGCAGGTGCGGACTGTCGACCCGCAGGACGTCGCAGCCGAGCTGCGCCAGGGCCCGGGTCGCGACCGGCCCTGCGAGCACCCTGGTGAGGTCCAGCACCCGCGGGCGACTGGGCACGGCCGCGGGGTCAGCGGTGGTGGTGGTGGTGGTGGCCACCGTGAGCAGGTCGTGGGTGGCCACGGCCCGCCCGGGTTCCGAGGCCATCCACTCGGACACCGGTCGGACCCGCACCGCGATCCCGTGGTCGGCGGTGACAACGTCCTCGACCTCCTGGGCCGAAAGCTCGGCGATCGCCGCGGCGGCGTCTTCCCGGGTGGCGCCCTCGCGAAGGGCGAACGCGCGGAGCAGCCGCGTTCGGTGGTGCGGATAGTTGGCGTGGGTGCGGACCCAGCCGTCCCGTGCCTCGAAAAAGCCTGACAGCGGGGCGAATCCGGGCTCGTGACTCCCGTTGACCGTCTGCAGCTGGTCGTTCCGGAAGGACACCGCCACCTGGCGCGGGTCGACACGCACCTGCTCACCCCCGCGCAGCGCGACACCCGCGAGACCTGCAGCGGCGACCGCGCCGGAGGCGAGGGTGTTCACCGGAAGGGCCGCAGGCAGGGCGCTGCCGGTCGCGAGGTCGAGGTGCGCCGCGGCATACCCCTCGTCGAGAGCGAGGACCGGGAGCACCTCGCGCAGCAGGTGGTTCACCCCTCGACTCTAGAACCCGAGGGCCAGGCGACGGCCGGATGCCCAGCTCTGCCGCGGCGAAGACGCGGAGGAGCGCCCGATGACAATTGTCATGGGGCCTTTTCGTGCTTTGGGCGGAGCCTTGCGGAGGACACCGCACCCACGGTGTCACCAGGGGACCACGAGGCCCCACCCCTCCATCACGGGAGCACACGATGACCCTTCGAATTGGCCTGGCGGTAGCCGTGGCCGGATGCCTCGGGCTTGCTGCCGGGGCACCCGCCCTGGCTGGCACCACGACGCCGGTGTCCACCGGCACCTCGCTGTCTGCGCGGGCGCCCGAGTCCGCGTTCCACGCGGCTGGGGCAGCCGCTGGCGCGGCCGACCCAGCCAGCTGCACGCGACCCGCCCCGGATGGGCGCGTGTCCACGACCATCCACTGCTACACACCCGACCAGATCCGTGCGTTCTACGGGCTGGCACCCCTTACTCCCGCCACCACGGACGGCGCCGGACAGACGATCGTCCTCGTGGACTCGTACGGCAGTCCCACCGCCGCCAACGACGTCGCCTTCTTCGCGAAGACCTTCAACGGGCCGACCCCCGACTTCGAAGCGGCCTTCCCGATCGGCAAGGTCGACTACACCCACGCAACCGGCAACGGCAGCGGCACCGCTGGACCGACGGCGGCCGACAGCTGGGCCGGAGAGGCGAACCTCGACGTGCAGTGGGCCTACGCCATGGCCCCGAGGGCGCACATCGTGCTCGTCGGCACCCCCGTGGCCGAGACCCAGGGCGTCCAGGGCATGCCCAACTTCATGAAGGCCATCGACTGGGCCATCGCGAAGTACCCGGCCGGGACCGTCTTCTCCATGTCGTTCGGGACCAGCGAGGAGGCCTTCGGCGGGGCCTCGGCGGCCCCCCAGTTCGCGAAGTTCGACCAGACCTTCCAGCGCGGACTCGCCAAGCACGACACGTTCTTTGCCTCGTCAGGTGACGACGGGTCGCTCGGCACTGGTCGCGCGCACCACCAGGGGCAAACGCTGGACCACCCGTCGGTGAGCTACCCCAACTCCTCGCCCTACGTCACCTCGGTGGGCGGCACCCAGGTCCAGTCCGGCTGGACGTGGGCACCGACGCAGGACAAGCCCTTCAACGACGACGGCAGCCGCAGCCCGCTCTACTGGGCGTGGACACCCGGTGGCAGCAGCCAGGCTGTCTGGAACGAGAGCTGGGCGTCGATCGGCACCGGAGGCGGCCTGTCGAGCGTCTACCCGCGGCCGGCCTACCAGTCGACCGTGGCGGGTGTCGTCGGTGACCACCGCGGCGTCCCTGACCTCGCCTGGAACGCCGCGGTCAACGGCGGCGTGCTCGTCTACTACTCGTACTTCCCCGAGATCGAGGGTCCCGCTGCCTGGGGCGTCTTCGGAGGTACGTCGGCCAGCTCACCGCAGGTCGCGGCAGTCACCGCCATCGCCAACGCTTCGCGGAAGTCGGCGGGCAAGCCCGGTATCGGCAACCTCAACGCGGCGATCTATGCGAGCGGGTTCCCCCGGGCCAGCGCGTTCTCTGACGTGACGGCCCACACCTACGGCACGGCACCCAGCGGCGTCCTGCAGGACAACCGGATGTGGGAGACCGGCTCAGACGGGTTCGTCACGCCGGGTGCCGTGCCCGGGTTCCCGACGACCACGGGCTACGACCTCACCACCGGTTGGGGCAGCCCTCGGGCCGCCGGCTACGTCGCCGGGCTCACGGCAGCACCCTGACGACAGCAGCCACCAGCGGTGATCGCCGGTTCCGGGGAAGCAGGAAGTCCCCCGGAACCGGCGGTGTCAGGTAGCGCACGGTCAGCGAGAGGTGGCCGCCTTCCACGCGGCGTACTCGGCACGCAGGCAGGTGCCGCACGGGCGGTAGCCCGCGGCGATGGCCGTCGCCTCGTCGGCGAAGAAGACGCGGTGCTGGACATAGCCGCCCTGCCGGAGGGCTCGCAACGCGGACGGGCAGTCGAGACGTCCGTAGAGCTTGCCCCGGCGGTTGCCGCCCAGTGTTCCGGGAACCTCACTCGCACAAGGCTTTCCGTCGGCACCGAGCAGGGTGAACACAGGTCGCCTCAGTAGCCCTCGGGAAGCAGCTCGCCCACAGGCGTGCTCGCCTCGAGCCGGTTTGCGGCAGGAGCGAGCGGGCACACCCAGCGGTAGTCGTAGACGCAGGACGGGTTGTAGGCGAAGTTGAGGTCGACCACCCAGCGGCCGGCGACGTCGCGACCGAGGTCGGTGCCCTTGACGGTGTCGAGCAGGTAGCGACCGGCGCCGTAGGTTTCGGCGCCCGCCGAGCCGTCGCGCACGGGCAGGAAGAGCCCGCCGCCATAGGAGTTGAGCCACCACAGGTCGAGCGTCCCGAGTCCGTCGAGGGTGATGCGTCCGGCGCCGGCGAACGGCACGATCCCGTCCGTCGCGGATCGGAACTCCCAGGGCTGCTGCTCGCCGCCGACCTCCTCGACCTCGACGACAAACCGGTATGCCGGGTCGTAGGGCGCGTGCCTCAGCTGCTGTTGGTCCCGGCGTGGGGAGGCGGGGTGCTCGAGGAAGAGTCGCGAACGGGTGTCGACCCACAACGCGTGGGCGGCGACCGGGTCGGACTCGGCCCGCACCGCGGCATACAGGGCATGCACCTCGCGCCGCCACGACGCGACGTCGAGGACGCCGGGGTACTGCAATTCGTCCTGCTCGTCGTCCGTCACCGCTCGATCCTAGGCGCGTTCCGCGGCGCCCACCGGGGCAGGTGTGACTCATGGCCATCGCGGCTGTGACCGACAGGCACCGTGCCCGTGATCAGTCCTCGAGCTGCGGCCGGTGACCCGACGAAGCCTCCACGGAGTCGTTGATGTCGGCGCCGCCCTGCTCGACGAGCTCGGTGAAGAGCCGGCCCTTCACGATGAGTCCGTCCCGGACGGTGAACTGCGTGATGCCGCGCAGGTCGAACGGCTCGCCCTGTTCCGTCGTGCCCGTCCAGTGCCACTCGCTCCACACCACATCCCCCGCCTCGACGGAGGCAACGACCTCGCCACGCATGTCCGGGACCCCGGTGAGCAGCGCGCCCCAGTTGGCCTTCATCTGAGCGCGTCCACTGAAGCCACGGGCCGGGTGGAAGGGCTGCTCGCTCTGGTAGTCCTCGTGCACCAGCTCGACCATTCCCTCAAGGTCGTGCGCGGTCATCCGCTCGGCCATCCGCTGGATGACCTCGACACCCTCATCGGCCATGTCAGAGCCTCCCGTCGCAATCACGGTAGAGCGCAGGGGCCGCCCACGTCTCCACCCCAGCCCAGGAAACCACGGGTACCGCTTGGAGTGCGCAAGGCGGGACTTGAACCCGCACGCCCGAAGGCAACAGGCCCTCGTGCGTTGAAACATCGTGACCGGGGGCGCTAGCACCCCTCCACGAGCGTTGTCGGTGTCCTTCTCTACGGTCGCAGAGTGGGGACGAAGCACCGCAAGTACACACCTGAGCTGCTTCAGGAGGCAGTCGACGCCTCTGACTCCGTCATGGGTGTCCTCCGCTTCTTGGGGATGCCCCAGGCTGGGGGAACGCACGCACATGTGAGCCGCAAGATCAAACAGTTCGGCATCTCGACCAACCACTTTGTGCGCTACAAGGGATCGGGACGTCACCTGCGTCGCAGCGCAGCTGACATCCTGCAGGTACTCCCATTCGGCAGTCAGAGAACCAAGCCTGAGTTCCTGCGGCGGGCGATGCTCGAGTCCGGGGTGACGCACTGCTGCGCGGGGTGCCAGATCGAAGGCACCTGGCGCGGATCTCCGCTCACCCTTCATGTCGATCACGTCAACGGGGACTTCCACGACAACCGCCTTGAGAACCTGCGCTTCCTAGGCCCGAACTGCCACGCACAGACGCCGAACTTTGCCGGGCGCGGGAAGGGCGGCTACCGCCGCGAGGCGGGAGAGGGTGCCCAATTCGAAGACGGGTCTGCGTAAACTGACGCCGCTCGCCGGAGTGGTGGAACTGGTAGACACGCGGCACTTAGGATGCCGTGCCCTAGGGCGTGGGGGTTCGAGTCCCCCCTCTGGCACAAGCCTTTGTCGCGGGATCAGCTGAGCAGTTCGCGCAAGTGCGGGACCATCGCGCGGAACGCCTTGCCGCGGTGCGAGATGGCGTTCTTCTCGTCGGGCGACAGCTCGGCAGCGTGGCGGGTGTCGCCCTCCACCACGAGGACCGGGTCGTAACCAAAACCGTTGGCGCCCTTGGGCTCCCGGGCCAAGGCACCCGGCATCCGACCCTCGGTGGCGCGCACCGTGCCATCCGGCAGGGCGAGCACCGCAGCGCACACGAACGCTGCGGCGCGGTGCTCGTCCTTGACGTCGGCGACCTGGGCCAGCAACAGCTCGAGGTTGGCCTGGTCGTCGCCGTGACGACCGGACCAGCGCGCCGAGAAGATGCCGGGCGCGCCGCCGAGCACGTCGACTGCCAGACCCGAGTCGTCGGCGAGCGACGGGAGCCCGGTGAAGGCGGCGAGCGCCTCGGCCTTGAGTTGTGCGTTGCCCTCGAAAGTCACTTCGTCCTCGACCACATCAGGCGCTCCGGGGAACTCCGACGCACCCACGATCTCGAGGCCGAGCTCCTCGCACACGTCGGCGAGGATCGCGCGGAGCTCACCGACCTTGTGGTCGTTGCGCGTGGCGAGGACGACGCGGGTCACAGCACGCGCTCCCGCGGCGTGGTGGCCAGCGCCTCCTGCTGCTTGAGCGTGAGGTCCGCGCACCCTGCGGTCGCCTTGTCGAGCAGCTTGTTGAGCATCTCGCGGTCGAACGCGCCGTTCTCGGCGGTGC
The DNA here is from genome assembly GCA_963740865.1 of uncultured Actinomycetota bacterium. Classification (GTDB taxonomy): domain Bacteria; phylum Actinomycetota; class Actinomycetes; order Actinomycetales; family Dermatophilaceae; genus Pedococcus. The sequence continues at coordinate 25,836 of CAVUGH010000014.1, forward strand.
CCTGCACCTCGACGAACCGGCCGTCGCCAGTCATGACGACGTTCATGTCGGTCTCGGCGGTCGAGTCCTCGGGGTAGTCGAGGTCGATGACCGCCTCCCCCTTGACGATGCCCACGGAGACGGCGGCGATGGACCCGGTCAGCGGCTGGGCGTCCTTCTTGATGAGCCCCTTGGCGCGGGCGTCCTCGATGGCGTCGACCAGCGCGACGTAGGCGCCGGTGATCGACGCGGTGCGCGTGCCGCCGTCGGCCTGGAGCACGTCGCAGTCGAGCACGATGGTGTTCTCGCCCAGCGCCTTGGTGTCGATGATGGCGCGCAGGCTACGACCGATCAGCCGGCTGATCTCGTGGGTGCGGCCGCCGACCTTGCCCTTGCGGGACTCGCGGTCGGAGCGCGTGTTGGTCGAGCGCGGCAGCATCTCGTACTCCGAGGTCACCCAGCCGGTGCCCTTGCCCTTGAGCCAGCGCGGGACACCCTCGGTGAACGACGCCGCCACCAGCACCCGGGTGCGCCCGAACTCCACGAGGACGCTGCCCTCCGCGTGGTCGAGCCAGTTGCGCGTGATGCGCACCTCGCGGGTCTGGTCGGGGGTGCGTCCGTCGTGACGAGTCATGCCGGCAAGGCTAACGGGGACGTGTCGGGCGTCGGTGGCCCGGCCTAGGCTGGACCCATGGCTGACACCACCTCCCTGTCCCAGCGACTCGGTGCCCACGTCGACTCGGCCGACCCGATCACGGCGGCCCAGGAGCGCGGCGCCGGCCTCAGCCAGTTCTTCCTCGGCAACCCGCAGGGCTACAAGGGTCCGGAGTACGAGTACGAGGGCGGACCCGAGGCGCTGCGTGCCGCTGCCGAGGCCGCCGACATCGACCTCTACATCCACGCGCCCTACCTCATCAACGTCGCCACGACCAACAACCGGATCCGCATCCCCAGCCGCAAGCTGCTCCAGCAGTTCGTTGACGCGGGTGCCGCGATCGGCGCCAAGGGACTGATCGTGCACGGCGGGCACGTCGACAAGGCCGAGGAGGTGGACAAGGGCTTCGACAACTGGCGCAAGGCGATCGAGGCCACCGACCTCAAGATCCCGCTGCTGCTCGAGAACACCGCCGGTGGCGACAACGCGATGGCGCGCACCCTGGAGCGCATCGCCAGGGTTTGGGACGCCATCGGCAGCGCCGAGGGGTCCGAGAACGTCGGCTTCTGCCTCGACACCTGCCATGCCCATGCCGGTGGCATCCCGCTCGCCAGCGCCGTCGACCAGGTCAAGGCCATCACCGGCCGGATCGACCTCGTTCACTGCAACGACAGCCGCGACGAGTTCGACTCCGGCGCCGACCGCCACACCAACCTCGGCGAGGGCCTCATCGACCCCGACGAGCTCGCGGGCGCCGTCCGCGCCGCCGGCTCCCCCGTCGTGATCGAGACCCGGGGCGGGCTCGACGGCCAGCGCGCCGACCTCGACTGGCTGCGCGCCCGGCTCTAGCCGCGTCGGTCGGCCTGCGTTCGCTCAGTCGACGAGTGGGTGCGTCGCCAGGAACCGGCGGATGTGCTCGCGTGGGTTGTCGGCAAGGTGCGGACCGTGCGTGAAGGCCGCGGTCGTGTAGTCCAGCTCGCCCAGCCGGTGGGCGGTCTTCTGGGTCAGCGCGAAGCTGGTGCAGAAGGCCTTGATCGGCCAGCGCAGGCTGCGCACGTTGAAGATCGAGTCACCCGTGATGAGGACGCCGGAGTCGCGATGCAGGTATGCCGCGTGGCCGGGTGAGTGCCCCGGCGTGTGGACCACCTCGATGCCCCCAGACCCGAACTCCACGACCTGGCCGTCGGTGAAGGTCTCCCCCACCGTGAGCGGTGCGAAGCCGCCTCCGGGCAGGCGGTCCATCAGCCGACCCAGCAGGAACGAGTGGTCGCGGGGCGGGGACGCGCCGGCCGTGGCGAACGGGGCGTCGTCCTCGTGGATGCCGAAGTCCCTGCCCGTCTCGCGGGCGACGTGCGCCGCGCCACCGGCGTGGTCGGGGTGGGCGTGGGTGAGCATCAGCCGGGTGACGTCGCTCGGGCCGGACCCGATGGACGCGAGCGCGGCGAGCACCTTCGGGCCGGACTGCTTGACCCCCATGTCGACCAGGGTCACCTGGCCGTCGTCGTCGCGCAGGATGAAGCCGTTGACGAAGTCGCCGAGCAACGGGATGCGCCACACACCGGGCGCGAGGGCGACAGCAGGGGTCCTGGCCATGGGACGAGCCTAGGTGTCCTTGGTTCTCAGCGCCTCGAGGTCCGCCAGCTCTGGTGGCCAGACGATGCGGAACCGCTCGAACACCACCTCCAGCTGCTCCGAGAACGAGATCCCGATCCGCTCGCACTCCCGTTGGAAGAAGCGGCGGTGCCCGTCCAGCCACGACTCCAGCGACCGGTCGTACTCGCCCTCGTCCCAGGCGAACTGCGCGTCGACGCTGTCGAGGGGTCCGACCCGCAGCTCGTGCGTCCGCAGCACTACCCGCGGGGCACCCGAGCCGTCGCAGGCGACCCAGTGCGCACCGATCCGCGGCAGCGGGTCGCCGTCGGCGGCATACGCGGCGACAAGTCCCGCGGTCGCCCGTTTCGGTCCGTCGGTGACGAAGGCGATCAGCTCGTCGGCGAGCTCCGGGCTGTCGCCGAAACACTCCACCGGAGGCTCGTCCTCGTCCGGAAGGTAGGGCTGACTGACCCGGTAGTCGGACCACATCTGCAGACCTGCATCACGGTCGACCTCGACAGGCTCGCTCATGCGCGGAAGCCTAGAGGGCTCGCCTCACAGCTCGTAGGTCTTGCCGGCGACCGCCACGTCCAGCTGACCCGACCAGACAGCGGCAGCCTGCGCGCGGCATACCTCGGGGTCGTTCCAGGGCGGGATGTGCGTGAGCATCAGGCGCTGGACGCCGCCCGCGGCCACCGCGGCAGCCGCCGCCCGAGAGCCGGACAGGTGGATGCCCACCGAGTCGTCGTCGCGGCCGTCCACGAAGGCGCTGTCGGCGAGAACCAGGTCGGCACCGGTCAGCAGCGGCGTGAGGGCTTCGCAGGTGTCGGTGTCACCGGTGTAGGCCAGGACCGCGCCATCAGCTTCGATGCGGAAGCCATAGGCCTCCACGGGGTGGTTGACCCGGTATGCCGTGACGCTGAACGGGCCGACCTGCGTCACCTGGGCGTCGGCAAGGTGGTGGACGGCGAACTCCGAGCTCATCCCGCCGTGCTCGAGCCCGTGGTACATCTGGGCGAACCGTTCCAGGGCGCCACTGGGCGCATGGATCGGGAGCTGCCCCTCCACCCGTCCGCCCGGACGGTACTTGCGGGTGACATAGAGGCCGCAGACGTCGACGCAGTGGTCCGGGTGCAGGTGGGTGATGAACACCGCGTCGATCTCCGCGAGCTCGACGAACCGCTGCAACGGACCGAGCGCGCCGTTGCCCAGGTCGAGCACGACGGACCAGGTGCGAGCCTCGTGCTCGGCCTGAAGGAGGTAGGAGGACGCGGGCGAGGCGGGACCGGCGAACGAGCCGGAGCAGCCGACGACGGTGAGCCTCATCGATGCCCTCCCGTGGCGACGGGGGTGACGACGGAGCGCACCACCGCGTTACCGAACACGGCGTCGCTGTCGGCCCCCACCTCAGGACCGAGGAACCGGCGCGCGAGGCGGGTGAACTCCGCCGCGTCCCCGGTCGTGGTGAACCCGTGGCTCGGCGCTGGCAGGTGGGCCGGGCGCAGCGCGTCGGAGTCGGCCAGCACCCGGTAGACGTCCTTGGCCGTCTCGTCAGCCGAGGACACCAGGGTCACCCCGTCACCCATCACGTACGAGATCGCGCCGGTGAGCAGCGGGTAGTGCGTGCAGCCGAGCACCAGGGTGTCGACGTCGCCGTCGACGAGCGGGGCGAGGTAACGGCGGGCCACATCGATGACGTCCGGCCCACTGGTGACACCCGACTCGACGAACTCCACGAACCGCGGGCACGGCACGCTGGTGACCTCGAGGTGGGGCGCCGCGGCAAAGGCGTCGACGTAGGCACCGGACTGGTGGGTGCCCTGCGTCGAGATGACACCGACCCGGTGGTTGCGAGTGGCCCGGGCCGCGCGTCGCACGGCGGGCCGGATCACCTCGACCACGGGCACGTCATAGCGCTCGCGCGCGTCGTGCAGGACCGCCGCGCTGGCGGTGTTGCAGGCGATGACGAGGGCCTTGACACCGTGGTCGACCAGCCGGTCGAGGCACTCGAGGGCGAACTCACGCGACTCAGCGATCGGGCGCGGTCCGTAGGGCGCCCTGGCCGTGTCGCCGAAGTAGGCGATCGACTCGTGCGGGAGCTGGTCGAGCACCGCGCGCGCGACGGTCAGTCCGCCGTAGCCCGAGTCGAAGATCCCGATGGGTGCATCCGCCACGGGTCAAGGCTAGGTGCCGACCTCCCCGCTGGCCTCATCCGTATGGCGTCTGGTGTGTCACACCCCCGGTCGGACCTGGTCAGGGCTGGTCAGGGGGTCAAGGCGTGGGCGAGGGTTTCCTGCAGCCAGGTGAGGAAGTCGTAGACCGTGAGCGCATAGACGGCCGGGTCGTCCGGCTGCAGACCCGACACCTGCTCCTCGAGCAGGTCGAAGTCGTCGTCGCGCTTGAGCCCGAGCCGCTCGCCCAGCACCAGCCGGACGTCCGTCAGCGCGATCAGCAGCGCGAGCGCCTGCGGCTGCTCGAGCGAGATCTTCTGGTCCTCGATCCCGGACAGCGCCCGGATCGCGGTGGTCAGGTTGGCCGACTTCCGGTTGCGCAGGCCCTCCTCGGTCAGCCGGCGGAACTCCGCCGCGATCTGGTCGTCCTCGCGGTTGGCCGTCGGGAAGATGCGCTCCAGGGCCGGGTCACGGTCCCGCGGCACCGAACCGGTCAGCTCGGGCGCCTGGTCGGCGGCGGACAGCGACACCCCCATGCCGATCCCGCCCAGCCCGGCCACGATCTGGTCGAACTCGTCGCCACCGTTCTCGTCGTCCGGCACCCCGCCTGGCGGCTGCTCGGGCTCGATGAGCTCGAGCACCTGCTCCATCAGCCCGACGACGAGGCCGCGCTCGACCGCGTCGAGCGTCGCCACGTAGCGGCCGTGGCGCCGCTTGAACCCGCGTGCCACGTCAGTCGTCCTTCTGGAAGGTCGCCCACAGGCCATAGCCCTGGAGCGCTTCGGTGTCGGTCTCCATGCGTTCGCGCGCCCCGGTCGACACGACGGCGCGGCCCTTGACGTGCACGTCCATCATCAGCCGCTCCGCCTTGGACTTGGAGTAGCCGAAGTAGCTCTGGAAGACGAAGGTGACGTAGGACATCAGGTTGACCGGGTCGTTCCACACCAACGTGATCCACGGGACGTCGACCTCCGTCAGCTCGTCCGTCGAGACACTCTTCTGCTCGACGGGCGCGATGGACATCTCGGTGGGGACAGCACTCGGCACGGCCACCACCTTAGGCTGCCGACGTGACCCCACGTTCACCGAGCAGCTCATCCAGCACGGCCCTGCTGACCGACCACTACGAGCTCACCATGCTCGAAGCCGCGCTGCGCAGCGGTGCCGCCTCGCGCCGGTGCGTGTTCGAGGTGTTTGCGCGCCGCCTGCCCGACGGTCGGCGGTACGGCGTGGTCGCCGGGACGGGTCGGCTGCTCGCCGCGATCGAGCAGTTCCGGTTCGGCGACGCCGAGCTCGAGCAGCTGCGCGGCATCGTGGACGAGGCAACGCTCGCGTTCCTCGCCGACTACCGCTTCGACGGCGACATCTGGGGGTATGCCGAGGGCGAGTGCTACTTCCCCGGCTCACCGGTGCTCGTGGTCGAGGCCGACTTCGCGCACGGAGTGGTGCTGGAGACCCTCGCCCTCAGCATCCTCAACCACGACAGCGCCATCGCGTCGGCTGCGTCGCGGATGACCTCCGCGGCGGGCGACCGGCCCTGCATCGAGATGGGCTCGCGGCGCACCCACGAGGAGGCCGCGGTCGCTGCCGCCCGCGCGGCATACATCGCCGGGTTCGCGACCACGTCGAACCTGGAGGCGGGGCGCCGGTTCGGGGTGCCGACGGCGGGCACGGCGGCACACGCGTTCACCCTGCTGCACGACGACGAGCGCGAGGCGTTCACCGCCCAGATCGCCGCGCTGGGCAAGGGGACGACCCTGCTCGTCGACACCTACGACGTGCCCGCCGCGGTGGCCCTGGCCGTCGAGCTCGCAGGGCCGGAGCTCGGCGGGGTGCGGCTCGACTCGGGCGACCTGCTGGTTCAGGCGAGAGAGGTGCGCGAGCAGCTCGACCGGCTCGGCGCCACCCAGACCCAGATCGTCGTGACCAGCGACCTCGACGAGTACGCCATCGCGGCGCTGGCCGCGGGACCGGTGGACCGCTACGGCGTGGGGACGTCTCTGGTGACGGGCTCGGGCGCCCCCACTGCGGGGATGGTCTACAAGCTCGTGTCGCGCGAGGACGACACCGGGACGATGGTCGGCGTCGCCAAGCGGAGCAAGGACAAGGTCTCGGTGGGCGGGCGCAAGTACGCGCTCCGTCGGCGCAACGCCAGGGGCATCGCCGAGGTCGAGGTCATCGGGATCGGCCATCCCCCTGTCGACGACGGCGACGACCGCGAGCTGCTGGTACCCCTGATGACCGATGGGGTGGTGGCCGACCCGACGGCGATCGACGTGGAGGCAGCGCGGGCTCGGCACACCGCGTCACGCGCTGAGCTCCCGGCCACGGCCCGGAGGCTGCAGCGGGGCGAGCCCGCGATCCCGACGACCTACCTCGAGCCCGCGTGATTCAGGTAGCGCAGTAGCGTCGTCCCATGAGCCGGGCGCTGGTCATCGTGGACGTGCAGAACGACTTCTGCGAGGGCGGGTCACTCGCCGTGTCCGGGGGCGCCGAGGTGGCGCGACGCATCGGCGAGCACGTCGTCACCCACCTCGGGGAGTATGCCGCGATCGTCGCCACCGCGGACTGGCACGACGACCCGGGCGGCCACTTCAGCGACTCGCCGGACTTCGTGGACAGCTGGCCGGCGCACTGCCGGGTCGGCAGCGACGGGGCGCTGTTCCACCCCGCCGCCGAACCCGCCTTCGAGCACGTCGAGGCGATCTTCCGCAAGGGGCACCACAACGCCGCCTACAGCGGGTTCGAGGGACACACGGTGCAGGCCGACGAGACGGTGGGCCTGGCCGACTGGCTGCGCGACCGCGCTATCGAGGAGGTGCACGTCGTCGGCATCGCCACCGACTACTGCGTGCGCGCCACCGCACTCGACTCCGCAGAGGAGGGTTTCGAGACGACGGTGCTGCTCGACCTCACCGCCGGCGTGGCACCCGAGAGCACCGCCATGGCGCTGATCGACCTGGCCGCCGCGGAGGTCGCCACCCGCGGTGCGGTCGTGCGCGGGTAGCCGGCCACGCGGCATACCCGGCTCGAAGTTCTCACAGCGCCACTGAGGGGACTGTGCGGCAAGTGTTACGGGCGCTTTACGGCGGTCGCAGGGTTGCGAAACATGGGTTCGTCACTCTTCCGGTGTGACCACGAACCTGAGCTCCGGCGATTCCGCGACCACCACCGCACCGGCGAGCCCGGCTGCCACCACGCCAACCACCACCTCAGCACCTACCCACCGGTCGGGTCGCTGGATCGACCACTGGGACCCTGAGGACCCGACGTTCTGGCGCGGCGGCGGACGGTCGATCGCGCGCCGCAACCTCACCCTGTCGGTCTTCGCCGAGTTCCTCGGCTTCTGCGTCTGGGCCCTCTGGAGCGTGGTCGTCCCCCTGCTTCCGGCAGCCGGGTTCAGCCTCACCCTGGACCAGCAGTTCTGGCTGATCGCCGTGCCGAGCCTGGTTGGCGCGACCGTGCGGATCCCCTACACCTTCGCCGTCCCGCGCTTCGGCGGGCGCAACTGGACCATCATCTCGGCGCTGCTCCTGCTCATCCCGGCGTCAGCGCTGGCCTGGGTGGTGACCGAGCCCTCGTCGTCCTTCGGCCTGCTCCTCACCTGCGCGGCCCTGGCTGGCTTCGGCGGCGGCAACTTCGCCTCCTCGATGACGAACATCTCGTTCTTCTTCCCCGAGGCGGAGAAGGGCAAGGCCCTGGGCCTGAACGCCGCCGGCGGCAACCTGGGCACCGGCCTCGTGCAGATGGTCGTGCCCGCCGTGATCGTCATCGGCGCCGGCACCCACCTCGAGCGGGCCGGCCTGATGTTCATCCCGCTGGCGATCCTCGCTGCCGTGCTCGCCTGGCGCGGCATGGACAACCTGACGGGCGTCAAGGCCGACTACGGCAGCTTCGCCGCGGCCACCCGCAACCGGCACACCTGGATCATCTCGTTCCTCTACATCGGCACCTTCGGGTCGTTCATCGGCTACTCGGGGGCCTTCCCGACGCTGCTCAAGACCCAGTTCCCCGAGACGCCGACGACCATCGCGTTCCTCGGCGCCCTGATCGGCGCCCTCACCCGCCCGCTCGGTGGCATCGTCGCCGACCGCTTCGGCGGTGCGCGGGTCACCATCGCCTCGTTCGTCCTGCTCGCCAGCGGCGCTCTGGGCGCCATCGAGGGACTGAAGTCGCACAGCTTCGCGGTCTTCTTCAGCTCCTTCCTCGTGCTCTTCGTCGGTGCCGGCATCGGCAACGGCGCGACCTACCGGATGATCCCCGCGGTGTTCCGGGCCGGCGTCAGCGCCGAACGCCTGCCCATCGCGCGCAAGACCGCAGCCGGGTGCATCGGGATCGCCGGTGCCGTCGGTGCCTACGGAGGCTTCTTCATCCCCCGCGGGTTCGCCATGGCCAAGGCCCAGTACGGCTCGCTCGTCCCAGCGCTGTGGGTGTTCATCGCCGCCTACCTGCTCATGGCCATCACCACGTATGCCGTGTACGCGCGGCGGGGTTCCCCGCTCGCCGCCGAGACGATCTGAGCCCAGGACCCTTCGTGACCCCTCTCCCCCGCGACACCGACCACGCTCCCATCGCTGCGACCCGCAGTGACGGCACCGAAGGCGTCGCAACGCACTGCCCGTACTGCGCCCTGCAGTGCGCCCAGACCCTCACCCCGAACTCCGGCCTCGACGGTGCCAACGGCGTCACCGTCGAGGGCCGGGCCTTTCCCACGAACCGCGGCGGGCTGTGCCAGAAGGGCTGGACCAGCGCCGAGGTGCTGGCCGCGCCCGACCGGCTCACCACCCCATTGGTGCGCACCACCGACGGCGACCTCGTGCCGACCAGCTGGGACGAGGCTCTGGATCTGGTCGCCGACCGGCTCATCCGCATCCGTGCCGAGGACGGTGCGGACGCCGTGGCCGTGTTCGGCGGGGGTGGGCTCACCAACGAAAAGGCTTACCAGCTGGGCAAGTTCGCACGCGTTGCGCTCGGCACAGCGAACATCGACTACAACGGCCGCTTCTGCATGAGCAGCGCGGCAGCCGCCGCCAACCGGACCCTCGGCATCGACCGCGGCCTTCCCTTCCCGCTGACCGATCTCAGCGGCGCCGACGCAGTGCTCCTGCTCGGCAGCAACCTCGCCGAGACGATGCCGCCCTCGGTCGCCCACCTCGCGGACGTCCGCGGGCGCGGTGGCCTCGTGGTCGTCGACCCGCGGCGCAGCGCCACGGCCGACCTCGCGCAGGACGGCCAGGGGCTGCACCTGCAGCCGGTGCCCGGCACCGACCTGGTCGTCCTCGTGGCGCTGCAACACGTCCTGCTCACCGAGGGCCTCGCGGACCTCGACTACCTCGAGACACGCACCACCGGTCTCGAGGAGATCCGCCGGCGCTCGGCGCTGTGGTGGCCGGAGCGGGCCGAGCAGGTGTGCGGGGTCCCGGCGGACGTGCTCCGCGACGCGGCGCGACTGCTGGCTGCAGCGAGTCCCGCCCGAGGAGGTCGTGGAGCGTTCGTCCTCACCGGGCGTGGTGTCGAGCAGTCCCGCCAGGGCACGGCCACGGTCTCGGCCGCCATCAACCTCGCACTCCTGCTCGGCCTGCCGGGCCGCGTCGGCAGCGGGTACGGCGCGGTGACCGGACAGGGCAACGGCCAAGGCGGCCGCGAGCACGGCCAGAAGTCCGACCAGCTCCCCGGCTACCGGATGATCGACGACCCCGACGCCCGTGCGCACGTCGCCGCGGTGTGGGGCGTCCCTGAGCCGTCGCTGCCTGGCAAGGGCAAGCCGGCCGTCGAGCTCCTCGCCTCACTCGGCACCCCCGGCGGTCCACGCGCCCTGCTCGTGCACGGCTCCAACCTGCTGGTCAGCGCCCCCAACGCCCAACGGGTCGCCGAGCGGCTCGCCGCCCTCGACCTCCTCGTGGTCTGCGAATTCGTGCCGTCCGAGACGGCGATGCTCGCCGACGTCGTCCTGCCGGTCACCCAGTGGGCCGAGGAGGAGGGCACCATGACCTCCCTCGAAGGCCGAGTCATCAGGCGCCGCAAGGCAGTCGACCCGCCGGCCGGTGTGCGCAGCGAGCTCTGGGTGTGGTCGCAGCTGGCCGCCCGTCTCGGCTCGATGGGGACGTGGGACACCGAGCCGAGCCTGGTCTTCGACGAGCTCGCCCGGGCAAGCCGGGGCGGCCGCGCCGACTACAGCGGCCTCAGCCACGCCCGACTCGACACCGAAGAGGCCGCTCTACTGGCCGTGCCCGGCCACCAGTGCCGGTAAGGCCCCCCACCCCGGCACCCCGCGCCTGTTCGCCGAGTCGTTCCCCACCCCTGACGGACGGGCCCACATGATCGCCGTGGACCACATCGGCCCTGCCGACGACCTGCGCCCCGACGCACCGCTCTACCTCGTCACCGGGCGGGTGCTGCAGCACTACCAGTCCGGTGCCCAGACCCGGCGGGTCCCGAGCCTGGCCGCCGCGGTCCCCGGTCCGTCCGCGGAGGTGCACCCGCTGCTCGCCGCCCGACTGGGAGTGGTCGACGGCGAGCGCGTCCGTCTCACGACCAGCCGCGGCTCGGTCGCCGTAGCCGCACGGATCACGGACTCGATCCGGCCGGACACCATCTTCGTGCCGTTCCACTGGGGCGGCGCGGCCAGCGTGAACCGGCTGACGACCGACGCGACCGACCCTGTGTCCGGCATGCCGGAGTTCAAGGTCTGCGCGGTCGACATCACCCTGGCGCGACGCCACCTCGCGCGTCGGGAACGCCACCCCGAGCTGGACCGAGCGGGCACTGAGGCCCCGGCATGACCCGCCTGGTCGTCATCGGCAACGGCATGGTCGGGTCGCGCTTCGTCGAGGACCTCCTCGGCGCCGACGCAGCCGGACGCTATGACGTGACCGTCGTGGGTGCCGAGGCCTGCGAGCCGTACAACCGCGTGCTCCTCAGCGAGGTCGTCGCCGGCAAGCACGACCTGTCGGCCCTGACCCTTCCTACTCCGCAGAGCCCTCGACTCACCGTGCTCCGGGGTGAGCACGCCGACCACATCGACCGTGAGGACCGCGTCGTCGTGACGGCCGGTGGCCGGCGGCTGCGCTACGACCGGCTGGTCCTCGCGACCGGTTCCGCGGCGCGCGTTCCACCGCTCCCCGGTCTGCGCGCTCCTGAAGGAGGCCAGGACGGCGGCGCCGATGAGGGCATGCTGACCCACGGCGTCCACGCCCTGCGCTCGATCGACGACGCCCGCGACATCGTCGCCGCCACGCTGAACGCCCAGCGAGCCGTGGTGCTCGGGGCGGGCGTCCTCGGCATGGAGGCCGCCTGCGGCCTCGCCAGGCGCGGGGTCGCCGTCACGGTGGTACACCCCGCGAGCACCCTGATGGAGCGCCAGCTCGACGAGGAGGCCGGTCGGGTCGTCGAGCTGGCCATGTCGGCTCTGGGCATCGACCACCGGGTCGGCGTCGGCGCGACCGAGGCCCTGGTCGAGGGCGGTCGGCTCCAGGGACTACGTCTGGACGACGGCGAGACCGTCCCCGCCGAGCTGCTCGTGCTCGCGACCGGCACCCTCCCCAGCACCGGCCTGGCGACCGCCGCTGGACTCACCGTCCATCGGGGCGTCGTCGTGGACGACAGCCTCCGCTCGCCCGACGACCACCGCGTGTTTGCGATCGGCGACTGCGCACAGCCACCCGAGGGTGGCACCGGCCTCGTCGCCCAGGGGTGGGAGCAGTCCCGCCGCCTCGCCGCGCACCTGTGCGTGGGCGTCAACGGCGGGGCGGACCCGTTGCCGGCCCTCCCGAGCGCGGCGTCACAGCGACCCTCGTCACTCGGGAGCGACGTGGTGCGGCTCAAGGCGCACGGCCTCGACGTCGTGACCATGGGGGTCTGCGGGTCCCAACGAGCCGACGACCCCGCCCAGCGGACCCTTCGCCTCAGCGACCCCGATGTCGGCCGGCACGTCGAGGTCGTCGTGTCCGGCGGACTCCTCGTCGGCGCCACCTGCGTCGGTGCCGGTGCGGTCGCGGCTGACCTCGTCACGACGTACACCCGGCGCACTCCGGTCCCGGCCGACCCGGCATACCTGCTGCTGCCTGCCCTGATGCCGCACCCGGCCAGCGCACCCACCTCGCCCGACGCCATCCCGGACGACGCCACCATCTGCCGGTGCAACGGCGTGACCAAGGCGGCCATCGTCGCCTGCGTGCACGACGGGGCGGCCAGCGTGCCGGAGGTCGCCGCCGCGACCCGCGCGACGACCGGCTGCGGCGGGTGCTCCGACGACGTGTGCGCCCTCCTCGACTGGCTCTCGCCAGCGGCGAGCACCAGTGGGGATACCACCGCCACGACAACCATGGCCTTCTCACCGTCCGACGACCGTCCAGGTGAGAACCACGTAACGAAGGGGAAACACGTGAACCACAACGCCGAAACGGCAGCCTCCTAGCGTGGGTGCCATGGCCCAGAACCCGTCTCCGCGCGAGCTCGTCGTGGTCGGCGGCGGCATGGTTGCCCGACGGCTCGTGGATGCCCTGCGTTCGCGCGACGTGGCCGGCGAGTGGGCGGTGACCCTCCTGTGCGAGGAGCCCAGGGCTCCCTACGACCGCGTCGCCCTCACCTCGTACTTCACCGGACGCGACCCCGACGACCTCGCGCTGGGGGGCCAGGAGATCTGGGACGACCCGCTGGTGACGCTCCGCCGTGGCGTGGCTGCGACGGCGATCGACCGCGAGGCCCGCACGGTCGCCACGTCCGACGGCCGGACGCTCCCCTATGACTCCCTCGTCCTCGCGACTGGCTCGTATGCCGCCGTGCCCCCGGTGCCCGGCAAGGATCTCCGCGGCGCGTTCGTCTACCGCACCATCGACGACGTTGCCGCCCTGCGGGCCTACGTCGAGAACCTCCGCGACGAGGTGGGTCGCCCCTTGCGCGGAGCGGTCGTCGGTGGCGGCCTCCTCGGTCTCGAGGCTGCCGGTGCCCTCACCGCGCTCCAGGTCGAGACCACGGTCGTCGAGTTCGCCTCACGCCTGATGCCGCTCCAGGTCGACGACGGTGGCGGCGAGGCACTGCGCCGCCTCATCGAGGCGCTCGGTGTGAAGGTCCGCACGAGCACGGCCACGTCCAAGATCGTGGGCCGCCTCGGCCGGGTCTCGAAGATGGAGTTTGCCGAAGGTCCGGCTCTCGACGTCGACGTGGTCGTCTTCGCGGTCGGTGTGCGTCCGCGCGACGAGCTCGCCCGCGACGCCGGTCTCGAGGTCGGCGAGCGCGGCGGTGTCGTCGTCGACGACTCCTGCATGACAGCCGATCCTGCGGTCTGGGCGGTCGGTGAGGTGGCGTGCATCGGTGGCCGCACCCTCGGGCTGGTCGCTCCCGGCTACACGATGGCCGAGATCGTCGCCGACCGGCTGCTCGGCGGCGAGGGCACCTTCCCCGGAGCGGACCTGTCCACCAAGCTCAAGCTCCTCGGGGTCGACGTGGCGTCCTTCGGCGACGCCTTCGCCGCCGAGGCCGGCGGCCTCGAGGTCGTCATCTCCGACCCGGTCGCCGGTGTCTACAAGAAGCTCGTGATGTCCGACGACGCGCGGACCTTGCGCGGCGGCATCCTGGTCGGCGACGCCAGTGCGTATGCCGCGTTGCGCCCGATGGTGGGCCGTGAGCTGGGTGGCGACCCCGCGGCATACCTGCTCCCCGAAGGGGCCTCGCCCGCTCCCGTGGGCGACCTGCCGGATGACGCCGCCGTGTGCTCGTGCAACAACGTCACGGCCGGCGCGATCCGCTGCTCGGTGACCGATGCCGGCTGCACCGACCTGGCCGGCGTCAAGGCGTGCACGAGGGCGGGCACGAGCTGCGGCTCCTGCCTCCCGCTGGTCAAGCGCCTCGTCACGACCGAGCTGGAGAAGTCCGGCGTCGAGGTGAGCAACGCGCTCTGCGAGCACTTCGAGCTGTCGCGCGCGCAGCTCTTCGACGTGGTCCGGGTCCAGGGCCTGACGACGTTCAGCGAGATCATCGGCCGTCACGGCAACGGCCGCGGCTGCGACATCTGCAAGCCCGTCATCGGCTCGATCCTCGCCTCGCTCGGCACCGGGCACATCCTCGAGGGTGAGCGGGCGACGTTGCAGGACACCAACGACCACGTGATGGCCAACCTGCAGAAGGACGGCTCGTACTCGGTCGTCCCCCGCATCCCCGGCGGCGAGATCACCCCCGAGCGACTCATCGTCATCGGCGAGGTGGCCAAGGACTTCGGGCTCTACACGAAGATCACCGGCGGCCAGCGGATCGACCTCTTCGGCGCCCGCATCGAGCAGCTGCCGAAGATCTGGCAGCGGTTGGTCGACGCAGGGTTCGAGTCGGGACACGCGTACGGCAAGTCACTGCGCACGGTGAAGTCCTGCGTCGGCTCGACCTGGTGCCGCTACGGCGTGCAGGACTCGGTCGGCCTCGCCATCGCGCTCGAGCTGCGCTACCGAGGGCTGCGGTCCCCGCACAAGATCAAGCTGGGCGTGTCCGGGTGCGCGCGTGAGTGCGCCGAGGCCCGCGGCAAGGACGTCGGTGTCATCGCGACCGACAACGGCTGGAACGTCTATGTCGGGGGCAACGGCGGCTTCACCCCACGGCACGCCCAGCTGCTGGCCGAGGACCTCGACACCGAGACGTTGGTGCGCACCATCGACCGGTTCCTCATGTACTACGTCCGCACCGCCGACCGCCTGCAGCGCACCGCGGTGTGGGTCGAGGACCACGAGGGTGGCCTCGACTCCATCCGCGAGGTCGTCCTCGAGGACTCCCTCGGCATCGCCGCCGACCTCGACGAAGCCATGGCCGGGCACGTCGACGGCTACGAGGACGAGTGGGCCGCGGCCCTGGCCGACCCCGAGAAGCTGCGCCGGTTCGGTTCCTTCGTCAACGCTCCGGACCAGCCGGACGACTCGTTCGCCTACGTGAACGAACGCGGACAGGCCCGCCCTGCAACGGAGTCCGAGCGAACCGGCGGCTCGGTCCTCATCGCCGGCACGACCCTGGAGGTGCGCCGGTGACCGCCGAAGCGTCTCTCTCCCCGTTGGCGCTGGAGCCGACGTGGCTCCCGGTCTGCACGGTGGAGGACCTGCCGCGCGAGCGCGGGGCCTGTGCGCTGGTCGGCGGCAGCCAGGTCGCGCTGTTCCGCACCTTCGACGACACGGTGTATGCCGTGCAGCAGCTCGACCCGTACAGCGGCGCCTACGTCATGTCACGCGGCATCGTGGGCACGCGGGGCGCCATACCCACAGTCGCCTCGCCGATGTACAAGCAGGTCTTCGACCTGCGGACCGGGGAGTGCCTCGACCCGGTCGGCAAGGATCCCCGCCACCTGCTCGCCTATGCGGTCCAGGTGGACGACGACGTCGTCAGCATCGGCCCGCCCGTGGAGCCCGGTCAGGTCCCCCGACCCGAGCCCGTCGAGCACGGCACCGGATGACCACCCTCGTGGGGCTGGACCTCGCCGGACGCACGGTGCTCGTCGCCGGCGGAGGCCCCGTGGCGGCACGCCGCGTGACCATGCTGCTCGAGGACGGTGCAGCGGTGACGGTCGTTGCACCGCAGCTATGCGAGGACCTGGTCGACCGCGTGCTGGCGGACGAGGTCGTCTGGCACCGGCGCTCGGTGCAGGAGTCCGACCTCGACGAGGTGTGGTTCGTGCACGCCGCCACCGACGACCCTGAGGTCAACGCCCAGGTCTGCCGGTGGGCCACCGACCGAATGGTGTGGAGCGTCTGCGCCAGCAGTGCCGGGCACGGAACGGCGCGCACTCCGGCCACTGCCCGCCACGCCGGGCTCACCGTGGCTGTGACCTCGGTGGGAGACCCGGACCCGGCTCGCGCCGCGCGGGTGCGCGACCAGCTCGCCGACACCCTGACCACGGGCACGCTCGACCTGCGCCACCACCGTCGCAGCAGCGGTTCACGCGGTCGGGTCACCCTGATCGGTGGCGGTCCCGGTGCCGCCGACCTGATGACGGTGCGGGCGCGCAGGGCGCTGTTCGAGGCGGACGTCGTGGTCACCGACCGGCTCGGGCCGACCACGATCCTCGACGCGCTCGCCAGCGACGTCGAGGTCATCGACGTCGGCAAGGCCCCCGGCCGCCATGCCGCGACCCAGCACGAGATCAACGCCATCCTCATCGACCAGGCGGGCCGCGGGCGGGTCGTGGCCCGGCTCAAGGGCGGCGACCCGTTCCTCTTCGGGCGTGGAGGTGAGGAGCAGCAGGCGCTGACTGCCCACGGCATACCGGTCGAGGTGGTGCCCGGGGTCACCTCGGCACTGTCCGCCCCCCTCGCCGCAGGTATCCCGGTGACCCACCGGGGCACGGTGGCCTCGGTCCACGTCACGCACGGTCACCGCGAGCTGGACCAGTCGGCCGTCGATGTCGTGGTCAGGCGCCACGCGACGCTGGTGGTCCTCATGGGGATCGGCCACCTCGCCTCGCACGTCGACCAGCTGCTCGCGGCCGGATCCGATCCCGAGTTGCCGGTGGCCATCGTCGAGGACGCCACCCTGCCGACCCAGCGCGTCACCCGTGCACCTCTGCGCCACATCGTCGCGGCGGCGGTCGAGCGCGGTGTCAAGGCACCCGCCGTGGTGGTGGTCGGCGCCGTCGCAGATCCTTCGCTGCTCGCCGTGGCGCCAGCCTTCGCGGCCACGCCGGCTCCCGCCACGGTGCCGACCCACACCGGGGCCACCACGTGACGGCCAGCCGACTCAGCCAGGTGATGGCCGGGTGCGTCGTCCTCGTCACGGCGGACCGCCGCTCGGCCGAGCTCTCGTCAGCCCTGACCCGACGCGGCGCCACGGTCAGGCACGCGCCAGCTCTCAGCATCGTGCCGCACGAGCACGACGACCAGCTCCTCCTCGACACCAAGCGCCTCCTGGAGTCCCCTCCGGACATCGTCGTCATCACCACCGGGATCGGTTTCCGAGGGTGGGTCGAGGCCGCCGATGCAGCCGGCGTGGCTGACGAGCTCATCGACGTGCTGGCCGGTGCACGGATCGTCGCGCGCGGTCCCAAGGCGCACGGCGCGATCCAGGCTGCCGGGCTGCAGGCCGACTGGGTGGCCGAGTCCGAGACCTCTGCCGAGATCCTCGACCTGCTCCTCACCGAGGGCGTCGCCGGAGTGCGCATCGCGGTGCAGCACCACGGCGCAGGAGCTGACGGTGTCGACACCGAGCTCGCGGCGGCGGGTGCCGATGTGGTGAGCCTGGTGGTCTACCGGTGGGGTCCGTCCCCCCAGCCAGCGGCCCTCCGCGAGTCCGTGTATGCCGCCGCCGCGGGACAGATCGACGCCGTCGTCTTCACGTCCGCGCCCGGAGCGGCAGCCTGGCTGGCGGAGGCCGTCCTGCAGGACCAGTGGACGGGGATTGCCGCCCGCATGGTGTCCGGCAGTCTCGTGGCCGCCGCGGTGGGGCCGGTCACCGCAAAGCCGTTGCAGGACCTGGGAATCACGCCGCTGATCCCCGACCGCGGCAGGTTGGGTGCGCTGGTTCGTGCGCTCGTCGGGCACTTCGAGCAGGCCCAGTCGACCGCCGTGCTCACCAGCGCCGGTCCCCTCCAGGTGCGCAGCACCGTGGCCCTGCTCGATGGCCACGTCCTGCCGGTCTCTCCCAACGGCCTGGAGGTGCTGCGCCTGCTCGCCGACGCCGGGGGCGACGTCGTGACCCGGGAACAGGTGCTGGCGGTGCTGCCTGGAGAGTCGGCCGACCCGCATACGGCGGAGGTCGCCGTCGCACGGCTGCGCGACGTGTGCGGCCGATCCCTGATCCAGACCGTCGTCAAGCGCGGTTACCGGCTGGCCACCTGAGGCCGGCACCACCCACCTACGACCTCGGTCGCCCGCTGAGGGCAGGGCAACCGTCCGCGTAGGGGTTTTACGAGGACGTCACATGAGCAGCGGTACCGCGAAACAGCCGGTACCTAGCCTCACAGCGTGGACGAGGACAGCGATGGTGCCACGGGGCCGCCGGTGGCGTCGCCGAGGGCGGCGCGGGACCTGGTGGCGCTCATCGGGCTCAAGCACCTGCCGACCCGGCGCGGCGCGTCCTTCACCGTTGCCGGCGAGGCCGTCGCGCTGTTCCGGGCAGGCGACCGGGTCTGGGCCGTCGAGGACCGGAACCCCTACACCGCGTGTGGCATCGCGGGTGGCCGGCTGTCACGGGTCGGTCACACACCGGTGGTCGTGTCGCCGATGTACCACCTCGTGTTCGACCTGCGGACCGGCGCCTGCCTGAACGCCATCGACCTGCCACAGCAGCGGCTGCGCACCTTCGCCGTGGAGCTGATCGGTGACGTGGTCCACCTCGGCCCGGCTTTCAGTCCCCGGGCACCCCTGGCTGAGATGGGCATCGGCGCGTAGCCGCCGGGGCGCTCGCCGACGCCCGGCCGGCGCGCCGACGCCCGGATGGCGTCGGCCGCCCTCTGGCGTCCACCACCCTGACCGACGGTGCTGTGCCGGCTCGCAGACGCCCGAGGTGACGTTCGCGGCTCACGGCCAGGGGATGCTGGTGAGGGTCCCGTCGGCCGCCGACACGACGAAGCAGGTGCCCTCGAGGCCCGCCCCGTTGATGTGCCTGATGAACGCGCCGCCCGGGAACCACGGTGTCGGGCGCGACACCGCGATGTCGGTCTGGGCGACCGGCATCGGGAAGGACTTGCCGGAGGGGGACAGCACGGCGTTGATGAACGGCGTCCCACGGAACCCCGCCACACCGCTCTGGGGATCCTGCAGCCTCAGCACGTACGTGCCAGAACGAAGCCGCGTGGGGACGCACTGCGCAGGAGTGCGGTCGCGAGCCGGCGTGAAGGTCACCAGGGCACCCGTGTCGTCGTCAGAGAGCTGCCCGTCCCCCACCACCAGCTGGAGGAGGTACTCGCCGGGCTGGCTGCACGTCATGGTCGGCGCCAGCCCTGCGGGAGTTGCCGGCTGGAAAGCCGTCGGCCCGGTGAAGCTGCAGTTCGCCAGGCTCGCTCCCGAGACGACCGTGCGGATCCAGCGGATCTCGAGCGGATCCCCGTCCGGGTCACTCACGGCGCCCTGCAGCTGGGCGGCCGAGCCCACCGTCGCCGACGCATCGGGACCGCTGTCGGCAACGGGAGGGTGGTTGGTCGGGGCGGTGAACGTCACCAGGGCCCCGATGTCGTCGTCAGCCAGCTCCCCGTCGCCCACCACCAGCTGCATCAGGTATTCACCGGGCTGCATGCAGCTCAGAGTCGGCGCCAGCCCGGCGGCACTGATCGGCTGGAAGGACGTCGGGCCGCTGAAGGTGCAGGAGGCGAGGCTTCCCCCGGACACGACCGAACGCAGCCACCGGATCTCCAGGGCGTCGCCGTCGGGATCCGAGGCGGAGCCGGCCAGCTGCGCGTTGGTCCCGGCCGGCACCACGACGGACGGTCCGGAGTGCGCTGTCGGCGGGTGGTTGGGGGTGAACGTGACGGTGGCGCCGATGCTGTCGAAGGACGAGGTGCCGTCCGCGGCAACCAGCTGCATGAGGTAGTCCCCCGGCTGGGTGCAGCTCAGGGTGGGGGCCAGCCCGGCCGCGCTGATCGGCTGGAAGGCCGTGGGACCACTGAACGAGCAGGACGCCACACTCCCGCCGTTGAAGGCCGATCGGAGCCATCTGATCTCGACGGCGTCACCGTCTGGGTCGCTGGCGGTCCCGGTGAGCTGGGCGACGGTGCCGACCTTGGTCACGACGGACGGCCCGGAATCCGCCGTGGGTGGCGCAGCCGCGGCTGGACTGGCGGCCACGACCAACAGCGCGACGGTGCCGGCGGCAGTGATGAGCTTGCGCATGAGATTCTCCCCCGAGATGCTCCAGATCCCTGCACAACGCAGGTTCCCACACGCAAACGCACGAGGACTCGGCCCAATGGACTAGGACGTCCTGTTCAGTGGCCCAACCCTCTTCAGTGGCCCAACACGGCAGGGCCGCACCACCGACGGGACATCCCTCGGTGGTGGCCGATCAGGGAGTCAGTGCCGGCCGCCCTCTGCTGCACCCTCGACGACGACCGGCTGGCCGTCGGCCACGAGCTTCCAGTCGTAGGTCGTGAAGGTGGTCGGGTCGATGACACCCTGGTCGACAGTCCAGTCGATGAGCAGCTGGCGGATCTCGACCTGCGCGTTGT
This sequence comes from uncultured Actinomycetota bacterium, assembly GCA_963740865.1. Classification (GTDB taxonomy): domain Bacteria; phylum Actinomycetota; class Actinomycetes; order Actinomycetales; family Dermatophilaceae; genus Pedococcus. The sequence continues at coordinate 46,360 of CAVUGH010000014.1, forward strand.
AGAGCACCGGCGCGGTGGTCACCCCCGGGAAGTTCCCACCACCGGACTGCCGGTAGTTGTTGATGGCGATGACGAACTGCGCGGCCGGGTCGATCGGCTGGGCCGCGTAGGTGAGGTCGGTGATCCGCTGCCCCACCGGCTCGGCGATGTCGATGTCGTAGGCCAACGACGCATCCAGGCCACCCATGATGTCGTAGTTGTAGTCGGGGATCGGCGTACCTGTCCCGAGCGGCCGCAACGCGTTGGTGACCGCGTCCGGTGCGAACGGGCCGGTCCCCACAACCTGCTTGAAGTACTCGGCGGAGTACTCGAGGTAGGCCTTGACCTGGGCGCCGGTGAACCGGATCCCGAGCAACGTGTTGTCGTAGATGTAGAGACCCGCGACGTCGCGGACCGTGACGTTGCCGGCGGGGATGGCGGCGTCCCGGTTGAACGGTGCGGCGATGGACAGCACCGGCAGCACCTCGTCCGGCGTCCCGACCAGGGCAGCCTTCACGGCTTCGGCCTGGACGTGGTTGATGAAGTCGATCGCCGCGGTGTCCTCGAACCGCGCTGTGGCCGCCGACATGGCCACGGTGCAGGTCCCGATGACCGAGTTGACGTAGGTCCGCACGATGGCGTGGTCGTCGCGGACGAGGGCGGCCACCTCGGGGTCTTCGGGGACCATGTTGGCGTTGAGCACGTGGGAGTGGGCGTCGACGAGCTGCCAGTGACCCTTGACGAAGTCGAGATCGAGGTCCATGACCGACAGGCGCATGCCCCACTTGAGAGGTTCGGTCAGCAGGACCTTCTTGCCCGGAGTGACCTTGCTGTCCACGAGGTCCTCGATGATCTCGACGTGGGCGTGCCCGACGAGCACGGCATCCACCCCCGCTACCTCTTCGGCCAGCTGGCGCGACGCGTTCTCCGGGACGGGGAGGGCGTCTCCATAGGAGGACCCGGGCGTCGCCCCTGAGTGGCACGACACGATGACGAGGTCGCAGCCGGCCGCCTTCAGCCTGGGCACCATCACCTTGGCCTGCTCGACGATCCCGGGGAAGCGGACCTGACCCTCGACGTTGGCCTTGTCCCAGATGGCCACGCCAGGCGTCACCAGCCCGAGGATGCCGACCTTGACCGCCCTGCCGCGAGCCTTGAAGGTGCGGATGATGTAGGGCTTGAAGATGGGCGCACCGGTGGCCCAGTCGACCGAGTTGGCGCTGAGCAGCGGGAAGTTGCACTGCGACTCGAAGGTGCGCAGGGTCTCGAGGCCGTAGTTGAACTCGTGGTTGCCGAGTGCGGCCGCGTCGTAGCCGATGGCATTCATCGCCTTGGCCATCGGGTGCACGGATCCACCGGTGATCGGGTCGATCTTGGCGTAGTAGTAGGCCAGTGGCGTGCCCTGGATGGTGTCTCCGGCGTCGAGCAGGATGGTGTTGGCCTCGCCCCGCTCGGCGCGGATCGCCGTCACGAGGGTGGAGATCTTGGCCAGGCCGATGTCGTTGTGGGCCGAGTCGTCGTACTCGACATCCTTGAAGTAGTCCCAGTTGAAGACGTTGCCGTGGGTGTCCGTCGTGCCCAGCACGGTGAGCCGGAACCTGGCGGCCTTGTCAGCTGCCAGCGGCCCCGCCTCAGGCGCAGCGTCCGCACGGGTCGCGCCACCGAAGAACGCCGCTCCCGCTCCACCGACCACGGCGAGCGCGATCATCTCGCGACGGCTGCGCTCCTGCTGCGCGAGCTCCTGAACGGCGGTGCGGGCGGACGTCACGATTGCCTCCAACGACAAGTGGCCGGGAGCTCAACGGGCTGCCCGGTGCGCGAGCCACGGCTGCGTCGACGTGGCGGGGTGTTCAAGACTACCCCGCGAAATCGGACATTCGACATGCTGCGCCCAAGACAGCCACCGCTCACCCGACGCAGGGTCACCCGATGCTGTAGTCCGACCCGTCGGCACCCTTCGGCGCTCCACCCGAGGCCGCACGGCCCTGGCTCCAGGACCACGCGTACTTGCCGTCGTCGACGGCACGGCCACCCTCGCCCAGCTCGAGCGGGCGGAAGGTGTCGACCATGACAGCCAGCTCGTCGAAGTACTCGACCCCGATCGAGCCCTCGGAGGCCCCAGGCTGCGGGCCGTGTGCGTGTCCGCCGGGGTGCACGGAGATCGAACCCTTGCCGATGCCCGAACCCTTGCGCGCCTCGTAGTCGCCGTCGACGTAGAACATGATCTCGTCGCTGTCGACGTTGGAGTGGTAGTAGGGCACCGGGATCGACAGCGGGTGGTAGTCCACCTTGCGCGGGACGAAGTTGCAGATGACGAAGTTCCAACCCTCGAAGACCTGGTGCACCGGTGGCGGCTGGTGCACCCGACCGGTGATGGGCTCGTAGTCGCTCACGTTGAACGCGTAGGGGTAGAGGCACCCGTCCCAGCCCACGACGTCGAGCGGGTGGAAGGGCAGCGTGTGCACGGTCCCCACGATTCCCCCGGGCCCGTTGCCGCGGTGCTTGATGTAGACCTCGGTCTCGTCGCCCGCCTTGGCACCCACGTCCTCGGCGAGCAGCGGACCGGCCGGCTGGCGCAGGTCGCGCTCGCAGTAGGGCGCGTGCTCGAGCAGCTGGCCGTACTTGCTCAGGTAGCGCTTCGGCGGCGCGATGTGCGAGTTGGCCTCGATGCAGTAGGCCCGCAGCGGCTCCTTGGCGGAACGCTTCGGGATCCACCGGTGGGTCGTGGCACGCGGGATCACGAGGTAGTCGCCCTGCGCCACGTCGAACGCACCGAACACCGTTTCGACGCGCGCCGCGCCGCGCTCGACGTAGACGCACTCGTCGCCGATCCCGTTGCGGTACCACGGGCTGGGAGCCCCGGCCACGGCATACGAGATGCGGACGTCACCGTTGCCCAGGACGAGGCGACGTCCGGTCACGATGTCGGTGTTCTTCACGTCCTTGGCCTCGAACAGGTCGTGCAGCTTGAGGTGCCGTGGCGTGAGGGGGTGGTTGGGCGTGGTCGAGAGGTCGCCGATGGCCCACTCGCGCGCGGCCGAGATGGTCGAGGGGATGTTGCGGTGGTAGAGCAGCGAGGAGTCCGAGGAGAAGCCCTCCTCCCCCATCAGCTCCTCGTAGTAGAGCTCGCCCTTCTTGCCGCGGCCAGCCGGCCGACGGTGCTGGGTGTGTCTCTTGGGCGGGATGCTGCCCATCGCCTGGTAGTGCGCCACAGGTCCACCTCGGTGTGGTCTCGCGTCGGTGCGGGCCGGGTCCTCGGCCCCGTCCCACCCTAGTAGCCTGCCCGTCATGCCACCGCTGTCGGATGCCGTCGCCGACCGCCCCGCCGAGCCGTCGTTGTTCGCCTCCCTCGTCGACGATGCCGCCGTCTTCCCGCCAGGCAACGCGCCGCTCCCCGAAGCGGTCCGCAGCCACCGCCTCCACCGCGCCAGCGGGTATGCCGCGTGCGTGGGCCCGCTCCTCGTCCCCGCCTCCGCGGCCGGTGACCTCGGGCCTCTGCTCGACGGTCAGCCGCTCCGAGTGGGCGTCATCGGTCGCCCCGGCACCCCCGGCGAGGTGGTGGCTGCCGCCGTCGAGGTCCTGCGCTCTACCGCTGGAGTCGAGGTGGCCGGTGTCGAGCTCGGCTGGACACCGGACTGGCGGGCGACCGACTTCGGAGGGCTGCCCCTCAGCCTCGAGGTGCCTCGTGGCGAGGACCAGGTCACCGCGGTCGCCGACATCGCGGCTGACGCCTCGGATGCTGTTGCGCTGCAGGCGAAGTTCCGCACCGGCGCCACCCACACGTGGGCCTGGCCGGACGAGACCGAGCTGGCGACGTTCATCCGGACGGCCATCGACCACGATCTCGGTTTCAAGCTCACTGGCGGCCTGCACCACGTCGTCCGCGGAACACATGACGGCGAGGAACAGCACGGCCTGCTCAACGTCCTCGCGACCGTGCGCTGGGCGCTCAACGGCGAGGAGGTCGATGAGCTCGTTCCCCTTCTGGCGGAACGCGATCCGGCTGTCCTCGTCCCCCAGATCACCCGGATGAGCGCCGCCGACGCGGCGATCGTGCGGGCCTTCTTCACGGCATACGGATGCTGTGAGGTGACCGACCCGATCGGCGAGCTCACCATGCTCGGCCTCGTCCAAGGAGCCTGACTTGTCCTCCGCCAGCACCTGGCTCGACCTGCCCGACGACCACCTGTTCGGTCTCGCCAACCTGCCCTACGGCGTCTTCTCGACCGACGGCACCTCCCCCCGGGTCGGTGTGCGGATCGGCGACTGGGTGCTCGACGCCGGCGCGGTCGCGCAGATCGGCAAGGACGCCGTGGGGGTCGGCGATGGGCCGGATCTGGCTGCGGCGTGGGCGAACCCGAGCCTCAACCCGTTCCTCGAGCTCGGCCGTCCGGCGTGGACCATCGCGCGGGACTGGCTCACCGAGGTGCTCTCCGACGCGGTCCATGAGGAGCGTGTCCGCCCCCACCTCGTACCGCTCGCCCAGGTCACGATGCACCTGCCGATCGAGGTCGCCGACTACGTCGACTTCTACGCCAGCGAGCACCACGCCACCAACGTCGGCAAGATCTTCCGGCCCGACTCCGAGCCCCTGACGCCCAACTGGAAGCACCTGCCCATCGGCTACCACGGCCGCTCGGGCACGGTGGTGGTGTCCGGCACCGACGTGGTCCGCCCGAGCGGGCAGCGCAAGGCGCCGAGCGACCCCGCTCCGACCTTCGGCCCGAGCCGCAAGCTCGACATCGAGGCGGAGCTCGGGTTCGTCGTCGGCGGCTCGACGTCACTGGGCCGTCCGGTCAGCGTGGACCAGACGTGGGACCACCTGTTCGGTGTCGTCCTGCTCAACGACTGGAGCGCCCGCGACGTGCAGGCCTGGGAGTACGTGCCCCTCGGGCCGTTCCTCGGCAAGTCCTTCGCCACCTCGATCTCGCCGTGGGTCGTGCCGCTGGATGCGCTGCGCTCCGCCCTGGTGGAGCTGCCCGGCCAGGACCCGCGGCCGCTCCCCTACCTGCGCGGCGACCTGGATGTGGTCCGCGGCCTCGACCTGCACTACGAGGTGGTGTGGAACGACACCGTCGTCTCGCGCCCGAAGTACCGCGACATGTACTGGTCACCGACGCAGATGCTCGCGCACCTCACGGTCAACGGCGCCTCGATCCGCAGCGGAGACCTGTTCGGCTCAGGGACCATCTCCGGCGCCGACCCCGGGACGCGGGGCAGCTTCCTCGAGCTGACCTGGAACGGCACCGAGCCGGTGACCCTCGACGACGGCAGTGAGCGCACCTTCCTCGAGGACGGCGACACGGTCGTGCTGCGCGCCACCGCGCCGGGCACCGACGGCTCACTCATCGGGCTCGGCGAGGTCAGCGGCACGATCCTGCCAGCGCGGTAGGCCAGCACGGCTGGTCGGCACGGCTGGTCGGCACGGCGGTTCGTAAGCAGCACGCAAGGTCCAGGGCGGTCGGCGGGGCCACGTCGGCTGGCAGGGTGGGCGACATGAAGATCGTCGTCACCGGTGGAGCCGGGTTCATCGGTGCTGCCCTGTTGCGCGCGCTCGCGGAGTCGGGGCACGACGTGCTCGTCATCGACTCGCTCCGCGTGGACGTCCACCGCGACGGTGGCAACGCGGCACGCGAGCGCCTCTCCGCCCTCGGGACGAAGCTCGTCGAGTCCGACGTCCGGGACCTCGACGTGCTCAACGCCCACCTTCAGGGCGCCGACGCGATGGTGCACCTCGCGGCCAAGGTCGGGCTGGGTGTGGACCTCGATGACCTGGACGACTACGTGTCGAGCAACGCCCTCGGCACGGCCACGGTGCTGCGGGCCTGCCACGCCGCACGGGTCCCCCGCGTCGTTCAGGCCAGCTCGATGGTCGTCTACGGCGAGGGCGCCTACGACTGTCCCCGCCACGGTCGCGTCTCTCCGGCCCCTCGCGAGCAGGGGCGGCTGGCGCGCGGGCTGTTCGAGCCGGCCTGCCCCGAGTGCGGTGACGACCTCGTCCCCGCCCTCGTGTCGGAGGACGCTGCGCTGGACCCGCGCAACACCTACGCCGCCACGAAGGTCAGCCAGGAGCAGCTCGCCTCGGTCTGGGCGCGTGAGACTGACGCGGTGGCCACGTCGCTACGGCTGCACAACGTCTACGGGCCGGGTATGCCGCGGTCCACGCCCTACGCCGGCGTCGCCGCGATCTTCTGGTCGTCGGCCAGCCACGGGAAGCCCCCGCAGGTGTTCGAGGACGGTGGTCAGCGTCGAGACTTCGTCCACGTCGACGACGTCGCCGCCGCGTTCATGGCGGCGCTGGCGCGGGACACGGCCGGCCACGCGGCATACAACGTCGGCTCTGGTGTCGTGCACACGATCGGCGACGTGGCGACCGAGCTGGCCTCGCTCGCCGGTGGCCCCGCGCCCGAGGTGACCGGGGAGTACCGGCTCGGCGACGTCCGTCACATCACGGCCAGCAGCGCGCTGGCATCGCGCGAGCTGGGTTGGGCTGCAACGGTTCCGCTGCGGGCGGGGCTCCGCGGGCTGTCCTTCGACTGAACCAGATCGCAGCTAGCTCGACGTCGCGGTAGCCCGACGCAGCGGTCAGCTGACCGGTAGGTCGGCGGCGGGGAGGGCGACCTCGAACCGGCAGCCGCCCTCGACGTTCTCCACCGAGATCGACCCGGCGTGCGACTCGACGATGCCCTTGGCGATGGCCAGGCCCAGTCCTGCCCCGGCGTCACGCCCACTGCGCTCCGGGTCGGCCCGCCACCCTGCCTCGAACACGCGGGAAAGGTCCGGCTCCGCGATGCCGCCGCACTCGTCGAGGACCGAGACCTGGGTGCGGCCGTCGGGGCTGCGCTCGGCGCGGACCACGACCGACCCACCCGGTGCGGTGTGGCGCACGGCGTTGCCGACCAGGTTGCCGAGCAACCGGGTGAGCTCGTCACCGTTGCCGGTCACGGCCAGCCGGTCGTCGTCCCCACGGGTCTGCAGGTGCAGCGCGACCTCCCGCTGCTGGGCGTGCTGCTCGAGCTCACCGACGACGTCGTGGGCCACCTCGACCAGGCTGACCAGGACGGTGTCCTCACGCGCGCGGGCCTCGGTGGAGCTGACCCGGGACAGCTCGAAGAGGTCCCCCACGAGCCCGTCCAGCCGGCCCACGGTCTGTCGCATCTGGCGTAGCGCCGGCTCGGGTTCGATGACACCGTCCTCGAGGCCCTCGGCCAGCGCGCGAAGCCCGGCCAACGGGGTGCGCAGGTCGTGGGACATGAACGCCACCAGCTCGCGCCGGGAGCGTTCGAGGGCTCGCTCGCGCTGCTCCGACGCGGCCAGCCGGCTCCTCGTGGAGTCGAGCTCGCGCCCCAGCTCCGAGAGCTCGGAGCTCACCGCCGAGCTGCGCGTTCGGGAGTGCTCGTGGTCGGAACCGTCGCCCAGCGAACGCAAGGAGTGGGCCAGGGCGGTGGAACCAGCTGCCACCTGCCGGCCCAGCACCAGTGAGAGCAGCACCCCGATGAGCCCGGCGCACCCCAGTGCCACCAGCACGACCGTGGAGTCGTGCGTCGAGATGAACATCCGCTGGACGTTGACGAAGACGGCCAGCGACACCGCGACCAGGGGCACGAGAGACGCCACGACGACGAGGGTGGCCGTGGACCGACCCCGCATCGAGGAGAGCAGTACCGCTCCCCCGACCCCGGCCGCGAGGCAGACCAACGTGGTCACCGCGATGATCTGCTGCATGTCGCTCACGGCTGCTCCTCCGCGTCCCCGAACCGGTAGCCGGCCCCGCGCACGGTGACGATGCGACGCGGATCGGACGGGTCGTCCTCGATCTTCTCGCGCACCCGACGCACGTGGACGGTGACCGTCGAGGTGTCACCGAAGTCCCATCCCCAGACGCGACGCATCAGCTGCTCCTTGGTGAAGGTCAGCCCCGGGTGGGCGATCAGGTAGTGCAGCAGGTCGAACTCGCGCGCCGTCAGCTCGGTCCTCCTGCCGTCGACCGACGCGGACCGCAGACCCGTGTCCACGCGTACGCCCAGCCGTTCGGTGACCTTGGGCAGCAACGTCGTCGCACCGAGCCGTTCGCCACGGCGCAACAGGGCCTCCACCCGGCCGAGCGCCTCCCGCGGGCTGAACGGCTTGACCATGTAGTCGTCGGCGCCGAGCTCGAGCCCGAGCAGTCGGTCGTCCTCCTCGCCGCGGGCACTGAGCACGATGACGGCCGCGTGGTCGTCCTCAGCGCGGCGGCGGCGGAGCACCTCGAGGCCGGACATCAGCGGCAGCATCACGTCGAGGATCACCACGTCAGGCTTGCGATCGCGCCAGGCCTGCAGCGCCGTCAGCCCGTCCGCGGCGAGCACCGACTCGAACCCCGCCCGGCGCAGGTAGGCCGAGAGGACGCTGGAGACGGTGGGGTCGTCCTCGACGACCAGCACGGTTGCGACCACCTCCGCAGCGTATGCCGCGGCGGCACCCTCCCGGGGTCCGTTCTGGGTCGTCGCGGCCACCCGTAAGCGTTTCGTCATCGGTGCAGGGTCCGGACCTCGGTGGCTGCGCCCTAGCGTCATTGCCATGGTCCACCGTCCCACGGCAGTCGATGTCGTGCTCCCCTGCCTCAACGAGGCCCAGGCGCTGCCCTGGGTCCTCGACCGGATGCCGGAGTGGGCCCGTCCGATCGTCGCGGACAACGGCTCGACGGACGCCTCGGTGGCCATCGCGCGATCCCGGGGTGTCCAGGTCGTCGAGGTCCTCCAGCGCGGCTACGGCGCGGCCTGCCACGCAGGTCTGCTGGCCGCGACCGCGCCCCTGGTGGCCTTCATGGACGCCGATGCCAGCCTCGACCCACAGTCGCTGGAGGTGCTGCTCACGGAGCACCGAGGCGCGCTCGACGGCGGCCGGCCCCACCTCGTCGTGGGCGCCCGCCGCCCGGTGTCTGCCGCTGCGTGGCCTCTGCGACTGCGAATGGCCAACAGGGTCTTGGCCCTCCGGGTACGCGGTGCCACCGGGGTGGACCTCGAGGACATCGGTCCCCTTCGGCTGGCCCCGACCGCGGCCCTCCGGGCGCTGCCCATCGACGACCGGCGCTCCGGCTACCCCGTCGAGACCGTGCTCCGCGCCGCGCGCGCCGACTGGGTGGTCACCGGCGTGCCGGTCCCTTACCTCCTGCGCTCGGGGCGGTCCAAGGTCACCGGCACCTGGCTGGGCGCCGCTCGTGCCGTGCAGGACATGAGCCGGGTGCTGGCTTCGTGATCCCCCTCAGGACACCCTCTCCCGAGACCCTGGCCCACGCCGGTGGGCCCCCGACGCCCCCTCGCGAGGTCGTGACGCCCCGCCGCGGGCACCCGACGCCCGTCCTGGAGGGAGGCGCCCACGCCCTCCACACCGTGCTCGTCCTCGCCAAGTCACCCCAGCCCGGTCGGGTGAAGACCCGACTGACCCCTGACTTCTCGCCCCGCGAGGCCGCGGCCCTGGCAGCGGCCGCGATCCGCGACACCCTCGCGGCAGCCAGGGCCACGGGTGCTCGGACAGTCCTTGCGTGGGACGGCCCGCTCACCTCCTGGCTGCCGGACGACGTGCCCGTGCAGCCGCAGCGTGGGGCCGGCCTCGGCGAACGGCTGGACCACGCGTTCCGCGAGGCTCTGGCGCCGGTCGGCAACCAGCCCACCCTGCTCATCGGCATGGACACGCCACAGCTAGGCGCCGCTGACCTCCTCGCCGACTGGCGCGGCGCCGACGCGGTGCTCGGGCTGAGCGAGGACGGCGGCTACTGGGCGATCGGGCTCCGTCGCTACCAGCCGGGCCTGTTCCTCGGAGTGCCGATGTCGACGGACCACACCGGTGCGGCCCAACTCGAACGTCTTGTCTCCCTGGGCCTTTCGGTGCACCTGCTGGCGACTCACCGTGACGTCGACGAACCGGCCGACGCGGCGGCGGTCGCGACCGCGGCCCCTGACACCCGCTTCGCCCGGACCTTCCGCCGGATCGTGCAGACCCCGTGCGACCCGACGCTGATGTTCGACACGGCCCTCGTGAGGGGCGGCGTGCGCGTCGAGGGCGAGTCGGCGGACTTCGGCACCCCGCGAGCGCTGGCGGTGGCCTCATGGCTGACGATGTCCGACGTCGACGAGCTGATCGTGAGCAGGTGCTCAGGTCCGGTGATCGACGTCGGTTGCGGTCCCGGGCGCTTCGTCGAGGCGCTCGCCGCTCGCGGCCTGCCCACCCTGGGGATCGACGTGTCCGGCGCCTCGGTCGGGCACACCCGAGCCCGTGGCGGAAGCGCGTTGTGCCGCAACGTCTTCGAGCCGGTGCCGGGTGAGGGACGCTGGCAGACTCTGCTGCTCGCCGATGGCAACGTCGGGATCGGCGGCGACCCGCTGCAGCTGCTGCAGCGGTGCCGCCAGCTGCTGAGCCCCGAAGGCTGGGCGCTCGTCGAGGTCGACCCCGACGAGCAGCTGGACGTGCGCACCAACGTGACCCTCACCGGCCCGTGGGGCCGGCGCTCCACCCCCATCCCCTGGGCCCTGGTGGGTGCCACCGCCCTGGTCCGGTATGCCGCGGAGGCCGGCCTGCTCGCCGTCGAGGACTGGCGCGTGGACGGACGCGCCTTCGTCACCCTGCGCCAGGCCGCGTGACGCGGCTCCGACGCCCGAGAACGCAACGCCCACCACGCGGTGCGGCAGGGTCAGGGTCGGGCCGCCGGTGGTGAGCAGGGACGCGGGCGGGAACAGGCGCAGCGGGTGGTAGGAACGGGAACACCAGTCAGTGGCGGATGCCGCCGGTGGCGAGCAGTGGCACGGTCAGCAGCAACAGGGTCAGCAGGGCCAGCCCGACGAAGCGCACCAAAGGTCTGGCCCGAGCCGGCGTCCGGCGGGCGACCAGCCAGCCCGTGACCACCCCGAGCGGTGCCAACACCCCGTCGTGGACCGCGATGCCCGCACCGATCCACAGCACGACCCGCACCCAGCCTGTCGTCGGCACGTGGGCGAAGAACTGCCAGCCGCCCACCAGCACGCACACCACCCCCACTGCGCCCAGCAGGAGGCGACCTGCCCCGGCACCGCGCACGGCGGCATACGTCTCCCTGCTGGCGTCGCGCGCCGCCGTCAAGGGTGGGGCCTTCACGACTGCACCTCCAGCTCGGTGACCCACTTGGTCTGGAGCACGCCGGGACGGTTCGGCGCGATCAGGCGCACTGGGAACCCGTGGTCACGGGTGAGTCGGGATCCGTTGAGCCGCAAGGCGAGCAAGGTGCTCGGGTGGTCGGCATAGGCACGCGGCAGGACACTCTCGCGATAGGTGCCGCTGCGCTCGGCGGAGGCGATTCGGACGTCGCCGAGCACCCCGCCGACCAGGTCGAGGACGTCACTGAGCCGGACTCCCTCCCAGGTGGCGTCGGCACTCCAGCCCTCGACGCACGAGATGGGCAGCGACACCGTCCGCTGGGGCAGGGCCCGCAGCTCCGCGGCGGTCACGGTGCGCGTGCCGTCGGGGCCGCGCAGCGCCACCTGCCAGCCGTCATCGCCGACATCGGGGTCCAGGGCCGGGGCGATCCGCGCCTGGGCGGCGGTCCGGTTCACCGGCACTCCCAGCGGGCTCGTGCCGGGACGCCGGGATCGCAGCACCGACACCGGTTCGAGGCCAGGAACGGCCGAGCCCACCGTCAGCACCACGGCACCGGCGGCCACACCGACCGCACCGGCGACGAACGCGCGACGACCCTGCTGGCCGGCGACCGCCGTGCCCGCTGGGGAGAGCGCGTCACGGATGGCGGGCAGCTTGACCGCGATGTGCACCGCAAGCGCCCCGATCGCCACCCAGGCGAAGGCCCAGTGCACCCTGGTGAAGCCGAACCCGAAGACGTACCAGCCCGCGACGTTGGCAATCCCCGTGGACACCATCAGCAGCGACGACCCGACCAGCACCGCGATGGAGGCACGTTCGAGCATCTGGGCGGGCGAGCCGACGACGGGCCGCGTGAACAGCCGCGGGTAGGCGGCATAGAGCTTGGCCAGCAGCAGCGGGACCGACGCCGTCCCGGACGCGACGTGCAGCCCCTGGGTCACCCGATAGCCCCACGACGGACCGGTGGGGATCGGCAGCCAGCCGACCGGGTGCTGGTGCAGGTGGCTCAGCACGCCGGTCAGGAAGCAGACGGTGAACACAGCCCCCAGCCACAGGCCCATCCGGGCCACCACGGTGCGGTCGTGCACCGGGGAGGCGAAGTCCTCGGGTGCGGGCGGAGCGGGCAGTCTGGGCATGCCTGCCACGCTAGGCATCCAGTCACCATCCGGACGGGCCCAGCCTCTTACGGGCCGATGACGAACGCGGGTGCCGAACGCGGGTGCCGACGGCCGCCGCTTACGGGCCGATGACGGATGGCCCGAAGGGCTGCTCGACGGACCCGCGGACGGCCGCCGTCGGACACAGTGGTGGGATGCGCAGACTTCTCGCGGGCACAGCGGTCCTGGCCGCCTGCTCCGCAGGCTATGCACTGTCGGGCGACCTGGACACCAACCGTGTGCGGCTCACTGTCGTGATGGCGTTGTGGTGGGCGGTCGCGGTCGCGACGACCCGGTGGGTCCTGCGTCCGGCGCGGAGGGCCGCGCGCGGGGCCGCCCAGCTCACAGTGCCCGGTGCCCGCCGGTCCGCGGTCCTGCGCCATGCCGCGCTGCTGGTCTTCGTCAGCGGTCTCTTCGTCCAGCTCCCCGGGCTGCTCAGCCCGCCGCGGTCCAGCTCGGACGCCTACCGCTACGTCTGGGACGGGCGGGTCCAGCTGTCCGGGACGTCGCCCTACCGGTACGCGCCCCTCGACGACCGACTCTCGCGGCTGCGCGATCCGATCCTGTTTCCCGGGCTGGGGGCCGATGACCGTTCGGGGTACACGACCCAGCCGCTGCCGACCGACCGCAGTGAGGTGCTGGCCCGCTCGGCCAATGACCCGCGGACGGTGATCAACCGGCCCCAGGTGCCGACCATCTATCCGCCCATCGCCCAGGAATGGTTCACGGCCGTCGCCGCGGTGACTCCCTGGTCGTGGGGGACGCGGGGCCTGCAGGCCGGCTCAGGCCTGCTCGCGGCGGGTGTCGCCGCTGGCCTGGCGGCCCTGCTCCGCCGCCGGGGCCGCGACCCGTGGGGCGCGTTGTGGTGGGCGTGGTGCCCTGCTGTCGTTGCCGAGTCCGGCAACGGCGCCCACGTGGACATCGTGGCCGCCGGGTTCGTGGTGGCAGCGTTGGCTGCGACGCTCTCCCTGGATGCCGGCCGTCGAGGCCGTGCAGCGGGTCTGGCCGGCGCGCTGGCGGGTCTGGCGATCGCCGTCAAACTTTATCCGGCCGTCCTGCTCTCCGCGCTGTTCTCGTTGCGGCAGAACGCTTCCCGGACGGTCGTCGCGGCCGCTGCCGCAACCCTCACAGTAGCCGTGGTCTACCTTCCCCACTGGCTCGCGGCAGGACCGTTGGTCCTGGGCTACCTGCCCGCCTACCTCGTCGAGGAGTCCGGTCCGAACCGCGCGGGCATCCTTTCGCTCGTCCTGCCGGCCGTCGCCGTGACACCCACCGTCGTGCTGCTGCTCGCCCTCGTGGCAGCCCTGGTCGCCTGGCGTGGGGTGGGCGACCACGGCGACCACGGGCCGGTGCACGATCCGGCAGCAGGCGCCGCGCTGGTTCTCGGCTCCCTGCTGCTGCTCACGACGCCGAGCTATCCCTGGTACGCCCTGCCGCTGGTCGCCTGCGCGGTCCTGGCAGGTCGCCTCGAGTGGCTGGCGGTCGCAGGCGCCGCCGTCGTGGCCTACGCGTCGGTGTCCGTCTCGCCACTGCCCACGATCGCGTATGCCGCGGCGGCAGTCTTCGTGCTCGTCGCCGCGGTGCGGCGCAGGTCAGCCGCGCGGCTGCTTGCCGACGACCACGTTGGTCTTGGCGACCTTGTCGTGCAGGGCCTGCTTCTTGTCGTCCCACGCGGGCCACAGGAGGTCCAGCAGCGCGGCGAGGGAGAAGAGGTTGCCGAGCAGGGGGATGTTGCCGAGCAGGCTCAGGCCAGCCTGCACCGAGGTGCGCTGGGCCGCGACGGCCACTGAGAGCGGACCCGGGCGCTCACGCAGGCGCACGCTGATCCCCATCGCGGACTTGCCGGGAGTCGCACCCGAACGGCTCAGGAAGAAGACGGCATAGGCGAACTGGATGGCCGCCAGGAGCAGGCCGAAACCCAGCACGTAGCCGTAGTTGATGCTGTTCGCGGTGAAGTTCTCGAGGGTCGAGGTGTCGCCCGAGTCGACGGCGCGGGTGATCTCGTCCCACACCGGCTCGATCCCCTTGTAGAGCAGCCACCACCCGCCCAGGATCATCAGGATCACGAACTGGATGATGCCGTCGATGATGTAGGCACCGACCCGCTGCCAGAAACCGGCCAGCGGCTGGCCGTCCGGAGTGGTCGCCACCGGCTGCATCCCGGGGTAGGCGGGCGCGTTCCAGCCGCCTTGCTGGCCACCGGGGAACTGCTGGTTCTGGCCCGGGTAAGGCTGACCCGGGAACTTCGGGCCCGGCTGCTGCCAACCGCCCTGCTGGGGAACGCCGGGCGGCGTCGCCGGCGGAGCCCCGGGAGCCGTGGGTGCCGTGGGCGGCGCGGCATGGCCCGGAGCCTGCTGGGGCGGCTGGGCCTGGACCTGACCCGGGTACTGGGGCGCATGCCCCTGGCCGGGGTACTCCTGCTGGCCGAGCTGAGCCGCCGAGGAGGCCGCCCTGGTCGAGCGCGGGGTGGTGTGCTTGGACCAGACCACACCGTCGAAGTAGCGCAGCTGGTGGTCGTTCTCGGGGTCGTCGTACCAGCCGGCTTTCGTGGGCATGTCCATGTGCCCAGCCTCTCACGCTGGCTCCGGCGTCTTCGCCAGTCATCCCCAACTCGGCGGCGAAGGTCCAGCCACGAACGAACCGCCGGGTATGCCGGGTGGTGACCACCCGGCATACCCCGCCTGTGGGTCAGAGGTTGCCGCGGGCGTCCTGCTCGCGCTCGATGGCCTCGAACAGCGCCTTGAAGTTGCCCTTGCCGAAGCCGAGCGAACCGTGCCGCTCGATGATCTCGAAGAAGACCGTGGGGCGGTCGCCGAGCGGCTTGGTGAAGATCTGCAGGAGGTAGCCGTCCTCGTCGCGGTCGACGAGGATCTTGCGCTTCTGCAGCTCCTCGATCGGCGCACGCACCTCACCGATGCGCGAGCGCAGCTCCTCGTCCTCGTAGTAGGAGTCCGGGGTGTCGAGGAACTCGACGCCGTTGGCGCGCAGCTCGTCGACGGTGCGCAGGATGTCGTTGGTGGCCAGGGCGAGGTGCTGGGCGCCGGGACCGTTGTAGAACTCGAGGTACTCGTCGATCTGGCTCTTGCGCTTGGCGATCGCCGGCTCGTTGAGCGGGAACTTGACCCGGTGGTTGCCGTTCGCAACGACCTTGGACATCAGCGCGGAGTAGTCGGTCGCGATGTCGTCGCCGATGAACTCGGCCATGTTCACGAAGCCCATGACCTTGTTGTAGAAGGTCACCCACTCGTCCATCTTGCCGAGCTCGACGTTGCCGACGATGTGGTCGAGGGCCTGGAACAGCCGCTTCGGGGCGCCATCGCGCTTGACCCAGGTCGACTGCCGCGCGACGTAGCCAGGCAGGTAGGGGCCGGTGTAGCCGGAGCGGTCCACGAGGGTGTGGACGGTCTCGCCGTAGGTGGCGATCGACGCGATGCGGACGGTGCCGTGCTCGTCGGTGATGTCCTCGGCCTCGCGCACGACGCGGGCGCCGGCGGACTTGGCCTGCGCGACGCACTTGTCGACGTCGGGCACCTCGAGGGAGATGTCGACGACGCCGTCACCGTGCTTGGCGTGGTGCTCGATGAGCGGGCTGTCGGGGCTGACCGCGCCGTTGATGACGAACCGGATCGAGCCAGACTTGAGCACGAACGACTTGTGGTCGCGCTGGCCGTTCTCGGGGCCGCTGTAGGCGACGAGCTCCATGCCCCACGCGGACTGGTAGTAGTGCGCGGTCTGGCTGGCGTTGCCGACGACGAAGACGATGGAGTCCCACCCGGTGACCGGGAAGGGGTCCTTGCTCTCGTCGTACTCGACGAGGCCGACGAGCTGCTTGAGCTGCTCGATGTCGAGGTTGGCCTCGCGCTCCTGCGGGGTCAGGTCAAGGGCGGTGTCCGTCGCGTGGGTGGTCATCCGTGCAGCGTGACGGCTGCCGCCCGAGTGTGCAACTGTATGCCGCTGCGGTGCACAGTCTGCGCACAATGCTGGCTTCCAGGGGCGTGGCTATGGACAATGTGACCATGGATCTGGACGAGCTCGACGGACGCTTGATCGGCTTGTTCACCGAGCAGCCGCAGATCGGGGTGCTCGGAGCCTCCCGCGAGCTCGGGGTCGCTCGAGGGACGGTCCAGGCGCGGATCGACCGGCTGGGCGAGCGCGGCGTCATCCGCTCGTGGGCCCCGCAGATCGACCCGGCGTCGATGGGCTACCCGGTCTCGGCGTTCTGCACCCTGGAGATCCGCCAGGGTCGCGGCCACACCCCGGTCGTCGACCACCTGTCCGGCATTCCCGAGGTTCTCGAGGCGCACACGATCACCGGATCCGGTGACCTGTTCATCCACATCGTCGCGCGCGACAACGCCGACCTGCAGCGGGTCATCGACGCGGTCGTCGACGACGAGCACGTCATCCGGGCCAACACGGCCATCTCGCTGGCCACCCGCATCCCGCTGCGCACGCTGCCCCTGG
>CAVUGH010000015.1:0-64635 GCA_963740865.1 uncultured Actinomycetota bacterium
ACGACCAGGGCAGCCACGACCAGGGCAGCCACGACCAAGGCCGACACGACCAGGGCAGCCACGACAGGGCACCCGGCAGCCACGGCCGAGCAGGTGGCCGCGGCCTATGCCGACAACAAGCTGGCCCAGGTGCTCTACCACGACTGGGAAGCCGCGACCTACGACGAGAAGTGGTCGATCTACTTCGACCGCCGCTGCATCGAGTACGCCCGCGACCGTTTCGAGGCCATCACCGGCACACCGGAACCACTGCCCTACGCCACCGCGCTCGAGCTCGGCGCCGGCACCGGGTTCTTCTCGCTCAACCTCAAGCAGGCCGGGATCCTCGACGCGGTCCACGTCACCGACCTGTCGCCGGGGATGGTCGAGGCCGCCAAGGCCAACGCCGAGATGCTCGGCTTCTCGGTCCAGGGCAAGGTCGCTGACGCCGAGCGAATTCCCTATGACGACAACACCTTCGACATCGTCGTGGGCCACGCCGTCATCCACCACATCCCCGACGTCGAGGCCGCCTTCCGCGAGATCCTCCGGGTGCTCAAGCCCGGCGGCCGTTTCGTCATCGCCGGTGAGCCGACCACGGTGGGCGACCGCTATGCCCGCCGGCTCGGCAGCCTGACCTGGAAGGCGACCAAGGCCGTCACACAACTCGCGCCACTGCGTGACACCTGGGCCAAGGACAAGGAAGCCCTCGACGAGTCGTCTCGCGCTGCCGCCCTCGAGGCGGTCGTCGACCTGCACACCTTCGACCCGGACCAGCTGGCCGGATGGCGCTGCGAGCCGGTGCCGTCGGAGTGGACACCAAGACCGAGGAGCTCACCGCAGCCTTCCTCGGGTGGCCGATCCGCACCTTCGAGGCAGCCGTCAAACCCGGTGCGCTGGGTTGGAACTGGGCGATGTTCGCCTACGGCTCGTGGAAGCGGCTGTCGGCCGTCGACCGGGTCCTCGCCAAGGCAGTCCCTGCCCGGTTCTTCTACAACGTCGGCATCACCGGCGTGAAGCCGGGCTGACGGCTCGACGCGGACGACCCCGGAATCGAGACCCGAGTGACCTCGGCTGCCAACGCTGACATGTCGCCGTCCGACCACGGCGAGCGGGCCCAGCACGGCCCCTTCGGGCTTCCGCGTCCACTGGCCTGGCTTCGCTGGGTGGGGTGGGCGATGTCGAACCGGGCGTTCACGCGACACCACCTGCTGAGCTACCTGCGGATGGCCCGAGCCAGCGCCCGCTACCCGTCGCTGAGGTTCGAGGGACCCTGCTTCATCGGGCCGGACGTCCGGTTCGAGGTACGTTAGGGCTATGGCCGCCTCGTCGTGGGCGCCTACACCCACTTCGGGGCGCACGCCCGGGTGCGCGCCCACGAGGGCACCCTGCGGATCGGCGCGAAGTCGGTCATCGGCATCCGCAACACCATCAACTGCTGGATCGACATCTCGATCGGCGAGGCCTGCCTGTTCGGTGACGACATCTACGTCTGCGACTTCGACCACGTGACGACCTCGCTCCAGGTGCCGATCAAGGACCAGGGCATCGTCAAGACACCGGTCCGGATCGGTGACGACGTCTGGCTCGGCACCAAGGTCGTCGTCACGCGAGGCACCGACATCGGTGACCACTGCGTCGTCGCGGCGTCAGCGGTCGCGCGCGGTGATTACCCGCCACTGTCGATCGTCGCCGGCATACCTGGCAGGGTCGTGAGGGCGCGCAGCTGACCGCACGGGTGTCGGCTCAGGTCGCGTGCGAGATCGTCACGCGCGCGTCGAGGGCGGGGAACGCGCCGTCCCTGGCCGCCAGCCGGGTGGACTCGGCCCGAGCGTCGTCGCGCCTACCGTCCTGGACGAGCTGGGCCAGCTGATGGAAGTCGCGGCGGTGCAGCTCGGCCCGTCGCCTGGCGTAGTCGACCGACTGCCCCCGCGTCACGAGGAACGCCCAGTCGCTCGACAGGGCATGGAACAGCGAAGTGAGCAGCTGGTCGAGGTCAGGCCTGCGGGTCTGCAGCCGACCGGCGGCGCGTTCCCTGGCGACGAGGTCGAGCCACCGACGTTGCAGCCACTCGTTCTCGTGCGCGATCTGCCGCACTCCGGGGCCGTCCCAGACCGAGAAGTCCTTGCCGGCACCCCAGGAACCCGGCCCCAGGTCCAGCTCCCCGCTGACGTGTCCGGCGGCGAGCGCCTTCTCGACGGTGGTGACCGTGACACCTGCGGCGCGCAGCGCGCGGATCGCCTTGCCCAGGAAGGCCGGACCTTCGTGCCACCAGTGGCCGAACAGCTCGGTGTCGTATGCCGCGACGACGAGTCCCGGCGCGCCGGTCACCTCGTGCGCGTGGTCGAGCCGCGCACGGACCGCCGCGACGAAGTGCTCCACGTCGGCCTCGACCTGGGCCGCAGCGGCAGCAGGGTCGTAGGGCGACTTGTGCTCGACACCCACCTCGGGCTCGGTGATGGCCCAGAGCCGGATGCCGGTGAACTCCTCACGGGCGTGGAAGTCGCGGTAGGCCGCGGCCCCGGGATACCCACTGCGGGAGGACCAGATCAGGTTGGTGACGTCGAGGTCGCGGGGGACTGCCAGCAGGTCGCTCCCGGCCACTCGCCACGCGCCGTGCGGGTGGCCACCCGCGTCGCGCACGGTCTGCTCGTCGACGACGAAGTGGCTGACCCCGGCCGCGGTGAACGCGGAGGCCAGGCCGGGGGACCAGGCGCACTCTGGGGCCCAGATGCCCCGCGGGCGCGCCCCGTGGCGCCAGGCGCTGTCGGACAGGCCTGAGTCGAGGGCCGTCGCGACGAACTCGGGCTGGAGCAGCGGCAGCAGTGGGTGCGCGGCCGGACCCCCGAGCAGCTCGATGACCCCGCTGTCGCGCAGCGAACGCAGCACGGGGGAGCCGCCGGCACTCCAGCGCGACTCGAGCAGTCCCTGGACGCGGCTCGCGGCGGCGTACTCGTGGCCAGCCGTGTCGCGACGGTGGGGATCGTCGTCGAACCCCATCTCGCGGGCTCGCTGCTGCCACAGCCCGACCCACGTCTGGGTGTCGGCGCGCATGCGTGGGTGGTCGAGCTGGGCGGCCAGCACGGGAGTGACCCCCAGGGTGAGGACGTCGCCATGACCTTCTGCCGCAAGGGATTCCAGCTCGGCAACCAAGGGAACGTAGGACTCGGCCCAGGCCTGGAACAGCCATTCCTCGCCGAGCGGCCAGACACCGTGACCCGGCAGCCAGGGGAGGTGGGAGTGCAGGACGAGGCAGAAGGAGCCCGCCGCGGAGGGAGTCACAAGGCACCAGTCTGCCGCACCCTCGGCTCAGGTCGCGGGACGCTCCACGAGGCGTGCGAGCTTCTGCGGCGCCATCAGGCAGTAGCTCTCGGTCAGCAGCTCGGTGACCTCTGACCAGTCGACGTCGGTGGTGAGGACCAGCCCGACGACCTGGGGGTTCCACTCGGGCTTGTAGAACGGGAAGCCGGACCCGACCAGCGCCTCCAGCTCGGCTCCGCTGGAGCGGAACGTGATGCAGTCGACGGGCGTGGTCGCGCCGGTCGCCCTCGCGAACACCGAGTGCCTCGCTGGGTCGATCCGGGCCAGGTGGGCGAAGGTCCGCTGCCGGATCCGCCACCGGACGCCGATCCAGGCGTCCTGCTCGTGAGCCTCGGGCAGGGCCAGGCAGATCTCGCCGACCCGCGCGACCAGGGCGGGTGCCAGGTCGAGTTCGAAGGCGCTCACGGGTCCGACGCTATGACGATCCACCGACATCGTCAGCAGCCTTGCCTGGCCGGCCGAGGATTGGCCAGCCGACCAGAGCCGGCGTGACGTCTGTGCACAGAGGTAGGGCTCACTGCGCACTGAGCGGATCTCCGTGCAGCCGGACAAACCTCTGTGCACAGACGGGGGGTGGACCGTGTGGTGGAGTGGACCCGTGGCCACCCCGATCGCCGGACGACCCCAGCCGGGCACGGCCCTGTCCGTTCCCGCTGGCCCCGGGCTGCGCGACGGCCTGGTCATCGACGCCGGCGAGCTGGTGGAACGGTTCTCGCGTTCCTCCGGCCCCGGCGGCCAGGGGGTCAACACCACCGACAGCCGGGTCGAGCTCGACTTCGACCCGAGCACCTCCCGGGCGGTGGCGGGGCTGCCCGACGGCGCGCGGGAACGGCTGCTGGACCGGCTCGGCCCCAGGCTCGTCGGCGGCCGGCTGATCGTCGTCGCGTCCGAGCACCGCTCGCAGCGCCAGAACCGCGTGGTCGCCCGTCAGCGGCTGGTCACCATGCTGCGTGAGGCCGCCGCCCCGGATCCTCCGCAGCGTCGTCCCACGCGGCCCACCAAGGGCTCCCAGCGGCGCCGGATCGAGAGCAAGAAGCGCAGGGGCCAGCTCAAGTCCGGCCGGCGCGCCACCGACGACGGCTGAGCCGACGACGGTCAGCCGCCGACTGGTCAGCCGACAAGCGAACCGTCGGACGTGGCAGGCGACCACAGCCGCGCCACCGCGAACAGGTCGAGGCAGTCGTCGCGCGGGTCGCCGAGGGCGAAGTCGTCCACTGTCACGGACCCGACCACCTCCCGCAGCTCGTCGCCCCAGCCCTCCGGCGCCTGGTCCTGCTGGGCCGTCACGACCGACCCGCGCGCGGCCTCCCAACGGAGGAGGCGCTCGCCGTGCCCGAGGCCCAGCACTGTCACCTCGGCGTCCGGCAGCCAACGCCCCAGCTCGCGGGCCAGCTCCTCGGCGTCGTACTCGCGGCAGTGGTAGAGGTTCGACGGACTCTCCCGTCGGCCGAGCCCGGGGGAGAAGGTCGCGCGGTTCGGCGTCGACAGCACCACCACCCCGCCGGGTCGCGTGACGCGACCCAGCTCGCGCACGTAGTCACCGGGCGTCCAGATGTGCTCGAGCACCTGGAGCGAGACCGTCAGGTCCACCACGCCGTTCGCGAACGGCAGCGCCGTCAGCGCACCCCTCAGGTATGCCGCCCGCTCACCACCGTGCGTCCGTGCGGCATGCGTCGTGGTTGCCGAGTCGTAGTCGACGCCCACCACGCGCACGTCCGGCCAGGCCGCGCGAAGGAGGCCCGCGGCATACCCCTCGCCGCAGCCGGCGTCGAGGACGACACGTGGCGTGGTCGGCACCCAGCCGGGGACGGCGGCATACCCGGCCTCGTGGCGACGGAACCAGTAGTTCTCGGACGCGACCCCGGGCACGGTGCGCTCGCCCGTGATGGTCAGCGTGGTGGGCGGTGTGGGCACCGTCACCTCCTCTGCGCGACTGCGGACTTGCACGGGTTGCCTCGTGGTGAGCGTCACGCGGTGCTGGCGTGTCGATTCCGGGGCCGGGCTGTAAGGATGGCACCTGACCCAAATGTGGAACCCAGAGTGTCGACACCAGGAGAGAACCAGCAGTGTCGACCCAGAAGAGAGGGACGAGCAGCGCATGAACATCGTCGTCTGCGTGAAGTACGTGCCGGATGCACAGTCCGACCGCACGTTCAACGAGTCCGACAACACCACCGACCGGGTGGGCGTTGACGGTCTGCTGTCCGAGCTCGACGAGTACGCCGTCGAGGAAGCCCTCAAGCTCGTGGAGGCCGGGGATGGCGAAGTGACCGTCGTCACCGTCGGGCCCGACCAGGCTGCCGACGCGCTCAAGAAGGCGCTGCAGATGGGTGCCCACAAGGCCGTCCACGTGAAGGACGACGCGATCCACGGCTCTGACGCCGTGGCGACGTCGCTGGTCCTTGCCGAGGCGATCAAGAAGACCGGCACCCCCGACCTCGTCATCACCGGCATGGCCTCGACCGACGGCACGATGAGCGTCGTCCCGGCGATGCTCGCCGAGCGCCTCGGCCTGCCGCAGGTGACCTTCGCGTCCGAGCTGTCCGTCGACGGCACCACGGTGACGATCCGCCGCGACGGTGACGCCGCCTCGGAGACGATCGTCGCGACGCTGCCCGCCCTCGTGTCGGTCACCGACCAGATCAACGAGCCGCGCTACCCCTCCTTCAAGGGGATCATGGCCGCGAAGAAGAAGCCGGTCGAGGAGTGGGCGCTCGCCGACCTCGGCATCGACACATCCCAGGTCGGCCTTGACGCCGCCTGGACCAAGGTCGAGTCGTTCACCAAGCGCCCCCCGCGTGCGCAGGGCCAGATCGTCACCGACGACGGCGACGGCGGCACCAAGCTCGCGGAGTTCCTGTCCGCGCAGAAGTTCATCTGAGCCGGCCAGAACCGCTGCGTAGGACCAACAGAAAGAGGAACACCACTCATGGCTGAAGTACTCGTCCTGGTCGACCACGCGAACGGCACCGTTCGCAAGACCACCTCAGAACTGCTCACCATCGCCCGCCGCCTCGGCGAGCCCAGTGCCGTCTTCGTCGGCTCCGGGTTCGACGCCGCGAAGGAGACGCTGGCCAAGTACGGCGCGGAGAAGGTCTACCGCGTCGAGAACGCCGACGTCACCGACTACCTCGTGGCCCCGCAGGCGGAGCTGCTCGCGCAGCTCGTCGAGAAGACCGGCGCCGCCGCGGTGCTCATCCCGAGCAACTCGGCCGGCAAGGAGATCGCGGCGCGCCTGGCGATCAAGACCGACTCCGGTCTGATCACCGACGCCGTCGACGTCCAGGCCGGTGAAGGCGGTGGCGTGTCCACCACCCAGTCCGTCTTCGCGGGTTCCTACAGCGTGAAGTCGACCATCACCAAGGGCACCCCGATCGTCACGGTCAAGCCCAACTCGGCTGCTCCTGAGGAGTCCGCCGGCACGGCCGCCGACGAGGCGTTCGAGCCGACCATCTCCGAGGGTGCCAAGGGCGCCAAGGTGACCGAGTCCAAGCCCAAGGAGGCCACCGGCCGCCCCGAGCTCACCGAGGCCGCCATCGTGGTCTCCGGTGGTCGTGGCACCGGCGGGGACTTCTCACCGGTGGAGACCTTCGCGGACTCCCTCGGTGCCGCGGTCGGCGCCTCACGTGCCGCTGTCGACGCCGGTTGGTACCCGCACACCTCGCAGGTCGGCCAGACCGGCAAGCAGGTGTCGCCGCAGCTGTATGTCGCGTGCGGCATCTCCGGTGCCATCCAGCACCGTGCCGGCATGCAGACGTCCAAGACGATCATCGCGATCAACAAGGACGAGGAAGCCCCGATCTTCGAGCTCGTCGACTTCGGTGTGGTGGGTGACCTGTTCACGGTCCTCCCGCAGGCCACCGAAGCGGTCAACGCCAGCAAGGGCTGAGACGCGACAGCAGACCACGAGCACCTCGAAGGCACCCGATCACCTCGAAGGCCCCCGACCACACCGGTCGGGGGCCTTCGAGGTGCTCGGGTCAGCCCATTGGCCTAGGTCAGATGCCTTGTTCAGCCCATCCGTTCGGCCCGTGCGGCGCGCGCCGGTCACCCCTAGCGTGGCGGCAACGAGGAGGCCGTTATGCAGGCACGGCGAACCATGTCCATGGGAGCGGCGCTGGCCGCAGGTCTCCTGTTGGTGTCGATGAGCCCAACCGCGACCGCAGCGCCGCCACCACCAACGCCCGGTTCCCGGCCCCAGAACGTCCAAAGCCGGCCTCTGGCAGAGGTGCGCGGGGCGCCGGTCGACACGAGTCCGCACGTCCTCACGCAACCGGATGGTGCCACCTTCAGTGCGAGGGCTGTCGGGGACGCCGTCAGCCACGCTATCGAGACACTGGACGGATACACGGTGGTCCAGGTGTCCTCGGGCCGTTGGGAGTATGCGGACGGTCGCGCCGCGAACGGAAAGCTGAAGACTTCCGGCAGGTCAGTGGGCCAAGACCGCCCAGCGCCCGGGACCGCCAAGCACCAGCGGGACGTGGCACCCACACCGACCACGACCCTCGTGCCAGAGGCGTTCAACACGGGCACCCAGCCGACCTTGGTGATCCTCGTACAGTTCACCAACCAAGCCAGCATCGGCAGCACCCCTGCTCAGTGGAGCGGAAAGTACTTCGGCTCGGGCAGCAGCGTCCGGTCCTACTACCGACAGGCGTCGGGAAACCAGCTCGACTTCGCTCCCGCCGCGGAGTCCAACGGGCAGGCCAACGACGGTGTCGTCGGGTGGCTGACGCTCCCCTATGCGCATCCCAACTTCGGGTCGGACTACACCGCGGTGGTCAACGGGGTGATCGCCGAGAAGCAGCTGACCAAGGACGCCATCGTCGCCGCTGACCCGTACGTCGACTACTCCGCATACGACACGAACGGCGACGGCAACATTCAGCCCTCGGAGCTGCACGTCACCGTCATCGTCGCGGGGTACGAGAGCGCTCCCGTCGGCGCATGCGGTCCGGGCGTCTGGGGCCACAAGAGCAACCTCTACGGAACGTACACGCCGTTGGTCGACAACGTGTGGACGGGCAACTGGGGGTACACCCAGTTCGGCGAATGGCACCGTACGTGCACCGCAGGGTCGACCTGGAACAACATGGCAACCATTGGGATCATGGTGCACGAGATCGGTCACGACATCGGCTGGCCAGATCTCTACGACACCATCCCCGGTGGGCAGAACCCCGACTCATCCGGCATCGGCAAGTGGAGTGTCATGGCCGGCGGCACGTGGGGCACCCTCTCCGGACAGAACCTCGGTGACTCCCCGGTGCTCCCGGATGCTTGGTCGCGCTCGTTCCAGGGCTGGGTCACCCCAACGCCCGTAGGCGCGAGCTCATCCGTAACTCTTCGCTCAGCGGCAACCAGCCTCGATGCCGTGCGGCTGCGGGACAACCCCAACGGCGTCGACTGGCGATACGGAGCCAGCGGCACCGGTGAGTACTTCCTCGTGGAGAACCGACAGCGGTCCGGCTTCGACGCGGCGCTCCCCGGTTGTGGGCTCCTGGTCTGGCACATCGACGAGACGCGCCCGGGGGACAACACCGCAAACTCGAACGAGTTGAGGCGGCTGGTGGACCTCGAGGAGGCGGACGGCCTCAACGAGCTCGACGCGCCGTTTCAGGAGGGAGACACCGGCGACCCCTTCCCGGGCTCGACGGCGAATCTGGCCTTTACCAGCACGACCAACCCGGACAGCAACCTCTACAGCGGAGCAGCGTCCGGGGTGTCGGTGTCCCTCACGAACCAGGTCTGCGCGCCCAGCATGAGCGCGACCGTGTCGGCGGGTGGCTCCACCGGGCTGGGGAACGATGCGTTTGCCACGGCGCAGGTGCTGTCGGGGGCCTCCGGGAGTGTGACGGGGACGTCGGTCGGTGCGACGAAGGAGTCGGGTGAGCCGAACCATGCGAGCAACCCGGGTGGTGCGTCGGTCTGGTACTCGTGGACGGCGCCGGCCTCGGGCAAGCTGACGGTCAGCTCGGCCGGGTCGAGCTTCGACACGTTGCTGGGGATATACCAGGGCACGAACGTCTCGGCATTGACCGTGCGGGGTTCGAACGACGACGAGAACAACGCCGGTGGGGTGATCACGTCGCGGGTCGCTGACCTCGCGGTCACCGGTGGGCAGGTCTACCGGGTTGCCGTGGATGGCTTCAAGGACGGTGCGGCGGCTGCTGAGTCGGGCACCGTCAAGATCGCCTGGTCACTGGCGGCCACACCACCGGCGAACGACGGTTTTGCTGCGGCGCAGTTGCTGTCGGGTGCTTCGGGGTCTGTGACGGGGACGTCGCTGGGTGCGACGAAGGAGGCCGGTGAACCGAACCATGCGAGCAACCTCGGTGGTGCGTCGGTCTGGTACTCGTGGACGGCGCCCGCGTCGGGCAAGCTGACGGTCAGCTCGGCGGGATCGAGCTTTGACACGTTGCTGGGGATCTACCAGGGAACGAGCGTCTCCACCCTGACCGTGCGGGCCTCGAACGACGACGAGAACAACGCCGGCGGGATCTACACCTCGAAAGTCACTGACCTGGCGGTGACCGGTGGGCAGGTCTACCGGGTTGCCGTGGATGGCTTCAAGGACGGTGCCGCGGCTGCTGCGGCGGGCTCTGTGAAGCTGGCGTGGTCCTTCGCCGTCGCCCCGCCGGCCAACGACGGTTTCGCTGCGGCGCAGGTGTTGTCGGGCCCGTCGGGGTTGGTGACGGGGACGTCGCTGGGTGCGACGAAGGAGTCGGGTGAGCCGAACCATGCGAGCAACCCCGGTGGTGCGTCGGTCTGGTACTCGTGGACGGCGCCGGCCTCGGGCAAGCTCTCGGTCAGCTCGGCGGGATCGAGTTTTGACACGTTGCTGGGGATCTACCAGGGCACGAGCGTCGGGGCGTTGACGGTGCGGGCTTCGAACGACGACGAGAACAACGCCGGTGGGGTCTACACGTCGAAGGTCACTGATCTGGCGGTGACCGGTGGGCAGGTCTACCGGGTTGCCCTGGACGGCTTCAAGGACGGTGCTGCGGCCGCTGAGTCGGGCACGGCCAAGGTGGCGTGGTCGTTCGCGGCCACGCCGCCCGCGCCCAGCCACTTCACCCCGCTCACGCCGGTCCGGCTGCTGGATACGAGGTCTGGTGTCGGCGCTCCGAAGGCGGCGGTGGGCGCGGGTGGGACGGTGTCGTTGAAGGTCGCTGGTGTCGGCGGGGTGCCGGCGACAGGGGTGGGGGCGGTCGTCCTCAACGTGACGGCGACGCAGCCGTCCTCGGCGGGGCACGTGACGGTGTGGCCGGCGGGGGAGGCTCGTCCGGCGACGTCGAACCTCAACTTCGTGAGGGCTCAGACGGTGCCGAACCTGGTGGTGGTGAAGGTCGGTGCGGGTGGCAACGTCAGTCTGTACAACTCGAGCGGGAGCACCCAGCTGATCGCCGACGTCATGGGCTGGTTCCCCCAGGGCAGCGACTTCACGGGGGTCTCGCCAACCCGCCTGCTCGACACCCGGTCAGGCAACGGGGCCCCTCAAGGTCCGGTGCCGGGTGGTCAGGCCGTCTCGCTCGACGTCACAGGGCGCGGAGGCGTACCAGCCACGGGGGTGAGCGCGGTGGTGCTCAACGTGACCGTGACCGGCCCGACGACCTCTGGGTACGTGACGGTCTGGCCGCACGTGCTGTCCAAGCCGGCCACGTCCAACCTGAACTTCTCGCCGGGCCAGACGGTGCCGAACCTGGTCATCGTCAAGGTCGGTCCCGACGGACTGGTGGACCTGTTCAACAGCGCCGGCCAGACGCACGTGCTGGCGGATGTCATGGGGTGGTTCCCCGATGGCAGCGAGTTCACCGGTCTGACGCCGGTCCGGCTGCTGGATACGAGGTCTGGTGTCGGCGCTCCGAAGGCGGCGGTGGGCGCGGGTGGGACGGTGTCGTTGAAGGTCGCTGGTGTCGGCGGGGTGCCGGCGACAGGGGTGGGGGCGGTCGTCCTCAACGTGACGGCGACGCAGCCGTCCTCGGCGGGGCACGTGACGGTGTGGCCGGCGGGGGAGGCTCGTCCGGCGACGTCGAACCTCAACTTCGTGAGGGCTCAGACGGTGCCGAACCTGGTGGTGGTGAAGGTCGGTGCGGGTGGCAACGTCAGTCTGTACAACTCGAGCGGGAGCACCCAGCTGATCGGCGACGTCATGGGCTGGTTCCCCATCCCGTAGCCGTTGGCGTCAGCTGGCGCGGGACAACGGGTTGGCGCGATGACGGGGACCCGCGATGGCGGGGACGAGGCACCGTATGCCGGTCACGCGGCATACGGAAACGCCTCGAACCACAGGGGGTGGTCCGAGGCGTTCCGCCGGTCCGGCGCCGTGCGCACGCTGGGCCGGTGAAGCCCCCGGGATCCCCCTCACAGGGCCCGGGGACTTCGTACCGTCCGCTGGCTGCTAGCGGACGGCGTTGGCGGCGGCGACGACGTCGACCAGGCCGTGGCCCTTGTCGAAGCTCGTCGTGCCGTTGGTGCCGGCTTCGTAGGCGGCACCGTTGGTGTACTTGTACGCGGTGGTCTCCAGGGCGGCCTCGATCTGCGCCGGGGTGGCGCCGGGGTTGGCCTGGAACAGCTGCGCGACGATGCCCGAGATGTGCGGGGTGGCCATCGAGGTGCCGCTGATGGTGTTGTAGTCGCCGTTCTCCTTGGGGTCGAGCCCCGTGCTGCAGATCGGCAGGTAGATGCGGCAGGAGCTGGTGATGTCCTCACCCGGCGCCGAGATGTCCGGGTAGGTCGACTGCTCGCCGGCCTTGCCGCGGCTGGAGAAGTCCGAGACGGTGCCGTTGCGGGTGCCGGTGTTCTGGTCGAAGAACGAGGCCACCGAGAGGATGCCGGGGGTCGGGTCCTTGCCGGGCGGGTTGGACAGGTCCTCGGACCCGTCGCCACCGTCGTTGCCGTTGGCCCAGACCGAGACGACGCCTTCCTTGACGAGCTCGCGCTGGATCTTGACGGTCGCGGAGTTCGGGTCGAACGCACCACCGCCGGTGGGGCCGTAGGAGTTCGACGTCACCTTGATCGGCGGGCAGGTGCTGGCCGGGACGCCGGCGCCACAGGGAGCGTTGTGGTTCTCGAGCACCCAGTTGAGCGCCGCGTCGGCGCCGATGATGAACAGCACCGCACCGGTGCTGATGCTGACCAGGCTTGCGCCGGGGGCAGCGCCGTGCATCTTGGTGCCGTCGGACAGGGTGACGTCGCGACCGGCGACGATCCCGTTGACGTGCATCCCGTGCCCACCACCGGAGAGCAGGTCGGTGTTGAGCGACCCTGCGTCGACCGGGGCACAGGTGCTTTCGGTCAGCGGGTCACACAGCATCTTGAGGTTCTTGACGACGGCGGAGGTGCCGTCGGCGTTCTTGAGGAAGGGGTGGGTGGGGTCGACTCCCGAGTCGATCACTGCGACGGAAACGCCCTTGCCGTCGAGGGCGGAGCCGTTGGCGCCGGTCAGGGTGCTGCGGGCCTCGGAACCGCGGGTGGCGGTGTTGGAGGTGGACAGCAGCATCTCGATGGGCTGGTTGCCCTCGACGTAGGTCACGTCGGGCTGCGAGCGGACCAGCTGCACCTGAGCGGGCAGACCGGTGGCAACGACGACGCCGACCTTGTCGAACGTGGTCACCTTGCGCAGACCGGCCGCCTGGACGGCCTTGGTGGCGGCCGCGGTGTCCGTGCCGTGCACGAGGACAGTGGTCGGGGTGGCGGCCTTGAGCACGCCCAGCTGGGAGGCCAGCCAGGGCTGGACCGGCGCGAGCGACTTGCCGGAAGACAGCAGACCTGCGGAGGCAGGGGTGGCGAGGGCCATGGCGGCGAGGGCGGCCGTGGCCGCAGTCGCGACGACTGCCCGGGTTCTCTTCACGGTGAGCATTGATTTCCCTTCGTGACTGACCAGCTACGGCGATGGTCGGTATGCCGTGCTCAACGA
The DNA here is from genome assembly GCA_963740865.1 of uncultured Actinomycetota bacterium. Classification (GTDB taxonomy): domain Bacteria; phylum Actinomycetota; class Actinomycetes; order Actinomycetales; family Dermatophilaceae; genus Pedococcus. The sequence continues at coordinate 13,220 of CAVUGH010000015.1, forward strand.
AGGGAACCGGGTGCGGTTACGCGGCGGTTGGTAAAGGAACGGTCAGTTTCCCGGTCCGGACGGGTGAGGGCCGTTGTTGCTCGCGCACGGATGGCACGGATAGCACGGATGGCACGGATGGCTCGGGTAGACCGGATCGAGTCGCGAACCTGCGGCACGGAGCGCCGTGGAGTGGTCTGCGCCATGCTCGGGCCGAAGGTTGAGCAGTTGACGCGTAAACTTTCGCCGGTGACCGCCTACCTCGACCATGCCGCCACCACGCCGATGCTCCCATCGGCCATGGCGGCCCTGGCCGACCAGCTGGCGATCACCGGAAACGCGTCCTCGCTGCACACCGCAGGCCGGATGGCCCGCCGGGTCGTCGAGGAGTCGCGCGAGCGGTTGGCCAAGGCACTTGGCGCGCGGCCCTCCGAGGTGGTCTTCACGTCCGGCGGCACCGAGTCGGACAACCTGGCCGTCGCCGGCACCTTCGAGGCGCGGCGCGAGGCCGATCCCGGCCGCATCCGGATCGTGTGCAGCGCGATCGAGCACCACGCCGTCCTCGACTGCGTCGAGCACCTGGTCACCCACGAGGGTGCCAAGGTGACCTGGGTCGAGCCCGATGCGTTGGGTTTCATCACCGTCGAGGCAGTGCGCGCCGCAATCGAGGAGGACCCCGACTCGGTGGCCCTGGTCACCGTCATGTGGGCCAACAACGAGGTCGGGACGGTGCAGCCGGTGGCGGCGCTCGCGGCGCTCTCTCACGAGTTCGGGGTGCCGTTCCACACCGATGCGGTGCAGGCCGCCGGCCACCTGTCGGTGAACTTCGCCGAGTCGGGTGCCGACCTGATGACGGTGACCGGCCACAAGGTCGGCGGGCCGCTGGGGGTCGGGGCGCTGTTCGTGCGTCGCGACGCCGTCCTCGTGCCCCAGAGCTTTGGCGGGGGACAGGAGCGGCAGGTCCGCAGCGGCACGCTCGACGTCCCTGCGATCCGTTCCTTCGCCGTCGCCATGGAGGAGTCAGTCCGGACCATCCCAGCCGAGACGACCCGACTGATCGCCTTGCGGGACAGGCTGATCCACTCGGCGATGGACCTCGGCTACGACATCACGGCGACGGGCGCGTGGGAGGCCGGCGACGGCATACGCCGCCTGCCCGGCAACGCCCACCTGCTCGTGCCGGGCTGCGAGGGAGACTCCCTGCTCTACCTCCTCGACGCGGCCGGGATCGAGTGCTCGACCGGTTCGGCGTGCCAGGCGGGCGTTCCCCAGCCGTCGCACGTGCTGCTCGCGATGGGGATCCCTGAGGAGTCGGCCAAGGGTGCGCTGCGCCTCACGCTGGGTCACACCTCCAGCGATGCCGACGTCGACGCGGTGCTGGCGGCATTGCCTGCGGCGATCGACCGCGCCCGACGGGCCAGCGGGTGGGCCGACTGATGCGGGTCGTCGCCGCGATGTCCGGCGGGGTCGACTCCGCCGTCGCCGCAGGCCGGATGCTGGACTCCGGCCACGAGGTCGTCGGGGTGCACCTCGCCCTCTCGCAGAGTGCCGCGACGCTGCGCGAGTCGGCCCGTGGCTGCTGCACGATCGAGGATGCCGGGGATGCCCGCCGGGTCGCCGACATGCTCGGAATCCCTTTCTACGTATGGGACATGGCCGAGCGGTTCAAGCGTGACGTGATGGAGGACTTCGTCGCGGAGTACTCCGCCGGACGCACCCCGAACCCATGCCTGCGCTGCAACGAGAAGATCAAGTTCGCCGCGCTCCTGGACAAGGCGGTGGCTCTGGGCTTCGACGCCGTGGCGACCGGACACTACGCACAGGTCGTCGAGCGTGAGGACGGCGGGCGCGAGCTGCACCGGGCCGTGGACATGGCCAAGGACCAGTCCTACGTGCTGGGGGTTCTCGATGCCGACCAGCTGGACCGGGCGTTCTTTCCCTTGGGCGACACGGCGAAGCCCGAGATCCGCGCCGAGGCCAAGGAGCGCGGCTTCTACGTCGCGAGCAAGCCGGACTCGCACGACATCTGCTTCATTGCCGACGGCGACACCAAGGGATGGCTCACGTCCAGGTTGGGGGAGCAGCCCGGCGAGATCGTCGACGCCGAGTCGGGTGAGGTCGTGGGTGCGCACCAGGGTGCCTACTCCTACACCGTCGGTCAGCGACGGGGGCTGGGCCTGGACCGGTCGGTCATGGACGGCGACCCGCGCTACGTCGTCTCCGTGGACGCAGCTGCCAACCGCGTCATGATCGGCACGTCAGACCTGTTGGGGGTCAACGCAATTCGCGGCGACCACGCCCGGTGGTGCGGCCCACCGCCCGAGGGCGTCGTCGAGGTGGGTGCCCAGGTGCGCGCCCATGGCGAGGAGGTCCCGGCACAGGCGTGGGCCGACGGCGACGACGTGGAGGTGCGGCTGTCCGGCCGACTCCGCGGAGTTGCCCCTGGTCAGTCCGTGGTCCTCTACGAGGGGACGCGCGTGGTCGGTTCGGCCACCATCGCGTCGACCTGGCTCGAGCGCTGACCGGTATGCCGCGCGGCGAGATCCAGGAAGGGTCACCGCTGGCGCGGGTGCGGTCGCTCTGCTTGGCGTTCCCGGAGACGGAGCAGCGGGAGTCGCACGGCGAGCCCTGCTGGTTCGCCGGTGGGAAGAAGACGTTCGTGATGGCGGCGCAGCAACACCATGACGACCGGACCGCGATCTGGGCGGCAGCTCCGGAAGGAGTCCAGCCGGCGCTGCTGGCAGGGGATCCGGGCCGGTACTTCCGGCCACCGTACGTGGGCCATCGTGGCTGGGTAGGGGTCTACCTCGATGTCGACGACATCGACTGGCCGCACGTCGAGGAGATCATCGAAGAGGCCTGGCGCAGCGTCGCCCCCAAGCGGCTGATCGCCTCGTTCGACGAGACCGCAGACAGCTGAAGAGCGGCGTCTTACCGCGTAAAGCGGGAGGGCCCAGAGACCTGCAATCCCGTCCACCTGGTCTGGGTACTCAGCCCACGAGCCGACCAGGTGTGCGATACCGACCGTCAGGATGACGCGCCGAGTCGGTGTCGCACCACCCTGCGGCGCAGGGTGGGCGATTCCTCGACCTGGTAGCCGGCGTCGAGGAAGACCTGGAGCAGCCCGACCGACGCCTCGTCCCAGATCACGGTCTTCCCCGGGGGTGGCTCGGTGGGGTAGCCCTCGAGGATGCGAGCGCCGACCTGCCTGCCGTACTCGACGGTCGCGGCCGCGAGCTCGTACATCAATCCCTGTTGTCGGAAGCCCTTACGCACGACGAAGCAGGTGACCGACCAGACGCCCTCGAGGTCCGGGTCCATTCGCATCCACGACTTCTGCCGGGCCCAGATCCTCGGGTAGTTCTCGCGCGGTTCGACCGCGACCCAGCCGGCCGGTTCGCCGTCGACGTACCCGACGAGGCCGGACGTGGGGCCGCTCGTGCCGCAGCCGGCCTGCTCCTGGAGCGCGGCGTCGCGCTCCTCCTGGGTCGTGTCGCGCCAGATCCAGCCTGCGACCTTCAGCGCTTGACAGCGGCACTTGCGGGCGCCGCCGCTGTCGAACACGGACTCGAGGTCCTCGCTCGTCGCCTCGTTGGCCGGTCGCCAGCTGAACTCGGGCACACCGCGAGACTAGTAGGGGTCGGCGCCAGTAACTACGCGGTGACAGTCGATCCGTCCGATGGTCGGTGCGACGTTCCGCCGCGTGTCGTCTCCGCAGGGACGCGCAGTGTCACTGCGCCGGCGAGGTCCTCTCGTCCAGCTCCGCAAGGAAGTCGCGAGCCTCGGCGATCACAGGATCGGACGGGTCAGCGCGACGAATGGCGCCTCGCAGGATCCTCGCTGCCTGCACCGGGTCGCCCTTGCTGTCGGCGAGGACGATCGCGTTGAGCAGGCCCTCCCGCAGTGGGGACGACTCGCTGACCGGGTCTGCGGGCCCATCTCGGAAGAACCGTATCCAGTTGCCCGCGGGGTCGATCAAGCTGAACCCCGACACACCTCCGGCGTTCTTGCGAGGCCGTGGGCGAGTGATCCGGGGGTAGCCCGACACGGGGAGCCTTCCGTATCGCGCCCGAAGCCCGGCTGCGAAGGTCTCGAACATCGCCTCGGTGTCGGCCACCAACACTCCACACGTGCTGTGTGACTGTTCGGCGAGGTGTCCAGCAAGCCCGTAGTACTGGATGGGGAACCCGTGACCTTCGAATGCGACGAACGGGTTGGGCTTGGTCTGCCTGTAGGTGACTGTGAAGCCAAGCGCCGTGAGAAACGTCGCGATCTCGTCGATGTCAGCGCAGGGGAGCATCGGAACAACCGTGGGCGGCATATCCCCATTCTTGCCGCGAAGCCGCTCCATTGCGCCGCAATGGTGCGGGCCGCGGACGACGCCGTGCAGACCTTGGCCCAGCACGCACGATGGTGCGCGATCAGGTGGGTGCGCCCACCACAACAAGTGGGTCCTTCCGCCGCTTCGGCCGCTGGCCGGGCACGGGTTCCGTCTAGCGTCGTGTGGTCCGAGGGCCTGACCGCGTTGGCGGCGGCGGGGTCGGCTTCGCGGTGTCCCCGCGTGAGGGGACCCCCGCCCGCGTGCGCGAGCTCAGCGCCGCCCTCATCTTGGTCACGACCGGACGAGACGCACGCCGGTCGCGAGCAGCCAGACGAGCCAGGCGGCGAACCCTAGGAGCCCGACGAAGATCAGCGCCGAGCCGTCGGCAATCGCAAGGTTCCCCACCCCCGCGACGAGCAGCAGGCTCCCGCCCCCCAGGCCCAGCAGGCGCTGCCAAGCCGGTGTCAGCCCGCTCAGGTGCGCGGCGAGGGCCGCGCCGACAAATGTGGCGCCGAGCATCGGCAGCGCCAGCGCGAAGGCCGCCGCGTGAACCTGCCAAAAGAGCTCGAACGCGGGCAGCAGCTCGGCGAGCCCGCCGGCGGAGAGTGCGAGACCGACCTGCAGCACGTTGACGAGCACGAAGATTGCCGACAGCGTCGCGCCAGCGGCCACGGCGAGTCGCGACCAGTCGGCGCCCTCTCCGCCGCGCCGCTCCACAAGGCCGTGCAGGCCCGTCACGAACACGAGTAGCAGCGGCAGGTACAAGGCCACCAGACCGGACGCGATGGCGACTGAGTCGCGGTTGGCCGCGTAGTAGTCCAGAACTTCTTCGATCGGAGCGCCGTAGGACGGTGCGCCCGTTCCCGCCAGCACCGCGTTTTCTATCGCCACCGACACCGCGAACGCTATCGCCGCGACGCCGACGAGCCGGCCTCGATCGGACGGACTGCGGCCTTGCGTGGTGGCGGTGTTCTGCGGTGATCTCATCCTCTTGCTCCTTAGTTCCAGTCGGTTGGTGTGTCCAGCAGGTTCGGCGTCTTCGCTCGGATGGCTATTGGTTCTTCCCTCGGCAGTCGCCTGCTCGTACAGCGTACTCGTACGCCGTACTGGGAGCGTACGACGTACGATTGTCAAACCGTTGGAAGCGAGCGAGGAGACCCGTGGCTGTAGGAAAGCATCGCCAGGTTGCGTCAGAGGTGGGGCTTAGCAAGCAGCGGGTGGTGGTCGAGGCTGTCCGGCTCGCCGACCGCGAGGGGGTCGACGGGCTGAGCATGCGCCGGCTGGCTGGCGCGCTCGGCGCCGGCGCGATGTCGCTCTACCACTACGTGGCGGGCAAGGAGGAGTTGGTGGACTCAATGATCGACGTCGTGTTCGAGGAGATCGAACTCCCGCCCGAGGGGACCGAGTGGCAGTCGGCGATGCGACAGCGATCGGTATCCGCCCGACAGGTTCTCGCACGCCACCCGTGGGCGATCGGCCTGATGGAGTCGCGGACATCGCCGGGGCCCGCGCACCTCCGACACCGTGAAGCGGTCACCGCCTGCCTGCGGAGGGCTGGCTTCTCGGTCTTGATGGCGACGCACGCCAACTGGTTGCTCGACGGCTACGTCTACGGCTTCGCCCTGCAGGCAGCCAGCCTGCCGTTCGACACCGCCGATCAGTTCGCGGACATGGCCGAGGACGTCTTCCTGCCCCAGCTTCCTCCTGACGAGTTCCCCTACCTCAACGAGTCCGCCGCGGCGCTCGTCGCTGCCGGCTACGACCCGGCAGAGGAGTTCATCTTCGGCCTCGACCTCGTTCTAGCTGCCCTCGAGCGCCTAAGAGCCTCCGCATAGCAACGGCCGCGGACCGTCGCACGGCCCTACTGGCGATACGAGTTCCTGCATCACATGCGGAAGGTCCGTCCACTCGGTGCGTATCTCCGTCGCGAGACGGGTGCATGCCAACTTCCGAGCACCATTCGTGATCCCCTTGCACTGTCGCACACGGGCAGTCGATAGACCGTCCGAGTGGGCTGGTGCCTCGTAGAGTTGCAGCGATCGCTCCGCGCGGGTGGTCAGCCCGCGACGACCAAGGAGGACTCGCCATGGAGACCAGGACGCTGGGCCAGGGGCTGCGCGTTTCGGCTCTGGGTCTGGGGTGCATGGGGATGAGCCAGAGCTACGGGCCCAACCCGGGGGACCGCGACGAGATGATCGCCGTCCTGCGAGGTGCGGTCGAGCACGGCGTCACGTTCTTCGACACCGCCGAGGTCTACGGCCCGTACGTCAACGAAGAGCTTGTCGGCGAGGCGCTCCAGCCGTTGCGCGACCAGGTGGTGATCGCGACCAAGTTCGGTGGGGACATCCGCGATGGACACTCGGCGGGCCTGAATAGCCGACCGGATCAGATCCGACGGGTTGCCGATGAGTCCCTGGCGCGGCTGCGCACGGACCGGATCGACCTGTTCTACCAACACCGGGTCGACCCGTCTGTGCCGATCGAGGAGGTCGCCGGAGCCGTGGCCGAGCTCGTGCAGCAGGGCAAGGTGAACCACTTCGGCCTCTCCGAGGCCGGGGCCGGCACGATCCGTCGGGCGCACGCCGTCCACCCGGTCACCGCGCTGCAGAGTGAGTACTCGCTGTGGACCCGCGACATCGAGGCGGAGATCCTGCCGACACTCGACGAGCTCGCTATCGGCTTGGTCCCGTTCAGCCCCCTGGGCAAGGGGTTCCTCACCGGCGCGGTGAGTAGTGACACCGAGTTCGCGCCGGGCGACATCCGCACCTCCATTCCGCGGTTCACCGATGAGAACCGTGCAGCCAACCAAGCGCTGGTCGACCTCATCATCGAGGTCGCCGCGGCGAACGACGCGACGCCCGCCCAGATCGCCCTGGCTTGGCTGCTTGCCCAGCGCCCCTCGGTCGCGCCCATCCCCGGTACTCGCCGACTATCGCGCCTCCAGGAGAACATCGGCGCCACCCGGCTCGAGCTGTCCGCAGCGGACCTCACCGCGCTGGGGGAGGCTGCCGCGCGTGTTGGTGTCGCAGGAGCCCGCTACAGCGCAGAGATGCAGAAGATGACGGGACTCTAGAGGCCATTGACGCGGGCTTAAGCCCGGTCCCAGCATTGCGTTATATCGCCGCGTGCGGGGCACGGCCATGTCGGCTTATCCGGTCTCCCGCCGGTAGACGGCGGGGTCACTCTCGCGCCGCTTGACTGGATCACGGATCGGCACTCGCATCGCCACTTCGCCATGTTCATCATTCTGAGCGACGCCCGGAGATGGCCTCAAAGGCCATGCCATAGCGGCGGCACATCGGGGGCAGTAGGCATCCGCTCATGCGGCGGACTGGTGCGCTCCACGCATCACCCGCCAGGCTCCGACCCGGCGTTACTGTCGGGTGTGCATAGTTTCGTTCTCATTCCGGGTGCCGGTGGATCGGCGTGGGTCTGGAGTCGTGTGGTTCGGCTGCTGGTCGAGGCCGGCCACGAGGCGATCGCGGTGGATCTGCCTGGCGATGACGAAACCGCTGGTCTGTCCCGCTACGCCGACCTGGTGACAGACGCGATCGGTTCACGCTCCGAGGTGGTACTCGTCGCAGGCTCGCTCGGAGGATTCACTGCGCCGCTCGTCTGCGAGCGGGTGCCCGTCCGGGAGCTGGTGCTGGTCAACGCGATGATCCCTGAACCTGGTGAACGCGCACGCGACTGGTGGGCCCATACGGGCGCGCTGGACGCCCGGGACGAGGCGGCTCGCGCCGGTGGCTACGGTCCCTTCGAGGAGGCCAGCTATTTCCTGCACGATGTCGACGCCGAGATCGCAGCCGAGGGCGAGCGCTATCGGTTTTCCGAGGCCGACATCGCCTTTGACTCGGTGTGTGACTTCAAGGAGTGGCCAACAATCGGGATCCGGGTTCTCGCCGGCGCTGACGACCGCTTCTTTCCGGTCGGCTTGCAGCGCCGGGTCGCTCGTGCCCGTCTCGGCATCGAGGCCGACGTGCTTCCGGGTGGGCACCTGCTGCCGCTCGTGCAGCCGCGGCTGGTGGCCGACTATCTGCGGCAGCCGACCCACCGCCCCTGACTGCGTCGCTTCGCCGCCTGCCTGGCGCCCAAGTCGTACGCGGATGCCGACGATCGGTCGCCTCTAGGCTGGCCTGCATGCCAGCCTTCTCCTTCGAGTCGAGGACGCACTGAGTCTCGGCGAGGGCTACCAGGGCACGACCTTGATCGGACCGCCCGTGGAGACCTCGGGTGACCTTGCGGTCGGCGACACACTGGTGGTGCCGCTCAGGAACGGTGTATGGGCACGGTGCGAATGCGTGGAGTTTCCACTGGTGAATCTGGGCTCCGAGCGTGTGAGCTGGGTCCGGGTCTCCGTCACCGGCGTGTGGCCAGATGACGTCCAGACCGGTACCCAAGCGAGGCGGGAGCCGTAGGCCCGCACCGGTCGGTCCCAGCGGTCACCTGGTCGAACAGCCTGCGCGAACCCGGTCAGACGCATCCGATCGTTCGCGTTCGGTTAGTACCTTAGCTGCACGAGCTGCTCGAACTCCTCAGCGGTTTCGACGCGCTCCGCAGTGGGCCAAGGTGGCCTCTCGGTATGTCCGGTCCATGTCAGGTGCACGAGGAAAGTTGCATCGCTGGCCGCTACAAGCACCTCGTCCTGCGGCATTGCCTCGGGCCGGGGACCCGAAGGTCGTGGCTGAAGCATTCGATGTCCCCGAGGCCGAGGTGGCCCGGTACTACCGGCACGTGCCGATGCGGGAGATTCGTCCGGACCCGCTGTATGCCGAGATGGCCATCTTCCTGTACCGCCCGATCAGCCGCAGACCGACTCGCCCGGGCTGTGGGGATGCTGGCCAGCCGGTGGCCGGGACGGGGCGCGGCGGAGGAGGGACCTGATCCGGGCGACCCTTGGGGATTCGTCGACCTGTGGAGGCTTCTTGGCATCACGTACCCGGACCCTGGGGGTCACGTCGGCGTTGTGGCCACCTTCACGCTCGAGGAGGACTGGGCCAAGCGGTTGCCCACGAACCCCGCCTAGCCTGCACCGCACCGCACCCAGGGCGCGAAGGCTCAGGCGTTCATCCGGATGAGGGTCGGGCTTGTTCCAGGTTCGACTGGTGGGGGACGGCGAGCCAGTCTTGAGCCAGTCGCGGGTCGACCGGCTCCTCTCCTCGCCGCAGCGCGTCGATGTAGGCGTGGTCGGCGGTGATACGAGCCGCGACCTCGGGCCCCCGGGCGACCGCCCCGTGGCCGGGGACCAGGACATCGATGTCCCGGGCAGCCTCACCCAGCCGGTCGAGCGCCGCTTCGTAGGCGCTCAGCTGGTCGGTTTGGCGAGGGTCGAAGAGCGGGATCAGGACGTCGGAGAACATGTCGCCGGCAAGGAGGACACGACGGTCCGCGAGGAGGATCGCGGCGTGGCCGATGGCATGGGCCTGGTGCTCGATGATCTCGCCCGGCACGGCTCCGCCGTCCGCGGGCAGGGGAGTGACGAGCGCGACGAGCTCGAGCGGGATGTCCGGCGCGGTCTCCGCCGCCATCGCCTGCGCCCGCTCCCGGGCTTGAGCGGCAAGCGCGGCGTTGGCGGCGGTGGCGTAGCGCGGCACCTCGCCGAACCGGGAGTGCCAGAGCAGGTGGTCCCAGTGGGGATGGGTGGAAAAGCCGGCGGCCACGGGAATGCCGATCCGGTCGACGTCGTCGGCGAGCTGGGTCAGGTCGGAGCCGTTGATGCCGGGATCGACCAGGACCAACCCAGCCTCGCCACGCACCACGACAGCGTTACTCCAGACCCACTCGCTCTGCCGGACCCAGACACCGTCGGCCACCTCATTCAGCATCGCTTCACTCTGTCAAGTGACGCAGTCCGGCGCGAGGTGCGAACCCTCAACTGATGGCACCGCCTCCGAGCGGGGTCACGCCGCCGTCGTGAAGAACCCGGTCAGGTGCGCGATTGTCCGGCGGTCGGGGGCCACACTCACATGCCCTCGTCTCGGCCTGAGCAGGAGTTGGCTGTTTGGAATCATCCGAGCGGTCTCCTCGAACAACCAGCGCGGATAGAAATGATCACGCCCGCCTCCCACGACCAAGGTGGGCGCCTGAATGCTGCCGTGGCAGCGAGCCAAGTCGAATCCGTTCTCGGCGTCCAGGGTGCGCCGCAGATCTGTCGCGGCGCTCCCATCGGCCTCCAGCCTTCTCGCCACCAGCCACCCGACCCAACTCGCCAACGGCGCAACCCCCGGTGGCGTCACTGCCCTCACCATCAGGTCCATTGCCGAACGGGTCGCACCGTGGCCGAGCAACCGGGCGACCTCAGCCTGCAGCGCCAGAAGCCCAGGGCTCAGTCGGCAACCGTGCTCAGCAAGCCGAGCCGCCGCACCACGTGCGGATGCTCAGCGGCGAGCAGCTGGGCGATGCTGCCACCCGTGGACACGCCGAGCACATCAGCCGGCGCTCCGAGCTCCGTGAGGGCCTCGGCGTAGCGAACCGCGAAGTCACGCAGTGTCATGCCCTCAGTCAGCCCGGCCCGGCGGTTGAGCACCACCGGACGACGGCGATCAGCCAATCCTGGAACCGGAACGAGCACACTGCGAACCAGTCGGTCACTCTCGACCCCGACGCGCAGTGACAAGCCCGGAAGGACCACCAACGGCGGACCCGACCACACCCCCACGGCAGCGAAGGGAACGCCACCCAGCATCCCGCGCTCGATCCGTGACCTGCTCGCCACATACGCACAGTACGCGGACCAGCCCGGAACCAGCCCTACACCGGCACCACGCCAGCCGCGACCAAGAATGCCAGGCGCAGGCAGGATCAATCGATCAGACGGTGCCGGTGGCAAGCGCCCGCGCCACGCGTTCCTCCAGCGGACGCGGGTAGGGCTGCACGCCGTTCGGCAGATCAGCGGTCTGCCCGCTGAGGATGGCGTCGAGGCCGAGGAGCATGATCGCCGCGAAGGGGTCGAACAGCTGCGGTGCGCCGATTCCGAGCCCGGGTGTGAGGTTGACCAGGCTGCCCCGGTTGAGCAAATAGACCCGCCGACCGTCGAGCTCAAAGCGCTCGAGATGTCGTCGCACCGTGGTGCTCGGGTGACGGTCCAGCCAGGCGACGTCGATCTCGCGATCGCTGTGTCCGACGTTGACGAGGATCGCCCCATCGGAGACCTGCGCCAGCTGCTGTTCACCCAGCACGCCGTCGAATCCGGTGGCAGTGACGACCACGCTCGCGGTCCGGAGGGCGACGGCCATCTCGGCAACCCGACACCCGTCGTGCTGCGCCTGGACGAGCCGCACGGGATCGAGATCGACGACCGTGACGACCGCGCCGAGATCGCGGGCGCGAGCGGCGACGCCCTGGCCCACCGGCCCGAACCCGACCACGACGACCTCGCGCCCGTACAACGCCAGACCCGTGATGGCCGAGAAGGCAGGCCACGTCTCGACGCCCACGTGGTGCCGGTTGTGGATCAGGTCCTTCAGCGCGATCCCGTTCCAGTCGAGCACCGGGAACGGAATCTCCAGGCCTTCGAGGCGGTGCAGCCCGGTCGTCGTCGCCTCAAGCGCTCCGGTCGGCCGGTGGCCGGCGGCCGCAGTGGCTGCGATCAGGTCGCCGCCCATGTCGCACAAGGCATCCGCCGGTTCGCTGACGAGCCAGGCCAGCGAGTCATCGAGCTCGTGCGCGCTCATCCCGGAACGCGCCCGGACCTCCACGCCGATCGAGGCCAGGTAGGCGACCGCGCGGTCGTCGGTGCTGTCGGGGTTGCACGGCGCCAGCCGCACGCGGGCGCCGGCCTCGACGAACGGGGCCAGGATGGGGATCGTGTCGGCCAGGATGTGCTGGCGACAGGACAGCGTGCGACCGCTGAAGTCCGAACCGGTCAACGTCGCCCCCATCGATGTCGTGATCGGCGTCGTCCACGCGATCCACTCGAGCTCCACGGCGTCCACCACACAAGTACACCCCCAAGCACGCGCGTTTGCGCCCCTCAGCTCTGGGCGCCGGACGACTCAGAGGTGGCAGTCGCACGCGGCAGCTCTCCGACCACGGCCAAGGCATTCAGTTGCGTGCGTTTGGTATCAGCAGCCACGCTGCGCCCTCTTGAGGACAAAGGGTTGGGCGTACCTGTCCAGCCCAGGTTGGAGGTCGTCATGCGTGACGAATTCACAGCCCGGGTCTCGAGCCTGGCCGTCGTCCTGGCGGCCCTGTCGACCTTGGGAGCAGTGATCTACCTGTCGGTGCGTGGCCAGGAGGTGAACGAGTACCTGGCTGGTCTCGCGGGGCTCACCGTGGGCGCCCTCCTGCCCTCGCCGCTCACGTCGGGACGCAGCGCACCGCCGCGCTCGGAGCAGGGACGCCATCGGGTGCCCAGCGGCGCGGACCTCGCGCGCTGACGCCCGACCACGCGGCATACCTGATCGGTCGCTTGGCCTGCCGACCCCCCGCGTCAGGTGGGGGTGATGACGACCTTGCCGAGGGCGCGGCCCGCACCGACGTGGGCCAACGCCTGCGGCACCTCGTCGAGGGGGTAGGTGCGGTCGATGTGGATGCCGACCTCACCGGCAACGCACAGGTCGGTCAGCGGCTGGAAGTGCTCCGGCCCCGGTTTCACGACCAGCACCCCGAGGCTGCGACCCGTGACCAGGCCCGCGGTCACGCCGATCGTGAGCACCCGCATGAGCGCTCGGACGGACCCGCCGACACACCGGTAGCGGCCGCCGGGAGCGAGCGCGCGACGGTAGGCGAACACCGACCGATGGGCCACCAGATCGAGGATGAGGTCGTAGGGCTCACGGCCCCGGGTGAAGTCTTCGCGGCGGTAGTCGATGACCTCGTCGGCGCCGAGGGTCCGCATGAACTCCAGCTTGTCGGCGTTGTCGACCGCGGTGACGTGTGCACCCGAGCGCTTGGCCAGCTGGATGGCGAAGGAACCGGAGCCGCCGCCCGCCCCGTTGATGAGTACTCGGCGACCGGTCGAGGCCCGGGCCGTGCCTTGGAGCGCGATCGCGCCGGCCTGCGGGATCGTCGACGCCTCGGCGAAGGTCAGCGCCGCCGGCTTGAGGGCCAACGCCGACTCGGGCGCGACGGCATACTCGGCGAAGCCGCCCATCAGCTGCAGGTTGTCGCCGTAGACCTCGTCACCCGGTTGGAATCGCGTGGCGGCGGCGCCGACGGACTCGACGACCCCGGCGATGTCCGACCCGAGCGTCGGGCGGCGCGGCGCGCGCAGCCCACCCAGGCGCGCGTAGAACGGCGAGCCATGCAGGCCCTCCCAGTCGCTCAGGTTGATCGACGTTGCCGCGATCTTCACCAGGACCTGACCGGCAGCGGGGGACGGAGTCGGCACGTCCTCGACCCGCAACACGTCGGGGCCCCCGTACCGATCATGGACGACGGCCTTCATGTCCCCTCCGGCGCGGCCATGCCCCGATCCTGTCAGGTCTGCTCGTGGGCGACGACTCGCCACCGGCCGCGTTTCGCCCTCGGTGAAAACCGGAATCCGTCGGCGTCCACCGCTCGTTGTCACCACCATGACCAACGACCCAGCCGCCGAGTCGGCAGCGGACCCGTCCGCCGACTCAGCGGACCCATCCGCCGACTCGGCAGCGGAGTCGCCGGCGGAGTCGGCGGCCCTGGACGCCTACTCAGCGATCGTCACGTCCGTTGCGGCGCAGCTGACGCCGAAGGTTGCCGCGCTGCGGATCCGGTCCCGCCGAGGGGAGTCCGCGGGGTCCGCCGTGGTCCTGACCGGTGAGTCGCACCTGGTCACCAACGCCCACGTCGTCGGCGACGCCAGCGGAGGCTCCGCGGAGTTCGCTGACGGCACCTTCGCGCGCTTCGAGGTCGTGGGCCGTGACCCGCTGTCCGACATCGCCGTCATCCGCGCCGACCGTGAGGTGCCGGCCCCGCCGGAGTTCGGCGACGCGAGCTCGCTGCTCGTCGGCTCGCTCGTGGTCGCCGTGGGCAACCCGTTGGGCCTGTCCGGCACAGTGACGGCGGGCGTGGTGAGCGCCCTGGGCCGCAGTATGCCGGTGCGTACCCGCACCGCGGCGCGCCTGATCGAGGACGTGATCCAGACCGACGCCGCGCTCAACCCGGGCAACTCCGGCGGCGCGCTGGCCGACAGCCGCGGACGCGTCGTCGGGATCAACACGGCCGTCGCCGGAGTGGGCCTCGGCATGGCGGTGCCGATCAACGCCACGACCCACCGGATCATCTACGCCCTGATGCATGACGGACGGGTGCGGCGGGCGTACCTCGGTCTCGTGAGCACCCCTGCACGGCTGACGCCCGCCCAGGCCGAGCGGTACGGACAGCGCGGCGCGTTGCGAGTCGTCGAGGTCGTCGAGAGGAGCCCAGCCGCACAGAGCGGCTTGCTCGCCGGCGACCTGGTCCTCGCGATCGACGGCGCCCCACTGGGCGATGCCCAGTCGTTGCAGAAGCGGCTGTTCACCGAGGCGATCGGGCAGCGGATGGAAGTCACCGTCATCCGCAACGGTGCCCTGGTCGATGCCATCGTCCTGCCGAGCGAGCTCCCAGACTGACGGCGCCATCACGGGTCGTTGGGGTCGCCGTCTTGCGAGATTTGCTGCCAGTAGATCGTGTGGGACGTCGGGTACGGCCGTCTCGTCGTCCTGGGGTTGAATTCATCCTCGAACTTCTCGAGCACGGTCGGCCGTGGATCGGCCAGCAGGGCCCTCGGGTCCACCTGCCTCATGGTGGCCTCCAAGCGCGCTCGAACTGGCTCAAGGGCGGCATCAACAAGGTCGTCCATCGCCTCGAGGAGCGTCTGGAATCGTTGCACCACAGCACGGGGGAGGGTGCTGATAACCGTCGCTCCGGCGACGTACACCAAGTCCAGAGTGGCTGAGTCGAGAACGCCGACTGGGTACGTCACCGTCAGCTCGGACTGCGAGTGCGCGATCGTGGCGTTCCGAAACGATTTCACCTGCTGGTGGGTCTCTTGGAGTTCCGCAGGAACGTCGACGTGATCGGTGAGGGGGCGTCGGACCTTCGAGTGCAAGATAGTGCGGCAGTAGGCGACGACCGCGAAGCCGATCAAATACGCCCTGGCCTCTGCGAAATCCGAACCCTCCTGGTCGTCACCCTGGATCGCAAGGTCCAAGGCATGGCCAGCCTCAGCCAGGTCTGACCCGTAGCTGGCCAGTTCAATGAACAGGCGGGTGTCCTCACAATCCCTCACGCTCACCATGACGAACGTGCGGTCACCATCGCTGCGTTCCATCCGAGAAGTATGGGCTGCCCGGGTGTCGGCTTCCTGGAAACAGAAGCACGCCCATGCGCCGGTAGCCCTGGGTGGATGGCACGTGCTTGTGCCACTGAGGGAGCTGTCGGTGCCGCTGACTACGCTCGGAGCCGTGGCTCGCGCAACTGGCATCGGATCTCTCCCGGGCACCGACATCCGCGAGGCACTCAAGGGTGTCCGCGACATCCTCGGTGACGGGCACCTGCCCTACCTCCCCGAGCTGCCCGCCCGCGGACCCGGCGCAGACATGATCGGCCGAGCGGCGGGCTTGCTCGTCGACCTGCACGTCGACCTCCAGCCCAGCGGCTGGCGGTTCGTCGAGCGCGGCGGCCACGATGCCAGCCGCACCAAGGCGTTGCTGCGCGAAGACCTCGACGAGCTCGCCGAGGCGTTCGATGGCTACGAGGGCGACCTCAAGGTCCAGTGCACCGGCCCGTGGACCCTGGCGGCCGGCATCGAGCTCCAGCGCGGTGAGAAGGCGCTCGCCGACCCGGGAGCGCTGCGCGACCTCGTCGGCTCGCTCGCCGAAGGACTTCGGGTCCACCTCGCCGACATCGCCCGCCTGGTCCCCGGCGCCTCGCTCGTGCTCCAGCTCGACGAGCCGTCCCTGCCCGCCGTCCTTGCCGGGCACCTGCCGACCGCGTCCGGCTACGGCCACCTGCGCCCCGTCGACCCGCTCGCCGCGATGAACGGTCTGCGCGACGTGCTCGCCGCCGCGACCGACAACCCTGCCATCGAGTCGGCGGCGACGGTCGTGCACTGCTGCGACCCCGGCATACCCCTGCCTTTGCTGCGCGCCACCGGCGTCGGCGCCGTCGCGTTCGACGTCACCGCCCTCACACCGCAGCGCTGGGAGTCCATCGCCGCGACCGTCGAGGACGGCGTCGCCCTGTATGCCGGGTGCCTGCCCACCGATGGCAGCGGCACCGTGCGTGCGGCCACCGACCTGGTGACGAGGGGCTGGCACGACGCGGGCATGTCCACGAAGTCCCTGACCGACATCACCGCGAGCCCGGCCTGCGGGTTGCCCGGACTCACACCAGAGGGGGCCTGGCGCGTTCAACGCGCAGCGGTCGCCGTGGCCGCGGAATGGTCCGAACGAGCCGAAAGTTGACCCACGCATGAGCAGCGTCGCCGCCGCCACCACCGTCACGCAGGCCCGGGCGACCCGGGTGCCCTGGCAGGCCAAGTACGTCCTGCTCGCCCTCATCTGGGGGTCGAGCTTCCTGCTGATGAAGGTCGGGCTGCGCACGATGGCCCCGCTGCAGATCTCGGGGCTGCGCATCTTCGCCGGCACCGCCACGCTGCTCGCCATGCTGGCGATCACGGGCGGCAAGCTGCCGCGGGAGCGTCGCACCTGGGTGCACCTGGCCGTGTCGGGAGTGTTCCTGACGGCCCTGCCGTTCAGCCTGTTCGCCGCCGGTGAGGCGCGCGTCTCGTCCGCACTCGCCGGGATCGGCAACGCCACCACGCCGCTGGCCGCCGTCTTCTTCGCCCTCGCACTCCTGCCGAGCGACCGGCTGTCGCCGCGCAAGCTGGCGGCCGTCGTCATCGGCTTCGCCGGGGTCATCGTCATCATGCAGCCGTGGGAGTCCGCCGGCCGTCCCGACCTGCTGGGCTTCGGCATGACGCTGGTCGCCGGCGCCTGCTACGGCCTCGGCTGGACCTACAACCGGCGCTTCCTCGGCGACGCCGACCTCGGTGGGCTCTCGATGCCGACGGCGTTGCTGCTGGTGGGGTCGGTGCTGATGGTTCCGGTCCTGCTCGTGTGGTGGCTGTTCAACCGCGACACGTATGCCGCGCCGTGGTCCGGGCACGTCAACCTCGAGTCCGGGGGAGTGCTGCTGCCGCTGCTCTGCGTCCTGGCGCTCGGCGTCGTCGGGACCGGGCTCGCCTACATGCTCCAGTTCGACGTGGTGCGGGGTGCGGGCGCGACGGTCAGCACCACCGTGACCTACCTGATCCCGGTCGTCTCCGTGCTCCTGGGCGTCGCGATCCTCGACGAGCACCTGGCCTGGCCACAGCTGCTGGGCGCCGCCATCGTGCTCGTCTCAGCGGTCGTCATCGGGCTGCCGGCCAAGCGTCGCGCGACCACCTGACGGACCCCGACGCGCCGCCCGTCAGAGCTGACAGTGAAGGATCCCGTGGGTCAAGACCCACGGGATCCTTCACTGTCAGCGCTGCGCGTCAGGCGTCGGCGTCGGCCGGCTTGTGCACCTCGCGGCGCAGGATCTTGCCGGTCGGGCCCTTGGGCAGCTCGTCGACCTGCCAGATGTGGCGCGGGTACTTGTAGGCCGCGATCTTCTCCTTGACGAACGCCTGTACCTCGTCGAGCGTCGCCGTCGCGCCAGGACGCAGCGCGACCGCAGCGCCCACGTCCTCGCCGAGCAGGTCGTCCTTCACCGCGACCACGGCCGCCTCGAGCACGTCGGGGTGGGTGTAGAGCACCTCCTCGACCTCACGCGGGTACACGTTCATGCCGCCGCGCAGGATCATGTCTTTCTTGCGGTCGACGATGGTGAAGTAGCCCTCGTCGTCGACGGTGGCGAGGTCGCCGGTGCGGAACCAGCCGTCGGGGATCGCCTCGGCGGTGGCTTCGGGGTTCTGCCAGTAGCCCTTCATCACGTTGTCGCCGCGGATCGCGATCTCGCCCACGCCCTCACCGGCCGGGACATCGTTGCCGTCGAGGTCGACCAGCTTCATCTCGCAGCCGGGAATCGCGACACCGATGGTGCCGGGCTTGCGCTCCAACGTCGGCATGTTGAACGACGCCACCGGCGAGGTCTCCGACAGGCCGTAGCCCTCGAGGATCATGCAGCCGAACTTCGCCTCGAACGCCTTCATGACCTCCAGCGGCATCGCGGAGCCGCCTGAGCAACAGGTGCGCAGCGAGGTCGCGTCGAGGGCGTCGGCGTCCGGGTGGTGCAGGATCGCGGCATACATCGTCGGGACCCCGAGGAAGATGGTGACCTTCTCGTTGCCGATCACCTTGATCGCCTCTGCCGGGTCGAACCGCGGGATCAGGGCCAGCGCCGCGCCGGCGATGACCGCGGCGTTGAGGCCGACCACCAGCCCGAAAACGTGGAAGAGCGGAAGGCACCCCATCACGACGTCGTCAGGAGTGATCGCCTGGATCTCGACGGCACTGCGGTGCGCGTTGAGGTGGACGTTCTTGTGGGTCAGCTCGGCGCCCTTGGGGCGACCGGTCGTGCCCGAGGTGTAGAGCACGATCGCCGTGTCGTCGTCGTCGCGCTCGACCGGCTCCGTGATCGGCTCGCCACCCTCGAGGGCGCCCTCGGCGGGACCCATCGGCCCGCACGGGATGATCCGGGTGCCCGAGTTCTTGGCGCCCTCGGTGGCCTCGCCCACGAAGTCCGGCCACACGAACGCGACCTTCGCGCCGGAGTTGGTGAAGAAGAAGTCGATCTCGCCGGACTTGAGCAGCGGGTTCATCGGGACGACGATGGCTCCGGCGAGCAGTGACCCGAAGAACACGACCGGGAAGGCCGGCACGTTCGGCAGGATGATCGCCACCCGGTCACCGGGCTCGACTCCCGCGGCGCGCAACGACCCCGCCACCTTGGCTGCCATGCCGTGGATCTGGGCGTAGCTGATGTCGTTGCCCATGAACTTGATGGCCGCCTGGTCGGGCCGCTCCTGGGCTGTGGTCACCAGGTTGGTGGCGAGATTGGTCATGGCGCAGGCTCCTCGACGCTGGGGGTCCGGTTCCAGCCATCCTCTCCGCTGAGCAGGTGGTTTGGCTACGCCTTCGCGGTATGCCGTGTGTTCGGACCCGGCGGCCGTTGCCGGAGCGGGCGTCAGGGGTGTGCGGCAGGATGGCCCTGTGACCAAGACTGACTCGACGGCCGCAGCAGAGCCCACGCCCGAGCCCGCCACGGAGGCCGCCACGGAGCCCGCCACGGAGGCCGCGCGCCACGAGTGGACGGACCTCGCCGAGCAGGCCACCGCGGCCCAGTTCGCCTACCACGTCAAGGATGCGCCGACGATCAGCGACGGCGACTACGACGCGCTGATCCGCCGGCTCAACGAGCTCGAGGAGGCGCACCCCGAGCTGCGCACTCCAGAGAGCCCGACACAGCAAGTGGGGGGCGCCGTCTTCTCGACCGACTTCACCGCGGTCGACCACCTCGAGCGGATGCTCAGCCTCGACAACTGTTTCTCGCCCGAGGAGCTCGCCGCCTGGGCGGCGAGGGTGGCGCGCGATGCCGGCTCTGCGGCATACCACTATCTGTGCGAGCTGAAGATCGACGGCCTGGCCGTCAACCTGCTCTACGAGAAGGGGCGGCTGGTGCGGGCGCTCACCCGCGGCGACGGACGCACGGGAGAGGACGTCACCAACAACGTCAAGACGATCGAGGGCATCCCGCACCAGCTGGCCGGGACCAACCACCCGGCGCGGGTCGAGATCCGGGGTGAGGTCTACTTCCCGGTCGAGGCGTTCGGTGACCTCAACGCGAGCCTGGTCGAGGCGGGCAAGGCGCCCTACGCGAACCCGCGCAACACCGCCGCAGGTTCGTTGCGGCAGAAGGACCCCCGCATCACCGCCAGCCGTGGCCTACGAATGCTCGTGCACGGTATCGGGCTGCGCGAGGGCTTCGAGCTGACCAGGCAGTCGCAGGCCTACGACCTGTTCCGCGAGTGGGGGCTGCCGATCTCGACGCACTACCGCGTGCTCGACTCGATCGACGGGGTGCAGAAGTTCATCGACCAGTACGGCGAGGAGCGGCACAGCGTCGAGCACGAGCTGGACGGCATCGTCATCAAGGTCGACGAGATCTCGTTGCAGCGCCAGCTCGGGTCAACGTCACGGGCCCCGCGGTGGGCGATCGCGTTCAAGTACCCGCCCGAGGAGGTCAACACCAAGCTCCTCGACATCCAGGTCAACGTCGGTCGCACGGGTCGCGTCACGCCGTTCGGGGTGATGGAGCCGGTGGTCGTGGCGGGCTCGACGGTCGAGCGGGCGACCCTGCACAACGGTGACGAGGTGCGCCGCAAGGGCGTGCTCATCGGCGACACGGTGGTGCTGCGCAAGGCCGGTGACGTGATCCCCGAGATCCTCGGGCCGGTCGTCGACCTGCGCGACGGGTCGGAGCGCGAGTTCGTCATGCCCACCGAGTGCCCCTCCTGCGGGACGCCGCTGGCGCCGGAGAAGGAGGGCGACAAGGACATCCGCTGCCCGAACTCCCGGACCTGCCCGTCCCAGCTGAGGGAGCGGTTGGCCGGGTTGGCCGGTCGCGGGGCGTTCGACATCGAGGCGCTGGGCTGGGAGGGGTCGGTTGCGCTGCTCGAGTCAGGGGTGCTCGAGGACGAGAGTGGGCTGTTCGGGTTGGCGGGGGAGTCGGGACGCACGCGGTTGGCGACGGTCCCACTGTTCACGCGCGCTGCCAAGAAGACCGATCCACCGGAGTCCGTCGTTGGCGGAAAGGTGCTGTCCGCCAACGGGATCCGTCTCTCGGAGAACCTCGAGCAGGCCAAGCAGCAGCCCCTCTGGCGGGTCATCGTCGCCCTGTCGATCCGGCACGTCGGACCCACCGCTGCGAGGGCGCTGGCGCAGCACTTCGCCACCATGGATGCCCTGCGCGAGGCGGCGAAGGAGCGTCCTGAGGAGCTGGCTGGTGTCGAGGGCGTCGGTGGTGTCATCGCCGAGGCCGTGGCCGCCTGGTTCGCCGTCGACTGGCACGACCAGATCGTCACGCAGTGGCAGGCCGACGGGGTGGTGATGGCGGACGAGCGCGACGAGTCGGTCGAGCAGACCCTGGCCGGCCTGACCATCGTGGTCACCGGGTCGCTCGAGACCTTCTCGCGCGACTCGGCCAAGGAGGCGATCCTGTCCCGCGGTGGCAAGGCGTCGGGGTCGGTGTCGAAGAAGACCGACTACGTCGTCGTGGGCGAGAACGCCGGCACCAAGGAGGACAAGGCTCGCGAGCTGGGTCGGCCGATCCTCGACGAGGCCGGCTTCGCACGGTTGCTCGAGACGGGTCAGGCGTGATCGACAAGGACGTCTACCTGCAGTTCTGCGACGAGGCGCTCGTGGCGATGCGCGACATCGTCGTCGACCTCGGCGACGACCTGGCCAACCAACAGCCGGACCTGCCGGGCGCCAACAGCCCGTTCGCCATCCTCACCCACTGCCTCGGCGTCACGGCCCGGTGGGCGTCGACGGTCAACCTCGGGCAGGTCGTGCCGCGGGATCGCGATGCCGAGTTCACTGCCACCGGCCCTGTTGCGGCGCTCGCCGACGACACCGACGCGATCCGGGCGTCGCTGCGCGACTGGGTCGCCCGCACCGACCCGAGTGCTCCTCCTGCGAACCCCACGAGCCCTCGGCAGGACTGGTATGCCGCCACCTGCGGCGGTGTCCTCCTCCACGTCTACGAAGAGCTGGCCCAGCACCGTGGCCAGCTCGAGCTGACCCGCGACGTCGCTGCTCGCGTCGGCTGCAGGCCTGCGACCGCCGGCCCTGTCGCTGCGTCTGGGGGCGCCTGCTGCGAGCCGTGCCGGGCGGCGCGTCTCGTGAAGGCTGCCGCTGGGGCGGCGGTGCCGTTGCTCAGCCGCTCGCGCCCAATGCGCCCAATCGCGGCTGGCGCGGTCTGCACCAGTCGTCACTGGCTGCACGCTGTCCACAGGCGGCGGAATCCCTTGAGTGCAAGAAATTCACGGCCGCCGGGGCTTGGACTGTCAGTGGTGCCGTCTAGGTTGGGGTCATGGCCATCGCGCTAGACGACGCGCGCACGGCCGGTCGGCTGCGACCGACCGGTGCTGAGCGCTGCCCGACAGCCGTGCGCTGCCTGCGGGCGCCGACCGGAGCGGCTGTGGGCGTTGTCCGACGCGCGAGGTCGAGGACGCGATGACGACCCTGGGCCAGCTCCACGCGTGCGTCGAGGCGCAGCTGGCGGCGGTGGTGGGTGAGGCCAGGTCGCGTGGGCTCGGGGTCGGCGAGGGATGGGGCGCCCTGGACTGGGCGCGGATGAGGGCGCCCGGGCTGGGGGCGCGCCTGCTGGCGGACCTGGACACGGTCGCCGGCCGGCGTCGCTGAGCCCAGCTCGCTGTGGTGCGTGAGGCGGTCGCGGTGCCTGCAGACCCGGGCGCGACCGACGCGTTGCCGGTCGCGAAGGCGGCGATGCTGGTGCGGTTCCACCAGGGCATGCGCGGCCTGCCGACCCGACCCAGCTGGCGGACTCGACCGTGAGCTGCGCGCGACGCGCGGGTCATGACGGGATGCCGAGGGTCTGCCGTCGCAGTGCGCCGCACCGCCGACCTGATGCGCCCGACCGGCTCGTCGAGCACGAGGCGAGGTCCGTCGCGGCACCGGTAGCTGGTCAAGAGCAACGGCCGATGGGGATGTGGCGCTACACCATGCTGCTGACGACGAGGGCGCGCGATCGTCGATGCCGCGGTCGACGCCCTGGCCAAGCCGACGACTGACCCGCGACCGGCGAGCATGACCGCGCACCCGGCCGCGCGTCGGCGGACGCGTGGCCGAGCGGTGCGCGCGCGGTCGGCGCACCCGAGGGGTGCCGCGACGGGCGAGACCAGCCTCGTGGGACCATCGGACTGGATGCAGCAGCGGCCGCGGGGCCGGCCTATCGATCGGGGAGTCCTGTCGATCGAGACCGTCGGCGTCTGGCCTGCGATGCCCAGGTCCTCCCAGCGGTGCTCGCACCCACGCCGAGGCCCTCCAAGCGGGCCAGGATCGGGTGGATGGTTCCGCTCGGGAGTCCCGTCTTCTCACCGATCTCGAGGCCGTACAGCTCAGCAGCCGGGTCCGCGAGCAGCACCTGGAGCACGAGCTGGGTCGCGATGGTCATGCGAGGCTCTGGACGGCTTTGCATGGTTGTCTCTACCTAGCCCCTAGGTAGAGTACAAGAGAGGTGAGGGACGACCCGGTCGGGCACACGCGGCATACCGGCTTTGTGTGGCTCACCCACATTGAGGGGTGCGTCGCGCGGCTGTTGCATGACGCGCATGCCACTGACAACGACGTCACGCCGCCGCACCGCCGCCCTCGCCACCTCCGCCGTCCTCGCCGTCGGGGGAGCGCTCGCCGCCGCTGCGCCGGCCGCCGCGGACAAGCCGCAGGGCGGACACTGCGCGCGCCAGACGAAGATCGAGGTGCCCGGCGCCGAGATGCAGAAGGTCGCCTGCCTCGACGACCTCACCACCGCCGGCACCGTCGCGAGCGGCCACACCAACCCGAACGACTGGGCCGGCCTCAACGCCGCTGGCACGAAGAACCCGAGCGGGGTCCCGGGGATCCAGGTCGACGGCTACTTCGCCGACACCTCGACGACCAACAGCAACAACGGCTGGAAGCACGACAGCCAGTTCGTGATCCGGATCCCGGACAACTGGAACGGCGGGCTCATCGTCAGCGGCGCCCCGGGCGTGCGGGCGCAGTACGCCAACGACTTCATCATCGGCGACTGGGTGCTGAGCAAGGGCTACGCGTTCGCCTCGACCGACAAGGGCAACACCGGCGCGTCCTTCTACGACGACGGGTCCGCGCCCGGCGGCTCGATCGCGGAGTGGAACCAGCGCGTGACCGAGCTGACCCTCGCGACCAAGCGGGTCGTCAAGCAGGTCTATGCGAAGGCCCCGCAACGCACCTACATGTTCGGGATCTCCAACGGCGGCTACCTCACCAGGTGGCAGCTCGAGAACCGCCCCGAGCTCTACGACGGCGGCCTCGACTGGGAGGGCACGCTCTTCCGCGCCGAGGGCCCGAACCTGCTCACCTACCTGCCCACCGCGCTGAAGAACTACCCCGCGTACGCCGCGACCGGCGACCAGGCCGCCCACGACGCGATCATCGGGGCCGGGTTCGTGCCCGGGTCCGAGTTCCTGTGGCCGTTCCACGAGACCGTGTACTGGGACCTGACCCAGCGCATCTACCGCGAGGAGTTCGACCCGACCTTCGACGGCGACCTCAAGGCTGGAATCCCATTCTGCGCCAGCGGAACTCCGTCCTGTGACGCCGACTACGACTACGCCTCACGGCCCCAGTCGGTGAAGGACGCGGTCGCCTCCGTGCAGCTCACCGGCGCCATCGGGAAGCCGATGCTCACCGTGCAGGGCACCCTCGACACGCTGCTGCCGCCCGCCACCGACGCCGACGTCTACGACCGGCTCATCGACCAGGCCGGCGCCGGTGCGCTGCACCGCTACTACAGCGTCGCGGACGGCACCCACACCGACGGCCTGTATGCCGCCTTCCCCGACAAGCTGCGTCCGCTCCTGCCGTGCGCGCGGACCGCTTTCGACGACCTCACCGGATGGGTGGAGCACGGGGTGCAGCCTCCGGCCGACGGGCTCCGAGCCCGTCCGGCCTCGGGCGACCTGGTCAACACCTGCGACCTGTGAGCTGACCGCCGGTCGCGAGCCACCTCGGCTCAGCTGCGATGCCCGGTGCCCTTGGAGTCGCGCACGGCCGCGCTGGCCTCGTCGATGATGGCGGCCATCGCGGCGCTCGCGGCCTTGCCGTCACCCGAGCCGATCGCCTGGGCGACGTCGCCGTGCAGCCGGATGGCGGCGGGGTTCGGGGTCCGCGGCATCAGGTCGTGGTGCGTCCGACCCGAGAGCACCTCAGCGACGACGGTCGACAGCGAGGCGAGCATCTCGTTGCCCGACGCCTCGAGCATGGTGCGGTGGAAGTCCTTGTCGGCCTCGAGGTAGGCCACCAGGTCCCCGGACTTGGCGTGCACGGTCATCTGCATCACGGCCGTCGCCATGGCGCCGCACTGGTCGGGGGTCGCCCGGTCGGCGGCGAGCTCGGCCGCCACGGGTTCGAACCCCCGCCGCAGCTCGCCGAGGGACACGAGCTGGTCCTCACGGTCCGGCCCGTCGAGTCGCCAGCGGATCACCCGCGGGTCGAAGACGTTCCACTGTGACCGGGGGCGCACCCGCACCCCGAGCCGGCGCCTGGTCTCCACCAGACCCATCGACGAGAGCACCCGCACGGCCTCGCGGACCACGGACCGGGAGACACCGAAGCGTTCGTCCAGCTGGTCGATCCGGACGACGCTGTCGACCGGCACCGTCCCCGAGACGATCTCCTGACCGAGCTTGTCGAGCACGCTCGCATGCAGCCCGATCTCGTGCCCCGTCGGGGAGTCGGTGGAGGAGCCACTGGCGGCGTCACCAGGGCGGGAGTCGCCGGAGCCGCCAGCGGCAGCGCGCGACGACGGACGGCGGGTCGGCGTGCGGCCGGTCGAGGGGCGGGCGGGGGGCATGAGTCCAGCGTGCCAGACATGACGTGTCTGAGAGAAGGAAGCCTTAAATAATATTTATTGCCTCAGAACTCTTGTTAAAACAGTTCTGATGGGTCACCCTGTTGGAACAGGACCTCGATGACGAGTCCGAGCCGACACAGGAGTCAGCCCATGCCTGAAGTGATGGATCAACCCGCACCACCCCTCGTAGTGATGATGGGGGTGTCCGGGTCAGGCAAGACGACCGTCGGTGCGGCCCTCGCCCAGCGTCTGCGCGTTCCGTTCTCGGACGCCGACGACTTCCACCCCCCGGAGAACATCGCCAAGATGGCGGCCGGAGTCCCGCTCGACGACGCCGACCGCGAGCCGTGGCTGCGGACGATCGCCGCCTGGCTGGGCGAGCACGCCACCACCGGCGGGGTCACCAGCTGTTCGGCGCTCAAGCGCTCCTACCGCGACGTCCTCAGCCAGGCCGCACCGCACGCGGTCTACCTCCACCTGCACGGCGACCGCGACGTGCTGGCCGCCCGGGTCGCGGGGCGTCCCGGGCACTTCATGCCCGCCGCGCTCATCGACTCGCAGTTCGCCACCCTCGAAGGCCTCGAGGCCGACGAGATCGGCGCAGTCCTCGACGTGGCCGAGCCGGTCGACGCCCTCGTCGACGAATCCCTGACGATCCTCACCTCCCTCGCTCCGAAAGGCGTGACCCAGCCGTGAACCCCGACTTCCTCTCCCTGCTCCAGCCGGCCCTCAGCGCGGCCGAAGCCGCCGAGATCCCCGACATCCCCGCCTCACGGCTGATCCCCGCCGCGCTGCTCGGCATCGCCGTCATCGTCGTGCTGATCACCCGCTTCAAGCTGCACCCGTTCCTGGGGCTGACCCTCGGGTCGCTCACCGTCGGCGCGGTGGCCGGCGTGGCCATGTCCGACACGATCGACAGCTTCACCAAGGGCTTCGGCTCGACGGCGGCCGGCGTCGGCACGCTGATCGCCCTCGGCGCGATGTTCGGCAAGCTGCTCGCCGACTCCGGCGGCGCGGACGAGATCGTCGACACGATCGTCGGTCGGTCGTCCCCGCGCACCCTGCCGTGGGCGATGGCGGGCGTCGGTGCCCTGATCGGCCTGCCGATGTTCTTCGAGATCGGCCTCGTCCTGCTGATGCCGGTGATCTTCCTGGTCGCCCGTCGTTCGGGCCTGTCCATCATCAAGGTCGGCATCCCGGCTCTGGCGGGTCTGTCCGCCATGCACGGCCTGGTGCCCCCGCACCCCGGCCCGCTCGTCGCCATCGACGCCCTCAAGGCCAACCTCGGCATCACCCTCGCCTTCGGTGTGCTCGTCGCACTGCCGACCATCGCCATCGCCGGTCCGCTGTTCGCCCGCTTCGCCGGCCGCTGGGTCGACGTCCCGGCACCCGAGATGTTCGGCACCGACGACGACCGTGCGGAGCGCCTGCAGCGCCCCACCTTCGCCGTGACCCTGCTCGCCGTCCTCACCCCCGTGGTCCTGATGATGGGCAAGGCGCTCGCCGACATCTTCGCGGCCGAGGGCAACCCGGTCCGCACCGTGCTCGACTTCCTGGGCACACCGATCATCGCGCTGCTCATCGCCGTCATCGTCGGCATGTTCACCCTCGGCCGAGGCGCCGGCATGGGCACCAAGGAGCTCGCCTCCTCGCTCGAGAAGTCGCTGCCGCCCATCGCGGGCATCCTGCTCATCGTCGCCGCCGGTGGTGGCTTCAAGCAGACCCTCGTCGACACCGGCATCGGCAACCTCGTGGCCGACTGGGTCGAGGGCAGCGGCGTGAGCGTGCTCCTCCTCGCCTGGGTCGTGGCCGTCATGATCCGCCTCGCAACCGGCTCTGCCACCGTCGCCACGGTGACCGCCTCCGGCATCCTCGCGCCGCTCGCGGCCGGCATGAGCACCCCCGAGGTGTCCCTGCTGGTCCTCGCGATCGGCGCCGGCTCGGTGTTCTTCTCGCACGTCAACGACGCCGGCTTCTGGCTGGTCAAGGAGTACTTCGGCCTGTCCGTCGGCCAGACCCTCAAGTCGTGGTCGCTGATGGAGACGCTGCTCTCGGTGTCCGGCCTGGTGTTCGTCCTCATCCTCGGCCTGGTCGTCTGAGGCCGCACCGCTCGAGGGACAGGTATGCCGCGTGGCCCAGCCACGCGGCATACCTGCGCCGTCTGTGGTGAGCGGGCTCTGTCTGTTGATCGGTTCTCTGCCGGTCGGGGTGCGGGGCACGGTGACATAGAGTTGGGTCTCGTGGCCGTCGACTTCCAGCAAGAGATCAAGCAGCTCCGCAACACCATGGACTCCGTGCGTGAGGTGACCGACCTGGCCTCCGTGCAGCAGCAGATCACCGAGCTGGAGGCCAAGGCGTCGGTGCCGAACCTCTGGGACGACCCCGAGGCGGCCCAGCAGGTGACGTCCGCCCTGTCGCGCGCCAACTCCGAGTACGAGCGCGTCACCGGCATGGACCAGCGCATCGACGACCTCGAGACCCTCGTCGAGATGGGCACCGAGGACGGCGGTGACCCCGAGACGATGGTCGAGGCGGAGAAGGAGCTGGTCTCCCTCCAGAAGGCCGTCGGCGAGCTCGAGGTCCGCACCCTGCTGTCGGGGGAGTACGACGAGCGCGCGGCCGTCATCACGATCCGCGCCGGCGCGGGTGGCGTCGACGCTGCCGACTTCGCCGAGATGCTGATGCGCATGTACCTGCGCTGGGCCGAGCGCCACAACTACCCGGCCCAGGTGATGGACACGTCCTACGCCGAGGAGGCCGGGCTCAAGTCCGCGACCTTCGAGATCAACGTGCCCTACGCCTTCGGAAACCTCTCCGTCGAGGCAGGCACGCACCGCCTGGTGCGGATCAGCCCGTTCGACAACCAGGGGCGACGCCAGACGAGCTTCGCCGCGGTCGAGGTCATCCCGCTCATCGAGCAGACCGACTCCATCGACATCCCCGAGAACGAGATCAAGGTCGACGTCTTCCGCTCCAGCGGCCCCGGCGGCCAGAGCGTCAACACCACCGACTCCGCGGTCCGGATGACGCACATCCCCACGGGGATCGTCGTGTCGATGCAGAACGAGAAGTCGCAGATCCAGAACCGCGCCGCCGCGCTGCGTGTCCTCCAGTCCCGGCTGCTGGTCCAGCGCCAGGCTGAGGAGGCCGCGGAGCGCAAGGAGATGGCCGGCGACGTCAAGGCGAGCTGGGGCGACCAGATGCGCTCCTACGTCCTGCAGCCCTACCAGATGGTCAAGGACCTGCGCACCGAGTTCGAGGTGGGCAACCCCTCGGCGGTCTTCGACGGCGACATCGACGGCTTCATCGAGGCCGGGGTCCGGTGGCGCAAGGAGCAGGAGAAGCTGGCTCAGTAGTCGGCTCGCGCCTGCGCGCCGCAACGCCGACAAGGTGCGGCTGCGCGGCATACCAAGGTTGGCAACCTATCCTCGGGTGGGTCGTGCGCGTCCGCGCGCTCGGCCGGTATGCCGTCCCATTCGTCCCCCCGTAAGGCTCACCCCGCGCGCATGATCCGTTTCGAGAACGTCAGCAAGGTCTACGCCCGGTCCACCCGACCGGCGCTGAGCGACATCAACCTCGAGATCGAGCGCGGCGAGTTCGTCTTCGTGGTCGGGGCCTCCGGCTCCGGCAAGTCCACGCTGCTGCGCCTGGTCCTCAAGGAAGAGGGCGTCACCCAGGGGACCGTGCTCGTCGCGGGCCAGGAGGTGGGCAGCCTGCCGCACCGCAA
The DNA here is from genome assembly GCA_963740865.1 of uncultured Actinomycetota bacterium. Classification (GTDB taxonomy): domain Bacteria; phylum Actinomycetota; class Actinomycetes; order Actinomycetales; family Dermatophilaceae; genus Pedococcus. The sequence goes on from CAVUGH010000015.1 coordinate 42,748, forward strand.
GGTGCCCCGGCTGCGGCGCGAGATCGGGACGGTCTTCCAGGACTTCCGGCTGCTCCCGAACAAGAACGTCTACCAGAACGTCGCCTTCGCGCTGCAGGTGCTCGGCCGCTCAGGGCACGCCATCCGCCAGGTCGTCCCCGAGACCCTGGAGATGGTCGGCCTCGAGGGCAAGGAGAAGCGGCTGCCACACGAGCTCTCCGGTGGCGAGCAGCAGCGGGTCGCGATCGCGCGGGCGTTCGTCAACAAGCCGCCGATCCTGCTGTGCGACGAGCCGACCGGAAACCTCGACCCCACCACGAGCCTGGACATCGTGCGGCTGCTCGACCGGATCAACCGCACCGGCACCACGATCGTGATGGCCACCCACGACGACGACATCGTCGACCAGCTGCGCAAGCGGGTCGTCGAGCTCAAGAACGGCCACATCATCCGCGACGAGAACAAGGGCGTCTACGGCAGCGGCAGCTGACCGCCGCGCCAGACCCCCCACCCCACACCAGAAAGCACTGGAGACCCACCCCCATGCGACTGCAGTTCATGCTCAGCGAGATCGCGATCGGCCTGCGCCGGAACCTGTCCATCGCCGTGTCGGTGATGCTGGTGACGATGGTGTCGGTCTATCTCATGGGCATCGGGTTCCTCGCCCAGGGCCAGGTCGACACCCTCAAGGGCTACTGGTACGACCGCATCCAGGTCTCGATCTTCATGTGCGGCAAGGACTCCCTCGACGCCAACTGTGACGGCAAGGCCGTGACCGACGAGCAGCGGGACTCGCTGCGGGCACAGCTCGACGAGATGAAGCCGCTCGTCAAGAACGTCTACTACGAGTCCGACCAGCAGGCCTTCGACCGGTTCAAGGAGCAGTACCGCAACTCGCCGCTGTCGGACTACCTGCAGGTCGGGGACATCCCGCAGAACTTCCGGGTCCAGCTCACCGACCCGAAGAAGTACGACGTGGTGGTGAGCGCCTTCCAGGGCGCTCCCGGCGTCGGCCGGGTCCAGGACCAGCAGAAGACGCTGGACAAGCTCTTCACCGTCATGAACGTGGTCACCATCGGGTCGCTGTTCCTCGCGGGACTGATGGTGCTGTGCTCGATCCTGCTGATGGCCACGACGATCCGCCAGGCCGCCTTCAGCCGACGGCGCGAGACCGGGATCATGAAGCTGGTCGGCGCCTCGAACTTCACCATCCGGCTGCCGTTCGTCATGGAGACGGTGCTGGCCGCGCTCACCGGGACCACTCTGGCGATCGTGGGCCTCTGGGTGACCGCGGACTCGCTGCTGCCGAAGGTCTCGGCCGTGCTGCAGGACGCCCCCCTCGTGGGCACGGGCGACATCTGGTTCATCGCCCCGTGGCTGGTCGGGTTCATGCTGGTCGTGTCCGTGCTGACGTCCTGGGCCACGCTGCGCCGCTACCTGCGCGTCTGAGTCCAGCTCCGCGGGCGCAAGCCCGTGGGCCGAACGGACAATTCACAGGCTGGGATCCCCAGAAACTGGTGTGGTGTGTGTTACCAATGAGGCCTATGAGCGCAATCCCCCCGCGTCCTCACGCGTCTCATCGTGTCCGGCTGATGGCCCTCGGGCTCGCGGTCGCCTGTTCCATCGGCGTCGCCACCCCGTCGGTCGCGGCTGCTCCCGGCCAGTCGCCGTCGGTCCGCGCCGCCGCTCCCGGCGCCGACGACCCGCACAAGGCCAAGAAGCAGGTCGACAAGGAGATCGAGGCGCTCAAGGACGAGCTCGAGGACACCTCGGCCAGCCTCAAGAACGCCTACATCGCGCTACGGCGTACCCAGGCCGCCATCCCGGTCGCCCAGGCAGCAGTGGACAAGGCCGAGGCGGAGGTGTCCAAGGCGGACGCCTACAACGACGAGATGGCGGTGCAGCTCGACGTCGCCCGGGCCAACGAGGCACGCGCGGTCGACGAGCTGGCGGCGACCCGCAAGAAGCTGGCCGAGACCCGCACCCGCGTCGCCCGGTTCGCCTCGCAGCTCTACCAGGACCAGGGGATGGGCCAGCTGTCGGTGGCGCTGAGTGCGACCACCCCCGACGACTTCGCCAACCGCATCGCGATGAACGACACGGTCATGGACGTGCAGAACCAGTCGCTGTCCCGGCTGGCCACGGCTCGCGCCGCCGCGACCGCGCAGGAAGCCCACATCAAGGCCCTCAAGGTGCAGGTCGAGGCCGCCAAGAAGCAGGCGGAAGCCGCTCTGGCCAAGGCCGAGAAGGCCCGCGCCGCAGCCGCCGCCGCCAAGCAGAAGCTGGAGGCCCTCGCCGCCCAGCAGGCAGGCCCAGTCGCAGGCCCTCGAGGCCGAGAAGGTGGCCGAGAAGACGAAGCTCGACGCCGCCCAGAAGGAGCAGGCGCGGCTGAAGGCAGTCCTCGTGGCGCAGGCCAAGGCCGCCAGGGCAGCAGCCGCTCGTCGCGCCGCAGCCCTGCGCCGGGCCGGCAAGAAGGTCCCGAAGGGTCCCTCGACGTCGACCGGCTTCCTGTCCCGCCCGTCCGAGGGCTGGATCTCCTCCGAGTTCGGCATGCGCTACCACCCGATCCTGCACTACTGGCGGCTGCACGCCGGGCGTGACTACGCGGCCAACTGCAGGACCCCGATCCGGGCCGCCGCGAGCGGCACCGTCATCTCGGCGGGCTGGGGCGGCGGGTACGGCAACCGCATCATGATCGACCACGGCATCATTCGCGGCGTCGACCTGGTCACGACCTACAACCACATGAGCCGGTATGCCGTCCGCGGCGGCCACGTCTCGCGCGGCCAGATCATCGGCTACGTCGGCACGACCGGTTCCTCCACCGGCTGCCACCTGCACTTCGAGACCTACGAGGACGGCGTCCCCAAGGATCCCCGCCGCTGGCTGTGACCCTCGCACCCTCGTCGCCGCGCCGTCGCAGCGAAACCGGCTGGCCGGCATACCCCGTCCTGCAGGTAGCGTTGCCTCGCTGGGTCGGGAGTCGACCACGCAAACGATGCAGCGATGACCGAAGGACGTGGACGGGCAGTGGCCAAGGAACAGGGTCGCAAGGTGGTGGCGAGCAACCGCAAGGCGCGCCACGACTACCTCATCGAGGACACCTTCGAGGCCGGCATCGTGCTCATGGGCACCGAGGTGAAGTCGCTGCGGATGGGCCGCGCGTCGCTCATCGACGGCTATGGCACCTTCCGCGGTGACGAGCTCTGGCTCGAGGGCGTGCACATCCCCGAGTACGTCAACGGCAACTGGACCAACCACACTCCGCGGCGGCGTCGCAAGCTGCTGCTGCACCGCGCCGAGCTGGCCAAGATCATGAAGAAGTCGTCCGAGAGCGGCCACACCATCGTGCCGCTGCAGCTGTACTTCAAGGACGGCCGCGCCAAGGTCGAGATCGCGATCGCCAAGGGCAAGCGGCAGTACGACAAGCGGCACGCCCTGCGGGAGCGCCAGGACACCCGCGACACCCAGCGGGCGATGAGCCAGGCACGCCAGACGTCGGGCAAGGGACGCTAGGGAATGTCCGTGCGCGGGGGGACGCGTCGGCATGCCGCGGGCTCAGGGCTGGCGGTGCTGCTCGCCTTCGCGGCGATGGTGTTCGCCGGCGGCAGCGCCCAGGCGGCTGCGAGCGACGACCTGGCCACCCGGTTCCACGTCGACATCACCGTCAACGAGGACGGCTCGCTCGACGTCGCCGAGAACATCACCTGGCACTTCCCGGACGGCGAGGACCGGCACGGCATCGAGCGGTTCGTCACGGTGCGGGTCGGCTACCAGGACCGCCAGGACACCTACCGCGAGTACCCCATCTCCGACGTCTCGGCCACGTCGCCGTCGGGAGCGCCGGCCGACGTGTCGGTGAGCGACGCCACCGACGGGTCCTCGGTGCGGATCCGGGTCGGGCGGGCCGACGAGACGGTGAGCGGCACCCAGACCTACGTCGTGCGCTACCACCTCGGCGCCTACGTCAACGGCTTCACCGACCACGCCGAGGTCTACTACAACCTGGTCGACGCCGCCGACGACAACACCTACCGCGACGTCAGCGCGACGGTGACCGGTGCGAGCCCGAGCGACCGGGCCGAGTGCTTCATCGGCGAGTTCGGGTCGACGGAGCGCTGCACGGCGACACCCGGTGCGAGCGCCCAGTTCAGCGCGCCCGAGGCAGGCAACGGGCGCGGCGTCTCGATCCTCGCGTCGCTGCCCATCACCGACTTCGGCTCGCTCGACGCCGGTCCTGCACGAGGGCGAGGTGTCCGACGACGGCACCGTCATCGCCTCCGACACCTCCAAGGCGCTGGGCGCTCTCTTCGCCGGAGCCGGGAGTGGCCCTGCCGCTGCTGGCTGCCGGACTGATGGGCACGTTGGTCTACACGCGCGGGCGCGACGAGGAGTACGCCGGGCTGACGCCGGGGCTGAGCCCGGTGAGCGGAGCCGACGGTCAGGTCGTCAAGGGGCGCGGCGGACCGGTCGCGGTCCAGTTCACCCCGCCACAGGGCGTCCAGCCCGGTCTGGTCGGCACGGTCATCGACGAGGAGGCCAACACGATCGACGTGTCCGCCACCCTCATCGACCTCGCGGCCAGGGGCCACCTGACCATCGCCGAGGAGGAGGGCGGGTTCCTGCGCGGCAAGGACTGGCGGCTGACCCGCACCACCCCGACAGCGGAGCAGGCACGCACCGCCTTGCTGCCCTACGAGGAGGCTCTGCTCGCCGGGGTCTTCGCGACCGAGCCCACGCGCACCCTGTCGAGCATGAAGAACACCTTCAAGCCGACGCTCCAGCGCGTCCAGGGTCTGATGTACGACGAGGTCGTCCGGCGCGGCTGGTTCCGCCGGTCGCCGGCGGCCCAGCGCGGGACGTGGACCGGTCTCGGAGGGCTGATGGTCGTGGGATCCGGCCTCGCCTTCGGCTTCCTGTCCGGGCCCCTCTTCAGCCTCGGGGCCGGCACCGGCCTCCCGTTCCCGCCGGCCGCGATCCTGCTGGGGGGCGCCGTAGTCGCCGGGTTCATCGTGGTGTTCCTCGGTCGGCGGATGGCCGCCCGCACCGCCGAGGGCAGCGCCGTGAAGGCCCAGTCCGAGGGGTTCAAGAAGTACCTCGTGACGGCCGAGGCCAACCAGATCACGTGGGAGGAGGCGCAGGACATCTTCAGCCGTTACCTGCCCTACGCCATCGTCTACGGCGTCGCCTCGCAGTGGGCCAGGCACGTTCCGCCAGGTCGCGGAGTCGGCGGCTGCGGCCGGTCACACCCTCACGCCGCCGCTCTGGTACATCGGGAGCGGCGCGTTCGACTACGACGGCATCGCCCACGACATGGACTCGTTCGCCACGACGGCGGGCGGCACCTTCACCAGCACGCCGGGCAGCTCGGGCGGTTCCGGCTTCTCCGGGGGCGGTGGCTTCTCCGGTGGCGGTGGCGGCGGGAGCTCGGGCGGCTCCTGGTAGTCCGGTCCGTCCGGTCCGTCCGTCGCCGTCCGTCCGCCCGTCTTGGCCCATGACACAGGTATGCCGCGCACGATCGCTCGCACGCGGCATACCAGAGGGTGACGCCTAGTTGTTGAAGGCGTCCTTGACCTTCTCGCCGGCCTGCTTGAGGTCGGCCTCCGACTGGTCGACCTTGCCCTCGGCTTCGAGGCGCTCGTTGTCGGTCGCCTTGCCGGTGGCCTCCTTGGCCTGGCCGGTGGCCTTGTCCTTGGCGTTGTCGAGCTTGTCAGTCAGTCCCATGGTGGGCTCCCTTGGTTGGGGTGCGTACTCGTTGGGTGGTGCTTCCTTCTGACACAGCCGCTTCTTGACCGCGTGCCCTTCGACCGTAACCCGAAAACGACATTTGTGCAGGTCAGGGGCGTGGCGAGTCGCTCAGCCGAGGCCTAGCCGAGCACGAGGAGGAGGTCGCCGCCCTCCACCTGCTGCTGCGAACCGATGGCGAGCCGCTGCACCGAGCCGGCTACGGGAGCGGTGATGTTGGCTTCCATCTTCATCGCCTCGATCGTGGCGACGACGGCACCGGCCTCGACGCTGGCACCCTCCTCCACGGCGAGGCTGACGACGCCGGCGAACGGCGCGGCGACGTGCCCCTTGGTGGCCGGGTCGGCCTTCTCGGCGGCCTTGACGTCGACGGCGATCTGCTCGTCGCGCACCTGCACCGGACGCAGCTGGCCACCCATGGTGAACATGACGGTGCGCATGCCCCGGTCGTCGGCGTCGGACACCGACTGCAGGCCGAGGAGCAGCCGCTTGCCGGGTTCGAGGTCGATCTCGTGCTCGAACCCGACCTCGAGGCCGTGCAGGAACTCGCGGGTCCCGAGGACGCCGAGATCGGAGTAGGCCTCGCGGGACTTCTGGAAGTCCGCGGTCGGTCCGGGGAACAGCAAGCGGTTGAGGGTATGCCGCGGGCTCGCCTTGAGCGCCTCGCTGTCCTCCTCGCTCAGCTCGGTGACGCGGGGCTTGACCGTGCGGCCTTCGAGCGCCTTGGTCCGGAACGGCTCGGGCCAGCCACCGGGCGGGTCGCCGAGCTCGCCGGACAGGAAGCCGATGACCGAGTCGGGGATGTCGTACCTGGTGGGGTTGGCCTCGAAGTCGGCGGGATCCGCCTTGGCGCCGACGAGCGCGAGGGCGAGGTCGCCGACGACCTTGCTGCTCGGCGTGACCTTGACGATGTTGCCGAGGATGCGGTTGGCCGCGGCATACATGTCCTCGACGGCCTCGAAGTGGTCACCGAGGCCGAGGGCGATGGCCTGCTGGCGCAGGTTGGAGAGCTGGCCGCCGGGGATCTCGTGGGTGTAGACGCGACCGGTGGGCGAGGGCAGGCCCGACTCGAACGGGAAGTAGAGCTGGCGGGTCGCCTCCCAGTAGGGCTCGAGGTCGTTGACGGCCGCCAGGTCGAGACCGGTCGCGCGGGGCGTGCCGTCGGTGGCGGCGACCAGGCTCGACATCGGCGGCTGGGAGGTGGTGCCGGCCATCGCGGCGCTGGCGACGTCGACCGCGTCGACCCCCGCGTCGATGGCGGCCAGCAGCGTGGCCAGCTGGCCGCCTGCGGTGTCGTGGGTGTGCAGGTGGACCGGCTGGTCGAACCGCTCGCGCAGGGCGGTGACCAGGGTGCGTGCCGCGGGTGCGCGCAGGAGGCCGGCCATGTCCTTGATGGCGATGACGTGCGCGCCGGCCTCGGCGATCTGCTCGGCGAGGCGCAGGTAGTAGTCGAGCGTGTAGAGCTTCTCGCCGGGGCTGGTGAGGTCGCCGGTGTAGCAGAGCGCGACCTCGGCGACGGCGGTGCCGGTGGCGCGGACGGCCTCGATGGCGGGGCGCATCTGGCCCACGTCGTTGAGCGCGTCGAAGATGCGGAAGATGTCGATGCCGGTGCGGGCCGCCTCGGTCACGAAGGCATCGGTGACGGCGGTCGGGTAGGGCGTGTAGCCGACGGTGTTGCGGCCGCGCAGGAGCATCTGCAGCGGCAGGTTGGGCATCGCCTCGCGCAGCTGGGACAGGCGGTCCCACGGGTCCTCGGCGAGGAACCGCAGGGCGACGTCGTAGGTCGCGCCGCCCCAGGCCTCGACGGACAGCAGCTGCGGCGTCAGCCGGGCCACGTGTGGGGCGACGTGCATGAGGTCGCGGGTGCGGACCCGGGTGGCGAGCAGCGACTGGTGGGCGTCGCGGAAGGTCGTCTCGGTGACCCCGACGGCTTCCTGGGCGCGCAGGGCCTCGGCGAAGGCCTGCGGGCCGTGCACCAGCAGCCGGTCACGGGCACCCGGCGGCGGGGGAGTGGCCCGGTCGATGGCCGGCAGCTTGGAGCGCGGTGACACGCGGGTGCGGCCCGGCCCGTGCGGCTGGTTGACCGTGACGTCCGCGAGGTAGGTGAGCAGCCGGGTGCCGCGGTCGGCGGGGAGCCGAGCGGTCCGCAGGCCGGGCCGCTCATCGATGAACGCGGTCGTCACCCGGCCGGCCTGGAAGTCAGGCTCCTCCAGCAGCGCCTGCAGGAACGGGATGTTGGTCGAGACGCCCCGGATCCGGAACTCCGCGAGGGCGCGCCTGGCCCGGCGCACTGCCGTCGGGAAGTCCCGCCCACGGCAGGTGAGCTTGACCAGCATCGAGTCGAAGTGGGCGCCGATCTCGGCCCCGACGAAGATCGTCCCGCCGTCGAGCCGGACGCCCGCGCCGCCGGCGGAGCGGTAGGTCGTGATCCGACCGGTGTCGGGGCGGAACTCGTTGGCGGGGTCCTCGGTGGTGATGCGGCACTGCAGGGCTGCACCGCGGATCTGCAGGGTTTCCTGCGAGAGGCCGAGGTCCTCGAGGGTCTCGCCGCTCGCGATGCGCAGCTGGGAGCTCACCAGGTCGACGTCGGTGATCTCCTCGGTGACGGTGTGCTCGACCTGGATGCGCGGGTTCATCTCGATGAAGACGTAGCGGCCGTCGGGGGCGAGCAGGAACTCCACGGTGCCCGCGTTGACGTAGCCGATCTCCTTGGCGAACGCGACGGCGTGCGCGCACATCCGCTCGCGCAGCTCAGGAGGAAGGTTGGGGGCGGGGGCGATCTCGACGACCTTCTGGTGGCGCCGCTGCACCGAGCAGTCCCGCTCGAACAGGTGGATCACGTTGCCCGCGGCGTCGGCGAGGATCTGCACCTCGATGTGCCGGGGGCTGACGACGGCCTCCTCGAGGAAGACGGTCGGGTCGCCGAACGCCGACTCGGCCTCGCGCATGCAGGCCTCGAGCGAGTCGCGCAGGTCCTCACGCCGCTCGACCCGGCGCATGCCTCGACCGCCACCGCCCGCGACTGCCTTGGCGAAGATCGGGAAGCCGATCTCCTCGGCTGCCGCGACGAGGGTGTCGATGTCGGTGCTCGGCTCGGCGCCCTTGAGGGTGGGCAGGCCGGCCTTCTTCGCGGCGGCGATCGCGCGCGACTTGTTGCCGGTCAGGTGCAGCACCGATGCCGGCGGGCCGACGAACGTGACACCGGCTTTGGCGCACTCCTCGGCCAGGTCGGGGTTCTCGGACAGGAAGCCGTAGCCGGGGTAGACCGCATCGGCGCCGGCCTCGACAGCCGTCCGGACGATCCCGACGGGGTCGAGGTAGGCCCGAACGGGGTGCCCCTCCTCGCCGATCCGGTAGGCCTCGTCGGCCTTGAGGACGTGCTCGGACTTGCGGTCCTCGTAGGGGAAGACGGCGACCGTCTTGGCGCTGAGCTCGGTGGCCGCACGGAACGCGCGGACGGCGATCTCACCACGGTTCGCGACGAGGACCTTGCTGAACACTTGACCTCCAGGGGTTCGGCACCCCGGGGAAGTGGGGCCGGTGGGGGGACGGGCAGCGTGCCCCAGATCCTAGTGAGATCCCGACTCGTGAGACGCCTCGCCCGCGATGCGGACGGGTGCGGCCGGCCTCCCGGCGCGCTCGGCCCTGGTGGAAGCGAAACCTCCGGCTAACCGGAGGTTCTGGCACCGACCCCCGGCCCGAGGTCGCGCCCGCCACCGGTGAGTCGCTGCCATCGGCTGGGGTCCCGTGGCTACGCTGGACGGGCGTGCAGGGGCCGCGGCAACGAGCCGGGGCAGGCAGACCGATGGATGTCGAGTCACGAACCGAGGCAGCCCATGGCTGGCAGGCATGCGCGCAGGGCCCCCGTGGTGATCTCGCGTGCTGTGGCGACCCTCGTCGCGTCGGCCCTTCTGCTCGCGGTCGGCGTGGCGGCCATGACGGTGTTCACCGGCGGCGAGCGGCCTGCGACCGGCGGGCCCAGCGCCGGTGGGCCGACGGTGACCACCGGGCCATCGGCCGGACCAACCCCCACGAGCGGCGCCACGTCCGGCGCCGGACCGGGGGTTGCCGCCACCCGCAACGCCGAACCCGGCGGAGTCGGGAGCGGTGGGTCGTCGCTGGGGGGTGGGGAGTTCGTCGATCTCGCTTTCTCGGGTGGCAGTCCAACGACCCAGGCCGGTATGCCGCCGAGCTCGCCAACGTCCACCGGCTCCCCGAGCAGCGGCGCAGGTTCACCGGCTGCACTGCCGGGCGGCTTCCCCGAGGTTGCCACCTGGCCCAGGGGATGGATGCAGCGCAGCGAGGCCGGCCGCGCCCACGGCAAGGCGGTCGGCCTGCTCCGTCGGATGACGGCCGGTCACGGCTGCCGCCCGGCTCCGTCGAAGGCGAAGTCGTTCACCACGCAGCCGGAACCGGTCGCCTGCCGCTGAGGCGGCGTCAGCGCGTGAGCATCGCCGGCCGCTGAAGCGGTGGCGCCGGCCTGCCACGCCGGCCGCCCGGCATACCGAGTCCGTGGGTGCGCCATCGGCCGCCGTGGCAGCCGGGTTGTCCGGCTGCCACGGGCGCGGCCTGGGTCAGCTGGCGGCGGTGAAGCGCTGGCGGCGGTGCTGCGGCTGCTCCAGCTCGTCCACCAGGGCCACCGCGTAGTCCTCGGCGCTGATCGAGCCACCGGCCGGCGACTCCAGACCCAGGGTGTAGTGCCCGGTGCGCTCACCCGGGGCGATGACCGGCGCAGGGGAGAAGAAGGTCCAGTCCAGCTCCTGGGGGGCAGCCCGGAAAGTGTCCAGCGCCGCCGCGCCCGCGCGGGACTCGGCGAGGTACTCCGGCGGGAATCCCTCCGAGTCCAGCAGCCGCGTGCCGTCCGGCGTGAGGAGCGACCCGGCGCCGCCGACGAACACGACCCGCGCCGCGGTCGCGTGGTCGACGAGGTTCTGGACGGCGGCCAGCCACGGCTCGTGGCTTCCGCCGGTGCGGCTCGGGCCGGTCGCCGAGACGACCACGTCGTGCGTGGTGGCTGCCTCCTTGATGGTGGTCTCGTCCGACAGGTCGCCGGTCGCTGCCACGGCACCGTCCGGGAGCGGCGCGCCGCTGCGGGTGTAGCCGGTGACCTCGTGGCCGCGCGACAGGGCCTCGGACGCGATCCGCGAGCCGATCATGCCGCTCGCACCGAACAGGGCGATCTTCATGGTGGTGCCTTTCCGTGGGTGGCGATCTTGGGGCAGGTCCACCCGGAGGCGACCTGTCGTCTGGTCCGACAGTAACTACTGGTAACTGAGCACTTCAACGTGCTATAAGTACCTTATGGTTACCAAGCAAGCGGCCCGGGAGAACCCCGTGGTCGAGGAACGCGGCAACGCCTTCGACCCCGACTGCCCCACCCGCGTCGTGCTCGACCGGATCGGCGACAAGTGGACCGTCCTCGTGATCGGCGCCCTGATCGACGGACCCCGGCGCTTCACCGCGCTGCGCCAACACATCGGCGGCGTGGCGCCCAAGGTGCTCACCCAGACCCTGCGCGCCATGGAGCGCGACGGGCTGCTGACCAGGACCGTCTTCGCCCAGGTGCCGCCGCGGGTCGACTACGCCCTCACCGACCTGGGGGTGTCGCTCGGGGGGCCGATCGCCGTCCTCACCGACTGGGCCGAGGTCCACGTCGGCACGATCCTCGCCGCTCGAGACCAGTTCGTGGCGCAGGAGGCGTAGGTTGGGCCGCTGGCCCGCCCTTCTGCAGCCCGAAGGGACCCGCACCCACTCGGGAGGCGCACCCTCGTGACCGGCATCGACCGCACCGCACCTGAGCCATCGACGCGCGTCGCGGCCCGACCCACCGCACCCGCCGCGCCCTTCGCGGGCGTCGTTCGGCTCCGTGGTGGCGCCCTTGCCGCAGCCACGGCGGTCGTCCTCGCCGGGTGCACGGGATCGTCCGCAGAGCTGGCCGCGACGACCACGTCCGGTGGATCCACGTCGGCCACGAGCGCGGTCACCTCCGCGACGACGACCACCACCCGCCCGGTCCCCGCGACCCGCACGACCACCGTGCCGCCCCAGCCGATGCGCACCACGACGCCGACGAAGGCGCGGGTCACGCCCAAGCCCCGCTCCACCCCGAAGCCGACTCCGAAGACCACTCCCAAGCCCGTCCCGAAGCCCCCGTCCGGCACCGGCGTCGCCGGGCAGGTCCTCTCGCTCGTCAACTCCGAGCGGGCCAAGGCGGGTTGCCGCGCGGTACGCACGAACTCGGCGCTGCAGCGCGCAGCGCAGGGGCACAGTGCCGACATGGCGGCCAAGAACTACTTCTCCCACACCAGCAAGGACGGTCGCACCTTCGCCGACCGGATCCGTGCGGCCGGCTACGGGGGCGGGACGATCGGCGAGAACATCGCCGCCGGTCAGTCCACCGCCTCGGCGGTGATGCGGTCGTGGATGGCCAGCTCGGGCCACCGGGCGAACATCCTCAACTGTTCGTTCACCGCGCTGGGCGTGGGCTACGCGAAGGGCGGCTCGTACGGCCACTACTGGACCCAGGACTTCGGCGGCTGAGCTGGTCGCCGGGAGGCGGTGCGGCGCGTCGGCACAGCCCTGGCGCACCCGGCGGCACAGCCGCGGCACGAGGTGTGCCGCGGCTGCGTCGGATGGGCTGCTCAGAGGTCGAGCGGGCGCAGCACTTCCGAGATGCCATGGGCGATCTGCAGGTTGCCCTTGTTGATGTCGCGCTTGACGACCCAGGGGTTGCGGTCGTCGGGGTCGGCATCCTGCAGCTGGACGAGATAGCCGCAGACCACGTCCACCGTCACCGCGCCGCCCGAGGCGGTGGTGAGGCTTGCTCCGTCGGAACGCAGTGCCTGGCGGTAGGTCACCGTGGCGCCCGGGACGACGTGGTAGAGCAGCACCGCCTCCACCGTGTCGATGCCGAGCGAGGCCACCGCCGCGAAGACGGCCGACTCCGACCGGTAGCGCTGGCCGGTGAGGTCGGACGCGAGGTGGCGGAAGGCCCGGTCGGTCGGCAGGAACGCCGTGAGGGCGACCTTGCCGTCGGCCAGCACGCCGACCGCCGACCCGGGCTTGGCGGTCAGCACGGCGGTCACCGCGTTGTCGACGATGTCGAAGTCGTTCCAGTTGCGGTCGAAGCCGGCGCCGTCCTTGGCGAGGACGGTGGCCAGGCTCCGGGTACCGGTCGAGGAGTGGCTGCCACTGTGGGCCGAGGCCGCTGGCGCGCTGACCAGGGCGGCGGTGCCGGCGAGGCCGAGGATGGCCACGGCGGTCGTGAGGCGTCGAGTAATCATGTGCGTTTCCTCCAGGGAGATCCACTGCGGTGTGGTGGTCCCGGACGGTGCTCACCGCGTGTCACAGCCCGGACCCTGCACGGGCGATTCGGAGGTGGTCGGGCTTCGGATTGGACAAACCTTGGACAGTTTTTGCGCGAACCGAGACCGAGGTCGCTCCGGCGGGTCCGAGCCCCTGCGCACGCCCGCCCCGCGCAGGGGCGCCGGCTCGTCTGGGAGGCGCTGCAGGAAATGGGTGAGGGCCGGTCGCTGTTGGACGGTAGGCTGGAGCCAGCAACACCAACTGAACAGCGGTCGTGTGAACACCCCTGCACTCGCAGGAGCACGGGGGTGATCGGTTTCGACATTGGTCGGCATATCAGGGGAAGCGGGTCGAGGATGCCCGGTTATCTCGTTAACGATCCTGGCAAACCAATAGGTGCCGATTCCAAGCGCACCGACTTTGCCCTCGCCGCCTGAGCGAGCTCCAAAGTCCGTCAGCCTGAGCTAGTTCTCGACTCAGTGTCTGGCGTCAACTAGAGAACTTGCTGCGCAGTCATGTCGAGGGGCTGCGCGGGACTCTTACTCGACTGGGCCTGTCAGTGGACGTGTGCGTGCGAGCACTGGGGCCGAGAAAATCCATAGCGCACTGCACCCGGAGAAGCCCTGGTTTCCCGTCAGTGGACGCGGGTTCAATTCCCGCCACCTCCACCACCGCGGTGTTCACACGGCAGTTCAGCCTCGAGGCCCGGTCGTTCGCGACCGGGCCTTCGTGGTGCCTGCACCGCTGACCTGCGTGTATGCCGTGTGGGTCGGCTTTGCGAGGATGGTCCGATGCTGCGCGACGACACCTCCGCCGAGGAGCGGATCGGGTCCCGGGACCTGACCCAGTGGCGCACACCGGCGGGACGGCGGTTCGCGTCGTGGGTCGTCCGCAAGGCCATCGGCGTGGCCCGGTGGAGCGCCGCGCACGTCGTGCTCGTGGTGACCGCCCTGGTCGGCGGTACCGCAGCAGTGGCCCTCACTGCTGCAGCGGCCGAGGTCTACGACGCGGTGACCGAGGCCGACGGCATCGCCGGCCTCGACCAACCGGTGCTCGACCAGGCGATCGCGTGGCGCTCGCCGGGCCTCGACCACGCGATCACGCTCTACACCGACGTGGGTGGGCCGATCGGGATGCCCATCGTCGCCGTCGTCCTCACCGCGCTGATGGTCTGGCGGTGGCGGTCGCGAACCCCGTTGGTGCTCATGGTGATCGCCGCGATCGGGTCGCTGGCGATGACCACGACCGGGAAGGCCTTCATCGGCCGAGCGCGCCCGCCGTTGTCGGACGCGGTGCCACCGTACGAGACGTCACCGAGCTTCCCGAGCGGTCACACGCTCAACGCGACGGTCATCACGGCTGTCCTCGTCTACCTGCTGCTGCGACGGCTCGACGCGGCGTGGGCGCGCCTCGTGACGGTGGCCCTCGGTGCGGTCTTCGTGCTGTCGATGGGGCTGAGCCGGGTCTTCCTGGGACACCACTGGCTGACCGACGTGGTGGCCGGCTGGGCGCTCGGGCTGGGGTGGGCCGCCGCGGTGATCACCGCACACCGCCTCTTCCTCACGGTCCGCCGGGCCGAGCCATCCGCCGGTGGCGCCCCCTAGCGCGACCGGGTTCCGGAGTTTGCAGGATCCGCCCCGCCTGGACGTGGCGGATCCTTCAAACACTCAGCTCTGGTGGGCGGGGTCCGCAGTCGGGTCGGGCAGGTCGACCACCCAGTGGTCGCCCTCCTCGCGGAAGCCGAGCCGGGCGTAGTAGGGGTTGACCATGCCCGGAGGCGTCACGATCTGGCGGATTCCCTTGCCCCGGAACAGGCCGCTGCTGCGGTAGACGAACTCGCCGGGCGAGAAGTCGCGGAACCGCGGGGTCACGTAGTCGAGCTCCACCTGTGCCACCCCGTCACCGGCGTCCCGCACGACGACCACCCCGACGGTCTCGTTGCCGCGCTCGACCAGGTAGGCGCTGCGCCCGACACCCAGGTCGGCCGGGTCGAAGTGGGGGAAGTACCTGGCGATGTCCTTGCCCTGGACCTTGAGGAAGTGCTGGAGGTAGGACTCGTCCGGGCCGACCGCGATGACCTCGTAGACGGACTCGTCGCCGCGTTCACGCAGCAGCTTGGCGACCATCCAGATGTTGATGCCGGCGGTCACGGTGTTCATGCCGACCATGGGCCAGACGTGCAGCATCGCGTTGAACACGACGAGCGTGCAGCTGGCGGTGAGGTTGAGCAGCCGGAAGCGCAGCACACGCTGCTGGAGCAGGGAGAAGATGAGCAGGGCTGAGCCCGCCCACCCCAAGGCTTGGATGGACCACGACGTCATGGGTGCAGTGTGGCCTAGGCCGTGGCTTCCTCTGCGGGCTGGGCCTTCTGCTTCTCGATGTCCGCGCGCACGGCGTCCATGTCGAGTCCCTGCACCTGGGCGATGACGTCCTCCAGCATCGGCGCGGGCAGCGCGCCGGCCTGGGCGAAGACGAGGATGCCGTCACGGAAACCCATGAGCATGGGGATCGACGTGATGTTGGCGGCGGCGGCGAGCGCCTGCTCGGCCTCGGTGTCGACCTTGCCGAAGGTGATGTCGGAGTGCTGCTCGGAGGCTGCCTCGTAGACCGGCCCGAACCGCTTGCACGGCCCGCACCACTCGGCCCAGAAGTCCACCAGGACGGTGCCGCCCTGCAGGATCGTCTTCTCGAAGTTCTCCGCCGTCAGCGTCGTGCTAGCCATCTCTACGTCCACTCCCATCGGACCGCGACGGTCGCGGTCACCGAGTTCTCGCCCAGCTCGACGGACAGGTCGGCTGCCTTGCCGGCCGCCATCATGGCGAACCGGGGCTGGGCTCCACCACGCTCAACGTCGGACAGCCGCTCAACCTTCCCGAGCTCGCGGCCGGCCAGCGCGGCATACTGCTCCGCCTTGGCCTTGGCGTCCGCGAAGGCGGCCTCGCGCGCCTGCGCGAGCAGGGGCGCGGAGTCGGCGAGCTCGAGCCCGATGTTGTCGATGGTGAGGGCGTTGCCGGCAGCGCCGGCAAAGGCCTCGACGAGGCTGCCCACCAGCGCCGGGTCACGGACCGTCACCGACAGGCTCTGGTATGCCGTGTAGCCGACCACCGTGACCCCCTCACGGTCGTGCCGGGGATGGACCCCGGTGCCCGTCGTGCGCAGGTCCGCGTCGGCAACGCCGTGGTCGCGCGCCGCCTGGGCCAGGCCCTGGGCGCGGCTGCCGGCGTCGGCGAGGGCGGACGAGACGTCGTCGCCGTCGCAGCGCACTCCCGCCCGCACGCGGACCACGTCAGGGGCCGCGGACGCGGTGCCGGAACCGGTGACCTCGACGTGTGGCCCACTGTGTCCTGTCATGGGGCAAGCCTAGGCTGGGGTCGATGAGCACCGATGAGATCCGCCGCTACTGGGACGACTTCGCAGCCGAGTACGACAGCTACCCCGACCACGGGCTGCTCGACTCCGACACCCGCTCCGCGTGGAAGGACCTGCTGCGCACCTGGCTGCCGACGACACCGTCGCTGGTGGCCGACCTTGCCTGCGGCACCGGCACGATGAGCGTGCTGATGGCCGAGATGGGGCACCAGGTCCGCGGGGTCGACCTCTCGACCGAGATGGTGCGGCTGGCGCAGGGCAAGGCGGCCCCGTTCGGCTCCGCGATCGAGGTCCAGCAGGGCGATGCGGGCGACCCGCCCTTCGAGCCGGGGTCGTTCGACGTCGTCTTCGCCCGGCACATCCTGTGGACCCTGCCGAACCCCACCGAGGCACTGCGGCGCTGGGCGGCACTGCTGCGACCCGGCGGACGGATGGTCCTGGTCGAGGGACGCTGGGGCCTGGAGGCCGCCGAGGGCAAGCCGGACCTGCCGTGGCGGGCCGGGGTGCCTTCCGACGAGCTGGCGGCCGTCGTCGGTGAGCTGGTGGGGGAGTCGGTCGTGGTGCAGCTGACCGACACCGTCTTCTGGGGCAAGGAGATCGAGCACGAGCGCTACCTGCTGCGCGCCATCGCCACGACCGGGGCTCCGTCCTGCGTGCAGTCGCTGCGTCGCCGAGGGCCGCCGAGTCCCCGACAGCCACCGCCTGATGCGCGCCCGGGCCCGTCGCGTCACGGTGGTGGGCTGGGCGCTCGCGGTTTTGGCGGCGCTGATGGTGCCGTGGACGGCATACCTGTTCGTGGTGCTGCCGGGCACGGCACCGGCTGCGCACTTCGACCTCGCCTGGGGTGGCTTCGACGTCGCTCTGCTGCTGTTGCTCGCCATGACCGGGTGGGCCGCGGTCCGTCGGCTGCGCTGGCTCGGCGCCGTGGCCGGTGCCACTGCCTCATTGCTGGCTGCCGACGCCTGGTTCGACGTGGTGACGGCACCCACGGCGGGGGAGCGATGGGTCGCGGTGGCAATGGCGGCGCTCGTCGAGGTCCCGCTGGCCGGCGTCTGCGGATGGCTGGCGGTGCGTGGACAGGACCTCGTGGAGCGGCGGTTGGCCTTCGGCCAGGGCAGTGCAGACGGCCGGGCGGACCACGATGCGGCACCGGTTCGGCATACCCCGCGGTAATCGGGAGAATGCCGACCATGAGTGCAGCCCCGTCCGTGTCCAACTCCATCACCGTCCGGTTGACCCTCCCGGCCCGCGCCACCGCGGTCTCCGAGCTCACCGGGGTCATCGAGAAGGGCGGCGGACTGGTCACCGGTCTCGACGTCACTGCCTCGGGCTCCGACCGGCTGCGCGTCGACGTGACCGCGGCGGCCCGCGACACCGACCACGCCGACGCGCTCGTCGAGGCGATGCGCGGGGTGCACGGTGTCGAGATCGGCAAGGTCTCCGACCGCACCTTCCTCGCCCACCTGGGCGGCAAGCTCAAGATCGAGTCCAAGGTCCCGATCCGCAACCGCGACGACCTCTCGCTGATCTACACGCCGGGCGTGGCCCGGGTCTGCCTCGCGATCGCCGAGAACCCCGCCGACGCCCGCCGCCTCACCATCAAGCGCAACATGGTGGCCGTGGTGACCGACGGTTCGGCTGTCCTCGGTCTCGGCAACATCGGTCCGCTGGCCGCGCTGCCGGTGATGGAGGGCAAGGCGGCGCTGTTCAAGCGGTTCGCCGACATCGACGCCTTCCCGATCTGCCTCGACACCCAGGACACCGAGGAGATCATCCGCACGGTCAAGGCGATCAGCCCCGTCTTCGCCGGCATCAACCTCGAGGACATCTCGGCGCCCCGCTGCTTCGAGATCGAGGCGCGGCTGCGTGACGAGCTGGACATCCCGGTCTTCCACGACGACCAGCACGGCACCGCGATCGTCACCCTGGCCGCGCTGCGCAACGCGCTGCGCGTGGTCGGCAAGGAGCTCAGCGAATGCCGCGTGGTCATGTCGGGTGCGGGAGCCGCCGGCACCGCGATCCTCAAGCTGCTGCTCAAGGCCGGTGCGACCGACGTCGTCGTGGCCGACCAGTTCGGTGTGCTGCACGCCGACCGTGAGGACATCGCGTCCGGGCAGCACCCGGCGCTGGCCTGGTCGGCTGCCAACACCAACCACCACGGCGTGACCGGTTCGCTCAAGGACGCGCTGGCCGGGGCGGACGTGTTCGTCGGTGTCTCGGCGCCCGGCATCCTCACCGGCGACGACATCGCCACCATGAACGACGGGGCGATCGTCTTCGCCATGGCCAACCCGGAGCCCGAGGTCGACCCCATCGCGGCGGCTCAGCATGCCGCCGTCGTGGCCACCGGGCGCTCCGACTTCGCCAACCAGATCAACAACGTGCTCGTCTTCCCCGGTGTGTTCCGCGGCCTGCTCGACGCCGCCTCCACGTCCATCGACGAGGACGTCATGCTGGCCGCGGCCAAGGCGCTGTCCGAGGTGGTCCACCCCGAGGAGCTCAACGCGGCCTACATCATCCCCAGCGTGTTCCACCCCGACGTCTCCAAGGTGGTCGCGGCTGCCGTCAAGGCTGCGGTGCTGGGCACGACGCCCGAGACGGTTCCCCTGCGACGGATGGCGGAGGAGCCCGAGCTCATTGGCTAGCGCGTCGCCCGACGACCAGACCCGGCCCGACTCGTCGCCCGTCGCGCTCAGCTCGCCGCCCGGCCGCGGGCCCACGGTCGTCGGCGCACGTCACCGGGCGGCCGTGGTGGTCTTCGCGGTGCTGCTGGCGGCGCACCTCGCCGCGCTCTACTGGCCGCGTGTCGACCTCCAGGGCCCGGTGACGTGGACCGACAAGGTCGTCCACGTCCTGCTGTTCCTCGCACCCACGGTGGCCGGGCTGCTCGCCGGCGTCCGGCCGGCATACGTGGTGGGCCTGTTGGCGTTGCACGCACCGGTGAGCGAGCTGGTCCAGCACTACCTGCTCCCGAACCGGTCGGGCGATCCCTGGGACGCCGTCGCGGACCTCTCCGGGGTGGTGCTCGGGGTCACGTCGGTGGTGGTCGGGAGGGCGCTGCGGCGCTGATAGACTGCTCTGGCTCAGTTCGGCGGCGCCTGGCAGCGCCATGAGGTGGCATAGGCGCCACAGACGCATTCCCTACTCCGACTGCAGTCCCACCGGATGACAACTGTTGATCCGGTCCAACGGGCCCCAGGGGCCTGAGGCTCGTCTTCTTCGTTGCCCTCGCCAGGTCGCTCGAGACGTGTCTACCTCGAGTACCTGAAGTGAGTTGAATATCAGTGCCCAAAAACCTGCGATCCGGCGC
The DNA here is from genome assembly GCA_963740865.1 of uncultured Actinomycetota bacterium. Lineage (GTDB taxonomy): Bacteria > Actinomycetota > Actinomycetes > Actinomycetales > Dermatophilaceae > Pedococcus. The sequence goes on from CAVUGH010000015.1 coordinate 62,456, forward strand.
GCCCAAAAAGGCCCGGTGGACCCCAGAAAAGAAGGCTGACGCGAAGAAGGGCCCCAAGAAGGCCCACCGCGGCCAGTCCGCTGCGCCCTCCGCCGGCAGCTCGTATGCCGCCCGCCCGGCGCGCGACGGTGACCGTCGCCCCGAGCGCAGCGACCGCCCCGCACGCAGCTTCAACCGTGACGACCGCGCGCCCCGCAGCTACGACCGCAGCGACCGTCCGGCCCGCACCTTCAACCGTGACGACCGCGCGCCCCGCAGCTACGACCGCAGCGAGCGTCCGGCTCGCAGCAACGACCGCGACGACCGTCCGGCCCGCACGTTCAACCGTGACGACCGTCCGGCTCGCACGTTCAACCGCGACGACCGTCCGGCTCGCAGCTACGACCGCAGCGACCGCCCGGCCCGCACCTTCAACCGTGACGACCGCGCGCCCCGCAGCTACGACCGCAGCGACCGCCCGGCCCGCAGCTTCGACCGTGACGACCGTCCGGCTCGCACCTTCAACCGTGATGACCGGCCGCAGCGCCGCGACTCCACCCGTGACGACCGCCCGGTTCGTCGCAATGACCGTGATGTCAGTGACCGTAGTGAGAGCCGTGGTCCCCGTCAGTACAACCGTGAGGACCGCCCAGTGACCAGCTCCACCCGTGACGACCGTCCGGCTCGCAGCAACGACCGACCCGCTCGCAGCTTCGACCGCAGCGACCGACCGGCCCGCAGCAACGACCGGCCCGCCCGCAGCTTCGACCGCAGCGACCGCCCTGCTCGCAGCTTCGACCGCAGCGACCGCCCGGCTCGCAGCTTCGACCGCAGCGACCGCCCGGCTCGCAGCTTCGACCGGAACGACCGCCCGGCCCGCAGCTTCGAGGGTCAGGTCGACCCCGAGGCCGAGCGCATGGAGGCCGACACCTGGGTGAAGGCGACCCGCAAGACCGTCGACGGTCCCGTGACGGTCGACGCCGACAACGGCTTCGCCGGGCTCGGGCTGTCCGAGCGCCTGGTCGAGCGACTGGCCCGCGACGGCATCACCACGCCGTTCCCGATCCAGTCCGCGACCATCCCGGACGCCCTGGCCGGCATGGACATCCTTGGCCGTGGCCAGACGGGCTCCGGCAAGACGCTGGCCTTCGGCCTGCCGATGCTGTCCCGTCTCGCCGACGGCGAGAAGGCTGCTCCCCGACGTCCCCGCGCCCTGGTGCTCGTGCCGACCCGTGAGCTCGCCATGCAGGTGTCCGACGCGCTCGAGCCCCTCGTGCACGTCCTCGGCCTGAAGCACAAGCTCGTCGCCGGTGGCCTGTCCTACACGACCCAGATCAGCGCCCTGAACCGCGGCGTCGACCTGCTCATCGCCACCCCGGGCCGGCTCAAGGACCTCATCGAGCGCGAGGCCGTGCAGCTGCGCGACATCCAGATCGCCGTCCTCGACGAGGCCGACCACATGGCCGACATGGGCTTCATGCCCGAGGTCACCGCGATCCTCGACCAGATGCCTGCAGGCGGTCAGCGGATGCTCTTCTCGGCCACCCTGGACAAGGGCGTCGACAAGCTGGTGGAGGGCTACCTCACCAACCCGCAGACGCACTCGACCGACGACGCCAAGGCCTCCGTCACCACGATGGAGCACCACGTGCTGCTCATCGACCCGATGCACAAGAAGACGATCACGGCCGAGGTCGCCAACCGCGAAGGCCGCACCGTGGTCTTCGTGCGCACCAAGCTCGGTGCCGACCGCGTGGCGCTCCAGCTGCGCGAGCAGGGCGTCTTCGCAGCAGCCCTGCACGGTGGGCTCAACCAGGGCGCGCGCAACCGCGTCCTCGGCGCCTTCCGTGACGGCAGCCTGCCGGTGCTCGTCGCCACCGACGTCGCCGCCCGCGGCATCCACGTCGACGACGTCTCCGTCGTCCTGCAGGTCGACCCGCCGGCCGACCACAAGGACTACCTGCACCGCTCCGGCCGCACCGCCCGCGCGGGTGACAAGGGCACCGTCGTGACCCTCGCCCTGCCGCACCAGCGTCGCACCATGGAGCGGATGGCCAAGGACGCCGGCATCGACGCCGTCCCGACCAAGGCGATCCCCGGTGACGCTCGCCTCGCGGCGACCGGCGCCGTGACCCCCAGCGGCATCCCGGTGCCCGAGGACAAGGTCCGTCGCGTCCTCGAGGGCAACAAGCGCAGCGGGC
>CAVUGH010000016.1:0-110359 GCA_963740865.1 uncultured Actinomycetota bacterium
TGTTGAGGATGCGACGCAGGTTGACCGTGTCGGTGGGGTTGGAGATGACCCGCAGGTAGGCCAGGGCGTCCTTGACCTCGCGCCGCTCGTAGAACCGCGTGCCGCCAACCACCTTGTAGGGCAGTCCGACTCGCACGAAGACCTCTTCGAGGGCTCGGGACTGGGCGTTGGTGCGGTAGAACACCGCGACGTCCTTGGGCTTGACCCCGGCCGAGTCGCCGAGCTCGTCGATCGTCTTGGCGACGAAGGCCGCCTCGTCGTGCTCGTTGTCCCCGACATAGCCGATGATCGCCGCACCGCTGCCACTGTCGGTCCAGAGGTTCTTCTTGCGACGCTCGGGGTTCTTGGCGATGACCGAGTTGGCTGCCTGGAGGATCGTCTGCGTCGACCGGTAGTTCTGCTCGAGCAGGATGGTCCGCGCGTTCGGGTAGTCCTCCTCGAACTCGACGATGTTGCGGATCGTCGCGCCCCGGAAGGCATAGATCGACTGGTCGGCGTCACCGACCACCACGAGCTCGGCCGCCTCGACGGACGGTCCGTCACCGACCGGCATACCGGCGCTGCCCGCGGCACCGCCCACGAGCTCACGGACGAGCTGGTACTGCGCGTGGTTGGTGTCCTGGTACTCGTCGACGAGGACGTGGCGGAACCGGCGCCGGTAGTGCTCGGCGACATCGGGGAAGGCCTGCAGGATGTTGACCGTCGTCATGATCAGGTCGTCGAAGTCGAGGGCGTTGGCCTGCCGCAGCCGCCGCTGGTAGCCGGTGTAGGCCTCGGCCAGCATCCGCTCCTGGTGGGTCCCCTCACCGACCTGGGAGGCGAAGGTCTCCTCGTCGACGAGCTCGTTCTTGAGGTTGGAGACCTGGTGGCTGAACGACCGCGGCGGGTAGCGCTTGGGGTCGAGGTCGAGGTCGCGCATCACCATCGCCATGAGTCGCTGGCTGTCGGCGGCGTCGTAGATGGAGAAGGTGGTCTTGAGCCCGACCTTGGCGGCCTCGCGACGCAGGATGCGCACGCAGGCCGAGTGGAAGGTCATGACCCACATGGCCTTGGCCCGCGGACCGACGAGGGCGGCGACCCGCTCGCGCATCTCGGCGGCGGCCTTGTTGGTGAACGTGATGGCCAGCACCTGCCCGGGCTGCACCCCACGGGCGGCCAGCAGGTAGGCGATCCGGTTGGTGAGCACGCGGGTCTTGCCCGATCCCGCGCCTGCGACGATGAGGAGCGGGCCGCCCTCGTGCAGGACGGCCTCCCGCTGCTGCGGGTTGAGCCCCTCGAGCAGCGTCTCCGGATCGGTATGCCGGGTGCTCGCCTCCTCGGGGTCGCGCCCCTCGGCGGCCGCCTGGGCCCAGGTCGGGACACCTCGCTCGTCCACCGCCGTCGCGCGGGCAGCCGCAGCCGTCGGACGGGTGCCGGGCGGGGGCGGATCGGATGGGAACAGATCGTCGAAGAGCGTGCTCATGTTGGGTCCCAGCCTACGTGGCGTGAGCGACAGACCTGCCATCCCGTGGCCGGTCGTCGGCATATCGCGTGGCCCGCGCCGGACGGTCCGGGCTACGGTCGTCGCGTGACCCGTCTCGTCATCCCGCACGTCCGCTACCAGGGCTCCTACCTGGCCGCGAGTGACGAGTTCGCGGCCTCCGGGGAGCAGCGGGACGGCGACGGGGACCTGAGCCAGCTGCCCGAGCCGGGCTACGCGGGGTACGAGTTCACCCGTGCGGGTCTGCAGGACCCGACGGAGTTCGCCCGGTTCGTGGCCCAGCGGGTGCGGGCCAGCGACGAGGACGCTCCGAGGAGGTCCGGCTGGACCGCCTGTCACTTCCGCTGGATCGTCGACGACGCCGACCAGTACGTCGGCTCGCTGGCGCTGCGCCACGAGCTCACCGCCTTCCTCCTGCGCGAGGGCGGCCACATCGGCTACAGCGTCCGACCGTCGGCCCGCCGCCTCGGCCATGCGCGCGAGGCCCTGCGCCTGGCCCTCCCCCTCGCCCGCGACGAGGTCGGTCTGGACCGTGTGCTGGTGACCTGCCTGGAGTCCAACGAGGGCTCCCGCCGCGCGATCGAGGCGAACGGCGGGGTCTACGAGGACTCGCGCAACGGCACCCGCCGCTACTGGATCTCGACGTGAGCATCGACCCGCACCCGGTCACCGGTGAACGGTTCGAGTCGCCGGTGCCGCCCGGCAGCGGCTGGCCGGGCGACCCGGCCACGGCCGCGACACCCGTGGCCCGCAACGCCTCGCAAACCGACGCGCTCGCCTGCACCTCTCCCGACGTCGCGGAGCTCGACGCCCGGGTCTCGGTGTGCCGCGCCTGTCCGCGACTGGTCGAGTGGCGCGAAACCGTTGCGACACAGGGGCGTCGAGCATCCTTCGCCGACCAGCCCTACTGGGGCAGGCCGGGGCCCGGCTTCGGCGACCCGGAGGCAGACGTGCTCATCGTGGGCCTCGCCCCTGCTGCCAACGGCACCAACCGCACTGGGCGCATGTTCACCGGCGACCGCTCCGGCGACTGGTTGTATGCCGCGTTGCACCGTGCGGGGTACGCCAGCCAGCCGCAGTCCTGGGCGAGCGGCGACGGGCTGGTGCTGCACGGCATACGGATCATCGCGGCGGTGCGGTGCGCGCCGCCGGCCAACAAGCCGACCACGACGGAGAAGGTGGCGTGCGCGCACTGGTTGGACCGCGACCTCGAGCTCGCGGCACCGGCCCTGCAGTCGATGCTGGCCCTGGGCTCGATCGCCTGGGACGCGACGCTCGGCAGCGCGCGACGGCTGGGCTGGGACGTGCCGCGGCCCAAGCCCCGGTTCGGGCACGCAGCGGAGACGACCTTGACCACGCCCGAGGGACGGGCGGTCCGGCTGGTCGGGAGCTACCACGTGAGCCAGCAGAACACCTTCACCGGCAAGCTCACCGAGGCGATGCTCGACGCGGCCATCGCCCGGCTGCGACTGGTGCCGTGATGGTGCTGCTGGCCACGCCGCACCTCCGGTTCCACCGGTCCTTCCTCGCCGCCGTGGACGAGTTCCGCGCCAATGGGGAGCCGGCCCACGACGGGGTGGTCAACTGGCCGTCCGAAGGCGACTTCCCCGGAGTGGCCTTCACCCGCGAGGGCCTGGAGGCGCCCGACGAGTTCGCCCGGCTCGTGGCCAACCGCCTTGGCGACGCCATGGAGGACAGCCCCCGCCCGCCCGGGTGGACCACCGCCACCTACTGGTGGATGGAGGACCCCGACCGGACGGACGAGTTCGTCGGCTCGATCTCGCTGCGGCACCACATCGACCACCCGATGCTGTCGACCGTGGGCGGACACGTCGGCTACTCGGTGCGACCCGGGGCACGACGCCGAGGGTTCGCCAGCGACGCGCTGCGGCAGGTCGTGCCGCTGGCGGCGGCACGCGGCATACCCAGGCTGCTCGTGACCTGCGACCTCGACAACGTGGCGTCCGCACGAACCATCGAGGCCAACGGCGGCGAGTTCGAGGGCGAGCTGCGCGGCAAGCGCCGCTACTGGATCACCACCGGGGCTTGAGCGGAAAGAGGACGCTGGCTCACCCGAGCGGGAGCTCGACGCGAAAGCAGGTGCCGCCCTCGGCAGCCGCTGGCTGCACCGAGACCGTCCCACCGAGCCCGTCGACGAGCGCCTTGACGAGCGCGAGACCGAGGCCGGTGCCGACCTGCCGCACCCCGCGATAGCGCTGGTAGAGCTCGGACCGCTCGAACGCGACGGCCATGTCGTCAGCAGTCAGTCCGGGTCCTCCGTCGCGCACCTCGAGCACGGCGTTGCTGCCCTCCGAGCGAAGTGCCAGCACCAGGGGTGCGCCCGCCCCGGTCACCCGCAGCGCGTTCTCGGCGAGGCCGTCGATCACCTGGCGCACCCGCACCGGGTCGGTGCGGACGGGCACGTCTCCGGCGGGGAGCTCGGCCGCGAACCGCACGCCTTCGCGGCGACAACGCTCGTCCCACACGGCCGCGGCCTGGCCGACGACGTCACGCAGGTCGAGTGCCACCGCGTCGAACCGGAAGTCGTCCGCACCCAGCCTGGCGAGGTCGAGCAGGTCGGCGACGAGCCGCTCGAGCCGGGCCGACTCGGCCACGATGGTGCGTCCCGCGCCCGGCACCGCGTCGCCGGTGATGACGCCGTCCTGGAGGCCCTCGGCGAACCCCTTGACGGCTCCGAGCGGCGTCCGCAGCTCGTGCGACACCGACAGCAGGAACTCGCGCTGGCGCCGTTCGCTGTGTTCCAGGGCCTCGGCGAGCGCGTTGAGCGACTCCCCCGTCTCGGCCACCTCGGCCGGCCCCCCGGGCACCACGCGCACCGACCGCTCACCCGACGCCATCCGGTGGGCCGCGGCCGCCGTGCTGCGCAGCGGGGCTGCCAACCGACGCGCGAAGAGGACCGACGCCAGCACCGCGAGGACCAGACCGATCACCAGCGCCAGCAGCACCCGGTTGAGCAGTCGCAGGCTCTGTCCGGTGGCCAGGCTCGTCCGCTGCGCGAACACGACCGTCGCACCGTTGGACAGCGCGCGCACCTCGACGAGCACCGACCGGCCGTCGATCCGCAGGGTGTGGGAGCCGCTGACCGCCCGCTGTGCCTGCGGCAGCTGGGTGTATGCCGTGCGGGCCAGTGCGTCGCCGGCCAACCTCCCGCCCGGGCCCTCCCAGGCGACCGGGGTGTCCTGCTGGCGCACCACCCGAAGTGCGGGGGTGATGTCGACCGGTCGGCTCGCCTCGAGGACCGCGCTGACGAGATCGGCCTTGCTGCGCAACGCTTTTCGTGCCTCGTCCTGGGCAGCGCCTCGAACCAGGCCCACCGACACCAGGCCGGCGACGACGACCGCGATGGTGACGACTGTCGCCATGAGGGTGGTGATCCGACGCTCCAGGGAGCCCCGGCCGACCGTGCCTCCGACGCTCATGGTCGCTCGACGCTGTAGCCGACCCCACGCACGGTGCGGATCGGGCTGTCGTGACCGAGCTTGGCCCGCAGCTGGGCGATGTGCACGTCGACGGTCCGCGTCGGGTCGTCAGCCGGGTAGTCCCACACCGCCGTCAGCAGCTCGCCGCGCGTGTAGACGCGACCCGGCCGTGCCATGAGGTGGGCGAGCAGGTCGAACTCCGTTGTCGTCAAAGGCAAGGGGCGATCGTGGAGGCGACCGCGGCGGGTGTCGGTCTCGAGGACCAGTGCGCCGACGGTCAGGGTTCGCGGTTGCTCCCGCGCGGACTGGGCGGCGCGCTGCTGGCGGCGCAGCAGGGCGCGCACCCTGGAGGCGAGCTCGCGGGGCGAGTAGGGCTTGGTCACGTAGTCGTCGGCGCCGAGCTCGAGCCCGATGATCCGGTCGACCTCGTCGTCGCGGGCCGTCACGAAGATGACCGGTGTCCAGTCGTCGGCCGCTCGCATCCGCCGGCACACCTCGATCCCGTCGACGCTGCCGGGCAGGCCGATGTCGAGCAGCACCAGGTCGTGGTCGCGGCGGGCGAGCGCAGCGAGCGCCGCATCGGAGTCGCCGACCACATCCACCCGGTGGCCGTCGCGCTCCAGGTAGAGGCGCGCGAGCTCGGCCAGCGCGGGCTCGTCCTCGACGAGCAGCACGCGGGACGTCGCGCTCGGGCGCGCGCCGCTGCGCTGGGCGGCGGGCTCGGGTCCGGCGCCGAGGTGGTGGTCATGGCGCAACCGTCGCGGACCCGGGGGTGCGACGGCAAGCGGCCTCGCGGCATACCGGGCGATCGGTGCTCGGCCGTAGCCGAACCCGAACACTCCCCGAACACTGCGATCACCTTCCCCGCACATCGCTGGGCCATGGTCGGCGCATGGACACACGAACCCTCCTCATCCGCTGCGCGGCCCTGCTCACGGTCGGTGCTGCCCTCATCCACGTCGGGGTCAGCGCCGACCACTTCCAGGAATGGTGGGCTGCGGGCCTGTTCTTCCTCGTCTCCGCGGCCGCCCAGCTCGGGTGGGCGCTGTGGTGCTGGTCACGACCGTCCTCGCGACGCATCCTCCTGGCGGGGGCCGGGGGCTCGGTGGCGCTGGCGCTGGTCTGGGCGGTGTCGCGCACCAGCGGCCTGCCGTTCGGGCCGGAGGCCGGCGTCGCCGAGCCGGTGGGCATCGCCGACACCGTCTGCGTCGCCCTGGAAGTGCTGAGCGCGGGGCTGGTCGCCGTCGCCGCGACCGCCTGGGCTCCGGCCCGCCTCAAGGCCCCGTCGACGCCTCGGCGGGCCGCCGCGCTCGTCGGTGCCGTCGCCGCCCTGACCCTTGTCGCCAGCGGTGCCGCGATCGCGGCACCGGGCCACGACCACGCCTCCACCGACGTCGCCGGTGCGACGGCGGGGCACAGCCACAGTGACACCGGGGACGCTGACGGTGACCTTGCCGTCGACGACACCGAGGGCACGGCGCACGACCACCCCGACGTGCCGAACCTCCCCGACACAGCCTCGGCCACCGCGGACCAGACCGCTGCCGCAAAGGACCTCCTGGCCAGGACGATCGCCGCCACCGCGGCCTATCGGGATCCGGCGGCGGCGACCAAGGCGGGGTTCGACGTGCAGGCGGCCTGGGACCGCAAGCAGAAGAAGCTCACCGCTCTGGGCAAGGAGGCCCGCGACAAGGGTGCTGTGCACGTGCCCAACAGGGCCAACCGCACCGACGGCAAGGTCCTCGACCCGAACGCCCCGGAGACCCTCATCTACCGCCGTTCTGCCAAGGGGAAGTTCACGCTCGTCGGGGTGATGTTCACCGCTGAGAAGAAGACGCCACCGACCAGCTACCAGCCCTACCTGCGCTGGCACGCCCACGAGGCCTGCACCGGTGGCGGCGTGAAGAAGCTGAAGCCTGTTAACGGCACATGTGCTTCGGGCACGACGCTGCGCACGTCGGGGGCGATGACCCACCTGTGGTTCGTGGACTCGGCGCAGCTGGCGCAGGCCTACGCGGTGAAGCCGCCGCTCAAGGCGATGGCCGCCTACCAGAAGGCGCTCTCCTAGGGTCCTCGCCTAGGGTCGGAGGATGGCTCCTGCAACCACGGCCCGCGCCCTCGTCGTCCCCCGCACCGGTGACTCGTCCGTCCTGGAGGTGCGGGACGTCGAGGTCTCGCCGCCCGGGGACGGCGAGGTGCAGGTCGAGGTCGCGGCCATCGGCGTCAACTTCATCGACGTCTACCAGCGGCAGGGCGTCTACCCCCTCTCGACGCCGTTCGTCTCGTGCTCCGAGGGCGCCGGCACCGTCACCGCCGTCGGTAGGGAGTGGACGACGTCGCGGTCGGCGACCGGGTTGCGTGGGGTGCCGGACTCGGCGCGGGCGGCACCGTCGTCAACCGCGCGGCCGACACCCTCGTGCCCGTGCCCGACGGGGTCGAGCTCGACGTGGCCGCCGCGGCGATGCTCCAGGGCATGACGGCGCACTACCTCGTCAACTCCACGTATGCCGTGGGGCCGGGCACGGTGGCCCTCGTCCACGCGGCGGCCGGATGGGGTCGGACAGCTGCTCGTGCAGCTGGTGAAGGCCAAGGGCGGCACGGGTCGTCGCGACGGCCGGCTCGGCGGACAAGCTGGAGATCGCGCGTGGCCTCGGCGCGGACGCCGTGATCAACTACCGGGAGTCGGCCGACCTCGCAGCTGAAGTACGGGCGGCCAATGGTGGCAACGGAGTTGACGTCGCCTACGACGGCGTCGGCAAGGCGACCTTCGACGCCTCGCTCGCATCGTTGCGCCCTCGCGGGATGATGGTGCTGTTCGGTGGCGCGAGCGGTCAGGTGCCGCCCTTCGACATCCAGCGGCTCAACGCGAGCGGCTCGCTCTTCCTCACCCGTCCGACGCTGGGCAGCTACACCGCAACCCGTGAGGAGCTGCTGGAACGCGGCGGCTCGGTGCTCGGCGACATCGCGGCGGGACGGCTGGCGGTCGAGATCGGCGGGCGATACCCGCTCACCGAGGCGGCCACGGCCTACGACGACCTCGAAGCCCGCCGGACCACCGGCAAGCTGCTGCTGATCCCCTGACCGCCTGACACCGGCACACGGCAGGATGAGACCCCATGGCTCCAGCCGCCGCAGCCGTGCCGTGGGTGCTGCACGTCGACCTCGACCAGTTCCTCGCTGCGGTCGAGATCCTGCGGCACCCCGAGCTGGCCGGCATACCGCTGATCGTCGGCGGGCGCGGCGACCCCACCGAGCGTGCGGTGGTGTCGACGGCCTCCTACGAGGCGCGTGAGTTCGGCGTCCGCTCCGGGATGCCGCTCAAGGTGGCCGTGCGCAAGTGCCCGGAGGCGGTGCTGCTGCCAGTCGACTTCCCCGTCTACGAGGAGGCCTCCGCCCGCGTCATGGAGGTGCTTCGGGGTATGCCGGGTGCGGTCGTGGAGGTGCTCGGCTGGGACGAGGCGTTCGTGGGCGTCACGACCGACGACCCGGTGGGTTATGCCCAGTCGATCCGCGCCGCCGTCCTCGAAGCCACCGACCTGCACTGCTCGGTCGGGGTGGGCGACACCAAGGTGCGGGCCAAGATCGCCACCGACTTCGGCAAGCCCCGTGGGGTCTTCGAGCTGACCCGCGACAACTGGTTCGAGGTGATGGGCGACCGACCGACCATCGCGTTGTGGGGGGTGGGCTCGAAGATCTCGCAGCGGCTGGCGTCCCACGGCTACCAGACGGTGCGCGACCTGGCCGAGGCCGACGACGCGACCCTGGTGTCCGAGTTCGGCCCGACGATGGGCCCGCACTACGGCCGCCTCGGGCGGGGCGTGAGCTCGGCGACGGTCGACGACACCCCGTGGATCGCCCGCGCCCACGGGCGCGAGGTGACCTACCAGACCAACCTCGTGGAGCCGTCGGAGGTCGCGGCGGCCATCCACACCCTGGCCGAGCAGGTCGTCGAGGACATCCGGCGCGAGGACCGCGCCTGCCAGCGGGTCTTCCTCAAGGTGCGGTTCGCGCCGTTCTTCACCACGAACCGGGTGCGCAAGCTGGCTGAACCGACGTTCGACCCCGACGTCATCGCCACCACGGCACTAGCCCTGCTGACCGGGCTGGAGGACGACCGGCCGATCCGGCTGCTGGGCGTCCGGGCCGAGATGGTCCCGCCCGAGGGCGGGTACGTCGACCCCAGGACCACGGGGCGCGGCGGCCCGAGCGCCAGGGCCGCCGGCACCGGCGGCGCGAGCAGGGACGTGATCCCCGAGACCTGAGCCTGTAATCAGAGAAGGCGGCGGCCCATCGCCCAGGCGGTCAGCTCGTGGCGGGACGACAGCTGGAGCTTGCGCAGCACCGAGGAGACATGCGTCTCAACGGTTTTCACCGAGATGAACAGCTCCTTGGCGACCTCCTTGTACTGGTAGCCGCGCGCGATCAGGCGCATCACCTCGCGTTCGCGGGCCGAAAGCCGGTCGAGCTCCTCGTCCACCTGCGCCACCTCGCCCGCGGCCGCGCCGAACGCGTCGAGCACGAAGCCCGCCAGCCGCGGCGAGAACACCGCGTCGCCGTCGGCCACCCGCTGGATAGCGCGGGTCAGGTCGTTGGCACTGATCGTCTTGGTGACGTAGCCGCGCGCCCCCGCGCGGATCACCGCGATCACGTCCTCGGCGGCATCGGACACCGACAGGGCGAGGAAGCGCACCGGCTGACCATCCGCAGTCTCCAGCCCCTTGCAGCCGTGCAGGACGTCGATGCCGCCGTTGCCGTTGCCGCCGGGCAGGTGCACGTCGAGCAGCACGACCGGAGGCTTGGTCTGGCGGATCACCGCGATGGCGGTGTCCACGTCGGGCGCCTCACCCACGATCGAGACGGTGGTGCCGAGCTCGGCACGCACCCCGGAGCGGAACATGCGGTGGTCGTCGACGAGGACCACTTCGACCGGCTTCTTCTCAGGCGTGTTCACGGGTCTCCTCCGAGACTGGCTGCTGGTGCTGCGGGTCGGACTGGGTCGGTGGGGGACGCAGGACCGGAGGCAGGCTCAGGCTGACCTCGGTGCCCTGCTCGAGCCGGCGCACCTTGGCCGCGCCTCCGTGCCGCTCCATCCGTCCCAGGATGGACTGCCGGACGCCAAGGCGGTCCTCGGGGATCTCGCCGACCTCGAACCCCGGGCCGTGGTCGCGCACGAAGGCCTCCACACCGGCCGGGCCGACCTCGAGGTAGAGCGAGACGGGCGGCGCACCATGGCGAACCGCGTTGAGCAGGGACTCGCGGACGGCCCGGACGAGCGCCTGACCGCCGTCGTCCAGCGGTCGGTCCCCCGTCGACACCACGTCGATCGGAGTGCCGTGCAGGTCTTCGACCTCGTGGGCGGCCTCGACCACCGCGGTGGCGAGGGAGGCATCGGAGTCGGACGGGCCGGCATACAGCCAGGAGCGCAGCTCGCGCTCCTGGGCGCGGGCCAGCTGGGTCACGGCGCCGGCGTCGCCGGCCTTGCGTTGGATGAGGGCAAGGGTCTGCAGCACCGAGTCGTGCAGGTGGGCAGCGATGTCGGCGCGTTCGGTCGCCCGGGCCAGCTCGGCCTGCTCGCGACGAAGGTCGGACCAGAACCGCAGCACCCACGGGGCGGAGATGAGGGCGACACCGGCGAGGACGGCGAGCACCGCCGCACCGATGTCCCAGATCGCGGCGAGGGAGCGGCCACGAGTGGCCATGATGACCAGCCCCGCGAGCGCCAGGACTCCGCCGAAGGCGAGGCGGGCAACGCTGAAACGCCTTGTCCCCGTTTCTGATCCGAGCCAGCGGCCACGCTGGGAGTCGTCCAGCTGCGACCAGGCGAGCACGGCCCCCGCGGCGACCACCAGGAGCGGGATGAGGATCCCGAGGCGCGCGTTGAGACCGGCGTTCTGGGCCACGACGATGAGTCCGATACCGAGCAGCAGCCCACCCACGAGCAGGACCCGTGTCGCGTCGCGCTCACTGGTGCCGGTGACCGGCTCCGGAACTGGCGTCCCCGCGGCGGCGACGGCTGCGGCGTCGGCCGGGTCCACTGCGCGACGACCCCTGCCGACCACGCCACCGCGGGACTGCGGCGTCAGCGCCCACAGGAAGATGTAGGCCACGAGACCGGCGCCAGTGGGGATCGAGATGAGGACGAACCCCAGGCGGATCCACCGCACCGGCCAGCCCAGGTGCTGGGCCAGACCGATCGACACCCCGGCGATGACCTTGCCCTCCGCGGGTCGCGTCAGGGTCGGGCGAGCGGCGCGGCGGGCTGCGACCCGCGCCTCCGCAGGGGGGACGGGCCGCTCGTAGGGAGTCGGCATGTCCTCATCCTGACGCACGAACCACCGGATGCCGAACCGATTCAGGGTGTACTCAGCCCGCTTCAGGGTCGGTTCAGGGTCGACCCTCATGGCAGCGACCTGTCTGCGCGGACACCATGGAGACATGACGCAGACCCCTGGGCCGACCGCTGGCCCGACAAACAGCACCCACACCACCGGCCTCGACCGGTTCTTCGGCTGGATCCGCTCCGTGGACCTGCGCCGGGACGCCGACGACAAGTGGCTCGCCGGGGTGTGCTCCGGCATCGCCACCCGCCTCGGTGTGGACCCCATCGTGATCCGCGCGGCCCTGGTGCTGCTCGTCATCCTCGGGGGCGTCGGGATCACCATCTACCTCATCGCCTGGGCGTTCCTGCCCAACAACCGCGACGAGATCGTGGCCGAGAAGGCGCTGCGCGACGGTGACGTCCTGGGCATCATCCTGCTCGTCATCATCGGCCTCTCGCTCATCGGCGGCACCGGCCTCGCGGGTGACACCCCTGGCATCGGCTGGATCTGGTGGGTCGTGGTCCCGATCGGCCTCGTCGTCTGGCTCGTGACGCGCAACCGCGACGGCAAGGCCAAGCCGCACCAGTACCCGCAGGCCCAGTACCCACAGCCCTACCCGCCGGCCGCCGGCCAGCAGGCCACCTCCGCGCCCGCCACCACGTGGGCGGCCCAGCCGGCCGCCCAGTGGCCGACCGCCTCGGCACCCACGACGGGCACCGAGAGCGACGCGCCAGCGACCCACGCACCAGAGACCCAGGAGTATGCCGCCGTGTCACCGACCACGTACGCCCCTGCACCTGCGGACACGCCTCCGGGCGGCACGTACTTCCCGCCGCCCACCCCGGCCGCTCCGCGTCCGCCACGCCCGCCCAAGGTGCCCCGTCGCAAGAGCGGTGGCTTCATCTCGGCGCTGCTCGTCGGCGGCCTGGCCGTCGCGGCCTACGGCGTGACCCTCTCGATCCACGATGCCGCCAACTGGGCCGGCAGCGACGAGACGGTGGCCCTGGCGGCCGCCCTGGGTGTCCTGGGTGTCGGCACGCTGGTGCTCGGACTGCTGGGACGACGGGCGGGCTTCACCGGCTTCCTGGCGGTCGTGCTCGCCCTGGTGACCTGGACCGCGTCGGTCGTTCCCGACGTCACCTTCGGCGGGGGGATCGGCGAGCGCACCTGGCGACCGTCGGCCACCGACACCACGGCCAAGTACCGCCTCAGCATCGGCTCGGCCGAGCTGGACCTGGCGCGGGCCCAGGACAACCCCGGTACCCCCCGGCAGATCGATGCCCGTGTCGGAATCGGCGAGCTCAGGATCTACATCCCCGACAACCTCACCGTCGAGGTCCGCAGCTCGGTGGCCGCGGGTGACATCTCCCGTATCGGTACTCCTGACCTCGGCCCGATCGCGCCCCCCGGTGTCGACGAGGACGGCGACCCCGTCACCCTGGACGGTCACGACGGCCGCAACGTCAGCACCGTCGAGACCTTCGGCGAGGGAGACCCCGACGTCATCGTCCAGGCCCACGTCGGCCTCGGCCAGATCCTGATCGGCAAGGAGTGACCTCATGAGCAACCCCGAAGCACCCAAGGACGACACGATGCGGTTGGAGCAGGCAGTGCAGACCGAACCGACCGAACAGCTGGACACCAGTGACCCGACCCGGGCGATCGACGTCGACCAGCAGGAGTCCACTGAGCCCGCTGAGCCCGTCATGGACGAGGTGGTTTCCGACCACTCGGCAGTCCGAGCGGCTGCCGAGCCCCCCGTTGGGGACACGGCAGCCTGGCCACCGCCGATCCCGGACCGCCCGAGTGGCCCGCACGCACCAGCCATCGTGCTGGGACTGGTCTGCCTCGCCGTCGCCGTGATCGTGCTGGCCCAGGAGGTCGGCAGCCTCAGTGTGGACTGGGGTGACGTCGGCCCGGTCGGGATCATCGCCACCGGCGCGGTGCTCGTGCTGTTCGGCCTGGTGGGTCTGCTCACCTCACGCCGCAAGGCGAACGGCTGACCTGAGCCGACGACGAAGCCCCGGGACGCAGTTGCGTCCCGGGGCTTCGTCGCGGTCGGCGCGGGGAGGTCAGGAGTCCAGCCAGCGCCGCATGTGCGGCGCGAACGACCGGCTCAGGTGGTAGCGGTCCAGCTCGTCGCGCCGCACCCATCGCACCGCCTCGGTCGACCCCCCCACGTCGTGGACGACCGGGTCGGTCGGCTGGGGGCACCACGCGGCATACACGATCCGCACGGCGTGGAAGTCCTCGAGGCGCCCGCTGGGCGCCCGCCCGATCCAGTGCGAGGTGTGCGCCTCGAGCAACCGGACGGCCTCGACCTCCTGGCCGCTCTCCTCCCAGACCTCGCGGTGCAGGGCGGCGACCGGTGCCTCGCCGGGGTCGAGCCCGCCCCCGGGCAGGGTCCACCTCCCGGGTGCGGACGTCAGGGCGGAGAGCTCGGTGAGCAGCACGCCGCGGTCGCTCGTGACGACGCCGTAGGCCGCGGTGCGCTGGTAGGGGCGCGCCTCCTCCCCCGGCTCGAGCACCAGGCCGGGGTCGGTGGGCACCGGGTTCGCGACACTCGTCACGGCGGAGGCCGGCGCCACGGTGAAGGTGAGGACGAGGGCGCCGTCGGCAACGCGCTCGGCGTCGCGCAGGCGTGGCCGTGACCACCCGAGGCGGGCCAGCTCGCGAACGGGGTCGGCTCCGTGCTCGAGGACGAACTCGGCGACCGGCCGGCCGCCCTCTGCGTGCGCTCGGACCAGGATGGGGTCGCCCTGTGGCTGCGGGCCGGGGACTGGCGTGGCGGACTCGGTCACCCGGCACCGGCCCGCCGGTACTCGTCCTCCGCCAGCGCGGCGACCGACGGCCAGTCCTGCTCGGGCGCGACGGTGCGGTTGGTGTCAGCGATCCGGTGCAGCAGCTCGGGCTCGATGAGCAGCCTGGCCAGTCCGTGCGCAAGGGCGTCGTCGTCGGCACCGAGCAGCCCGTTGACGCCGTCGACGACGAAGTCGCCGACCCCGGTGTCCTGACGCGCCACGACCGGGAGCCCGGCCGTGCGCGCCTCGAGCGCAGCGATCCCGAACGCTTCGAGGCGGGCAGGGGTCAGGTAGATGTCGCTGTCCCAGTAGCGCTCGCGGAGCTGGTCACGGGTCACCCGGCCGGGCAGGGTGACCCAGTCCGTCATGTCGTGCTGGGCGGCGAACCGCTCGAGCCGTCCGCGCTCCGGCCCCTCACCGAACAGGGTGAGCCGCATTCCGGGGGTCGAGCCCTCGGACGCGAGCAGTCCCGCCCGCGCCGCGACCTCGAGGACCGCCAGGGGGCGCTTGCGGGCGGCGAACCGCATCGCGGCGACGACCTCGATCGGAGCGTCCGCGGCGCGGGCAGCCCGCGGCGGTGGCCGCCACGCGGTCGTGTCGATGCCGTTGGGAAACACCCGCACCTCGTCGCCCCCGCCGACCACCCGCTGCACGGACGCGGCGGCGACACCGGACACCGCGGAGAGGGCCGCTCCCTGGGCGCCCCACCGGCGGGCGTGGCCGAGGGCGCGGAAGACCGGCTGCGAGCGTTCCATCAGGCAGTGCCAGGTGATCGCCGTGGGCAGCCCCAGCCCGAGGGCCACTCGCGCCATGTCGGTGGCGAAGGGGCTGACCACCCCCATGTGGACGTGGGCCACGTCGAAGCCTCCAGCCCGCAGCCGCCGCCGCACCTCGGGTGGCGCGAACGGGTTGACGGGCAGCTCCCACGGCAGCCGGATCGCCATCCGGTGCACCGGGACCCCGTCGACGTCCTCGACGAAACCGTGCCGCTCGCCGTGCTCACCCAGGGTCGCGGTGAAGACCTCGACCTCGTGCCCCCGGGCGCGCAGCTGGGCGGCGAGGTCGTGCGTCTGGACCTCGATCCCACCCAGCCTGGGCAGGTAACAGTCCGTCAGCAGGGCCACCTTCACAGGCCTGAGCCTGCCATGCGACAGGATGGCTGGTGATGACCCACACCCGGAGCCACACCCTGGTGGCCTTCCACGCCCACCCCGACGACGAGGCGCTGCTCACCTCGGGGACGTTGGCGCGTGCGGCTGCGGAGGGTCACCGGGTGGTCGTCGTCGTGGCCACCGACGGCGCCCTCGGGCTCGCCGCGGAGGCCTATTCGGCCGGCGGTGGGCTGGGTGCGCGTCGCCTCGAGGAGCTGCGCCGGTCCGCGTCGGCGCTGGGCGTCGCGCGCGTCGTCTACCTCGGCTACGCCGACAGCGGCCTGGGGCCGGAGCTCTACCCCGACCCGCCGGAGCGGGTTCGGTTCGTGCGGGCGCCCTTGGAGGAGGCCGCCTCCCGGCTGGCCGACATCCTCCGCGAGGAGGACGCCTCAGTGCTCACGACCTATGACAGCAACGGCGGCTACGGGCACCGCGACCACGTCCGCGTGCACGAGGTCGGTGAGCGGGCGGCAGACCTCGCCGGCACGCAGCGCGTGCTCCAGGCGACCGTCCCCCGCGACACGATCGCGCGCGCCGTGGACCTCGCGGCCAAGATCTACCCGTTCCCGCCGGAGTTCGACAAGGCGGCGTTCAGCCGCTCCTTCAGCGCCAGGTCCGCGATCACGCACCGCATCGACGTGCGCCGGTATGCCGCCGCGAAGCGGGCTTCGATGCGCGCCCACGCCTCCCAGTCGAGCGCGGAAGGCGGGGCGGACCGGACGCTCGCGGCGTTCCTGCGGATCCCGCGACCGTTGTACGACCTGGTCTTCGGGCGCGAGTGGTTCGTCGACCCGGCCAGGCCCGCCGGACGTCCTGTGTCGCACGACATCTTCGAGGGGCTCTCGTGACCGCCGAAGCCGTGGAGCCGGACCGCGAAGCACCCCGGACGCGCAAACCGCGGTCACGGGTGCGGACGGTCGTCCAGGCCGGGATCGGCCTGGGGCTGGCCGCAGCCCTGCTCGTCTACGTCCTGCCCCGGCTCGCCAAGACCAACTGGTCCGACGTGTGGGCGGTGCTGTCGGAGGTGCCGTTCACGACGTTCGTCCTGCTGCTCGTCGGTGTGGTCGTCGGGCTCTACTGCTACACCTTCACGCTCACCGGGTCGCTGCCCGGCCTGAAGCACTGGCAGGCGCTGATCGTCAACGTCGCAGGCTCCTCGGTCGGCAACCTGCTACCCGGGGGCGGGGCGGCCGGGCTGGCGGCGACCTACACGATCTGCCGGTCCTGGGGGTTCTCGAGGCGCGACATCTCGACCTCGGCCATCGTCACCGGCGTCTGGAACGTCCTGTCCCGCGTGGCGCTGCCCCTCATCGCGATCCTGGCGCTCTTCTCCGGACGCGACCCCGACGTCCCCCGGGCCCTGGAGGACGCCGCGCTCGCTGGCGCCCTCACCGGAGGGGTGATCCTGGCCGTGTTCGTCTCGATCCTCGCCTCGGAGCGCGCCGCCGTCGCGATCGGCCAGGGCCTCGACAAGGTCATCGGCCGGCTCTGGCGGCGCCGCTCGATGAGCGTCAAGTCGCTCGTCGTCGACCTGCGGCTGCGGATCAACGACGTGGTCCGGACCGGCTGGCTCAGCATGACGCTGGGACTGGTCGGCTTCTTCGGGGTGTACTACGGGCTGTTCCTGATCTGCATGCACACCACGGGAGTGGACCTCTTCTACGGGCAGCTCTTCGCGGCCTACGCCATCGGCCGGCTGCTCACCGCGGTGGGCCTGACGCCCGGCGGGCTCGGGATCACCGAGAGCGGCACCGTGGCTGCCCTGGTGGCGTGGGGCGCCAGCCCCGCCGACGCGCTGGCCGGCGTGGTGCTCTTCTCGTTCTTCACCCACCTGATGGAGATCCCGCTGGGCGCCATCGGCTGGGCTGCGTGGTCGGTCAGCCCCAAGAAGACGCCCGTCGAGGACGTGGCCGAGGACGTGGCCGAGCCCGGCACGAGGACGGAGTCGACGTGAGCGGACCGAACGACGCCGGGGAGCGGGCCGACTACCACGTCCGCATGCAGGAACAGCGGCGGGCGCGTGAGTCTGCCAAGGCACAGGTCCTGGTCGACGAGTTCGTCCGCACCGCCCGCGAGCGAGACCTGGCCACCACGGAGCTGACCGCGCGCACCTGGAAGGGCTCGGGTCGCTACGCCACCGGGGTGCAGGGCTGGTACCTGCGGCTCGACCGCTCCGTCGGGGTCGACCCTGATGGTCGCTACTACGCGCTGCTCGTGCCGCCGCGGCCCTTTGCGCGGTTCCGTGGGGTCGAGATCGCGCCGAGCGACCCGCCCCTGCAGGTGGGCGAGGGCGCCCGTGACGGCGAGTCGATCGCGCTGGCCGAGCTGCTCCGGCTGCGCCTGGAGGCCGGCGACGACTTCGTCGCCTGACTCGCGACTTCGGGCCACCGGTGCTAGATGCGGCGCCTGGAGGACCTGCCCGGTGCGCAGTGGCCACAGGTCCGGGCGACCTGCGACTTCTGGCCACTCGTCGCCCGTGCCGACCGGGATCCGCGCGCACCCAGCCCTCAGTGGCCAGAAGTGGCGGGAGGGTCGAGCAGCAGGGTCCGGTAGCGGGTCAGCGTCGGCTCCTTGGGGTCGTCGCTGAGCAGCCGGAACAGTGCCGCGCGCAGCATGGCCTGACGACGCGTGCCGTCGGTCCATTGAGCCATCACACCTGCGTCCGCTCCGTGCCACAGGACCGCGTCGAGGACGCAGACGGCCTCGGCCCACAGAGCCGGCCGCCAGTACGGCGCCACGTCGATCACCACCGGGGTGCCGCGGGCGTCGAGCAGCACGTTGCCGGCGAGGTCGGCGTGCACGAGCTGGTCAGGCCCGAGGTCGGTGTCGTCGAGCCGGGTGACGAGGTCGGCGACCAGCGGGCCGGCATACGTCAGCGGGATACCACGGCCGCCGGTCGCGACGAAGGCGGCGCGCTCCGCGCGGGCCCAGCGATCGGTGCGGTCGCGGATGCCGTCGGGCGGAGACGGCTGCGCGGAGGCGAGGCGGGCGTGCAGCAACCGCCCGGTGGCGACGAGGACACCGAGGTCTCGACAGGGGTGCGTGTCCGGCTCGTAGCGGCTGGCGCCCCACCCGTCGACCACCCAGCGACCATCCCGTGAGGGGATGGGCATGGCGATGCGCAGGGCTCGGGGTTTCGTCGTGTCGAGCTCGACAGCCAGTCGGGCGAGCACCGGGTTGAGCCAGGCGCAGGTGGCAGCGTCGCGACCGGGTGACAGGACCAGGTCGCCTGCGACGACGCTGTGCCCCTGTCCACCCTGGAGCGGCCTCGGGTCCTCGGGCACCGCGAACAGGTCGAGGACATCGGTGGGCGGCGCGGTCGCGGCCGGGATCGGCTCGGTCGCCACTGCGCGCCTCAGCGCTTGACGAGCCGGCGGACCTGGCGGGAGCGCGCCTCGTCGGCGATGGCGTCGTCCTGGGTGGTGGGTTCGAACGGGCGACCGGTGGCGAGCTCCGCGGCGAGCCCGATCAGCGCGTCGGCGAAGACGGGGTTGGCGGGCAGGATCGGCCCGTGCAGGTAGGAGCCGAACACGTTGCCGGTGCGCGCGCCTTCCGTGCCGTCGGCGCCGTTGTTGCCCAGCCCGGACCGCACCGTGCCGAACGGAGCCTGACCAGCTCCGAGCGTCGTCGAGCCGGAGTGGTTCTCGTAGCCCACCACGTCACCGAAGTCGGTCGACAGCACGACCGGCCCGATCATCCGCTTGGCATTGCCCTGCGTGGTGACGTCGAGGATGCCCAGCCCGGGCAGTCGCTTGCCGTCCACCGTGATGAACGCGTTCCCCAGCAGCTGGTACATCCCGCAGATCATCAGCATCGGTGTCCCGGCGTCGGCCAGGGCACGCAGCCGGTCGGCGATCTGCTCGAGGTCGGCCTCGACCCGCACCTGACCGGAGTCCTGCCCTCCGCCACCGACCACGAGGTGCGCGGTCTCGGGGAACTCCCCGCCCGGGTGGTGCTGGTGCACGACCGGGCTGTAGCCGTGCCGTCGGATCCGCGCGGCCAGCGTGCGGGTGTTGCCGAGGTCGCCGTAGATGCTCATCTCGCGCGGGTAGAGGTGCACCACGTGGATGACGCCCTTGCCCGCGTCGGCTGCGTCGGGGACGCGCGCCGACCCCTCGGGCTCGCCCGGGATGGAGACGTCAGGTATGCCGTGGGGTTGGCTCAGCTGGCTCACGAGGCCTCCTCGCCGATGTCGGGCAGGTCGTAGCGGGCCGCGAGGGTCCGCCGCAGCGCCATCATCGCGGTGTAGGTGCAGAAGATCCGCTTGGGCTCGTCCGGGTGGGCGGCCAGGAACGCGTCGAGGGCAGGGTCGAGCCCGGTCTCGACCCCGGCCACGGGGACGTCGTCGTACTGCAGCCGCAGCGCCATGTCGTAGCCGCGGACCCCGCTGGTGACCGTGACGCCTCGGTCCCGCAGGCTCTCGAAGCTCACGTCGTAGAGCCAGGACACGTCGCGGCCGTCGGCGTAGTTGTCGTTGATCGCGATCATCGTCGCGACCGGGGTCGAACCGTACGTACCCAGCGCCACCGTGAAGCCGGCCGGGTTCTTGACCAGGACGAGCTCGAGGGGCTGGCCGTCGACCATGACCACCTCGCCACGACCGAACGGCGGGGTCACAGCCCGCAGCGCGCCAGCCGCGACGGCCGGGTCGAACGCGTCGCCCAGCAGCATCCGGGCCGTGGACGTGGCCGCAGTGGCGTTGATCATGGCGGCGAGTCCCCGCTGCTGGAGCTCGAGCGGACCGACATTCGGGCGCTCGGGCGCGCTCTCGGAGTCGCCGCTGGCAACGGCGCCCAGGCCGAAGACCACCTCGAAGCTCCGTTCGTCCACGGGCCTGAGCAGCCCGTCGTCCGGTCCCGCCACCGGCGCCACGAAGTCGTCGTCGAACCGCACGTCCTGCTCCTGGAGCTCGGGCAGCCGGTCGGCGATCGACGCGTCCACCCCGAAGTAGTGCACCGCCACCCCGTCAGCGACCCGGTCGCGGATCCGCGAGACGAACGAGTCGTCCAGGTTGAGCACCACCCCGACCGTGGTCTGCTCGGCGAGCGAGGCCAGCAGCTTGGCGGTGTGGTCGATCTCGGCGAACCGGTCGAGCTGGTCACGGGCGACGTTGAGCAGCAGAGCGTGGGTCGGCTTGACCGCGGCCGCGAACTTGAGGGCATGCGCCTCGTCGAGCTCGAGCACGGCCATGTCGGCCCTGAGCCGGCCACGCACCGGCAGCTCCCCCAGCATCGACGAGATCACCCCACGGGTGAAGTTCGAGCCGGTCGGGTTGGTGAACACGGAGCGACCGTGGGCGCGCAGCACAGCGACCAGCATCTTGGTGGTCGTGGTCTTGCCGTTGGTGCCGGTGACCACCACGATCCCGCCCGGCACATCGGCCAGGGCGTGGGCGAGGAACCCGGGGTCGATCCGCTCGGCGACCAGACCGGGCAGCGCCGAGCCACCACCACGCAGGCGGGAAGCCGCCCGCGCCGCCTTGCCGGCGACCACTGCCGCTGTTGTCCGGAGCACGCCCCAAACCCTAACCGCCCGCGAGGAGGCCGCGAGCACGCGGCATACCAACGCAGGCGGGTATGCCGCGAGCTCGCGGCTTGCTCGCGGCTTGCTCGCGGCTTGCTCGCGGGCCGGCGCGGGGGGCCCCGCGGTCGGCACAGGGACCTGACCGTGGGCCCGGTGCGAGCCCGGCCCTGTCCCTAGCCCTCTCGGCGGGCCGCCAGCTTCGCCGCGCGCTCCTCGCGGCGGGCCACGAACCGAGCGGCCTCCTCGTCGAGGGACGTGAGAGCAGCGGCGAGCTCCTCCCGAGCCTGCTCGCCATCCGCGTCAAGGCCCTCGAGGTCCCAGACGCCCCACTGGCGCAGCATCGGCGCCACGATGTCGTCGTGGTGGATGCGCAGGTCGTAGATGCCGGCCATGGCCATCTGCACGGCCTTACGGCCGAACCCGGGGATGATCGCGCCGGGCATCTGGAAGGTGACCACCTCGTCGGTGATCGCCCGCATCGTCTGGCTCGGCGTCAGCTCGAGCGCAGCCTGGACGAGGTTCCGGTAGAAGATCATGTGGAGGTTCTCGTCCTTGGCGACCCGGGTGAGCAGCTTCTCGGCGATCGGCTCCTCGGTGTAGCGGCCCGTGTTCCGGTGCGACACGCGAGTGGCCAGCTCTTGGAACGAGACGTAGGCACAGACATTGAGCAATGACTTCTCACCCGCGTCGTAACCCGTCTCCATCGTGTCCATGCGCGCCCGCTCCAGCTCGATGGGGTCGACGCCGCGCGTGACGAGCAGGTAGTCGCGGATGCAGAACGCGTGCCGCCCCTCTTCGGCGGTCCAGCGGTTGACCCAGGTCCCCCAGGCGCTGTCCCGTCCGAAGACCTGGTCGATCACCCGGTGGTAGCTCGGCAGGTTGTCCTCGGTGAGGAGGTTGACCTCCAGCGCCGTGCGAGCGATCGGCGAGAGCTGCGACTGGTCTGGCGACCACGCCTCGCCCCCCATTTCGGCGAAGTCGCGGCCCAGCGACCACGGGACGTACTCGTGCGGCATCCACTCCTGCGCGACCTCGAGGTGACGGTTGAGGTTCTCCTCGACCGCCGGCTCGAGGGCGGCGAGCAACTGGGCACTGTCGAGTGCGGCCATGGGGTCCTCCTTGCTGAGGAACGCGCAGTCGCGCCCACGCCATGCCTACACCCTCAGGGGCCGTCGATCCACCGTATGCCGGGGCGATTTTCGACTGAGGCGGTGTCCTCAGCGGCCCAGCGCGGCCTTCACGTCGGAGGCGTACTGGCCGGAGTACTCCTGACCGGACAGCTCACCGATGGCCGTCATCGTGGCGTCGGTGATGGCGCGCAGCAGGGCGGCCTTCTGGAACTGGGCGGACAGGGCCGCCACATCGATGGGCGGGCCGAACCTCACGGTGACCTTCGCCGGACGGAAGCCGTTGGACCCGGAGGGCTGGACGTGGTCGGTGCCGATGACGCCACACGGCAGCAGGGTCGCACCGGTCGAGAGAGCCATCCGCGCGACACCGGTGCGTCCGCGGTGCAGCCGACCATCGGGCGAGCGGGTGCCTTCGGGGTAGACACCGAACGCCTCGCCCTGGCGCAGGACGTCCTCGGACATCTCGAGCGAGGCTGCCGCAGCGCGAGGGTCGGTGCGGTCGACGGGGATGGTCCCGCCCGTCGAGTGGAACCACCGGACCGCCGCGCCCCGCAGGCCCTTGCCCTCGAAGTACTCGGACTTGCCCAGGAAGTGCACCTGCCGGCCCGACGCCAGCGGGATGACGATCGAGTCGACGAAGGAGAGGTGGTTGGACGCGACGATGAGCCCGCCCTCGCGCGGCACGTTCTCGCGTCCCTCGACGTGCAGACCGGTCAGCAGCCGCATGGGCGGCCCGATGAGGACGTGGCGCATCACCGTCCGGCTCACTGCGTCGTTGACGCTGGCCATGCTCAGGCCGGACGCCTTACCAGGACGCACTGCCTACTCCCACTCGATGGTGCCCGGCGGCTTGCTCGTGATGTCGAGCACGACCCGGTTCACCTCGCGGACCTCGTTGGTGATCCGGGTCGAGATCTTGGCCAGCACGTCGTAGGGAACGCGGGTCCAGTCGGCCGTCATGGCGTCCTCGGAGGACACCGGGCGCAGCACGATGGGGTGGCCATAGGTCCGGCCATCGCCTTGCACACCAACGGATCTCACGTCGCCGAGCAGCACGACCGGGCACTGCCAGATGTCGCGGTCCAGGCCTGCGGCGGTGAGCTCCTCACGGGCGATCTGGTCGGCAGTGCGCAGGATGTCGAGCCGCTCGCCGGTGACCTCGCCGACGATCCGGATGCCGAGGCCGGGGCCCGGGAACGGCTGGCGCCAGACGATTGTCTCCGGCACACCGAGCTCGAGCCCGACCTGGCGGACCTCGTCCTTGAACAGCGAGCGCAGCGGCTCGACGAGCTTGAACTGCAGGTCCTCGGGGAGCCCGCCGACGTTGTGGTGCGACTTGATGTTGGCCGCGCCGGTGCCGCCACCGGACTCGACGACGTCGGGGTAGAGCGTCCCCTGGACGAGGAACTCGACGGGGTGCTCGTCGTCGCCCCGGGTGCCGACGACGTCACGAGCCGCCTGCTCGAACACCCTGATGAACTCGCGCCCGATGATCTTGCGCTTCTCCTCGGGGTCGGACACCCCGGCGAGAGCGGACAGGAAGCGCTCCTTGGCGTCGACGACGACGAGGTCGACACCGGTCGCGGCGACGAACTCCTTCTCGACCTGCTCGGCCTCGCCGGACCGGAGCAGCCCGTGGTCGACGAAGACACAGGTGAGCTGGTCACCGACGGCCTTCTGCACGAGAGCAGCGGCGACCGAAGAGTCGACGCCGCCGGACAGCGCACAGAGGACGCGGGAGTCGCCGACCTTCTCGCGGATCGAGTCGACCAGCTCCTCGACCACGTTGGCGGCGGTCCAGTCCCCGTCGAGGCCCGCGCCGCGGTAGAGGAAGTTCTCGAGCACCCGCTGCCCGAAGGTCGAGTGCATCACCTCGGGGTGCCACTGCACGCCGTAGAGCTTGCGCTCGTCGTCCTCGATGGCGGCGACCGGCGCACCGGCCGTGGACGCGGTCACCGACATGCCCGCGGGCGCCTCGGTGACCGAGTCGCCGTGGCTCATCCAGACGGACTGGTCGAGCGGCTGGCCGTTGAACAGGGTCGACTCGGTGTCGGAGATCGCCGCCGGGGTGGCGCCGTACTCCCCCAGACCGGTGTGGGACACGGTGCCGCCCAGCGCCTGGGACATGGCCTGGAAGCCGTAACACATGCCGAACACCGGCACCCCGGCCTCGAGAACCGCCCGGTCGAGCTCGGGCGCTCCGTCCTCGTAGACCGAGGAGGGGCCGCCGGACAGCACGATCGCCGCCGGGTCCTTGGCCAGCATCTCGGCGGTGCTCATCGTGTGCGGGACGACCTCGCTGTAGATCTTGGCCTCACGCACCCGGCGCGCGATCAGCTGCGCGTACTGCGCGCCGAAGTCCACGACGAGCACGGGGCGGGCCTGCAGGGGTGTCGCCGGCACCTCCGAGCGCTCGGCGTCAGGGGCCTCGACTCGATCGTCGTCCTGGGCCTGGGTCACCACGTCGGCGGCTGCGGGGTCGCTCACGCGCACAGGTTACCGGCGGGCTGCCGCCAGTCGCGCCTCGGTCTCACCCGCGACCTTTCGCTCGGCCCAGAAGGACAGGAACGGCACCACGCCGGCGAGCATGACCAGCACCATCCGGCCCAGCGACCAGCCCACCTTGAAGCCCAGGTTGGCCGTGGCCGCGATGTAGACGATGTAGATGAACCCGTGCGGCTGCGGCCACCAGTCGAGCCAGTCCTTGGAGAAGCCGTACTTGAGGATCATCTCCGCCACCAGGATCAGCAGGCCCACGCCGACGGTGAAGGCCATCACCTTGAAGAAGGTGAGCGCCTTGCGCGCCGCCTCGACGTCCTTGATGTCATTCACGCTCTGGGTCTCCTTCAGTGGCTGCGTCACGCTGGGCATCCTCTCGCACCATCCTGAACCACATGAACGCGGCAAAGGCGCCGAAGATCCACCACTGCAGCGCGTAGGCCGCGTTGCGCCACTTCAGCCCGCCCGTCACCTCGGGCGGCGGCACCCGTTCCAGCCCGGCGGGGGCGGGGATCCCGACACCGGCGGCAGTCTTCTCGCCCTGGGCGAACACGAACGCGTTGTAGAGCTCACCCGGCCACTCGTTCACCAGCAGCGAGAAGTCGATCGAGCCACGCGCCGGCTGCGGCCAGGCGGGCAGTCCCGTCGGCGCGACGGCCGGCGCCTCCCCCGGGGCCAGCGAGCCGTCGACCGAGACCGCACCGGCTGGGGGCTCGATGGGGGTGGTCGCCTCGGTGACGAAGCCGCGGACGACGGCGAGGCGCGCGCCCGTCTCGGTGACGTCGAGCGGGGTCACCACCCAGTAGCCGGTTCGCCCCTCGAGCCGACGGGGTCCGACGAGGAACTGGTCGGACGCGGCATACGTCCCGATCGCGGTGACGGCACGGTTGGACTGGGGGTTCGGGAATGCCTCGTGCGGTCGGACCACGGTGTCGATCAGGGCCGGGCGCGCCTCGTGCGCCTTCTGGAGGGCATCTCGCAGACCCTTGTCCTGGGCGACGTGCAGCTGCCAGAGCCCCAGCTGGGTGCAGGCGGCGATAATGACGAGCAGGAGGGCGAACAGGCCCAGCCACCGGGGCTTGAGGGCGGTTCGCAGCACCGGGTCAGGCTACGGGAAGCCCGGAGCGGTCGAGGACGAGGATGCTCCGACCGTGGCAGGCGACCACGGCCTTCCTGGTCCGCTTCTCGGTGACGCCGATCGGGTGGGTGGCGTGGAGATGGTTGCCCCCCAACGGAATCCGCGCCGACTCCTTGTCCGGGTAGGCGTTGGTGAGCGGAAATTCGGTGTCGGAGCGTCTGCCCTGCGGCATACGGTGGTGACCCTGATGCGCGAGATCCCGTTCCCCGATCCCGGCCGTCCCGACACCCGCAGCACGCTGCGGTTCATGGTGTGGGTCGCCCGGGAGCAGTGGCGCACCCAGGTGCTCGGGATGCTCGCCGGCATGGCATGGATGGTCTCCATCGCGCTGATCCCCGCCGCGGTCGGCCGTGGCGTCGACGAGGGCATCGTCCCCGGCGACCGCGAGGGGCTGTTCCGGTGGGCGCTCGCCCTGCTCGGACTCGGCGCGATCGCCGCGTCGACGGCCGCCGCACGCCACTTCTTCGCCGTGCACAACTGGCTCTACGCGTCCTACCGGGGCGCCCAGCTGGCCGCCGAGGGCGCCGAGCGCGCCGGACCGGCCTTGACCCGGTCGATCCCCGCGGGTGAGGTCGTCACGGTGTTCGCCAACGACGTCATGCGTCTCGGCGGCCTCTACGACGCGATGGGCCGCTTCGCTGGTGCCATCGTCAGCTACATCGTCGTCGGCGCGATCCTCCTGGCCGCGTCACCGCCGCTCGGCTGGCTGGTGCTGCTCGGCGGTCCCGTCATGCTGGCCAGCCTGGCCCTGATCGTCCGCCCCCTTCAGCGTCGGCAGGCGCTCCAGCGCGAGGAGGCCGGACGGTTGACCACCCTCGGTGCCGACACCGTCGCCGGACTGCGCGTGCTGCGCGGCATCGGCGGCGAGCAGACCTTCCTGCGCCGCTACGAGGAGCAGTCCCAACGGGTGCGGGTGCGCGGCGTGCGTGTGGCCGGCATCCAGGCGGCGCTCGACTCGGCCCAGGTGCTGCTGCCTGGCATCTTCGTCGTGCTCGTGACCTGGCTCGGCGCACGGCAGGCGATCCAGGGCGAGATCAGTGCCGGACAGCTCGTCGCGTTCTACGGCTACACCGCGTTCCTCACCATGCCGCTGCAGACCGCGATCGAGATCGTCGACCGCGGCATCCGTGCCCAGATCGCGGCCGGCAAGATGCTCCGGGTCATGGCCGTCCGGCCCGACCACGACGCCACCAAGCCAAGCACTGCCGCCGTCCCCGCCGACGACGCGGACCTCGTGGACCCGTTGTCCGGCACCGTGATCCGTGGCGGGCGGCTCACGGCCATCGTCTCGGCACGACCCGAGGAGTCCTCGGCGGTGGCCGACCGGCTCGGGCGACACGGCCCGGGTCCGCACCAGACCACGTGGGGCGGCACCCGGCTCGACGACCTGTCGATCGCCGAGGTCCGTCGCCACATCGTCGTGAGCGAGCCGGACCCCCGGCTGTTCACCGGTGTCCTGCGCGACCAGCTCCTCGGGTCCGGGGCGGGCGGTCCCACCGACGCAGCCGGCGCCACCGGCGCCAGCGGTGCGGGTGAACCCGCCCCGACCGGTGACCGCCGGGTCAACCGAGCCCTCGACACGGCGAGCGCCCTCGACGTCCTCGACGCCCTGCCCGACGGGCTGGACGGCACCGTGGAGGAGCGCGGGCGGTCCTACTCGGGCGGCCAGCGCCAGCGGATGGCTCTCGCACGGGCCCTGCTCACCGAGGCGCCGGTCCTCGTCCTGGTCGAACCGACGAGTGCCGTGGACGCCCACACCGAGGCACGCATCGCCCAACGGCTTGCCCTGCACCGCCGCGACCGCACCACGGTCGTGACCACGGTCAGCCCGCTGCTGCTCGGTCAGGCCGACGAGGTCGTCCTGCTCGAGGACGGGCTCGCCACCGCCCGCGGCACCCACCGCGAGCTCCTGGACCACCCGGCATACCGCCACATCGTCTTGCGCGGAGAGGAGGACGACCGATGAACACCGACCACACCCGGCGGACCCTGCCGATCGCCGACTCCCGCGCCGTGTGGCGCGAGACGCGCAGGCTGGCGGCGACGCACCGTGGGCTGGTGACCCGGGTGCTGGGCCTGCACGCCCTGGCGGCGCTCGCTGCCCTGGCCGGCCCGTGGCTCGTCGGCCGGCTCGTCGACGAGGTCAGCAGCCAGGGCAGCCGAGGGACGGTCGACCGGATCGCGGTCGGCCTGGCCGTCGCGGTCGTCGCCCAGACCGGTCTGACCTGGGCTGCCCGGCGGCTGTCGTTCATCCTCGGCGAGACGGTGTTCGCCCAGCTGCGCGAGCAGTTCGTCGGTCGCGCGGTCAACCTCCCGCTGTCGACCGTCGAGCGGGCGGGCACGGGCGACCTCGTGGCCCGGACCACCAACGACGTGGAGGCGCTGTCGCACGTGGTGCGGTTCGGCATCCCGTCCCTGTTCGTCGCGGTGATGACCGTGCTGATGACCGTGGTCGCCGCGTTGTTCACCTCGCCGCTGGCGACCGTCCCGATCCTGTTCGGCCTGCCCTTCTACTGGTTCTCGACGCGTCGCTACCTCAAGCACGCCGCCGACGGCTACCTCTGGGAACGCGCGACCTACGCCCAGCTCAACGGGGTCGTGGCCGAGACCGTCGACGGCGCCCGCACGATCGACGCGCTGTCGCTGGCCGGCGTGCGCCGCAGCCGGTTCCACGAGGCCCTGCGCGAGTGCTACCGCGCCGAGCGCTACACGCTCGGCCTGCGGCTGCGCTGGTTCCCCTCGGTGGTGTTCGGCTACTACGTCCCGACTGCCGGGGCGATCGTCTGGGGCGGCTGGTTGGTCATCAACGGCCACATCACCGCGGGCGCGGCGACGGCTGTGACGCTCTACATCCAGCAGATGGTCAACCCGCTCGACGAGGTGCTGAGCTGGCTCGACGAGATCCAGGTCGGTGCCACCTCCCTGGCTCGGGTCATCGGCGTCGGCGCGGTGCCCCCGGACCGGACCGCAACGGGCGAGCAGCCCGACGGCGCCGACATCACGGTCGACGACGTCCGCTACGCCTACCGTCCCGGTCACGACGTGCTTCGAGGGGTGTCGCTGGACCTGCGACCCGGCGAGCGCCTCGCCATCGTGGGTCCGTCCGGCGCCGGCAAGTCCACCCTCGGACGGCTGATGGCCGGCATCGACGGACCGCGCGAGGGACGCGTGGACGTCGGCGGCGTGCCGCTGGTCGACCTGACCCTCGGCCAGCTGCGTGGCGAGGTCGCGCTCGTCACCCAGGAGCACCACGTGTTCGTGGGCACCCTCGCCGACAACCTCCTGCTCGCCCGGCCCCACGCGACGCGCGAGGAGCTCGACTCCGCGCTGCGGGCGGTCGACGCCCAGGAGTGGGCCACCGGACTGCCCGAAGGCCTCGACACCGTCGTCGGCAGCGGTGGTCACCCGCTCGGCGAGGCCCAGTCCCAGCAGGTCGCCCTGGCCCGCCTCGTGCTGGCTGACCCGCACACCCTCGTCCTGGACGAGGCCACGTCCCTCCTCGACCCGCGCGCGGCTCGTCACCTGGAGCGCTCGCTGGCGGCCGTGGTCGAGGGCCGCACCGTGGTCGCGATCGCGCACCGGCTGCACACCGCGCACGACGCGGACCGGGTCGCCGTGGTCGAGGACGGGGTCGTCACCGAGATCGGCACCCACGACGAGCTCGTCGCCGCCGACGGTCCGTATGCCGCGCTGTGGGCCTCCTGGCGCGACCAGCCGGCCGCGACCTCCGGCGCTGCCGGCCCACCCGCTTCGGGCGCCGGGGAGAAATCTCCGGGGAGCGCGTAACCCCTGCTCATACGGGTCGTTGTCTGGGTGGTGTGGCTGGAGACCCACCCCCCGGCTCGTCTCCAGCCACACCACCTGAGGCGGTGGACGGCGTGGCGCAGGGGCCTGCGTCGCCCACCGTCTTTGTTGTGCCCTGACGGGAGTCGCCGCTAGACCTTGGCGCTCTCGTGGGTGTAGCCCGTGACAGCAGGGTTCGCGGCCTTCACCGCGTCGAGGCTGCGGTAGCCCTCGCCCTGGGCGGGACGGGGGTCGGCCTCGCCCTTGTTGGGCCACAGCGACATGGCCCGCTCCGCCTGCGCGGTGATGGTGAGCGAGGGGTTCACGCCGAGGTTGGCCGAGACGGCCGAGCCGTCGACGACGTGCAGGTCGGGGTAGCCCCACACCCGCTGGTAGCCGTCGATGACGCCCCGCTCGGGGCTGGAGCCGATCGCCACGCCGCCGAGGAAGTGGGCGGTCAGCGGGATGTTGACGATCTCGCCGAGGCTGCTCCCAGGAAAGGCGCGCAGCCCGGTGGCCTTGCTGAGGCGGGTGGCCACGGCCTTCATGGCTTCCTGTCCGGCTGGGATGTAGGTCGGGTTGGGCTCCCCGTGGCCCTGGCGAGAAGTCAGCCCCCGGCCCCCGAACCGCCCCGACCGGCCGATGACCTGCAGCGAGTTGTCGCGGGTCTGCATGATCAGCCCGATGACGGTGCGCTCGCTCCAGCGGTACTGCGACAACGACCTGCACGAAGGTGGTCGGGTGCTTGACGGCCTCGATGACGAACTGGAGCGGCCTCGGGAGCTGGCCGCCCGGGACGAGGATGGTCGCCATCAGGCCCATCGCGTTGGAGCCCTTGCCGTAGCGCACGTTCTCGACGTGGGTGTCGGCGTCCGGGTGGAACGACGAGGTGATGGCCACCCCCTTGGTCAGGTCCATCCCGGCCTTGACCTTCTCCAGCATCACGCCGTTGACGGCCTCGGAGTTGGTGCGGGTCAGGTGGCCGAGCCGGGCGGAGAGCCGCGGCAGCACTCCCGTCTGGCGCATCGCATGGAGCAGCTTCTGGGTGCCCCACGTGCCACCGGCGAAGACCACCTGGTCGGCAGTGACGGTATGCCGCGCCCGCCGGACCCAGGCGCCGCTCGCCTCGTGCGTCACGGCATACCCACCCTCACGGCGGGGGGCCACGCGGACGACGGTGCGCATCGGCTCGATGGTCACGCCGAGCTTCTCGGCGAGGGCGAGGTAGTTCTTGACGAGGGTGTTCTTGGCGCCGACCCGGCAGCCGACCATGCAGTTGCCGCACTCGGTGCAGCCGGTGCGGTCGGGACCGGCACCGCCGAAGTACGGGTCGGGGACGCGATTGCCGGGCATGCCGTAGAAGACACCGGTGGGAGTCCTGCGGAAGGTGTCCTCGACGCCCATGTCGCGGGCGGCCAGCCGCATGACCTCGTCGACGACGCCGCTGCAGGGGTTGGTCACCACGCCGAGCATCGTCGAGGCCAGGTCGTAGTGCGGCGCGAGCTCCGACTCCCAGTCGGTGATGTCGCTCCACTGCGGGTCCTGGAAGAACGCGGTCGGCGGGACGTACAAGGTGTTGGCGTAGTTGAGCGAGCCACCGCCGACCCCCGCACCGGCGAGGACCATCACGTCCGGGAGGCGGTGGATCCGTTGTACCCCAAAGCATTTGAGCTTGGGCGCCCATAGATACCTGCGCAGGTCCCACGACGTCTTGGCGAAGTCCTGGTCACGGAACCGGCGCCCCGACTCGACGACATGGACGCGGTAGCCCTTCTCGGCCAGGCGCAGCGCGGTGACCGACCCACCGAACCCGGATCCGACCACGAGCACGTCGTAGTCGCTGTCCGACGCGGACGAACCCATCGGCGCACCTGCGCTCATCGGCGACCCACGGCCTTGAGCACCTTGAGGGCGCTGGTCATCAGCCGGGTGTAGGTCTCCTCGCTCATCCCCGCGACAGGGGCGATCGGCAGGACGTACTGCGCCGTGACGTTCTGCGACTCGGTGTACTTGAGGATGCCCTCGCTGCCGTGCCGGCGCCCGACTCCGGACTGCTTCATCCCGCCCATCGGGGAGGCGACGCTGCCCCACGCTGCGGCATATCCCTCGTTGATGTTGATGGTGCCCGCCTGGATGGAGGTCGCAATGCGACGCCCGCGCGCCACGTCGCGGGTGAACACAGCGGCGTTCAGACCGTAGTCCGTGTCGTTGGCCAACCGGATCGCCTCCTCGTCGCTGTGCACGCGGTAGATCGACACGACCGGACCAAAGGTCTCGCCGTCGCGCAGCTCCATGGCGGCGGTGACGCCCTCGATGACGGTGGGCTCGTAGAAGTACGGGCCGATGTCGGGACGCGCCCGGCCGCCGACGAGCACACGGGCTCCCTTGGAGCGGGCGTCGTCGACGTGGGCGGTGACCCGCTCGAGCTGCTGCGCCGAGACCAGCGAACCCATGTCAGTGCCGAAGGCGAGGTCCGCACCCAGCCGCATCGCCTTGACTGCGGTCACGAACCGGGTGGTGAACTCGTCGGCCACCGAGCCGTGGACCAGGAGCCGCTCGATCGAGATGCACAGCTGCCCGGCCGACGAGAAGCACGCCCGGACCGCCCCCTCGACCGCCTTGTCGAGGTCCGCGTCGTCCGCGACGTACATCGAGTTCTTGCCGCCGAGCTCGAGCGAGTAGCCGACGAGACGCCCCGCGACCGACTCGGCGACCCGGCGCCCGGTGTCGGTCGAGCCGGTGTAACAGACGTAGTCGGTGAGGTCGACGACTGCCTGCCCGACCGTCGGGCCGTCGCCGAGGACGACCTGCAGCACCGACTCGGGCAGCCCCGCCTCGGTCAGCAGCTGCACGGCCTCGAGCGCGGTGAGGGACGCCTGCAGGTCGGGGCGCAGGACGACGGCGTTGCCCGCCATCAGCGCGGGGATCGCGTCGGTGATCGCCAGGGACAGCGGGTAGTTCCACGGGCTGACGATGCCGACGACGCCGCGGGCGTGGTGGTGGACCGTGCTCTGGGTGAGCACCGGGAAGAGCCCGGCCCGGCGCTGTGGCCGCAGGTATGCCGCCGCGGAGCGGGCGTAGTGCCGCGACACCAGGGCGACGTCGGCGACCTCCTCGAACGCCTGCCGACGGGTCTTGCCGGACTCGAGCTGGACGATGTCGAGCAGCTCGACCTGTCGTTCGAGGACGAGGTCGTGGTAGCGCAGGAAGATCCGCTCGCGCAGCTCCATCGGCGTGCGCGACCAGGCGCGCTGGGCGGAGCGGGCCGCGTCGACGGCGACGGCGACGTCCTCGCGGGTCGACAGCGGCAGCGACGCCAGCGGCGCCCCGGTGAACGGTGTGTGGCTCACGTAGTGCTCGGCCCGCGGTACTGAAACCACCCGTCGCGCGAGCCGTCGGGCGAGCGCCGGGTCCACGGCATACGTCGCAGTGGGGTCGGTCTCGGGGTCTGCAATCAGGTCCGGAGCCATGCAGGCAGCCTAGGTCCGGCTCCCGTTCATTACCAGAAGTAAGTTAGCGACCTTCCCCACACTCCGACCACGGCGCTCGAGATCCCAGCTCTCGGGCTCTCGAGGACCCCGAAAGGCCGAGAGCTGGGATCTCGGCGAGGCGCAAGAGGCGAGTCAGCTGCGCTGGTATGGCGCGACGACGACCTCGACGCGCTGGAACTCCTTGAGGTCGGAGTAGCCGGTCGTGGCCATCGCCCGGCGGAGCGCGCCGATCAGGTTGCTCTTGCCGTCGGCCGTGCGTCCCGGGCCGAACAGGATCTGCTCGAGCGGCGCCAAGGCACCGACCTCGACCCGCTCGCCGCGGGGCAGCTCGGGATGGTGCGCCTCGGACCCCCAGTGCAGTCCGCGGCCCGGTGCATCGGTGGCACGTGCGAGCGCCGCACCGAGCATCACGGCAT
This sequence comes from uncultured Actinomycetota bacterium, assembly GCA_963740865.1. GTDB lineage: Bacteria > Actinomycetota > Actinomycetes > Actinomycetales > Dermatophilaceae > Pedococcus. The sequence goes on from CAVUGH010000016.1 coordinate 33,173, forward strand.
CCGCACCGCAGGCCACGGCCTTGACGATGTCGCCGCTGTCGCCCATGCCGCCGTCGGCGATGACGTGGACGTAGCGGCCGCCCGACTCGTCGAGGTAGTCGCGACGGGCCGCGGCCACGTCGGCGATCGCACTGGCCATCGGCGCGTGGATGCCGAGGGTGCGACGGGTGGTGTGGGCGGCTCCCCCGCCGAACCCGACGAGGACACCTGCAGCGCCCGTGCGCATGAGGTGCAGGGCGGCAGTGTAGGACGCGGCGCCGCCCACGATGACTGGCACGTCTAGCTCGTAGATGAACCGCTTGAGGTTGAGCGGCTCGGAGCGTCCCGAGACGTGCTCGGCGCTGACCGTGGTGCCGCGGATGACGAACAGGTCCACCCCGGCGTCGACGACGGTCTTCCAGAACTGCTGGGTGCGCTGCGGGCTGAGCGCGCCGGCCGCGGTCACTCCGGCGTCGCGCACCTGGCGCAGCCGCTGGGTGATCAGCTCGGGCTGGATCTCGGCCGAGTAGATCTCCTGCATCCGCGCGGTCGCCAGGGCCGGGTCGAGCGTGGCGATCTCCGCGAGCAACGGGGTCGGGTCGTCATAGCGGGTCCACAGGCCCTCGAGGTCGAGGACCGGCAGGCCACCGAGCTTGCCGAGCGCGATCGCGGAGTCGGGTGACATCACCGAGTCCATCGGGGCCGCGATGACCGGGATGTCGAAGTGGTAGGCGTCGATCTGCCAGCCGACGGACACGTCCTCCGGGTCGCGGGTGCGCCTCGATGGCACCACCGCGATGTCGTCGAAGGAGTAGGCCCGACGGCCGCGCTTGCCTCGGCCGATCTCGATCTCAGTCACCGCGCAAGGCTATCGGGAGTTCGATTGCCCCCACGACGCCCGCCCCCACGTCCGCCGACGTCCGCACGCGCGACGTCCCGTCGCCGGGTGAGGGGGCGGCCGGCGACGGGACGCCCTTTGGATCGTCGCCCAGGCCATGGCGCGGTACGACGACGTACTTGGCGAACCCCCTGCTGCGATACGCGGAAGCGATCGTGTCGTCACCCTAAGTTCCCGGAGCCCGTCGCGACTCACCCAGATTGCGTATCCCGATCTGGACACTCGGTGGGGTGCCCGCACGGTGCCGTGGTGCACCGAAGGCGCGCACGCGGCATACCCCGAGGTGGGAGGGGGTGTGCGCCTCAGCGGCCGCTGTAGTTGGGGGCTTCGACCGTCATCTGGATGTCGTGCGGGTGACTTTCCTTGAGTCCCGCGGAGGTGATCCGCACGAACTTGCCGCGAGCCTGGAGCTGGGGCACGGTGTGCGCGCCGACGTAGAACATCGACTGGTGCAGCCCGCCGACGAGCTGGTGGACCACGCCGGACACGGGACCGCGATAGGCGACCTGGCCCTCGATGCCCTCGGGGACGATCTTGTCGTCGCTGGTGACGTCGGCCTGGAAGTAGCGGTCCTTGGAGTAGGACTTCTTGCCACGGGACGACATCGCCGCGAGCGAGCCCATGCCGCGGTAGGACTTGAACTGCTTGCCGTTGACGAAGATCAGTTCGCCGGGGCTCTCCTCGCAGCCGGCCAGCAGCGACCCCAGCATGACGGTGTCGGCGCCGGCGACCAGGGCCTTGGCGATGTCACCGGAGTACTGCAGGCCGCCGTCGCCGATGACGGGTACGCCGGCGCGTCGGCAGGCCAGGGACGCGTCGTGGATGGCGGTCACCTGGGGGACGCCGACGCCGGCGACAACCCGCGTGGTGCAGATCGACCCCGGTCCGACGCCGACCTTGACCGCGTCGACGCCCGCGTCGACGAGCGCCTGGGCGCCGGCGCGGGTCGCGACATTGCCCCCGATGACCTGGACGTGTGCGGTGGCGGGGTCGCTCTTGAGCCGGCGGACCATGTCGAGCAGCAGGCGCGCGTGCCCGTGAGCGGTGTCGACGACGAGGACGTCGACGCCGGCCTCCATGAGGGTGGTCGCGCGCTCCCACGAGTCGCCGAAGTAGCCGACTGCGGCACCGACCATGAGGCGGCCGTGGTCGTCCTTGCTGGCGTCGGGGAACTGCTCGGACTTCACGAAGTCCTTGACCGTGATGAGCCCGGCGAGACGTCCCTGCCCGTCGACGAGGGGCAGCCGCTCGCGCTTGTGCTGGCGCAGCAGGGCGGTGGCGTCCTCGCGAGAGATGCCGACCGCTCCGGTGACCAGGGGCATCGGGGTCATCACGTCGCGGACCCGCGTGGTCGCCCACTCGGCGACCGGGGTGAACCGCAGGTCGCGGTTGGTGATCATGCCGAGCAGCGTGTTGTCGGGGGCCACGACAGGCAGGCCGGAGACGCGGTACTCACCGCAGATCCGGTCGAGCTCCTCGAGGGTGGCGTCCGGTCCGATCGTGATGGGGTTGCTGATCATCCCCGTCTGGGTCCGCTTCACGAGGTCGACCTGGTAGGCCTGGTCCTCGATCGAGAGGTTGCGGTGCAGCACGCCGAGGCCGCCCTGGCGGGCCATCGCGATGGCCATCCGTGACTCGGTGACGGTGTCCATCGCGCTCGAGATGAGCGGGGTGCGCAGCGAGATCTCACGGGTGAGGCGCGCGGTGGTGTCGACCTCGGACGGGATCACGTCGGTCTCACCGGGAAGGAGGAGGACGTCGTCGTAGGTCAGGCCCAGCTTGCCGAACGGGTCGTGCTCCTCGAGCTCGGGCGCGGGCTCCGGGGGCGAGGCGGGAGCGGACTCCTGCAGGCGCTGACGGTCTTCCAGGTCCACACCAAGGCTCATTGGCCAATCGTAGCCGCCCTCCGTCGGGCTTCCGGACAGGGCCGGGAAGCCGGGCGCGCGTGGACCGTCCAGCATTCGGGATAACGGGCTCGGGTGTGAACGGGCTTGAACAAGTCCTTACTTTTCTGGGCTGTTTCCGCAGGTCAGAAGGGCGGTAGCGTGCGAGACGTGCGGCACCGTGCCGCGGGGAGAAGAGGACGACATGGCTGAGTTGTCACGGCTTCCGGGACCCATTGCTGACCTGTGGAACTGGCAGCTCGACGGGTCCTGTCGGCAGATCAACCCGGACGTCTTCTTCCACCCCGAGGGTGAGCGCGGCCCGGCCCGTCGCTCCCGAGACTCGCAGGCCAGGGAAGTCTGTCTGGCCTGTCCTGTCCTCAAGCAGTGTCGCGAGCATGCCCTGCGGGTCCGCGAGCCCTATGGCGTCTGGGGCGCCATGACCGAGGACGAGCGCGAGGCCTACTACGCCGGCCACGCCGTCCCCGCCGCCAGCTGAGCGACCTAGACTCGGCTGCGTGAGCAGCCACCTCGAGGTCCCCATCCGTGACGAGTCGATCCGGCTCGGCCAGCTGCTCAAGCTTGCGGGCGTGGTCGACGACGGCGCGATGGCGCGCTCGGTCATCGAGCTCGGCGAGGTCACCGTCGACGGTGCGGTGGAGGTGCGTCGCGGCGCGCAGGTGCGCCCGGGCCAGAGCGTCGGGTATGCCGGTCAGTCGCTGACCGTGGTCAACGGCGGCTGAGCTCGCGCCGGCAGGGCGACGCCGACCTCGCACCGGCTGGAGGACGCCTGAGCAACTGGGTGAGCGACGGGCAGGTGGCAGGCCGGCCGCTCAGTCGACCACGACCAGCAGGGCTCTGAGCATGTCCCGCGTCTGGGTGCTCACCGGCCACGCGTCTCGCGCCTTCCAGTCGACGGTGAACAGGTCGGCGCAGATGCTGCTGAGCTCGACGAGACGGCCCGCTTCGGTCATCCCCCGCACCACGAAGAGCGAGGTCCCGGCCGCGCAGGTGCTTCCAGGCACCAGGCTCGACCCTGCCTTGGCCAGGTCGGCGTTCAGCTGGGCGAGCTGCGGGGCGCCCATGACGTTGATCCGGATGGCGCGGTACCGCGGGATCCTGGTGAGCACGGCGCGCGGGTGCAGGCAGGCGGTAGCCGCCACCAGCACAGTCCCTCGGGACAGGCTCGGTGGCGCGACGCCCGGCGGCGAGACGGTCTTGCCGAGGATCGACGGGCACCCCAGGAACCCGTCGCCCGTCGCGCCGGACCCAGAACCGACGTTCGCTGACTGCTCCGCCAGCGCGACGTAGTAGCTCGCCAGCGCCGGCCAGCCATTGCAGGCGAGGCCCTCGTTGGCATAGGTCCTGAAGGCGCCGTCCTTCCCCTGCAGCACCATCCGGAAGGCCGGCCCCTGGGGGAGGTCGGCACACTCTGCTCCGCTGGTGCGCGGCTGCAGCACCAGTGCGTCGACGGCGAGCGGCGCGCTGACGGGGGCATCAGGCGGCAGTGAGCCGGCCCAGACCGACCCGGCGTCGGTCTGGGCGCAGACGAGCACCGCGGCGACGGTGCGGCTGAGCGGCCCGCTGGGCGTGACGGGTGGCGTCGGCGGCCCGAAGGAGGTCCGGCACGCCAGGACCGCGGGTTCCGGCGCCGGTGGAGTCGGGTCGGCTCCACCGCCACCCCGTGAGGCGAGCCCAGCGACCACGGCCACCACGACCAGGCCAGCTACCGCGAGCGCCCATCCGCGCGCACCGCGCTTCCACCCGGCATACGGCCGAGGTGGGTCGATGAGGCCATTGATCGACGGGTCCTGCGGTGGCAAGCCTGCGAGGACCGCACGCAGACCTTCCTCGTCGAGGGCGAGCGTGGCGCCGACGGTCGCCAGGGCGTGCAGGCGGTGGCGGTGGACGACTGCGACACCGTCGTCGACGGCGTCGGCGATCTGGGCCTCACTGAGGCCGTCGAAGCTCCACAGCACGAGGGTCGCGCGTTCGCGATGGGACAACCCGGCCAGGGCGCTCAGCACCTCCGCCTTGGTGGGCGGGGTCGACGTGGCACCCTGTGGCGCCACAGGGTTCGCCTGCTCCCCACGGCTTCGCTGCGCGAGCGAACGCCGCAGGTAGGTCGCCATCAACGACCGCCGCAGCTCCGCGTCGTAGGACCCTGCACCGACCTCGGACAGGCGGTGCCACTGCGGCCAGCTGCGGGCGAGCGTCGCCCGGACCAGGTCCTCGGCGCGCCGCTCATCGCCCGCGAGCAGCCACGCGGTCCGCAGCAGGTCGGCACCCCGAGCCACGACGTACTCGTCGAAGCTGGGAGGTTCGGCGAACCGCTCCGCCATGGGCCACCTCGCTCTGCGCCACCCCGCTCACCGCATCGTATGCCGCGGCCCGGCCAGGGGTCTCCCCTCACACAGCGGCGCGCAGCTCCCTCGCGTGCATGGATGAGCGCAGCGAGGCTGCGCCCACCAGCGTGGTGAGGAGAACTGCGAGAACGGCACCCCCGACGAACATCCCCAGGTCGGCCGAGGCCACCGGGATCGGCACGAAGTGGGTGCCGAGGTCCCCGTTTCCCGACGGGTCGTCGGCCACCTCGAGCTGACTGCCACCGGTGTGGCCACGCATGGCGACGGTCCCCACGGCCGCTGCCACGAGGACCATCGGGACCACAGGCAGGAGCGTCTCGATGAGGTGGGCCCGGACCAGCACCGAGCGGGGCACACCTGCGACTGCCAGCGACGCAAGGGTCCGGAGGCGCAGCATCAGGGACTCCAGCTGGATGACCAGCAGCCCCGCCGCCCCCAGCACCAACGCGACACCGACCACGAGCGCGATGACGTCGAAGGTGCTCGCGAAGAAGGTGGTGTCGGGTCGTTGCAGGGTCGCCTCCGCCGTGAAGGCCGCGGCCCCGGCCCAGCGCGGTGCGCCCGCGGCACACCCGGACGCGACGAAGGCCCGCCCCCGCAGTGGGGACGGGCCTTCGTGAGGTATGCCGTGCGGCTCAGGGCCGCACGTCACGCTCGGTCAGTCGTGGTCAGTGACCGTGGCCGTGACCGTGACCGCCGGCGCCCTGGCTGTCGTCGTCGTCCTTCTTCTCCACGACGAGCGTGTCGGTGGTGAGCACCATCGACGCGATCGAGGCGGCGTTGACGAGGGCGGAGCGGGTGACCTTGACCGGGTCGATGACGCCGGCCTTGATCAGGTCGCCGTACTCGCCGGTCGCGGCGTTGAGGCCGTTGCCTGCGGTGAGCTCGCGCACCTTGGAGACGGCGACGTAGCCCTCCATGCCGGCGTTCTCGGCGATCCAGCGCAGCGGCTCGGCCGACGCCTTCTTGACGATGAGCGCACCGGTCGCCTCGTCGCCCTCGAGGTCGAGGTCGTCGATGACGCTGGAGGCGTGGACGAGGGCGGAGCCGCCACCGGCGACGATGCCCTCCTCGATGGCCGCGCGAGTTGCCGAGATGGCGTCCTCGATGCGGTGCTTCTTCTCCTTGAGCTCCACCTCGGTGTGGGCACCCACCTTGATGACGCAGACGCCACCGGCGAGCTTGGCGAGGCGCTCCTGGAGCTTCTCGCGGTCCCAGTCGGAGTCGGTGCGCTCGATCTCGGCCTTGAGCTGGTTGACCCGGCCGGCGACGTCGTCGGAGTTGCCGGCGCCGTCGATGATCGTGGTGGTGTCCTTGGTGACGACGACGCGGCGGGCCTGGCCCAGCACGTCGAGGTCAGCCTGGTCGAGCTTGAGGCCGACCTCCTCGGAGATGACCTGGCCACCGGTGAGGGTCGCCATGTCCTGCAGCATCGCCTTGCGACGGTCACCGAAGCCGGGTGCCTTGACCGCGACCACGTTGAACGTGCCGCGGATCTTGTTGACCACCAGGGTCGACAGCGCTTCGCCGTCGATGTCCTCGGCGATGATCAGCAGGGGCTTGCCGGTCTTGACGACCTTCTCCAGCACCGGCAGGACGTCGGCGATCGCCGAGATCTTGCCCTGGTTGATGAGGATGTAGGCGTCCTCGACCACGGCCTCCATGCGCTCGGCATCGGAGACGAAGTAGGGCGAGATGTAGCCCTTGTCGAACTGCATGCCCTCGGTGAACTCGAGCTCGGTCGTCGCCGTCGAGGACTCCTCGACCGTGATGACGCCGTCCTTGCCGACCTTGTCGAAGGCCTCGGCGATGGTCGACCCGATGGTCTCGTCCTGCGCGGACAGCGCGGCGACCTGGGCGATCTCTTCCTTGCCCTCGATCTCGCGGGCCGTCTCGAGCAGCCGCTCGCTGACGGCCTTGACCGCAGCGTCGATGCCGCGCTTCAGGCTGGCCGGGGCGGCGCCTGCAGCAACGTTGCGCAGGCCCTCCTTGACCATGGCCTGGGCGAGCACGGTGGCGGTGGTGGTGCCGTCACCCGCGACGTCGTTGGTCTTGGTGGCCACCTCCTTGGCGAGCTGGGCACCGAGGTTCTCGTAGGGGTCCTCGAGCTCGATCTCACGGGCGATGGTCACGCCATCGTTGGTGATGGTCGGGGCGCCCCACTTCTTGTCGATGACGACGTTGCGACCCTTCGGGCCGAGCGTCACCTTGACCGCGTTCGCGAGCGCGTCAACGCCGCGCTCCAGCGACTTGCGGGCGGAGTCGTTGAACTCCAGCGTCTTAGCCATGAATGTCCTTCTGGTTCAGTGAGATTCAGCCGTATGCCGGCCATGCGGCATACCGGGGCGAACTGGTGATCAGGAACTGGGAAAGCCGAGAAGCAGAAGCACGCCCCGGGCAGGACCCCAGCGGGGCCCGCCGGGGCGTGCTTGTCAGTGCTGCGTCGTTCAGCCGACGATGGCGAGGATGTCGCGGGCGGAGAGGATGAGGTACTCCTCGCCGCCGTGCTTGATCTCGGTGCCGCCGTACTTGCTGTAGATGACCCGGTCACCGATGGTGACGTCGAGCGGGACGCGGTTGCCGTTGTCGTCGATCCGGCCCGGACCGATCGCGAGGACCTCGCCCTCCTGGGGCTTCTCCTTCGCGGTGTCCGGGATGACGAGGCCAGACGCGGTGGTCTGCTCGGCCTCGACGGACTTGACGACGATGCGGTCTTCGAGCGGCTTGATGGAAACCGACACGATGGTGACCTCCCCTTCGGGAATGTCGAAGATGGACAGGTGGATGGTGCTGGTCGTGCTGTGGTGCCTGGTACAGATGCACGGCCTGGCGGTCGCCGTCGCGGGGGTCGACCGACTGGCTGCGTTAGCACTCGGCGAACCGGAGTGCCAACGCAAATCTAGGCTCGTGGTTAGCACTCGGTCAACTCGAGTGCCAGAGTGTGGCGCCGCGTTCGCCACGGGCGGACGGCTGGCTCCCGGCCGCCCCACAAACCAGTTGCCCCGCAGGGCCTCGCGACGGCAGGGTCAGCCCCGTGACCGACACCCCCGAGACGCCCGCCGCCCCTGCCTCGACGGCTGACGCCGCCACCCTCCTGCGCGCCTACGACGAGCAGCTGCGCGAGGAGGCGGAAGTGCCGTCGGCGGTGCGCACCGACCGGCTCGGCCCGCTGGTGCTCGCGACCTTCGTCGGCGGGCGCGGCTTCATCACCTACCGGAGCCTGGACGCGGCCGAGGCCCCTGCGACCGAGGACTCGGTCACCCAGCTCGTCGAGCAGGCCCTCGCGCACTACCAGGCGATGCCCGAGATCACCCGGGTCGAGTGGAAGTCCCGCGGCCATGACCACGCCCCGGGTCTGCACGAAGCCCTCGTCGCGCACGGCTTCAGTCCCGACGAGTCCGAGTCGGTCATGATCGGCGAGGCCCAGCTGCTCGCCGTCGACGTGGAGCTGCCCGACGGGATAGTCGTGCGACAGGTCACCGACGAGGCGGAGGTCCGCCGGATGATGGCCATGCAGGCCGAGGTCTTCGGCGACAGCCCGGAGGAGGAAGCGGAGATGGTCGAGCAGATCCTGCACCGGCTGCGCACTCGCGACGACATGGAGATGTGGGTGGCCGAGCACGAGGGCCAGATCGTCAGTGCGGGTCGTCTGGAGCCGGTGGTCGGCACCGAGTTCGCCGGCATCTGGGGTGGTGCCACCCGACCCGAGTTCCGCGGACGGGGCATCTACCGCGCGCTCACCTCGGCACGAGCGCGGTCGGCGATCAGCCACGGCAAGCGCTACATCAACAGCGACTCGACCGAGTTCTCCCGGCCGATCCTGGAACGCTCCGGCTTCGTCAAGGTCTCGACGACGACACCCTACGAGTGGCGGCGTCGCTAGCTCAGCCAGGCGGGAGCCAGGGACACCCGGTGAGCGCCCGCCGCACCATGCAGCGTCGCGTACGACAGAATGCCCGCCATGGATCTGGCCCTGCTGCGACGGCTGACCACCGGCGAGGGCTGGGGTCTGCTGCAGTCGCTCCCACCGTACGAGGAGTCGGGGGCGCTGGCCCTGCAGCAACGGCTGAGGGGAGCCGGCTTCGACCCCGACATCGTGGCCGCCGCACTCAACCAGGCCCGGCTGCGCGCCAAGGCGACGGACAAGTTCGGCGAGTTCGCCCGCGGGATGGTGCTCACCTCCGACGGCCTGGAACAGGCGACCCGGCTCGGAGTGGCTGCCCAGCACGCCCAGCGCTACCGCGCCGCCGGCATCCACACCGTGCACGACCTCGGGTGTGGGATCGGGTCGGACGCCATGGCGATGGCGGGGCTCGACCTGCGGGTCCGGGCGATCGACGCCGACGAGGTCACGGCAGGGATCGCGGCGGTGAACCTGCGGCACTGGCCGGACTCCACGGCATACCAAGGGGTGGTGGAGGAGTTCACCGCACCTTCGGGCGAGGGCGCCCGCGGGGTGGGCGCCTGGCTCGACCCGGCGCGCCGCACACCGGGGGTCGCCGACGTCACCGGTCGCACCCGCCGGATCTTCAACCTCGCCGAGATCTCGCCCAGCTGGGACAGCGTCCAGGAGATCGCCCGCGCCCTGCCCGCCACCGGCGCCAAGCTGAGCCCGGGCTTCCCCCACGCGGCACTGCCCGCCGGGACCGAGGGGCAGTGGACCTCGTGGGAGGGCGACGTCGTCGAGTGCGCCGTCTGGTGGGGGCCGCTCGTGCGCACCAAAGGCCGCACGGCCGCCCTGCTCCGCGCCAGCGGGCCTGCCGTGGTCGTCAGTGAGTCCGACGGGGACGAGGACGCTGCTCCGCTGCAGAACCTTGCCGCCCTGGGCGGCTGGCTCTACGAACCGGACAAGGCGGTGCTGCGCGCCGGTCTGGTCAGCGCGCTCACGGCGGCGACCGACGGTGCCGAGCTGGATGCAGGCGTCGGCTACGTCGGGTCGACGCGGTCCGTCGACGTCCCGTTCGCCAAGCGGTATGCCGTCGTGGAGGCCATGCCGTTCAACGTCAAGGCGCTGCGCGGCTGGCTGCGCGACCACGGCATCGACCGGTTGACCATCAAGAAGCGCGGCGTGAGCGTCGACGCCGACCTGCTGCGCCGCCAGCTGCGGTTGCCGGCCAAGGGGCACAACGAGGCGATCGTGATCCTCACGAGGGTGCGCAGCAACCAGGTGGCCATCATCGTGCGACCCGGCTGAGCCCGGCCGTCTCCGGCCCCGCTCGGCCCCTCGAGAGGCCGATGGGCGAGCGTCAACCGGAGGCAACTGCACGCACTGCTGGTCAAGCGGCGCCCTGACACGCCGCGAGTTGGCCCTGCACCGTTACCATCTCGTATCCTCGTCGGCGATGCCCTCCCCTCACACCACCGGCTCCGGCCGTCACCGCGCCAGCAGCGCTCGCTCCACCGCCCTGCTGTCAGGCCTGCGGCGACGCCCCAGCCACAAGTCGGCCCTCAAGGGTCTCGGCCTGGCTGCCTCGGCGCTCGGCGTGGCCACGGCCTTCGCCGCCCCCGCCCCCGCCTCGAGCCAGGTCTTCGAGCTCACCTCCGCCGAGATGCGTCCGCCGGTCGTGGCCCGTGCCGAGGCCGTGTCGGCGCCGGCCCAGGTGGCGAAGTACGGTGTCATCGGGTTCACCGCGAAGGCCGCGCCCAAGGCCAAGGTCGGGCAGGGCAGCACCTCGGACGGTGCCACCTCGCGCGGTGCGGGCGTCTCGCGCAACACCTCCCGCGTCGGCCTGGCCAACGTGGGTGGCATGACCCCCAACGCGATCGCCGTCATCAACGCGGTCAAGGCACAGTTCCCCGGGTCCGGGCCGTTCGGCGGCTACCGCCCCGGCGACCCGCTGGACCACGGCACCGGCCACGCGGTCGACATCATGTGCAGCACGACCGAGGGCAACACCATCGCCAGCTTCCTGCAGGCCAACGCCGCTGAGCTCAACATCAAGTACCTCATCTGGCGTCAGCGCATCTGGTACCCCGGCGGCAGCTGGCAGGGCATGGCGGACCGGGGCAGCCCCACCGCCAACCACATGGACCACGTGCACGTCTCGGTCTTCTAGGCCGCCGCAGCAGGCAGCTCTCGGCCAACCGGCCGCAGCAGCCACCCGCGCCAAGGCTCGGGGCGGCTGCCGGGCACAGCTCCCGGGGAACGTCTTCGCGGTCAGAGCTCCGGGTCGCGCTGTGCGCCGCGGTGCCGCACCGCTGCGGCTCCCGCCTCGCTCGCTGCCGTGACGGCCTCCTGTCGAGTGGCACCGGCGGCCAGCGCCGCAGCCAGGGCACCACAGAACGCGTCGCCGGCTCCCGTCGTGTCCACGACGTCCGCGTCCTCCACAGGTATGCCGTCCGACCGCTCGCCGTCCCAGCTGCAGCCTGCGGCGCCGAAGGTCACCAGCACCGACGTGGGCGCGGCATCGCTGTCGGCCAGCTGCAGCGCCTCGTGCTCGTTGACCACGAGCGGGTCGGCCAGGGCCGCGACGTCGTGCGGCAGGGCGGCATACGGTGCGGCGTTGAGGACCACGCGCGCCCCGCGCCCGTGGGCGGTGCGTGCGGCGGCCGCGACCGACCTCATCGGCACCTCGAGCTGGAGCAGCAGGACGTCACCGGGTCCGAGGTCCGACACGTCTTCCAGGTGGTCGGGCGTGACGTGGCCGTTGGCGCCCGCGATGACGACGATCGAGTTCTCGCCCTCGTCGTCGACGGTGATCCAGGCCTGACCGGTGGGGGCGGCGCCGACGGTGCGGACGGCCGACACGTCGACGCCCCGGGACCGGAGCCGGTCGAGGTAGGCCCGGCCCGCCTCGTCGGAACCGACGGCCCCGACGAAGCTCACGCGGGCACCTGCTCCCGCGGCCGCCACGGCCTGGTTGCCACCCTTGCCGCCGGCGAACCGCTGCAGCTCGCCGTCGGCGAGCACCGTCTCGCCGGGCTTCGGGTGACGCTCGACCGAGGCGACGAGGTCCACGTTGAGCGACCCGAGGACGACCACCCGCCCCATCAGCGCATCCCGCCGCTCACGGTGTCGAGCCAGAGGGTCGCGTAGCGCTGGGCGTCGACCTCGAGGCAGACGTCGATGCTGGCGCGGGCTTGGCCGTGTGGGTCGTGCGAGAGGTCGCCCGACCGGTCCCTCCGGTCGACGATGGTGCGGCCCCGCGACCAGGTGCCGGCCAGCTCGACCCGAACGGGGAGGCGTTCCCTGCGGACTCCGGCCGGCTCCAGGACGGCGCAGACGGCGCCCGCGTCACCGATCGTCGCGTCTACCGACCCGAACCGCTCGCACTGGAACTCGATGAGACGCCCGGCCAGCTCGGCCGCGTCCTGACCGCCAGGGGCGGAGAGCTTGCGAGCCGTCTCCACGCTGATCCGCGGGGCGTAGAAGACGTCCAGGCCGTACATCGTGACCGGGATGTCGAGGTCGGCACAGGCATCGAGCACCACCGCCGCAGCTTCGGGGTCGTGGAAGACGTTGAACTCGGCCGAGGCCGTCGCGTTGCCCGCCTCGGCAGCGCCACCCATGAAGATGATCTCGCGAATTCCCTTGGCAACACTGGGATAGGTGCGCAGGAGCAGCGCGATGTTGGTGAGCGGCGCGAGCGGGACGAGGGTGACCCGTCGGGCGTCGTCGCCGTGAGCCGCGGCCTCGTGGAGCACGTCCCGGAGCAGCTCGACCGCGTGCCGCGGGTCCGGCTCGCGCTCGGACCTGGCCCAGTCGAGGTCGCCCATCCCGTCCTGGCCGTGGACGTGCCGCGCATCGACCGCGTCCTCCAGCAACGGGCGGTCGGCACCTCTGGCGACGGGGACGTCGGCGCGTCCCGCGGCATCGAGGGCCGTGAGGGTGTTGGCGACGACGGCGTCCACCGCCGCGTTGCCCCCCACGCAGGTGACAGCACGCAGGTCGAGGGCAGGGTGCAGGGCCGCGAGCAGCAGGGCACAGGCGTCGTCGACACCCGTGTCGACGTCGAGGACGACGGGAATGGCCATGCGCCGATCCTGCCAGAGGCCGGTCGACGCCGGCCGAGTCCGGGTTTCGTCGCGGCCGCGGACGCGGGGTAGGTTCCGTGCGTGACTGCACACCCCGCGCGCCACGCCCGCATCGTCCTGGTCGGCCTGACCGCGCTGGCACTCACGGCGACCGCAGCGTGTGACACGGGCCAACCGGCTGCGGCGCCCACCGGGTCCGCCGCAGGGTCGGCCACCAGCACGGGCGCTGCCAGCGCCTCGGGGACGTCGAGCACCTCCAGCGCCACCACCACCGCTGCGCCCAGCTGCGGCGAGCAGCTCGCCACTGCCATGACCCCGCCACAGCGGGCCGGACAGCTGCTCATGGTCGGGCTCCAGCCGACCGGCAGCTCGCGCGCGCTCGCGGCCCAGATCAAGGCACAGGGGCTGGGTGGCGTGATCTACCTCGGCGGCTGGTCCGGTGGGGCCGCGTCGATGGCGACCATCTCGAAACGGCTGACCGCGGCGGCCGCAGACGGGCTGTTGGTGGCCGCCGACCAGGAGGGTGGCCAGGTCCAACAGCTGCGCGGGTCCGGGTTCAGCCGGATGCCGTCAGCGCGCCTCCAGGCCGCCTCCAGCGTCGCGACCGAGGAACGGAACGTCGAGACGTGGTCCCGCCAGCTCGCCCGAGGTGGCATCAACATCAACCTCGCACCGGTGGCCGACACCGTCCCCACCTCGCTCGGTGCCGCCAACCAGCCCATCGGCCGCTACCGCCGGGACTTCGCGCCCGGCTCGCCCCAGACCAACGCCAGGTATGCCGCGGCCTTCGTCCGCGGGACCCTCGCCGCCGGCATCGCGCCGACGGTCAAGCACTTCCCCGGACTCGGCCGCATCACCGGCAACACCGACGTGACCAGCACCGGAACCACCGACCGCACCGCCAGCGCTGACGACCCCTACCTCGCACCCTTCGCGGCGGGGATCGAGGCGGGTGCTCCCCTGGTGATGATCTCCTCGGCCCGCTATCCCAAGCTCGACCCCGAGAACCAGGCGATGTTCTCCACGGCGGTGATCACCGACCTGCTGCGCCAGTCGATGGGCTTCGACGGGGTGGTCATCACCGACGACGTCGGGGCCGCCAAGGCCGTGGCTGCCGTTCCGGTGGGACAGCGGGCCACGCGCTTCATCGCGGCCGGAGGCGACATCGTCCTCACCGCCAAGGCGTCCCAGGCCCCAGCCATGCTCAAGGCAATTGCCGCCCAACGGGCCGCCAGCCCAGCCTTCGCAGCGCAGGTGGACGCGGCCGCCGCACGCGTGCTCGACCTCAAGGCCGACCTCGGCCTGGTCAAGTGCAGCTGACCCTCCCCGGGAGTCTGCGCGTCGCCCGCTAGGACTGGATCTGGGTCACCGGCATCGAGGAGTCCGCCGGCAGCCCCAGGTCGGAGGGCGCCCGCCCCTTGAGCACCATCTGGGCTCCGAGCGCGGCGACCATCGCGCCGTTGTCGGTGCAGAGGCCGGGTCGCGGCACGCGCAGCGTGATGCCGGCTGCGTCGCAGCGCTCCTGGGCCATCGCCCGGAGCCGGCTGTTGGCCGCGACCCCACCGCCGATCTGGAGGTTCGCGACACCGTGCTCCTTGCAGGCCAGGACGGCCTTGCGGGTGAGCACGTCGGTGACCGCCTCCTGGAACGACGCGGCCACGTCCGCCACCGGCACCGGCTCCCCCGTCGCCTCCCGCGCCTGGACCCACCGAGCCACCGAGGTCTTGAGCCCGGAGAACGAGAAGTCGAACCGGTAGCGCTCCATGTCACGCCCGGTCGTCAGCCCGCGGGGGAAGTCGATGGCGACCCGGTCGCCGTCGCGCGCCATCCGGTCGATGTGCGGGCCTCCCGGGAAGGGCAGCCCCAGCACCCGCGCTACCTTGTCGAACGCCTCGCCCGCCGCGTCGTCGATCGTGGACCCCAGGGACCGGATGTCGTGGGTGACGTCGGGCACGAGCAGCAGCGAGGAGTGACCGCCGGAGACGAGCATGGCCAGCGTCGGCTCGGGCAGCGGGCCGTGCTCGACGATGTCGACGGCAACGTGGGATGCGAGGTGGTTCACGCCGTACAGCGGGACGCCGAGGGCAACCGAGAGGGCCTTCGCGGCGGCCACGCCGACCATCAGCGCACCGGCGAGGCCGGGGCCGGAGGTGACGGCGATGGCGTCCAGGTCGGCGAGCCGGACCCCGGCCTCGCGGGTGGCGCGCTCGATCGTCGGGACCATGGCTTCCAGGTGCGCGCGACTGGCGACCTCGGGCACCACGCCACCGAACCGCGCGTGCTCGTCGACGCTGCTGGCGATCGCGTCGAAGAGCAGCGTCTCACCGCGCACGATGCCCACGCCCGTCTCGTCGCAGGACGTCTCCAGGCCGAGGACGAGCGGCTGGTCGGCGTTCCTCCATGCGGCGCTCATCGGGCCACCTCCTGCAGGGTGAGCCGCATGACGTGGGCATCGACATCACCTGGCTGGTAGTAGCGCCGGCGCACCGTCAACAGCTCGAATCCCCTTGACTCATAGAGCTTTCGGGCCGGCTCGTTGTCGGCCCGCACCTCGAGCATGAGGTATGCCGCGTGGTCGGCCTCAGCCTGCGCCACCAGCTCCTCGAGGAGCCGGCGCCCCAGGCCACTGCCTTGGGCGCCGCTCGCGACGGCCATGGTCATCACGTCTGCCACCTCGCCGCCGAGATCGACGCCGGCATAGCCGACGACGGCACCCTCGTCATCCTCGGCAACGACATAGGAACGTCGTGGACGGGCGGCGAGCTCGGTCCACAGCGAGGCGGGCGTCCAGGCGTCGTCGGGAAACAGCTCGGTCTCGAGCGCGACGACGTCCTCGATGTCTGACCAGCGCAGGTCCCTCAGGGTCGTCACGGCTTGGCCCGTTCTGCGGTCGTCAGGGCGTCTGGCCGTCGAAGGTAGAGCGGGTCCACCGGCATGGCCACACCGTCACGCAACCGTTGCAGCGCAACGACTGCGAGCGAGCCTGCCTGGACGTCGTGGACCTGAACGGAGTCGGGGAAGACCTGCGGGTAGAGCAGCGGCCCGCGGCCCGCGGTGGGCAGCAGGCGCACCTCGTCCGGCAGGTCTGCCGGCAGCGCCACCGCTGGCTCGGTGAGGCGGCGCGCGGTCCCGGCCGACGCGGCATACCTCGCCCAGTAGACCTCCTTGCGGCGCGCGTCGGTGGCCACGAGGAAGTCACCGTCGCCACGCTGGGCCGCGACGTCGAAGGCGAGGGCGTCGAGGCTGCACACGCCGTGGACAGGGATGCCGCGGGCGTGGGCGAAGACCAGACCGGTCACGATGCCGACCCGGAGGCCAGTGAACGGTCCGGGGCCGTTGCCGACGACCACCTCGGTGACGTCAGCCGGGGCCCGGCCGGCCGACTCCAGACAGCGCTCGATGAGGGGGGCGACGTGTTCGGTGTGACCACGCGCATCGAGAACGGTTGCGGTCGAGGCGATCTCGCCATCGTGCAGGGCGACGGTGATGGCTGAGGTCGAGGTGTCGATGGCCAGGAGCAACATCAGGCAACCCCACCGAGCACGGCGAGGTCGGCCGTCGCCCACCGGTCACCGTGCGTCTCCACCCGGGCGCGGCGGGTGTCCTCCCCGGACAGCGTGACCTCGAGCCGGTCGTCGGCCAGGTCCTCGGCCAGACCGTGTCCCCACTCGACCACCGTGACCGAGTCCTCCAGGGACGTGTCGAGGTCGAGGTCGTCGAGCTCTGCGAAGCCACCCAGCCGGTAGGCGTCGACGTGGACCAAGGCAGGACCGCCAACCAGTGACGGGTGGACGCGGGCGATGACGAACGTGGGCGAGGTGATCGGTCCGCGCACCCCGACTCCCTCGGCCAGCCCTTGGGTCAGCGTCGTCTTGCCCGCCCCGAGTCCGCCGGTCAGGACGACCAGGTCTCCTGCGCGCAGGAGACGCCCCAGCCGGATGCCCCAGGCCCGGGTGTCCTCGGCGGTGGGCAGGTCGGGGCTGACCAGCTCAGGCACTGTTCTGCCCGCGTCGCGCCTTCGCCACGCGGCGGCGCTTGGCCAGGTCGGTGACCGTGCGCCGGACCCGCGGCTTGCGCGCGACCTCGATGCCCTCGGCCGCGGCCCGCCTGCCCCGCTCGATCAGTCCGGCGAACTGCTCGTTGAGCACCTCGGGGTGCTCGAGCATGATGATGTGGCCGGCCTCCTCGATGACCACGTGCTCGGCTCCGGGGATGAGGCGGACGATCTCCTCGCTGTGGTCTGGCGGCGTCAGCACGTCGCGGCTCCCGTTGAGCACCAGCACTTCGACGCCGTGGAAGTGGACGAGTGCATCGCGCTTGTCGTGCTGGTCGAAGGTGGGCAGGAAGTCGGCCATCACGTCGAGTGGCGTTCCGAAGATCATGTCGCCGGTCAGCCGCACCGCCGCCGGTGGCACCGGTGAGCCGAAGCTCCACCGCTCCACCAGGAACTCCTCGATGTCGCGACCGGCCCGCAGGGCGGTGCGGACCAGTCCTGGTCGCGACGAGAGCCGGTCCAGCACACCCGGGCCGAAGCGGCCCACGAGCTTGCCGAAGTACTGGCCGAAGCCGAGCGACACGAGCTGGGCGCCGCCCGCGCTGGTCGCGACGAAGGCCGCGGCCACCACCCTGTCGCGGATCAGGTCGGGGTGCTGGTCGGCCAGGGCCATCGTGGTCATGCCGCCCATGGAGTGACCGACGAGGACGAGCTCGCCCTCGGGGGCGACCTCCTCGATGACGCGGTACAGGTCGCGCCCGAGCTGGTCGATGTCGCAGGACTCCTCGGTGCCACGTCCAGAGCGCCCGTGCCCACGCTGGTCCCAGGCGACCACGCGGTGGCCGTCCCGGACGAGCTCCTTGCGCTGCAGCACCCAGCTCTCGAGGCTCAGGCAGAAACCGTGGGAGAAGACCACGGTCGGCTTGTCGGACGTGGCCGCGTCGGGGGCCGGCTCGTCGACCTCGACGTGCAGCGGCACGCCGTCGTCGGCGACGACCACGAGCTCCATGTCAGGGGTGTGCGCATAGGCGCCGGCGGGTGCAAGGACGGCAAGGCGGGCATGGCGTTCCTTGGTCACCCGTCCGGCGGCGATGCCGGCCGCCGCGGCCACGCCAGCGGCCGCCAGACCGATCCCGAGCCCGGCCAGGCTGCGGTTCGCAGGGCTCACTTGTCGCCGCCGAGGTAGACCCGTGGCACCCTGGCACCGACGCGGGTCACGAGCTCGTAGTTGATCGTGTCGATCGCGGCTGCCCAGTCCTGCGCGGTGGGTTCACCCTCCGCACCCACGCCGAACAGGACGGCCTCGTCGCCGGCACGGGCCGTGCTGTCGGGACCGAGGTCGAGGACGAACTGGTCCATGCAGACCCGTCCTGCCACGGCATACCTGCGGCCACCGACCTGCACCGGACCGACGTTGGTGGCATGCCGGGGCACGCCGTCGCTGTAGCCCATCGGCACCAGACCGAGCTTGGTGTCCTCGCTCGTGGTGTAGGCGTGGCCGTACGAGACGCCCTGTCCTGCAAGGGATTCCTTCACGCTGGACAGCCGGGCGACGAGTCGCATCGCCTCACGCAGCCCGAAGTCCTCGGGGGCCCCCAGGTCGGGGACGGGTGAGAGCCCATAGACGGACAGGCCAGGGCGGACGAGGTCGTAATGGGCCGACGGATTGGTCAGCGTGGCCGCTGAGTTGGCGAGGTGGCGCACCTGCGGTCGGATGCCGGCGCGCTCCGCCTGGGCGACGATGCCCTCGAACCGCTCCTGCTGGGCCTTGACCGTCGGGTGCTGCGGGGCGTCGGCATAGGCGAAGTGGCTGAACAACCCGACGACCTCGACGGCCTGCTTCGCCTGCGCCGACGCGAGGGTGGCGAGCAGCGTCTCGAGCTCTGCGTCCCAGGCACCGTTGCGGCCCAGACCGGTGTCGACCTTGAGGTGCACGCGAGCGGTCTGCCCGGAGACGGTGGCTGCGGCGAGCACCTGGTCGAGGGCCCACGTCGTGGAGATGCCGAGGTCGATGCCCAGGTTGACGGCCTTGACGAAGTCCTGGCCCGGCACGTGCAGCCACGAGAGCAGCGGCGCCTCGACACCCGCACGTCGCAGCTCGATCGCTTCGGGCAGCTGGGCGACGCCCAGCCAGGTGGCGCCGCCGCGCAGGGCAGCTCGCGCTGAGGGCAGCAGGCCGTGGCCGTAGGCGTCGGCCTTGACGACCGCCATCACCTCCGCGTTGCCGGCCAGCGCCTTGAGGGCTGCGACGTTGCTGGTGATGGCGCCGAGGTCGACCTGGGCGCACGCGGGCAGCCCCGGCGGGGCCGGGGCTGGGGTGGTCTTCGTCGTCGTGTCGCTCATCGCCGATCAGTCTTTCACGAGCGCCGAAATCAGCGAACGAGCAGGTGGGCGACGGTCTCGGGTATGCCGTGGGCGACGGCGAGCGCGCGGACCGGCCCTCCCGGGTTGGCCCGGTCGGCGGCCACCCCGTGCACGAGCGCACCGAGGCTGCCGGCGTCCAGCGGCGACAGCCCGGCAGCGAGGAGCGCGCCACAGACACCGGCCAGGACGTCACCCGCCCCCGCCGTGGCCAGCCACGGCGGGGCGTCGTTCTGCGAGCGGACGGCAAGCCCTGAGGCGGTCGGGGGGACGACCAGCGTCGTGGCACCCTTCAGCAGGATCGTCGCCCCGGTGAGGTCCGCGGCGTGGCGGGCGTGGCCGAGCGGGTCGGCCGACACCTGGGAGCGCGTGGTCTCGGCTCCTTCGAGCCGGGAGAGCAGCCGGGCGAGCTCGCCGGCGTGAGGTGTGAGCAGGGTGGGGGCGTCCCGACGTCCGTCGACCAGGTCGATGCCACCCGCATCCACGAGGACGGGCAGGTCGGAGTCGAGCGCCGCCCGGGCGACATCCAGCTGGGCCTTGCTGCCCCGGGCGCGAGAGGTGGTGTCGAGTCCGGGCCCGACCACCCAGGCCTGCACGCGTCCGTCGCCGTGCACGGCCTCGGGGACGGCTGCCCGGACCAGGCTGGTCGGCGTCGGGGTGCCGACGTAGCGGAGCATGCCGAGTCCAGCGCCGACGGCTGCCGTGCAGCACAGGATCGCTGCGCCCGTGTAGTCCTCACCACCGGCGACCACCCCGAGCACGCCGCGCGAGTACTTGTCATCGGTGGCGGTGGGGACCGGCCACAGCCGGGCGACGTCGGCGAAGTCCAGCCGCTCGACATCGGGCGCACCGTCCACGCCGAGCCCGATGTCGATGATGGTCAGCCGACCCACGGCAGCCTCTGTCGCCGGAAGCAGGTGCACCGGCTTGGCCACGCCGAAGGTGACCGTCTCATCGGCGAAAACGCCTGTGTCCGAGGCAGTTTGGCCCGACGGGTCCTGGCCCGACGGCAGGTCGACGCTGACGACGTAGGCCGCCTCCGGGATCGCGTCGACCCAGGCCACTGCCTCGTCCGGCAGCCCAGGGCGGCCTCCGATGCCGAGCACGCCGTCGATGACCAGGTCGGCGTCGGCGAGCGCGCGCGCCCAGTCACCATCGACGGCGACGACCCGGACGCCGGCAGCCAGCCACGAGGCAGCATCTCCGATGGCCAGCGGCCAGCTCCCCTGCAGGGCAACGCAGTCGGAACCGCCGTCGGCGAGGTGAGCCGCGGCATACAAGGCATCGGCGCCGTTGTTGCCCGGCCCTGCGAGGACGACGACACGAGCGCCGCCGGAGGCGGTCAGCCGGGCTCGGCACACCTCGGCGAGCCCCTCAGCGGCGCGCGCCATGAGCTCGCCGTCGGCGAGCTCGCCCATGAGGGTCTCTTCTGCGGCGCGGACGCGTTCCGCGGACCAGGCCTGGAGCACGGCTCAGCCCTCGGCGATGACGACGGCCGAGGCGATGCCCGCGTCGTGCGACAGGGAGATGTGCATCGCGTGCACGCCCAGGGCCTCGGCGCGCGCCTCGACGGTGCCGCTGACCAGCAGGTGCGGTCGGCCGTCCTCGCCGCGGCGCACGGTCGCGTCCTGCCAGTTCAGGCCCACGGGGGCGCCGAGCGCCTTGGCGAGCGCCTCCTTCGCGGCGAACCGAGCCGCGAGCGAGTTGAGCGGAAGGGACCGCTCCTCGTCGGTGAACAGGCGGTCGAGCAGGCCGGGCGTGCGTTCGAGCGTCTGCCCGAATCGCTCCACGTCGACGACGTCGATCCCGACCCCGACGATCACCGGCCGCGTCCCTTCACGTCAGCGTCCGCTCACTCGACGGTGACGGACTTGGCGAGGTTTCGGGGTTGATCGACATCGAGGCCCTTGGCGGTCGACAGGTGCAGGGCGAAGACCTGCAGCGGCACCACAGTCAGCAGCGGCGCGAGCAGCGGCGACGTCGCAGGCACGCGGATCACCTCGTCGGCGAAGGGGACCACGTCCTCGTCACCGTCCTCGGCCACCACGATGGTGCGGGCGCCGCGGGCGCGGATCTCCTGGATGTTGGACACGACCTTCTTGTGCAGCTCGTGCGGAGTACCGGGGCCGGGGACGACGATGAAGACCGGCTGCCCGGCCTCGATGAGCGCGATCGGGCCGTGCTTGAGCTCACCGGCGGCGAAACCCTCGGCGTGGATGTAGGCGAGCTCCTTGAGCTTGAGCGCGCCCTCCATGGCCACGGGGTAGCCGACGTTGCGACCGAGGAAGAGCACCGAACGGGTGTCGGCCATGAACCGGGCGATCTCCTTGACCCGGTCCATCCGGCCGAGCAGGTCCTCGAGCTTGGCCGGGATCTCGTGCAGCTCCTTCATCACCGACTGGGCGTCGTCGGCGAACGTGCCGCCACGCAGCTGGGCGAGGTAGAGGCCGAGGATGTAGCACGCAGTGATCTGGGCGAGGAACGCCTTGGTCGACGCGACCGCGATCTCGGGGCCGGCGTGCGTGTAGAGCACGGCGTCGGACTCGCGCGGGATGGTCGATCCGTGGGTGTTGCAGATGCTGAGGGTGAGGGCGCCCAGCTCGTGGGCGTGCTTGACGGCCATCAGCGTGTCCATCGTCTCGCCGGACTGGCTGATCGAGACGACCAGCGTGCGCTCGGTCGCGATCGGGTCGCTGTAGCGGAACTCGTGTGCGAGGGCGACCTCGACCGGGATGCGGGTCCAGTGCTCGATCGCGTACTTGGCGACCATGCCCGCGTAGGCCGCGGTGCCGCACGCCACGATGATGATGCGGTCGACGTTGCGGAGCTGGTCCTCGGTGATCGACATGTCGTCGAGCACGAGCCGTCCGTCGATGTCGGTGCGACCGAGCAGCGTGTCGCCGACGGCGTGCGGCTGGTCGTAGATCTCCTTCTCCATGAAGGTCGCGTAGCCGCCCTTCTCGGCAGCGGCAGCGTCCCAGGTGACCTCGTAGCGCTTGCCCTCGGCGGGGCTGCCGTCGAAGTTGATGACGGTGTAGGAGTCGGGCGTGATCGTGACGATCTGGTCCTGGCCGAGCTCGAGCGCGTGGCGGGTGTGGCCGATGAAGGCCGCGACGTCCGAGCCGAGGAAGTTCTCGCCCTCGCCGAGCCCCACGACGAGCGGGCTGTTGCGGCGCGCGCCGACGACGACGCCCGGGCTGTCGGCGTGGACCGCCAACAGTGTGAAGGCGCCCTCGAGCCGGTTGACGACGTTCTGCATGGCCAGGGTGAGGTCACCCGTGGTGGCGTACTCGCGCGCCACCAGGTGGGCGGCCACCTCGGTGTCGGTCTCGCTCTGGAATGCCGCTCCGTCCGCCAGCAGGGCGTTCTTGAGCTGGTGGAAGTTCTCGATGATCCCGTTGTGGATGAGGGCGAGCTTGCCGTCCTCGCCGGCCCGGTGCGGGTGCGCGTTCTGGTCGGTCGGTCCGCCGTGCGTGGCCCAACGGGTGTGGCCGATGCCGGTCGTCGCCCCGGGGAGGTGGTCGGCCTCGAGGGCGTCCACGAGGTTGACCAGCTTGCCCGCGCGCTTCTCGCTCGAGACACCGTCCGCCGTGACGAGAGCCACCCCGGCCGAGTCGTAGCCGCGGTACTCGAGGCGGGCCAGGCCCTCCATGACGACATCCAGGGCTTTGCCGTCGGCGTTGGGGCCGACGTATCCGACGATTCCGCACATGACTGGCAGCCTAACCGTCGACCGGCTCGCGGACGGCATCAGAGGCCTCGCACGAGGGTGAGCAAGAATGGCGCCCGTGAGCCATCCCGCGAACGGCATCGGCGCCCTCCCCTCGCCCTACGTCGAGCTGGACCGCGCCGCCTGGGCCCGCCTGCGGGAGAACCAGCCGCTGAGCCTCGATGCCGACGACGTCAGCCGGCTCAGGGGACTGGGCGACCGGATCGACCTCGCCGAGGTCGAAGAGGTCTACCTCCCCCTGTCCCGGCTGCTCAACTTCTACGTCGGCGCGACAGCGGGGCTGCACCGGATCACGGGAGACTTCCTCGGAGAGAGTCCCGCCAAGACACCGTTCGTCATCGGGGTGGCCGGGTCGGTCGCCGTCGGCAAGTCCACGACGGCTCGCCTGCTCAAGGAGCTGCTGTCCCGCTGGCCGGGGACGCCCGAGGTAGAGCTCATCACGACGGACGGGTTCCTCTACCCGAACGCTGAGCTGGAACGTCGGAACCTGCTGCAGCGCAAGGGTTTCCCCGAGTCCTACAACCGACGGGCCCTGCTGCGCTTCGTGGCCGAGGTCAAGTCCGGCAAGGCCGAGGTCAGCGCGCCGGTCT
This sequence comes from uncultured Actinomycetota bacterium, assembly GCA_963740865.1. Classification (GTDB taxonomy): domain Bacteria; phylum Actinomycetota; class Actinomycetes; order Actinomycetales; family Dermatophilaceae; genus Pedococcus. The sequence continues at coordinate 56,948 of CAVUGH010000016.1, forward strand.
ACTCGCACCTGACCTACGACATCGTCCCCGGGGAGCGGGTCGTCGTCCGGCAGCCCGACGTGCTGATCGTCGAGGGCCTCAACGTCCTGCAGGCGCCGCGCCTGCAGGAGGACGGCCGTACCGGCTTGGCCGTGAGCGACTTCTTCGACTTCTCGGTCTACGTCGACGCCCACCTCGACGACATCCGCCAGTGGTACGTCGAGCGGTTCCTGCGCCTGCGCGAGACCGCCTTCGCGGATCCCGACTCCTACTTCCACCGGTATGCCGTGCTGTCCGACGAGCAGGCGCGCGACACCGCCGCTCGGATCTGGCAGGAGATCAACGAGGTCAACCTGCGCGAGAACGTCCTGCCCACCCGCAGCCGCGCCACGTTGGTGCTCGCCAAGGGCAAGGACCACAGCGTCCGCCGGATCCGGCTCCGCAAGCTTTAGGCGACCTCCCCACGGCGCCGCCGCGTCGCCCTATGCTCGGTGAGTGGGTAGTCGGTCGGGGGTCGTCCGGCCCGCGGGTCAACTGGCGGGCCTATGGACGCGTGAGCGGGTGGTCTCCGTCCCCAACGCGATCACCGTGGTCCGCACTGTGGTCGCGATGGCGCTCGCGGTCTGGGCGGGCTACACGGGTTCGGTGGCGGTCCTGGCGGCGGCCTACCTCGTCTACTGGTTCGGCGACATGGCTGACGGACAGGCCGCCCGTCGGATGAACCAGGAGACCCGCCTGGGCGCCGTGTTCGACATCGTGTGCGACCGCGCGAGCACCATGGTGGTGGCGGCGGCGTTCCTGCGCATCGACCCCGACTCGACGCCGGCCATCGGCATCTTCCTGTTCCAGTTCTGCGTCGTGGACACGATGCTCTCGTTGTCGTTCCTCGCCTTCGACATCGTGAGCCCCAACTACTTCTACCGCGTCGACCGGGCGATCTACCGCCTGAACTGGACCCACCCGGCCAAGGCCCTGAACAACTCGCTCGTGGTGCTTCTGTGCCTGGCCGATCTCGCGTGGCCGGCCGTGCTGGCCGCACTCGCTGTCCTCGGCGTCAAGGTCTGGTCGATCGCGCGCCTGCTCGTCGCGACTCGAGGTGCCGGCGGCCGCGGCGAGCTGACGCCGGCCGGCGACCGCACCCTCGTCCCGTGACGGCAGGTCTGCTCACCCTTCTGCTCGGAGGGCTGGGCTACGGCCTCGTCTCGGCCTTCATACCGCTGCTCAACGCCGAAGCCTTCGTCGTGGCAGCGGCGGCCGGTGGCGCCTCGGCGGCCTGGTGGGGCGTGGCAGGGGTCTCCCTCGGTCAGACCATCGGCAAGGTCGCGATCTTCGTGATGGTGCGCAAGGGGGTGCACCGGAAGTTCCTGCGGGAGCGTGCCCGACGACCGGCGCGGCCGCCGACCAGCGCCTGGCGGCTGAAGCTGCGTGACTGGTCGGCGCGGCTGCTGCTCCAGCTGGACCGACCCCTGGTGGGCGGCCTGGTGGTGCTGGTGAGCGCCTCTGCCGGAGTGCCGCCGCTGGCCGTGGTCGCCGTGGTGGCCGGCCTCCGCCGGACCCCGGTGGCGGTGTTCACCGTGGCGGTGCTCGTCGGTCGAGCCGCTCGGTTCGCGGCGATCGCCTGGCCGGTGGCCGCGATCGCCTCCTAGCGGTGTGAGTGCGCCTGCTGCACGCCGGGTGGTGGCGCATGATGGGGACATGAGTGAGCCGAAACCCGCCACCCGCACCGAGCACGACTCGATGGGCGACGTGGAGGTCCCTGCCGACGCCCTGTGGGGCGCGCAGACCGCCCGCGCCGTCGACAACTTCCCGATCTCCGGTCAGCCCGTCCCGGTCGGCGTGGTCCACGCGCTGGCCCTGCTCAAGGCCGCCGCAGCCGAGGTCAACGCCGACCTCGGGGTCATCGACGCAGACCGGGCCCGGGCCATCACTGCCGCTGCGGCCGAGGTGGCTCAGGGCCAGCATGACGACCAGTTCCCCATCGACGTCTTCCAGACCGGGTCCGGCACCTCCACCAACATGAACGTCAACGAGGTCGTCGCCAGGATCGCCCACCTGGCGACCGGTGACGCCATCCACCCCAACGACCACGTCAACGCTGGCCAGTCCAGCAACGACACCTTCCCGAGTGCGCTGCGTATCGCTGCCACCCTGGCCGTGCACCGCGACCTGGCCCCGAGCCTGTCGCACCTCGCACAGGCGTTGCGGGCCAAGGAGACCCAGTTTGCCGATGTCGTCAAGGCAGGCCGCACCCACCTCATGGATGCCGTTCCGGTGACGCTCGGCCAGGAGTTCGGTGGCTATGCCCGCCAGGTCGAGCTGGGTGCCGAGCGCGTCCTCGCCGCGGCGCGGGCGACGGCCGAGCTCCCGTTGGGGGGCACCGCGGCCGGGACCGGTCTCAATGCCGCGCCGGGCTTTGCCTCAGCCGTCATCGAGGCGGTGAGCTCGCAGACCGGTGTGACCTTCCGGGAGGCGGCCGACCACTTCGAGGCGCAGTCCGCCCAGGACGCCGTCGTCGAGCTGAGCGGGGCGCTCAAGGTCGTCGCCGTCAGCCTGACCAAGATCTGCAACGACCTGCGCTGGATGTCCTCCGGCCCGCGGTCCGGGCTCGGCGAGATCCACCTGCCCGACCTCCAGCCCGGGTCGAGCATCATGCCCGGCAAGGTGAACCCGGTCCTTCCCGAGGCCACCCTGATGGCCTGTGCCCAGGTGATCGGCAACGACACGACCATCACCCTGGCCGGCGCCTCGGGTGCCTTCGAGCTCAACGTCATGCTCCCCGTCATGGCGCGCAACATCCTCGAGTCCGCCTCGCTGCTGGCCGCGACCTCACGGCTGCTCGCTGACCGCTGCATCGACGGCATCGAGGCCGACATCGAACGGGCCAGGGACCTCGCGGAGGGATCCCCGTCGATCGTCACCCCACTGAACCGCTACATCGGCTACGAGGCCGCCGCCGCGGTCGCGAAGCAGTCGATCAAGGAGCGTCGCTCCATCCGCGAGGTGGTCATCGAGCGCGGCCACGTCGCCAGCGGCGAGCTCACCGAGGAACAGCTGGACCAGGCCCTCGACGTCCTGGCCATGACCCGCCCACCGCGCTAGGTGGGGTATGCCGCGTGGCCGGCCACGCGGCATACCTCGCCCGTCACGGGCAGGCCCACACAGCGAGAGAGCCGCCCCCGGCTGGGTGCGGCTCTCTCGACGTTCTCGCTGTGGGTGGCTCAGTACCAGTGCGGCGAGCGGCTCTGCCAGGCGCTCAGGGCGCCACACGGGGTGCCGTAGGAGCTCTTGATGTACTTCAGGCCCCAGCGGATCTGGGTGACGGGGTTGGTGAGGTAGTCCGGGCCCACGGTCGCCATCTTGGAGGCTGGCAGGGACTGCGGGATGCCGTAGGCGCCGGAGGAGGAGTTCTCGGCGGTGTAGCGCCAGCCGCTCTCGCCCATCCAGAGGGTGTCCAGGCAGCCGAACTGGCTGTCGCTGAACCCGAACTCGGGCAGCAGCGCACGGGCAGCGGCGCGAGGATCCTTCTGCGCGTTGCGGAGGATCGCCTGCTTCTTGGCCTCGAGGGCCTTGCGAGCCTTGTCGCGGGCCACCTTCTCGGCAGCCTGGCGACGCGCCTCGGCAGCGGCCTCGGCAGCGGCGATCGTGGCGATGCGGTCCTTCTCCTGGGCCGCCGCGATGCTCGCGTTGGTCTCGTTGCGGTCCGCAGCTAGTCGGGCGGTGTCCTCGATCTGCGCGTCAGCGAGCTCGTTGGCCTGGGCGATGGCCTCGGTGCTCACCGTGAAGGCAGCCGCGCCGGTCTGGCGCTGGTCGGTGGCCTGGTAGCCGGCGGCAGTCGTGGCGATGACCGCGAGCAGCACGCTCGACGTCACCGCGGGGCGCCGGATCGCCTTGGTGAGACCGGAAGAACGAGAGGCTTTCCTGCCGTGGGCCGCACCATGGCGGTGCCGACCCTGGTAGGGCTGACTCATGCGGGTTCCTCCAAAGGAAAGGCCACCGCACATGTGGTGGCCTCAATCGGTGCCGGGGGGATGTTCGCCAAGTCGCCCAACAGGCTGCAGCTACTCACTCTGCGCAGCCCAACAGAAAGCGTCCCGGCACGTTATGAAACCGAGACCTTACCCGATCGTGGAAGCCAAACCCCAATCGTCCCCAGACTTCTGGGACTCCTGTGACGGGTGTGACAGAAGATTCATCCATTTGGTGGAGGCACACCGCCCCGTGAGCAGGGCGGTGTGCCTCCGGACACGTCCAGGATCGGACAGGATCAGACCTCCAGCCTTCGAGGCTCAGACCTCGAGACCCTCGAGCAGGTCGGTCACCAGGGCCGCAATGGGGCTGCGCTCGCTGCGGGTGAGGGTGACGTGGGCGAACAGCGGGTGCCCCTTGAGCGCCTCGATGACCGCGGCGACGCCGTCGTGGCGTCCCACCCGCAGGTTGTCCCGCTGGGCGACGTCGTGGGTGAGCACCACGCGGGAGTTCTGGCCGATGCGGGACAGCACCGTGAGCAGCACGTTGCGCTCGAGGCTCTGGGCCTCGTCGACGATCACGAAGGCGTCGTGCAGGGACCGGCCCCGGATGTGGGTCAACGGCAGGACCTCGAGCATCCCGCGGTCCATGATCTCCTCGACCACCTCGTGCGAGACCAGCGCACCGAGGGTGTCGAAGACCGCCTGGGCCCAGGGGCCCATCTTCTCCGACTCACTGCCAGGGAGGTAGCCCAGCTCCTGGCCGCCCACGGCATACAGGGGTCGGAAGACGACGACCTTGCGGTGCTGGCGACGCTCCATGACCGCCTCGATGCCGGCGCAGAGCGCGAGCGCCGACTTGCCAGTGCCCGCGCGGCCACCGAGCGAGACGATGCCCACGTCCGGGTCGAGCAGGATGTCGAGGGCGATCCGCTGCTCGGCGCTGCGGCCGTGCAACCCGAACGCGTCACGGTCGCCACGCACCAGCCGGATCTGCTTGTCGGCACCGACCCGCCCCAGACCGCTTCCCCGCGGCGAGAGCAGGACCAGCCCGGTGTGGCAGGGCATCTCGGCAGCGGCGGCGTTCTCGATGCGGCCGTGCTCATAGAGCGAGTCCATCTCCTCGACGCTGATGTCGAGCTCGGTCATCCCGGTCCAGCCGGAGTCGATGGCCAGCTCGGCGCGGTACTCCTCGGCGTCGAGCCCGACGGCTGACGCCTTGACCCGCATCGGCAGGTCCTTGCTGACGACCGTGACGGCGAAGCCCTCGTCGGACAGGTTCTTGGCCACGGACAGGATGCGGGTGTCGTTGTCGCCCAGCCGGAAGCCGGCCGGCAGCGAGCTCGGGTCCGTGTGGTTGAGCTCGACGCGCAGCGTCCCGCCCACGTCGCCGACCGACACCGGGGCATCGAGCCGCCCCTCGCTCATGCGCAGGTCGTCGAGCAGCCGTAGCGCCTGACGCGCGAAGTAGCCCAGCTCAGGGTGGTGCCGCTTGGCCTCGAGCTCGGTGACGACGACCACCGGCAGCACGACCTCGTGCTCCTTGAACCGCAGCATGGCCCGCGGGTCGGACAGCAGGACGGACGTGTCGAGCACGAAGGTCCGGAAGTCGGGGGCCTCGGCCTTGCCCTTGGCCTTGGGAACCGGCATCGCGCGGGAGGCCCCTGTGCTGCCAGTGGTGCTGGCGGAGCGCGGCGATGAGCTGGAGGAGGTACGACGGGTGCTGTCGTGGTTCGAGGCCAATGTCTCTCCTTGGCACAGCGCGCGCTTCGGCGCGATGCGCCTACTCGCGAACGAGGTGCCGGGACCAGGCTTTCCCACCGCGGTGGAGCCGGTTCCGGCCCTCCGCTCGGAGCTGGATCTGCTCCATAGGTCGGCCTCCCCGAACGTGGGACGGGTGCCCCGCGTCACTACGGACGGTACGACCGAGATCGGTCCGCGACGCGCAACCACGCCGCGTGTCCTCAGGTGTCATCCAGAGTTAACCCAACCGGCTGAGGCGCCCCTCAGGCGTTGGTATGCCGCTGGGCCCGCTCGGCTGCCCCTGAGCCCCTGGTCGGGGGCTAGTTGCCGAACCTGCGGTTGCGGTCGGCGTACGCGCGCAGCGCGCGGAGGAAGTCGACGTGCCGGAAGTCCGGCCAGTAGGCCTCGCAGAAGTAGAACTCGCTGTGCGCGCTCTGCCAGAGCAGGAAGCCGGACAGCCGCTGCTCGCCGGAGGTGCGGATGACGAGGTCGGGGTCGGGCTGGCCCTTGGTGTAGAGGTGCTCGGCGATGTGCTCCACCTGGAGCGTCTCGGCCAGCTCCTCGATCGTCGTGCCGTTCGCGGCGTGCGAGACGAGCATCGACCGGACGGCGTCGGTGATCTCCTGGCGGCCGCCGTAGCCCACGGCGACGTTCACGGTCATGCCCTGAACGCCCTCGGTCAGGTCAGCGCTCTCCTTGAGGCGACGCGCGGTCTCGGCCGGCAGCAGGTCCAGCGACCCGACGGGGTTGATCACCCAGCGCTTGGTCTGGGCCAGGTCGCTGACGGTGTTCTCGATGATCGACAGCAGGGGGACGACCTCGGCGGCCGGCCTGCTGAGGTTGTCGGTCGACAGCAGCCACAGGGTGACCACCTCGACCCGCGCCTCCTCGCACCAGTCGAGGAACCCGGCGATGTTGTCCGCACCGGCCTGGTGGCCTTCCTTCGTGCCGTGACCGCGGGCCTTGGCCCAGCGACGGTTGCCGTCCAGCATCACGCCGACGTGGCGGGGAAGCGTCTCCCGCGAGAGGCGACGGCTGAGTCGTCGCTCGTACGCGGCATACAGGAGGTCGGACAGCGCCACGCGGACTCCTCGCCTTCTCCCGAACCTTGTCAGTGGACCGCACCCGTGGCCCAACACACCACGCTACCCCCGAGGGGCCGGTGAGGTCGGGCAGGATGGCGACCGTGTCATCCGCCGCCGGATCGTTCTACCGGCCCGACGAGACCGTGGCCGGAAGCAGCACGGTGACCGCCTCGATCCACCCCGCGGGGCCGTGGTCTGCGGACGCCCAGCACGACGGACCGCCCATGGCGCTGATGGCTCGCGAGGCGCAGCGCCTGGGCGACGGGTCGCGCGTCGTCGCCCGGGTGACCTGCGACCTGCTCGGACCGCTACCCGTCGCGCAGCTGCGGGTGAGCGCCGCGTGGCCCGACCCGGACGGTCCGTCGAGCTCGTCGAGTGCGAGCTGGTCGACACGGCCACGTCGCGTCCGGTCGCGCGGGCTGCGCTGTGGCTGGTGCCGCGCGACGACTCGGGACCGGTGGCGGGGTTGCCGGCACCCCCGCCCGGGCCTACCGGCGGGGTCGAACACGGTATGCCGCGGGGCTGGCACCCGGGCTACCTCGACGCCATCGAGTGGTCCTGACCTCGTCCGCGAGCCGGGCGGCGAGTGGATCGGGCTGCGCGCGCACACCACGCTGGGCCGTGGCGCAGCCGGTCTGGCGATGGCCGAGGTGTTCGACGAGGAGGGATTCGTGGGACGCACGCCGCACGCGCTGCTGGTCCGAGCCGCCCGGTGAGGCCATCGTGACGCAAGTGACGACGAGGCCAGGCCCACAACCTACGCGCTAGTAACCTACGCGACCGTAGGTTATAGTGGACCCATGACTACGGCACCCGCCCCTCGCTCCGAGCAGGGACCCCTCGAGTCAGTCGTTGCTGCGGTCAAGCCGCACCTGCGCGGCTGGCTGCACGCCGGCATGGTCCCCCTGGCCCTCGCAGCAGGCATCGTCCTGATCGTCCTGGCCCCCACGACTCCCGCGCGCATCGCCGCCGCGGTCTTCAGCGTCACCGCCTGGCTCCTGTTCGGCACCTCTGCGGTCTACCACCGCGGCAACTGGTCGCCCAAGGTCGCCGGCATCCTGAAGCGGATGGACCACTCCAACATCTTCCTCATCATCGCGGGCACCTACACGCCCTTCACGCTGCTGCTGCCCCGCGACGACGCGCGCACCATGCTGCTCATCGTGTGGAGCGGCGCCATCGCGGGCGTGCTCTTCCGCGTCTTCTGGGTCGGCGCGCCCCGCTGGCTCTACACCCCGGTCTACGTCGCGCTCGGCTGGGTCGCGGTCTTCTACCTCGGCCCGCTGCTCAAGTTCGGCGGACCCGCCATCGTCACCCTGATCGCCGTGGGCGGCCTGCTCTACACGGTGGGCGCCCTCGTCTACGGCATCAAGCGGCCGAACCCGTCACCGCGCTGGTTCGGGTTCCACGAGATCTTCCACACCCTGACCGTCGCCGCCTTCACCGTGCACTACATCGCGGCGTCGATGACGGTCTACGGCGCCGGGTCACCTTCCTGACCCGCTCAACCTGACCCGCTCGACTGACCGGCTCGGCGCGGGCGGGCGTCACCCGTCGGGGTTGGTCTGCCAGAGCCCGACGGTGTTGCCCTCGGAGTCGGTGAAGTAGGCCGACCAGCCCATCGAGGCGACGGGTTCCTTCCCCGACAGGACCGTTCCGCCGCGCGCCTCGACCTGGGCGAGCGTCGCCTCGATGTCCTCGACATCGATGACCACCGTCGGAGCCGTCAGGTTGCCCGTCCGCTCGCCCATGCCGCCGTTGATGAAGCCGGGTTCGGTGGGCCCCTGCTCGCCGGTCGGACCGGTCGACACCATCGTGTAGTCCATGCCCGGATAGGACTGCAGGTCCCAGCCGAACAGCTCGCCGTAGAACGCCGACGCACGCTCCCGGTCGTCGTAGGGGAGCTCGAAGTGCACGATCCGACCGCTCATGGCTGGCCTCCTGGGACTCGTCCCGACCGGCGGTGCGGGACCTAGGGTTTGGTCTGGCCAGTCTGCTCCGGATCCTCGGGCACGTCACCCTTCGGCACGTCGTCGGCCTTGCGGGCCTTGCGCTCGTCGGCCTCCGCCTGCGCCTCTCGCGCGAGCTCCTCGGAGCGGTAGGACATCCGCCGCATGCGCGCATTCATGTTGCGCATCAGGAGGTAGAGCGCGATGGCCAGCACGAAGAAGGCCACGAAGCCCCAGAGACCGGGCGAGACCATCGCAGACGGGGCGTCGTTCACGCAGTCACCTCCTTGCGACCGTCGTAGGCCAGCTCGAGTCCGTCGCGGGTCGCCAGCTCGTCGCCTGCCGCCGCATCGGGGATGCCGGCGAAGAGGTCGTCCTCGACCGGTGTCACCGGTAGGTAGGACAGTGCGGCCTCGAAGTCCTCGGTCGGCCAGACGCTCACCTGCAGGTCCCGCGGCACACGGAACCACGCGCCATCCGGGTCGATCTGGGTCGCGTGGGCGAGCAGCGCCTGGTCGCGCTGGTCGAACCAGTCCGCGCAGTGCACGCGGGTGGTGATCGTGCGGGCCGTCTCCGGGTCCCAGTCCTTCAGCCAGTCGCCGTAGGGGCTCTCGATCCCCTGCTCCAGCAGGGCATCGTGGAACGCGGCGTACTTCGCCCGGTTGTGCGAGTTGTAGTAGAGCTTGAGCGGCTGCCACGGCTCACCGGCATGGGGGTATGCCGCGGAGTCACCGGCCGCCGCGAAGGCCGACATCGACACCGTGTGGGTCATGATGTGGTCCGGGTGGGGGTAGCCACCGTTCTCGTCGTACGTGGTGATGACGTGGGGACGGAACCGGCGGATCTCGCGCACCAGCGCCTCGGTCGTCACCTCGATCGGCTCGAGGGCGAAGCATCCGTCGGGCAGGGGCGGCAGCGGGTCGCCCTCTGGCAGCCCGGAGTCGACGAACCCGAGCCAGGTGTGGTCCACACCGAGGATCTCCTGGGCCCGCTTCATCTCGTCACGGCGGACCTGCGCGAGGTCACGCTCGATGTGGGGATCGCCCTTGAGCCGGGGGTTGAGCACGTCGCCGCGCTCGCCGCCCGTGCACGACACCACGAGCACGTCGTAACCCGTGGCGGCATACCTCGCCGTCGTCGCCGCGCCCTTGCTCGACTCGTCGTCGGGGTGCGCGTGCACCGCCATGAGCCGCAACCGGTCAGCCACCTGCACAACCTCATTCGTCCATCGCCGACAATGGTCGTCCGGAGTCACCAGACGCCCGGACCGTTTGCCATCCTCTCACCCGCGGAAGGTCACCCATGCCGCTCCCCCGTCCCGCTCCCGGCACCGGCCGTTGGTGGGTCATCGGCACGATCGGCGTCAGCATCGGCATCGCGCTGGCCGTGTGGCTCGGGTTGGCCAACAGCCTGGGCGCCGTCACGTACACCGACACCGACTACAAGGTGATCGACGACCGCAGCGTGCAGGTCGGGTTCGACGTGCACCGCTCCCCCGACCAGGACGTCACCTGCACGGTCCAGGCGCAGGACACCGCGCACGGCGTCGTCGGGGTGCTCGAGGTCCACGTGCCGCCGTCGGCGGAGCGCTCGGTGCACCAGCAGGTGGTGGTCCGTACGGCGTCACGCGCCGTCGGCGGCAGCGTCCGAAGCTGCGAGCTTTCCTAGCCGCGGCCCCGCACCAGGGACGCCGCACGAGCGACGGCGAGCAGACCCACCGACGTGGTGACGGCCAGCAGGAAGTACTGGAAGGCCGCCAAACCCGGACTCAGCTCTACGTTCCCCAGCCCACCGTCGAAGAACCCGGACACCACGCTGACCAGGCAGGCCACTGCCAGCAGGCTCGCGGCCACGACGGCCAGCCGGCCGCCGCGACGAGTCGCGAGCCAGACCAGCACCAGCTGCGCGAGGATCATCGGCACCGGTGCAGCCAGCAGGGCTTCTGGACCCCAGGCCTCACCCCACGTGTTCACGCCCGCGCGAACGGCGAGGAGGCCGCCCACGAGGTCGGTCGCCACCAGGACCGCCATCGCGATCCGCAGCGGACGCACCGCCGCCGGCGTCGGCGCCGCGAGGTCGTTGGTCGGTGGGGTGGCGGCGGAGCCAGCGGTGGGCGTGCGTGCAGACATGCGGGGATTCTCCTCCAGTCGGGGCAGGTCGTCCTGCCGTCTGGGAACACAGTGCCCAGGCCCACTTGGGACGCACTTCGGGATGGCTTGGGACCCCGCCACGCGGCATACCGGGCGGGTTGTCCGGATGCTCGACGAAATGGACCCCTTCCAGCGCCGCGATGTAGTCTGGGACCTTCACCGAGCGGTCTGGACCCGCCACTGCGATGACACTGCACACGTGGTCGGGAGTCCGGGCCGTTGTGCGTACCACCCTCTCCGAGACGCAGCCGCGTCCGACGGAGACCCAATCAAGGAGTACACAGTGAGCGAGACCGCGACCGCGAGCTACCTGACCCAGGAGGCCTTCGACCGTCTGAAGGCCGAGCTGGACCAGCTCTCCGGCACCGGCCGTACGGAGATCGCCAAGAAGATCGAGGCGGCCCGCGACGAGGGCGACCTCAAGGAGAACGGCGGCTACCACGCAGCCAAGGAGGAGCAGGGCAAGATGGAGGCCCGCATCCGCCAGCTGACCCAGCTGCTCGAGAACTCGATCGTCGGCACCAAGCCCGCCGATGACGGCATCGTCGAGCCCGGCATGGTCGTGACCGTCCAGATGTTCGGCGAGGACGTCGAGTTCCTGCTCGGCTCGCGCGAGATCGCCGAGGGCACGGACCTCGAGGTCTACAGCGAGAAGTCGCCGCTCGGCCTTGCCATCAACGGCAAGAAGGTCGGCGCCAAGGCGTCCTACAAGGCCCCCAACGGCAAGGTCATCCAGGTCTCGGTGAAGTCGGCCACGCCCTACACCCCCTGAGCGTCAACGAGGAAGGGCCGCACCCACGGGTGCGGCCCTTCGTCATGCCCGGCGGCTGCGGGCGTGTACCGGTCAGCTGGCGGGTGCCGGTCAGCCGGGGCGTGTGCCGGTCAGCCGAACTTGAGCTGGTAGCCCTTGCCGCGCAGCGCACTGAGGACCTCGTCGCAGTGCTGCTTGCCCCGGGTCTCGAGCTGCAGCCCGATCTCGACCTCGTCGACGGTGATCGTCGTACCGGTGCGGATGTGCTCGACCTCGAGGACGTTGGCGTCCACCGCCGCGCAGTCGGCGAGCAGCTTGGCCAGGTGGCCCGGACGGTCGGAGACGCGCACCCGGAACTGCAGGTAGCGTCCCGCGGCGGCCATGCCGTGCCGGAGGATGCGCAGCAGGAGGAGCGGGTCGATGTTGCCCCCGGACAGGACTGCCACGACCGGCCCGTCGAGCTGCTGCTGCCCGGCGCGGTCGAGCAGGTGGGCGACGGCTGCCGCGCCGGCCGGTTCGACGACGAGCTTGGCGCGCTCGAGGACGAACAGCAGCGCCCGGGACAGCTCCTCCTCGCTCACGGTCTCGATGCTGTCGACGAGGTCTCGGACCAGGGCGTAGGGCACGTCGCCGGGCATGCCGACGGCGATGCCGTCGGCCATGGTCTGCATGTTGGCAAAGGCGACGGGCTTGCCCGCCGCCAACGACAGCGGGTAGGCCGCGGCCTGTTCGGCCTGGACGCCGATGATCCGCACGTCAGGACGGGCGGCCTTCACCGCCACCGAGATCCCGGCCAGCAGCCCGCCGCCGCCGGTGCTGACCACGATGGTCCTGACGTCGGGGCACTGGTCGAGGATCTCCAGCCCGGCGGTGCCCTGGCCCGCGACGATGTCGCGGTGGTCGAACGGGTGGATGAGGACCGCGCCGTTGCTCGCCTCCCACTCCCGGGCCTTGACCAGGCACTCGTCGATGGTCGTGCCGATCTGCTCGATCGTCGCGCCGTAGGCCTGGGTCGCGATCAGCTTGGGCATCGGGGCACCGTGGGGCATGTAGACCTTGACGTCGATGCCGAGCAGCTGGCCGGCGAGCGCCACTCCCTGGGCGTGGTTGCCCGCGCTGGCCGCGACCACCCCGCGTGCCTTCTCCGCGTCGGAGAGCCGGGCCATCCGGGTGTAGGCGCCACGGATCTTGAACGAGCCGGCGCGCTGGAGGTTCTCGCACTTGAGGAACACCTCAGAGCCGACCCGGTCGGACAGCGCCCGGCTGTACTCGAGCGGAGTGGGGCGGACGACGCCGCTGAGCAGGTCCTGCGCAGCGCGCACGTCGTCGAGGGTGACGGACAGCGTCGGTGATGCCATGGCCGGAAGGCTAGTCCCTCCCCGGCTGCACCGACGCCACCCCCGAGCCCCGTGTGGAGCCCCCTGTGGAGCCCGCGTGGAGCCCTGCGTGGAGCCCCGCTTCAGCGCTAGCCCTGGGTGCGCTTGTTGAAGGCGCGGATCGCGAGCGGGGCGACGAGCAGGGTCAGCCCGATCGTCCAGATCAGCGTCGTGATGATCGGGTGGTGCAGCGGCAGCTGGGCATCGGCCGGCACCGGGATGTCGTTGCCCCAGAGCTGTCGCACGGCCTGGACCAGGGACGAGATGGGGTTCCACTCGGCGACGACACGCAACCCGTGGGGCATCTTGTCGGTCGGCGCAAAGGTGTTGGCCAGGAAGGTGATCGGGAACATCGTCGTGAACATGAGCCCGTTGACCGCCTCGACCGACCGCATGGCCGAACCGACGAGGATGCCGATCCAGATCATGGCGAAGCCCCACAGCAGCAGGAGCGCGTAGGCCAGCACCGCCTCCGCGAGACTGCCCCGGATCCGCCAGCCGACGAACAGCCCGGTCACGGACATGACCAGGATGCCGATGCTCGAGTGCATCAGGCTGGAGATGCTGCGGCCCACGAGCACGGCGGAGGGGTTGATCGGCAGCGACCGCATCCGGTCCACGATGCCCTTGTCGATGTCGGCGGTGAGCCCGACCGCGACGATGAAGGACGCGAAGGCGATGGTCTGCCCCATGATCCCGCCCATCAGCCACTCGCGATAGCCGGCCGGCGAGCCCTGGACGGCGATCGAGCCGCCGAACACGTAGGCGAACAGCAGGACGAACATCACCGGCTGGATGGTGACGTCCATCAGCATCTCGGGCATCCGCTTGATGTGGATGAGGTTGCGCCGGGTGATGGCCAGGGACTGCCGCAGCAGCCCGGTGGGCTTGATCTCGGGCCGGGCGATGCCGCTGGCCGAGGTGCGGGTGGTGGTCTCGGTGGTCATGACGCCTGCTCCTCATCGGTCGTTGCGTCGGTGTCCTCGGCCCGGTGGCCGGTGAGGTGGAGGAACACGTCGTCGAGACTCGGTCGCTTCAGGCCGAGGTCGTCGAGCTCGATCGCACTGTCCTCGAAGATGGCCGCGATCCGGGTCATGTCACGCAGCCCCTCGGCGGGCGCGGTCAGCTGGCGGGCGGCCTCGTCGACGTGCACCTCGGACACCCGCTGGCGCAGCATGTCGGCGGCCGTCTGGAGGTCTTCGGCGCGGGACACGGTGAGCACCAGGCTGGCCTTGCCGCTGCGGTCCTTGAGCTCGAGCGGGGTGCCCTCGGCGATGATCTGGCCGCGATCGATGACGACGATGCGGTCGGCGAGCTGGTCGGCCTCCTCGAGGTACTGCGTCGTGAGGAGCAGCGTCGTGCCGTCCTTGACCAGGCCGCGCAGGACCTCCCACAGCTCAACACGGCTGCGGGGGTCCAACCCGGTGGTGGGTTCGTCGAGGAACAGCACGGGCGGTGTGGCGATCAGGCTGACGGCGAGGTCGAGCCGCCGGCGCATGCCACCGGAGTATGTCTTGACCGTGCGGTCGGCCGCCTCGGTCAGTGAGAACCGCTCCAGCAGGTCAGAACCGGCCGTCTTGACGTAGCTCGAGGACAGTCCGTAGAGCGACCCGATCAGCCGGATGTTCTCACGGCCGGTGAGCAGCTCGTCGACGGTTGCGGCCTGCCCGGTGAGACCCATCGACCGGCGCACCGCGTCGGGCTCGCGCAGCACGTCGTGCCCGGCCACCCGAGCGGTGCCGCTCGACGGCTTGGACAAGGTGGTCATCATCCGCACGGTCGTCGTCTTGCCCGCGCCGTTGGGCCCGAGCAGGCCCAGGACCGACCCCTCCGGGACCGAGAAGCTGACGTCGTCGACGGCCGTCTGGTCACCGAACCGCTTGACGAGGTTCTCGGCTTCGATCGCCAGGGAAGTCATGCACCGACCCTAGGCCGCGGGTTCGTCCCGGAACCAACCATTTTCCAGCCCTCCAGATTCGCGTTATATCGCGTTAGTCGAGACACGTTGTATCGCGTTGTTGATCGTCACTGCAACCCCCGACGCGCGCCCGGCCCCAGTCAGGGAGCGACGCTACTGCCGACCACCGACAGTGCGGTCGCCGACGATGGTGGTCGCCAAGGCCAGCGCTGCCTCAGGGTGCGTCGCGCGCAGCAGTCCCACCGCAAACAGCAGGTATGCCGTGTCCGTCACCACCGCGGCCGCCCGCGGCACCTTCCAGCCCCCGGCGTGGTCCGTGGCGACGGCGTGGAGCACCGCGTCGCGACCTTGCGGCGTCGCATGTCGCAGCACGCCGCCCGACCCGACGACGACCTGGACGTCCGCCAGCGGCCGCGTGCCCGCACCCGGCCCGGGCGGACGAGCATGGCGTCGCACCGCAACCACGGCGGCGGCCCGGGCGAGCGCGAGGTCGAGCTCCCGCTCATCCACGTCGACCGGCAGGTGACCGGCGTCGCGAACCACGCGCGCGGCATACTCCTCGGTGCCCGCGGGGAGGAGCACCTGCTCGCGGTCCGCAGCCTCGACGATCCCTTCGGCATTCCACCGCATGCCGAGGTCCGCCTCGACGGTGCGCGAGTGCCACAGGGGGGCGACGACGTCCTTGGCGAGCCCGGCGTCCTCCCCCTGGGGTCGCAGGGCGGAGTAGACGTCGGTCGTCGCCCCGCCGATGTCGACCACCATGACGTCACCGTCCAGGTGCTCGGCCAGCACGGCCACCCCGTCGAGGACGGCGTCAGGTGTCGGGGCCTGGACCATCGCCGCGAACTCCGGCCCCCGCGACAGTCCCTTGCCGCCGATGACGTGCTCGAGGAAGACCCGCCGGATCGCGGCCCGCGCAGACTCCGGTGCGATGACGCCGATCGCGGGCAGCACGTTGTCGGCCACCACGAAGGACCGCCCGGTGGAGGACAGCATCGCGGCGACCTCGGCCTGCGTATCGGCGTTTCCAGCCACGACCACTGGTGCCGCAAGGCGCGCCTTGGCGAGTCGGGATGCGTTGTGCAGCAACACTTCTGCGTTTCCGCCGTCGGTGCCGCCGACCAGCAGGACGAGGTCGGGGCGGCTGTCTCGCAGCTCCCGGACGTCGGCGCCCGACAAGGGTCCCGAGGTCACGTGGGCGACCCGCGCACCAGCGCTCAGGCCGACCCGGTGTCCGGCCTGGGTGGTGACGTCGCGCTCATAACCCACGACTGCCAGCCGCAGCCCGCCGCCTGCACTCGAGCAGGCCAGCACCTCGTCGACCGGGCCGTGGGTGGCGAGCTCGGCTCGCAGGGTGCGGTAGCCGTCGAGGACGTCGGTGGCGATCGTCGTCGGCGTCGACGCGGTGGCGACGACCGTGCCGTCGGCGTCGACCAGCACCGCCTTGGTGAAGGTCGAGCCGAAGTCGACACACAGCAGCTGCGTCACCTGTCCGCCTCAAGCCGGCCCGCTCGCCCTTGCCCCTGCCCGCTCAGCCGAGCCGGTCGAGGGCCTGCTGGAGGTCGGCGATGAGGTCCTCGACGTCCTCGATGCCGACCGACAGCCGGATCAGGTCGGCAGGGACCTCGAGCTCGGTGCCGGCCACCGAGGCGTGCGTCATGCGCGCCGGGTGCTCGATGAGCGACTCGACGCCACCGAGGGACTCGCCGAGGGTCCAGAGCTGGGTCTCGCCGCAGACCTTCACGGCGACGTCCTCCCCGGCGCGTACCTGGAACGAGATCATCCCGCCGAACCGCTTCATCTGACGCTTGGCGACCTCGTGGCCCGGATGGCTCTCCAGGCCCGGGTAGTGGACGGCGCTGACGGCAGGGTGGCCGAGCAGGAATTCGACGACCCGCTCGGCGTTGTCGCTGTGCCGTTCCATCCGGATCGCCAGCGTCTTGAGCCCACGCAGCACCAGCCAGGCGTCCATCGGACCGGCGACGGCGCCCATCGAGTTCTGATGGAACGCAACGCGATCCACGGCATCCTCGAACCCAGGCACGGTGATGTCACGGCCCACGACCACCGCACCGCCGACCACGTCGGAGTGGCCGCCGCAGTACTTGGTCGTCGAGTGGGTGACGATGTCAGCACCCAGCGCCAGCGGCTGCTGGAGGTAGGGCGACGCGAAGGTGTTGTCGACGACGAGCAACGCGCCGGCCTCGTGCGCGATCTCGGCGAGCGCGGTGATGTCGGCGATGCCCAGCAGGGGGTTGGTGGGCGTCTCGACCCACACGATCCTGGTCTGTCCCGGCCGGATCGCGGCGCGCACCGACTCGGGGTCGGCGATCGTGGCGATGGTGTGCTCGACGCCCCACGTCGACAGGACCTTGTTGAACAACCGGTAGGTGCCGCCGTAGGCATCGCTCGGCACGACGACGTGGTCACCCGGCTCGAGCAGGGCCCGCAGCACCGTGTCCTGACCAGCCAGGCCGGACGAGAACGCGAAACCCCGGGCGCCGTCCTCGAGGGCTGCGAAGCACTCCTCGAGCGCCGTCCGGGTCGGGTTCGCCGAGCGGCTGTACTCGTATCCGCCGCGGAAACCGCCGATGCCGTCCTGCTTGTAGGTGGAGACCTGGAAGATCGGCGTGATGACCGCTCCGGTCCCGAGGTCGGGCTCCTGGCCTGCGTGGATCGCACGCGTGGAGAAGCCCTGGTTGCTGCTGCTCTGCTCGGTCATGGCCGCAAGGCTAGCCGTCGCTCAGGGGCCCTCCCGCACCACCGGGTCTCCCACCCGGACGACGCCGCCCTCGAGGATCCGGAACACGGTGCCACCCCTCGCGTGCAGGGCCTTCATGGCCCCCGGCCCGATCAGGTCGTCCATCAAGCGGCAGGGCGCGGCAGGTCTCACGACCTCGAGCAGCGCCTCCCCCATCCGGACCCGAGTGCCCGGCCGACTCGGGACCGGCCCACCGGACACCGTGATGTTGCGACGGGTGGCGCCGGCCTCGACCGTTGCCCCGAGGGTCCGGCTCGCCTCGGCGAGCGCCGGGGCCGACTGCACCGTCACGTGGCGGTGCTTGGCGCCGTGGTAGCGGTCGCCGACCAGCCCGACACCGGCCTCGGCGACGACCGACTCGACCGGCCGCATGGGGAGCTTGGTGGCCTTCGCGACGTGGATCGAGACCACCGAGCCGAGGTCGACGTCGACCGGGTCGTCCATCACGGGGCCACGACCTTCTGCCACTCGCGCATCATTCCGTCGTGCACGTAGCCGAGCGCGCGGTTGACCGCGAGCATCGGGGCGTTGTCGTCGGCGTTCCAGGTGCGCACGCTCGTCGAGGCGGGCGAGCCCTCCATCAGGGCCAGCGTGCCGGCCGCCTTCATCCGCAGGCCGAGTCCGTGGCCCCGGTGCTCGCGCATGACCAGGGTGTCCTGCTGGAAGGCCACCTGGGGTTCGGCCTGCGAGATCTGCACCTGGGTGTAGCCGACCAGCCCCCCCGTGGCCTCGTGCAGGGCGTACGCGTCGATGACGCGGCGTCCGATGGCCGCGATCCGCTGGTAGTCCGTGCGCACCCGCTCCTCGTCCCAGCTCTCCTCCTCCAGCACGAGGTCGCCCATCGGGATGTCCGTGCTCATCCGCCGACTCAGCTCCGCGCGTCCCGCCAACCAGGCGTCCGGTATGCCGTCCCAGCAGGTCTGCACGACGTAGCCGTCCGACCCGTCCCCCTGCAGTGCGGCCTCCAGCCCGACCCGGTCCGCGGGCAGGGACAGCGAGCTGCGCAGCACGGTCTGCGCGCCGGCATACCCGTGCCGTGCGGCGAAGCCCTCGCCGCTCTCGTCGTGCGCACCCACCCGCCACTGGGTCTCGGCGAGGAAGACCGTGCGGCCGTGCTCGAGGGCGGCCGCCTCGACGTGGTCCAGGAGCGCGGTGCCGACTCCGGCTCGGCGGTGGTCAGGGTGCACGGTCACGACGACGCCCGCCTGGGTCAGGTTGTCGTGCCGCGGCATCACCAGTCCCGCGGCACCGACGACGGCGCCCGAGTCGTCGACCCCGGCCCACGCGATCCGGTGCTGCGAGGTGCTGCGAGTCATCTCCCGCAGCTCGTCGGCCGAGTGCGCCGAGTGGTCCGGCCCGAACACGTGCCGCCCGTCCGCGATGAAGACCTCCGCCCAGTCGTCGAAGAGCTGGCGCTGGGCGTCGTCCGGGTCCTCGACCAGGGTGATGGTGACCATGCCACCACCATCGCGGACGCGTGCGGGACCAAGCCACTGGGTTTACGGTGCGCCTCGTCATCTGGCCGTAAGGTCCGTCGGTGGAACAGTCGTGGGGCGGGCCGCGTTGGACAGGTCGTGATATTCGGATCGCGCGCCAAGACCACCCTGCCCACCGCCGAGAACGCCCTGGGCGGACGCGAGACGCGTCCGTTCCACATCGCCGACGAGCACGTCGTCCTGCACACGCCCCTCGAGGGGCCCTGGCCCGACGGCACCGAGGTGCTTTACATCGCGATGGGCTGTTTCTGGGGCGCCGAGCGCATCTTCTGGCGCTTGCCGGGCGTCGTGACGACGGCTGCCGGCTACATGGGCGGGCTGACGCCAAACCCCACCTATGAGGAGACCTGCACGGGCCTGACCGGCCACGCCGAGGCGGTGCTGGTGGCCTACGACCCGCAGGAGACGACCCCCGAGCTGCTGCTCAAGGAGTTCTGGGAGAACCACGACCCCACTCAGGGCAACCGGCAGGGCAACGACATCGGCACGGCATACCGGTCGGCCATCTACTGGACCACACCCGACCAGGAGCGCGCCGTCGAGGCGACGCGGGAGGCGTTCCAGAAGGTGTTGTCGGACAACGGTTTCGGCACCATCACGACCGAGGTCCGATCAGCCGCGGACGCGGGCACCTTCTACTACGCCGAGGACTACCACCAGCAGTACCTCTACAAGAACCCCGGCGGCTACTGCAACCACGGACCCAACGGGATGACCTGCCCGGTCGGCCTCGTCAAGCAGGACCAGCTGCCCTCACAGGAGAGCGTCCTGCGGGTCAACGACTCCGGCGCCTGAGGAGCTTGGGGCGTCCGGGCCGGCCACCGTGCGTGGCTCCGGCGCCACGAACGGCTGCTCGACGGGCGCTCGACGTGCGATTCGTGGCGGAAGTGGCACGAATGCGCGCCGGATCCCTGGCCGTGCGTGCATTCGTGGCGGAAGTGGCACGAATGCGTCCCCTAGCCTCGCCCTGTGCTGATCCGTGACGCCACCGACGCCGACCTCCTTGCCTTCGTCCCGATCTTCCGCGAGGTCGTCGATGCCGGCGAGACCTACGCCTACCCCGAGGACCTCTCCGACACGCAGATCAAGGCGCTCTGGTTCGAGTCGGCTCCGGGGCGCACTGTGGTTGCCCTTGACGAGGATGGCACCCTTCTCGGCAGCGCGAAGATGGGCCCCAACCGCCCGGGGCGCGGATCGCATGTGGGCACCGCGAGCTTCATGGTGGGAGCCGCCGCCCGGGGCAAGGGCGTGGGCCGCGCCCTGGCGGAGGTCATGGTGGCGTGGCATCGGCGGGAGGGCTACTCGGCCATCCAGTTCAACGCCGTCGTCGAGACCAACACCGCCGCCGTGCGGCTCTGGCAGGACCTCGGCTTCGAGGTCCTCACGACCGTCCCAGCAGCCTTCGAATCCAGGACCCACGGTCGCGTCGGCCTGCACCTGATGGTGCTGGAGCTGTGACGCGGAGGGGCTGCGCCCTGGCGTTGGCAGCCGACTGAGCGCGCTCAGCACGCAGGTCGCGCCACCGGGCGACCAGGTCGTCCACGTCCACGGTGCGGGCCAGCAGCGACGGCAGGTTGCCCACGGCGGGCCGCAGCCGGTCCACCTTGACGCGGTGGTTGAAGTCCTCGAGCACCGCGCGGACGCTCTCCTCGGTGCGCAGGTCGAGGAGCGACTCGGGAAAGGTGGCCGCCTCCTTGCGCAGCGCGATGGCCGGTGGCATCGCCCCGGTCATGTCGAGCTGTTCGCGCTGGACCAGCCCCTTGACCCACCAGTCCGGGTCCTCGACGTCGGGGCTGCCGAGGTTGCGCAGCGGCTTGCCCGCGCCGGGCAGGTTGTCGAACTCCCCACGCTCCTGCGCCTCACGGATCGCCCGCTCGACCGGAGATTCCCAGTTCTCCATGGTGCCAACCTAACCCGAGCCTGCTCCGCCGAACCCGACGCCCCTCGCGAGTTCGGCCGTGACTGACCACGGGCGCACCTCGCCTAGTGTCGTCCCATGCGAGTCGTGTCCCTCCTGCCGTCGACGACGGAGATCCTGTTCGCCATCGGCGCGGGTGAGCAGGTCGTCGGGGTCACCTTCGAGTGCGACACACCGGCCGAAGCCCGCGAGCGCACGATCGTCTCGACCACGGCCATCCCCGAGGGACTGTCGGCCCACGACATCGACGCGTTCGTGTCGAAGGCGATGGCCGCGGGCGAGGACCTCTACCACCTCGACGCCGGCGCGCTGGGGGCCCTCGACGCGGACCTGGTGGTCACGCAGGACCTGTGTGCCGTGTGCGCGGTCGACGTGTCCGTCGTCGACGACGCCCTCGCCTTCCTCGGGTGCCGCGCCGACGTCCTCACCATCGACCCGCACAGCCTCGACGAGGTCCTCGAGTCGGTCCTCACCCTCGGCACGGCCACCGGGTGCGGGGACACCGCAAGCCAGCTCGTGGCCGGCCTGCGCCAGCGCCTGTATGCCGTGGAGGAGGCCGTGCGCGATGCGGCCCGTCCGCGGACACTCGTCCTCGAGTGGACCGACCCAGCCTTCGCCCCGGGACACTGGGTGCCCGAGATGGTGACCCTCGCCGGTGGGTTCAACACGCTCGGCGACGCGGGCGAGAAGTCAGTCAGGGTCACCTGGGACGCGGTCCGGGACAGCGGGCCAGAGGTGGTCGTGTGCGCCCCGTGTGGCTACGACCTCGAGGGCTCAGTGGCATTGGCAGGCAAGGCGATCGACTCCGGTGAGCTGCCACCCGGCATACCTGTCTGGGCGGTTGACGCCAACGCGAGCTTTGCGCGACCGGGCCCGCGCCTCGTCGACGGTGTCGAGGCGTTGGCCGCGATCCTGCACCCCGACCCAACGCTGCCGCCCCGGCCGGACATGGCGCGACGGCTGCGGTGACGCGGAGTCGCTAGTCGACCAGGGCGATGAGCAGGTCGGCCCGGGTCAGCACGCCGACCGGCTTGCCGTCCTCGACCACCATGATGGCGTCAGCCTTCTCGAGCTCGTGCCGAGCCACCGAGACGGGCTCGCCCGCGCCGACGAGGGGCAGCGCGGCCTCCATGTGCTTGTCGACCGAGTCGGTGAGGTGTGCGCTGCCGTTGAACAACGCCTCGAGCAGCGCCCGTTCACTGACCGAACCGGCGACCTCGCCTGCCATGACCGGGGGTTCGGCCTTGACGACCGGCATCTGCGACACGGAGTACTCGTGCAGGATCTCGATGGCGTCGCGCACGGTCTCGGTGGGGTGCGTGTGGACCAGGGCCGGCATGTCGCCGGCCTTCTTGTGCAGCAGCTCGCCGACGGTGACCTGGTCGACGGACCGCATGAAGCCGTAGGAGCTCATCCAGTCGTCGTTGAAGATCTTCGACATGTAGCCGCGACCGCTGTCGGGCAGCAGCACGACGACGACAGCGTCCGCGGGCAGGTCCTTGGCAGCGCGGATGGCAGCCACGACCGCCATGCCGCAGGAACCGCCGACGAGCAGGCCCTCCTCCTTGGCGAGGCGTCGCGTCATCTCGAACGAGTCCGCATCACTGACTGCGATCACCTCGTCGACCATCTTGGGGTCGTAGGCCGTCGGCCAGAAGTCCTCGCCGACGCCCTCGACGAGGTAGGGACGTCCGGTGCCACCCGAGTAGACCGAGCCCTCGGGGTCGGCGCCGATGACCTGGACGCGGCCACCCTCGCGGGTGTCGGAGACCTCCCGCAGGTAGCGGCCGGTGCCGGTGATGGTGCCGCCGGTGCCGACTCCCGCGACGAAGTGGGTCACCCGGCCGTCGGTGTCGTCCCAGACCTCGGGCCCGGTGCTCTCGTAGTGCGAGGCGGGACCCATCGGGTTCGAGTACTGGTCGGGCTTCCAGGCACCGTCGATCTCGCGGACCAGCCGGTCGGAGGTCTGGTAGTAGGAGTCGGGGTGGTCGGGAGCCACGGCGGTCGGGCAGACCACGACCTCGGCGCCGTAGGCCTTGAGCACGTCGCGCTTGTCCTGGCTCACCTTGTCGGGGCACACGAACACGCACTTGTAGCCCCTGCGCTGGGCGACCAGCGCGAGCCCGACCCCGGTGTTGCCGGAGGTGGGCTCCACGATGGTGCCACCGGGCTTGAGCTCGCCGGAGGCCTCGGCCGCCTCGACCATCTTGAGCGCGATGCGGTCCTTCACCGACCCGCCCGGGTTCATGTACTCGATCTTGGCCAGGATCGTCGCGGCGATCCCTTCGGTGACCGAGTTGAGCTTGACGAGGGGCGTGTTCCCGACGAGGTCGGCGATGTGCTCTGCGTACTTCACCGGCTCATCCTCTCAGATGCTGGACAGGGTCCAGGACTGCCCGTCCTGCGTCTGCCGTTGCGTATCTCCCACAACTGGTGGAGCCCTAATGCGGACCCCCGGCGCACCATCGGAGGGGGAGGGGGCACACCATGTCATGGTCAGCCGTTAACGTCACAGAGACCAGCGAGACAGGGACCAGCACGGAGAGGGGACTGCCGATGGGTCGGGCTCGGCGCGCACGCAAGATCGCTGCCACTGCTGCCTACGGCGGTGGCGGCCTGGCCGCGGGGATCGGCGCGCTCGGGGCGTTGACCTACGGCGTGCTCAAGGCCGAGGCCAAGGTGGCCCGCCGGATCGTCGGCCAGCCGTTCGACGGCTCGCCCGACGACAACGGCGCCTACGGCTCGGGTCTGGGAGACCCGGTCGAGCTGATCGTCCTCGGCGACTCGTCTGCGGCCGGCATGGGCGCGGACAACCGCTACCAGACGGTCGGTGCGATCATCGCCAACGGCGTCTCCGCCCTGACCGGCCGGCCGGTCCACCTCACCAACACCGCCGTCGTGGGTGCCGAGTCGTCGGGGCTCGAGCTCCAGCTCGCCAATGCGCTGGACCAGGTGGCCCGCCCCCACGTCGCGATCATCATGGTCGGCGCCAACGACGTCACCCACCGGATCAACAAGGCCGTGGCGGTTCGCCACCTCGAGACGACGGTGCGCGCCCTCCGCGCCCTCGGCACCGAGGTCGTCGTCGGCACCTGCCCCGACCTCGGGACGATCCAGCCGATCCCGCAGCCGCTGCGCCTGATCGGGCGTCGCTGGTCCCGCGACATGGCAGCGGCCCAGACGGTCGCCGTGGTCGAGGCGGGTGGTCGCACGGTGTCGCTCGGAGACCTCCTCGGCCCCGAGTTCGCCGAGCGGCCCCACGAGATGTTCAGCGCCGACCGGTTCCACCCCTCCCCCGCCGGCTACGCCCGGGCGGCCTCCGCCCTGCTGCCCAGCGTCTATGCCGCGCTGGGCGTCTGGTCCGGCGAGCCCGCCGAGGAGCGTGCTCCCGACACCCGCCGCGGCGAGGGCGTGGGTCCCGTTGCGGTCGCTGCGGTGTATGCCGTCCGCGACCCCGGCACGGAGGTCAGCGCCACCCAGATCGCCGGCCAGAGCCGCGGCCCCCGCGGTCGCTGGGCGATGCTGCTGCGCCGCCCCCACAACCCGGTGCCGGACCGCCACGAGGGCCAGGACACCGACGGCGAGAAGGCCGCCGGACCGGGCGTCGAGGTGGCTCCAGGCACTGCCGCCGACTCACGAGCGGACCTGCCCATGCTGGGGTCGGCGGCCGCGGTGGGCGAGAGCAACGACACACCCACGGACCCAGCCACACGGCATACCATCGAGGCTGACTAAGCGGCCGCTTATCTCGCGGCCCCTCTCACCTGCCGCATGAGGAGGAACCCCCGTGACCGAAGCCGTCATCGTCTCGACCGCCCGCACGCCCATCGGGCGCGCGTTCAAGGGCTCGCTCAAGGACGTCCGCCCGGACGACCTGTCCGTCCAGGTGATCAGCGCCGCCCTGGCCAAGATCCCCGAGCTCGACCCGACGCTGGTCGAGGACCTCTACTGGGGCTGTGCCGAGCCGTCGGGCCGCCATGGTTCCAACATGGCGCGCGTGGTCTCGGTGCTGGCCGGGTTCGACGGGCTGCCGGGCTCGACCATCAACCGCTTCTGCGCGTCGTCGGTGCAGACCACCCGGATGGCCTACCACGCGATCAAGGCCGGCGAGGGGGACATCTTCCTCTCCGGTGGGGTCGAGTGCGTGTCGCAGTACACCAACTGGGCCGGCGCCGGCGGTTCCTCCGGTGACGACCAGAACCCCAAGTTCGCCGGGTCTGCCGCCCGCAGCGAGCAGATCGCCAAGAGCAACGAGACCTGGACCGACCCGCGCCAGCAGGCCCTGCTGCCGGACGTCTACCTCTCGATGGGGCAGACCGCGGAGAACGTCGCCACGCTGCGCGGCATCTCCCGCGAGCGCCAGGACGAGTGGGGCGTGAGCAGCCAGAACCGCGCCGAGAAGGCCATCGCCGACGGATTCTTCGAGCGCGAGATCGCTCCCGTGACCCTGGGTGACGGCACCGTGGTGAGCAAGGACGACGGCCCGCGGGCCGGCGTGACGCTCGAGGCGCTGCAGGGCCTCAACCCGGTGTTCCGCGAGCAGGGCACCATCACGGCCGGCAACTGCTGCCCGCTCAACGACGGCGCCGCCGCGGTGGTCGTCATGAGCGACACCAAGGCCAAGGAGCTGGGGCTCACGCCGCTGGCCCGCGTCGTGTCCACCGGCGTCTCCGGGCTGTCCCCCGAGATCATGGGCCTCGGTCCGGTCGAGGCGTCGCGCCAGGCACTCGCCCGGGCGGGCATGGCGATCGGCGACATCGACCTCTACGAGATCAACGAGGCGTTCGCCGCCCAGGTCCTTCCGTCTGCCGACGACCTCGGCATGGACTTCGACAAGCTCAACGTGCACGGTGGCGCGATCGCCCTCGGCCACCCCTTCGGCTCGACCGGGGCGCGCATCACCACCACGCTGCTCAACGGCCTGGTTGCCCGCGACGGCCAGTTCGGCCTCGAGACGATGTGCGTCGGCGGCGGCCAGGGCATGGCCATCATCTACGAACGCCTCAGCTGACCTGACGCCATCGAGAGGGTGGCAGATCGACCCCGCGAGACTGCGGGAGGTCGATCTGCCGCCCTCTCGTCGTCGTCGCAGGATTTCGGGGCCCGGTTTCGAGGCCCGGTTTCGAGGCCCGATTTGGGGCCCGGTTTCGGGCGCGGTCGCACCGCGGTGGTCAAGAATGTGCCCCATGGGGATCTTCCGTCGCAGCAAGGACCGTGGCGACCGCAGCGGCCAGGGCTCGTCTAAGTCGATCGAGGACTTCTGGGCGTGGTGGGCGACCGAGGGGAGGGCCCTTGCTGAGGCGAGCATCGCCACCGGAGCCAACGACGCGCTCGTGGCGGGGATCAGTCGCCGAGTGTCCGAGATCCACCCGGGCCTGGCGTGGGAGCTCAGCCCCGGGTCGACGGCTCGGCACTGCCTCGTGGTCAGTCCCGAGGGCAACGCCGAGCTGCGCGCCTCGGCCCGTCGGTGGCTCAGGGCGGCGCCGGATGTCGACGCCACGTGGGAGTTCGCGGACTCGCGACAGCCCAGCCCCGACGCGGGCTCGATGGTGCTTGAGCTGGACGGGCAGACGATCTCGTTCGGGGACGTCGTCGTCGGCGCCCGGCGCGAGGGACACCGGGTCGACGTCAGTGTCCACCACCCGGCCTTTCCGACGCTCGACCATCGGGCCCGACTGACGATCACCTTTCTCAGCCTCGACAACGCACTCGGCGAGACCGATGTCGAGCTGTGGGTGGGTGAAGTCACCCCGTCCGTGGTGCCGCCGCTCGACGGGTTCGGGCTGGCCGGTTTGCGTTCGGTCGTCCGCGACCTCAAGGCCGAGTTCACCGACGCCGGCGGACAGCCGAGTTGGGCGATGCTGAGCGGGGACGGCGAGGGTGGGCCGGTGCTCGCCATGACCCAGGTCCCGCTGGCGTCGGCCACCGCGCCGGAGCTCGACACCCATGCCGCCGTCGTCGTCCCCTACGCGGACCAGACCGAGACCGGCCTTCCCGGTCCGGAGGCCCTCACTGCCCTGCGCGACCTCGAGGCCTCGATCTCCGAGGCGCTGGGCGGCACGGGCAGGGTGGTGGCGCACCAGTCCCACGCCGGCGTCCGTGTCCTGCACGTCTACCTGGACTCGACCACCGACGCCGTTTCCGTCCTCACCAACGTGGGCAACTCGTGGCCGCAGGACGTCCGGATCCAGGTCACCCCCGATCCCGGGTGGGCCAATGTCGCCCACCTGCGCACCTGACTGCGCGTCGCCCACGAAGGTGCGGGTTGGCATGCGGGGCGGGACACGTCGTGGCGGCTGGGGCTCCTTCCGGAGTTGCGGTTGCGCGGTTCGCCAGACCCGCTCGTGGGCAAGCCCGTACGCCCGCCTGGCGTGGCGGGCTGTGGGGCTGGGTCATGGTCGCCAGGGTGGTGATGTCTGCGAACCTGAGGCGGCGGTCTCGAGCTGGTCCCAGACGTCGTACCGACGTAGCGCTGGTCGGTCTCCCAGCGCGGCCACGGCGGCCACCGCGTTGGCCGGGCTGGCGTGCTGGTCGGCGAGCCAGTGGTCGTAGGCGCCGGGTATCAGCACCCACTCGACCTGACCGTCGACGAGCTGACCGTGGTAGCCGTTGCGGTGCACGATCGTGTGGTGCCGCCCGCACAGCAGCGCAGCATTGCTGAGGTCGGTGGCACCCCCGTCGGCCCAGTGCCTCAGGTGGTGCCCGTCACACCAGGACGCCGGCACCCTGCAGTCCGGGAACGTGCACCCGCCGTCGCGCAGCCACAGGGCTCGCAGTTGGGCGGAGGTGAAGAGCCGGAACCGGCGGCCCAGGTCGAGGACCTGGCCGTCCTTGCCCAGCACCACGGGCACGATCCCCGCGTCGCAGGCGATCCGGCGGGCGGTCTCGGGAGCGAGCAGTGCGCCGGCCTCACCCGACCCGAACACGGTCGCGGCGTTCGACCGGGCCACCAGATCCTCCAGCGACACGGTCACGAACACCTCGGCCTTCGGCGTGGTCGCCACCCCGTCGGCTGAGGCCACCCCGCGGCGCACCACGTCGAGCAACGCATCCATCCGCCGCTGCCCGGACGGGCGCCGGTCCGGCTCGCCGTCAGCCGGTCGCGGCGCCGACAAGCCCTGCACGGCAGCCTCGATGACCGTCTTGGCCTCGGCGTCGACGACCATCGTGTACTCGAACAGACCACCGCCGTCGGAGAAAGCCGGGGACAAGGAGCGCCGCTCACACAGCCGGTCCTGCTCGGCCTGCAGCTCGCCCGCCGCGCCGTACTTGGCCACCAGCCGATCCCGGAGCCCACGCACGTCCTTGGGCCGCCCCCACGACGCCACGTCGACCAGCCCACCAAGCACCGGACCCTCCGCACCGTCCGCCAACCGCGGGGCCAGCCGCTCGAACTCCTCGACCACGACCGCAGCCGTGACCAGCGGCACCCGCGCCTCGCGGACGGCCGCAACCAGGGCGGCATACCGGTCGTCCTGGGACACCTCCGCCAGCCGCACCACCCGCGCCGACCCGCCAGCACGCAACGACGCGCAGTGGTCCAGAAGCCACGCATGCGCGCCAGAGCGGCCCGCCCCGGCCTCACCACGATCCACCGCCTCCCGCAGCACCCCCACCCGCGCCGCGTCGACCCGCAAGGCGACCTCGTCCAACCGGGACATGAACTCGCCCAGCTCCGCACCGCCCGCGGACCACAGCTCGCCGTCGACACCGGTCAGCGCGTCGCAAGCCCGCTCCACCGCCGCGCGGCGCTCCTCGAACGACATCCCCCCATCCATGAAGCAAACCTAGCAACGAGGTCTGACAACCCAACCACACCGAAAACCGTTGTGGTGCAAGCAGATACGGCACAGATACGGCATCAGTTGTCCACACCCCGCACCGCGCCCACTCGCCTCCCGCAGCCACGGGAAGCGGCAGCGGCGACGAAGCCCTCACCACCTACGGGGCGAGCCGCTCAGCGCATGCCGGTCAGGCGAGCGCGCGACGCAGGTCACCCAGGCGGGTGGCGAGGTCCGGCGCAGGGAACTTGCCTGCCTCACACGCGTCGTAAACCAGGACGGTGAGCTGGTCCATGACCGCCGCCGGCCCGAGATCGGGAACAGCTGGAGCGGGTGATCCAGGGCGTGTCGTGGCGGAGGCGAGGTGGTCGAGCAGGAGCCGCACCCGCGGCATACACGACAGCGCGCGGTCCAGCGGCAGCTGCTGCCACCGCCGGACCACGCGCTGAAGTTCCGCCGAAACCTCCTGCGGCACAGGTGATTTCGGGGACACGCTAGTTGCGCAGGCGCCCGAGCAGGCGCAGGATCTCGAGGTAGAGCCACACCAGGGTGACGATGAGACCGTGCGCGAGCAACCACGAGTACTTCTCGGGAGCACCCGCAGCGATGGCCCGGTCGATCGAGTCGAAGTCGAGGGCGAGCATCGCCGACGCCAGACCGATGGCAAAGATTGAGATGCCGATGCCCAGTGCTCCAGTGCCGCCGATCCCGAAGGCAGTGTTGGTGATCAGGGAGTAGCCGAAGTTGATCACGGCGAAGAGCGCGTAGCCGATGACCGCCATCGTCACGATGCGGCGGAACTTCTCGGTGACCTTGATCAGCCCGGTCTTGTAGGCCAGCAGCATGCCGACGAAAACGGACAGGGTGGCCAGAACCGCCTGGGCCACGATCCCCCGGAAGAGATCGGTCTGCCCGGGCGGGTCGAAGGCGAGGCTGTAGAAGTTGCTGATCGCGCCGACGAACAGACCTTCGGCCACGGCATACAGGAGGATGAGCGGCACGCTGATGGTCTTCTTGAAGGCGATGATGAGCCCCACCACGAGCGTGAACGCAATGCCGCCGAACACGACGAGTGCCCCGAGGCTGGTGGGGGCGAGCTGCCAACCCACCGCGGCGAAGACCAGGACGATCGCGAACAGACCAGCGGTCTTCATCACGACGTCGTCGATGGTAAGCCGCTTGGTCTGCACCGGGCCGGCTGCGGGCTGGTTGTAGAGGTCCTGCAGCTGCTGGCTCGACATGCCATCGGTGGCCCTGCCCGCCGTCGGCTGCTGGGCCGGTGCGCCGCCGCGGCCGAAGCCGGCGTAGCCCTGGCGGGACTCCTTCTCGATCCGGTCGAACACCGGGTTGCTGGCCATGCGTGTCTCCTTGGAGGCGTAGGGCGGCCCTGCGGTCAGCCGCTCACCCCAGACTACGTGTGAGGGAGGGGTGAAAGTTCCCCGAGCGGCCCTCCTGTGGACGACGAGCACATTTCGCGAGAGCACTGGTGCCCGGTCGCGCCGAGCGGGACGCTGGTGGGGTGCGGATCGCGAGTTTCAACGTGGAGAACCTCTTCGACCGCGCCAGACTCCTGGCGGCCGACGACTGGTCGACCCACCGCGCCCTGCTGGAGAAGTACGCGCGACTGACCCGGGTGCTGCAGCGCCCCGTCTACTCCCCCGCCGACAAGACCACGATCGTGACGCTGCTGACCGACCTCGGGCTTGAGAAGACCGACTCCGGGACCTACGTCATCCTGCGCCAGAACCGTGGGCGGCTCGTCTCCCGGCCGCGAGCCGGGGGCGTCACCGTGGTGGCCGACGGCCGATCCGACTGGGTGGGGTGGCTCGAGCTCAAGACCCAGGCGGTCACCGAGCTGGCCGTCCGGCACACCGCCCAGGTCGTGCACGACCTGGCGGCGGACATCGTGGGCGTCGTCGAGGCAGAGAGCCGGATCGCGTTGCAGCGCTTCAACGTCGACCTGCTGCGACCGATCAGCGACCGCATCTACGGCCACATCATGCTGATCGACGGCAACGACGACCGAGGCATCGATGTCGGGATCATGACCCACGGCGACCACCGGATCGAACGGATCGTCAGCCATGTCGACGACGCCGACCTCGCCGGCCCGATCTTCGGCAGGGACTGCCCCGAGTACACCGTCGCGCTCCCCGGCGGCGGGTCACTCCTCGTGCTGGTCAACCACTTCAAGTCCAAGGGGTACGGCGCGGCGGCCGACTCCAACCGGCGCCGCCTGCGCCAGGCCGAGCGGGTGGCCGAGATCTACCGTGCCCGGCGAGCCGATGGCGTCGAGCGCATCGTCATTCTCGGCGACCTCAACGACACCCCGGACTCCGCCCCGCTGGCTCCCCTGCTCGTGGGGTCGGCCGGCATCCCGACCGACCTGTGCGACATCGCTGCCCACCCCTCCTTCGACGACGGTGGGTGGCCGGGGACCTACACGACGGGCCGGGCCGGCAACAAGATCGACTACCTGCTCTGCTCCCCCGCAGTGTTCGACGCGGTCACCGCGTCGGGCATCTTCCGCAAGGGCGTGTGGACGGCGTCGAACCGGTGGGAGATGTACCCGACGTTGACCCGCGAGCAGGACGCCGCTTCCGACCACGCCGCGATCTGGGCCGACATCGCCCTCTGAGGGCGATCGACCCCGCTGGTGCCCCCGACGGGGATCGAACCCGTACCTGTGGCGATTTTAAGTCGCCTGCCTCTGCCAGTTGGGCCACGGGGGCGGGCCAAGTATGCCGCGCGCGCGTCCCATTCGTGCCACGCTGGGCCCCGACCGGAAGGGGCGTCGGTGTTTCCCACGTTGGGGGATCTGCTCGGGTTCGACCTCGCTGTCGACACCCACTCGGTGTTCGTCGCGCTCGGGGTCCTGACCGCCATCGGCATCTTTGCCCTCGAGGCGCGCCGGCGCGGCATCACCGACGAACGGCTCCTCGCCGTGGTGACCGGCGGGCTGGTGGGTGGGGCCGTCTTCATGCGCCTCGGCACCTGGCTGCAGCACGTCGACCTCCGGCAGAACGCCTCGCTCGCCGAGCAGTGGGCCTACGGCAACCGCAGCATCCTCGGCGGCCTCGTCGGCGCCTGGGCAGGCGTGCACGTCGCCAAGCGGCTGAGCGGCTACCGCCCCCGCACCGGCGACCTGTTCGCCCCTGCCGTGGCGCTGGGGATGGCGGTGGGTCGGGTCGGCTGCCTGCTGACCGAGCAGCCCGGCACGCCCACGGGCACGTCCTGGGGGATCACCCTCGGTGACGCTGCCGCCGCGGGCACCGGTGCGCCGGCCGGCATACCCCTGCACCCGTCGTTCCTCTACGAGATCGTCTTCCACGTCGCGGCATTCGCCGCCATCTGGTGGTGGCTGCGCCACCTTCCGGTCCCCAGCGGCGAGCTGCTGGTCTGGTACCTCGGCGCCTACGGCATCGCCAGGTTCCTGCTCGAGTACGTCCGCGGCAACGAGGTCGCCTGGCTCGGCCTGACCCGACCCCAGCTCTTCCTCGCGGTGACGGTGCCGCTGATCCTCGTGCGCGTCGTCCTCCAGGCGCGTCGCGGTGCCTACGCGCCCTTTCGACGCGAGACAGTGGTCGCGTGAGCACCCGCACAGGTCCCGGTATGCCGCTGCGTGGCGACCGCATCCACCGTTACGTCAACGCGTTCTGCCCCTTGTGCCACGAGGAGCAGCCTGACCGTGCCCTGACCGAGGTGCACCGGCTGTCCGGGTGGCTGGTGGAGCGCGACGGGCGGATCTGGCTGGAACGCGGCTGCGCCACCCACGGCCTCGTGCGCACCCTCTATGACGAGTCGCCCGAGATCCTGAGCTACCTCGAGGAGTGGACAGCGCCGACCAAGGTGCACACGCCCGACGTGGCCGGCAACTTCGCGCCGGTGCCCGCGGCCTATGCCTACGGGCTTCCCGAGATGCAGACGCAGCACACCTGCATCCTGCTCGAGGACCTGCTCGACCACTGCAACCTCAAGTGCCCGACCTGCTTCGCCGCGTCGGCGCCCGCCCTGGCCTCGGTCGTGGCGCTGGACCAGGTGCTCGCCTCGATCGACGCCCGCCTGTCGCGGGAGAACGGCCGGATCGACGTCCTCATGCTCAGCGGCGGCGAGCCGACGCTGTACCCCTGGCTGGCCGAGCTGCTCGACGCCGTCGCGGCACGACCGATCGTGCGGGTCCTGGTCAACACCAACGGGCTGACCCTCGCCAAGGACGACGCGATGCTCGACCTGCTGCGCCGCCACCGCGACCGCGTCGAGGTCTACCTGCAGTACGACGGCGAGTCGGCGCAGGCATCCACGCACCACCGCGGCGCGGACATCCGCCGGTTCAAGGAGCAGGCGATCGACCGGCTCTCCGGGGCCGGCATCTTCACCACCCTCACGATGACCGCAGCCCTGGGCGTCAACGACGACGAGATCGGGTTCGTCGTCAAGCGCGCCCTCGACACCCCCTACGTCGGTGGGGTGACGATCCAGCCCGTGTTCGGGTCCGGCCGCAGTGCCGGCATCGACCCGCACGACCGCCTGACCCACACCGGTGTGCTGGCCCGGCTCGAGGGGCAGACGGCGGGCCAGGTGACCTGGCGCGACCTCACCGCGCTGCCCTGCTCGCACCCGCACTGCTGTTCGGTCGGCTACCTGCTGCGGGACGACTCCGGCACCTGGCGTTCGCTGGTCTCCCTCGTCGGGGCCGACAGGCTCAAGGAGTGGCTCGACCTCGAACCCGATGTGCTGGCCAACCGGATCGCCGACGACGCGCTGCCCACGTCGCTCCGATCTGCCGTCAAGCAGTCGCTGCTCGACCTGCTCTCCGAGCAGTCCTCCCTGTCGCACCCGTCGATGGCGAACATCTGGCGCGACGTGTGCAGCGGGTGCGACCTCGGCATCAGCACCCTCGCGACACTGGCCGCCGGGCGCCTGCCGGGACAGCGCGAGAAGCTCCGTGCCCTCCTCGGCGAACGCGTCCTGCGCGTCACCGTCAAGCCGTTCATGGACATGAACACGATGATCGAGGAACGCCTCACCCAGTGCTGCGTCCACGTCGCCACGGTGAGTGACGAGGGTGCTCACCAGTGCGCGCCGTTCTGTGCCGTGCAGGCCTGGCGTCCCCTGTCACAGCAACGGATCTCGACGGCCGTGGGTCTGCCGATGGTGCAGGGCGGAAAGTCAGGGGGAGTGACGTCATGACGACCGGACCGGACCCGCGTCAGGTGGCGCCGCCACACGCCGACCGGGAGATGCCTGCGACCACCCCGCCGTACGACCCACTGCGATTGTGCGTCTTCGCGACCATCGCCCTGCTGGGGTGGGTGCTGGGGCCGGTGGCGCTGCTCGGCTTCGCGGTGCTGGCCATCGTGGGCTACGCCCGGGCCAGGCGCGACGGCCTGCTGCGCTCGAAGTGCAAGCTCGGCGACACCCGCCTCGTCCTCGCCTATCTCGCCCTGCTCGCCGCAGTGGCGTGCGTCGGCATCTACCTGTGGATCGTGTGAGAGGGACCGGTCATGACGCAGCCACCACCGCCCAACCCGTACGGCCAGCCACCCGGTAACCCCTACGGTCAGCCGCCCGGTCTGCCACCGGGCCAGCCCCCGGGGGGCCCGGTCGGGCCGTCGGCCGGGGGGCCGGGGCGGCCGCCCCGGCGAGGACCCTCCAACGTCGCACGGTTCTGGATCGGCGTCGCCCTGTGCCTCCCCGTGCTGTTCGTCGCCGGTGCGCTGCAAGCGGTTCCGAGCATCATCGCCGACTCCCTGTCGCTGCCCCCTGAGGTGGGTCAGTTCTCGACGCTCGGGCTCGACCTCGCCCTGTTCGCCGCCTTCATCGCGGGCCTGGTGGTGGAGAAGACCCGCTTCATCGTCCTGGGGATCATGGCCGGGATAGCCGTCCTCTTCGTGGTGGCGGCCGGCGCCTGCATCCTCCTGCTGGCTGGTCTTGCGACGGGCAACTGAGCTCCCCGCCACCTCCGCGCGTGTCGAGATCGTGACCGCAGGTTCCCCGGAACGCGACCTACTCGGGTGCGCGTCACCTCATGATGGCTGGGCATGGGGACAGTTCGCAGGGGAGCCGTGTCGCAGTGCCTTCGTTGGTTGGGTGCGCCGCCGACACTGTTCGCGCTCCTGGTCCTGCTGCTCAACGACCGGGTCTGGAAGGACCAGTGGCCAGGGCTCGTCACGGGCAAGCTCAGCGACATCGCCGGCCTCGTGGTCGCGCCACCACTGCTCGCGCTCGCGCTGTCGGTATGCCGGGTGACTCGACCCGCGATGTGGGCCCTTGGCGCCACGGGGATCGGGTTCGCAGTGGTGAAGGCAACGATCGCCGGAGCCGAGTTCGCCACTGCCGCATGGTCGCTGGTCATGCCGTCCTCGGTGTTGCGCGACCCCACCGACCTCGTCGCACTGCCCGCCCTCTGGGCGGCGTGGCGAACCTGGCGATGGGCGGCGCGCCCCGAACCGACCCGGCGCCGACGGGCCATGTTGGCCCTCGGGTCTCTGGCACTCCCGCTTGCCGTGTTCGCGACCGCTGCCACCGGGCAGTGCCGGGAACATGACGCGGTGAGGCGGGTGACCTTGGTGGAGGGAGTCTTCACCGGCCATACGGAGCCCAGCCAGGGCATCGTCGTGACGACCACCTCTGGATCGTCCGGTCTGCTCGACGGCACCGGGGACGTCGGCGCGCTGACCGGCGCGGACTATGCCCGCATCCAGAGCGGCTCCGAGCTGGTCGACGAGGCGTGCTCCAAATCCTCCGGGGACTGCTGGCGGATCAACCAGCCCGCGGGCCTCATCGTGGAGCGCAGCACCGACGGGTCCACCATCTGGCAGTCCGACTACGTCATGGCATCAGCCGAGCGGGACGACCTGGTCGACCGGATCGGCGAACGGTGTGGCGAGCCGGCCAGGGTCGGGATGAGCGATCTCGCCGTCCTGGACGGGGCCGGTGGGCCGGTCGTTGCCGTTGCCTTCGGGAGTGGCGGGGTGCTTGTCCGTCGACCCGACGGGGACTGGCGGCGGATCAGGGTCGGCGGTCGAGGTCTGGTTCTCGCCTCGCCGACCCCGACGCCGACGCCCACTGGCCAACCGCCCACCGCTCCAGAGGGTCTGATCGTGCCCCTTGGCGAGGACGTCCCGCCTGGCCCGCGCCAGACCACCATCCCGTCCTCGACGGCACCCGACTGCCCCAGCCCGACGACGCACGTCATCACACCGGATCTTCGCAACGGCCCGCCGGTGACGGTCACCCGCTGCCCCTGAGCACCCGATGAGCTCGGGTCAGCGCGAGGCGGCCTTGGCCGTCCGTCGGGCCAGCCGCCGGGCGCCGCTTGCCTGGGCCTGGATGAGCGCGCGGGTCGGCCCCGGCGCGTAGCGCAGCGCACGCCAGGTCAGGTGCGCCATGGCCCCGACGGGGATGACCGCCTTGTTGGCGGCGAGCCCGTCGACGGCTCGCTTGGCGGTGAGCTCGGCCGTGAGGAACCTCGGCTGCAGCAGCCGGACCCGCGAACGCACGCTGCTGCCACCGAAGCTGGCCGGCGCCTCGTAGATGTCGTCGAGCAGGGGCGTGTCGACGAAGCCGGGGCACAGCACGCTCACCCGCACGCCCAGGCTCGCTGCCTCGGCGCGCAGCGCCGTCGAGAGGCCGACCACCGCGTGCTTCGTCGTCGTGTAGGGCAGCATCGCCGGTGCCGGGATGAGGCCGGCGAGCGATGCGGTGTTGAGGATGTGCCCGCTCCCCTGGGCACGCATGACCTCGTATGCCGCCGTGACCCCGTTGATCACGCCGCGCAGGTTGACGTCGAGGGCCTTGGTCCAGTGCCGCTCGTCCAGCTCCTCGAGCAGGCCGCCGATGGCAATGCCGGCGTTGTTGACCATCACGTCGAGCCGTCCGTGGTCGGCGACGACCCGCTCCACGAGAGCGGTGACAGCCGCCGCGTCGACGACGTCGAGGGTGGCGGCGCTGGCCTGGGGACCGAGCTCGCTGGCGGCGCGGACAGCAGCCTCGCCGTCGACGTCGGCCAGCACCACGTGGCTGCCGCGGGCGATCAGCTCGACGGCGATGGCGCGGCCGATCCCAGATGCCCCACCGGTGACGATGGAGACCTTGGGTTCGAACGGTCGGCGCTCAAACGGCTTGTGCATCAACGGATTCCTCTGATGGTGTCGAACGTGACGGCGTAGCAGGAGTGGCTTCGACGGGCGCGAAGTGGGATGGGTCGACCTTGCGGGTGCGCCACCAGTAGCCGATCGTCGATCCCGGCCACAGGCTGGTGTTGTTGCCGAACCGGTCGAGGTACCAGCTGCGGCAGCCCGTCGCCCAGACCGTGTGCGTCGACCGGGACAGCATCTCTCGGGTGAACGCGGCCTGGGCCTGCTGCGTGGCGACACGGGCGCCGCCACGACCTTCGTCGATCGCCTGCAGGACGTAGCCGGTCGCGAACTCGATCATCGTCACCACGCTGTTGTGCCCGAGACCGGTGTTGGGTCCCAGCAGGAGGTAGAGCTCGGGGAAACCGGCAACCGTGATGCCGAGGTTGGTGTGCGTGCCGCCGCTCCACGCCTCCCGCAGCGGGCGACCGTCCAGTCCGCGGATGTCGATGCGGTCCGTGCTGCCGCTCACGTCGAAGCCCGTGCCCAGGACGAGGACATCCACCTCATGACGGGCGCCGTCGGCGGTGACCACTGCGTCCGGCTCGACGCGGGTGATGGGCTCGGTGACGAGGCTGACGTCGGGGCGGGCGAAGGTCGGCCAGTAGTCGTTGGACAGCAGGATCCGCTTGCAGCCGATGGTGTAGTCGGGGGTCAATCGCGCCCTGGTCCCCGGGTCGGGGACCGCCCGGGCGAGCTCGCGCAGCGCCATCCGCTGGACGAGCGTGGCCAGTGCCGGTATCCGCACGAACATCGGCGCGCGCGCCTCAAGGGCCCAGTAGGTGCGCCAGCGCACCAGTCGTTGCACCGCGGGCCACCGCGCGAACAGCCGCTGCCGTCGCGGGCTCCACTCCTTGTCGTGCTTGGTCATGGTCCACGCCGGTGTGCGCTGGAAGACGGTGGTGTGGACAGCGCGCGGCGCCACCTCGGGGATGACCTGGACGGCGCTCGCGCCGGTGCCGACCACCGCAACCCGCCGACCGTCGAGGTCGTCCTGCTCCGGCCACTGGGCCGTGTGCATGACCTCGCCCTCGAAGGTGTCCAGGCCTTCGATGTCGGGGAGCTTGGGCTCGTGCAGGGCGCCGACACCCAGGACCAGGGCGTCGCAGGTCCACTCGCGGCCGTCAGCAGCGGTGAGGGACCAGCGCCGCCTGGCCTGGTCGAACTCGGCGGTCCGCAGGTCGGCACCGAACGCGATCCGGTCGCGCACGGCATACCGGTCGGCCACGTCGCGCAGATAGGCCCAGATCTCGGAAGCCGTCGCGAAGTCCCTTGACCACGAAGGGAACTGGGCGAACGAGAAGGAGTAGAGGCGCGAGGGGACGTCGCACGCACACCCGGGGTATCGGTTGTCCCGCCAGGTGCCACCGACGTCGTCGGCCTTCTCCAGGACCACGTAGTCGTGGTCTCCGCGCTGGGCCAGCCGGATGGCCATGCCGAGCCCGGAGAAGCCGGTGCCGACGATGACCACGCGGTGGTGAGTGGGCGCCATGCCGCCCAACTTACCAGCAGTAAGTTGGGCGGCATCCGGGATAGAGTTGCCTGGTGACACCGAGTCCCCCGAAGTCCCTCACCTCGACCGCCCCGCGCGTCCGGATGCCGCGCGCCCAGCGCGAGGAGCAGATCCTCCGGATCGCCGAGGAGGTCTTCGCGGAGCGCGGTTTCCAGGCGACGACCATGGAGGACATCGCCGAGCGGGTGGGCGTGACCAAGCCGCTCATCTACGAGTACTTCGGCTCCAAGGAGGGTCTGCTGTCCGCCTGCATCACCAGCGCGCGGACGCAGCTCCGGGTGGCCACCGAGGCTGCGTGGCAGGAGGTGGGGGCCGATGCCCCGCTCGAGGTCATCTTCCGCGCCGGGGTGGGCGCCTTCTTCACCTTCATCGACGAGCACGTCACCGCGTTCATCCTCATCCAGCAGGAGGGTGCGGTCGCCTCGCAGGCCAGCCCGCTCATCGAGAGCATCCGCGAGCAGCAGTCGGCCGCGACGATGGCCACGTTCCGTAGGGCGCCGGCCCTCGCCACCGTGCCCGACCAGCTGCTCGAGGGCTACGTCGAGGTGATCATCGGCGCGTGCGAGCGGGTCGCCGTGTGGCGCACCCGTCGCCCCGAGCTGTCCGCCGAGGCCGCCACCGAGATCGTCGTGTCGAGCGTGTGGAGCGGGCTGTCCGCCCTCGTACCGCAGTGCTGACCGCAGCCGATCAGGTGGTTCCCGACTCCCAGACGAACCCGTCCGGGTCGGTGAACGCTCCGGCATCACCGGCGACGGCGACCCGGTGCGATCCCGCACCGTCCGGCGAGACACCGGCGTCCTTGGCGAGGGCACGACGGCCGTAGAGCGCCAACCTGATGTTCGCGGTGTCGAACTCGACGTACTTGCTGCCGAAGCTCTTGCCCACCGCGAGACCCTGGTCGGCATAGAAGCGCTTGCTCGCCTTGACGTCGGCGACGCCCAACAGCAGGACGATGTCATCGACCTCCCGCGTGGCCGGGCCGGTCTCCTTCTTCGAGGACGTCGCGACCTTCCAGATCGTCCCGTCCGGCGCCTCGACGACGCCGCCATAGCCCCAGAACCCCTTGGTGGGTGGCTTCAACGTCGTGGCGCCGGCCGCGACGGCGCTGCCGACGAGGCTGTCCACGGTGGACGGCTGGGAGACGACGAGCGACAGGGTGAACCCACGGAATCCGCTCGTCGACGCATCGGAGGTGCGGAGGTCCAGCTGGTCGTCCAGGTCGAACGCTGCCGAGTAGAAGGCGCTCGATGCTGCCGGGTCGGGTACTTCGAGGATGATCGTGTCGATGGAGGTCATGCGAGCCACGCTAGGTGTGGTGCGGCGGCGGGCGCTTCTCGATTCCTGACCGGTCTGCGGATCGCTTACCGGGGCCCGCCGCTCGCGCGGCAACGGTTGGCGCTGTGAGGGTCTCAGTCCGCGATGGACAGGGCGATCCCGTCGAGGATGTCGTGCTCGGAGGTGATCACGCGGTGAACGCCCAGACCGGCCAACCGACGCACCACCTCGTGCCAGATCAGCGCCCCGGCGCCGATCACGTCGACGCGGCCAGGGTGCATGAACCCCAAGGCCGCCCGCTCCTCGCGGGTCATGTGCACGAGCGACTCGCAGGCCAGCAGCACATCTGCGGAGGTGAGCTCGCTGAGGTGGATCCGGTCGGGGTCGTAGGTCTCGAGCCCCAGCGCGTGCGCGGTGATGGTGGTGACCGTGCCGGCCAGGCCGACCAGGGCGCTGACCCCGCGGAAGTCGACCCGCTCGGCGGCCAGGTCGATGGCCGCGTTGATGTCGCGGACGGCCGCAGCGATCTCGGCGTGGACGGGCGGGTCGGAGCGCAGGTGCCGCTCGGTCAGCCGCACGCACCCGATGTCCACCGAGCGCGCCGCCTCGACGGCGTCGGTGCCGCGGACGAACTCGGTGGAGCCACCACCCAGGTCCACCACCAGATAGGGACCGGGTATGCCGTGTGCCCTCAGCTCGCCCGTCGCTCCCCGGAAAGACAGCGCCGCCTCCTCGTCACCGGAGATGACGTCCGGCGCAATCCCGTAGTGCGAGAACGCTTCTCGCACCCCAGCCACGAACTCGTCGGCGTTGGACGCGTCGCGGGACGCGGAGGTAGCCACGAAGCGGACGCGCACGGCGCCCAGCTCGCGGCACTGCGCGGCATACTCGCGGGTCATCGCCAGGGTGCGCTCCATGGCGAGGGGGTCGATACGACCGGTGCGGTCCACGCCATAGCCGAGTCGCACCACCTCCATCCGGCGCAGCACGTCGACGAGGGTGCCGGTTGCGGAGTCGACGTCGGCCACCAGCAGTCGGATCGAGTTGGTGCCACAGTCGACTGCCCCGACCCGGGTCACGCCGGTCACGTCCCCGCCGTTGGCTCGTCGTCGGGGACGCAGGAGCCGGTGGCCCACCAGTCCTCGAGCATGGCGAGGGCTTCGTCGCCGAGGGGGTTCACGCCGGGTCCGACCGCGAGCGAGTGCCCGACGAGGACGTGCAGGCACTTGACCCGGGTGGGCATGCCGCCGGCCGAGATGCCGTCGATCTCGGTCACCCGCCCGAGCTCGTAGCGTCGTGCCAGGTAGTCGTCGTGCGCGGCCGAGTAGGCAGCGGCCAGGGCCGGATCGTCGGCGAGGCGGTCGCTCATCTCCTTCATCACCCCAAGGGACTCGAGGGTGGAGATGGCGCCGGTGAGCTTGGGGCAGGTGGCGTAGAAGGTCGTGGGGAACGGCGTGCCGTCCGGCAGGCGTGGCTCGGTCTTGAGGACGTCAGGTTTGCCGCAGGGACACCGGTGCGCCACGGCGGCGACCCCACGGGGCACCCGGCCGAGCTGGGCCTGCACCGCGTCGAGGTCTGCCTCGGTGGGCTGGTCGCTCACTTGGCCGAGCTGGTCGTGGTGCCGGTCTTCGCGGTGCCGCTCGCGCCGCTCGTGCCGATCGTGCCGGTCCCCGCCTTGGCCGGGTCAGTCGCGGCGGGACCGGCGTCGGCGACCTGCACCGACTCCCAGAGCTGGCCGTACCACGGGTGGTCGCTCGAGGCGGCCGATGCCTTGGCGACGCCCGGCAGCGCCTTGGCCGAGGGCTTCGCGTCGATCACGGTGTAGGACTTCTCGCCGACCTTGACGAACTTCAGCCGCTCGCGCGCCTGCTGCGCGACGTAGGCGTCGTCGTTCCAGCGGGCCTGTTCCTTCTGGAGGTCGCTCACCCCCTGGCGCTGCTCGGTCACCTGCCCGCGCAGGGCCTCGATCTCGCCCTGCTGCCGCAGGTAGGAGCGCAGGGTGGGGACCAGGGTGACGGCGAGGAGCACGAAGATCGAGGCGAGCACGACGACCCGCATGACTCCGCGCGAGCTGCGGCGCTCGGGTGACACCGGCGCGCCCGCTACCTTGCGGGCCGCGCCCGAGGCAGTGGCCCGTGACCGGCCCGGTCCCGCTCCTGGTCGTGCCGAGGCGGACCGTGGCGCACCCGGACGACCGGTCCCAGCACCGGCGCGGGGCGTGGTGCCGGGGCGTGCGCTGCCACTCCGTCCGCTGCTGCCGTGTCCACCGCCGGACCGGGGCGCGGCGCTGCGTGACGGGGCAGCCCGACGGACGGGCTTGTCCGCCCCGTCCGTGCCGTGTCCCGAGTCAGCCATCGTGAGTCCCTGTCGTCTCCCTGCGCGGCGGCCGTCAGGCCTTGGGCGCAAACCTCGGGAAGGCGCCGGCACCGGCATACACCGCGGCGTCGTCGA
This sequence comes from uncultured Actinomycetota bacterium, assembly GCA_963740865.1. GTDB lineage: Bacteria > Actinomycetota > Actinomycetes > Actinomycetales > Dermatophilaceae > Pedococcus. The sequence goes on from CAVUGH010000016.1 coordinate 99,197, forward strand.
GCTCTTCCTCGATGCGCAGCAGCTGGTTGTACTTGGCGACGCGCTCGGAGCGCGCCGGGGCACCCGTCTTGATCTGGCCGCAGTTGGTGGCCACGGCGAGGTCGGCGATGGTGACGTCCTCGGTCTCGCCGGAGCGGTGGCTCATCATGCAGCGGTAGCCGCTGCGGTGGGCCAGGTCGACGGCGTCGAGGGTCTCGGTGAGCGAGCCGATCTGGTTGACCTTGACCAGCAGCGCGTTGGCGGTGCCGGTCTCGATGCCGCGCTGCAGGCGCACCGGGTTGGTGACGAACAGGTCGTCGCCGACGAGCTGGACGCGGTCGCCGAGGCGGTCGGTCATGGCCTTCCAGCCGTCCCAGTCCTCCTCGTCGAGCGGGTCCTCGATGGACACCAGCGGGTAGGAGTCGACGAGGTCGGCGTAGTAGTCGACCATCTCGGCGGAGGTCCTGGCGGCACCCTCGAACTGGTAGGTGCCGTCCTCGTTGTGGAACTCACTCGCGGCGACGTCGAGGGCGAGGGCGATCTGGGTGCCCGCCTGGTAGCCGGCCTTCTCGATCGCCTCGAGGATGAGGTCGAGGGCGGCCCGGTTGGACTCGAGGTTGGGCGCGAAGCCACCCTCGTCACCGAGACCGGTGGCCAGGCCGCGCTCCTTGAGCACGCCCTTGAGCGCGTGGTAGATCTCGGCACCCCAGCGCAGTGCCTCGCGGAACGTCTCGGCGCCGATCGGCGCGATCATGAACTCCTGGACGTCGACGTTGGAGTCGGCGTGGCTGCCACCGTTGAGGATGTTCATCATCGGGACAGGCAGCACGTGCGCGTTGGGCCCGCCGAGGTAGCGGAACAGCGGCAGTCCGGCCGACTCGGCCGCAGCCTTGGCCACCGCGAGCGAGACGCCGAGGATGGCGTTGGCGCCGAGCTTGGCCTTGTTGTCGGTGCCGTCGAGACCCAGCATGATGCCGTCGATGATCCGCTGCTCGCTGGCCTCGAAGCCCACGAGCTTGGGGTTGATCTCGTCGAGGACGGCGTCCACGGCCTGCTCGACACCCTTGCCGAGGTAGCGGTTCTTGTCACCGTCCCGGCGCTCGACCGCCTCGAAGGCGCCGGTGGAGGCGCCCGAGGGAACTGCCGCGCGGGCGATGGTGCCGTCGTCGAGGGCCACCTCGACCTCGACCGTCGGGTTGCCCCGGGAGTCGAGGATCTCGCGGGCGCCTACTGCGTCAATCGTGGCCACTGACTTCTCCATCGTGGTGCCGGATGAGTACCCGATGAGGCTACCCGCCCGCGCCCCACCCATCGACGACCGACCCGCAGGCTGGACGGTATGCCGGGTGGTGACCACCCGGCATACCGTCGCGTCAGACGAGGGCCTGGTAGGCGACGGCGAGCGCCGCGCCGAGGCGCGCGTTGTGGCGGACCAGGGCGATGTTGGTCTCGAGGCTGGCACCGCCGGACAGCTCGACGATGCGACCCAGGAGGAAGGGCGTGATGTCCTTGCCGTGGATGCCACGCTCGGCGCACTCGGCGACGGCCTGGTCGATGAGCCCGCTGATCTGCTCGGCAGGGATCTCGTCCTGGACCGGGACCGGGTTGGTGACGGCGATTCCGCCGGCGAGGCCGAGCGACCACTTGGCCTGCATCATCGCTGCGAGGTCCTGCGCCGAGTCGACACGCATCGGGGCGGCGTGGCCGCTCTCCCGAGAGTAGAAGGACGGGAACTCGTCGGAGCCGACGACGACGACGGGCACCCCGAGCGTCTCGAGCGACTCGAGGGTGAGGCCGATGTCGAGGATCGACTTCACGCCGGCGCTCACGACGGCGACGTCGGTCTGGCCGAGCTCGGTGAGGTCGGCGGAGATGTCGAAGCTGGTGGCGGCGCCGCGGTGCACGCCGCCCAGCCCGCCGGTCACGAAGACACGGATGCCGGCCAGGGCGGCCAGCCGCATGGTGCTGGCCACGGTGGTGGCCCCGTGCGCCTTGCGGGCGATGACGTAGGGCAGGTCGCGGAGGCTGACCTTGGCGACATCGGGGTGGGTGGCGAGCGTCTCGAGCTCGTCGCGGGTCAGCCCGATGCGCGGGATGCCGTCGAGGACGGCGATGGTGGCGGGCACCGCTCCGCCGTCCCGGATGATCTGCTCGACCTCGAGGGCCATCTCCACGTTGCGGGGGTAGGGCATCCCGTGGCTGATGATCGTGCTCTCGAGCGCGACGACCGGCCGGCCGTCGGCGAGCGCCTCGGCCACCTCGGTGGTGAGCTGGAGCGAGGGGTGCGGGGTGGTCATTTCTTCTCCTTGGACGTGCGCCTCGGGCTGGTCGTGGCGCGCTGAGTGGTTTGGCCACGCAGAGACCGTCGGAGCTCTGCGTCGATGAGGCGGGGGGTGAGGTCGGGTCGGACGGTCTCGGGGCTGGCCACGGTGAGTGCCGCCGCCATCTGGCCGAAGCGGGCGGCGTCGACGGGGGCGTCGCCGCGCATCAGGGCATGCACGAAGGCGGCCGTCATCGAGTCGCCTGCACCGGTGACGTCGACGGGCTTGACCGGCGGCGCGGGCAGCGTGACCACGGTCGCGCGGCCCGTGTCGCCGAGGCTGCTGAGCAGGCTGCCGCGGACGCCGCGGCGCACCCAGACGTTGCGGACCCCGACGTCGTGCAGCCGTCGGGCAGCGCGGGCGATGTCCGCCCGGTTCTGGGACACGGTCTCGCCCACGATGGAGGACAGCTCGTCGAGGTTGGGGGTGAGGGCCAGGAGGGGTCGCTGGAGGGAGAGCATGGTGGCCAGCGGCCGGGCCTTGGCCACGCTCACCGGGTCCATGACCACCGGGACGTTCACTGCCGCGGCGAAGTCGAGCAACCAGGCGGCCGGGGCCTCGGGGATGTTGCCATCCAGGACCAGCAGGTTGGCGTGGCTCAGCAGGTCGCGCGAGCGCATCAGCTGGCGGACGGTCAACCGGTCGGTGGCGCGCATGTTCGACACGGCCACCACGAGCTCGCCGTGTGCGTCGAGCACCGCGAGGTAGGTGCCGGTCGGGTCGTCAGACGGGATCATGTGGTCGACGACCACTCCGGCGGCCCGGGTGGCCGCGACGATCTCGTCGCCGAAGGTGTCGCGCCCGATGGGGGCCACCAGGTGGGTGGGGCTGCCGAGGCGCGCGAGGTTCTCGGCGATGTTGCGACCGACGCCGCCGGGGGTGCTGACGGCTGTCCCGGGGTTGGAGGTGCGCAGCTCGATGGCGTGGTTGGAGTGGGCCTTGATGTCCATGTTGGCCCCGCCCACGACGACCACGGAGTGGGCCTCCGGTCGGACGACGTAGCCGCGCCCGAGGATGGCCCCCTTCTTGGTGAGGTTGGACAGGTGCACCGAGACGGCCGCCTTGGTGGAACCCGTGCGTTCCGCGATCGCGGCGGCATCCAGGAGTGGCTGGGCTCGGAGCAGGTCGACGATGTCCCGCTCACGTTCAGTGAGGCTCATGCTTGGAATCTTAAGGGGTGCTTGGTTCTCCAAGCAACCGTGTGCATTCAGGGCGCGGTATCTGCGTCGGCCGACCATGACCGCTCTCGGCCTCTTCCGCCCCCAGGTCCGGCGCACAGCGCGGTGCGCCGGACCTGGGCCCCGTTGTCAGCCGGGGAGTGCGGCAGGACCGTGGCGCCGGCGGGTGGCGGCGGCCATCCCCGCCCCACCCAGTCCGAGCCCAGCGAGGACGCCGGCTCCGAGCTGGAGGTACTCGACGTTGTTGCCGCCAGCGGATGGGTTCACAGGCGGGACCGTCCCCGCGCACTGGTTGAGGTAGTGGCACTCGTACTGCTCCTGGGTGTGGCTGCCGGACTCGTCGGCCCTTGCCGTCGTGGTGCCGCTGAAGGCGAGCGCGAAGATCGCTGCGGTGCCGAGGGCCAATGCGCCCCGGCGTTGCCCTGTGTGTGACATGACTACATCTCCTTGGGTGGATGTGGTGCTGGGTTCGGCGGGGCTTACGCCGGGTGGGCGACGTGACCGTGGCTGCGCCGCGAGAGCGCGGCAGCACCCGCCCCGGCCAAGGCGAGGCCCGCAAGCAGACCTGCGCCCAGCTGGGCGATCTCGAGGGTGCCGCCGTCACCCCCCGAGGTGGACCCGGAGTTCGGGTCCGCGGTGGTTCCGCCCTCGTAGCACGAGACGGAGCAGTGCTGGTCGGCCCAGTCCCCGTTCCCGGGGACCTCGCGGGCGCTGGCCGGTCCGGCCATCGAGAGGGCGATGAGTCCGGTGGCTCCGAGGATGGAGGCCGACCGGCGAATGCTGGTGGTGTGCGACATGGTCCTGATCCTTTGCTTGAGCTGGTTGTTCGTGCCGGACGGGTTGTCCACGACCGTTGTCGCACCCACCGGTACCGGGACGGCGCCGACCGGGTATCAGTCGGGTATCAGGGCCGTTGACGCGGTACCAGCAGGGGGTCACATTCAAGGTGTGCGCATCGCGGTGCTCGGGCCCCTCGAAGTCGACGAGGGAAGGACCCTGCTGGCGCCCCGGGACCAGGTGGTGCTCGAGGCGCTGGCCGTTCGTGCCGGTGAGACCGTTCGAGCCGAATCGCTCGCGGAGGCACTCTGGGGTGAGGACCTCCCGCCGTCCTGGCCCAAGGTCGTGCAGGGCTGCGTCTCCCGGCTCCGCAAGGTGCTCGGATCCTCGGCGATCGTGACGTCGGGCGCGGGGTACCGGCTCGTCCTGCACCGCGACGACTTCGACCACCTGTGCTTCGAGGACCTGCTGCTGCGCGCCGGAGAGCTGCTCGCGGCCGGTGAGCCGGAGCGCGCGCGGTACGCCAGTGGGCAGGCGCTCGGCCTGTGGCGCGGGGACCCCCTCGATCGGCTCACCGAGTGGGAGCACGGCCGGATCGAGTCGGAACGACTCGGTGAGCGACGCCGCGACGCGGAGGACCTGTATGCCGAGTCCGCGATCCGGGCGGGACGGCACGGCGACGTCGTGGGCGAGCTGCACCGCATGGTCGCCCAGCAACCCACCCGCGAGCGGCGGTGGGGTCTGCTGGCCTTGGCGCAGTACCAGGCCGGCCGGCAGGCCGAGGCGCTGGGGACCCTCCAGCGGGCCCGCTCGACCCTCGTCAACGAGTTCGGCCTCGACCCCGGGCCGCAGCTCGCCGAGCTCGAGAACGCGATCCTGCGCCAGGACCCGGCGCTGGTCATCGACGGCGCCGCCCCGGCGTCCGCCGCTGCCTGTCCCTACCTGGGACTGGTCGCGTACGGCGTCGGGGACGCCGCGGCATACTTCGGTCGAGAGGCGGACGTGGCTGCCTGCCTGCAGCGGCTCGACGAGGTCGGCGTCCTGGCCGTGGTGGGTCCGTCCGGTTCTGGCAAGTCCTCGTTGATCCGGGCGGGGGTGGCTGCGGCGCTGCTTCGCGACGGCCATCCCGTGCAGATCGTCACCCCCGGAGCCCACCCCGAGGACGCGCTGTCGCAGGCACCGGCCGGGGCTGGAGCCGTGTTCGTCGTCGACCAGTGCGAGGAGGCACTGGCGCTGGACGAGACATCGGCCGAGCGGGAGGGGTTCTTCGCCGGGCTGGTCGACTTCGCTCCACGGGGCCGACTCGTCCTCTCGCTGCGCGCCGACCGCCTCGGCGAGCTCGCCGCACACCCCGAGTTCGCGCACCTGGTCGAGAAGGGTCTCTACCTGCTCGGCGGGATGGGTCAGGCCGAGCTGCGCAGCGCCATCCAGGGCCCGGTGGCGCAGGCAGGGCTGCGGCTCGAGCCGGGCCTGGTCGACCTGCTCGTGCGCGAGGTAGAGGGGTCACCGGGAGCGCTGCCGCTGCTCTCGCACGTCTTGCGCCAGACGTGGCGGCGCCGCGAGGGCGACACCCTGACTGTGCAGGGGTATGCCGCAACCGGCGGTGTGCGGGAAGCAGTCGCCCAGTCCGCCGAGCGGCTCTACCGCGACCTGACCCCCACTCAACAGGGCATGCTGCGGGACCTCATGGTGCGGCTGGTGTCCTGTGACGACGCCGGCGAACCGGTGCGGACCCGGGTGGCGCGGCGCACGGTGACCTCCGACGACGAGCACACGGCCGTGGTCGAAGCACTGGTGGGCGCCCGGTTGCTGAGCAGCGACGGCGACACCGTCGAGATCGCCCACGAGTCGCTGGCGGTCGCGTGGCCACGGCTGCGGTCCTGGTTGGACGACGACGTCGACGGCCTCCGGATCATGCGCCACCTCAGCGTGGCCGCCGGGAGCTGGGACGGGCTCGGGCGACCCGACAGCGAGCTCTACCGCGGGGTGCGACAGGCTCGGGCGGCCGAGTGGCGAAAGGGCCACGACCCCCAGCTGACACCGCAGGAGCGGGCTTTCCTCGATGCCTCGGCCGAGCTGGCCGAAACTGAAGAACGCGCCACCGAGGTGCAGGTGCGCAGGGAACGCCGCTCCAACCAACGGTTGCGAGCCGGTCTGGCTGCGGTCGCCCTGCTCTTGGCCGTGTCGATCGTCGCGGGCGCCCTCGCCAAGACCGCTGCCGACCGTGCCGACCAGCAGTCGCTGGTGGCTGACGCACGGCGTCTCGGCGCCGAGGCCCTGAGGTCTCCGGATCTGGACCGCTCCCTGCTGCTCGCGACTGCCGGCGTGCGGCTGAACAACACCGTTGAGACCAGGAACAGCCTGCTCGCCGCTCTCAACCGCGCCCCTGCCCTGCTGCGGACAGGGCGCACTCATCCCTCGCTCATCAGCATGGCCGTCAACCCCATCACGGGGGTACTGGCCGTTCAGTCGGCGGGCATCGACCTGCGCTTCTACGACGGTGACACGTTGGATGAGGTCCCAGGGCGGGCGTCCGGAGAAGGGGTAGGTCTGTCTGCAAGCCCCGATGGCACACTCCTGGCGCGGTCGCTCCCGACGGACAAGTCGGCCGCTGCCGACGGACCACGGGTGGAACTGCTGGACCAAACCGGACGGCTGGCCATCACCCAGCTCGGCCGCCTGCACGACCAATATGTCAGCCACGAGATGGCGTTCAGCCCCAACAGCCGATGGCTGGTTGTCACCTCCGACCACATCCGGGGCGAGTCGCCGCCACTGACAAGCGTGTGGGACCTGCGCTCGCCGGATGCACCGGTGACCCTCCTCAACCTCAACGAGCGTGGGCACTCTCCGGCGATCACCTCCGACGGCCTGACGGTGTTCTCCACGGGTCAGGGGAGCCTGGTCGCGACAGACGTCCGCAGCGGCGAGCAACGAGTGTTCGGCCCGGCGGACCTCGGAGTGCGCTCCATCGACCATCGGGTGGTTCTCGGACCGGGCGGGCGTCTGCTTGCGGTCGGCGCAGGCGGCGACACCGTCCTTCTCGACCCGGCCACCATGCGGCGCAGGTTCGTCTTGGGAGGTTCCGGCGACTCAACAGACGACATTTCATTCTCTCCCTCAGGGGATCGTGTCGCTGCCTCAGGGGACCACCTCGCGGCCTGGGACCTGAGCGGAGAGGAGCCGAGGCAGCTGTTCCGCCAGGAGGGCAGGGGGAAGGTGGCCTTCAGCCCGGATGGGAGGACGCTGCACTCCGCACAGGTCGACGGCCTCCTGTTGTCATGGGACCTCACTGGCGAGTACCAGTTCCTACGGAAGCTGGCTGGACCGCCACTTGCAAGTGCGGCAACCGTTGCGCGCATCTCTCCCAACGGCGCGCTGGTCGCCTACGTGGGTGGCAGCCCTCCGAGCCTTCAGGTGCGCGACGTCGCAACCGGGAGACTGAGTCCGCCAGTTGCGCTGGGTCTCCGCGAGCTGCGGGCCCCCCATATCGCGTGGCACCACGACAACACCACGCTGACTGTCACGACAGGTGACAGCGCCGTGCGCACATGGAACGCAACGACCGGACTCCTTCTGGCAGAGGAGAACCTGGGGACACCGGGCAGCGGCGAGGGTGCGACCGTGGCGGAGTTCAGTTCCGATGGGCGGCAACTGTTGCTGGGGAGCACGCGTGGCCGCCTCCACTTCCTTGACGCACGGACCCTTCAGCCAGCCCGCGCTTCGATACCGGTTACCCGTGCTTCCGGATCGCAGGACCGACCCAGCCCGCTCGAAAGGTTCACGGTCTCCCCGGATGGTCGAACGGTGCTGACTCCGACGGCCACGGTCGACGTCATCGCCGGCAAGGTCGGCCCGACGCCAGATCTGGGTTTCCCGGGCGCTGCATTCACATACTCCCCCATCGGCTCTCACCTCCTCGTTGACGCCGGGGAGGAGGGTGTAGGACTAGTGCGCGCGTCCACCATGGCGTGGCTCGCCCGCCCGAATCGCTCCCATCCATCGGGGGGCACCTTCGCGGCGTTCACCGCGAGCGGCGCCCAGGTTGCGAATGTCGCGCAGGGCCGTATTGGACGCTGGAGCGTAAACGACGGTCAGTTCATCGGCGAGGTGACGGTGTCGGAGGAAGCCACCGTCGCGTTCAGCGCCGACGAGACCAGCCTCGTGATCGCAACACTCGGCGGGTCCCTGCTTACGTGGGACCTGCGACCCTGGACCTGGGAGCAGGCCGCCTGTCAGGAGGCCGGGCGCACCCTGACGCAGGCGGAGTGGAGCGACTACCTACCCGACCGATCTCGCGTGCCTGTCTGCTCGGGTTGACTGGACACATGCTCCGCCGGGCATCCCACGGCGGTCCGAACCCTCGCGGAACCCTGGTCACGTGAGGCGTGCAGGGTGGCCGTGGCCGCGCCGGGAGCCGGCAGCCATCACCGCTCCGTCAGGCCAACGCCAGCCAGGAGGCCGGCGGCAACGGCGGCGGCAACGCCGCCGTTGCGTAATGCCGTGAATCGAGACATCTCTCTTGTCTTCGGTCCCCTTCTCGGTGAGCGAACGGGTTGGCTCGGAGTGCGTTGTGGCACAAGGCGGTTTCAGCCGTCCGGACGCGGTGGTATCACGCCGGTAACGCGGTGGTTGACCGGAACGCCGGCAGGGTCGACCGTCAGAGATATGGGTATCGGCATCCTCGGCCCGCTGGAACTCGACGGAGCGGAGTCCGCTCTCGGCCTTCGGGACCGCGTCGTGCTGGAGGCGCTGGCCCTGCGCCACGGTCGGCCGGTCAGCGCCGACACCCTGGCCGAGGCCTTGTGGCGTGACGACCCTCCCAGCTCCTGGACCAAGGTCGTCCAGGGCTGTGTCGTCCGGTTGCGCAAGGCGCTTGGCGCCGACGCCATCGAGACGTCGAGCCAGGGCTACCGGCTCCAGGTCCACCGGGACCACCTCGACCACCTGCGCTTCGAGCACCACCTGGACCGGGCCCGCCAGCTGATGGCCGCCGGCGAACCCGACCGTGCGGCATACCTGCTGCGTGCGGCGCTGGAGCTGTGGCGAGGCGAGCCGTTCGCCGAGCTCGTCGAGTGGGCGCCCGGCCGCGCGGAAGCAGAACGACTGGTCGAGCTGAGGCACGACGCCGAGGACCTGCTCACCGAGGCACAGCTGCTGGCCGGGCACCACCGCGAGGCCATCGCACCGGCGCTCCGCCTCGTCCACGCGGAGCCGATGCGCGAGAGCCGGTGGGGCCTGCTCGCCCTGGCGCAGTACCAGAGCGGCCGCCAGGGCGACGCCCTGCAGACCTTGCAGCAGGCCCGCCGGGTCCTGGTCGACGAGCTCGGTCTGGACCCCGGGGACGACCTCGTCGCGCTCGAGCGGGCCATCCTCAACCAGGACCCCTCGCTCGCCGTGGCGGTGGCACTGTCCGCGACAGACCCGGAGTGCCCTTACCTCGGGCTGGTGGCCTACGACGTCGTCGACGCTGCGGCCTTCTTCGGCCGGGAAGACGTGACCGCGGCCTGCCTGCACCGCCTTGACCAGGCCGGCGTGCTCGCGGTCGTGGGACCGTCCGGATCCGGCAAGTCCTCCCTCGCTCGGGCGGGCGTGGCAGCCGCACTGGAACGCGACGGCCGCGTCGTCCACGTGCTCACGCCGGGCAGCCACCCCATGAGGGCCCTGACCGGCGCCCCCACCCGTCGGGGCTCCGTGCTTGTCGTGGACCAGTGCGAGGAGGCCCTCGCCACCGAGGGGGGCTCGGAGGAGCGTCACGAGTTCTTCACCGCACTGGTCGAACTCGCCCAGCGTCACCCGCTGGTCCTCACGTTGCGCGCCGACCGCCTCGGCGAGCTGTCGCCCCATCCCGACTTCGCGCGGCTCGTCGAGAGCGGCCTCTACCTCCTGGGCCCGATGACCGGGCCCGACCTGCGGCGGGCCATCGAGGGGCCGGCGGCGCAGGCGGGCCTGCGGCTCGAACCGGGTCTGGTCGACCTGCTCGTGCGCGAGGTGGCCGGCGAGCCCGCCGCCTTGCCCCTGCTCTCGCACGTGCTCCGCCAGACGTGGCGCAACCGCGAGGGCGGCACCCTCACGGTGGCGGGGTATGCCGCGACCGGTGGCGTTCGCGAGGCGGTGGCCCAGTCTGCTGAGGGGGTGTTCCGCGGCCTGGACCCCGAGCACCAGGCGATGCTCCGCGACCTGATGCTCAGGCTGGTCACGCCGGACGAGGGCGGCGACCCGGTGCGTACGCGGGTTCCCCGGCGTTCGGTCACGGGGGACGAAGAACACCTGAAGCTGGTCGAGCAGCTGGTCGGGGCTCGACTGCTGGCCAGTGACGGTGACACCGTCGAGATCGCCCACGAGTCCCTCGCGGTCGCGTGGCCCCGCCTGCGGTCGTGGCTGGACGAGGACGTCGAGGGCTTGCGCATCATGCGGCACCTCGCTGTCGCGGCCGAGAGCTGGGACGAGCTCGGCCGCCCCGACAGCGAGCTCTACCGAGGGCTCCGGCAGGCTCGGGCCGCGGAGTGGCACCAGCGGGCCCATACCGCCCTCACGGACACCGAACGGGACTTCCTGCACGACTCTGCAGCGCTGGCGGAGAAGGAACAGCGCGCCACCGAGGCCCAGGTGCAGCGGGAACGGCGGCTCAACCAGCGCCTCCGCCTTGGCCTGGCAGTTGTCGCGGCCCTGCTGGCAGTCGCGATCGTCGCAGGTGCCCTGGCGCTCACCGCCCGCAACAAGGCCGACCAGCAGGCGTCCGAGGCCGCTCGGCAGGCGCGGCTCGCCGATGCGCGCCGTCTCGGCGCAGAAGCCCTGCGGTCCGATGAACTCGACCGGGCCCTGCTGCTCGCCGCCGCGGGGGTCTCGCTGGACGACTCCCTGGACACGAGGACCAACCTGCTCGCCACGCTCGACCGCGCTCCGGC
>CAVUGH010000017.1:0-77063 GCA_963740865.1 uncultured Actinomycetota bacterium
TGACCGCGCCGGTCCCGAGGTCCGGCTCCTGTCCCGCGTGGATCGCCCGCGTCGAGAACCCCGTCGATGACCCTGTCGATGACCCTGGGGTGGCCTGCTCGGTGCCGCTCTGCTCACTCATGGCGGCAAGGCTAACGCCCGGTCAGGAAGCCCTCCCGCACCACCGGGTCGCCCACCCTGACCACCCCGCCCTCGAGGATCCGGAACACCGTCCCACCCCGGGCGTGGAGCGCCTTCATCGCCCCGGGGGCGATGTGGTCGTCCATCAGCCGGCACGGCGCAGCAGGGCGGACGACCTCGAGCAGGGCCTCCCCCATCCGGAGCCACGTTCCCGGCCGCCCGGGCACCGGCCCACCGGAGACCGTGATGTTGCGTCGGGTGGCGCCGGGCCCGACCGTCGCCCCGAGCGCAAGGCTCGCCTCGGCGAGCGCCGGTGCCGACTGCACCGTCACGTGACGGTGTTTCGAGCCGTGGTAGCGGTCGCCCACCAGCCCCAGCCTGCCTCCGCCACGACCGACTCGACCGGCCGCATCGGGAGGCGGGTGGCCTTGGCGACGTGGATCGACAGCACCACCCCAAGGTCGACGTCGACCGGGTCGTCCATCACGGGGCGACGACCTTCTGCCACTCACGCATCATGCCGTCGTGCACGAAGCCGAGCGCCTGGTTGACCGCGAGCATCGGGGCGTTGTCGTCGGCGTTCCAGGTGCGCACGCTCGTCGTCGCCGGCGAACCCTCCATCAGCGCCAGGGTGCCGGCGGCCTTCATCCGCAGGCCGAGCCCGTGCCCCCGGTGCTCGCGCAGCACGAGGGTGTCCTGCTGGAAAGCCACCTGGGGGTGGGCCTGCGGCACCTGCACCTGGGTGTAACCGACGAGCTCGCCCGTGTCTGCGTGCAGGGCGTACGCGTCGATGACACGGCGGCCGATCGCCGCGATCCGCTGGTAGTCCGTGCGCACCCGCTCCTCGTCCCAGCGCTCCTCCTCCAGGACGAGGTCACCCATCGGGATGTCCGTGCTCATCCGCCGACTCAGCTCCGCACGACCCGCCAGCCAGGCGTCCGGTATGCCGTCCCAGCAGGTCTGCACGGCGTAGCCGTCCACTCGCCACCGGGCACGACGGCCTCCAGGCTGGCCCGGTCCGCGGGCAGGGACAGGGAGCTGCGCAGCACGGTCTGCGCACCGGCATACCCGTGCGCTGCGGCGAAGTCCTCGCCGCCCTCGTCGCGCGCGCCCACCCGCCACTGGGTCTCGGCGAGGAGGACCGTGCGACCCTGCGCGAGAGCGGCAGCCTCGGCGTGGTCCAGGAGGGCGGTGCCGACGCCCCGACGGCGGTGGTCGGGGTGCACGATCACCACGACGCCCGCCTGGGTCAGGTTGTCGTGCCGCGGCATCACCAGCATCGCGGCGCCGACGACCGCGCCCGACCCGTCGAGCCCGGCCCAGGCGATCCGGTGCTGCGAGGTGCTTCGACTCATCTCCCGGAGCTCGTCGGCCGAGTGGGCCGTGTGGTCCGGCCCGAAGACGTGGCGCCCATCGGCGGCGAAGACCTCGGCCCAGTCGTCGAAGAGCTGGCGCTGCGCGTCGTGCGGGTCCTCGATCAGGGTGATGGTGACCATGCCACCACCCTGCCCGCGTGGCGGCGTCCTGCGCCAACCGGTTTCTCTGCCAGCCCGACCGGGAAGGGGCAAGGAACAGCCACGCGACGGGGCGCGTTGGACTGGTCGTGATGTTCGGATCGCGTGCCAAGACGACCCTGCCCACCGCCGAGAACGCCCTGCACGGACGCGAGCAGCGTCCGTTCCACCTCGCGACGAGCACATCGTCCTGAAGACCCCGATCGAGGGGCCCTGGCCGGAAGGCACCGAGGTGCTCTACATCGCCATGGGCTGTTTCTGGGGGGCGGAGCGGATCTTCTGGCGGCTGCCCGGTGTCGTGACGACGGCGGCCGGCTACATGGGTGGCCTGACGCCGAACCCGACCTACGAGGAGACCTGCACCGGCCTGACCGGCCACGCCGAGGCCGTGCTCGTCGCCTACGACCCGCAGGAGACCACCCCGGAGCTGCTGCTCAAGGAGTTCTGGGAGAACCACGACCCCACCCAGGGCAACCGTCAGGGCAACGACATCGGCACGGCATACCGGTCCGCCATCTACTGGACCACCGCGGACCAGGAGCGCGCCGTCGAGGCGACGCGCGAGGCGTTCCAGAAGGTGTTGTCCGACAACGGTTTCGGCACCATCACGACCGAGGTGCGCTCAGCTGAGGACGCCGGCACCTTCTACTACGCCGAGGACTACCACCAGCAGTACCTCTACAAGAACCCCGGTGGCTACTGCAACCACGGCCCGAACGGGATGACCTGCCCGGTCGGGCTCGTCAAGCAGGACCAGCTGCCCTCCCAGGAGAGCGTGCTGCGGGTCAACGACTCCCGAGGCTGAGCTCAGCGGCTCACGCGGTAGGCGGCGGCCGTGGCGTCCTTGAAGACCCAGGAGTCCTTGAGGGCGTCCTTGTGGCCGGCAGGTAGGCCGGCCACCGTGCGTGGCTCCAGGCGTACCAGGAACGGCTGTAGACGGCTTCGCGCTCGACGCGGTGCGATTGCCCGTGTAGACGACGACCGAAGCCTTGGCCTTGAGCATGCAGGCCGGAAACCTGGCCGTGTAGCGCGTCTTGACACTCAGCGTCCAGCCGGTGAGCGAGCGGTTCTGGGCCGTGGTGTTGGTGATCCGCACCCACTCGGTGTTGAGGCTGGCGTTGGACCCGCTGTCGGCGCCCGGCGAGTCGTACTGGATCTGGGTGATCCGGATCGGCGGGACGGCAGCCTCGGCCGAGGCCGGGGCGAGCAACCCTACGGCCACGAGGACGGCAGGGACGGCAGCGATGGCGAGGCGGGAGCGCATTCGCCGAGGCTAGGGGCGCCGTCCCGCCACGAAACGGCCGAGTTCGCACCTTCGCGTCCGGCTCCGTCCGAACGGACGAGGCGGTCACGCGCCAGCACCCCGAGGTGACGTCCTAACCTCGCTCCTGTGCTGATCCGCGACGCCACCGACGCCGACCTCCTTGCCTTCGTCCCGATCTTCCGCGAGATCGTCGACGCCGGCGAGACCTACGCCTACCCTGAGGACCTCTCCGACACGCAGATCAAGGCGCTGTGGTTCGAGTCGGCTCCCGGGGCGCACCGTGGTTGCCCTTGACGACGACGGCACCCTTCTCGGCAGCGCGAAGATGGGCCCCAACCGCCCGGGGCGCGGATCGCATGTCGGCACCGCGAGCTTCATGGTGGGAGCCGCCGCCCGGGGCAAGGGCGTGGGTCGGGCCCTGGCGGAGGACATGGTGGCGTGGCACCGGCGCGAGGGCTACTCGGCCGTCCAGTTCAACGCCGTCGTCGAGACCAATACCGCCGCCGTGCGGCTCTGGCAGGACCTCGGGTTCGAGGTCCTCACGACCGTCCCAGCAGCCTTCGAATCCAGGACCCACGGTCGCGTCGGCCTGCACCTGATGGTGCTGGAGCTGTGACCGGGAGGTGCGCCGGCGGTGGCAGCCGACTGCGCGCGCTCAGCACGCAGGTCGCGCCACTGGGCGACCAGGTCGTCCACGTCGACGGTGCGGGCCAGCAGCGGCGGCAGGTTGCCCACGGCGGGCCGCAACCGGTCCACCTTGACGCGGCGGTTGAAGTCCTCGAGCACCGCGCGCACGCTCTCCTCGGTGCGCAGGTCGAGCAGCGACTCCGGGAACGCGGCCGCCTCCTTGCGCAGCGCGATGGCCGGCGGCATCGCACCGGTCATGTCGAGCTGTTCGCGCTGGACCAGGCCCTTGACCCACCAGTCCGGGTCCTCGACTCGCGGCTGCCGAGGTTGCGCAGCGGCTTGCCCGCGCCGGGCAGGTTGTCGAACTCCCCACGCTCCTGCGCCTCACGGATCGCCCTCTCGACCGGAGATTCCCAGTTCTCCATGTTGCCAACCTAACCCGACGCCAAGAGGCGAGGTATGCCGCGTGGCTGGCCACGCGGCATACCTCGCCTGCTAGGACGGTGGACTCGGGTGGCTCAGCCCCGGCCGGCCGGCGCGACCGGCGGCCTCGGTGACGTTGCGGGCGAGGCTCCCGGCCGCGCGTTCCAGAGGCGTGCGAGGGGCTCCGGAGACGCTCGGCGGCATGACGACGACGGGACAGCTCGCGCTGTAGACCAGCCGTTGGGCGAACCCGGGCAGCGAGGTGAGGTCGAGCCGCCGGGGGGCGTCGATGACGAGCAGGTCGGCGTGCTCGGCTGCGGCGAGCAGGCTGCGCCGCTTGCCACCCTGGACGAGCTGCACCTCGACCCCGTGGTCACCACCGAGCACCTCGGCCACGTCGGCCTGGAGGTCGGCGAGCGCCTGGTCTCGTGCCGAGCCGACGTCCTCGGTGACCGGCGCGGGGGTGACCCTCGAACCGGTCTGGGGCGGGGTCGGACGCCACGCTCGGACGGCGACGACGCGGCCGCCGCGCAGGGCTGCCAGCTCGGTGGCCCAGTGCAGGGCGGTGGGCGACTTCGACGTCGCACTGACGCCCACGACGATCGTGTAGGGCTGGGTCTGGTCCGACATGGTCACCGTCCTCAGGCCGCGAGCGGGCTCGACGGGCGGGTCGTCACTGACCTTGCTGAGCGGATCGGCGATGTCCTCCAGTCCCTTGCCCTCGGCATCGACGCCGATCCGGATGGCCACGATCCCGCCGAGGATCATGATCGCCGAGCGCCGAGCACGTAGCCCCAGAACAAGCGGGTTGCGCTCCTTGCCCTCGCCGACGAGGGCGCCGTAAGAGCACCGGTCGCGAGGGCCCGAAGATCTGGCCGATCGCGAAGAAGTACGAGATCGCCTGACCGCGCACCTCCAGCGGGAAGATCTCGCTCACCGTGAGGTAGGCGGACGACGCACCCGCCGAGGCGAAGAAGAACGAGACGCACCAGAAGATCGTGTGGGTGGTGGCGTTGAGCGAGCCGTTCTGGAACAGGAACGCCGACACCAGCGAGGACCAGCCCGGCGATCAGGTAGGTCGAGAAGATCATCTTGCGGCGGCCGATGGTGTCGAAGAGGTGACCGAGCAGGAGTGGTCCGAGCGAGGTTGCCGATCGCGAACGGGATGAAGTAGATGGCCGCGTCGGACTTGTCCAGCGCCGTAGAAGTTCTGCAGCACCAACGCGTAGGTGAAGAAGATCGCGTTGTAGAGGAACCTCTGCGTGATCATCATGGTGAGGCCCAGCACGGTGCGCGACGGGTACTTCTTGACGAAGCACGTGCACCAGGGTGCGGAACGGGATCTCCTCGCCTGGCCTTGATCAGCATCGCCTTGCTGTCGTCGACCGGGGCCAGCGTCTTGCCCTGGCGCCTCGACCGGACTCCTCGATCTCGTCGACGATCCGCTCGGCCTCCTCACCCTGGCCGTGGGTGACCATCCAGCGCGGGCTCTCGGGGATGTGCCGACGGAGCCAGATGATGATCAGGCCCATGACCGGGCCGATGAAGAAGGCGATGCGCCAACCGACGTTCTCGGCGAAGTGGTCGGTGTCGAGCAGCCAGAAGCTGGCCAGCGCACCGAGCAGCGGCGCCTCCCCAGTAGGTGCCGTTGACGGCGATGTCGACCCGGCCGCGGTACTTGGCGGGGATGAGCTCGTCGATGGCCGAGTTGATCGCGGTGTACTCGCCGCCGATCCCCAGACCCGCGACGAAGCGCCACAGCGTAGAGGAACCACGGCGTCCAGGCCAGTCCGGCGATGCCGGAGCCGATGAGGTAGATCGCCAGGGTGATGATGAACAGCCTCTTGCGGCCCGAGCTTGTCGGTGAGCCGGCCGAAGGTGAGCGCACCGACGACCTGACCGACGAGGTAGACCGTGCCGGCGAACCCGACCTCGGTCGGCTCATGCCGAGGCTGTCCTGGAACCCGGCGACTGGAGACCAGCTGGATCTCGAGTCCGTCGAGGATCCAGGAGACGCCGAGCCCGACCACGACCAGCCAGTGGAACTTGGCCCAAGGCAGCCGGTCCATCCTGAACGGGATGAGGCTCCGGACCGCTTCGGTGTCGTTCGGGGCTGCTGCTGTCGTCATCGACCACTCCTCGCTCGCGTCATGTGGTTGCACTACCCACCAACCGGGGAACCTACGCGGAGTTCGCTCCGGTTCGCCCGTCGAAACCGCTCCTGACCTGCGCAAACGCCCCTGGCGGGGCGATCCCCGGACCCCCTGCGTAGGGTCTGCTCCATGCGGATCGTGTCCCTCCTCCCCTCGACGACGGAGATCCTGTTCGCCATCGGGGCGGGCGACCAGGTCGTGGGGGTCACCTTCGAGTGCGACACCCCGACGCGAGGCCCGCGAGCGCACCATCGTGTCGACGACGGCCATCCCCGAAGGTCTGTCCGCCCACGACATCGACGCCTTCGTGACGAAGGCGATGGCCGCGGGCGAGGACCTCTACCACCTCGACGCCGGCGCGCTCGGCGCGCTCGACGCCGACCTCGTGGTCACCCAGGACCTCTGCGCCGTCTGCGCGGTCGACGTGTCCGTCGTCGACGACGCACTCGCCTTCCTCGGCTGCCGCGCCGAGGTCCTCACCATCGACCCGCACAGCCTCGGCGAGGTCCTCGACTCGGTCCTCACCCTGGGTGCCGCCACCGGGTGCGAGGGCACCGCCACCGAGCTCGTGGCCGACCTGCGCCGCCGCCTGTATGCCGTGGAGTCAGCCGTGCGCGGCGCGTCCCGCCCGCGGGCGCTCGTCCTCGAGTGGACCGACCCGGCGTTCGCCCCGGGTCACTGGGTGCCCGAGATGGTGACGCTCGCCGGTGGGCACAACACGCTCGGTGATGCGGGCGAGAAGTCGGTGCGGGTGACGTGGGACGCGGTCCGCGACAGCGCCCCGGAAGTGGTCGTGTGCGCGCCCTGCGGCTACGACCTCGAGGGGTCAGCGGCGTTGGCGCACAAGGCGATCGACTCCGGCGAGCTGCCGCCCGGCATACCCGTTTGGGCGGTTGACGCCAACGCCAGCTTTGCGCGGCCCGGTCCTCGCCTGGTCGACGGCGTCGAAGCCCTGGCCGGCATCCTGCACGCGGACGCGACGCAACCGCCGCACCCCGCCATGGCGCGACGGCTGCGGTGAGCGGCGGGGTCCGCCAGTCGGACCGCGACGACCGGTGGTCGGCCGGTCAGACCCGATGACGACCGGCAGGTCGGACGCGATGGTCTTGGCCGAGTCGGCGATCCCGGCGGATCCTCCGAGGGTGACCTGGTGGCGGACGAGGTCCTGACCGGTCACCGTCCACAACGTCACCGTCCAGCCTCCGTCCGCGCTCTCGGCACGGGGTGCGGCGATCTGGCGGCCGACGGTGGTGCGCAGGGTGTCACGAGCCTTCTCGCCGGCGGCGTCGAGACGGGGCCGCCAACGGATGTCGTCCGTGGAGTCCACGCGGTAGGACAGCGAGGACATGCTGCGGGTGGAGTCCAGGAAGACCTGCGCCACCAAGGTCGCGTCGCCTGCCGTCTTGACCGGCACCGCCTGCGCGACCACCGCGAAGTTCTCCGGCTTGCCGGTGAGCACCTTCGCCTCGCCCCCGTTGCTCAGGGCGACGAAGGCGCGGACCGGGCGCTGCACGCCGCGGTTCACCAGGTCGAGCACCTGCCAGGTGCTGCCCTCGGGGAGGTTCGCGGCCGTGATCGTGGTGCGTTCGTTCTGGGCGAGGTCGGCGATCGACGGACTCGCGTTGCCGAGGGCCGCCACCAGGGTCTTGCGCATCGAAGCCTCCTCGCCCGACTCAGTCGGGCTCGCCGTGGACCGGGTCGTGTTCGTGCCGGTGGCTGCGGCATCGTCGCGCGCCGAGCCGCAGCCGCCGAGCACCGCGACGACGAGCACGCCCGTCAGCCCGGCCAGCGCGGCTCCGGTGCCACCCGCCATGCACCATCGCCCCCTCGTGGATGTCTTCCGCCTGCGGTCAGTGCGCATCGTCCCAGGCCCCTCCGTAGTAGTCAGGATAGGACTCGCCGGTCGTCGAGGTCACGAAGCCGCCGCTCGTGAAGAGCTCGTGGACGGCGTCGTAGCCGGCCTGTCCCGCCTCGGTCTCGGACTTGCCGTCCGCGATGGCCTGGTCATGGGCCGCCCAGTACTCGGTCTCCCCCGGCTGGGTGCCGAGGTCGTGACCGACGTCGTCGAACTCGCGGTCGGCGAGGATCTGTTGGACCGTGCCATCGGTCTCCTGCGCGATCAGCGAACCGACGTAGTCGTCACGCGAGTCGTCGTCGATGTCGGGGTTGCGGTCCTCCACCGTGTAGTGCGCGTGGTTGGTCTCGTGCACCAGCACTGCGGCGTTGTCGTACCCCTCGCCAAGGACGACCTTCGACCCGTCCCAGAAGGCACCGGTCGCGCCCGGGTCCACGACGATCGGGATGTTGTTGTCGAACAACCACTGGAGGGTCGCCCGACCCCGCTCGGTGCTCAGCAGGATCTTGACGATCTCCGAGTCCGGGTCCAGGCCGGGAGGGATGTCGACCTGCTCCTGGTCGCTCCCGCCGTCGTCCTCCCCGTTGTCCCCGCCGTCGTCGCCGTTGTCGCCGCCCTGGTCACCCCCGCCGGTGGTGCACCCCCGAAGGAGAGGACCTCGCAGACCGCGTTCTTGGTCGGGACGGTCACCTGCGAGTTCCGACGGCGAGATAGACCGCCCCCGCGGCGACCACGCTCATCATCAGCGCGCCGATGTACTCGAGCGAGGATGCCCCCCGCTCTCCCCTGACTCGCGCCCCCCACGTCCTCATGGGTCGAGTGTGGGACTGCGGAGGTCAGCTCGTCATGGGCCCGGGAACCCCCTACGGGCCCAGTGACCGGGCCAGAACGGGCCCAGTCACGCAGCGCTCAGTCGACGAGGGCGATGAGCAGGTCGGCCCGAGTGAGCACACCGACCGGCTTGCCGTCCTCGACAACCATGATGGCGTCGGCCTTCTCGAGCTCGTGCCGCGCCACGGACACGGGCTCACCGGCACCGACGAGGGGCAGTGCGGACTCCATGTGCTTGTCGACCGAGTCGGTGAGGTGCGCGGTGCCGTTGAACAACGCCTCGAGCAGCGCCCGTTCGCTGACCGACCCGGCCACCTCGCCCGCCATGACGGGCGGCTCGGCCTTGACGACCGGCATCTGCGACACGGAGTACTCGTGCAGGATCTCGATGGCGTCGCGCACGGTCTCGGTGGGGTGCGTGTGGACCAGGGCCGGCATGTCGCCGGCCTTCTTGTGCAGCAGCTCACCGACGGTGGTCTGGTCGGCGGAGCGCATGAAGCCGTAGGAGCTCATCCAGTCGTCGTTGAAGATCTTGGACATGTAGCCGCGGCCGCTGTCGGGCAGCAGCACGACGACGACAGCCTCGGCGGGCAGGTCCTTGGCCGCGCGCAGGGCGGCAACGACCGCCATGCCGCAGGAGCCGCCGACGAGCAGGCCCTCCTCCTTGGCGAGGCGACGCGTCATCTCGAACGAGTCGGCGTCGCTGACGGCAATGACGTCGTCGACCACCTTGGGGTCGTAGGCCGCCGGCCAGAAGTCCTCGCCGACACCCTCGACGAGGTAGGGGCGGCCGGTGCCGCCGGAGTAGACCGAACCCTCGGGGTCGGCGCCGATGACCTGGACGCGACCACCGTCACGGGTGTCGGAGACCTCACGCAGGTAGCGGCCGGTTCCGGTGATGGTGCCGCCGGTGCCGACGCCCGCGACGAAGTGGGTCACCAGGCCCTCGGTGTCGTCCCAGATCTCGGGCCCGGTGCTCTCGTAGTGCGAGGCGGGTCCCATCGGGTTGGCGTACTGGTTGGGCTTCCAGGCGCCGTCGATCTCGCGGACCAGCCGGTCGGACGTCTCGTAGTAGGAGTCGGGGTGGTCCGGAGCCACCGCGGTCGGGCAGACCACGACCTCGGCGCCGTAGGCCTTGAGCACGTCGCGCTTGTCCTGGCTCACCTTGTCGGGGCACACGAACACGCACTTGTAGCCCCTGCGCTGGGCGATGAGCGCCAGCCCCACACCCGTGTTGCCCGAGGTGGGCTCCACGATCGTGCCGCCGGGCTTGAGCTCGCCGGAGGCCTCGGCCGCTTCGACCATCTTCAGCGCGATGCGGTCCTTCACCGACCCGCCGGGGTTCATGTACTCGATCTTCGCCAGGATCGTCGCGGAGATCCCGTCGGTGACCGAGTTCAGCTTGACGAGGGGCGTGTTCCCGACGAGGTCGGCGATGTGCTCTGCGTACTTCACCGGCCATCTCTCTTCGGTGACCGAGTTCAGCTTGACGAGGGGCGTGTTCCCGACCAGGTCGGCGATGTGCTCTGCGTACTTCACCGGCTCATCCTCTCAGATGCTGGACAAGGCCCCGGACCGCACCGTCCGACGGCACCACCGTCCATCTCCCGCAACTGGTGGAGCCTTCAGGCGGACCCCCGGCGCACCATCGGAGGGGGAGGGGGCACACCATGTCATGGTCAGCCGTTAACGTCAGGGAGACCACTGAAGAGAGAGGACTGCCGATGGGTCGGGCTCGGCGCGCGCGCAAGATCGCCGCTACCGCTGCCTACGGCGGTGGCGGCCTCGCCGCGGGCATCGGGGCGCTGGGTGCGTTGAGCTACGGCGTCCTCAAGGCCGAGGCCAAGGTGGCCCGTCGGATCGTCGGCCAGCCCTTCGACGGTTCGCCCGACGACAACGGCACCTACGGCGCCGGTCTGGGCGAACCGGTCGAGCTCATCGTCCTCGGCGACTCCTCCGCCGCGGGCATGGGCGCGGACAACCGCTACCAGACGGTCGGCGCGATCATCGCCAACGGCGTCTCCGCCCTCACCGGCCGGCCGGTCCACCTCACCAACACCGCCGTCGTGGGTGCCGAGTCATCGGGGCTGGAGCTGCAGCTCGCCAACGCGCTGGACCAGGTGGCCCGTCCCCACGTCGCCATCATCATGGTCGGCGCCAACGACGTGACCCACCGGATCAACAAGGCGGTGGCGGTCCGCCACCTCGAGACGACCGTGCGGGCCCTGCGCGCCCTCGGCACCGAGGTCGTCGTCGGCACCTGCCCCGACCTCGGCACCATCCAGCCGATCCCGCAGCCGCTGCGGCTGATCGGCAGGCGGTGGTCCCGCGACATGGCGGCCGCCCAGACCGTCGCAGTGGTCGAGGCCGGCGGCCGCACGGTCTCCCTGGGCGACCTGCTCGGACCCGAGTTCGCCGAGCGCCCCCACGAGATGTTCAGTGCCGACCGGTTCCACCCCTCCCCCGCCGGTTACGCCCGGGCGGCCTCCGCCCTGCTGCCCAGCGTGTATGCCGCCCTGGGCGTCTGGTCGGGCGAGCGCACCGACGAGCGTGCTCCCGACACCCGCCGCGGCGAGGGCGTGGGTCCGGTTGCGGTCGCCGCCGTGTACGCCGTGCGCGACCCCGGCACGGAGGTCAGCGCCACCCAGATCGCCGGCCAGAGCCGCGGTCCGCGCGGCCGCTGGGCGATGCTGCTGCGCCGTCCGCACAGCCCGGTGCCCGACCGCCACGAGGGCGACGACCCGCGACCGAAGCGGGCGTCGAGCCAGGCGTCGAGTCAGGCGTCGAGTCAGGCGTCGACGCCAGGGACAGACGCCTGCTGGTCGAGCCGGCGGACGGGGTGGGCGAGAGCAAGGACACACCCGCGGACCCAGCCACACGGCATACCATCGAGGCTGACTAAGCGGCCGCTTATCTCGCGGCCCTCTCACCTGCTGCATGAGGAGGAACCCCGTGACCGAAGCCGTCATCGTCTCGACCGCCCGCACGCCCATCGGGCGCGCGTTCAAGGGCTCGCTCAAGGACATCCGACCGGACGACCTGTCGGTGCAGGTGATCAGCGCCGCGCTGGCCAAGATCCCCGAGCTCGACCCCACGCTGGTCGAGGACCTCTACTGGGGCTGCGCCGAGCCGTCCGGCCGTCACGGATCCAACATGGCGCGCGTGGTCTCGGTGCTGGCTGGGTTCGACGGGCTGCCGGGCTCCACGATCAACCGGTTCTGCGCCTCGTCGGTGCAGACGACCCGGATGGCCTACCACGCGATCAAGGCCGGCGAGGGCGACATCTTCGTCTCCGGTGGTGTCGAGTGCGTGTCGCAGTACACCAGCTGGGCCGGCGCCGGCGGCTCGTCCGGCGACGACCAGAACCCCAAGTTCGCCGGCTCCGCCGCCCGCAGCGAGCAGATCGCCAAGAGCAACGAGACGTGGACCGACCCGCGCCAGCAGGACCTGCTGCCCGACGTCTACCTCTCGATGGGCCAGACCGCCGAGAACGTCGCCGACCCTGCGCGGCATCTCCCGCGAGCGCCAGGACGAGTGGGGCGTCTCGTCGCAGAACCGCGCCGAGAAGGCCATCGCCGACGGGTTCTTCGAGCGCGAGATCGCCCCGGTGACGCTGGGCGACGGCACCGTCGTGAGCAAGGACGACGGCCCCCGAGCCGGGGTGACGCTGGAGGCGCTCCAGGGCCTCAACCCGGTCTTCCGCGAGCAGGGCACGGTCACGGCCGGCAACTGCTGCCCGCTCAACGACGGGGCCGCCGCGGTCGTCGTCATGAGCGACACGAAGGCCAAGGAGCTGGGGCTGACACCGCTGGCCCGCGTGGTGTCCACCGGCGTCTCCGGGCTCTCCCCCGAGATCATGGGCCTCGGTCCGGTCGAGGCGTCGCGCCAGGCGCTGGCTCGCGCCGGCATGGCCATCGGCGACATCGACCTCTACGAGATCAACGAGGCGTTCGCCGCCCAGGTGCTGCCGTCGCGCCGACGACCTCGGCATGGACTTCGACAAGCTCAACGTGCACGGCGGCGCGATCGCGCTCGGCCACCCGTTCGGCTCGACCGGGGCGCGCATCACGACCACGCTGCTCAACGGCCTGGCTGCCCGCGACGGGCAGTTCGGCCTCGAGACGATGTGCGTCGGCGGTGGCCAGGGCATGGCCATCATCTACGAACGCCTCAGCTGACCCGACCCCGCCGTTCGAGGTGATAACCGACCGGAAATAGGTCGGTTATCACCTCGAACGGGCGGAGGGTCAGGCGGCGCGAGCACGCAAGATGGCGTGCCCGCGACATACCTGGTCCATGAAGGCGTCTGGTTGCAGCCGAAGCCCCATCAGCGTCATCCGCAGCACCTTGTCGCCCTGGATCACCAGATCGTTCTGACGGAAGTGGTCGTCGGTCAGTGCCAAGCCCCAGGTGTGCTGTGGAACCGTCGATCTCCACCGCGAGCCCGATGTCGTCCCAGCTGACGTCGAGGTAGGCCCTCCCCCTCGGCCCTGTCCGCACGACCTGCCTGGCGGGGCTGGGCAGACCACGGGAGCGGCACAGCTGGGCGAAGTCGAGCTCCCCGAGGGACTGGGCGCCGTCGGCCACGTCACGCGCCACGATGCTGATGAACTTGCGGCGGTTCCTCCCGCGGATCTCCCGCACCGCGACGAGTAGCGACTCCCCCGTGACGAGCCGTTGCTGGACCGGCATGGCCAGGAGCAGAGCCGCCTGCCGGTCGCTCACCGCCCAGTGCGCGGCCCGGACGGCAGCCACGGCCGGCCGCGTTCTGCTGAGCCCCCCGCCGATGAGCTCCCCAGGCACCCGCCTGATCACCTTGTGCAGCTTGACGCCGTCCGGATGCGCCACCCGGGCCGTGTGTTTCACGGACACGTGGACGCGCTCGTCGTCGTAACCGACGAGCCCCGCGACCTGCAGGGCAGTGACGCCGTCCAGTGCAGCGACACCCTCCCCCACCTCCCACAACGCGCGGTGGCGGTGGGCGGGCTGGCTCAGTGGTGCTGTGTGCAGTGCGACGGTCTGCAGACCGTGAAGCGCCCAGCGACCGCTGTTGACCTGCCGGCCGACAGCCCGAAAGTCCCAGCCATGGGCGCGAAGCTGGGCCCGACTCATCACGCCGTCGGGGGCGAGGTCGACGAGCTCGCTGCGGGACTTGCGCTCGGGTGACACGCTCTGAGCATCGCCGAGGCCACCCGCCGAGCTGTCGGTCATCCACAGCTCCCCCGGTTCGAGGTGATAACCGACCGGTTTACGGTCGGTTATCACCTCGAACCGCGGAGGATGGTCAGGACAGGGCGTGCCGGAGGTCGGCGAGGCGGGTGGCCAGGTCCGGTGGGTCGACGCTGCCCGCCTCGCAGGCGTCGTAGACCAGGACGGTCAGCTGGTCCATGACGACCGCCGGCCCGAGGTCGGACGGGGCCGGCAGGCGCCCGCCGAGGTCGTCGAGCAGGTGCCGCACCGCGCGGCATACACGACAGCGCGTGGTCCAGCGGCAGCTGTTGCCACCGCCGGACCACGCGCTGAAGTTGCGCCGAAACCTCCTGCGGGACAGGCGATCTCGGGGGCACGCTAGTTGCTGCGCAGACGCCCGAGCAGGCGCAGGATCTCGAGGTAGAGCCACACCAGGGTGACGACGAGGCCGTGGGCGAGCAGCCACGAGTACTTCTCGGGCGCGCCCGCAGCGATGGCTCGGTCGATCGAGTCGAAGTCGAGGGCCAGCATGGCCGACGCGAGACCGATGGCGAAGATCGAGATGCCGATGCCCAACGGCCCAGTGCCTCCGATGCCGAAGGGGGTGCTGGTGATCAGTGCGTAGCCGAGGTTGATCAGCGCGAAGATCGCGTAGCCGATCACCGCCATGGTGACGATGCGGCGGAACTTCGCGGTGACCTTGATCAGGCCGCTCTTGTAGGCCAGCAACATCCCGGCGAACACCGACAAGGTGGCGAGGACGGCCTGGGCGACGATCCCCCGGAAGAGCTCGGTCTGCCCGGGCGGATCGAAGGCGAGGCTGTAGAAGTTGCTGATCGCGCCGACGAACAGACCCTCGGCCACGGCATACACGAGGATGAGGGGCACGCTGATGGTCTTCTTGAAGGCGATGATCAGCCCGACCACCAGGGTGAAGGCGATCCCCCCGAGGACGACGACGCCCCCCAGGCTGGTGGGCGCGAGCCGCCAGCCCACCGCCGCGAAGACGAGGACGATGGCGAACAGCCCGGCAGTCTTCATCACGACGTCGTCGATGGTGAGCCGCTTGGTCTGGACCGGGCCTGCTGCGGGCTGGTTGTAGAGGTCCTGGAGCTGTCGGCTGGTCATGCCGTCAGTGGCAGCCATGCCTGCCGTCGGCTGCTGAGCCGGTGCGCCGCCGCGGCCGAAGCCGGCGTAGCCCTGGCGGGACTCCTTCTCGATCCGGTTGAACACCGGGTTGCTGGCCATGCGTGTCTCCTTGGAGGCGTAGGGCGGCCCTGCGGTCGGCCGCTCACCCCAGAGTACGTGCGAGGGAGGGGTGAAAGTTCCCGATCGGGCTCTGCTGCGGACAACCAGCGGATCTGGTCGGAGGGTCTGGTGCCGGACTGCGCCCAGCGGGACGCTGGTGGGGTGCGGATCGCGAGCTTCAACGTGGAGAACCTCTTCGACCGAGCCAGGCTCCTGGCTGCCGACGACTGGTCGACCCACCGCGCCCTGCTGGCCAAGTACGCACGACTGGCCCGGCTGCTGCAGCGGCCCGTCTACTCCGCCGCGGACAAGGCCACGATCATCACGCTGCTGACCGACCTCGGGCTCGAGAAGGCCGACTCCGGTACCTACGTGATCCTGCGCCAGAACCGCGGCCGGCTCGTCTCCCGGCCGCGGGCGGGAGGCCTCACGGTGGTGGCCGACGGTCGGTCCGACTGGGTGGGTTGGCTCGAGCTGAAGACCCAAGCCGTCAACGAGCTGGCCGTCCGGCACACCGCTCAGGTGGTGCACGACGTCGCCGCAGACATCCTGGGCGTCGTCGAGGCGGAGACCCGGATCGCGTTGCAGCGCTTCAACGTCGACCTGCTGCGACCGATCAGCGACCGCATCTACGGCCACATCATGCTGATCGACGGCAACGACGACCGGGGCATCGACGTGGGGATCATGACCCATGGTGACCACCCGATCGAGCGGATCGTCAGCCACGTCGACGACGCGGACCTCGCTGGCCTGGTCTTCGGCCGGGACTGCCCGGAGTACACCGTCTCGCTCCCCGGCGGCGGTTCCCTCCTGGTGCTGGTGAACCACTTCAAGTCCAAGGGGTATGGCGCTGCGAGCGACTCCAACCGACGTCGCCTCCGCCAGGCCGAGCGGGTGGCCGAGATCTACCGGGCGCGACGCGCCGAGGGCATCGAGCACGTCGTCATCCTCGGCGACCTCAACGACACCCCTGACTCCGCCCCGCTGGCCCCGCTGCTCGTCGGCTCGGCCGGTGCGCCGACCGACCTGCGGGACATCGCAGCGCACCCGTCGTTCGACGACGGCGGGTGGCCCGGGACCTACACGACCGGCCGGGCCGGCAACAAGATCGACTACCTGCTGTGCTCCCCGTCGGTCTTTGACGGGGTCACGGCCTCGGGCATCTTCCGCAAGGGCGTGTGGACCGCGTCGGGTCGCTGGGAGATGTACCCCACGCTGACCCGCGAGCAGGACGCTGCCTCCGACCACGCGGCGATCTGGGCCGACGTCGCCCTCTGAGCCGACTCGATCCAGGCGCCGACTCGATCCAGGCCGACTCGATCCAGGCCGACTCGATCCAGCTGGTGCCCCCGACGGGGATCGAACCCGTACCTGTGGCGATTTTAAGTCGCCTGCCTCTGCCAGTTGGGCCACGGGGGCGGACCAAGTATGCCGCGCATGTGCCCCCTTCTCCACGCTGCCTCGTAGGACGTGACCGGTCGCCAGATGGCTTCCTTACCACCGGTAAGTTTGTCGCCATCCGAGGTAGAGTTGCCTGGTGCCGAAGACCTCGACCACCCCGCCCGCCCCCCGCGTCCGGATGCCGCGCGCCCAGCGTGAGGAGCAGATCCTGCGCATCGCAGAGGAGGTCTTCGCAGAACGCGGTTTCCAGGCCGCCACCATGGAGGACATCGCAGAGCGGGTGGGCGTGACCAAGCCGCTGATCTACGAGTACTTCGGCTCTAAGGAGGGCCTGCTGTCCGCCTGCATCACCAGCGCGCGGACCCAGCTCCGGGTGGCCACCGAGGCTGCCTGGCAGGGCGTGGGCCCCGAGGCTCCCCTCGATGTCGTCTTCCGCGCCGGGGTCGGCGCCTTCTTCGAGTTCATCGACGAGCACGTCACCGCCTTCAGCCTCATCCAGCAGGAGGGTGCGGTCGCCTCCCAGGCCAGCCCGCTCATCGAGAGCATCCGCGAGCAGCAGTCGGCCGCGACCATGGCGACCTTCCGCAAGGCGCCCGCCCTCGCCGCCGTGCCCGACCAGTTGCTCGAGGGCTACGTCGAGGTGATCATCGGCGCGTGCGAGCGAGTCGCGGTGTGGCGCATCCGTCGCCCTGAGGTGTCGGCCGACGACGCCACCGAGATCGTCGTGTCGAGCGTGTGGGGTGGGTTGTCCGCCCTGCTCCCCCGCAGCTGATGCTGCCTTCGTGGCCGCGGATCGGCCCGCGCTGAGAGTCGCAGTCAGTCCGCGAGGGACAGGGCAATCCCGTCGAGAATGTCGTGCTCGGAGGTGATGACGCGCTCCACGCCGAGCCCGGCCAGCCGCCGCACCACCTCGTGCCAGACCAGTGCCCCCGCGCCGATGACGTCGACGCGCCCAGGGTGCATGAACCCCAACGCTGCCCGCTGCGAGCGGGTCATGTGGACGAGCGACTCACAGGCGACCAGCACCTGGCCAGACGACAGCTCGCTGAGGTGGATCCGGTCGGCGTCGTAGGTCTCGAGCCCCAGCGCGTGGGCGGTGATGGTGGTGACACTCCCGGCCAGGCCGACCAGGGCTCCCACCCCGCGAAGTCGACCCGCTCGGCCGCGAGGTCGATGACCGCGTTGATGTCGCGGACGGCCTCAGCGATCTCAGTGTGGACCGGCGGGTCCGAACGCAGGTGCCGCTCGGTCATCCGCACGCACCCGATGTCGACCGAGCGTGCTGCCTCCACGGAGTCCGCGCCGCGCACGAACTCGGTGGAGCCGCCCCCCAGGTCCACCACCAAGTACGGACCGGGTATGCCGTGTGCCCTCAGCTCACCCGTCGCACCCCTGAACGACACGGCGGCTTCCTCGTCGCCGGAGATGACCTCGGGGGCAATCCCATAGTGCGAGAACGCTTCTGGCACGCCGGCCACGAAGTCGTCGGCGTTCGACGCGTCGCGGGACGCGGAGGTGGCCACGAAGCGGACCGTCGTGGCGCCCATCTCGCGGCACTGCGCGGCATACTCGCTCGCCATCGCCAGGGTGCGCTGCATGGCGACCGGGTCGATGCGCCCGGTGCGGTCCACGCCAGTGCCCAGCCGCACGACCTCCATCCGACGCAGCACGTCGACGAGCGTGCCGGTCGAGGGGTCGACGTCGGCGACCAGCAGCCTGATCGAGTTGGTGCCGCAGTCGATGGCCCCGACGCGGGTCGCGTGGTCACGCGCGTTCCGTGGTCGCAGCCGCAGGGCCACCCGCGAGCAGGTCGTCGGGGACGCAGGAGCCAGTGGCCCACCAGTCGTCGAGCAGCGTGAGGGCCTCGTCGCCGAGCGGGTTACGCCGGGACCGACCGCGAGGGAGTGAGCGACGAGCACGTGCAGGCACTTGACCCGGGTGGGCATGCCGCCCGCCGAGATGCCATCGATCTCGGCGACCTGCCCGAGCTCCGAGCGCCGCGCGAGGTAGTCGTCGTGGGCAGCTGAGTACGACGCGGCCAGCGCCGCATCGTCAGCGAGCCGGTCGCTCATCTCCTTCATCAGGCCGGTGGACTCCAGCGTGGAGATGGCGCCGGTGAGCTTGGGACACGTGGCGTAGAACGTCGTGGGGAACGGCGTGCCGTCCGGGAGACGCGGCTCGGTCTGCAGGACGTCAGGCTTGCCGCAGGGGCAGCGGTGGGCCACCGCAGCGACCCCGCGCGGCATCCGGCCGAGCTGGGCCTGCACCGCGTCGAGGTCCGCCTCGGTGGGCTGGTCGCTCACTTGGCCGAGCTGGCCGTGGTCGTGACGCCGTCCGGCGCGCCCGCCGGCGCAGGGCCGGCGTCGGCAACCTGCACGGACTCCCAGAGCTGGCCGTACCACGGGTGGTCGCTCGATGCCGCCGAGGCCTTGGCGACCCCCGGCAGCGCCTTGGTCGACGGCTTGGCGTCGATCACGGTGTAGGACTTCTCGCCAACCTTGACGAACTTCAGACGCTCCCGCGCCTGCTGCGTGACATAGGCGTCGTCGTTCCAGCGGGCCTGCTCCTTCTGCAGGTCGCTCACCCCCTGGCGCTGCTCGGTCACCTGTCCGCGCAGGGCCTCGATCTCGCCCTGCTGTCGCAGGTAGGACCGCAGCGTCGGGACGAGGGTGACGGCGAGGAGCACGAAGATCGAGGCGAGCACGACGACCCGCATGACTCCCCGCGAGCTGCGCCGCTCCGGGGACAGCGGCGTGCCCGCACCTTGCGGGCCGCACCCGAGGCGGTGGCGCGCGAACGACCGGGCCCGGCCCCCGGCCGCGCCGAGGGGACCGTGGCGCACCCGGACGACCGGTCCCGGCGGCGCCGCGGGGCGTGCGCGGAGCGCCCCCCCGCTCCGTGCCGGTGCCGTGTCCCGAGTCAGCCATCGTGATGTCCCTGTCGTGTGCCTGGGTGGTGGCCGTCAGGCCCGGGCCGCGAACCTCGGGAAGGCGCCGGCGCCGGCATAGACCGCGGCGTCGTCGAGCTCCTCCTCGATGCGCAGCAGCTGGTTGTACTTGGCGACGCGCTCGGAGCGGGCCGGGGCACCGGTCTTGATCTGGCCGCAGTTGGTGGCCACGGCGAGGTCGGCGATCGTGACGTCCTCGGTCTCGCCCGAGCGGTGGCTCATCATGCAGCGGTAGCCGCTGCGGTGGGCCAGGTCGACGGCGTCGAGGGTCTCGGTCAGCGAGCCGATCTGGTTGACCTTGACCAGCAGGGCGTTGGCGGTGCTGGTGTCGATGCCGCGCTGCAGGCGGACCGGGTTGGTGACGAACAGGTCGTCGCCGACGATCTGCACGCGGTCGCCGAGGCGGTCGGTCATGGCCTTCCAGCCGTCCCAGTCCTCCTCGTCGAGCGGGTCCTCGATGGACACCAGCGGGTAGGAGTCCACGAGGTCCGCGTAGTAGTCGACCATCTCGGCCGAGGTCTTGGCGGCGCCCTCGAACTGGTAGGTGCCGTCCTCGTTGTGGAACTCGCTCGCGGCGACGTCGAGGGCGAGGGCGATCTGGGTGCCCGCCTCGTAGCCGGCCTTCTCGATCGCCTCGAGGATGAGGTCGAGGGCCGCGCGGTTGGACTCGAGGTTGGGCGCGAAGCCGCCCTCGTCGCCGAGCCCGGTGGCCAGGCCCGCTCCTTGAGGACGCCCTTGAGCGCGTGGTAGATCTCGGCGCCCCAGCGCAGCGCCTCGCGGAACGTCTCGGCGCCGATCGGGGCGATCATGAACTCCTGGACGTCGACGTTGGAGTCGGCGTGGCTGCCACCGTTGAGGATGTTCATCATCGGGACGGGCAGCACGTGTGCGTTGGGGCCGCCGAGGTAGCGGAACAGCGGCAGGCCGGCCGACTCGGCGGCGGCCTTGGCCACGGCGAGCGAGACGCCGAGGATGGCGTTGGCGCCGAGCTTGGCCTTGTTGTCGGTGCCGTCGAGGCCGAGCATGACGCCGTCGATGATCCGCTGCTCGCTGGCTTCGTAGCCGACGAGCTTGGGGTTGATCTCGTCGAGGACGGCGTCCACGGCCTGCTCGACGCCCTTGCCGAGGTAGCGGTTCTTGTCGCCGTCGCGGCGCTCGACCGCCTCGAAGGCGCCGGTGGAGGCGCCCGAGGGGACAGCGGCGCGGGCGATGGTGCCGTCGTCGAGGGCCACCTCGACCTCGACGGTCGGGTTGCCCCGGGAGTCGAGGATCTCGCGGGCGCCTACTGCGTCAATCGTGGCCACAGACTTCTCCATCGTGGTGCCGGATGAGTACCCGATGAGGCTACCCGCCCGCCTCCGCCCGTCGGCGACCGACCCGCAGGCTGGACGGTATGCCGACGGCGCGACCTGGTGAGAGGTGTGGGTAGAGGTGTGGGTGGAGGCTGATGGTAGAGGTCAGATATCGCGTGAACCCCAGACGCGAGTGCGGTTGTAGTTGGTAGTATTGGTGGGCGCCAAGTAGGCGCGTGGTGCAGGACCAGAGGGCGACGGGGCGCAGGGGTTCCAGAGAGGTGGGGCACGGTGGGTGTTGTTCTTGCGCCGATCAGCGACGCAGACCTGGCCGACGTGGGCGCCTTCCTGCACACCAACCTGAACTCGGCGGTCCCCGAGGACGTCTGGGTCTCGGCTCTGCGGGTGCCTTGGGCAGTCGAGGCACCGAACCACGGCTTCGCCATCCGGGATGGGGGTTCCGTCGTCGGCGCCTATCTGGCCTTCTACTCGGACCAGCTCGTCGACGGTCGCATCGAGCCGTTCTGCAACCTGGTGCCTGGTGCGTTCTCGAGGACTACCGCTTCCACGGCCTCCGACTGAAGACTGCGATGCTGGGCCAACGCGGCTACCACTCGCCGACTTCAGGTCCAGCGGGAAAGTGATACCGCTCAACGACAAGCTCGGCTTCAGGGACCTCGACACCGCGACCGCAGTCGCGCGCAACGTGCCGTGGCCGCTGCGCGCGTCGCGACTCCAGATAGTAGAGGACCTCACTGGCTTGTCCTCGACTCTGACTGGTCAAGAGCTGCGCCTGTACCTCGAACACCGCAACAAGGTGGCTGCGCACCAATTGCTAGTGAAGGAAGGCTCGGAAGAGTGCTACGTCATCTTAAGGAAGGACACTCGCAAGGGACTAAGGGTCTTCGCGAGCGTGCTCCATGTCAGCAACAAGGCCGTCTTACACCGGACGGTTCGTACATCGGTCACCACCGGTGGTGACCACCACGGCATACCTCACCCTTGGTCGAGGGCTTTGGGTTCAGCTCACGCGGGTACAGGTTTCTGCTCAGGTCACGTCGAGGATGTTCAGGAGCGCTACCTGGATTGTGGTAGGTCAGCTACCTCTACAGCGAGCTGACATGTCTGCTATGGTGAGCGCGTTGAACGGCGCAACGGGTTAAGAGAAGGGAACACAGATGACGAAACGATACTCTGGACGCTGTGAAGGTGCTGTTGTAGAGGTCACGGGATATAGGCACGGTTTGGCTCGATAGACGGCACGACGGGGCTGCTGGGAAGCATGCTAGAGTTCGACTCGCTGGCTCTCGTAGAGGTGCTCGCGATGATAGAGGAGCGCTTCGGTTTAGAGGTGGATGCTGCTGATGTGATGCTGAGGTATTCGCTACGGTTGGCAGCCTGAGCGAGTACGTAGGCAGCTACGTTCGCTCGCGGACTAGCTTATGGCTACAGAGCAGGGGTTATGCGGCGATCAGGGCGCCGGTCTGTCCAGGTTGTCATCATCTCGGCGCACAACGAGGAACGGACTATCGGTTGACTTCTCGGGGCACTGGTGCTGGAGCTTGTCGCGGACGACACGGAGGTTGGCGAACGCGCACTTACAGATTGTGTGTCTGCAACGGCTGCACGGACGGCACGCTGCTGTGGCGCGCTCATTCGGCTTCGGGGTCACTGTCATAGAGACGGCGGTGCGGGGAAGGTTAATGCACTGCGACTGGGGGACGAAGCGGCAACGTGCTTTCGCGCGCTCTGGTGGATGCTGACGTGCGGATAGACGCGCGTCACTGCTGGCGCTCGGTGACGTCTGGCTAAGGACGCTGCATGCTAGCGCACGTCGGCGCCACCTCGAGCTCGACCAGGCGTCTGGCTCGTTCGCGGGTACTACGACGTGTGGTGCGCCTGCCGCAAGTGGAGTCTGGTCTGTTCGGCGCGGAGTTATCGTGTGTTGAGGCGGGCGCGCGTCGGCTGCGCGCTCTGCTCCCGGTGATGTCCGACGACCTGGCCACCTCTGGCCGGCCGCAGGAGCGCACGATCGTAGAGCGCGCGGAGGTGACGATCTGGCTCAGCCGAACGTCACGAGATCTCGTCCGGCGCGGGGTGCGCGTGTGAAGGGCAATGCTCAGGCAGACGACAGAGGCTTCGCGGGCTGAGTCGCACACGAGCGTGCTCAGCCTGCTTCGCATCGCTATCGCCGAGCCACGACTGCTCCCCCGAGTGCCGGTTTCGTCGGGGTCGCTGTGGTCTCACGGCTCCTCGCTCGCCGAGCTATCTCGCGCGGGGACTTCACCACCTGGCTGCGCGACGAGAGCAGCCGCGACTGACGCGTGCGCAGACTGCGCCATCGCCCCGGCGGCAGCGTGGTCGACCTTGCCGTTGCTCAGTCTAGGGACCTGTGCCACCGCCACCACCTCGTCGGGGACCAGGTCCGGACTGAGCTCGGACACGAGCCTGCCACGGAGCTCCTCAAGCCCGCCCCGCGACTCCACGAGCGTCACGAGTCGCCCACCGGAGGTCAGCACGGTCAAGCTCGACAGGCCGGTCTGACTGCGGACGAGCACGTCGACATCATCGAGGTTGACGAAGAGCCCGTTCCTCTTCACCCTGCGGCCAGACCTCCCCAGGCAGAAGTACTGGCCGTCGATCTGCAGGCCCACGTCCCCGGTGACCACGACCCCGTCCCCCCACGCAGGGAAGTCACCCACCGCGGAACCGAAGATCAGACCGTAAGGCAGATGAACCGATCGGATGGCCAGGGTGTTCGGCCCCTGGGCGTCATCGGTGTCCGCCTGCACGAGTTCCACCGACCACGGACCCACCTGCCCGGCACCGATCGGGACGACTCCGCGATCACTGGGGACCGTACCTCCACGCGGGAACCGTGCGGCGCTGGCGAAGCCGATCGTCTCGCTGGTGCCAACGTGTTCACCACCACGGGAACCCCGAGGTGGTGGAGTTGCCCCACGTGGACGGACTGCAACCGGTCACCGCCCGATGCCCAGACGCGCAGAGAGCTGGGCGCGGGTCGTTGTTCAGCGACGGCCAGGTCGACGAGCCGAGGTGCCACCCGGAGGTGCGTCGCACCGACCCGCTCGGCGAACCGCGGCGGCCGGAGTCGGTCACCCAGGCTGGGCGACAGCTGGAGCTGAGTCCGGAGGCGAGCGCGACGAGGGCATTGGTGATCGCCATGTCGTAGGCCAGGTGCGACGCCTCGGCCCAGACCGAGTCTGAGTCGAGCTCCAGCGCCTCGGCGCCGGCTGCCACGAACTCGGCGATGGATGCCCACCCAGACAGCACCGCCTTCGGTGCCCCGCCGGTCGAGCCGGAGGACATGGCGACGTAGCCCGCCGCCCCGGGATCGTCCGGCACCGGTGAGGGAGCCGGGCTGTCGACCCTGGCGGTCCCGTTCTCGTCGACGACGACGTCCGGGGCCAAAGCAGCGACCACCGCGGCACGGTGCCCAGCAGATGCGGACGGATCGAGCAGGCAGACGGTGAAGTTGCCGGTCACCGCAGCAACGAGCTGGCAGACCAGCTCGACCGACAGCGGAAGGCACACGGCGACGACTGGAGTGCGACGCACTGACAGCGAGGCGACCTGCTGGGCACGCTCGACTGCCACGGTGGCCAGCTCGCAACCGGTGAGGCCGGACTTCCCGTCCGCCACCACGAGGCCGCGTCTGCCTGCGGACGCCGCTGCGATCCGTCCCTCAAGGGCATTCACACGGCGAGGCTACCTGCCGGCAGACGCGACGTACTGCTACTCAGTGCACTACCACGGCAGGATCACGGCAGGATCACGACAGTCCGCGGTAGGCGACGGCGAGGGCTGCGCCGAGGCGGGCGTTGTGGCGCACCAGCGCGATGTTGGTCTCGAGGCTGGCGCCGTCCGGACAGCTCGACGATGCGGCCCAGCAGGAACGGCGTGATGTCCTTGCCGTGGATCCCACGCTCCGCGCACTCGGCGACGGCCTGGTCGATGAGGCCGCTGATCTGCTCGGCGGGGATCTCGTCCTGCGCCGGCACCGGGTTGGTGACGGCGATGCCGCCGGCCAGGCCCAGGGACCACTTGGCCTGCATCATGGCCGCGAGGTCGTGGGCCGAGTCGACGCGCATCGGGGCGGCGTGGCCGCTCTTGCGCGAGTAGAACGAGGGGAACTCGTCGGAGCCGACGACGACGACCGGAACCCCCAGCGTCTCCAGGGACTCGAGGGTGAGTCCGATGTCGAGGATCGACTTCACCCCCGCGCTGACCACGGCGACGTCGGTCTGGCTGAGCTCGGTGAGGTCTGCGGAGATGTCGAAGCTCGACGCGGCGCCGCGGTGAACCCCGCCGAGCCCGCC
Source organism: uncultured Actinomycetota bacterium (assembly GCA_963740865.1). Classification (GTDB taxonomy): domain Bacteria; phylum Actinomycetota; class Actinomycetes; order Actinomycetales; family Dermatophilaceae; genus Pedococcus. The sequence goes on from CAVUGH010000017.1 coordinate 25,209, forward strand.
GGTCACGAAGACGCGGATGCCGGCCAGGGCCGCCAGCCGCATGGTGCTGGCGACCGTGGTGGCACCGTGCTTCTTGCGGGCGATGACGTAGGGGAGGTCGCGCAGGCTGACCTTGGCGACGTCGGGGTGGGTCGCGAGGGTCTCGAGCTCGTCGCGGGTCAGCCCGATGCGCGCGATGCCGTCGAGGATGGCGATGGTGGCCGGGACTGCGCCGCCGTCACGGATGATCTGCTCGACCTCGAGGGCCATCTCCACGTTGCGGGGGTAGGGCATGCCGTGGCTGATGATCGTGCTCTCGAGGGCCACGACCGGCTGGCCGGTGGCGAACGCCTCGGCCACCTCGGTGGTGAGCTGGAGCGAGGGGTGGGGGGTGGTCATTTCTTCTCCTTGGGCTTGGGGCGCTGGTGCCTTGACCTGCGCAGCTCGGCGTCGATGAGTCGGGGGGTCAGGTCGGGTCGGACGGTCTCGGGGCTGGCCACGGTGAGCGCAGCCGCCATCTGGCCGAAGCGTGCGGCGTCGACAGGCGCGTCGCCGCGCATCAGGGCGTGGACGAACGCGGCGGTCATCGAGTCGCCTGCGCCGGTGACGTCGACGGGCTTGACCGGCGGGGCTGGGAGCGTGACCACTGATGCGCGGCCGGTGTCGTCGAGGCTGCTGAGCAGGCTCCCTCGGACGCCCCGGCGCACCCAGACGTTGCGGACCCCGAGGTCGTGCAGCCGTCGTGCGGCGCGGGTGATGTCGGCGCGGTTCTGCGGCACGGTCTCGCCGAGGATCGCGGACAGCTCGTCGAGGTTGGGGGTGAGCGCCAGCAGCGGGCGCTGGGGCGAGAGCATGTGGGCCAGCGGCCTGGCCTTGGCGACGCTGACGGGATCCATCACGACGGGGACGTTCACGGCCGCGGCGAAGTCGAGCAGCCAGGCGGCCGGCGCCTCGGGGATGTTGCCGTCCAGGACGAGCAGGTTGGCGTGGCTCAGCAGGTCGCGGGAACGGATCAGCTGTCGGACCGTCAACCGGTCGGTGGCCCCCATGTTCGACACGGCGACCACCAGCTCGCCGCTCGCGTCGAGCACCGCCAGGTAGGTGCCGGTCGCGCCGTCCGAGACGATCATGTGGTCGACCACCACTCCGGCGGCACGGGTGGCCGCGACGATCTCGTCGCCGAAGGCGTCTCGGCCGACGGGGGCCACGAGGTGCGTGGGGCTGCCGAGCCGGGCGAGGTTCTCCGCGATGTTGCGGCCGACGCCGCCGGGGGTGCTGATGGCCGCCCCGGGGTTGGACGTGCGCAGCTCGATGGGGTGGTTGGAGTGTGCCTTGATGTCCATGTTGGCCCCACCCACCACGACCACGGAGTGGGCTTCCGGGCGGACGACGTAGCCGCGCCCGAGGATGGCCCCCTTCTTGGTGAGGTTGGACAGGTGGACCGAGACGGCCGCCTTCGTGGAACCGGTGCGATCCGCGATCGCTGCGGCGTCCAGGAGGGGCTGGGCTCGGAGCAGGTCGACGATGTCCCGCTCACGTTCGGTGAGGCTCATGCTTGGAATACTAAGGGATACTTGGTTCTCCAAGCAAATGGCCCGGCACCGTCTCGGCGCCGGGCCACCCGTGCTCCCCCGTCAGGTTGGGAGTGCGGCATGAGCGTGGCGGCGGCGCGAGGCGGCAGCCACACCTGCCCCGCCGAGCCCGAGCCCAGCGAGGACACCAGCGCCGAGCTGGAGATACTCGAAACCGCTGCCGTCCGGGGGGTGGGTACGCAGCCGGTGAGCCCGCGCACTTGTTGAGATAGTGGCATTCGTACTGCCCCTGCGAGTGCTGGCCGGACTCATCGGCGCGGGCGGTGGCGGAACCGCTGAAGGCCAGCACGAAGATCGCCGCCGTACCGAGGGCCTTGGCACCCCGGTGTTGCACTGTGCGTGACATGACTACATCTCCTTGGTTGGGTTCGCTGGGGACTCACGCCGGGTGGGCGAGGTGACCGTGGCTGCGCCGCGAGACCGCGGCAGCACCCGCCCCGGCAAGGGCGAGGCCGGCAAGCAGACCTGCGCCCACCTGAACGACCTCGACCGTGCGGCCGTCGACGCGCGGGGTCGGCGCAGAGTTCGTGCCCGCCGTGGTTCCGCCCTCGTAGCACGAGACGGAGCAGTGCTGGTCCGCCCAGTCGCCGTTCCCGGGGACTTCGCGGGCGCTGACCGGTCCGGCCAGCGAGAGGGCGATGAGTGCGGTGGCTCCGAGAACGGAGGCCGACCGGCGAATGCTGGTGGTGTGCGACATGGTCCTGATCCTTTGCTTGAACTGGTTGTTGGTGCCGGACGGGTCGTCCACGACCGTTGTCGCACCTACCGGTACCGGGACGGCGCCGACCGGGTATCAGTCGGGTATCAGGGCCGTTGACGCGGTACCAGCGGAGGGTCACATTCGAGGTGTGCGCATCGCGGTGCTCGGGCCCCTCGAAGTCGACGAGGGACGGACCCTGCTGGCGCCCCGGGACCAGGTGGTGCTCGAGGCGCTGGCCGTTCGTGCCGGCGAGACCGTCCGAGCCGAATCGCTCGCGGAGGCGCTCTGGGGCGAGGACCTCCCGCCGTCCTGGCCCAAGGTCGTGCAGGGCTGCGTTTCCCGTCTGCGCAAGGTGCTCGGATCCCCGGCGATCGCGACGTCAGGTGCGGGGTACCGGCTCGTCCTGCACCGTGACGACTTCGACCACCTGTGCTTCGAGGACCTGTTGTTGCGCGCCGGCGAGCTGCTCGCGGCGGGTGAGCCCGAGCGGGCGCGGTACGCGAGCGGGCAGGCGCTCGGCCTGTGGCGCGGGGATCCACTGGATCGGCTCACCGAGTGGGAGTCCGGGCGGATCGAGTCGGAGCGGCTAGGCGAGCGGCGACGCGACGCCGAGGACCTGTATGCCGAGTCCGCGATCCGGGCGGGACGGCACGGCGAGGTCCTCGGAGAGCTGCACCGCATGGTTGCCCAACAGCCCACCCGTGAGCGGCGTTGGGGGCTGTTGGCCCTGGCGCAGTACCAGGCCGGTCGGCAGGCCGAGGCCCTGGGGACCCTGCAGCGGGCTCGGACCACCCTCGTCAACGAGTTCGGGCTGGACCCCGGGCCGCAGCTCGCCGAGCTCGAGAATGCGATCCTGCGCCAGGACCCCACTCTGGTCGTGGACGGGCGCCGCGCCGGTGTCGGCCGCTGCCTGTCCCTACCTCGGACTGGTCGCGTACGACGTCGGCGACGCCACGGCATACTTCGGCCGCGAAGCAGACCTGGCCGCGTGCCTGGACCGGCTAGACCAGGCTGGCGTTCTGGCGGTGGTGGGGCCGTCCGGATGTGGCAAGTCCTCACTGATCCGGGCGGGCGTGGCCGCGGCCCTGGTCCGCGACGGCCACCCGGTGCGGATCGTCACCCCCGGAACCCACCCCGAAGACCAGCTCGCCCAGGCTCCGGCCGGGCCTGGAGCCGTGTTCGTCGTCGACCAGTGCGAGGAGGCGTTGGCACTGGACGAGACGTCGCCCGAGCGGGAGGCGTTCTTCGCAGGGCTGGTCGCCTTCGCTGCCCGAGGGCGACTCGTCCTCTCGCTGCGCGCCGACCGTCTAGGCGAGCTCGCCGCACACCCCGAGTTCGCGCACCTGGCCGAGAAGGGCCTCTACCTGTTGGGCGGCATGGGTCCGACCGAGCTGCGAAGCGCCATCGAGGGCCCTGCCGCGCAGGCGGGGCTGCGGCTCGAGCCGGGGCTGGTGGACCTGCTCGTGCGTGAGGCCGAGGGCTCGCCCGGCGCGCTGCCGCTGCTGTCGCACGTGTTGCGCCAGACCTGGCGGCGCCGGGAAGGCGACACCCTGACAGTGCAGGGGTATGCCGCGACCGGAGGTGTGCGCGAAGCCGTCGCCCAGTCCGCCGAGCGGCTCTACCGCGAGCTGACTACCAGTCAACAGGGCATGCTGCGTGACCTCATGGTGCGGCTGGTGTCCTCTGACGACGCCGGCGAACCGGTGCGGATCAGGGTGCCGCGACGCACGGTGACCTCCGACGACGAGCACACGGCCGTGGTCGAGGCGCTGGTTGGGGCGCGGTTGCTGAGCAGCGACGGGGACACGGTCGAGATCGCCCACGAGTCCCTTGCGGTCGCGTGGCCGCGGCTTCGGTCGTGGCTTGACGACGACGTCGACGGGCTGCGCATCATGCGGCACCTCACCGTGGCCGCCGAGAGCTGGGACGAGCTGGGAAGGCCCGACAGCGAGCTCTATCGCGGGGTCCGTCAGGCGAGGGCAGCAGAATGGCGACGCGGGCACGATCCGGAGCTGACTCCACCAGAGCGGGCCTTCCTCGACGCCTCGGCCGAGCTGGCCGAGACCGAGGAGCGCGCTACGCAGGAGCAGGTCCGCCTGGAACGGCGCTCCAACCAACGGCTTCGTGCCGGACTGGCCGCGGTCGCGGTGCTCCTCGCGGTCGCGATCGTTGCGGGGGCGCTGGCGAAGACCGCCGCCGACCGAGCCGACCAGCAGGCGGCCGTGGCCTCGACCGCGGCCCGTACCGCGGATGCCCGGCGACTTAGCGCAGAGGCGCTGCGCTCCAACGAGATTGACCGGTCGCTGCTGCTCGCCGCGGCCAGCACGACTCTCGACGACTCGCCTGACACGCACTTCGCCCTTGCGCAGGTTCTGACCCGGGCTCCCCAGCTCATCGGCACTGCCCGCAGTGGCGGCGGATTCATCTCGCTCTCGCTGCGGCCGGACGGTGCGACCATCGCCGCAGCCGAGCCGCTGGGCGGCCTGGCCATCTTCGACGCCACGACCTTGGTCGAGGTCGCCCGCAACGACGAGGTCCCCACGCGCGCGGTTCGATTCAGCCCGGACGGTCGATACCTGGTAGCCAGCGCCAACCCGTACACCCCCTGGGGAGAGCGGCACGTCGACCGGCTCCCCCTGCGCCTCCTCGACCCCCGCACCGCGCGGCTGCTTCCCACGCAGCTGGGTGGCATGCCGCTCGGGCGGGTTCTCCATGAGAGCTTTGCGTTCAGTGCCGACGGGCGATGGCTGGCCGCCGGCTTCATCCACCCTCGCGAAGAGGACGGGAAGACGTTCTTCCGGCTGTGGGACACCGCCGACGTGAGCCGCACTGTTGCCTCCTTCACGGTCCCCTTTGTCTCTAGCCTCGCGCCAGCCGTCAGCAGTGACGGTCGGCGGGTCTTCGCCACCTCGAGTTCGGGTGGCCACGTGTTCGACGCCTCGTCCGGACGGGAGCTGTCCTCGATGACGGCCCCCGGACCGTCAGGCTTTGAACTGAGCCCGGACGGCTCGAGACTGGCCATTCGTGATGGCCACCAGATCCGGTTCCTCAACCCTGAGCGCCTGACAACTCTTTCGGCCTTGAGCGAAGAGGGACGGATCGAGGACGCCCTCGCCTTCGCCCCGGACGGAAAGCGGGTGGCGTATGTCGTCGACGGCACCGCCGTGGTCCGCGACCTTGACCACGCGGACCGTCCCGGCGAGCGCTATCCGACGGGTGACCAGAAGGGAGCTTCTGCCCTCTTGTTCGGACGCAGCGGGACTACCCTGTACGGAGGGCGAACGGACGGACTCCTGCTCGCCTGGGACCTGGAGGGCGGCCGTCGTTACGTGCCGACTTCTAGCGTGGTGGAACACCACCTGGCCGGCGACCCCTACCTGTCGGCCATGTCGCCCGACAACCGGACCGTGGCCCATTTCGTCAGTGCCGACCAAGGGCCAGCAATCCAGTTCCGCGACGTGCAGAATGACACCCTCGGGCCGCCGGTCCCCACGGACCACACCGAGGGGTGGTTCATGAACCTCGTGTGGCGACCGGACAGCCAGGCGGTGGCCTCCACGCTCGACGATGAATGGGTCCGGGTGTGGGCCCGCGACGGCGGACGCCTCCTCGAGGAGCACCGAACGCCGGGAGACGGGGTGTTATCCGTGGCTTTCAGCCGGGATGGCTCCCGTCTCGCCATCGGCACCAGGAACGGGTGGGTGAAGACCTTTGAGGGTGGGGAACGCACCGCAGGCACGAGCATCCGCATCAGCAACAGGCCCGTGGCCAGCGTCGCGCTCAGTGTGGATGGACGGCGGGCAGTCGCTGTGGCAGGAAAGGAAGCCATTCTGCTGGAGCTCTCGTCAGGGACGGTGATGAGCAGAGCGGACCTTGGCTTCGCCGCCGTCGACGGGCTCACCTGGGCCCCCGACGGCCGGACGATCGCCGCGACCGGTGTCGACCCCTCACGGGCCCTCTTTGGGGCCACGGCAGTGCTCGACGCCAAGACCCTTGCCAAGGTCTCGGTGATGTTCGGCCCCCAGGCCGGTGGTGGCTATCCGACCTACTCCCCTGGCGGAAATCGGTTCATGACTGTCGGGGATGAATGGGTGAGGATCTTCGACGGGCACAGTGGACGGGTCGTGGAATCACTGCGCTCGGAGGGCCTCGCAGCAGCGGCGTTCGGGACGGACACCTGGACTGTCACGCTCGTGTCTGCCACCGGAGGCATCTCCCACTGGGACTCGCGTCCCGAGGCGGCCCTCAAGGCTGCCTGCCGGATGGTGGGACGCGACATGACCGAGGAAGAGTGGGTCACCTTCCTCCCCGACCGCAAGCGCGAAAAGGTCTGCTGAGACGCGCCGAAGGCGTGGCACGGGTGACTCGCCACAATCCCCCCGATCCCTTGACAGTCGGCGGTTCCGGCGGCCCCAACGCAGCGGTATCACGCCGGTAACGCGGCGGTTGACGACCTCGCGAAAGAGGTCGACCGTCGTCTCATGGGGGTCGCAGTACTGGGCCGGTCGCGACCTCACCGAACAGGAGTGGCGCACCTACCTGCCCGACAGACCCTTCAAGCCGGTCTGCGCGTCCTGACCGAAGTAGCGTGGCCTTACCCGAAATCTTGAAGTGCCTTGCGCAGCAACGCGTCCGCCGACTCGCCCTGCTGACGTGCCCTCGCAACGAGCGCCAACAGCTGCAACCCGAGGTCGTCATCCCCTGCGGCGACAGTCCCGAGGTCGCCACCGGTCCGTTCCCAGCGGGCCAACGCCTTCTCGGCGGCGAGCAGGCTGGGCAGCGACCTCGGTATGCCGTGCAGCAGCCCCTGGTGCCCGTCCTCACCACCACCGTGCGGCGGCTTCTGGGCGCGCTCGGCGGCCTTGATCTGCTCCCAGGCGCGCTCCACCTCGGCGGGGGTGGACGCGTCGCCGTCGGCGAAGACGTGGGGGTGACGACGGACCAGCTTCTCGATGATCGCGCCGGCCACGTCGTCGACGTCGAACGGCTCGGCGGGGTGCTCCTGCGCCACCCGGGCCTGGAAGACGACCTGCAGCAGCACGTCCCCGAGCTCCTCACGGATGTGGTCGCGGTCGCCGGACTCGATGGCCTCGGCAGCCTCGTGGGTCTCCTCGATGAGGTACTTCACCAAGGACTCGTGGGTCTGCTCGGCGTCCCACGGGCAGCCGCCCGGCGACCTGAGCCGGTCCATCACGGCGACGAGGTCGAGCAGCCTCGAGCCGGGGACGTCCCAGGAGGCCACGAGCACCTCGACCTCGGGCGGCGAGCCCAGGCGGGAGACCTCGGAGGCGATCGCGTCGGTCAGCCCGGGGTCACCGTCGGCCGACGACACCCAGACGACCTCGCCCTCGGCCGCCTGGTCCATCAGGCTGCGAGCCAGCTCCGGGGGGGCCACGTCGCCGAGGTGACGCACCGGCATGCCTGCCTCTGCCACGGCATCGGCGAGCGGTTCGGTGTCGTCGCGGGCGAGGATGGCGCCAGCGGCGTCCAGCGCCTGCCATGCGGCGCGGGTGAACAGGCCGGGTGCGATGCGCGGGCTGCCCACCAGCAGGGTCAGCCGACCCGTCACGTCGGGCTCAGCCCTGGGGGCTGGGAGTGGCGGGGGCCTCGGTCGCGGCCGGCTGCACCTTGATCCAGTTGGGGGAGGCCGCCCCCACGCTGAAGTTCTTGCGGTCGAGGCGGCCGTAGCGAGGGTTGAGCGTGATCTCGGACTTCTCGAGGTCCGCCAGCACCTGGCTCTGCTCGGCCTGGCTCAGCACCGATGGGTTCTGTGGGTTGAAGGCATCGCTGGTGCGGACGATGTCGATCGCCGCGGGATTGAGCTCGTCCGTCTTGAGCGCAGCCAGCACCTGGCTGTCTGACAGGCCCTTGCCCGAGCCGTCGGCCACGCGCTGGGTGGAGCGCGCCCGCAGGAGCAGGGTCAGTGCCGTGGCGTTGTCGAGGTTGGCGCCCGGAGCGGCAGCGTTGAGCTGGCTGACCGCCTCCTGGAGCTCCCGCGAGCTGATGCGCTCGTCATTGACGACCAGGGCGGTGTCGGCGGTCGCGCAGCCGGACACGGCGAGGACCCCCACCACGACTGCCGTCACGACCGACCCACGCAGCGCACTCAATGCCTTCACGGACTACATCCTTCGCTCGGTACTGCCTTCACTTCGTGCTGCTGCCTTCGCTTACTGACTCCGGTACGGGGTCACCGCGCACCCTGACCGCTACCGACTCGTGCAGCGTCGGCGACGCTGCCGAGCAGCACACCTCGGATGAGGTCGCTGGCCCACTGCAAGACTGCCGTGTCACGCAGCGGTTGGCCACCCACCCGAGCCGTCATCGGCTTCGGCACGAGAATGGTATGCACCGCGTCCTTGACCAGAGACTTCGGGTAGAGCCGCTGCAGCCGAAGCTGTGCCGACTCCGGGAGCTCGACGGGACCGAACCGGACATAGTTGCCCTGCACCGAGATGTCCGCGACTCCTGCCTGACGGGCCACGGTCCGCAGCCGCGCCACCTCCATGAGGTTGCGGACCGGCTCGGGCAACGCGCCGTAACGGTCGACCAGCTCGGCCTCGATGTCGGCGAGCACCTGCTCGTCGAGCACGCTGGCGAGCTTCTTGTAGGCCTCGAGGCGCAGCCGCTCCCCCGGCACGTACTCGTGCGGCAGGTGGGCATCGACGGGCAGCTCGATCTTGATCTCGCCCGGCGGCGTCTCGCCGTCCCCACGGAAGTCGGCGACCGCCTCACCGACGAGCCGGACGTAGAGGTCGAAGCCGACGCCCGCGATGTGGCCGGACTGCTCGCCTCCGAGCAGGTTGCCGGCCCCGCGGATCTCGAGGTCCTTCATGGCGATCTGGATGCCGCTGCCGAGGTCGGTGTGGCTGGCCATCGTCTGCAGCCGGTCGTGGGCGGTCTCGGTCATCGGCTTCTCCGGCGGGTACAGGAAGTAGCAGTAGGCCCGCTCACGGCCTCGCCCGACGCGGCCACGCAGCTGGTGCAGCTGGGAGAGCCCGAGGACGTCGGAGCGCTCGACGATGAGGGTGTTGGCGTTGGAGATGTCCAGGCCGGTCTCGACGATCGTGGTGCAGACCAGCACGTCGAACTTCTTGTCCCAGAAGTCGAGAACCACCTGCTCGAGCTTGTGCTCGCCCATCTTGCCGTGGGCGGTGGCCACCCGGGCCTCGGGGACGAGCTCGCGCACGCGGCTTGCGGCACGCTCGATGGTGGACACCTTGTTGTGGACCAGGAAGACCTGCCCCTCGCGCAGCAGCTCGCGCCGGATCGCGGCGACGATCTGCTTCTCGTCGTAGGCGCCGACATACGTGAGGACCGGGTGCCGCTCCTCGGGGGGCGTTGCAAGCGTTGACATCTCGCGTATGCCGGTCACGGCCATCTCGAGCGTGCGCGGGATGGGGGTGGCTGACATCGCGAGCACGTCGACGGCGGTCCGCAGGGTCTTGAGCTGTTCCTTGTGCTCGACGCCGAACCGTTGCTCCTCGTCGATGACGACCAGCCCGAGGTCCTTGTACTGGATCGTGCCCCCGAGAAGCCGGTGCGTGCCGATGACGAGGTCGACGCTGCCGTCCGCCAGACCGGCGACCGTCTCGCGTGCCTCCTTGTCGCTCTGGAACCGGGACAGCGGGCGGACCACCACCGGGAACTGCTGGTAGCGCTCGGTGAAGGTCTGGAGGTGCTGCTGGACGAGCAGCGTGGTGGGCACCAGCACCGCGACCTGCTTGCCGTCCTGGATCGCCTTGAACGCGGCCCGCACGGCGATCTCCGTCTTGCCGTAGCCGACGTCACCGCAGATGAGCCGGTCCATCGGCACGGTGCGCTCCATGTCGGCCTTGACCTCGTCGATGGAGCTGAGCTGGTCGGGGGTCTCGACGTAGGAGAACGCGTCCTCGAGCTCGCGCTGCCACGGGGTGTCCGGCGCGAAGGCGTGGCCAGCTGTGGCCATCCGGGCGGAGTAGAGCTGGATCAGCTCGGCCGCGATCTGCTTGACGTACTTGCGCGCCCGGCCCTTGGTCTTGGCCCAGTCACTGCCGCCCATCTTGTTGAGCGTGGGCATCTCGCCCCCGACGTAACGGGTGACCTGGTCGAGCTGGTCGGTCGGCACGAACAGCCGGTCCCCCGGTTGGCCGCGCTTGCCGGGGGCGTACTCGATGAGGAGGTACTCACGGGTCGCTGCACCTACGGTGCGCTGGACCATCTCGACGAACTTGCCGACGCCGTGCTGCTCGTGGACGACGAAGTCGCCCGGCTTGAGCTGGAGCGGGTCGACCTGGTTGCGCCGCCGCGAGGGCATCTTGCGCATGTCCTTGGTGGAGCCACCCTGGCCGGGCGTGCCCGTGAGGTCGGTGCAGCTGGGACAGACCGAGGACGTCGGAGCGCTCGACGATGAGGGTGTTGGCGTTGGAGATGTCCAGGCCGGTCTCGACGATGGTGGTGCAGACCAGGACGTCGAACTTCTTGTCCCAGAAGTCGAGGACGACCTGTTCCAGCTTGTGCTCGCCCATCTTGCCGTGGGCGGTGGCCACCCTGGCCTCGGGCACGAGCTCGCGTACCCGGCTCGCGGCGCGCTCGATGGTCGACACCTTGTTGTGGACGAGGAAGACCTGCCCTTCACGGAGCAGCTCGCGCCGGATCGCGGCGACGATCTGCTTCTCGTCGTAGGCGCCGACGTAGGTGAGGACTGGGTGCCGCTCCTCGGGAGGTGTTGCGAGAGTGGACATCTCGCGGATGCCGGTCACGGCCATCTCGAGCGTGCGCGGGATGGGGGTGGCCGACATGGCGAGCACGTCGACGGCTGTCCGCAGGGTCTTGAGCTGTTCCTTGTGCTCGACGCCGAAACGCTGCTCCTCGTCGATGACGACGAGTCCGAGGTCCTTGTACTGGATGGTGCCCGCTCAGCAGCCGGTGGGTGCCGATGACGAGGTCGACGCTGCCGTCGGCGAGGCCGGCGAGCGTCTCGCGAGCTTCCTTGTCGCTCTGGAACCGGGACAGCGGGCGCACCACCACCGGGAACTGCTGGTAGCGCTCGGTGAAGGTCTGCAGGTGCTGCTGGACGAGCAGGGTGGTCGGGCACGAGCACCGCGACCTGCTTGCCGTCCTGGATCGCCTTGAACGCGGCGCGCACGGCGATCTCGGTCTTGCCGTAGCCGACGTCGCCGCAGATGAGCCGGTCCATGGGCACGGTGCGCTCCATGTCGGCCTTGACCTCGTCGATGGAGCTGAGCTGGTCGGGGGTCTCGACGTAGGAGAAGGCGTCCTCGAGCTCGCGCTGCCAGGGGGTGTCCGGCGCGAAGGCGTGGCCGGCCGTGGCCATCCGGGCGGAGTAGAGCTGGATCAGCTCGGCCGCGATCTGCTTGACGTACTTGCGCGCGCGGCCCTTGGTCTTGGCCCAGTCACTGCCGCCCATCTTGTTGAGCGTGGGCATCTCGCCACCGACGTAGCGGGTGACCTGGTCGAGCTGGTCGGTCGGCACGAACAGCCGGTCCCCCGGTTGGCCGCGCTTGCCGGGGGCGTACTCGATGAGGAGGTACTCGCGAGTCGCTGCGCCGATGGTGCGCTGGACCATCTCGACGAACTTGCCGACGCCGTGCTGCTCGTGGACGACGAAGTCGCCCGGCTTGAGCTGGAGCGGGTCGACCTGGTTGCGCCGCCGCGAGGGCATCTTGCGCATGTCCTTGGTGGAGCCGCCCTGCCCAGGCGTGCCCGTGAGGTCGGTCTCGGTGATGAGCGCGAACTTGCTTGCAGGAGAGAGGAACCCGCTGCCGACGCTGCCAGTGGTCAGGTGCACCATCCCGCCGGTGAGGTCGCTCAGGTCGGCGTCGAGCCGCGCGGCGACCGACTCGTCGGCGAGCACCTCGGCCACCCGTCGGGCCAGGCCCGGCCCCTCGGTGACGACCACCACCCGCCACCCTTCGGCGACCCACCGCTGAAGGTCCGCGACCGCCTCGGGCGTGCTGCCCCGATAGCGCGGCGCCTCCTCCAGACCGGTGTTGACGACGACCGAGTCGCCCTCGGCGAGCTCCTCGTCGGCGACGAACGGGCCGAGGTCCCACCACGGCATACCGGAGGCGCCCGCGTGGGCGCGCAGGTCTGCGAGGCTCCAGAACGACGCCGTGCCGAGGATGCCCTGCAGGTCGATCGGCACGGTGTTGCCGACGGCGGCGTTGGCCCAGCCCGGCCTCGAGGAACTCCTGGCTGGTGGCGACGAGGTCGTGCGCGCGGGTGCGAACGCGCTCGGGGTCGCACAGGACCACCGCGGTGCCGTCGCGCAGGGTGTCGAGGACGCTCTCCATGCCGTCGACCAGTGCGGGCGCCAGCGACTCCATGCCCTCGACGGCGATGCCCTCCGCGAGCTTGGCCAGCAGGTCGACCGCGCCGGGCAGCTGGTCCATCAGCGCGGCCGCGCGGGCGCGCACCGACTCGGTCAGCAGCACCTCGCGGCACGGCGGGGCCCACAGTCCGTGCTCAGCGACCTCGAGGCTGCGCTGGTCGGCGACCTTGAACCAGCGGATCTCCTCGACCGTGTCGCCCCAGAACTCGACCCGGACGGGGTGGTCCTCGGTGGGCGGGAACACGTCCAGGATGCCACCACGCACGGCGAACTCGCCGCGGCGCTCCACCAGGTCGGTGCGCGTGTATGCCGCTGCCGCGAGGTCCTCGACGACCCGCTCGAGGGGTGCGTCGTCCCCGGCCTTGAGGGCTACGGGGGCAAGGTCGCCCAGGCCCTGGGACACCGGCTGCAGGACGGCTCGCACCGGTGCCACGACCACGTCGAGCGGGCCATAGGTGGGATCGGAGGGATCGGGGTGCTTGAGCCGGCGCAGCACCGCCAGCCGCTTGCCCACGGTGTCACTGCGCGGGCTGAGCCGCTCGTGGGGCAGGGTCTCCCAGGCCGGGAAGTCGGCCACCCTGTCCCGGTCCAGGAAGCAGCCGAGCGCGGCGACGAGGTCCTCCGCCTCCCGGGTCGTCGCCGTCACGGCCAGGATCGGCCGGCCACTGTCGCGCGCGAGGGCGGCGATCAGGGCCGGCCTGGCGCCGGCGGTGACAGCGAGGTCGGCAGCCGGTTCGCCGGCCCGGGCGACCGCGAGGGCCCGACCGACGGCGGCGTCGGCGCCGAGGAGGTCGAGCAGCGGGGCGAGGGTCATCAAAGGCTCCGTGGAAGGGGGGACAGGGGGGGGAAGAGGGGGACAGCACGAACGCCCCACAGCAAGTGCTGGTGGGGTGTGCGGTCACTCTAACCGGCGCCGCTGACAGCAGGCCGGCGTGGGACGCGCGGACAGCGGAAGTAGCGCATGCCCGGCGGGAGCCGCCCCGTGGACCGGACGCAGGCGTATGCCGGGTGGTGACCACCCGGCATACGTCGTGGTTGGCGCGGGGCCGGCGCACCACCACCGTCCCCCGACGGTGGTGCGGGCCCCGCTAGCTCTGGCTGGGGTTGCCCTCGGCCCGGTGCCGACCCGGCTCGGGGGCGTCGGGCTCGGTGCCTGCGTGGGATCGTCGCAGCTTGGTCGCGACGGTGATGGCGGCGGCCCCGGCCGCGGCGGTGGCCAGTCCGACCGCTGCTGCACCACCGCTGTTGCTGCCGGTGAACGCCAGCGCCGACGCCGAGGTGCCGCCCGAACCGGTGGTCTCCGCCGGGCTCGGCGGTGCCGCCTCCCGCCGTTGGTCCCGCCGCCGTTCGATGGCGGCGGACCCGAAGCGGCAGAGGCCGAGTCCATCGAGACCACCGTCACGACGGGGACCAGCCACGCAGCTCCAGCCACGCCGGCCGCCCCTCTCAAGGCCGTGCGTCGGCTGAGCATCCCTGCATCGTCAGTGCGTGTCATGTCCCTGCGTCCTTCCCTGCGGCGTCCCTGCGACGACATCCCTCGTATGTCACGCCCCTGCCAGTTCACGACACTGCTGGTTCACGACTGTTCAACTTGACCCTGCGACCTAGCGCCCGGCTCGGCCCCTGTTGTTCTTGGGTCCTCGCGGCGGGTCCTGCTTCCGACCGGCTTGGGCCGGGAGGCGACCCGGAGTGCCGCTGCGAGGCGGAGTCCATCGAGACGACCTGGACCAGTGGGACCGTCCAGGCCACGGCGCACCCAGCGTCCCCGCTCGAAGAGTCGTGCGACGACTCACCAAAGGTCGGGATGGCTCATCTGACCCGCTCATGGGGCTCCTTTTCTGCGTTGGGCAACACGAGAATCCTATTTCCGGCCGTCGTTGAGCCGAGCGCCATTCGCATGACCGGGCTCTACGACATCGGGCGTAGGACAACGGAGGTGCAGCGGCCTTACCGTCGGCGCATGGACCTCGAGACGGTGCTGTCGCTTCGCCCAGGCCGTGAGCATGCTGCCCCTCGGCGAGGACCTCTCCGTCTTCAACGCGGAGACGGACACACCCTGGCGCTGAACCGGACCGCCGCCGACATCCTGGCCCTGGTCGACGGCTCGACATCGCTCGCGCAGATCTCGACGGTCGTGGCCGACGCCTACGAGCGGCCGGTGCCCGACGTGGAGAGGGTCGTCGGCGAGGTCGCCGAGACCCTGCTGCGCCACGGCGCCGTCACCGTGGGCGGTCGCGCACCCGCCTGACGAACTCCGGCGCGCCCTTCGCCCGCCGACCGGGTGTCGCGCGGACGTCGGGGATGTCGCGTCGGCCAGCTGCGCCGGGGACAGGTCGGCGCCAGCTCCCCGTCCGTGTGAGGGCTCCTGCGTCCGAGCAGGGCCTTTCTCGCGAGCGCGACCATGCTCGCCGCCGACGTCTCCCTGCTGGACCGCGCGACCATGCGACTCAGCGACCCACCGGTCGCGGTCCGCTCGGGGGGCGACGCCCAGGCGACAGCTCGATCGACGAGCGACCACGGATGCCATGAGCCCTGTTGGTACAGACTGCGATCTCGCGTCGCCCGTGGCGCGCCTCAGACGGCGGAGCATGAGGTCCAGTGCCGGCTGGGCGCCCCACTCGACCGCCGCCGCGTCCAGCGCAGCGCCGCATCCGGCGCGGTGGCGCAGATGGCCGCCCGCAGGTCGGCCAGCCACACGAGTCGATGCCCGCCGGACGCCGCAGCGTGGACGGCGAGGTGGACCAGGGCATCAGCGTCACCCAGGCCGTGGACGACGGCCGGCCCCGCATCGAACTCGACCGACCGGTCCCGGAGCACCTCGAACTCCGGCGAGTGGTCGATGGACATCGGCGACGGACCGAGCGACCAGTGCAGGTCCAGCGCACCACCCGAGGGCGTCCGCAGGGCCAGCTCATGGACGTCGGCAGTGAGCAGGAACGGCCAGTTGGCGTCGAGCAGGGCGAAGCCGGCACCCTCCAGCGCACCTAGCGCGTCTCGAGGTCTGCGGGAGCAACCACGAGGTCAAGGTCGACGTACGAGCGAAGGCTCGGCTCGGCATACCACCGCGCCACCGCCGGGCCCTTGACGACGAGGAAGGGCACGTCCGCCGACGTGAGCGCCGTGTGCGCGCACCCCAGGTCTGCGAGGGCACGCTGGTGCCGACCGAGGGCGGCGTGCACCGCCGCGTCCACCCCGTCCAGCTCACACCAGCAGTCAGGGCCCGCTGGCGCACCCACCCCTCGACCCCGTGGATCTGGGCAGCGGTCACCAGGCCGTGCGGAACGCTCTCGTCGGGCGACCAGGTGCCTCGACGAGACCCCGGGGCGACGGCGTCCACGAGCCATGCGGCGGTCTGGCGGTCCAGCCGTCGCGGGAGTGTCGCCCAGCTGTCGCCGTCCGGGGTACCGACCATGGTCGAACGGTAGTCGGCACACGCGCCCGGGACCCTCAACTCCGACGAAAGCTGTAGTCGGCGTCAGCCATCCGCATGAGCTTGCGCTCATGCGGATGGGGCCTGCCCTGAACCCCGGGCGTTCCTACCCTCGATAGCAACGCATCGTTGTGCCACAACCGGGTTCGCGAGCGTGAGTGACAGGTGGAGGGGCAGTGGGGAAGGCCAGCATGCCAGCAGCCAAGGCATCCGGGGGGGCTCGGAACTCATTGGCACCACAGGACTTCATCGGCCGACTCACGTCGGCAAGCCTGCACGGGCTCACCCAGATGTTCGTGGCGCCGGAGCGTACCTTCGTCCAGACGCTGCGCGGAGTTCCTGGGTCGAACGGTCCCGAGGTGCGCGGGTGAAGGCCGCAACCTGAGGTATGCCGCGATCTCGGCTCTCGGCCTCGCGTGCGTGCCGGAGGCGGACCAGACCCGCGTCCTGGCCGGACTGACCGCAACGGACCTCGCAGCCGAGGTTGCCCAGCAGGCGACGACCGCCACCGACCCCGGCGCCGTTGCACTGGCGGCATGGTCGGCTGCCGAGGTCGCAGGAACCTGTGAGGCCACGCTGTTCCGACAGCTGCGGAGCTGGCTGGCGTCCGGCCGGCCACTTCCGACGGTCGACGTCGCGTGGATGGTGACCGCCGCCGTGGCCGCGCGCAGCCTGGGCGCCGACGCCGACGTTGCCGCGGTCGCAGCACTCGGGCGGGACCGCCTCCTGGAGGCCCAGGGCCCGACGGGAGTGTTCCCCCACGCCCTGCCGGCCAGCTCGCTGGGGCGCCTGAGGGCGCACGTCGGGTGCTTCGCCGATCAGGTCTACCCCATCCAGGCACTTGCCCGGCTCGCGGCAGCCGATGGCGACGCGGTCGCGATGGGTGCGGCCAACCGGTGCGCCGCCGCGATCTGCGCGGTCCAGGGCAGCGCGGGTCAGTGGTGGTGGCACTACGACGCTCGTGACGGCTCGGTGGTCGAGCGGTTCCCGGTCTACAGCGTCCACCAGCACGCGATGGCACCCATGGCGCTGTTCGACCTGGTCGAATGCGGGGGCGACGACCACACCGATGAGGTCCTGCGCGGTCTCGACTGGTTGCGCACGCACCCGGAGACCTTTGCCGAGCTGGTCGACGACGAACTTCGGCGTCGTGTGGCGCAAGGTCGGCCGGCGCGAACCGGCCAAGGCGGCCCGCAAGCTCGCGGCCGTCACCACCTCGGTGCGCCGCGGGTGGCACCTGCCGGGCGTCGACCGGGCCATGCCTGCCACCGTGGTCGACCGCGAGTGCCGTCCCTACGAGCTGGGCTGGCTGCTCTACGCCTGGCACGGCATGCACCGAGGGCCGACCGCCTGGACGCGGCCGACGCGGAGGACCACTCGCTGAGGCTGGTCCCCGCCCACACGCAGCCGGACCCAACGGCTCTTCGGGATGCCGATCAACGCCATGACGCTGCCGAGGTCGTGAGCCGGTGTGACGCAGCGGTTCGCGAGCCGCGCCCGGTCCAGATCGGCGTCCTGAACGCCGCCAAGGTGGTGCGGCTGCGCTCCGACGCGCTGTTGCGGAACTCCTTGCTGCAGTGCGAGGTGATGGTCGCGGACGGCCAGTCGGTCGTATGGGCCAGCCGCCTGCTCGGTCGCCCCCTCCCCGAACGCGTTGCCGGCATCGACCTGTTCGAGGCCCTGCTCGGCGCTGGCCGACCGCGACCAGCCGCAAGGTCTACCTCCTGGGCGCCCGACCGGAGGTCGTGGCCGAGGTCGCGCGGGTCGTGGCGCAGCGCTATCCGCGGGCCATGGTGGTCGGCAGCCGGGACGGCTACTTCACCGACGCGCAGGCACCGGAGGTCGCCGAGTCGATCCGACGGTCCGGAGCCGACATGCTCTTCCTCGGGATGGTCTCGCCCAAGAAGGAGATCTTCGTCGGGACCTACGGCCAGACCCTCGGCGTGCCCGTCGTGCACGGCGTCGGCGGCTCGTTCGACGTCCTGGCCGGCGTGACCGACCGAGCCCCACTCGCCTGGCAGCGGGCCGGCATGGAGTGGGCCTACCGCCTCAAGCAGGAGCCGCGCCGGCTGGCGCGTCGCTACCTCACCACCAACACGGCCTTCCTGGCCCTCACCATCCAGGAGCGGGTGCGCCCGACCTCGCCGTATGCCGCGCCGCCGGCTGCCGACCGAAGAGCTCAGGAGCGTGTCATGACCGAGGTGTTCACCGGCCGCGTGGCCGTCATCGGACTGGGCTACATCGGCCTGCCGACAGCCGTGGCGCTGGCGACCCGGGGCATCGACGTGGTCGGGGTGGACGTCAACCCGGCCACGGTCGAAGCCGTGTCGAAGGGTCGAGCTCCCGTTCGTCGAGCCCGACCTCGCAGTGGGCGTCAGCGGCGCCGTCAGCATCGGGCGGCTGACCGCCACGATGGAGACTCCCGAGGCCGACGCCTACATCATCGCGGTGCCGACGCCGTTCAACGACGACCACACCGCCGACGTCTCCTACATCGAGAAGGCCGTGGCCCAGATCGCTCCGCGGCTTCGTGGTGGGGAGATCGTCATCCTCGAGTCGACGTCACCGCCGGGCACGTCGATGGGGATCAGCCGTCAGCTGGCCGAGCTGCGACCGGACCTCACGCTCCCCCACGCGTCGGAGGGGATGGCCGACATCTACGTGGCGCACTGCCCGGAGCGAGTCCTCCCCGGCCGCGTCATGATCGAGATGGTCACCAACGACCGGGTCGTCGGAGGCATCACCCGGCGCTGTGCCGAGAAGGCAGCCGCGATCTACCGGGTGTTCGCCCAGGGCGACATCCTGCTCACCGACGCGGCCAGCGCCGAGATGGCCAAGCTCACCGAGAACGCCTACCGCGACGTCAACATCGCCTTCGCCAACGAGCTGTCGCTGATCTGCGAGTCCCTGCACCTGGACGCGTGGGAGGTCATCAAGATGGCCAACCGGCACCCCCGGGTCAACATCCTCAACCCCGGCCCGGGCGTCGGCGGCCACTGCATCGCCGTCGACCCGTGGTTCATCGTCGGCGCCGCTCCCGAGCTCTCCAAGCTGATCCGGACCGCGCGGGAGATCAACGACCACAAGCCGCATCACGTTGCGCAACAGGTGGTTTCGAAGGCCTCGCGGTTCCGGGACCCGACGATCGCGTGCCTGGGCCTGGCCTTCAAGGCCAACATCGACGACCTTCGAGAGAGCCCGGCCGTCGACATCGTCGAGGAGATCGCCCGGTCCCTGCCCGACGTGGAGATCCTCGTGGCGGAACCGTTCACCACGGCACTGCCGCAGCGACTTGCCGTGCTGCCCAACCTGCGGCTGGTCCCGGCGGAGAAGGCCGTCGAGACCTCCGACATCGTCGCGCTGCTGGTCGACCACGACCAGTTCCGGTCGATGAACCGCAGCTGGCTGGCCGGCAAGGTCGTCTACGACACCAGGGGCATCTGGCGCTGAGGTCGGCGGCACGGTCGCGACACCGAGCGACCTCGTTGCGGGCGGCTCCAACCACCTAGTTGCAGGGCTGGCCCTTGTTGGTCGGGTTGCCCGCGTCCACCTTCTGCCCGGTCTCGAGCACGTAGTTTCCGGTGCGCTTCCAGCCGTCGGACGGTGCACCCCGGGGGAACCACACACCCCAGTAGCCCACGCAGCCGTACCGCGAGGTCGAGAACACGTTGTTGGTCAAGGACACCCGGGTCACCGTGTAGCCACCGGCGGGGTTCGCCTCGGACGGCGAGTAGTCCTCGGCATACACGGCGAACCCACCGCCCTGCATCAGGTTGTGGTCGACGACCACGTTGTCCACGTTCTTCCGGCTGTTCCACAGGGCGATCGCGGAGGTCTGGCTCTGGGCCACGTCGATCGAGTTGTGGCGGATGACGCCCACCTTGGCGCCCTCGGTCTGGATGGCGTCGACGTGACCGTTGGCGGCCGCCGTCGTGAAGCCGTGCAGCCAGTTGTCGGTGATGGTGAAGTTGTCACCCGCCCCGTCGCGCCCCTGCGGTGGTCGCCCACATGAAGATGCCGTCGTTGGCGCCCTTGCAGTCGTTGCCCACGGCCTTCATGGACGTCCCCTCGTGCCAGATGCACGTGTGGGTGGCGTTGAGTCCGTCGATGGTGGTGCGCTGGATCGTGGCCGACGCGCCCGGGTTGATGTTGATGACCCCGCTGCCGCTCCGTCCGCCGGCCGACATCGTCACCCAGCTGTTGCGGATCGTCACGTTCTTGGCGCGGACCTGGATCCCCCCGGTCACCTTCCAGCCGTCGATGACCGTGTTGTCGACCGTCACCACCACCGCCGACTTCGCGACGAAGGTCTGCCCGGCGGGATAGCCGGTGTTGCCCGGGCCGGGCCAGCCGCACGCTGCCAGGTTCGCCCACACCTGGGCACTGGCGCACGCGCCGGCCGGGGCGGTCGGGGTGGGGGGAGGAGTTCGCTTCCATTTCCCACTGGGGGCAGCCACCGTCACGGAGCTTCCGGCAGCGGCCGGCGCCGCGGCGCTCGTCGAGAGCTTCTGGGCTGAGACCGAGCTGTCCGAGATGGACACCTTGGCGGCCCCCACCACCTCGCCGCCTCCTCGCGACTGCGACGGGACGCTGCCGGCTGCGCTTGCGTCCGTCGTTCCCGATGCGGAGGTGCTGGCCGGTGCGGCTGCGGCCACCTGAGCCGTCGGCTTCGCGGTCTCCTGGACGGCCGGCACCGCGGCCGCTGCGACCACGGCCCCAGCGCCCATCAAGGCGGTGAGCAGCACGAGAGCTCGAGCCCCGGACGACAGGGAGATGATGCGGGGGGATGGCGCCATGACAGGGGACTCCTCGGAGCGAAAGGCGCCTCAGCCGGCACCACTTGCTGCACCCGGCCCTGCCCGGACGTGCACTTGCTCCGCGGAACCGTAGCAGCAACTCGGGCAGAAAACGTAGGAATCCCTACGTCAAATGGACGAACGGACCAGCCGCGGCGAGCCGTCGGTGACCACGTCTTCGCAGGCCAGAGCGCTGCTAGTGATCCGCCACGAACTCGTCCGGCGGCGCGGCATACCCGAAGAAGTTCTCCATCGACTGGACGCATCGGGCAGCCGCCCGACCATCCCCGTAGGGGTTCACCGCCTGAGCCATCGCGCGGTATGCCGCGGGGTCGGTCAGCAGGGACGCGACCTCCGCGACGATGCGGTCCTCGTCGGTCCCGACCAGCCGCACCGTGCCGGCGGTGACGGCCTCCGGACGCTCAGTCGTCTCGCGCATCACGAGTACCGGCTTGCCGAGGCTCGGCGCCTCCTCCTGGACTCCCCCGCTGTCGGTGAGGACCACCTCGGACCAGCTCATCAGGGTCGCGAAGTCGCCGTAGTCCAGCGGCTCGGTGATGGTGACGTTGCTGCGCCCCTCGAGAATCGGGAGCAGCACGTCACGCACGACGGGGTTGAGGTGAGCGGGAAGCACGAACTGCACGTCCGGGAACTGGGCGGCCAGCCGTGCGATCGCGTTGCCCGAGTGCCGCATGGGCTCGCCCCACGACTCACGACGGTGCGCCGTGATGAGCACCAGTCGACCGCCCTCGAGCGGTTGCAGCTCCGGCCTGGTCAGCGGTGCCTGCCTGGCCACGACGTCCAGCAGCGCGTCGATCACGGTGTTGCCCGTCACGACGATCGCGTCCGCCGCCACGCCGTCGTGGAGCAGGTTGGCCTTCGAGGTGGGGGTGGGGGCGAAGTGCCTCGAGGCGAGCTGCGTGGTCAGTCGCCTGTTGACCTCCTCGGGGAACGGGTTGAGCGGGTTGTCCGTGCGCAGCCCGGCTTCGAGGTGGAACACCGGGACCTGGTGGTAGAAGGCGCCGAGGGCCGAGGCAAAGCAGGAGGTCGTGTCTCCCTGGACGAGAACGGCGTCGGGGCGTTCGGACTCGAGCACGCCGCGCAGGCCGGTCAGCGTCCTGGCGGTCACGTCCTCCAGGGTCTGCCGCGGGGTGATGACGTCGAGGTCGTGCACCGGGGTGATCCCGAACAGCTCGTTGACCTGGTCGAGCATGGCGCGGTGCTGACCGGTCACGACCACGACGGGCTCGAGGTGGAGGCTGCCCTCCAGCGCCCGCACCACCGGCGCGACCTTGATCGCTTCCGGCCGCGTGCCGTAGACCACCATGACCCGGCGCATGATCCCCCTCACCCGTTGATGGCCTTGCGACAAGACTAGGCGCTGGCAGTCAGCCACCGCAGAGGAATTCGCACTCTGGTTCTGCGCGCAAGGTGCGTCGAAACCACCGCCACCGGTCGGCCGGAGCCGTATCCTGACCGCAGCGCAAAGGTCTCTGGAGCATGGGGGTGGGCATGACCGTATCGAAACGCGTCCGCGGGTGGCTGGTCGACTCTCCGACCTCGCTCGGCGGGCGGGCGAGGGCCCGTCGGTGGCAGCAGACGCTGGACCACTTCCCGGATATCGAGTCCCTGCACGTGGTCGACCTCGGCGGGACCGTGGAGACGTGGTTGCGCGCCCCGCTGCGGCCGCGGCACGTCACGGTCCTCAACCTGACGGAGCCGGGTGAGACCGACGAGCCGTGGATCACCCCGATCACCGGCGACGCGTGCGACGCCGTGACGGCACTCCGCGGCGCCGGTGCCGCGACGAGCTTCGACCTCGTGTACTCCAACGCGGTGATCGAGCACGTCGGAGGGCACGCCTCCAGGGCCCGGTTCGGAGAGTCCGTGCGCGACCTCGCCCCTCGCCACTGGGTCCAGACGCCGTACCGGTACTTCCCCGTCGAGCCGCACTGGCTCTTCCCGGGAATGCAGTTCCTGCCCGTCGCGACCCGGGCCAGGATCGCGCAGAGCTGGCCGCTCGCGCACAGCCGTGCCCGGACCGCGGACGAGGCTCGCAGCGCCGTGCAGTGGACGGAGCTGATCGGGATCACCGAGCTCCGCTCGTACTTCCCGGACTCCGAGGTCCTCCACGAGAAGGTTGCCGGGCTGACGAAGTCGATCGTCGCCGTCCGCCAGTGATCCCTGGCTCAGGGAGCTGGCTGCAGGACCTGGTAGCGGGCTGACCTCGCAGCGACCGCAGGGGCGGTGCGACGTCGCTGCCGGCGATGACCAGCAGCATCGACGAGAACCGCGACCGAGCCGGTCACGAGCAGGCCCAGCAGCAACGCTGCGGCCGCCGCTCGCTTCTGGTTGCCGGTGCGCATGACCACGGAGATGGTTCCCGGCGTGACCTGCGTGGTGATCCAGTTGGCCTTCGAGACCCCGGCCTCTTCCTGACGTCGGTCGAGGGCCTGTTGGATCTGCACGACCATGCTCTCGAGCCGACGCAGGGCCACCTTTTCATCCGGATTCACGGACTGGACGCGTAGGACCGGACGCTCGAAGTTGTTGGCCCACTGGCCGCCGGCATTCGGCAGGTCCACGCTCACCCCGTCGGTGACGCCTTGGTCCAGGAGCGTCACGGACTCCGACACGACGCGGTTCTTCGGCGGTCCCCCCATCACCTCGCGCTGGATGATCCCAGCAGTCGAGATGAGGCTGCCGGAGATGACGCTCAGAGTGTTGGGCGTCAGGGCGTCGGGTGGGGTGATGAAGACGACAGCGGCCTCACCCCAGTAGACCCCGGTCCCCTTCCACTCGTGATCGACGAGCCCTGCGGTGGCGGCCGAACCGAGCACGAGCACGGCCGCGACGAGACCCCGCCACATCCTCGGCAACCGCGGCGCCGAGGCTCTCGCCGGGCGCGCCCACATCCGCATGACTCCATTGAAACCCACGGAGGGGACCACGTCCCGTGGTTGTCACGATTCGGCCGGATCAGGGCTCACCGCCCGCGTGCAAGGCATACCCTCGTCAGTAGGGGTGCGTGGCCTGAAGCAGCGGCCAAAGGACACGTACGTGTTTCGTGGAAAGGCGATCGGACTCATGTTCCTGTCAGAAGTTCCAGCGGCGCTGCTGCGTCGCTGGTACATCGTCGCCCTCGGGCTCGGCCTGACCGTCGCGGCAGCGGTTTTCGTCACCGACACAGTGCCGCCCGCCTACACCGTCACGGCCCAGACCCTTCTGCTGCCACCCGCCAACTCGGTACCCGCGGGAGGCAACCCCTATCTGTCGCTCGGGGGCCTCAACGCCGTCGGCGACATCCTGTCCGAGGCGATCCGGGACGACAGCAACATGACTGCCCTCGGCTTCACAGGCAGTGAGGACTTCGAGTTCTTCCGTGACGAGAACAGCGCGGCGCCGATGATGATCATCAGCGTGACAGCGTCGACCGCCGACGCGGCGCGCGCCGAGGCGAACGCCATCCTGGGGCGGGTCCCTGCCACCCTCAGGGACCTGCAGACCAAGTCGGGCGTGCCGTCGGACTCCCTCATCACCAACAGCGTCGTCGTCAGCCCCGGCGCGGCAACCGGGTCGACACGTGCCCAGCTCCGCGCGGTGTTGGCCACGAGTGCCGTGGGGCTGGCGCTGACGGTCCTGCTCGTGGCGGCGGCCGACCGCCTGTTGCGAGCGCGGAGGCGGCGACTCGACAGCGGGAGCCCGACGAAGGACGAGGCGCCGGCATCGTCACCCGGCTCAGAGGCATCTCGACCCGGGAGGCACAGTCCCCCCGAGGCCCGGCCTGCGCCTGCCCATGCCCGGCCCGCAGACCGCGGCTACCACGAGACCAGCTCAGGCTCCCAAGCCGTGGAAGGTCGCGGCGAGCACCCCGCTCCGGGCCAGGTCGGCGACTCCCTGGCCGACCTGGACGCGGAGCTGGCTGCGGATGCCCCCCGCGCCTGAGACCTCCTCCAGTGCCGTCGTAGGCGCCCCGCGGGGGACTTCGACACCGGCCCCGAGACAGACTCCGACACCGGCCCTGACCCGGACTCCGCGTCGAGGACGAGTGGACGGTGCGACCTTCCTGACGGCGTATGCCGTGCTCGTCCTGCTGCTGCCCGCCCGGCTGATCGTGGGACCGCTGGGGGGCGCCGGCACCCCCGCCACCCTGCTGGGAGTCGCTGCTGCCCTGTGGTGGGTCTGGGACATCGTCGACCGCGCCCGACGTCGGCACGGTCCGGCCCAGCCCGTCCGTCGGGCGATGCTGCTCCTCGTCCTGGCGGTACTCGCCAGCTACGTCGTGGGGGCGTCCAGACCGATGGCCGGTGTCGAGCAGCGGTCGATGGACTCGGGGATGATCAACCTGGTCGCCTGGACCGGCGTCATCCTGGTCGCGTCGGACGGCATCCCCTCCAAGGAACGGCTCGAGGTGCTGCTGCGGCGCGTGGGTCTGCTGGCAGGGATAGAGGGTCTGCTTGGCATCGTCCAGTTCGCCACCGGCCGGGCCTTCGTCGACCTGATCCAGATCCCGGGCCTGACGGCCAACGCCAGCGTCCTCAACGTCGGGGACCGGGACGGTTTCTCGCGCCCGGCCGGGACGGCGATCCACTCGATCGAGTTCGGCGTCACCATGGCGGCGATGCTCCCGATCTGCCTCCACCTGGCCCTGAGTCCAGGGCCGGCAGGGCGGCTCCGTCGGTGGTTCCCGGTGGCGGCCATCGCCGTCGCCATCCCGTTGTCCATCTCGCGGTCGGCGCTCGTGGGCACCCTGTTGGCGCTGCTGTTCCTCCTGCCGACCTGGCGGCAGTCCATCCGCCGTCGGGCGTACGTCGCCGTCATGGGACTGCTCTTCTTCCTCTTCCTGCTGGTGCCTGGCTTCCTCGGCACGCTGGGGAAGATGTTCACCGGCATCAGCAACGACCCGAGCGCGCGCTCGCGCACGGACAGCTACGGCCTGGCGCTGGAGTTCGTCAGCCGGTCACCGGTGTTCGGCCGCGGCTTCCTCACGTTCCTGCCCGAATACCGCATTCTGGACAACCAGTACCTCGGACTTCTCATCGACGCCGGCGTGCTCGGCGCGCTGTCCCTGGTGATCCTGTTCATCACGGCGATCACCTGCGCGCTGCTCGTGCGGCGCCGGTCGGCCGACCCGACGGTGCGGTCGCTGGCGATCTCGCTGGCCGCGTCGGTCGCCGCGCTGGCCAGCAGTTACGCCTTCTTCGACGCCTTCGCCTTTCCCCAGGCGGCGGCCTCCACCTTCTTGCTCATCGGGTGCGTCGGCGCCGCGTGGCGAGTACAGCGTTCGGGGGAGATGGATGGCCCGCGCCGGGCCGAAATGCGGCATTGACGGCTTCTGTCTACGTCAGTTGGGCCAGACCACCCCAACCGTTCGAACTAGTCTTTTGCAGAAGGACGCGCTAACCTCCCCGGGTTCACGACAGGATGCAGGGCCTGTCCCCCCGACAAGGAACCCCCTCCGGTTCCGGCCCTGGAGTTGTTGCTCGTGCCTTCCGGCAAACACGCATCCCCCACCCCCACAGGCAAGCACAGGTCGCCTGCCCCCGTCCGGACCATCGGTCTGGGCCGCGTGCTGGTGCTCGCCGCGGCTCTCGTCGCGATGTTGGGCATGTCGCTCGCCCCCACCCTCAGCACGCAGCAAGTCAGCATGTCGACGGCCTACACCATCTGGCCGTCCAGCACCGTCCCCAAGGTCGACGCAGATCCCGAGACCGCGTCGGTCGAGCTGGGGGTCCAGTTCAAGTCAGCCCAGAGTGGCTACGTCTCGGCCATCCGCTTCTACAGGTCGGCCCCCAACACCGGGCCGCACACCGGCACCCTCTGGTCCCCCAGCGGTCAGGCGCTCTCGCGAGTCACCTTTGCCGCCAGCACCACCGTCGGCTGGCAGCAGGCCAACCTCTCGTCGCCGGTGAAGATCGTCAAGGGCAGCGTCTACACCGCGTCCTACCGGGCTCCGCACGGCCGGTATGCCGATGACACCGGCACCCTGTCGCCGACCAGCCCCAAGGTCACTCGTGACCTGACCGCCCTCAAGGGGGTCTTCTCCTACGCCAACGGCGTCCCGACCTCGACCTGGCGTGGGTCGAACTACTACGTCGACGTGGTGTTCACTCCTGCCGGCGCATCCACTCCGAAGCCGAGGGTGACCCGCGTGCCGTCGACGACGACCCCGGCCAGCACCACAGCCACGAGCACCTCGAGCACCACCCGCCCGACGACGTCCAGCTCGACGTCCACGACGAGGTCGTCGACCTCGACGTCGACCACCACCTCGAGCACGACCACGACGCAGCCGGCGCCCAGCACGACGACGACGCCTGCCGCACCGGGCGGGTTCCCCGGTGCCAGCAACACCGGATACCGCAATGCCCCCGGCTACACAGGGACGCTCAAGTCCAGCGCCGGTCTGGTCATCCAGTCGAACACCACGTACACCGGCTACGACATGGGCTCCCGCAACATCGGCACCTCATCGTCCCCGGTGACGAACGTGAAGTTCGTCGGGTGCCGGTTCAAGGGCAAGGGCGGTGAAGGCGCTCTGGTGACCGCGTTCGGCTCGAACATCTCGTTCGAGTGGACGTCGTTCGAGCCGGCCAACGCCTCAGCACCCACCAGCTACGCGCAGGGCTACCAGTACGGACTGTCCGCCGACGGCGCGTACAACACCCACGTCGAGGGTCTGACCATGGACCACGTCGACATGTGGGGCTTCGGCAACGCCGTCACGCTGTCCACGTCCACCCAGGCCAAGCCGGTCGTGATCCGCAACTCCTGGTTCCACGACGCCCGCGCCGACGGCGGTCAGGACCACACCGACGGTATCGGTGAGCTGCAGGGCAACTCGATGTCGTTCGTCACCCTGGACCACAACACGATCGAGTCCGAGGGCAACACCAACGGCATCGCGTTCCAGTACGGGCAGTACACCGACTTCACCGTGACGAACAACTTCATCGGTGGGTGGGGCTACGCCGTCGCGATCGGTGCGCAGGGTCCCGGCCCGAACATGCGGATCAAGTTCACCGGGAACGTCTTCTCCACCCGGGTCAAGTCCGTGTACGGACCGACCTACCCGTCGAACTTCTGGTCCGGCAACGGGAACGTGTGGCGCGGCAACACCTGGTCCAGCGCCGACGCCAACAACGGCAAGTACTGGACCCCGAACGGCGTATCCGCCTCCGACTACACCGGCTGAGGCACCCACGCCCCTGACGGTAAAAGGGGACTGGCCACGGCACTGCCGTGGCCAGTCCCTTTCGTCGTGTCCTGCTACCGCGGGATCAGCGCGCCCGAGGCGTTGAGCTGCGGCGGGCGCAGGCTGGGTCGGAGCAGGTCGCGAACCGCCCTCCGAGATCGCTCACCACCACCGCGGCCGATCCGCGTCGCCTCGTTGGCGACGATCAGTGCGTAGAAGGCTGCCGACGCCAGCCATCCGTGCCTGCGTCGGTACAGGCGAACCCGGTTGACCACCTGCATGCTGTGCGTCGCTGGGCTCTGGCCGGACTGGCCGCCCGTGTGGCGCACCTCCGCGTCCGGCACGAAGACGGTGGCGTAGCCCAGATCCCTGGCGCGCAGGCAGAGGTCGGTCTCCTCCGAGTAGAGGAAGAACGACTCGTCCCAGCCACCGAGCGCATCATGGCAAGGTCGCGAGACGAGGAGCGCGGCCCCGAGCGCCCAGTCGACGACGTGCTCGACGGCGTATGCCGCGGGGTCACCGACGTGCTCTGAGAAGACTGCCAGCCCAGTCCGAGTGAGTCCGAGCGCCCGGGACAGGGAGGGCTCGCGACGCAGCGAGAACTGCAGGCTCCCGTCGTCATCGCGCACCAAGGGCGCCACGATCCCGACGCCGGGCTGGTGGAGGGCGGCGAACATCGGCGGGACCGCGCCCGGCGCCAGCTCGACGTCCGGGTTGAGGACGAGGACGGCTCCGGTGCGTGGGACCGCTGACACCCCGGCGTTGATCCCGGCCGAGTACCCGTGGTTGCCGGCACGCACCACCGTGCAGTCGGAACGGGCATCGAGGACCGCGACGCTGTCGTCGGTGGAGTCGTTGTCGACGACGACGACGTCGGCGACGAGGTTCCCGAGGCCGGCGGGGAGGGAGTCGAGCAACCGCTCGATGACGTGGCCGCTGTTGTAGGACACCACCACCACGGTCAGGTCCGCCGGCCCAGCCTCCCTCACGGCACGACCTCGCCGCTGTGGTCCCAGATGTTGCCGCTCCAGACGTTGCCCGTGCCGGTGCGGTTGGCGCGGGAGTCGGTGCCGAACGAGCCGCCCTTGGGGTAGTACATCGTCGAGAAGCGGTTGTTGGTGATCTTGATCCCGGTGGAGGCGGAGGTCCCGCCGTACACCGTGTATCCGCCACCGGCGAGCAGGTTGTCGTCGATCACCGAGTTCACCGGGGTGCCGAAGTCACCGAACAGCGCGATCGCAGCGGTTTGCGGCCACTCGTTGAGGATCGTGTTGTGCCGCAACGTGACACCGCACTTGGCGTTGCACTGGAATCCGTCGACGTGCGCGTTCGGGGGGTTGGCCAGGTCGTGGATGTAGCTGTCGGTCACGGTCATCGGCTCACCCTGGATGCAGTCTGCGCAGTGGTGCAGGTTGACGTGGTCGACGTTCACCATGTTGTTGGTCTGGTTCAGGATCGCGTACTGCACCGACCCCGTGCCCTTGTCCTTGCCGGCGATCTCCACGTACGAGATGGTCGCGGAGCCGCCGTCGGCCACCCGCAGCGCCCACATGTCGACCGAGGTCAGCACGATCTTGACGTTGCGGACGGTCACGTTCGGGGCGTAGACGTTGATGCCGCAGTCCACGATCAGCAGGTTCTCGATCACCTGACCCGCCGTGTTTGCCGAGACGCATCCCGATGGCGTCAAGGTGATCCCGGGCTGCACCCCCGTGGTCGTCGCGTCCGGATAGCCACACGAGCTCGGCCGCGCCGCACAGTCCGTCGCCAGCCGGCTCCCCTGTCCCGTCCCGGTGGATTGAGGAGCCGGGGAGCCGACCGACTCACGTTCTGCCTGAGGGTCAGCTGCCGCCGTGCATCCGGCAGCGAACAGGCACGCGAGCGCACCCACCACCAGCGCGACAAGTGTCCGACCGCCCCACCCCTTGGTCACCCGCCCAGTATCACTGCCAGCCCGACCATCGAGGCCGCGTTTTGCCGGACCACCCGACAAAGAGCCCTGCTCTCTTGCATGATGGGTCCTGTGAGCAGCCAGCCTGGGGGGGAGGGCCGAGTCGCGGTGGTCATCCCGGCGCACGACGAGGCGGCCGGCATCGGTCGCCTGCTCTCGGCGCTGCTCGTCACTCCCGCCGGGGTCGAGCCACCAGCCGAGATCGTCGTCGTCGCCAACGGATGCACGGATGACACCGCCGACCGAGCCCGCGAGTTCGGGACGGCCGTCACCGTCCTCGAGACGAGCCAGGCGTCCAAGGCGTTGGCGCTCGAGCTGGGTGACGCCCGGTGCGCCCGCTTCCCACGGGCCTACGTCGACGCAGACGTGGTGCTTGACGCCGCCTCGCTGTCGGCCCTCGCCGACGCCCTGGAGGGACCGGACGTGCACGCTGCCGGGCCGCGGCGCCTCTTCCGCATGGAGCACTCCTCGTGGGGGGTCCGGGCGTACTACCACGCCTGGCAGGCTCTCCCGGCCACCAAGGCCGGCCTGTGGGGGCGAGGGGTGGTGGTCGTCGACGAACTCGGTCACGAGCGGCTCGCCACCCTCCCGCACGTCATGTCGGACGACCTGGCCATGTCGCTGCTGTTCGCTCCGCACGAGCGGGTGGTCGTCCCGGAGGCGACGGCGGTCATCGCGGCGCCCCGCACCTTGGCGGCGCTGGTCAGGCGGCGCACCCGCAGCGTCACCGGGAATGCCGAGCTGGAGAGGCTTGGCATGAACCGGTCGGTCGAGCGCACGACCCGCGCAGATCTCCTGCGGACGCTGGTGCACTCGCCGTCGACCGCTCCGGGCCTGGTGCTCGTCGTGCTGGTCGGACTGCTCGCGCGAGGACGGTCTGCCAGGGCAGCCGCCCGCGGGCAGGCCTCGACGTGGGACCGCGACGACAGCAGGACCGTGGACGACGCGGGTGGCGCCAGATGACTGAGGCAGGGACGGCGAAGCGCACCCCCGTGACGGTCGTGTGCGTCTTCAACGACCCCGAGGTCAGGGCGGCTTGCCTGGACCGGTCGCTGCAGGACCTCGCCGCGGAGGCCCCCGACCTGGAGTACATCCCGGTCGACAACACAGGGCACGCACACGCGACGGCCGGTGACGCCCTCAACCACGGCGCCCGGATGGCTCGGCACCCGGTCGTGGTCTTCGTGCACCAGGACGTCTACCTGCACTCGTTGCGAGCGCTCGAAGTGGCAGCCGCCCTGCTCCTCGCCGAACCCACCGTGGGGGTGGTGGGCGCCGTCGGCGTCGACCCCTCCGAGCGCCTGGTCGGTCGGATCCGTGATCGTGTCGTGCTCACCGGAACACAGGTGCGGGGACTGGTCGCGGCCGACTCCCTGGACGAGGTGTTGTTCATGGTCCGGCGCGACGACGTGCTCGCCGAGCCGTTGGCGACGCACCCCGACCTGGCCTGGCATGCGTATGCCGTGGAGTACGGCCTGCGCCACCGCCGGGCCGGACGCGTGGTCCGGGTCGCCGACCTGCCGCTGACGCACAACAGCCTCACCATCAACCTGGCCCGCCTGGACGTCGCACACCGGCGGATCCTCAGCGACTACCCCGGGCTGATGCCCGTCGCCACCACGTGCGGGCCGATACCCGCCCCGGTGCGGCGTGGCATCGAGCCGCTGCGCGTGTTGCGATCCTCGGCGCGCTGGGTGCGGCAGTCCGTGGCGGTCCGTCGAGCCCTCCGCGACCTGCGCCTTTCCGTGGTCCTGGCCGACCTCACCCGCGACGTGGACCAGCTGGTGGGTGCGGTGGACACCGCAGGTGCGCCTGTCGCAGTGGTCAACGTCGACTCCTCCGACGCCCCACTCGGCGGCCCCGACCCGGTCGTGCTGACCCGGCTCGGGCACCCGGTCGCGTTCTATTCGGCCAGCCCGGAGCGGACCGCGGCGGTGGCCCACGGGCTGCTGGGATCCGGTCGCCCTGTCATCGTGACCAACCTCGACGCCACTGGCGTGCGACGACTGCGCGACGGCACCTCCACTGAGTTCGTGGTGGGCTACCATCCCCACGGCGGTTTCTGGGCGGTCGGGGCCCCCGTCACGGCGCTTCCCGCCGCGTGGCGAAGCGGCCTGGGATCGCGCGCCCTGGGCCTGCCGCCGCGCGCGGCGGGGAGCCGGCACACGTCAGCTCAACGCCCTGAGGCGAGTCGGTCGCGGGCATTCGCACGGCATACTCGGTCCCGCCCGTGGCGATCCGAACCGCGCCGGTTGAGGTCCCGCACTGTTGCCGAGCCTGAGCCACGCCGTCCCGCCAGTACGGACCCTGCCGGCCATCGTTGTCCATCAGGAAGCTGGCCGACATCACCAGCACCATGCCCACCACGAGCGCGGTGGAGAGCAACCGGCCACCGCGGACCTTCCGCGCTCTCAACGCACCGGCGGTGAGCGGGATGAGGGTGAGCAGGAACATCGACGCCGTCATGCCCCACCGCACGAGCGGAAGAATGTAGGGCGGCCCGGGGACGTCGTCGTAGTAGAGGGCGGAGACGTTGTTGGTCGCGTAGGGCAGCACCCAGGCCGCCACCGACCCCACGACGCAGGTGATCAGGGCCGCCCGCAACGGCGCAGATGCGTGCAGAAACGCCAGGGTGGCCAAACCCCAGAAGACCAGGAGCACGGCGACGCCGACCCACCACCCACCCGTGTGCACGGCGGTGCCGACGACGCGACCATGCCCGTTGCCGCTCGCGAGGACCGCGCTCGCCAGGTAGCCCTTGACCACGGACAGCCAAGGTGGGAACCCGTCGGTCCGGTCGCGCGGGGAGAGGACCAGGGTCAGGATCTGGCCCGCGACTCCGATGGCCCAGCCGATGACGATCACCCGTGCGCGACGTTCCCGCACCAGGACCCACACGGCCAACGGGGCGAGGATGACGGTCTGGGGTTCGGTGAGGGCAGCCACGAGCGCCACGAGGCCGAGGGCGACAGCGGCCACCCGGCTGCGAGGCCTCGCCAGGAGCAGCCACGGCGTGAGGTACAGCAGGTACCAGTGCACGTTGGCGAGGGAGTCGATCACCTCGACGCCGGCAAGCGGAACCAGGACGGGCACGGCAGCCAGGCCAAGTCGGGCAGTCCGGGTCGGCAGCACGGATCGACTGAGCACGTAGACCAGCCCGGCGGTGGCACCGACCACGACGGCCGCCAGGACGATCACCGCGTCGGCCCAGGCCTCGACGGGGACCAGTCGGGTGACCAGTCCGCTCGCGATCCTGGGCACGAGGTGCTGGTAGCCGGCATAGGGTCGGAGGACAACGACCACGACCCGCCGTCGGCCCAGTCGTTGACGAACTGGGAGCCGTCCTCGGCATACAACGTGTCCCGACCCGCGGCCGGAAGACGCAGCCAGGTCAGCAGCGTGGCCACGACGGTCACCGCGAGGAATGCTATTGGTGTGAACCGGATCCCAGGCTCGTCGGACGCCTTGTGCGCGGCCTTCGTCTCCTGACTCCCCTGCATGGTGGCCACGTCACCCGGCCTTTCGACGAAGGCCCGACCGGGTGATGCCCAGACTGCGCCGCCACGTGGTGACGGCGGCCCCGGTTCGCTCGTCGAGCAACAGCACGGGAGACAGCGGACGACCTGTCGTCGCGAGCCGCTGCCACTGTCCGAGCCTGGCGGCGAGAGGCAGGAACGGCAGGGACATCCGCGCCGCGCCCGCGACTCCGGCGTGGAACGGGGTCCTGGCCTGCACGAGCGCGACCATGGCGTCGAGGGGGCTCGGGTCAGCCGGGACGACCGCGGCAGGGGCCGGGTCCGAGGCAGGGGCCGGGACCGCGGGGGGGGTGGCGCTGTTGGCCGGTGCGGTGGCGGCCTGGTACATCGTGTCGAGAGCCGACATCCAACCCGGTCCGGTGTGGGTGGAGACGATCGCGGCCGCGGTGGCCTCCCCCACCTCCACGCGGGCGGGCTCGTCGGCGAGGAGTCCGATCAGGCTCGTGCGGAGCTGGTCCGGCGTGGACGGCCGGACGAGGTGCTCGTCGACGCCTGGCGTGTCCGCGCCGAGGACCGCACACTCCTCCGGGTGCCCCCGGAAGGTCACGCACGGCGTACCGAACCGCCCGGTCTCGAGGAGGGAGGTCAGGGACGCGAACGGGAAGGAGTCGAGGTAGACGTCGGCCGCCTGCTGCAGCACGGACACATCAGGAAGCCGGCCGAGGGCCCGCACCCGACCATCGGTGCGTTCCTCGGCGCGCAGCCACTCACCCGTCGGGGCGGGGCCTGCGGCAAGCAGCCGCGCCCGTGGGTCATCGATGAACACGGGAAGCACCTCCTCGAGAAGGCTGCGCCCGCCCAGTGGCTGGTACTTCGGAGCATCGGCCGCCGTCACCACCAGCAGGTCCCCCACCGGTAGGCCCAGACTGCCCTTGGCCTCCGCGCGGCTCATCGTGCGGTTGCTGGGGGGCAGGGGCCGCGCCATCACCATCGAGCGGTCAGGGTCGATGCCACGGCGGGCATGCGCCAGATCCCGCCCGGAGTCGCGCATGTCCAGGAAGCGCGCGGGCAAGGATGCCCCCGCCCAGTAGACGTGGTCGGCGTGGTTGACGTGCACCAGTCCCTGCTGCGGATGGTCGAGGAAGGCCAGCAAGGGCACCACGTCGTGGGGGTGCGTGTGCAGCATGACGACGTCAGCCCGGTCGGCCAGCGCACGCAAGGTGGATGCGCGTTCGAGGAGGCGCCGCCGGTCTGGGTGAGGTCGAGCACGTCGAGGCGGCACGATGCGGGAGGAGACCTTCTCGGGCATGGGCGCCGCCCCCTGCTGCGTGATGGCGACGCGGTGCTCCGGCCGGCGTCCTGGTCCACCCAGCAGCAGATGGCCTGGGTGGGCCCCCCGGTCGCGTAGACCTGGGTGACGACGTGCAGCACGTCCACCGGCACGGCACCGGACGCGGCTCCGGACGCGGCACCGGGGAGATGACGGGCGGCGCCGCGGAGGACCTCGTCGAGCTGTGCTGAGCTGAACGTCCCGGAGTGGTTCAGCCAGGCGTAGGCCGAGGCCAGCTGCGCCAGGGCCGCAGCCGCCTGCGGACGTCGGCGCCGACCGACCCGTTCAGCGTGGGCAACCAACCGCTCGAACTCGATCCGATGGTCGGCCACCAGCCCGTTGCCCTCCTCGAGCCAGGTCACGATGCACCGCCCACGGCCTCGGGCCCAGTCGTCCCGCGACGCAGGTTCCACAGCTGCTGACGCAGCGGGAAGAGCAGTCCTGCCACGACGGCCACGGTCAGCAGGCCCGACAGAAGCAGCGTCAGGACGCCGCCCTCGACCCTGGCTGCCAGCAGCCAGAGGGCGAGGGCCAGGGCGGCACCGCCGGCGATGGGGGTCGCGAGTGACCGACCGAGGGCTCGGAGCGACACGCAGTGCGACGCAGCTGCGCGCCGTAGGCGGGGAGCACCACCACGGTCGCCACCAGAACCTGTGCCAGGGCCACACCCGCAGGGTCTCCGGTGCGGGCGCCGATGACGACCGCAGGGACCAGCGCTGCGAGCCACAGTCCCTGGATCGCGAGGAGGCCGCGGGTCTGTCCGAGGACGGCGAGGAAGTCGTAGGCGAGCTCGTGCAGGATCCGCACGACCGCCAGGATCGCCAGCCACGCCAACGGGGCCGCCGCGGCGTGCCAGCGTGCGCCGAAGACCAGGTCCACGAGTGGCGGGGCGACCAGCGCCAGTCCCACCAGCCGGGCACCGCGACCCTGCCGATGAGTGATGTGATCGTGGCCAGCCCGCTGTGCAGGCGGTCGGGTTCGGAACGCAGCCGGGCGAAGAAGGCCGGCGTGACGCTGCGCAGCGGCAGCGACAGCACGGCCAGCGGCCAACCGGCCACGTTGACAGCCAGCACGTAGAAGCCCAGCTGGCGAGCCCCGAGCTGCTGGCCCGTCAGCACCTGGTCGACATAGCCGACGAGGAAGAACAGCACGCTGGCTCCGGCGAGCGGCACACCGAAGGACAACAGGGCGCGTGCCGTATCGCGACGCAGCCCGAGACGGTAGGGCAGGGGCGACAGGGCGAGCAGGAGCGCTGCGGACGTTGCGGCACCTGCCAACCGCCCCGCGGCCAGGCTCATCGCACCCATTCCGGAGGCCGCGAGGGCAAGCGAGGTCACTGCCCCCACCCACACGTTGACCTGGTCAGAGAGCCCGGGCCTTCTGGCGGAACTCCCGCTGGAGCAACGCAGCTGGGGTCTGGACCAGCCCGCTGATGACGATGTTGAGCGTCAGCAGCTGAACGACCGGGGTGGCATCGGGACCTCCCATCGCCTGCGTGAAGGTCGGGCAAGGACCCACGCCGTCCCAGCCAGCGCCACGCTCGCGGCCAACGAGATGGTGTTGACCGTGGCCGCGATCTCTTTCGGGTCTCCTGGCCACCGCACGATCGCGAGGCTGACACCGAGCTCGCTGAAGCTCAGCACGAAGACGAGCGCCACGTAGGCGATGGCGTAGGTGCCGAACTCGTGCGGCCCGAGAAGACGGGCCAGGGCGACGCCGATGGCCATCGTCCCCAACCGGCCCACGAGCAGGTTGACAAGACTCCAGCCGAAGGCCCCGAAAGCCTTGGTCTCGAGGGTGTCTCCTGCAGGGGCCGAGTCGATCACGAGTGCGCCTCAGCCACCCGACGTGCGACGCAGGGCCTCGGCGAGCGCCTCGACGACGGCCTCCTGCTCGGCAGGGGTGATGGTGGGGTACATCGGCAGGGACAGGATCTCGCCGGATGCCTGCTCCGCCACCGGGAACGAGCCCGGAGCGAGACCCAGGTGGGTGTAGGCCCCCGACAGGTGGACCGGCACGGGGTAGTAGATCCCGGCGCCGATGCCCCGGCCGTTGAGCTCGGCCAGCACCCGGGCGCGGTCGGCCGCGGCCACTCGCACGACGTACAGGTGCCAGACATCCTCGTTGCCGTCGAGGGCGACCGGGGTGCGGACGGCGTCGACGTCCGCCAACAAGGCGTCGTACCGACCTGCCGCCGCCCGCCGCTGCTCGTTCCACTCCGCCAGCCGCCGCAGCTTGGCGAGCAGCACGACGGCCTGGATGGTGTCGAGACGGGAGTTCACCCCGATGACCTCGTGGTCATACTTCGCCGCGCTGCCGTGGCTCCCGATGATGCGTACGCGTCGGGCGATCTCAGGGTCGTTGGTCGTCACGGCACCCGCATCCCCTGCCGCACCGAGGTTCTTCCCGGGGTAGAAGCTGGTGGCTGCCACCGTGCCGAGGCTTCCAGCCGCGGTCCCGTGGCGACGAGCCCCTTGCGACTGGGCGGCGTCTTCGACGACGACCGCACCCGATGCACGGACGGCCTTCTCCAGCTCCTCGACGGGCGCGACCTGGCCGAAGAGGTGGACCGGGATGATGGCCTGCGTCCGCGGCGTGACCGCGGCCTCCACCGCAGCGGGGTCGATGAGCAGGTGGCGCTCGTCGACGTCCACCAGGACGGGCACAGCACCGATCCGGCTCACGGCTTCGGCGGTCGCGATGAAGGTGTTGGCGGGGAGCACCACCTCACCCCCGGCGGTCACACCCGCGGCGCGCAGGGCGAGCTCGAGGGCGTCGGTGCCGTTGGCCACACCGACGCAGTGGGCGACCTGGCTGAACGTCGCGTACTCCCGCTCGAACTGTGCCACCTGGGGGCCGCCGACGAAGGCCGCCGTGCGGAACACCTCGTCGAGCCCGGCACGCACCTCGTCCTCGACCTGGCGCTGTTGGGCGACGAGGTCGACGAGCGGTATTGGATCTCCCTGCACGAACATCGTCATCCCTCTGGTTGGGTCGAGTGGTCAGCCCGCGTTGCAGCAGCCCCCTGTCGGACCGCGGCGACGACGCGGTCCTGCTCGGCCTGCGTCATCTGGTGGAAGAGCGGGAGGATGAGGGTGTCGTCGTTGAGCCGCTCGGTCACGGGCAGCGGGCCGTGGTCGACACCGGCATAGGCGGGCTGCCGGTGGGCAGCCATGATGCCCCGCCGGGCCGAGATATCTTGTGCCGCAAGGTGTTCGAGCAGCTCCTCGCGGCTCAGCGGGTAGTCGGCGCCCACCTCGACCCAGAACGACTGGAAGTTGCTCGTGCCGTGCGCGGGGTCGGCGACGCAGCGCAGGCCGCGCACGTCACCGAGCGCCTCCTGGTAGCGGCCGGCCAGCTCGCGGCGCTTCGCCACGACCTCGTCGAGGCGACCCAGCTGGACGATGCCCACCGCTGCCTGGAGGTCGGTCATCCGGTAGTTGAACCCGATCTCGAGGTACTCCTCCGCCGGCGCCAGGGTGCTTCCGTGCCGGTCCGCGGCACTGACGCTCATCGCGTGCTCACGCAGTCGGCGGGCACGCAGCGCCCAGTCGGCCCGCGAGGTCGTGATCATGCCGCCCTCGCCCGTCGTGACGATCTTGCGCGGGTGGAAGGACCACGCGGCGATCTCCGCCTCGGCACCCACCGGCCGGCCGGCATACGTCGAACCGGCGCCGCAGGCGGCGTCCTCGATCGACGACCACGCCCAAGCGGGTCGCACAGCTCACGGATCGCAGCGCAGGTCGACCGGCACACCGCCCTGGTCGACGACGATGACGGCCGTCGTCTGCGGG
Source organism: uncultured Actinomycetota bacterium (assembly GCA_963740865.1). Classification (GTDB taxonomy): domain Bacteria; phylum Actinomycetota; class Actinomycetes; order Actinomycetales; family Dermatophilaceae; genus Pedococcus. The sequence goes on from CAVUGH010000017.1 coordinate 63,785, forward strand.
GTGAGGGCGCTCTTGACGGAGTCGGCGGTGAGGTTGCCCGTCTCGGGGTCGACATCGGCGAACACCGGACGCGCCCCGACGTAGGTGGGGGCGTTGGACGTCGCGATGAACGAGAAGGACGGCACCACGACGTCGTGGCCGGCGCCGACTCCTGCCACGACGAGCGCCAGGTGCAGGCCGGTCGTGCAGTTGGACACGGCGATCGCGTGCTCTGCCTGCATCCGCGTCGCGAACGCCTCCTCGAAGGCGGCCACCCGCGGGCCCTGCGCCACCCAGCCGGACTCGAGGACCTCGGTGACGGCGGCGACCTCCTCGGCGCCGAGCCACGGGATCATCACGTTGATGCGGCTCATGATGCCTGCTTGATGCGCCCCGCGGCCACGGCCTCGCGCTGCGGTCGCCACCACTCGACGAGGTCGCGCAGCCCGTCCTCGAGACCGATCTCGGCGCTGAAGCCCAGGTCGCGCTTCGCCGCAGTGGTGTCGGCCAGGCGCCGGGTCACCCCGTTGACCGCGCGGTCCGGACCGTGCTCGACCGACAGGTCGGAGTCCATGGCACGCAGCAGCGCCTCGGCCAGCCCGAGCAGGCTGGTCTCGGTGCCGCTGGCGATGTTGTAGATGCCTTCACGGACGTCGCTGGTCGCGGCCAGGATGTTGGCGCGCGCGATGTCCTGGGTCACGACGAAGTCCATCGTCTGCAGGCCGTCGCCGAAGATCAGCGGCGGCTGACCGTCGGCGATCCGCTCCATCCAGCGGACCAGCACCTCGGTGTAGAGACCGTGCACGTCCATCCGCGGGCCGTAGACGTTGAAGTAGCGCAGCCCGACGTAGTCGAGACCGGTCATGGCGCGGAAGCTGCGCACCATCCCCTCGTTGAACGACTTGGCCGCGCCGTAGAACGTGTCGTTGTTGTGGTGGTGGTGCCGCTCGTCGGTCGGGAACGCCTCCGCCAGTCCGTAGACGGAGGCCGAGGACGCGAAGACCAGCTTGTCGACCTTGTGCTCGGCGGCCGCCTCGATGGTGGTGAACGTGCCGTCGACGAGCACCTCGAGGGCCAGCCGCGGCTCCTCGGCGCACTGCGTGATCCGGATCGCCGCCTGGTGGAAGACGAGGTCCTTGCCGCGGGTGAGGTCGTGGACCAGGTCGCGGTCGCGCAGGTCGCCCTCGACCAGGGTCACCCGGCCGGACGGCATCGCCTCGGCGAGGTTCTCGTGGCGTCCGCGGACGAGGTTGTCGAGCACGTCGACGTGCGCCACGCCCGCGTCGAGGAGCTGGTCGACGATGGTCGAGCCGATCGTCCCCGCACCGCCGGTCACCAGGACGTTCGCACCCTGCAGGTTGCTCATCGGTTGACCCCCAGGCCGGCTCCGACAGGTTGGCCGAGGGTATGCCGTGTGGCTGGCTCACCCGGCATACCGACCGGCGCCATGGCGCCTGCCCGGCGCTGGCTCTCCGAGGCCGCCTCGAGCACGGCGAGCACCCGCAGGCCGGCACGGCCGTCGGTGAGCGGGGCGCGACCCTCACGGATGGAGGCTGCGAACTCGGCAACCATCTGGCCCAGGGCCTCGCGCTCGGGGAGAGCGGGCGCGTGCATGTCGCCGAGCCGGTAGTTGACGTTGACCGCCCGCTTCTCGGCGGCGTCGGCACTGGCCGACGTGAGGTCGAGGTCGACGCCCCGGTCGTAGACCGCCAGCCGCTGCTGGGGGTTGAGGTCGTCCCAGACGACGGTCTTGCGGCTGCCGCCGATGACCGTCTGGCGGATCTTGGTGGGGCTGAGCCAGTTGACGTGGATGTTGGCGATCGCGCCGTTGCCGATCGGCATCGTGAGGTAGCCCAGGCAGGACTGGCCGGCACCGATGGGGTCCGACCCGTGGGCCGACACCTCGAGGGGCGAAAGGCCTTGCGGCAGAATGAAGTCGAGGATCGACAGGTCGTGGGGCGCGAGGTCCCAGAAGACGTCGACGTCGGGCTGGACCAGGCCGAGGTTGATGCGCACCGAGTCCACGAACAGGATGTCGCCGAGCTCGCCGCTGTGGATGAGGCTGCGCAGGTGCTGGACGGCCGGCGTGTAGCAGTAGGTGTGGTCGCACATCAGGACGAGGCCGAGCTCGTCGGCCCGCTGGACCATGCGCTCGGCTTCGCCCCGGCTGGAGGCCAGCGGCTTCTCGACGAGGACGTGCTTGCCGGCCTCGAGGGCCTGCAGCGCGATGGCACAGTGCGTCTGGGCCGGCGTGGCGATGGCGACCGCGTCGATGTCGTCACGGGCCAGGAGCGCCTCGAGGGAGGTCTCGACCTCGACGGTGCTGCGATCCCCGATGACCTTGGCAGCGCGTGCCGGGTCCAGGTCGCACACCGCCACGAGATCCCAGTCCGGGCTGCCGCGGAAGTTCCTCACCAGGTTCGGTCCCCAGTAGCCAGCTCCGACGACGGCGACGCGCAGCGTCATGCCAAACCCCTCTCTCCCAGGCCGCCCCCGGCCCTGTGACTCACCACTGTGCCGGGAGCCGCCGGACGGCGCCTCGTCCTAATGCGGTAGTTCGGACTACAGCACGTGGTATGCCAGCTGGACGCTGTTGACGGTAGGAGTCGTGAACCGGGTGCCCGAGGAGGTGAACTGCAGGCGGTACTGCAGGTAGCGCGAGCTGCGGGTGATGCTGTTGGTCGTGGCACTGACGGTCGACCACCCCGTCCACGATCCGCTCCCGGAGTTGGCATTGGGTCCGGACCGCACCTGGATGGTCATCGTGGTGCCGCTGGGCAGCACCACGTCGCGGGTCAGCGTGTCCCATCCGACCGTCGCACCTGCGTCGATGACGGCCGACGTGAAGGTGGTCGACGCGGCATACGGTGCGACGCGGATCCAGTCCACGAGCAGGACCGGCGCCGCCGTCGTCGGGTCGGAGGCGATGACTCGCAGCGACAGCCCGGTCGAGAAGGCCGACGTGGCCACCTGGGTGCCGTCGATGAAGAACACCGCATTGCCACTGGCCCAGTCGACGCGGTACTCGTGCTCGGCTCCCGTCCAGGTGCCGGCGATGGCGATGGTCCGGTTGTTGGCGAACCCGTCGTTGACCCGGGCGGACAGGGCTCCGGTGGCGCTGGTCTGGAACGACGCCGTCACGGCGGTGCTCCCGGAGGCGATCGAACCCCAGCCGATGGTGTGGTTGGCTCCGAGGGTGGCGGCCGAGGCGAAGCTGCGTCCGCTGGCGTAGGTGGTCGTGTAGAGCCGGCTCCCGGACAGGGAGGCCTGGCCACCGGTGTACGTGGTGGCACCACCGGTGACGAGCGCGGCGCTGGTGAACCCAGTCGGGGTGGTCGTGCCGGTGAACTCGGTGCCGACCGTGAGGGTGCCGAGCACCTCGCCGCCGTTGGTGTCACTGACGTAGCCGCCCGTACCGGTGCTGAACTGAGCCACGGTGGTGTGCGCGATCGGGGTCACCGTCGGGACGTAGGAGGCCGGCGCCGCGGGTGAGGTCGGGGACGTCGCGCTGTTGCCGGCGGCGTCGGCGGACGTGACGCGGAAGTAGTACCGCGTGTTGGCCGTCAGCCCCGTGAGGGACACCGAGTGGCTCGTGCCGGTGGTGCCGGTCCTGGTCGTGCCGAGCGCAGTCGTCGTCCCGTAGTTCACGCTGGTCGTCGCTGACTCGTTCGTCGTCCACGTGATGGTCGCGGTCGTCCCGGAGCCGGTGGAAGCCACCGCCGAAATCGTCGGTGCGGTCGTGTCCGCGATGACGAAGGTGCGGGGGGCGCTGGCCGTGACCGGATCGGTCGTGGAGTTGCCCGCAGCGTCGCCCGAGGTGACCCGGTAGTAGTACGTCCCGGCGGTGAGACCGGTCAGCGGGACCGAGTGGGACGTGCCCGTGGCGCCTGTCGCAGTGGTGCCGAGGGACGTCGTCGTGCCGTAGTCCACCTTGGTGGTCGCCGACTCGTCGGTGGTCCAGGTGACCGTGGCCGAGGTGCCGGAGACGGCCGCGGCGACTGCCGAGATCGCCGGAGCGGTGACGTCCGGCGGGGTGACGACCGGTGTCGCGAACGTCGCCGGTGCACCACTGACGGCCGGACTGGTGGTCGTGTTGCCCGTCGTGTCGGCGGACGTAACGCGGTAGTAGTACGTCGTGCCGCTGGTCAGCCCGGACAGTGCCACCGAGTGGCTGGTGCCGCTGGCACCGTTCGTGGTCGACCCGAGGGCCGCCGTCGTGCCGTATTGCACCACCGACGTGGCGGACTCGTCGGTCGTCCACGTGATGGTGGCGGTGCTGCCGTTGGCACCGGCACTGTCCTGCACTGCGCTGACGACAGGTGCGGTCGTGTCGGCAGGCGGGTCCTCGGGCGGCGGGGTGGCGTCGGTGGTGAAGACCACGTCGACGCCGTAGTTGGCTCCGGAGCTCGACGCGGGGAAGCCTGCACCGTAGAGGAACCGGCCGCCCTGGACGGGCACGCTCAGCGGCGGCCAGTTGAGGCCAGCGGAGTCGAACTGACCCCACGTGACCGACCAGGTGCCGGTCGTGTTGGTGTACGAGACGACGTAGGTCGTGTCGGCCGTCACCCCGACCGGAGTCGCGAAGGTGAGGGTCTGCCAGCCGCTCGCGGTCTCACCGGTGAAGGTGCCGGTGGCGAGGCGGGTGCCCGTGGTGGTCCACAGCGACCCGGTGTGGGTGCCCGTGTTGCCCGCACCCTTCCAGAACCGCACACCGGTGACGGTGCCGTCCACCCCCGGCTTGACGGCGAGGCCCAGCTCGATGGCGCCACCGGGGTCGGTCACCGAGTCCACGTTCGGCCGCTCCGTCGGAGCGAAGACCGAGCAGGGGCAGGTCTGCGTACCGAACACGGTGAACGACCAGGTGAACGGCGCCGCCATGGTGTTGCCGCTCAGGTCGGTGGCGAGCACCGATGCGGTGTAGGTCTTCGAGGCGCCGAGCGACGCAGTGGGATCGAACGACAGCTTCTTGGTCGCCGCGTCATAGCTCGTCGTGCCGGCGACGGTCGCACCGCCGGCGTCCTTGAGGGTGAACGTCGCGCCGCTGGCGATGCTCTCGGAAAGCGTCGCAGTCGGTGTCACCGCAGCGTCGACCTTGGCAGCCCCGTCGGCCGGGGTCGTGCCGGTCACGCTCGGCGCAGTGACGTCCGGCGCGGTGCCGGGTGAGTACACCGGGGTCACCCAGTACGAGCTCGAGGAGAAGCTGTCCGTCGGGAACGCGTCGGCTCCGTAGCGGTGGACGCCGTTCGCGCCACCTGGAGCGGTCAGCGGGCCGCTGGACACGGCGGTGTCGTAGGCGTCCAGGTCGATCGAGTAGTGCCCGTTGGGAGCGGAGTACGTCGCGACATAGGTCACCCCTGCCTGCACGTCGATCGGCTGGCTGAACGTCGCCGACTGCCATCCTGACGCGGTCTCGCCGGTGAAGGTGACCGTCCCGAGGCGCGTGCCGGAGGCGGTCCACAGCCCACCGACGTGGGTGCCGGTGTTCCCGACGCTCTTGTAGAAGCGCACACCAGAGATGTTTCCGGCGGCCGAGGGGGTGAACTTCACGCCCAGGGTGACCGGCCCGCTGTCCCCCGAGTCCACGCGGATCGGCGTGGCGTCCGAGGAGAACAGCGTGCAGGGGCAGGCGGTGATTCCGGCGGTGCGGAACGTCGATGTCGCCGCTGCCGCCATGGCCGTGCCGCCGAGGTTGCGGGCCCCCGACACCGAGACCGTGTAGGTGGTTCCGTCCTGGAGCGAGACACTCGGCACCCAGGTCACCGTGGCAGTGGCGGTGTCGAAGCTGGTCGTTCCCGGCACCGCACCCGCGGGGCCGCTCACGGTGACAGCCGCGGTCCCCGGACGCACCAGGTCTGCAAACGCAGCCGTGACGGTGGGAGTGCTCTCCACCCCGGTGGCGCCATTGCTCGGGCGGACCGAGGCAACGGTCGGCGGCATCGTGTCGGGGACGGTGAACACCGGGTCGACCCAGTAGTTCGCGTCGCTGCTGGATCCCGGGTAGCCGCCACCGTAGGCGTAGGCACCCGCGCTACGACGCACGTGCAGGGGGCCGGAGTCGACACCGGTGCTGGCGAAGGCGTCCCACGTGGCCGAGTAGTTGCCGACCGACGTCTTGTAGGACACGACGTAGGTGGTGCCCTTGGTCACGGCCACCGGGCTGGAGAACGTCACCGTCTGCCAGCCTGTGGAGGACTCGCCCGAGAAGGTGGCGGTTGCCAGCAGCGTGCCCGTGCTGACCACAGGGATCCGGTGTGCTAGCCGGTGTTCTGCGGGCCCTTGTAGAACCGGACACCGATGATGACGCCGTCCGCGTCGGTGGGAACCGGGTGCCGAGGTCGAGAACGGCTTGTTCGTTGACGGAGAGGACAGCAGGCATCGCCGAGTCGGACCACACGCTGCACGGGCAGACACCCGGCACCGGATCTGGCTTGCCGTCGTGAAGTTCCAGGTCGACGGCGTGGGCATCGCGTTGCCAGCGAGGTCGGTGGCACTCACCGATGCCGTGTAGCTGGTGCCGCGGGCGAGAGCCTGCGCCGGAGTGAACTTCGCGGTGCGGGTGGCCGCGTCGTAGGTCATGGAGCCGGACACGGAGGCGCCGCCGGTTGCCGCCAGCGTGAACTGAACGGTGCCGGGTCCACGGCCTCGGAAGGCTGCAGTCGGGATTGATGCTCGCCACGACGCTCGAGGCGTCGGCGGCAGGCGTGCTGGGCTGACCACCGGCGGGTAGGTGTCGTCGATCGTCGAACAGCACGTCGACGCAGTAGTTGGTGTCCTTGAACGACGCGTTCGGGAACGCCGGGCGCGCCGTAGACGAAGACGCCGTTGCCGCTCGGTGGCCGTGCTCCGCGGCGCGGTCAGCGGCGGACGCCATGTCAGTGCTGATGCGGAGAAGGCCCAGTTGTCCGCGGCGTAGTGGCCGTTCGGTGCGAAGTACGAGGCGACGTAGGTCGTGCCGGCGATGACGGCGACGGGCGCGCTGAAGCGCAGGGTCTGCCAGCCGGTGGCGGTCTCGTTCGCTGAAGGTGCCGGTGGCGAGCAGCGTCCCGGTCGCGGACCAGAGCGCGCCCGGTGTGCGTGCCCGGTGTTGCCGGTGCCCTTGTAGAAGCGGACGCCGGTGACGAAGCCGTTCGGTCGGCGGGACGAACTTGACGCCCAGGCTCGACCGCCGAGTCGTGTCCGCGCGTCGACGTGGTCGGCGGCGGTCCGCCGAACAGCGAGCACGGGCAGCGACGTGGCGACGCCGCGTGACGGGCGGCGCCGATGTTGGCGCTGTCGTCGATGGCCCGGGCCTTGATCGAGGCGGCGGCCGCCGCCCGTCTGGGTGTAGAGTGTAGCTCCAGGACGTGGTGCCCGGTGGCCGGGTGCCAGGTGGTGCCGCCGTCGGTGGAGACCTCGACGCCGGCGACCACGCCGCCACCGGTGTCGGTCGCCGTGCCCGTGACGGTCACCGAGCGCGCCGTTGGCGCCACGGACGCGCCGGCGGCTCGGGGAGGTGATGGTCGTCGTGGGCCGGTGGTGTCGGTCGGACGCCGTGGCAGCGACGAGCCCGCGTCATCAGGGTGTCCGGCTGGGCGCCCATGTCCGCGAGGAGGTTCACGGTGGCCTGCTGCATGCGCACGTCGGCGGCGCAGGCCGTCGCCGTCGTGGTTCGGTCGTCCAGGCCCCACGCCCACTGGATGGTGCCGGCGCCGAAGACCAGGGCGCCGCTGGGCGCGCGGTACAGGGTCATGTGGTGCGTCGTGGTGCCGGGCGTGACGGTGTTGCCGAAGTCCTGCAGGTACTCCGGCGCTGGCCCGGTGGTCGTGGACAGCCGGATCAGGCCCGCCGGCCGGGAGCCGTTGTCGAGGTCCTCGTCGGACTCGTAGCCGACGGTGTGCGGCGGCCAGCGTCGCGGCTGCCCGGCGGCCAGCGTCGCCGACGGCGGTGTTGCGCCAGAACCGCGGTCTTGCCCTCGCGGCCGGCACCTGATGGCCAGGTCGGTGTTGTTGGACATGTACGCGGTGCCGGTCAGCGCGTTCTCCGGCTGGCCGCCGCCTTGGACGGGTGGGCTGAACCGGGGGTCACGCCAGGTGCCGGTCCACTCCGGCGGCGGGGTCGATCTTGGCGTTGGCCCACGTCTCCTTGTAGCAGACCAGCGTGCGGTCGGCGGTGGCGTGCCGTCGATGCTGGGCTCCCAGCGGGTCCTCCAGTAGACCTCGTTGCCGCTGAAGAAGGCGAGGTTGACGCCGGCGTCGCGGGCGGCCTCGACGTTCGCGCGCTGCGGCCCGACCAGTACTCGTCGTGGCCGACGGAAGGAAGACCTTGTGGTTCTTGATGCAGCGCGCCGCGGCGGTCGGTGTCGAGGCCGCTGGTGTAGCTGACGTCGTAGCCGTTGCGCTCCATGAACCGGATCATCGGGAACTCGTTGCTGAACAGGAAGTCGCGGCCTCCGGTTGGACCCGCGGGTGGTGAAGGGCCGGTTGTAGCTGAGCTTGTAGGCCCGCCCGTCCGGCGCGTCCCCGTGTAGAAGTTGGAGCCGCCGTAGTTGTTGTAGGCCTGCCAGGTCGCGTCGGAGGTCTGGAAGAGGAGGTCGGAGTGGCTGGAGTCGTCGCGGACGACGAACGGGATCTGGCTCTCGCCGTCGGTGTCGGTGCGGGTTCGAGCTGGGCGATGTAGACGCCGGACACGGCCGTGGCCGGGACGGTCCAGGACGCGGAGACGGCCCAGTTGCCGCAGTCGACAGACTCGGTGGCAGGGTCAGTGACGCAGTTCGGCTGGTTCTGCGGGAGCCGTCGAGGGCGTGACCGTCGCGATCTTGCGGGCGCCGTCACCGCCGTAGTAGCCGAGCCGGTAGATGTCGACCTGGTAGGGGCGCGCGTGGACTTGATCTTGAAGCTCGGTCCGCTCGCCGACGTTGACGCTGATCTTGGTGCGCGAAGCCCTGCAGGCCTGGCGTCACCGGCACCCTCGATGTCCCACTCCGACTCGGGGCGAGCCCGGCTTGCTGTTCTCGCAGACGATGGGGTTGCCCACCGGGGTCACAGGGCGCGGCGACGGCCGGCGTGACCACACCGACGGACAAGGGCCGAAGCCACCACGGCGGCGGCCCCCAGCAAACCAACCCAACGTCTGTTCATCAGTACGCTCCAGCTCCACGGAAGACTGCACGGGCCGTTCGGAAAAGAATCTGCAGGTCGAGCACGAGGCACCAGTTGTCCACGTACCAGAGGTCGAGCCGCAACGACTCGTCCCACGTGAGGTCACTGCGCCCGCTGACCTGCCAGAGGCCGGTCAGGCCCGGCTTGACCCGGAGGCGCCGCACGGCGTCAGGCTCGTAGCCCTCGACCTCGCGCATCAGTGGGGGCCGCGGGCCGACGAGCGACATCTCGCCGCGCAGGACGTTGGCCAGCTGGGGCAGCTCGTCGAGGGAGAACCGACGCAGCAACCGACCGACCCTGGTGACCCGCGGGTCGGACTTCATCTTGAACAGGACGTTGTTGCCGGCGTCTCGCTGCAGCTCGGCGAGCCGGGCCTCGGCGTCGACGCACATGGTCCGGAACTTGAGCATCTGGAACTCTTCGCCCCGGGCGCCGACGCGGTTCTGGCGGAACAGCACCGGCCCGGGCGAGTCCAGCCGGATGGCGACGGCGATGGCGAGGATCCCCGGCAGGGCCACGACCAGGAGCAGCACGGTGAGCGCCTTGTCGACGACCGACTTCACGACGCGTCGCGCTCCGGACATGACCGGGCGCTCGATGTGGAGCAACGGCATACCTGCGGTGGGTCGGATGGACAGGCGCGGTCCGGCAACGCCGAGCAGCCCCGGCGACACGACCAGCTCGACGTCCCGCTCCTCGAGCGACCAGGCCAACCGGCGCAGCTCCGGGCCGTGCAGGTCCGGGTCACTGGACACGGCGACGACGTCGGCGTCGAACAGGTCGACGGCCGACATGGCCTCCTCCGGGTAGCCGAAGACCGGCACGCCCTCCACCTCGGAGGGCAGGTCCCCGCTGAGGTCGAGGCCGGAGACACAGGCGGCGACCACGCGCAGGCCCTGCTCGGGCGCCCGCTTGATCTCACGGATCATCGGCAGCACCGACTTGGCGTTGCCGATGATGACCGTGGCCTGGGTCTCGATGCCGGCTGAGCGTCGGCGGTAGAGGTCCTTGCGCACCACCTGTCGGGAGTAGATGCCGAGCACGAACAGCATCGTCACCGCGACGAGGCTCGTGAGCCGGGGCACGTCGACGTGGGCGGTGTAGGAGAGGAACGCGGCCGCTCCGACGAGGTAGAGCGCGGACCGCATCACGGCGCGGTACTCCTCGGGACCGGAACCGGCGAAGCGGCGCTCGTAGCCGTGCGAGAGGGAGAGCATCCCGAGCCAGAGGACGGGCAGCGCCGTCACGACGGCGATGCGGGCCAGCAGCGTGGTGCCTCGGGCATGGCGACCAGGGCGGTGGTGATGCCGGTGAAGAGTGGCGACGAAGAGGTCCCCGCCGATGGCGCGCCGGCGGTAGGCGACGTTCCACGGGAGACGCTTGGTCCGGGCTGGCAGGGCCGAGGCCGTCCGCTTCGGCCGTGCCGTGTCGTGGGTCACCGAGGCCGCGACGGCACGGCGCAGACGTCGGGACAGAGGTTGCCCCGTTCACCGCATCGACGTACTCCGTCATGCCCACCTCGTGCCGTCCCGCTCCCGCAATCTCCGCCATGACTTCTCCCCCGCAGCCCAACCCTGGTGGCACCGTAGACCCGCAGCCCGGACCTTCGACAGACCCCAGAGGAGTCATCTGTACCCGTGAAATAGGTTAGGGCTCAACGGATTTCGTGAACTACGCCCGGCAGGCGAGAGCGATCTAGACAGGCCAACTACGGCACCGTGCGTAGCCGTCTCATACGGTTGAGGGAGCCATCTGGGTCGACATTCAGCCCACCACCGTGCGGATGCTGCCGACAAGCGTCCATTCGCCATCGTCCACGTTCTGGACGCGAGGCGTTCGGCAGGCCGGAGACGGCGGCCGAAAAATGGTCAGGAACTAGTCACTGACTATTTTCGGGACTGCATCCAACGGCCGCGCCGGGACGCCCGCCCAGACGTCCCCCGCCGGCAGGTCACGCACCAGGACCGCACCCATGCCCAGAGTCGCCTCCAGGCGCCGACGGTCACGCTTCTCGCGGACGCTCGAGGCCATGCCAAGGTATGCCGCGCGCCCGACGCGCACGCCGCCTCCGAGCGTCACCCCTGCGCACAGCGTCGCGAAGTCCTCGATGACGTCGTCGTGGGTCATCGTCACATGCGGCATCACGACCACATGACGACCGACCGAGACCGCCGCCGTCAGGACGGCTCCGGCCAGCACGACCGAGCCGGCTCCGACGCGTGCACGACTCGGGCAGCGACACCGAGGGATGCACGACGGTCGCGTACCGGTCGTCCGCAACACCCAGGTCGCGCAGCCGCTCAGTCAGCTGCTCGCGCACCACGCCCCGGCCGGCGCACAGGACCACGTCGCAATCCGCTTGGGCTGCAACGACATCCAAGCCACCAAGCACCTTGAGCCAGCCGCCCGCCAGCGAACCCCATAGAGCGGGATCGTCATCGACGCAGCCCTCGATGCGGATCCCGCACGCGCGCGCCGCCTCGGCGGTCTCCAGGGCGAGGCCACTTGCCGCCACGAGGATCAGTCCGTTGCCCACCCCGTCACCGTAGAGGGACATCTCGACACCGCGCAGCCACAAGCGCCAGACCCTGACCGCTCGGTGCAGGCCAGTCGACGCAGACCCGGCTCAGGCGGGGCTGTGGAACTTCTGCTGGGCGAGAACCAGCCCGTGCGTCACGACCATCTCGACGGCATCCGCGGCGTCGCCGACCAGGAACGGCAGCTCCTTGCGCTCCGTGGTGCCGAAGTCGCGGAGCACGAAGTCGGCCGGGTCCATCCGACCGGGCGGGCGACCGATCCCGACCCGCACCCGGAGGTAGTCCTTGGTGCCGAGCGCCGAGCTGACCGAGCGCAGCCCGTTGTGGCCGCCCTCTCCCCCGCCCTTCTTGAGCCGGACGTCGCCCGCCGGGATGTCGAGCTCGTCGTGGACCACGAGCAGCCTGTCGACCTCGACTGAGAAGAAGCTCATCAGCGCCTTGACCGGCCCACCCGACTCGTTCATGTAGGACGTCGGGACGGCCACGACGGCGGCCGGACCGGGCGCTCCCCCGGCCAGCATCCCGATCCGCACCGTGGCTGCTGAGGCGCGGGCCTTGTGCGCGTGAGCTTGGACTTCGCGCGCGACGCGAGCTCGTCGGCCACCATGGCGCCAACGTTGTGCCGGTTGCCGGCGTACTTCGGACCGGGGTTGCCCAGGCCCACCACGAGCCAGGTGCCGTCGTCACTCACGCAGCGAGTATGCCGGAAGGCCAGGTCCGTGACGGACCTGGCCTTCCGGCATACAGCGGGTGAGCGGGACTCAGGCGTCCTCGGACTTCGCCTTCTCGCCCTCGGGGGCGTCGCCCTCGGCAGCGGCGTCGCCCTCGGTGGCCTCGGCGTCGCCGGCCTCCTCGTGCTCGATACCGACCTCGGCCTCTGCCTCTGCCATCTCGGCGTCCAGCTCCTCCTGCGAGATCTGCTGGGTGACGTTGATGACCAGGGTGTTCTCGTCGACGGCGAGAGTCGCACCGGCAGGGAGCTGGAGCTCGGACGCCTTGATCTGCGTGCCGGCCTCGAGGCCCTCGACGGAGACGACGATGTACTCCGGGATGTTGGTGGCCTCGACCTCGAGCTCGATGGTCTGGGCATCCACGGTGACGATGGTCTCGGGAGCGGCTTCGCCCTCGGTGTGGACCGGCACGTCGACGGTGACCTTCTCGCCCTTGCGGACGATGACCAGGTCGATGTGCTCGATGACCGGCTTGATCGGGTCGCGCTGGACGTCCTTGGCCAGGGCCAGCTGCTCGTCGCCGTCGATGACGATGGTGAGCAGGGCGTTGGTGACCTTGAGGGCCATCATCGTGGCGTGGCCCGGGCAGCGTGATGTGCACCGGCTCGGCGCCGTGGCCGTACATGACGGCGGGGATCTTGTGGTCGCGGCGAATCTTGCGGGCAGCGCCCTTGCCGAACTGCGTGCGCGTCTCGGCGACGAGCTTGTTGTCAGACACGGAAATCTCCTGTGCGGTGGGGGACTCGAGGATGCGGTGGGCCTCGACGCGGGGCGCAGCACGGAGACCACACCGCGTCGAATTACGGACGTGCGGGCCGGAGCCGTGCAGTGTCCCTCGCCGAGGCAACCCGCAGAGTCTAGGCGACGCCTGCAGGGAGAGGGAAATCCGCGTGGT
>CAVUGH010000018.1:0-120609 GCA_963740865.1 uncultured Actinomycetota bacterium
TAGCGACGGACGTCGCGGATCGGCATGCCCGTGGTGCGCAACCGGGTGATCAGCTCGATCCAGCCCAGGTCGCCCTCGCGGTAGCGGCGGTGCCCGCTGGAGGACCGCGGCACCTCCAACATCAGTCCGTCGCGCTCGTAGTAGCGCAGCGTGTGGGCGGTGAGCCCGGTGCGCTCGGCCGTCTCGGCGATGGTGAGGTCCATGGTCCAAGCGTGGGGGTTGGAGTGTGCTCGAAGTCAAGACCTCATCCAGGCGTGGGTGTGCCCTGCGCCTCGTCGCTGCCGCGCCAGCCGAGGTCACCACCCGGCATACCAGCGGGTAACACGGCCTGTCTGGTTTCTCACAGCCGGGCCGTTCACGGTCCCGGCGGCTGGGCCGATAACCTGACGGGCGAACTACGGCCATCGACGCTCGACGACGAAGCCGTGACATCTGCTTCGAAAGGGACGCGCAGTGGCGCAGGCAGCCAACGGGACCCTCTACCGCGGCCGTGAGGGCATGTGGTCGTGGGTGGCCCACCGCATCAGCGGCCTCCTTCTCTTCCTCTTCCTGTTTGCGCACGTGCTCGACACGGCGCTGGTCCGGGTCTCCCCCGACGCCTACAACGAGGTGATGGAGGCCTACAAGAACCCCATCGTCGGGATCGGCGAGGCCGGCCTCGTCGCCGCGGTGATCTTCCACGCACTCAACGGCCTTCGCATCATCGCCGTCGACTTCTGGGCCAAGGGCCCGAGGTTCCAGCGACAGCTCTTCTGGGCGGTCGTCATCGGTTTCGTCGTGCTCTTCGCGCCGTTCGCGATCCGGCACCTGACCATCGTGTTCACGCACTGAGAGGCCGGGGAAACTCATGAGCGCCACCACCGAGACCAACTACCACGCCGGCCCCGACGCCGTCTCCGCCAAGAAGTCCCGCTACCGCCGGGTCTCCAAGGGCCGCGGCAACTTCGAGCTCTGGTCCTGGGTCTTCATGCGGGCCAGCGGCGTGCTGCTGCTCGTCCTCGTCTTCGGCCACCTCTTCGTCAACCTCATGCTCGGCGAGGGCATCCACGGCATCGACTTCGCGTTCGTCGCCGGCAAGTGGAGCAGCCCGTTCTGGCAGACCTGGGACATGTTGATGCTCTGGCTCGCCGAGCTGCACGGGTTCAACGGCGTCCGGACGATCATCAACGACTACACGGAGAAGGACCGCACCCGGTGGATCCTCAAGGGTCTGCTCGTCGCGAGCGCGCTGCTCGTGATGGTGCTGGGCACGTTGGTCATCTTCACCTTCGACCCGTGCCTCGACCCGTCCGCCACCCTCTCCGTGTGCACGGCACGATGACCCTCGAACACCGAAGGACACAGCACTGATGCAGACGCACAAGTACGACGTCGTCATCGTCGGGGCCGGCGGCGCGGGCATGCGTGCCGCGCTCGAGTCGAGCACCCGCACCCGGACGGCGGTGCTGACCAAGCTCTACCCGACCCGCTCCCACACCGGCGCGGCGCAGGGCGGCATGTGCGCCGCCCTCGCCAACGTCGAGGAGGACAACTGGGAGTGGCACACCTTCGACACCGTCAAGGGCGGCGACTACCTCGTCGACCAGGACGCTGCCGAGATCATGTGCCGCGAGGCGATCGACGCGGTCATCGACCTCGAGAAGATGGGGCTGCCGTTCAACCGCACGCCCGAGGGCAAGATCGACCAGCGCCGCTTCGGCGGCCACACCCGCAACCACGGTGAGGCAGCGGTCCGCCGGTCCTGCTTCGCGGCCGACCGCACCGGCCACATGATCCTCCAGACGCTCTACCAGAACTGCGTCAAGCAGGGCGTCGAGTTCTACAACGAGTTCTACGTCCTCGACCTGCTGATGAACACCGGCGCCGACGGTGTCGAGCACACTGCGGGTGTCGTGGCCTACGAGCTGGCGACCGGCGAGCTGCACGTCTTCCAGGCCAAGTCGGTCGTCTTCGCGACGGGTGGCACCGGCAAGGTCTTCAAGACCACGTCCAACGCCCACACCCTCACCGGTGACGGCATGGGCGTGGCCTTCCGGCGCGGGATCCCGTTGGAGGACATGGAGTTCTTCCAGTTCCACCCGACCGGCCTCGCGGGTCTCGGCATCCTGCTGTCCGAGGCTGCGCGCGGCGAGGGCGGCATCCTGCGCAACGCCGACGGCGAGCGGTTCATGGAGCGCTACGCCCCCACCATCAAGGACCTCGCGCCCCGCGACATCGTCGCCCGCTCGATGGCGAACGAGGTCCGTGAGGGCCGCGGCGCCGGCCCCAACAAGGACTACGTCCTGCTCGACCTGACCCACCTCGAGCCGGCGCACATCGACGCCAAGCTCCCCGACATCACCGAGTTCGCCCGCACCTACCTCGGTGTCGAGCCCTACACCGAGCCGGTGCCGGTCTACCCGACCGCCCACTACGCCATGGGCGGCGTGCCGACCAACGTCGAGACCGAGGTGCTGCGCAACAACACCGACGTCGTGCCCGGCCTGTTCGCCGCCGGCGAGGTTGCGTGCGTCTCCGTGCACGGCTCCAACCGCCTGGGCACCAACAGCCTGCTCGACATCAACGTCTTCGGGCGCCGGGCCGGCATCGCTGCCGCGGAGTATGCCGCGAACGCACCGTACGTGGACCTGCCCGCCAACCCCTCGACCTTCGTCGAGGCGATGGTCGAGACCATCCGCACCCGCGACAGCGGCGAGCGCGTGGCCGACCTGCGCCGGGCACTCCAGGAGACGATGGACCGCAACGTCCAGGTCTTCCGCACCGAGGCCTCCATGAAGGAGGCCCTCGGCGTCATCGACGAGCTCAAGGAGCGCTACGCCAACGTCGTGGTGCAGGACAAGGGCAAGCGGTACAACACCGACCTGCTCGAGGCCGTCGAGCTCGGCTTCCTCATCGAGCTGGCCGAGGTCATCACCCTGGGTGCCCTGGCCCGCAAGGAGTCCCGTGGCGGCCACTTCCGCGAGGACTACGAAGCCCGCGACGACGTGAACTTCATGCGCCACACGATGGCCTACCGGGCGCCGATCGCCGACGACGAGCAGGGCCCGAAGTTCGCCGACGAGGTCCGGCTCGACTACAAGCCCGTGACCGTCACCCGCTACCAGCCGATGGAGCGCAAGTACTGATGACTGCCACCACGACCGATACGACCGCGGGCACGACCGGTCAGGACGCCCCGAAGGCCGGTGCCGTCCCGTCCTTCACCGTCACCCTGAAGATCGCGCGCTTCAACCCCGAGACCGATACCGAGGCGCACTGGGAGACCTACGAGGTCACCTCGCACGCCACCGACCGCGTGCTCGACGCCCTGCACCAGATCAAGTGGGACCAGGACGGCTCGCTGTCGTTCCGCCGCTCCTGCGCCCACGGCGTGTGCGGCTCGGACGCCATGCGGATCAACGGCAAGAACCGGCTCGCCTGCAAGACGCTGATCAAGGACGTCAACCCCGACAAGCCGATCACCGTCGAGCCGATCAAGGGCCTTCCAGTCGAGAAGGACCTCATCGTCGACATGGAGCCGTTCTTCGACGCCTACCGCGAGGTGATGCCGTTCCTCATCACCACCGGCAACGAGCCGACCCGCGAGCGGATCCAGAGCCAGGCCGACCGCGACCGGTTCGACGACACCACCAAGTGCATCCTGTGCGCCGCCTGCACCACGAGCTGCCCGGTGTTCTGGAACGACGGCCAGTACTTCGGCCCCGCCGCGATCGTCAACGCGCACCGCTTCATCTTCGACACCCGTGACGAGGGTGGCGCGCAGCGGCTGGAGATCCTGAACGACAAGGAGGGGGTGTGGCGCTGCCGCACCACCTTCAACTGCACCGACGCGTGCCCTCGTGGCATCCAGGTGACGCAGGCGATCCAGGAAGTGAAGCGCGCTCTCCTGACCTCGCGGTTCTAGGCCTTGGCTGCCGTGCTGCGCTGTCGCGCACCCCGGAAAGGGCGCTTGCACCTCTCGCAAGCTCGTTTTACGGTGCTGCGCGCCCTTTCCGGCGCGCACTCCCACGCACGTCATGGCGCCCCACCCGACGCGGGTCCGCAACTGACGTGGCCGCTGGCGCCGTCGTTGGCCGCTCTGACCGTCTGATGACCACTCGCACAGCCCACGTTCGGGCGGGACTCGCGGCGTTGGCCGTGGCGGTCGCAATCTCGGTGGGGGCTGCAGACTCGTCCTCTGGTGCGACGACGCCGAAGCCGACGCCGTCGGTGACCACCAAGGGGCTGCCGGTGCCGAAGGCGACGGTGGATCCGCGGGTGTCGGTCGGTGGGGAGCAGCTGGCGTCGATGGGGGTCGTCACCGACCTTCCGGAGGGTGTGCCGGCACCGCCGAAGCTGCGCGACGTGTCGTGGGTGCTGGCCGACCTGGAGACGGGGAAGGTGGTCGCTGCCAAGGCGGCGCACGCGCGGATGCTGCCGGCGAGCACCCTGAAGGCGCTGACGGCGCTGACCCTCATCCCCGAGATCCCCGCGAACCGGAAGATCACGGTGACGCAGGCCGACGCGAACGCGGACGGCACTCGGGTAGGGCTGGTGCCAGGGCTGCCGTACACGGCGGGGCAGCTGTTCCAGGCCCTGCTGATGGCGTCGGGCAACGACGCCGCCTACGCGCTCGCCGAAGCCGGCGGCGGACGGGAGGCGACGCTGACCGCCATGAACGAGCAGGCGGCATACCTCGGGGCGCATGACACGGTGGCGAAGGACCCGTCCGGGCTGGACGCGCCGGGGCAGACCTCGAGCGCCTACGACCTTGCGCTTATCGGCCGAGCGGCGTTGGAGCTCAAGGACTTCCGCACCTACGTCGCGACCAAGCAGGTCGACTTCCCGGGCCGCGTGGACCCCAAGACCAAGAAGCGCGCGACCTACAAGATCAACAACCACAACAAGCTGCTCTACAACTACGACGGCACGATCGGCGTCAAGAACGGCTACACCGAGGCAGCCAACCGCACCTTCATCTCGGCGGTGACCCGGGGCTCGAAGACCTACCTGCTGACCGAGATGTACGGGCTCGACTCGTCGTGGCGTCCACAGGCGGCCATGTACGACTGGGCCTTCGCCTACGGCGACAAGGTGGGCGCGGTGGGTGAGCTCGTCGCGCCTGGCACCGTCACCGAACCCCCCGCTCCACTGCCCAGCACGACCTCACCGACCCTCACCAACCCCGGTGCGGCGGGTCCGGCCACGGCGGCACCGACACAGGCTGCCGCGGCGATCCCGGCCAGTGGGGCACTCCCCGCATCGGTCACGCGGTGGGGCATCCCGGCAGCGGTCGCCGTGGTCCTGCTGCTCCTCGCCTGGGCCTTCCGGGCCCGTCGGCGCACGGTCCGCGCCCGCGGCGCACGTCGCCGCTGACGACTCACTTCCGGCGGAGCAGGCTCCGTATGCCGCGTGCCACCGTTCCCAGGGCCACCGCCCCGAGCGCGCCAAGCACGGCACCCGCGGCGACGCTGGTGCGGTCGGCCGCACGTTGGCCAAAGGTCGGAAGACCGGCGTCGGTGCGCTCGCGGATGCTGTCGACCGGTTCCGGCGCCGGGCCCTCGGCCAGCTTGTGCTCCTGGCCCGCGCTGAGGCCGGTCCCACCCGCGGTGTCGAGGTCGTTGGCGGCCCACGCGGCCGAGATGAGGATGATCCGCGACATGAAGTTGAGCCACACGAGCAGCCCGACGACGAGGGCGAAGCCGAAGTAGAGCTTGTTGTCCGTGGTGCTGGCGAGCAGGACCGAGCCGAACTTCTTGAGGACGGTCAGGCCGATCCCACCGAAGATCGCACCGTTGCGCAGGGCCGGCCACGGCAGCTGGACCCCGGACAGGATCCGCAGCATGACCGCGACGAGGGCTCCGTCGAGCGCGACTCCGACCACGACGGCGACCACCGTCAGGACCCACGCCTGACCACCCAGCCCCACGAGGTCGGCGGCCCAGGTCGCCGCTGCCCCCGCGATGGCGCCGACGCCGGCCGACAGCAGGATGCCGACCCCGAGGAGGATGAGGACACCGACGTCCCGCAGCTTGGCGAGCACCGGGTTGCCGGGCGACCCCTCGACCCCGAAGATCGCGCGGATCCCGTCGCGCAGCGCACTGAGCCAGCCGGTGCCCGCGAGCACCAGGCCGACCACGGCGACGACACCGGAGACGGACAGTGCCGCACCGGTGGGCGCGTTGACGTTGATGATGCCGTCAGGCTGGTCATCGGACTTCACGAAACCGGGCAGGAGACCGTTGATCGCGTCCTTGGTGTCCTCGAGCAGCTGGGGCTGGTTGCGCAGCAGGATGCCGAAGACGGTGAAGGCCAGCAGCACGGCCGGGAAGACGGAGAAGAACGCGAAGTAGCCGACCCCGCCCGCCAGCAGGTTGCCGCGGTGGTGGCCGTACCGCTTCCACGCGCGCCAGGCCTGGGTCGTCTGGAGCCTGGCCCACCAGTCCTTGAGCGTCTGCACGTCAGCGCCCGTTCAGGGCGAACGAACGCACCGGTCGCCAGACACCATCGGTGCCGTGCTCGTAGAGGTGGAACTCGCCCACGGCGAAGGTGCACTCGAAGTCAGCCAGCTCGCTGAACGCACGGTCGAGGTTGTCCTCGGACACGTGGTGGGCCACCGTGACGTGCGGGTGGTAGTAGAAGTCGAGCTTGCGCTTCAGGGGCCCGCGGCGCACCGCCTTCTCCAGCAGCTCGCAGTCGGCCAGCCCACCGGACACCTGGACGAAGACCACCGGCGAGATGGGCCGGAAGGTCCCGGTTCCACGCAGCACCATCGGGAACGAACGTCCTTGGCTGGCAACGGTTTCAAGGTGCTTGACGACCATCGACAGGTCGTCGCCCTCCACCTCGGTGGGAGGCAGCAGCGTCACGTGGGTGGGGATGGACTCGGCGAGCGGATCTCCGAAGGACGCGCGCTTGGCCTGGAGCATCTCCGCATGCGGCGAGGGGATGGCGATGGACACACCGATGGTGGGCACGACGGCGACCCTACCGAACGCTCTGGGCGGGCACGGAGTGGTCAGCGAGCACTGGGGAGCAGTCCCACGGCCGCACGCACCCGGGCCATCGTCGCCCGAGCCACCTCGCGCGCCTGGTCGGCGCCGGCGGCGAGGATCCGGTCCAGCTCCGCCGGGTCGCCGAGCAGCTCCGCGAGCTGCTTCTGGAACGGCGTCAGTCGGTCGACGACCACGTCGGCGACCTCCTTCTTGAGGTCGCCGTAGCCGCGTCCCGCGAACGAGGCCGCCAGGTCCTCGACCGGCGTGCCCGAGAGCACCGAGTGGATGACGAGGAGGTTGGAGACGCCGGGCTTGGTCTCGGGGTCGTAGCGCACCTCGCCGTCGGTGTCGGTGACGGCCGACCGGATGTTCTTGGCGATCTTGGCAGGGTCCTGCATGAGGTCGATCAGTCCCTTGGGCGAGGACCCCGTCTTGCTCATCTTTGAGGTGGGATCCTGCAGGTCCATGATCTTGGCCGAGCCCTTGACGATGTAGGCGTCGGGCACCACGAGGGTCTCGCCGAACCGGGTGTTGAAACGCTCCGCCAGGTCACGGGTGATCTCGAGGTGCTGGCGCTGGTCCTCCCCGACGGGCACGTAGGCCGCGTCGTACATGAGGATGTCGGCGGCCATCAGCATCGGGTAGGTCAGCAGGCCCACGTTGGCGTTCTGGCCCTTGGCGACCTTGTCCTTGAACTGGGTCATCCGCCGCGCCTCACCGTCCGCGGTGAGGCAGTTCATCACCCAGCCGAGCTCGGCGTGCTCGGTCACGTGGCTCTGGCAGAAGACCGCGGAGCGTGTCGGGTCCACGCCTGCGGCGAGGTACTGCGCCGCCGTGACCCGGGTCCGGTGCCGCAGCACCTCAGGGTCCGTGGGCACGGTCAGCGCGTGGAGGTCTGCGACGAAGTAGTAGGCGTCGAAGTCGTCCTGCAGCTTGACCCAGTTGACCAGCGCCCCGAGGAAGTTGCCGAGGTGCAGGGAGTCGCTGGTCGGCTGCATCCCGGACAGGATCCGGGGCAGCGCAGCGGGGGCTGGCGTGACAGACATGGACGCCATTCTGTCAGGTCAGGTGCAGTAGGAAACCTTGGGCGGGACCGAGCACCGGCAGGGGCAGGCCGACGCCGGCCAGCAGGGCGCCGTGGACGGCGATGCCGTCGACGCAGCGCCTCGTCCCACCAGCGCCGGGGCGACGTGCTGGACCACGGCAGGGAGCCCTGCCTCGCGTCGCACCCGCACCGTGTAGGTGCGGGTGGGGTCGAGTCCGGCGGAGCTGCAGCAGCCCTGGCGTCACCGACGGTCCGCTGTGGGTCCGCAGGACGGTGTATGCCGCTTCCTCGCCTCCCGCCGCGACCGTCCCGGTCACGAGCAGACCCTGCTCGTCGGGGAGGTCGGCGCGGACGAGGTCACCGGAGTGGAGCAGCGGCCTCAGCTCTCGGTAGAGCCCTGACCAGGCGGTCAAGGCCGTCAGCTCCTCGGGCGTGCACCTCGCGATGTCCCACTCCAGGCCGGCATGGCCCTGCAGCGCGACCAGCATCCGAAAGGACAGGTCCAGGGTCCGGTGGGTGGTGTGGGCGGTCGCCGGGCCCACGTGCGTGCCCATCAGCTCGGCCGGTACGAGCAGCGCGGTCCAGCGCTGGATCGCCGCCCGCTCGATCGCGTCGTTGCAGTCGCTCGTCCAGATCCGGTCGGTGCGGGCGAGGACGCCGAGGTCGACGCGGGCGCCGCCGCTCGAGCACGACTCGATCTCAAGGTCGGGGTGGGCGCGGCGGAGCCGGTCGAGAAGGTCGTAGAACGCCTGTGTCTGGGCGTGGACGGCTGGACGGTCGACACCGCCGACGTCGGTGCGCACCGCCTCGTGCAGGTCCCGGTTGTGGTCCCACTTGATGAAGTCGATGCCGAGCTCGGACACGAGGGCGCTGATCTGGCCTTCGACGTGGGCGGCAGCCTCCGGGTTGGCGAGGTCGAGCACGTGCTGCTGCCGCGAGGGGCGGGGGTGTCCCGCCCGGGGACCCAGCACCCAGTCCGGGTGGGCTCGGACCAGGTCGGAGTCGAGGTTGACCATCTCGGGCTCGAACCACAGGCCGAACTCCATGCCGCGGCCCTTGACGTGCTCGACCAGCGGCTGCAGACCCTGCGGCCAGACGTCCGTGGAGACCACCCAGTCTCCAAGGCCCCTCTGGTCGTCACGGCGGCCGCCGAACCACCCGTCGTCGAGGACAAAGCGCTCCACCCCGATCCGAGCGGCGGTGTCGGCCAGCTCCGTGAGACGCCCGAGGTCGTGGTCGAAGTAGACCGCCTCCCAGGTGTTCAGCACGAGGGGCCGCGGGGTGTTGCTGTGGGTCGCCGTCGAGCGCTGGCTGCGGTGCAGCCGTCGCGAGAGGCCGTCGAGGCCGTCGGTCGCGTGGACGAAGACCACGTCGGGGCCGGTGTAGGTCTCCCCCGGGCCGAGCCGCACCTCGCCCGGCTCGAGCAGCTCGCCACCCCCGAGGACTGCGGAGTGGACACCCGCACCCTCGGGGAGCCGCTCGGCAAGGTGTTCGTGGTTGCCGCTCCAGGCGACGTGGACCGACCAGACCTCTCCCGTCCGGAACCCGAAACCCGCCGTGCCCACGGTGAGCAGGAGAGTTGCGTCATGACCCGTCCGGCCTCGGCGGGAGGACCGTAGGTGGGTGCCGTCTTGCAGCGTCGACCGCTGCGGCGACCGTTCGCGACACCAGCGTCCGGTGAGGTCGAGCACCTCGGTGGCACGCGACGGCAGGGGCATCAGCGCACGGAGGGCACCCAGGTCCAGGGCCAGTTCGGCCCCCTCCGGGTCGGCGCGGTTGGTCACGGACAGCGTGACGCGCAGGACGCCGTGCTCGTCCAGGGTGTGCCGCAGCCCGACTTCAGTCAGGCCGTCCCGAGCAGTCGTGACCAGCGACCGCTCCCCCTCCAGCTCTGTCCCGACCACCCACCTCGGCGCAGTCGCGCCACCCGCGCGGTGCGCGGCATACCCAGGGGTGCCGAGCCAGCCGTCGCCGGAGGTGGGCAGGACGGTCAGCGGCCACGGTTCGTCGAGGGCGTTGGGCGGCACCGGCCCACGGACGATGACGGGCAGCTCGGCCACCGCTGCGGCGGGCAGCTCAGCGCCCCAGTGCAGGACTCGGGGCAGACCTTCTCCGGAGGTGTCGAAGACGAGGCACGTGCCAGCGGACCGGAGGGTTGCGGTCTGCAACGTCATCCCTTGGTGGCTCCCAGTGTCAGCCCTGCGACGAACTGCTTCTGCAGCAGGAAGAAGATGATCAGGGTGGGCAATGCTATGACGACCGAACCGGCTGCGACGAGGTTGTTGTCGGTGAAGAACTGGCCGCGCAGGTTGTTGATCGAGCTCGTCACCGGGAACTTGTCACCGGACTGGAGCAGCACCGTCGCCCAGAAGAACTCGTTGTAGATCCAGGTGACCTCGAGGGTGGCCAGTGCGGCCAGCGGCGGGCGGCACAGCGGCAGGGTCAGCGTGAAGAACTGGCGCAGCACCCCGGCCCCGTCGATGACCGCGGACTCGTACAGCTCGCGCGGCAGGGTCTTCATGTAGTTGGACAGGACGAACGCGCAGAAGCCGGTCTGGAAGGCGACGTTGACGAGGATCAGGCCCCAGTAGGAGTTGAGCAGGGTGCCCGACTCGCTGAACCAGAACGGTACCTCGATGGCCCGGAACATCCGGTAGACCGGGATGAGCAGGGCCTGCGGCGGCAGCAGGTTGGCCGCGGTGAACATGCCGAGCAGCGCGAGGTTGAACTTGAACGAGAAGCGCGAGACGACGAACGCCACGCAGCAGGACAGGAACAGCGTGAGCAGCACCGCAGGGATCGTGATGTAGGCCGAGTTGAGCATCGTGTGGGAGAAGTTGGCCTGCTCCCAGGCGTTCTTGTAGTTGGCGAGCGTGAAGCCGCCGAAGGACAGGTAGCCGTTCTTCGCGGTGTACGCGTAGTCACGGAAGCTGTTGAGCAGCGCATAGCCGACGGGGAAGATCCAGAGCACGGCGACGACGGCCAGGAACACCTGGATGCCACGGTTGCCCTTCTTCTGCCCGACACCCTGGGGACGCTTGCTGGTGAGCGGGTTCTTGATCTTCGGTGCGACATCCTGTGGGGTCTCACTCGCGGCGGTCATCGCTGCTCCCTCATGACGATGCGTAGATAGATGACGATGAAGATCGAGGAGATGACGAGCATGAAGGTGGCCAGTGCCGAGCCGAAGCCGATGCGGCTGGCCTCCCCGACGATGTTGCTCGTCACCAGGGTCGAGATGAGCTCGAGCCCGTTGCGACCCTTGTTGATGACCCAGACGAGGTCGAAGGCGCGCAGCGACTCGATCACGGTGACGACCAGGACGATGATGTTGATCGGGAACATCACCGGGAAGACCACCTTGAAGAACGTCTGCCGCTCGGTGGCACCGTCGACCTTGGCGGCCTCACGCAGCGTCGGGTCAACGCCCTTGAGGCCGGCCAGGTAGAGCAGCATGATGTAGCCGACGTGCCGCCAGCTGGAGGCGAGCAGGGCGGCCCAGAGGTTGTACCTCTGGTCGCCGTACCAGTCGATGCTGCTGCCGGTGACCGCGTTGAGCAGGCCCTGGTCGCGGCTGTAGATGAGCTGCCAGATGAAGCCGACGAGGGCGAGCGACAGCACGACCGGGAGGTAGATGGCGGTCTGGTAGACCCGTGAACCACGTACCTCCCGGTCGAGCAGGACCGCGAGGAACATCCCGATCGGGGTCGCGATGAGGAACATCACCGCGAGCCAGATCAGGTTGTGCTGCAACGCCGGGATGAACGGCGGGTAGATCGTGAGGACGTCGGTGTAGTTCTTGAGTCCCACGTTCTTGGCCGAGGTGATCGGGCCGATGCCGTCCCAGTTGGTGAAGGAGAGCAGGACCGACCCGATCGCTGGCACCCAGACCAGCCACAGCACCAACAGCGTCGGCACTGCGATCATCAGGCCGACCACCACCCGGTCGACGGGTGTGAGGTGGTCGATTCCCTTGTACTTGCGTGCCACGGGTGCTCCTCGGGTTGCGTGCGTCGGCGTCGTCGCGGGCGTCAGCTCGCGAAGATGCTCTGCTTCTGCTTCTCGATGCCGTTGACGAGCCCGTCGATGTCCTTCGGGTTCTTGATGAAGGACTGGATGGCGGGGATCATCACCGTGGACGCGAAGTCCGGGCGGGTGTCGCGGTCCATGAACTGGGCGATGGACTTGGCCTGTCCGACGAACTCCACCGACTTCTTCTGCAGCGAGGTGTAGGCAGCCTGGTCGGCCTTGTCGTTCGTCGCGATGACGCTCGGGTCGGCCTTGACGACGATGTTCTGCGCGTCGGCCGAGCCCACGTAGCCGAGGAGCTTCTTGGCACCAGCCTCGTTCTTCGGACGCTTGGACATCATGTAGCCGTCGATGGGCGCCTCGATGGCATCGGCGCCGATGTTGGAGTCGATCTCGGGGAAGTTGAAGAAGGTCAGGTCCTCCTGCTCCGCGCCCTTGCCGAACTGCTGGGCGACGAACGACCCGAGCAGGTAGGTGCCGGCCTTCTTCTGCTGCAGCGCCTGTGCGGCCTCCTGCCAGGTGCGGCCCAGGGAGTCGGCCTGGTGCATGTCGAGCAGCCCGGCCCAGGTGTCGAAGACAGCCTTGACCTTGGGGCTGTTCCAGGCCTCCTTGCCGGCCATCAGGTTGACGTGGAAGTCGTAGCCGTTGACGCGCAGGTTGAGCTGGTCGAAGGTGCCCATCGCGGGCCAGCCGTCCTTGTCGCCGAAGGCGATCGGGACGAGTCCGTCCTTCTTCATCTGGGTGCCGAGGGTCTTGAACTCGTCGAGGGTCTTGGGCTCGGTGTAGCCGTACTTCTCGAAGACGCTCTTGCGGTAGAACATCGCCCACGGGTAGTACGTCGAGGGGACGAAGTACTGCTTGCCGTCATCGCCGGTCGAGGACTTCTTGAGGGCGTCGGACATGCCAGAGCCGGACAGGTCCTTCCAGACGTCGGAGACGTCACCGGCCAGGCCCTTGGAGGCGAAGAACCGCATGCGGTAGCCCGCGAACCACATCCACACGTCGTCGGGCGAGCCCTGGAGGTAGTTGTTGATGTTCTCCTGGAAGGAGTTGTGGTCGATCGTGTTGATCTTGGCCGTCAGTCCGGAGTTGGCCTTCTGGAAGGCGTCCATGACCGCCTGGATCGCAGCCTTCGGCACGGCGTCGGACTGGTTGGAGCCGACCGTGACTGTGCCGGTCGCGGCGCCGCCAGAGGTCGTGCCGCCGTCGCCACCACCGCACGCGGCGAGGAGCGACGGAGCGGCGAGAAGGGTGCCGGCGCCGACGGCGCCGCGCAGCAGGGTCCGACGGCTGACACCGCGGACAGAGGCAGGAACGAGGCGTGCGAGGTACTCGGCCTCAGAGGTCGGGCGGGTCATTCGGGTCTCCTTTGACACGGGTTGCACCGGCTCGATGGCGGAACCCGTCATCCGACAGATTCGATCAATAACCATCAACAAGTCACGAGGATGACGCCGCAACCAACCCCTGTCAAGAGGTCTGGCCATCACGAAATGGTCGCGCGTCCACCCGCTATCCATCCAGCCTCCACCGAGCAGGCTCCCACCACTGGGGAACTCGAATCAGGACGGAAACGGCTCAACCACGCCATACAGCGAACGCACCAGATGGATTCAGCCGGCCGCCTACGAGTCCGCCGGAGGCGCCGACGGAGGCCAGCCGGAGGGCATTGACGCCGCGTCGCAGCGATGTGTTGTTTTTTGTTGACATCCCCATCCAGCGGCGCAACACTGTCGGCCATGCGTTCATGGCCGAACCGTCGGATCGCCCTGGGTGGCGACTACAACCCCGAGCAGTGGCCGCGTGAGGTCTGGTCCGAGGACATGGCCCTCATGCGAGAGGCGGGGGTCTCCTTCGTCACCCTCGGAGTCTTCTCCTGGTCGTGGCTCGAGCCCGCGAAGGGGGAGTACGACTTCGCCTGGCTCGACGACATCATGGAGCTGCTGCGCGCGAACGACATCGCGGTCGACCTCGCCACGGCGACGGCGACCCCTCCCCCGTGGCTGTCGGCTGCGCACCCGGAGATCCTCCCTGTCGACCACGAGGGCCACACGTTGTGGCCAGGCAGCCGCCAGGCGTGGTGCCCCAGCTCGCCGGTCTACCGCGAGTACGCTCTCGCGCTCACCACCCAGCTGGCCCAGCGCTACCACGACCACCCGGCGCTGGCGATGTGGCACGTCTCGAACGAGTACGCCTGTCACAACATCCCCTGCTACTGCGACACCTGCGCCGCCGGCTTCCGTGTCTGGCTGCGGCGCCGGCACGAGACGCTCGAACGCCTCAACGACGCGTGGGGGACCGCCTTCTGGAGCCAGCGCTACACCGACTGGGAGCAGGTCCTGCCCCCACGGCTGACGACGACCTTCGCCAACCCCACACACGTCCTGGACTACAAGCGGTTCCAGTCCGACACGCTGCTGGACTTCCACCGCAGCGAGAAGGCAATCCTCGAGGACCTGTCACCGGGTGTCCCCGTGACGACGAACTTCATGACGCTCGCGCACTTCGACCACCTCGACTACCACGAATGGGCGGCGGAGCAGGACGTCATCAGTACCGACCACTACGTCGTGGCCGAGCTCGAGCACCCGCAGGCTGAGCTGGCTTTCAGCGGTGACATCACCCGCGGCCTCGCGGGTGGCCGGCCGTGGATCCTCATGGAGCACTCGACCAGTGCCGTGAACTGGCAGCCGGTCAACCCGGCAAAACTGCCGGGTGGCACGCTGCGCGACAGCCTGGCCCACGTGGCTCGGGGCGCCGACACCCTGGGGTTCTTCCAATGGCGTCAGTCGCTGTCGGGTTCGGAGAAGTTCCACTCCGCCCTCGTGCCCCACGCCGGTCGCGACAGCGCCCGGTTCCGCGAGGTGGTCGAGCTCGGCCAGGTGGCCGAACGTCTCGGCGAGGTCCTCGGCTCCCGTGTCGAGGCCGAGGTTGCGATCCTCTGGGACTACCAGGCCCAGTGGGCTGCGCACGGCCCGGCAATGCCGTCGAGCGCGCTCAGGTACCCCACCACCGCCCACGCCGTGCACCGCGTGCTGCGGGACCAGGGCATCACCGCAGACGTCGTGCACCCCAGCGCCGACCTCACCGCCTACAAGGTGGTGGTCGTCCCCACCCTCTACCTCGTCAGCGACGAGCACGCAGCCGCCATCGCAGCGGCCGCGGAGGCGGGCGCACAGGTGCTGGTCACCTTCTTCTCCGGCATCAGCGACACCGATGACCACGTCCGCCTCGGGGGCTACCCCGGCGCGTTCCGCGACCTGCTTGGCGTCCGCGTCGAGGAGTTCTTCCCCCTGATGACCGACGAGCAGAGCACGCTGGAGGGCGGTGGCACGGGCTCACTGTGGAGCGAGGACGTCACCGCCGTCGACGCCGAGGTCCTCGACCGGTATGCCGCGGGCCCCCTCACGGGGCGTCCCGCCGTGACCCGACGCAGCACCGGTGCGGGCGCCGCCTGGTACCTCAGCACCCTGCTCGACGACGCTGCCCTCGGGTCGCTCCTTGCGCAGGTCTCCGAAGCCGGTGGCGTGGTCGCCACGGCCCCTGTGCCCCCCGGCGTTGAGGCCGTTCGCCGACGCAGCGAAGATGGCTCCTGGCTCTTCCTGGTCAACGACACCGCCCACGAGCAGCACGTCGCGGTGACTGGTCACGACCTGGTCGCCGACCGTCCGTTCGGACCGGACACCGCACTGGATGCGGGCACGGTCGCCGTCATCAGGGAGGACTAGTGCTCGCCAGCCAGCGCCGCGCCACCATCCTCGGCCTCGTCGAGGACCGTGGCGCCGTGCGGGTGTCCGAGCTCGTCGACCAGCTCGGCGTCTCGGACATGACGGTGCGCCGTGACATCGAGCAGCTCGCGAGCGAGGGCCTCGTCGAACGCGTCCACGGCGGCGCCCTGTCGATGGGCAGGCGCAGCAGCGAGGAGCCCGGGTTCACCGTCAAGTCCGCCCTGATGCAGCTGCAGAAGAGCGCCATCGCCCAGACCGCGGCCCAGCTCGTCGAGCCGGGCGCAGCCATCGGCATCTCCGCCGGGACCACGACCTACGAGTTCGCGCGCGCCGTACGGAACGTCCCGGACCTGACTGTCGTGACCAACTCCGTGCCCGTGGCGCAGCTACTGCACGAGTCGGGCACGCCCGGCCAGACCGTGGTCCTCACCGGCGGGGTACGAACCCCGTCCGACGCGCTCGTCGGTCCGGTGGCGGTCGCGGCGCTACGCATGCTCCACGTCGACCGGCTCTTCCTCGGCGTGCACGGCATGGACGCCCGGGCCGGCCTCACCACGCCGAACCTCGTCGAGGCCGAGACCAACCAGGCCCTCGTCGACACGGCTCGCCGGATCTGCGTCCTCGCCGACCACACGAAGTGGGGCACCGTCGGCCTCAGCACCATCATCCCGTTGTCAGCTGTTGACCTGCTGGTCACGGACCCGGGACTCACCCCACGCGCGCGGAAGGCCGTCACTGACGCGGGGGTGGAGATCGTCCTGGCCACCCCAGCCACAGCGCGGACGCCGCGCTCGCAGAGGAACCAGGCGTGATGGCGCGACGCACCAGTCGCGAGCTCGCCGACGGGCGCGAGATCATCTACTTCGACGACTCCCCCGGGGCGCCGGAACGCACCGCCGAGGACACCCGTCCACTCGGGGAGCGGGCCGCCTCCGGCGAGCTCCGTCACGACGCCCTGGTTGGCGACTGGGTCGCCGTGGCTGGGCACCGCAACAACCGCACCTTCCTGCCTCCCAAGCACGAGTGTCCCCTGTGCCCCACCGGCGCAGGCACCGTCCCCTCTGAGGTGCCGGAGGCGTCCTACGACGTCGTGGTCTTCGAGAACAGGTTTCCCTCGTACTCACCGGTCTCCACGCACACAGGTGCCGGGCGCGAAGGCGACATCATCCACAGCCGGCAGGCACTCGGTCGTTGCGAGGTCGTCTGCTTCACCAGCGACCACGAGTCGACCTTCGCCGACCTCACCCTCGAGCGAGCCCGCACCGTCATCGACGCCTGGGCCGACCGCACTGCGGAGCTCGGTGCGGTACCTGAGATCGAGCAGGTCTTCTGCTTCGAGAACCGCGGCCAGGAGATCGGCGTCACGCTGAACCACCCGCACGGTCAGATCTACGCGTATCCCTATGTGCCGCAACGCTCGGCGGCGCTGCTGGCGCAGGCGACCGAGCACCATGCCCGCACCGGGCGTCTCCTCGGAGCCGACATCCTGACTGCCGAGCTGGAGGCCAGGGAGAGGGTCGTCATCGACAGCGAGCACTGGACCGCCTACGTGCCCTTCGCGGCGCGCTGGCCGGTCGAGGTGCACCTCGCACCGCACCGCGATGTGCCAGACCTGCCCGCCCTGACCGACGCCGAACGCGACGACCTCGCCGAGGTCTATCTCGACCTGCTGCG
This sequence comes from uncultured Actinomycetota bacterium, assembly GCA_963740865.1. GTDB lineage: Bacteria > Actinomycetota > Actinomycetes > Actinomycetales > Dermatophilaceae > Pedococcus. The sequence goes on from CAVUGH010000018.1 coordinate 17,451, forward strand.
GCGGCTGGACCGCTACTACGTCGCCAAGGACGGCGCCCCCATCCGGCTCCCCTACATCGCCGGATGGCACCAGGCCCCGGCCAAGCAGGGCCGCGAGGTGTCCCGGCTGCACCTCCAGGTGATGTCGGTGCTCCGATCGCCCAAGAAGCTCAAGTACCTCGCCGGCTCCGAGTCGGGTGTCGGCGGCTGGGTCAACGACGTTCCGCCGGAGCAGATCGCTGCGCGGCTCCGCGAGGTCGCCTCATGACGGCGGTCGCCGCCGCCGCCGACCTGTTTCGCACCACCTTCGGCGCGGAGCCGACCGGCGTGTGGTCCGCGCCGGGAAGGGTCAACCTGATCGGCGAGCACACCGACTACAACGAGGGCCTGTGCCTGCCCATCGCCTTGCCACAGCGCACCTTCGCGGCGGTCAGCCCGCGCACCGACGAGTTGCTCCGGATCGTGTCCGCGCAGAGCCAGGGCGTGGTGGAGGTCAACATCGGGGACGTCGCCCCTGGCCAGCCCGGCGGGTGGGCGGCCTACGTCGCCGGAGTGCCGTGGGCCCTGCGCAAGGCGGGGTATGCCGTGACCGGCCTCGACGTGGCCGTGGACGGCCGCGTGCCGCTGGGTGCCGGGCTGTCGAGCTCAGCCGCCCTCGAGTGTGCGGTGGGAGCCGCGGCATCAGACCTGTTCACCCTCGGTCTGCTGGCGACCGACGACGACCGACGAGTTCTGGTCGACGCGTGCATCGATGCCGAGAACACCATCGCCGAGGCGCCCACCGGCGGGATGGACCAGTCGGCCTCGCTGCTGGCCACAGCCGGCCATGCCCTGCTGCTCGACTGCCGCGACTCCCGGACCGAGCAGGTGCCCTTCGACCTCGGGGCGCACGGCCTGGCGCTGCTGGTGATGGACACGCGGGCCGAGCACGCCCTCGTCGACGGCCAGTACGCCGAGCGGCGGTCCTCCTGCGAGGAGGCGGCCCGCGAGCTCGGGGTGCCGAGCCTGCGCGAGGTGCCGGCTGAGGACCTCGATGCCACCTTGGCGACCCTGTCGTCCGACCTCCTCCGACGACGGGCTCGCCACATCGTCACCGAGATCGCACGGGTCGAGGTCACGGTGGCTGCGTTGCGCCGCAACGACTTCCGGGCCGTGGGGGAGCTCTTCCGCGCGTCTCACGCGTCGATGCGCGACGACTTCGAGATCTCGGTGCCGGAGCTCGACACGGCCGTTGAGGCTGCGGTCGGTGCTGGTGCCTTGGGCGCACGGATGACAGGCGGCGGGTTCGGTGGCTCGGCCATCGCGCTGGTACCGACCGATGGCGCCGACGCCGCACAGGCGGCGGTGGAGGCGGCGTTCGCCGAGCGGGGCTTCCGCGCACCGCACTGCTTCGTGGTCACCGCCTCTGCCAGCGCAGGGCGCGACCTCTGACCTCACCCGGGCCGGGTATTGCCGAAGGTCGGAGCAGGACGTGCCTCCGTGCGAGTCGTGGGTCAGTGAGCAGGCACCTGCACGACGTCATAGTCGGTGCCCGACGGCGGCGCCGGCGCGCCGAGGGGTGGCGGGAATCCCAGGTCGAACCGGGCGTTGACGAGGACGAGCCGGTTCCCTTGGACGTCCATGGTGGTCGGGATCCGGAACAGCTCGCTCTCGACCACCCGTGCCACGGTGCCCGCTGACAGGTCGGCCGTCAGGTCAAGCTCGACCACGCGGTTCGCGAAGTTCTCGACCACCCACAGGGTCCGTCCGCGCAGCAGGATCCCGTCGGACACGCCGGGTGGCACTGCGCCGGTGGGAAGGTCGATCGCGGCGCTGACTCCCGAGACCGGGTCCAGCGTGTACATGCCGCCGAGCAGTGTGTGCCCCACCACCAGCAGGCCGCCGGACTCGGTGGCGTCGATGCCATTGAGGCCCGGGAATCCCAGGTTCGCACCGGCGGGCCCGGTGACGGCCAGCGCGTGCGGTGCACCGACGGCTCCACCCGCGGAGAGCGGGACGACGAACAGCTGCGGTGCGAAGGAGTCGGTGACGTAGACGGCGTCGGAGGTGACGACCAGGTCGTTGAGCAGGGCCGCGCCCGGAGGCGCGACCGCGACGTCGGCGAGCGTGCTGCCGGTCGCGGTGTCGTAGGCGAAGACCCGGCCGCTCAGCCCGCCGGCAACCCAAAGCCGGTCGCCCTCGACCTTCATACCGGCGGCCTGCATCCCTGGCGGGGTGCCGGGCGGGTTCGCGCCCTGGCCGGCGGGCGAGCGGTCGACCAGGATCCGTCCCCGGCCGGTGCGCAGGTCACCAGTGTAGATGTCGCCGTCCCACAGGGAGCCGGCGTAGAAGGTGTTCCCGACTCCGACGGCGACCCCTTCAGGCGCGAAGTCGTCAGGCAGGTCGATGGACGAGGGGAACGGCGCCGCGGCGGCGCCGAGGCTGAGAACGGCGGCTGCGAGCAGGGCGGCCACGCCGGATACGAGCTTCATGGCGACCTCTTCCGTGGGATCCGAGACCTGCTCCCGGCTTACCACCAGATCCCGGTCAGGGGATCCGCCAACAGGACTACGCCTGCCGGGCCCGTCACGGCGGCGGCCTCGTCACCGCGCCGAGGTGAGCGACTCCCCCGGTCCGAAGACGTCCAGCACCACGTTGGTGGCGCCGATGGCCCCGTTGCCTGCGGTGCTGAACGTTGCCTGACGTCCGTCGAGCAGGACCACGGACGTGCCACCGGCCACAGCTGCCCCGGCTGGTGACAGGGCCACGGCCGTGCCGTCGGCGACACCGAACGCCAGGTGCGAGGGGTCGACCTGACCGAGGCCGTAGAGCCGTCCCCAGCGGGAGTCGCCGTTGAGCCGTGGCACGACGTTGGCCGCCACCAGTCCCAACCCGGGCTGCCATCCGCCGTCGGCGGCCTTGAACGCGGCGATGCCCTCGTCCTCGAGGGTGGCGCTCGTCGGGTCGGCCTTGGGCGACCACCAGCTCCCCATCGCCGCGGCGAAGTGGTCGTCAGCGAGGAACGCCGGGGCAGTCCTCGCCGCCGATCCGACTCGACTGCGAAACTCCGGATCGGCCAGGGCCGGAGCCAACGTCGTCGGGTCAGCGGCCGTCACGACCACGCCAGCGGCGCCTGTCAGCGTGGCAGCCGTCCACGACGGGGTGCCGTAGGTGACCTGCTGCACGGCTCCGGCCCATCCGGCGGACTTGAGGGCCGCGGCATACGCACTCGCTGTGGCGGTGTCGCCGGAGGAGGCGGAGACGACGACGATCCGTGCCTGCTTGACGGCTCCGCCGGCGCCCGCGACGGCGGTGCGCACGAAGGCGGGGAGCGCTCCGGCGCGCACGTCGCCGGCCAGGAGGTCTCCACCGAGGTAGACGGTGCCGGTGCCCGGCGCCGCAGGTGCGGTCCAGGCGAGGGGGGCAGGGGCCGGGACCGGGGCGCCGTCAACCGACAGCGCGCGGGTCGGGATGGCATAGCTCGCCGTTCCCGGCGGGAGCAGGTGGGTGAGGACGTTGCGCGCCGACAGGACGGGCACCTTGCCCACCCACTGGTGCGTGGCGTTCAGCGTCTCGAAGTCCACGACCGCGGCCGAGTTGGCACCGAACACGCCGCTCAGGGTCTGGTCACCGGTGTTGTGGATGCCGGTGGCGAAGTCCACGCCGAGACCGAGAAGACTTGCGCCGCCGCGCCTTTCGTCGCTGGTGGCGATCGTCGACAGGAGTCGCCCGAAGCGTCCGCGCTGGTAGAAGTGCTGGTCGTAGACGACCTCGGTCGACCCGAAGTCCAACCCGCGCTCGAGGTCGGCGTCGTCACCCCACCACATCAGCGTGCTGCCTCGCTGGAGTCCGTCGGCCGGACCGAGCGCGCCGACATAACCGTTGATCATGTTGCGCGACTGCACCGCCGCCCCGGCACTGGTGCCGCCGATCGTCGCGCCTGCTGCCGCAGCCTGACCCATCGCCACCTCGGCGGGGGACGCCGCGAGCACCTTCATGGCCAGGCCCTGGTCACCGCCGAGGAGGTAGATGCCGTCCGCCGTGTCGATGCCGACCGAGTTGGCGGGATCCATCGCGTCCTTGCGGTTGAGCAGCACCGCGAGCCTCGCCGTGCACCCGGTGTAGGGCGCCGTGACGACCGCGTCGCACGCGGCGTCCACCTGGTCGGTGCGCTCCTGGGCGAGCACGAGGTTCTCGGCCCGGTCCTTCGCCTTGTCGCCGTAGGCACTGGGCACCACGACGATGTCGACCGTGGGACCGCTCGCACCTTGCGCCGACAGCCGGCCGAAGCCTTCGAGCGACGGCGTCTCGTAGCCACCCCCGATGGGCGCCATCGTGGCCCCGACCGCGGTGCTGTCGGCGGCTGAGAAGGCTGCCCCCGAGGCCGTCGCGGTGAGCGGGACGAGCAGGGCCGTCGAGGTGACGGCGACGAGCAGCGGCGTGCGCAATGAGTTCCCCATGCGACCCGAACCTAGTCGCGCCCGGGCCGACCTGCCCGTCGAGGTCTCCCGCTCGACGTCACCCGAGGTCGTAGTCGACGGTCACCGCTGCGTGGTCGGACCAGCGTTGGTCGTATGCCGCCGCGCGGCCGACGCCGGCTGCCAGGGCGCGGTTCGCCAGGGGGCGGCTGGCCAGCTGGTAGTCGATCCGCCAGCCCGAGTCGTTGTCGAAAGCCTGGCCGCGCCACGACCACCAGGTGTACGGACCCGGACCCGGCCCGTACGCAGCCCGGTGGACGTCGACCCACTCGCCGGCTGCGAACCAGGTGTCGAACCGGGAACGTTCCTCCGGCAGGAAGCCCGACTTGCGCAGGTTGCCCTTCCAGTTCTTGAGGTCGTCCTCGCGATGCGCCACGTTGAGGTCGCCCGTGACCACTGCCATCGACCCGGCCGCCGCCCAGGCACCGAGTCGTGCCCCGATCGCGTCGAGGAACCGCAACTTCAGCTCCTGCCGCGGGGTGCCGGCGTTCCCGGTGTGCACGTAGGTGGAGGCGACCGTGACCGTGCCCGCGGGCGTTGCCAGGTCGACCTCGACCCACCGGCCGGTGCCGTCGAACTCCTGCGGGCCGACACCCACCTGGGTGCGGGAGTGCGCCCACCGGCTCACGACCGCCACCCCCGCCCGTCCCTTGGCCTCCGCCTCGGTGTGGGCCACGTGCCAGCCACCGAAGCCACCGAGCTCCAACGCCTCGCGGAGCTGCTCATCGGTCGCGCGCACCTCCTGCAGGCAGAGGACATCGGGTTCCTGGTCCGCCAGCCACTGCATCCCGCCACGGCGGGCGGCCGCCCGGATGCCGTTGACGTTGGCGGAGATCAGGCGCATCTGCCCATTGTGCGTGCCACCCGTCAGCGGCCCGCACTAGGGTGCGACGCATGGCCGACGAGACGACCCAGACCTCCCCCGCGCCCACCACCCCGGCCGAGTCCTCACCGCTGGGGGGCGCCCCGTCCGGAGCCAAGCCGAACGCCGAGCCGCCGCCCGTTCCGCCCAAGGACGACCTGGTGACCACGCGGCATACCCTCAAGGTCGGTCGCAGGACGCTGCGCTACACCGCGACCGCCGGACGCATCGTGCTGCGCGAGGAGGTCTTCGAGGACGGCGTCTTCAAGGGGCACAAGGCCAAGGCCGAGCTGAGCGTCACGTCCTACGTCGTCGATGCGCCCAAGGGCAGCAACCGCCCCGTCACCTTCGCCTTCAACGGCGGTCCCGGCTCCAGCTCGGTCTGGCTGCACCTCGGCCTCCTCGGGCCGCGCCGCGTCGACTCCGGTGACGCCGGCAGCCCCACGCCACCGCCCTACGGCCTGCTGGACAACACCGAGACCCTGCTCGCAGTGTCCGACCTGGTCTTCATCGACCCGGTCTCGACCGGCTACTCGCGCGCGGTCGAGGGTGGCAAGCCCAAGGACTTCCACGGGTTCAAGGCCGACATCGAGAGCGTCGGCGAGCTCATCCGGCTGTGGACCACGCGCCACAACCGTTGGCTGTCACCGAAGTTCATCGCCGGCGAGTCCTACGGCACGATCCGCGCTGCTGCCCTGGCCGAGCACCTGCAGACCCGTCACGGTCTCTACGTCAACGGCATCATGCTGATCAGCTCGGTGCTCGACCTCGCGACCGTCGACTTCGAGTTCCGCAACGACCGGGCACACGTGGACTACCTGCCGACCTACGCCGCCACCGCCCACTACCACGGCAAGCACGGGCGCAAGTCCCTCAAGACCGTCCTCGCCGAGGCCGAGGAGTATGCCGCGCGCGACTACCCGTGGGCGCTGTCACGGGGGTCCCGCCTCACCGCCGCCGAGCGGGCCGAGCACGTGGGCCGCCTCGCCGCCCTGATCGGCCTGTCGGAGGAGTACGTCGACCGCGCCAACCTGAGGGTGGAGCACGTGCGCTTCTTCACCGAGCTGCTGCGCGACCAACGGCTGTCCGTGGGCCGGCTCGACGCGCGGTTCACCGGGCCACTCGTCCACGGCAACGCCGAGAAGTGGGACGCCGACCCGTCCCATGACGCGATCAGCGGGCCCTACGCCGCAGCCTGGAACCACTACGTCCGCGACGAGCTCGGCTACGAGAACGACCTGCCCTACGCCCAGATCTCCGAGCTGGCGTCGACCGACTGGTCCTTCAAGGAGTTCGAGGGCAAGCCGGTCGACGTGAGCTCGCAGCTGGCGCGCGCGATGCGCGGCAACCCGCAGCTCAAGGTGCACATCGCCTACGGCTTCCACGACGGCGCCACCCCGTACTACGGAGCGCAGGACGTCGTGGCCCACCTCGAGGTCCCGGAGTCGCTGCGCGCCAACATCGAGCACGCCTACTACGAGGCCGGACACATGATGTACGTCCACGAGCCGAGCCGGCTCCAGCAGTCACAGGACCTGGCGTCGTTCGTGACCCGGTCGAGCGGGACGCAGCGCAGCTGAGCGGTCAGTCGGTCAGTGGTGTGCGCCGGCTGCTGCCCCGGCGCGCTGCCGCTGGCCCGCGGTGTTCGACGTGCCCTGCGGAGCCCCACGCCCCGGCTTGCTGGGCCGCGCCGCCTGCGCCGCCTTGACCGCGTCGGCGGCCGCTTGCGCAGCCTCGACCGCGTGGTCCGGCGCGGTCATCTCGACCGGGCGGACCAGCCGCACCGGCTGCCGGTCCGGGCTGCCTTCGGGCTGGTGGTCCTGCACCGCGCCGCCTTCGGGCTGACGCCCGCTGACCTGCGTGTCCTGGGTCCGGCCCAGGGCACGGCCCTTGGCCGGCTTCGCAGCCCCGTAGTAGCCGCCGTAGTAGCCGCTGCCCACCGCCTTGGGCTCGACGCGGTTGAGCACGACCCCCAGCGTGTGACCCTGGACGGCCTGCAGGCTGGCCAGCGCTGCCGACAGCTGCGTGTCGAGGGTCCGCCCGGCCGTCACGACCACGAGGGCACCGTCGGCCGCGGCGGTGAGCACCGCGCCGTCGGTGACCGGAAGCAGCGGAGGCGCGTCGATGATCACGATGTGACCGCTGTCGGCCAGCCAGTCCAGCAACCTGCGCATCGCCTTGGAGCCGAGCAGCTCGCTCGGGTTCGGCGGGGTCCCACCGGCGGCGAGGACGGTGAGGTTGGGCAGTGACTCCACGCGCTGCGCCACGTCGGCGTAGTCGACCCGGCCGATCAGGACGTCGGTGAGCCCGGCACCCTCGATCAGGCCGAAGGACTCAGCCACGACCGGGCGACGCAGGTCACCGTCGATCAGTACGACGCGACGGTCCGACATCGACAGCGCAGCAGCGAGGTTGGCGGCGATGGTGGACTTGCCGTCCCCCGGCAGCGGACTGGTCACGACGATCACCCTCGGGGGGTTGTCGATGTCCATGAACTGCAGGTTGGTGCGGAGCTTGAGGAAGGCCTCGGCAGCGTGCACCGGGTCCTTGACGCGGGCGCGGCCGACCACCAGCGGGACGAGGTCGCCGCTCTTGCGAACCATGGCAGGGCTGGCCGGGATGGTGGCCGCGACGGTGACCCCGAAGTCGCGCTCGATGTCCTCAGCACGTCGGAGCTTGCGGTCGAGCTGGCTGCGCACGACGGCATACGCGGTGCCGAGGAGCAGCCCGCCCACGAACCCGAGGCCGATGTTCCTGGTGGTGTTGGGGGACACGGGTGCCGACGGCAGCGCAGCCGACTCGATCGGGACGATGCGCAGGGCCTGGCTCGACGAACCGGACGGGTTCTCGACCTGGTCCACCTGTTGCTTGAGTGCCTGTACCCAGGCGTCCGCCAGCTGCTGGGCCGCACGGGGAGTCGAGGCACGGGCACTGATCTTGATCAGCACCGTGTCGAGCGGCTGGGACACCGAGACCGCGCCGATCAGGCTGGCGGGCGCCGCCGTGAGGCCGAGGTCGCTGATCACGGTCTGAGCGGTGGCGCGCGACTTCGCGAGGTCGACGTAGGACGCGGCCCGCGACTTGGCCAGGCTGTCACCGACGGACGCCTCACCGGCAGAGCTCGTGGTGCCCGCGCTGACGAAGCCGCTGGCATCGGCCTGGTAGATCCGGGGCTGGACGAGGCTGAACGCGGCAGCCACGGCAACACCGAGCAGCACGAGCGCAGCAACGCCGCGCCAGTAGGCCCGCAGCACCCTGAGGTAGTCGGTCAGTTCCACTGCTGCTCCTGTGGTGCGGTGTCGACGCGCGCGGAGTCACAGGCGCAGAAGCCCTGTGCGCTGGTGCGGACTGCTCTACTGTGCGGCCTGTGACCGCAACCGAACTGGGGACCTCCAGCCGATCCACCGTCGTGGACGCCTTCGGCGTGCACGTCGAGGTGCGGGTGCGTGGCGACCGGGCCGCTGAGGTGCTGGACCGGCTGCCCGGACTCTGGGAGTTCTGTGCCGCCCCGGTGGGTGCGACCGGCGAGGTGACGGCCGAGGTGGTCTTTGACAGCGACCCGCACGCGTGGGCGCAGGCCGACACGGACGGCGCGGTCTCCCGCCCCGATCTGGAAGACCTGCTGCAGGTTCTCACCCAGCGAATCACGCTGTCCGCCATCGACGCCCGCGCCGGCGAGTGCTTCATGCTGCACGCAGCCTGCATCGCCGACCCGACGACCGGTGCCGCCGCGGCATTCGTTGCTCCCGGCGGCACCGGAAAGACGACCCTGGTCAGCACCCTGGGCCCTGGTCGTTGGTACGTCACCGACGAGACCACCGTGGTGCTGGACGACCTGACGGTCGTGCCCTACCCCAAGCCTCTGTCGATCCGCCGCACCCCGGACAGCCTGTTCAAGAACGAGACCCCGCCCAGCCGTGTCGGCCTGACCGCACCCAGCGCCCGCGTGCACCTCGCCGCCCTGTGCCTGCTCGACCGCGATCCCGGCCACCAGGGCGAGCCCACCGTGGACACGCTCGCCACCCTCGACGCGCTGGTGGCCCTGGTGCCCCAGACGTCGCACCTGCCCGAGATGGCGCGACCACTGCAGCGCCTGGCGGCGCTGTGTGAGTCGCTGGGTGGTGTGCATCGGATCACCTATCGTGAGTCGGCCGACGTGGCCGGGCTGTTGGACGAGCTGGTGGGTGGAACTTCGTGAGAGCGCGCTACCTGCCGGCCGTGGACCGGGTCGATCGCGACGGTGAGACCGTGCTGCTGGTCGGTCGGGAAGTGGTACGCCTCTCGGCGCTGGCGACGACTCTGGTCGACGCCTGCCCCGACTGGACCCCCGTGTCGGAGCTGGTGGACGTGCTGGTCACGGCTTTCGGCCCGACGCCCGAGGGTGTCGACCCGGCGGCGGCCACCGAGGCCGCACTCAGGACGCTGGCGAGCCAGGGCCTGGTGGAACTTGACTGACACGGTGTGGCTGCGCAACCCCGATGTGGCCGTGGTCGAGTCGCCGGGTCGGGTCGTGGTGCTCGGCCTGACGACTCCCCAGACCGCCAGGCCGTTCGCCATGGAGGGCTCGGCGTGGGCCATCTGGCAGGCCCTGGCCGAACCGTCCACCACGGCCCAGATCGTCGAACGCGTCGCGGCCGACTTCGGCGCCCCTGCTGCCGAAGTAGAGCCAGACGTGGTCACGTTTCTCGCGGAGCTGGAGTCCCAAGGACTTGCTTCCGTGTCCCCCCGCGACGCGCCCGACATGGGGCCTGTCCCCTAGGCCTTGTTCTTGACGGTCACCGCGACCGTGTGGGCGACACCGTTCACCGTGTAGTGGACGACGACGCTCAGGCTGGCGTTGTTGTCAGGGCGGGTCAGCGAGAACGGGACCGAGGTGTGCCCGGAGTCGACGGTCGCACTGGCCGTGGGGAGGACCGCCCACGGTCCACCCCCGTCGATCGAGGTGATCGCCACGCTGTTGGAGCCCACGATGGATCCGAAGCTGAGGATGAAGGTGACCTTCCGGTTGGAGCCGACCGCCTCCCCCTTCTCACCCGTGGCCGTGGCAAGGACCGCACCCCGAGGCTCGGTTGATCCCGCGGCTGCGGGTGCCGCAGTCGCCATCACGATCACGGGCACCGACCATGCCGCGCCGAGCGCAACCGTGCGCCGGCTGACCAGCGGCTTGGCGCTGTCCTTGACGTTCCCCTGCTGATCCATCCGAAACCCCGCCTCTCGAGCCCCTGGGCCCGGTTTGATGTTGTGCAGAACGTAAAGGACGGGGATGAGTTTCACCAGCATTTGGTAAAGAAGTGAAAAGTTAATGTGACGCTTTGTCCCGGTATCACCTCATTCATTAGACGTATCCGGGGATGCAGGCCTAGTCCTTTTGCCTGATGGCCGGGTTTTACCTTCTCTTGGTGAATGGCCAGGTGGCAGCACGGCGGATGCCCTGTGGATGCCCGGCGGATGCCCGGCGATGCCGCCCGCTCCGGGTGTCGCAGGTGTGCAACGGCGGCTGGTGCGGGAGAGTGGTCCCGGCACGGGCCCCGCGCGGCCCACCGGTCGCCCCGGCCCACTCGTCACCAAGGAGACTCGCGCATGCGCACACCGGCACTGACCTCACGCCTCGGCGCAGAGGCACTGGGCACGTTCTGGCTCGTCTTCGGCGGTTGCGGCAGCGCCATCTTCTCGGCGAAGTACCTCGCACCCAACGTGGTCGCCGGACAGGGCGTCCAGCTCGGGATCGGCTTCCTGGGCGTGGCGCTGGCCTTCGGCCTCACCGTCCTCACCATGGCGTATGCCGTGGGGCACGTCTCCGGGGCGCACTTCAACCCTGCGGTGACCATCGGCGTCGCCGTGGCCAAGCGCTTCCCCTGGAAGGACGTGCCGGCCTACGTGGCATCCCAGGTCGTCGGCGGGCTGGTCGCGGGGCTGGCGCTGTGGGGCATCGCCCGTGGCGTCTCCGGCTTCGACGCGACCGGCAACCTCGCGGCCAACGGCTACGGCGAGCACTCCCCCGGCGGCTACACCCTCGTCGCGGTCCTGTGCGCTGAGGCGATCCTCACGGCCTTCTTCCTCTACGTCATCCTCGGGGCGACCGACGACCGCGCACCCACGGGTTTCGCCCCCATCGCCATCGGCCTCGCGCTGACTCTCATCCACCTGATCTCGATCCCGATCAGCAACACCTCGGTCAACCCGGCCCGCTCCACAGCGGTCGCGTTCTTCAACGGCAACGGTGCACCTGCGCAGCTGTGGGCCTTCTGGCTGGCGCCCATCATCGGAGCCGCGATCGCCGGCGCCACCTACCACCTGGTGACGGGAGTGGACCGCCGCGACGAGGACATCACGGGTGTCGTCGACCCGGAGGACCTGAAGCCCACCACCTGACCGCATGTGCGAGTATCTTGATATCAAGATACTGTGGTCCTGGACGAGGAACGACTGCAGCCAGGGCCGATAACCTGAGCAGCGTCTCGCACCGCTTCGACATCCAGACCACCTCAGGAGAGTCGCCTCCATGGCCAAGATCATCTACACCCTGACCGACGAAGCGCCCATGCTGGCGACCTACTCCTTCCTCCCGGTGATCGAGGCGTTCGCCGGCACCGCCGGAGTCGACGTGGAGACCCGCGACATCTCCCTGTCGGGGCGCATCATCGCCGCGTTCGACGACCTGCTGCCCGCGGACCAGCGCATGGGTGACGCCCTCGCCGAGCTCGGCGAGCTGGCCACGACGCCCGAGGCAAACATCATCAAGCTGCCCAACGTCTCCGCGTCCCTCCCGCAGCTCAAGGCGGCCATCACCGAGCTGCAGGCCAAGGGTTACGCCCTGCCGAGCTACCCCGACGACGCGACCACCGACGAGCAGCGTGACGCCCGCGCCCGCTACGACAGTGTCAAGGGCAGCGCGGTGAACCCCGTTCTGCGCGAGGGCAACTCGGACCGCCGGGCGCCCGCCGCGGTGAAGAACTACGCCCGCAAGCACCCCCACTCGATGGGCGCCTGGAGCGCTGACTCGAAGACCAACGTCGCCACCATGGGCGCCGACGACTTCCGGTCGAACGAGCAGTCCGTGGTGCTCCCGGCGGACGACACCCTCACCATCCGGCTCGTCACCGCTGGAGGCACCACCGTCCTCAAGGACGGACTGAAGGTCCTCGAAGGGGAGGTCGTCGACGCCACTGTCCTGCGCGCTGCCGCCCTCGATGCCTTCCTCGCTGCGCAGATCGACCGCGCCAAGGCAGAGGACGTGCTGTTCTCGGTGCACCTCAAGGCCACGATGATGAAGGTCTCCGACCCGATCATCTTCGGTCATGTCGTGCGTGCGTTCCTCCCCGACGTCTTCGCGACCTACGGCGCGGACCTGGCCGAGGCGGGGTTGTCCGCCAACAACGGACTCGGCTCGATCATCGACGGCCTCGGCTCGCTCGGGGACAAGGGCGCCGAGATCAAGGCTGCGATCGACAAGGGCCTCGCCGACGGCCCCCGCCTCGCGATGGTGAACTCCGACAAGGGCATCACCAACCTGCACGTCCCCAGCGACGTCATCGTCGACGCCTCGATGCCCGCGATGATCCGCACGTCCGGCCACATGTGGGGCCCGGACGGCGGCGAGGCCGACACGCTGGCCGTCATCCCCGACAGTTCCTATGCCGGCGTCTACCAAGCTGTCATCGACGACTGCCGCGCCCACGGCGCCTACGACCCGACCACGATGGGATCGGTCCCGAACGTCGGCCTGATGGCGCAGAAGGCCGAGGAGTACGGCAGCCACGACAAGACCTTCGAGATCGCCGAAGCCGGAACCGTGCAGGTCGTCAACACCGCAGGCGACGTGCTGCTGGAGCACGAGGTCGCTGCAGGTGACATCTGGCGCGCCTGCCAGACCAAGGACGCCCCGATCCGCGACTGGGTCAAGCTGGCCGTCACCCGGGCCCGCGCGTCCCAGACTCCCGCGGTCTTCTGGCTCGACGAGAGCCGCGCGCACGACCGCAACCTGATCGCCAAGGTCAACACCTACCTCGCGGACCACGACACCGACGGCCTCGACATCCAGGTCCTGTCGCCCGTCGAGGCGGCCACCTTCTCGGTCGAGCGGATCCGCAAGGGCGAGGACACCATCTCGGTCACCGGCAACGTCCTGCGCGACTACAACACCGATCTGTTCCCCATCCTCGAGCTCGGCACCAGCGCCAAGATGCTGTCGGTCGTTCCGCTGATGAACGGCGGCGGGCTCTTCGAGACCGGTGCCGGTGGTTCGGCTCCCAAGCACGTCCAGCAGCTGGTCCAGGAGAACTACCTGCGCTGGGACAGCCTGGGTGAGTTCCTGGCCCTGGCCGAGAGCCTGCGGCACATGGCCACGACCACCGACAATGCGCGCGCCGAGCTGCTCGGAGAGGCCCTCGACCGCGCGACCGAGCGGCTGCTCAACGAGAACAAGGGTCCGGCTCGCAAGGTCGGTCAGATCGACAACCGGGGCAGCCACTTCTACCTCGCCCTCTTCTGGGCCCACGAGCTGGCCACCCAGACCCAGGACGCCGAGCTCGCGGCCTCCTTCGCGACCGTCGCCGAGACGCTCGCGGCCAACGAGGCGACGATCAACGACGAGCTCCTCGGAGTCCAGGGACACCCGGCCGACATCGGCGGCTACTACCGCCCGGACGAGGAGAAGACCGCGGGAGTCATGCGCCCGTCCGCGACCTTCAACGACGCGCTGGCCGCCCTGCGCTGACACCACCACCTGGTGTGCCGCGTGGTCGCCGATGGTGACCACCCGGCATACCTGTGCGTGAGACGGGCAAACCGTCCGGAATGGGACCCGCGGGAATGGGGTTGGCACAGGTATGAGCGACTGGAACAACGGTGTGATCGCAGAGTTTCGCGCCAACGAGGGCAGGGTCGGCGGCTACTTCGCGGGCGCGCCGATGATCTTGCTGCACCACGTGGGGGCCAAGAGCGGCGCCGTGCGAGTCACGCCGTTGGTGTACTTCCCCCAGGACGACGGCTCGATGCTGGTCGTTGCCTCCAAGGGTGGAGCGCCGACCAACCCCGACTGGTACCACAACCTCAAGGCCAATCCGCGGTTCGAGGTGGAGGTCGGCACCGACACCTTCACGGTCGACGCGGAAGAGCTCGACCCAGACGAGCGCGCGAAGAGCTGGCCGACCATCGTGGCCGAACGACCCGGGTTCGGCGACTACGAGACCAAGACGACGCGGGTCATGCCAGTGCTGCGGTTGCGCCGGGCCGCCTGACCCACAGACTCGGGCGCGTCCGTCGGCCCGCGTCAGGTCCCGCGCCTCAGATCGCCCGCATCCGGTTGTTGCGCGGGTTGTGCTCGACCTCCGCGAGCCCGAGCTCCTCCAGCAGCGGCGGCAGGTACATCCCGACCCTGCCGCGATACCCCTTGCGCAGCCCGTACCAGCCGCCCACCGGGTTGGCCTCGGAGCGCCCCCACGCCTCGACCGTGCCGTCCTTGGCCGGCTTCTGCTCGTCGGCGCTGCCGAGCGGCACCCAGTCGCCCTGCTCACGCAGCCAGGCGTGCAGGTCCTCGATGACCCGGGCGTCGTAGAGCAGCTTCGTCGAGCCGACCTGACAGACCAGCTGCGCCGGGTCGGCGTCATCATCGCGGTACATCGCGTAGTCACCGGTGCCGGGCGGGGTCTTGAGCGCCCAGGGGTCGTCCTTCGTGCCGGTGCCGCTCATGGGTCCTCCTGGGTCGAGGTGGTCGGGCCCGGGCTACTGCTGCCCAAGGCCATCTTGAAGCCTTCGTGCGACGCCGTGAACCCCAACCGCTCGTAGAACCGGTGCGCATCGGCGCGGCTCTTGTCGGTCGTGAGCTGGACGAGGGCACACCCCCGTCGACCGGACTCCTCGACGGCCCACCGGATCATCTGCTCGCCGAGCCGCTGCCCCCGGTGGCTGCCGGCAACCCGGACGGCTTCGATCTGCCCTCGCATCGCACCCCCTCGGGACAGCCCCGGGATGAAGCTCACCTGCATCGTCCCCACCACGGTGCCGCCGTCGTCGAGGACGACGAGCGCCTGCGCCGGGTCCGCGTCGATCGCCGCAAAGGCACCGAGGTATGCCGCGAGGTCGCTCGGGTCCTCCCGGCTCGCCCCGAGCTGGTCGTCGGCGATCAAGGCGACGACCGGACCGACGTCGGCTGCGGTGGCTCGTCGCAGCACCACGTGGCGGCCCGCCGGATCCGCGGACCCGAGAACGGCGAGCGGACTGTGGTCGACGGGCACGGCGGCATACCCCTCGGTGGGCGCTGGAGCGCCCTCGAACCAGGCGCGGCCACTGAAGGCGAGAGCACGCTCGAGCCGCACCCGGGACCGCTCCATCATCTCGGGGAGGTCGTCGAGGGCGAACCAGCGCACGTCGAGCGACTCGTCGTCGTTGACCCGCGCCTCCCCCGAGAGGTACGTCGCGGTGAAGCAGAGGTCGAGGTACTGGGCGCGGTCACCGTTCGGGTACTGCTGCGCCGGCAGGGTCCACACCCCCGTCAGCTCGTCGATCCGGGCCACCACCCCGGTCTCCTCCTCGATCTCCCTACGGAGCCCCTCCGCGGGCTGCTCACCCGGCTCGAGAATGCCGCTGACGAGGGCCCACTGGCCGTTGTCGACCCGGCGGGCGAGGAGCACCTCAGCACGCGAGTTGCGCACGACGGCAGTGACGCCCGTCAGCCAAAGGGGGTGCTTGCCGACCCGTTCACGCAGGGCCAGGACGAAGTCGGGAGTCGGCATGACTCGACCCTAACCACCCGGCTGCGGGCCACGCGCACCCTGCTAGCGTCGTGAGTCAGCAAACCCCACCAGAGCGCGAAGGGTCCCATCGTGAGCACTGCCCCCGTCAAGGTCGCCGTCACCGGCGCCGCCGGCCAGATCGGCTACAGCCTCCTCTTCCGGATCGCGAGCGGTTCGCTCTTCGGTCCGGACACCCCCGTCGAGCTGCGACTGCTCGAGATCACCCCGGCGCTCAAGGCGCTCGAGGGTGTCGTCATGGAGCTCGACGACTGCGCGTTCCCCACGCTGGCCAAGGTCGAGATCGGTGACAACGCCGAGAAGGTCTTCGACGGCGTCAACCACGCCCTGCTCGTGGGTGCCCGCCCGCGCGGTCCCGGCATGGAGCGCGGTGACCTGCTCGAGGCCAATGGCGGCATCTTCGCCCCTCAGGGCAAGGCACTGAACTCCGTTGCGGCAGAGGACATCCGCGTCACGGTGACCGGAAACCCGGCCAACACCAACGCGCTCATCGCGATGAGCAACGCCCCCGACATCCCGCAGGAGCGCTTCTCGGCGCTCACCCGCCTGGACCACAACCGCGCGATCAGCCAGCTGGCCGCCAAGACCGGCGCGGCCGTCACCGACATCACGCACATGACGATCTGGGGCAACCACTCCGCCACCCAGTACCCCGACCTGTTCCACGCCGAGGTGGGGGGCCGCAACGCAGCCGAGCTCGTCAACGACGAGGCCTGGCTGGCCGACACCTACATCCCCACGGTGGCCAAGCGCGGAGCGGCGATCATCGACGCCCGTGGCGCGTCGTCGGCCGCCTCTGCGGCGTCGGCCACGGTCGACCACGCCCGCGACTGGGCCCTTGGCTCGGCAGCTGGTGACTGGGTGTCGATGTCGGTCCGCTCGGACGGCTCGTACGGCGTGCCCGAGGGCCTCATCTCCTCGTTCCCGGTCACCACGAGCAACGGTGACTGGCAGATCGTCCAGGGCCTGGAGATCAACGACTTCTCCCGCGCCCGCATCGACGCCTCCGTCAAGGAGCTCGAGGAGGAGCGCGAGGCCGTCCGCGGTCTCGGCCTGCTCGGCTGACCCAGCCCCTCAGCACCCGTCGAAGCGGCCGTCTCCCTCGGGGGGCGGCCGCTTCCGCATTTCCGGTCGCCCGGCGCGGCTACCGCGTCAGCTGCGCGGACGCAGGTCCAGGACCGAGGTGATCACCGCGAGGGCGATCCCGAGGGCCGCCATCGTCACCACGTCCACGCCGCGCGAGCGCACCGCGAGACCGCCGCTGCGCGCCGTCGGCAGCACCAGTCGGAGCAGCGCCGCCAGCCCCAGGCCGGCCGCGATGGTGTAGCCGGCGGGTCGCACCTCGTCGAACAGGAACAGCACCACGCCCAGCACCAGGACCGGGGCGGCGAGCCACCACCAGCCCAGGCGCGGCGCGGTCATGGTGGTCAGGCCGACGTCTCGGCGAGCTGTCGCTCGGCGGCCGCCACGATGTTGGACAGCAGCATGGCGCGGGTCATCGGACCGACTCCGCCGGGGTTGGGGCTGACCCACCCGGCCACCTCGGCCACGTCGTCGGCGACGTCACCGGCCACCTTGGACCTACCGTCCTCGGCGATGATCCGGCTGACGCCGACGTCGAGGACCGCGGCGCCCGGCTTGACCATGTCGGCCGTAATGAGCCCCGGTTGGCCCGCCGCCGCGATGACGATGTCGGCCTGGCGGACCTCGGCGGCGAGGTCCCGCGTGCCGGTGTGGCACTGGATGACCGTGGCGTTCTCGCTACGGCGGGTGAGCATCAGGCCGAGCGGTCGACCGACGGTGATCCCGCGCCCGACCAGGGCCACCCGCGCGCCGGCGATCGGGACGTCGAACCGGCGCAGCAGCTCGATGCAGCCGGCCGGGGTGCACGGCAGCGGCGCCTCCTTGCCGAGGACCAGCCAGCCGAGGTTGGTGGGGTGCAGCCCGTCGACGTCCTTGGTGGGGTCGACCCGGGAGAGGAGGGCGAACTCGTCGAGCCCGGTCGGCTGCTGCACGAGGAAGCCCGTGCACGCCGGGTCGGCGTTCAGCTCGTCGATGACGGCCTCGACCCCGGCCTGGGTGGCGCTCGATGGCAGGTCGCGCCGGATGCTGGTGAGCCCGATCTCAGCGCAGTCCTTGTGCTTGGCGTTGACGTACCACTGGCTGCCCGGGTCCTCCCCCACGAGCACCGTGCCGAGTCCGGGGACGACGCCGTGCTCACGCAGCACGTCCACCCGCCCGCGGAGCTCGTCCTTGATGGTCGCCAGGACCGCTTTGCCGTCGAGGATGCGTGCCGTCACGAGCCCGTATCCTGCCACGCCGCCGCCTCACCTCCGTCGGCGACCACGAATCGCCGGCGAATCGCCGGACCTCAGGACTGTGCGTTGGCCGCCAGGGCGGCGATGGCCTGGGTGAAGCACTCCGCCGGTGGCGTCACCAGCCCGGCCCCCACCTGGCCGGTCCCCGCGACGCGGCCGGCCATGCCGGTGTTGATCTGCGGCAGGATCGCGGTGCGTGCCACCGCCGCCACGTCGATCCCGGTGGGCGTCCCACGGAACTCCAGGATCGGCACCTGGTATGCCGTGTGCTCACCGACGGTGATCTCGTACATCGTGCGGGTGGCCCGGAGCGCCAGCGGCACGTCGCCGCCGACGAACCGGACGATGGCCGGTGCCGCGGCCATCGCGAACCCGCCGATGCCGGCGGTCTCGGTGATGGCCGAGTCGCCGATGTCGGGGTTCGCGTCGTCCGGGCCGTAGGAGCCGAGGAACAGCCCTTCCGGGGTGTTGGCCGGCCCGGTGAACCACTGCGCGCCGGTGCCGGCGGTCCGGATGCCGAAGTCGGTGCCGTTGCGGGCCATGGTGGTGACCACGGTCGATCCCGGGATGCCTTCGGCGGCCAGCGTCGAGAGCTTGCAGGCCGGCATACCCAGGTTGAGGAAGAAGTGCTCGTTGGCACCCGAGAACCGCACCGCCTCCGCGATGTCGGCCGACGTACCGTCGGCGACGATCAGCGACGGCAGCAGCTCGCGAAGCAACATCAGCGAACCGGCTCGGTTGCGGTTGTGCCCCTCGTCGCCCATCTGGAGCATCTGGGCGATGATCGACTTGACGTCGATCGGACCAGCGGAGCGGATCGCCTGCTGCAGCAACGGCCCCAGCACCGAGTTCATCCAGTGCAGCCGGTCGATGACCTCCGGCCCGTAGGCGCCGTAGCGCAGCACCTTGCCCAGTCCCTCGTTGAGCGAGCACCAGGACGTGTGGTCGTGGACCTCGTCGCGCAGCTCGTAGACCCACATCGACGGTGAGATCACGCCCGCCATCGGTCCGACGGCGTCACGGTGGTGGCACGGCTCGAGCTGGACGTCGCCGCGGGCCAGGGCGGCCTCCGCGGCCTCCGCGGTCTCGGCCATCCCCTCGAACAGCATCGCCCCGATGAGGGCGCCCCTGAGCGGTCCCGACGCGCGGTCCCACTCGATGGGCGGCCCGGCGTGCAGGAACGTCCCGCGCTCCAGGCCCAGCACCTCGTGCGCCGGCCGCACGTCGACGAAGTCGGCACCCGCGGCCGTCATCCGTTGCAGCGCATGGGCATTCGCGTCGGTGCGGCGTGGGTCGCCCAGGACGCTGGTCAGGTGCTCGGCCGTCCCCTCGAGGGGCGGCTGCCAGTCGGTCTCCGTGACGACGACGGCCTGGTCCCGCAGTGCGTCCGCGAACATCGAGGCGCCCGCGGTGGCCAGCACCGGATCGTCGTCCAGCAGCCCGTTCAGTGGTGCGGTCATCGGGATCCTCCCTGGGCGGTGCCGGACAGCAGCGACAGCGCCGTCCTGGTGGCTTCGGCGTTGGACAAGTGCACCGAGGCGCCGACGGCAGTCAGCGCTGCAGCGGTGGCACTGACGCCCTGGGGATCCCCTCGCGTGCCGGTGAGCGAGACCACGACCGGCAGGTCGCGTCCGGCGGCACCCGCCGCCTCCCGCGCGGCACGGATCGCGTCAGCCAGCTCGGGCCCCGGCTGCGGATGGGCACCGTGTCCGAGCACCAGGTCGAGCAGCAGGACGCCGCAGTGGGGGTCGTGCCCCTCGGCCGCGATCCGCTCGAGCCGCAGGGTGGGGTCGATCATCGGGTGCGCCCGGCCGCGCGTGAGCCCGTCGTCGCCGAAGTCGATGACGACGTGGTCGTCGGCGCACAGGTCCCCGTCGAGCGCCAGGTCGGGGGCAAGAGGGATGTTGGACCGTATGCCGCCGAGCTCAGCGCTGGCGACCAGCATGGCCTCGTCCGCCAGCGTGCCGCCGCAGAACAGCCCCCGCAGGTACCGTCCGCCCTCCCCACCTCCCGCCGAATCGCGAGTGTTTGAAGGATCTGCCACGTCAGGGCGTGGCGGATCCTTCAAAGACCCGGCGTCGAGGAGCGGTTTCCAGCTAGGCCACTCAGGGGCCTCCTTGCCGAGCGAACCCAGGAACGCCTCGACGGCCGCCGTCAAGTCTGGTCGGCCCGCCCCGAGCGTCGCCCAGTGGACCGGCTTGCCCAGCCCCGCGGCATACGTCTCGAGGTCGGCGAGCACCTCGGCCGCCGGTGGCTTGGAGACGACGAGGATCGACTCGGTCGCCGCATCTGCGGCGAGCGCGGCGAGCGCCTGCCTGGTCGAACGGCCACCCACAGCGGCGGAGAGGTCGCGTCCGCCGACACCCAGGCAGTGGCTCACCCCGACCCCGGCGGCGTCGAGCAACGCCATGATCTGCTGGGCGCCCGTGCCTGAGGCTGCGACGATGCCCACGGCTCCGCGTTCCACGACGTTCGCGAAGCCCAGCGCGACCCCTCCGACGACGGCGGTGCCGCAGTCCGGGCCCATGACCAGCACGTCGCGGGCAGCTGCCGCGTCCTTGAGCCGCACCTCGTCCTCGACCGACACGTTGTCGGAGAAGAGCATGACCGAGACCCCACGGTTGATCGCGTCGAAGGCCTCGATGGTGGCGTACTGGCCGGGCACGGACACCAGCGCCAGGTTGGCCTCCCCCGCGGCGATGGCGCGGCCCAGGGTGCGGGGCGCAGGTGCGTCGCCGAAGCCACCGGACCGGGACCCAGCCGACCTGAGGCTGGCCAACGCGGTGTCGAGGGCAGCCAGCCCGCTCGCGACGCCGCCGTCGTCGTCCCCGGCGCGGATGGCGACCACCAGCTCGTTGGGCTGGACGCCTTCGGGCACCGAGAAGCCCATGCCGCCGATGACCTCGAGGTTGAGCTCGGTGGCCATGGCGACCTGGGCGGCGGCCACGCCAGACGCGCTCGCGACCTGGCGGGAGACCTGCATGAGGCTGACGGAGTCGTAGTAGGCCCCGCTGCGCACCTCGACGTGGTCGGTCACGGAAGGCTCCTTCGGGTCGTGGCCAGGCGTGGCGAGTGGTCGAGCAGGTCCGGAGAGCGAGAGCCGAGGCTGTCGAGGGTGTCGAGGCAGCCGGCCAGCCCGCCGAGGAGGTCGGCGCCCGAGCTGTGCCCGATGGCGAGCACCGCCTGCACCGCGTCGCTGACGTCGGTGGCGTCGGTGGCGGGAAGGCCCTCGTCTGTCCCTTGGTCCCCGGCGGGGCGCGCAAGAGCCTCGGCGAGGCGGATGACGGGCGCCACGGCATACCCCTGCGCCGCCTCGGTGAGCAGCGCGGCCGAGAGGCTGGTCGTGGTGGTGAGGCGGGGCCGCACCACAGCCCACAGCCGCTCCACCAGGGACAGCGAGCCGCGCGGGTGCAGGCGCAGGCCGAGCAGGATCCCGCACAGGAGGTCGTCGCCACTGGGGGTGAGCCCGGGCCCCGCGCCGACGAGCGTGCTCACGCGGTCGGGGAGGGATGCCATCTCACCCGCCAGCAGGCCGCCGGTCAGCGTGCGGGAGGTGGTGCGCCAGGGCAGCCGCAGCGGCGCCAAGGGGGATCCGAGAAGACCCGGGCCCACTCCTGCTGCCGTCACCGGCTGCGGGCGCCAGGTGCGGACGGCCCGGATCGTGAGGCCGGAGAGCCGCACCTCACCGCCACCCACGATGACCTCGTCGCCGGGCTGGGTGCCCCAGCCGACGGTGGGGAGCGCAGTTGCCACGACCAGGGCTGTCGGGAGGCGCAGCCCGGCAGCCGTCACGACCGGCAGGACCCCCGCATGGCCACCGACCTGGAGGTAGAGCGCCGAGGGGAACGCCCCCAGGACCCTGGCCCGGCGCGGGGGACCGTGGACCGGGGCGACGGAGCGCTCGGAGACCGCTGCCGGCCAGAGCGGCTGGGACGCTGCCACGGCTGACCTCCGGTGCGAGCTGGGTTCCTCGGTGATTCCTCGGACTGACGCAGCGACGCTATCGACTGCGATTACAGTCGCCTCATGGTGAATGTTGCCAAGGATGGCGGCCTGGTTGACGCGGAGTTGCCATCGGCCCCCGCGTCCCAGGCACCCCAGTCGGCTCAGGCAACCCAGGCAACCCAGGCGCCCAGCCGTGACCTGGTCGGTGGCGTGAGCCTCGAGGGACTGCTCGCCCTGCCGTCCCTCGCTGGTGCCGAGCTGGTCCACAGCCCCGACCAGCTGCTGCGTGGCGTCGCCCGCGCCTCACTGCTCGGCGCCGCGACCGACCCGCGCCACCACCTGGTCTGCACCGACGCGGAAGCCGTCGAGGCGTGGGAGGCGGCTGGTCAGGACCCCTTCGAGCAGTGCTCGCTCGACGACGTCACGGCTATCGCCATCGCCGGTGGCAGCGCCGACCAGGTCCATCGGTGGCGCACCCGGGCTGCGGCGGCGGGCGTCCCGCTGGTGCTCGCCTCTCCCACGGTCCGGGCCGAGCGAATCGTCACCGAAGCCCTCGGTGCCGTGCTCGACCAACAGGCTGGCATCCTCGAACGCGTCGAGGAGGCCCACCAGATCCTGGTCGGCGTCGTCCTCGCCGGTGGAGGGCTGGAGGACCTGTGCCAGCGGCTCGCCGGGTTCCTCGGTGGGGCCGCGATGGTCACGACCAGTGACGGCCGGGTGCTCGCGCAGGCCGGTTCGGAAGCCGACCTCGCGGCAGCCTTGGCCCTCGACTGCTTCGACCGGACCGGACGGCTCATCACCGAACACGAGCCGGTCGGCATCCGCCCTGCGCAGGGCGCCAACGCCCGACGCGCCATGGTGCGCATTGCGGCGGGCAGCCTCAACCACGGGCTGCTTGCGGCGTTCGTGGGAGACCGCCCCCTCACCGCCGACGACGTCCACCTGCTCGAGCGGGCGGCGACAGTGGCTGCACTGGCGATCACCAAGGAGCAGGCGGTCTCGGCGGTCGAGAGCAAATACCGCGCCGAGTTCCTGCGCGACGCCCTCTCCGGACGCGCGGGGTCACCCACCGAAGCCGTCGCCCACGCAGCCGCGCTCGGGTGGGACATCGACCGCAGGCTGGTCGTTGTCGTGGCCGAGACCGACGAGGACGACGCGCACTCGACGCGTTCGCCGGAGGAGGTCGGGGTCCTGCAGGAGCGCTTCTCGCGGGCGTGGAGCCAGGCGATGGCGGTCCGTGACCCGCGTGCGCCGGTCATGGGGTTCAGCCAGGAGGTCGTGGCGCTGTGCGGTGTGCCGACCAACGCCGACACGGACGCGATCATGCGGACCGTCTCCGAGGTCGTCCGTGTCATCAGCGGCATCGGCGGCGGCGGGCGGCGCACCTTCTCCACCGGCGTCTCGCGCCCGATCGACTCGGTCGCGGACCTGCCCCAGGCCTACGAGGAAGCCCTCAGCGCAGTCAGCGTCGGGCGCCAGCTGCACGGCGACTCGGCGGTCACGCACTTCGACGGTCTCGGCGTCTTCCGGCTGCTCGCGCTCATCCCCGACAGCGCGGACCTGCGCCGGTTCGTCGACGAGTCGCTCGGCGGCCTGGCCGCCGACGACTCCCCTGAGAACGTCGACCTGCGCCGCACCCTGTCGATCCTCATCGACACCAACATGAACGTCGCCGAGACAGCTCGCCAGCTGTTCTTCCACTACAACACGCTGCGCTACCGGATCGTGAAGCTCGAGAAGATGCTCGGCCCGTTCACGACCGACCCCCAGCTGCGGCTCAAGCTCGCCCTGGCCCTGAAGGTCCACCAGATGCGCGGCATCTGACCCCTGGCGTCCACCTCCAGCGGACTCGAGCAACCTTTGCTAGCAAAGATTGCTGGATGGTGGACAGGGTGCAACCTGTCCGCCATTCAGTTTCGTTTGCTAGCAAAGGTTGCTCGTATGCCGCGTGGGCAGGAAGGTGCCGCGCCCTCTGGCGGGAGGGACGCGGCAGTGCCCATTTGACTCCTGCCGGGCCCGGATTGCGAGCGCGCCACTCCGCATACTCTGCCGAAAGCCGCTCCGGGCTCGATAGCAACAATTGCCCAATGCACCGGACGGTCCGACCGCTAGTTTTCGGCTATCCCGAACGGGACTGGGGCCACGTCACCTGGGGTGGCCGCGCTTGGTGGAGAAGGAGTCCGCATGTCACTGGGCTTGGGTTGGAAACTGCACGGAGACGGCAACCTCGCCGGACCGGACGACGTCGTCGCACCCGACGAGCGGCTCTCTTGGGGCAAGACGGTCGGGCTGGGCGCTCAGCACGTCGTCGCGATGTTCGGCGCGACGTTCGTCTTCCCCCTGATCATGGGGCTCAACCCCCAGCTCGCGATCATGATGAGCGGGGTCGCGACGATCTGCTTCCTGCTGATCGTCAATGGCAAGGTCCCCAGCTATCTCGGGACGTCCGCGTCGTTCGTCGGAGCCGTGATCGCCATCCGCAACCAGGAGGGTGCCACCTCGGCCACCGTCACGGGTGCGATCCTCGTCGCCGGACTGGTGCTTGCCCTCGTGGGTGTCCTCATCCACTTCCTCGGCTCGAGCGTGCTGCACAAGGTGCTGCCGCCCGTCGTGACGGGCGCCGTCGTCATGCTCATCGGCTTCAACCTCGCGCCAGTGGTCGCCAACATCTACTGGCCGCAGGACCAGTGGGTCGCGCTCATGGTGATGACCTTCACCATCGTCTGCGCGGTCGCCTTCAAGGGCTTCATCGGCCGCATCGCCATCTTCCTCGCGCTGATCTTCGGCTACATCGTGTCCTGGCTCTTCGACAAGGGCTTCGGGCAGATCACCGCCTACGACGCGGGCGCCGGCAAGATCACCACGCACTTCCGCACCAACTTCCAGGGCATCAAGGACGCCTCCTGGTTCGGCTTCCCGCCGCACACCGAGATCGTCGCGGGCAAGGAGATCGTCGGCTGGCACGCCCCCTCGTTCTCGATGGCAGCCATCCTGCTCGTGGTCCCCGCCGTCATCGCGCTCATCGCGGAGAACACCGGCCACGTCAAGGCGGTCGCCGAGATGACCAAGACCGACCTCGACCCCTACATGGGTCGCGCCATCGCGGCTGACGGCTTCGGCACCATGGTCGCCTCCGCGGTGGGTGGCTCACCGACGACGACCTACGCCGAGAACATCGGGGTGATGGCAGCCACGCGGGTCTACTCGACGGCCGCCTACTACGTCGCAGCCATCGTCGCGATCCTGTTCGGCTTCTCCCCGAAGTTCGGAGCCCTCGTGGCGTCGACGCCGGGTGGCGTCCTCGGCGGGATCACTGTCGTGCTCTACGGCATGATCGGCCTGCTGGGAGCCAAGATCTGGAAGGAGAACGGCGTCGACTTCGCCAACCCGATCAACCTGGTACCCGTCGCAGCCGGCATCGTCATCGGCATCGGCAACGTGACGCTGAAGTTCTCCGACAGCTTCTCGCTCACCGGCATCGCCCTCGGCACCATCGTGGCCGTCGTCGCGTACCACCTCGCCAAGGCGCTGGCTCCGCAGGAGCTCCGCGACCGAGCCGATGGGGCCGTGCTCGCGGTTGGTGGGCACGACACCTACGGCGACAGCGACGGGGTCGACGACCTCAACCAGCGCCGCTAGCACCTTGTGCATGGCCCCCGACCCCGTGTCGGGGGCCATGCACCGTTTTCATCCGGCCCTAGTCCCCCACCGACCCGACAAGGCAGGATCAGTCCGTGAAACCCGCGCCGTTCGTGCACCACGCCCCCCGCAGCGTCGCGGACGCGGTCTCGGTGCTGGCCGAGGTCGGGCACGACGGCAAGGTCCTGGCGGGCGGGCAGAGCCTGATCCCGATCCTCAACATGCGCCTCGCCTCGCCAGCCCACCTCGTCGACATCAACCAGGTCGCGGGGCTCGCCGACGTGAGCGTGAGCGACACCGAGGTGCGGGTGGGCGCGTTGGTGCGGCACGCCCAGCTGGAGCACCACGACGAGGCGTATGCCGCGCTGCCGCTGCTGCGCCAGGCACTGGTCAACGTGGCCCATCCCGTCATCCGCAACCGCGGCACCACGGTCGGGTCGATCGCCCACGCCGACGCCGCCGGAGAGATGCCCGCGATGCTCGCCCTGACCGACGGTGTCATCGAGGCCGTGTCGGCCTCGGGATCCCGCGAGATCGCCGTGGCCGACTTCTTCGAAGGTGCCCTCGAGACGTCGTTGACGCCTGAGGAGCTGGCCGTCGCCGTGCGGTTCCGCCGGTTCCAGGCCGGCACGGGCACCTCGTTCATGGAGCGCGCCCGCCGGCATGGCGACTACGCCATGGCCGGTGTGGCTGCGGCGGTCCGCACCACCGACGGCGTCGTGTCCGACGCGCGGCTGTCCTTCGTCTCCGTCACCGACGTGCCCCGCACCCTGGACGTGACGGCGGTCTATGCGGGACAGGAGCCGGGCGCGGTCGACTGGGCGGCGTCCGCCGACCTCGTCCATGCCGCGATCGAACCGGAGGGCGACATCCACGCGACCGCCGCGTACCGCGCCATGCTCGCTGTCGAGCTGGCCCGGCTGACCCTTGCCGAGGCCGCCACGAGATCCGTTGCCACGCATCAGGTCTCGCCCGAGACGGAAGGCCCAGCCGCATGACCGAACCAGTGGCCGAGGAGCTCCTCGACCTCACCCTCACGGTCAACGGGGTGCCGCGGCACGCCAAGGCCCCGGCCCGCCGGCTGCTGTCGGACTTCCTGCGCCACGACCTGCAGCTCACCGGCACCCACGTGGGTTGCGAGCACGGCGTGTGCGGGGCCTGCACCGTCCTCGTCGACGGACAGCCGATGCGGTCCTGCCTGATGTTCGCCGTCACCGCCCAGGCGCACGAGATCACCACCGTCGAGGGGCTCGGCACGATCGACGCGATGGGTCCGGTCCAGCAGGCCTTCACCGAGTGCCACGGGCTCCAGTGCGGCTTCTGCACCCCGGGCTTCCTCACCACCATCACCGCCTACCTCGAGGACCACCCGCACCCCACGTCGGAGGAGGCGCGCGAGGCCATCTCCGGCAACCTGTGCCGGTGCACCGGCTACCAGAACATCGTGAAGTCCGTGCTGCGCGCCGCCGAGATCAAGGCCGAGCGCGCGGGCACGGGAGGTTCCGTCGAGGTGGCCACGCGGCATACCGGCGAGGCCGCGACCGAGGACCCGTCGTGACGACCCAGATGTTCGGTGCGCCGGTCCACCGCAAGGAGGATCCCCGGCTGGTGACCGGCGGCGGCCGCTACCTCGACGACATGGGGCACGGCGCGCTCGCCGCCGCCTTCGTCCGCAGCCCGCACGCCCACGCGCGGATCGTCGACATCGACGTGAGCGACGCCTTCGAGGTCGACGGGCTGGTCGGCATCTGGACCCACGAGGACCTGCCGGGCAAGGTCGGCGAACCCCTCCCGCTGCTCATCCCCCACCCCACGCTGACCCACGGCCGCACCCAGTTCGCGCTCGCCCGGGACGAGGTGAACTACGTCGGCGAGGCGATCGTCATGGTCGTCGCCCGCGACCGCTACATCGCCGAGGACGTGTGCCAGCGGATCAAGGTCGACTACGAGCTGCTCACCCCCGTGGTCGGGATCGCGAACGCCCGCGACGGGTCGGCGCTCGTCCACGAGGACGTGCCCGGCAACGTCGCGTGCCGCATGCTCCAGGAGGTCGGCGATGTCGACGCGGCCATCGCTGCCGCGCCCCACACCCTCGACCTCGACCTCGACATCGAGCGCAGCGCCTGCATGCCGATGGAGGGCAAGGGCGTCCTCGCGCGCTGGGACACCGACAAGGGCGAGCTGCGGATCTTCTCCTCCACCCAGACCTCCACCGGGGTCCGCGCCGCGGTGGCCGCCAAGCTCGACCTGCCGCTGGCCAAGGTCGAGTGCATCGCCCCGGACGTGGGCGGCGGCTTCGGCGTCAAGATCAACCACCCGTGGCCCGAAGAGGTCCTGATCCCTTGGGCGGCAAGGCTTCTCGAGCAGGAGGTGAAGTGGACCGAGGACCGTCGCGAGCACTTCATCTCCAGCGCCCACGAGCGCGGGCAGCTCCAGCAGGTCAAGGTCGGCTTCGACGAGCAGGGACGCATCCTGGGGCTGGACGTGAAGTTCTGGCACGACAACGGCGCCTACACGCCCTACGGCATCATCGTCCCGATCATCACCTCGACCCAGCTGCTCGGCCCCTACAAGCCCGGCGCCTACCGCTGCGAGTTCTGGTCGCTCTACACCAACACCGTCCTCGTGACCCCCTACCGCGGCGCCGGACGGCCGCAGGGCTGCTTCGCCATGGAACGCACGATGGACGCCATCGCCGAGTTCCTCGGGATCGACCGGACCGAGGTGCGGTCGCGCAACTTCATCCTCCCGAGCGAGATGCCCTACGACCACGGGCTGCTCTTCCAGGACGGGCGGCCGCTCAAGTACGACTCGGGCGACTTCCCGGCGTCGATGGCCAAGCTCAAGGCGCTGGTCGGCTGGGACGACTTCGCGGCCTACCGGGAGCAGGCCGAGGCCGAAGGCCGACAGGTCGGGCTGGGCATCGGCTGCTACGTCGAGGGCACCGGCGTCGGCCCCTACGAAGGTGGCCACATCCAGATCGAGACGAGCGGCCGGGTCAACGTGTCGACCGGCCTGACCTCACAGGGTCAGGGGCACGAGACGTCGTTCGCGCAGATCGTCGCCCAGGAGCTGGGAGTGCCGATCGGCGACGTCTTCGTCACCACCGGCGACACCCGCCGGATGCCTTATGCCGTGGGCACCTTCGCCTCCCGCGCGGCGGTGATGAGCGGCAACGCGATCGCCCTGGCCGCCCGCAACGTCCGGGCCAAGGCCCTGCGCATCGCAGCTGACGCCCTCGAGGTCTCGGCCGAGGACCTCGAGATCGTCGACGGCATCGTGCAGGTCAAGGGCGCGCCCGGCACGCGGATGTCGCTCGGCACCGTCTCGGTGATGTCCAACCCGCTGCGCTACGCCTTCGACGACGCCGCGAAGGCCGCCACCCAGTTCGCCGGCAACAACGACCCCACCAAGCCACCCATCGCGGACGACGACGAGCCCGGCCTCGAGGGCAAGGACTTCTACTCCCCGACCCAGGCCACCTTCGCCAACGGCATGCACGCGGCGATCGTCGAGACCGACCCCGTGACCGCCGAGATCCGCATCCTGCGCTACTGCGTCATCCACGACTGCGGCAACATGATCAACCCGATGATCGTCGAGGGCCAGGTGCACGGCGGCGTTGCCCAGGGCGTGGGCGGCGCCCTCTATGAGCGGATGGTCTACGACGAGTCGGGCCAGCTGCTCAACGCCAGCTTCATGGACTTCCTGATGCCCTACGCCTCCGAGGTGCCGCACATCGAGACCGACCACCTCGAGACACCCTCACCGCTGAACCCGTTGGGCATCAAGGGTGCCGGCGAGGCGGGGTGCATCCCCGTCACTGCTGTCATCGCCTCCGCGATCTCCGATGCCGAGGGCTTCGCGATCACCTCGATGCCGATCTCGCCGGTCGAGCTGTGGGAGCTGCGCAAGCGGCACGCCCGCGGTGAGATCCCCTCGCTCGCCCGCACGCGGCATACCCCCACCCCGCCCGGCTCCGCACCTGAAACGCCTGCCCAGGAGGCACGATGAAGATCTCCGGCACCGCCGCCCTCAAGGCGAGCCCGCAGCAGGTGTGGGACGCGTTCCACGACCCCGAGGTGCTCGCGCGCTGCCTGCCCGGCTGCGAGTCGCTCACCGAGGTGGGACCCGACGAGTACGCCATGACCGTCACAGCCGGGGTGGCGGCGATCAAGGGCACCTACGAGGGCAAGGTCGCGCTGCTCAACCCGCAGCACCCCGAGCAGTTCACGATGAAGGCACAGGGTGCCGGCGGGCCTGGCACGGTCGACGCCGACGTCGTGGTCCACCTCGCGCCCTCGGCTGCTGGTGGCACCGACCTGAGCTTCGACGCAGACGCGGCCGTCGGCGGGATGATCGGCGGCGTCGGACAGCGGATGCTCGCCGGAGTCACCAAGAAGATGGCCGGCCAGTTCTTCGAAGCAGTCGATGACGACATCGCCGGGGTCCGCAAGGAGAAGAAGGGGCCCAAGCCCACCGAGGTCCCGACCGGTCCGCGTCCGATCGAGGTGGTGGGCACGTCCACGGCGGCCTTCGGTGGCCGGCCGTACGCCTGGGGGGTGGTCTCCGGCGGAGCCATCGCGCTGCTCGGGGTTATCGTGGGATGGGCGATCGGAGGACGTTGATGCGCGCATTCACTGCAGCTGCCATCCAGCTGGCGCCGGTGCCGGGACCGCTGTCCCCGGAGGCCGTGCGCAAGAACCTCGACAAGTGCGTCGACTTCATCCGACGTTGCGTCGACGAGACCGGCGCCGAGCTCGTGGTGGTGCCGGAGTCCGCGACCACTGGATTCACCCCCGACTGCTCCGTGGAGGAGCTGTGGGACCTCGTCTCCGACATCCCCGGCCCCGTCACCGAACCGGTCCAGCAGGTCGCCAAGGACCTTGGTGTGTATGCCGTGCTGGGCACCTACGAGCGTGGTCCCGAGCGGGGCGTCATCTACAACTCGTCGGTGCTCATCGGGCGCGACGGTGAGGTCCTGGGTGTGTATCGCAAGACGCACCCGTTCTGCACCGAGCACGTCGACGGTGGCGGATGGGTGACCCCCGGTGACACGGTGACGGTCTGCGACACCGACCTCGGCAAGATCGGCATGATCATCTGCTTCGACGGGGACTACCCCGAGCTGTCGCGGATCCAGGCCGTGCAAGGTGCCGAGGTCATCTGCCGACCCAGTGCCTTGCTGCGGTCCGCCGACATCTGGGAGCTGACCTCGCGGGCCCGGGCCTACGACAACCATGTGTTCGTCGTCGGCGCCAACGCCACCGGCATCGACCCGGCCGGGGTGCTCTACTTCGGCAACTCCCACATCGTGACGCCGAACGCGCACATCGCGGCCAAGGCGGCGTCCCACGAGGGGTGGGTGTCCGCCCTGCTCGACCCGGCCACCGCCCTGTCGTCGCTCACCCCGGGCTCCAACATCGGGCAGGGCTTCGACCACCTGCGCGACCGCAACCTCGACCTGATCCGCAACCACCGCGACGACCTCGAGCGCCCCGCCGAGACCTCGTTCCCGCACTGACGGCGCACCAGACAGGGGGACGTCCATTCGCGCCACATCTGGCACGAATGGACGTCCACGCCAGGTGTCAGGGTCCATTTGTGGCTGTAGTGGCACGAATCAAGGTGGGCCGCGAGACTGGCCCACATGGACTGGACCCTCGAAGTTGTCATCCTGCCCGTCTCCGACCTGACGTCCGCGATCGAGTTCTACCGCGACAAGGTCGGCTTCAACCTCGACCACCGCACCACCAACGAACACATGGACGTCGCCCAGCTGACCCCCGAGGGCTCGGGCTGCTCGATCGTCATCGGCACCCTGCCGTCCCAGCAGGAGATGGCGCCCGGCTCGATGCGCGGCCTGCAGCTGGTCGTGGCCGACGCCAACGCAGCCCGCGACGAGCTGGTCGGCCGGGGCGTCGAGTGCAGCGAGGTCACCGTGTTCGACGAGCGTGACGGTGGGACGTTCTTCGGCTTCGCCGACCCGGATGGCAACACGTGGGGCGTCCAGCAGCTCAAGGTCCGCGGCGAGAAGCCGCTCATCCCGCTGGACCACCGCGGTCGCTTCGGCGACGACGCCTAGCCACCACGGTGCCGCTACCCACCAGCACGCCCTCCGCCCAGGGTGTCGACGCCCTCGGCGTCCTCGCCCTCATCGACGCCCTCGAGGCTGACGGTCACGACCCGCACAGCCTCCTGGTCGCGAGGCACGGCCACGTCGTCGCCCGCGGGTGGTGGGCGCCCTATGCCCCCGAACACGTCCAGCTGGTCTACTCACTGAGCAAGTCGTTCACCGCCACCGCGGTCGGGCTGCTCGTCGACGAGGGACGGGTCTCGCTCGACCAGCCGGTGCTCGACCTGCTGCCTCCCGGCGACCTGCCGGCCGGCGTCGAAGTGCCGGACCGCTACCGGCGACTGACCCTCGGCCACTGCCTCACCATGGCGACCGGTCACGACGGCGAAGGCTGGAGCCCCGACGTCACGCGGGCGGCCCACGAGCGCGCCAGCGAAGGCGACCACGCCGACCCAGTGCTGGCCGCGATCCTCGCGTCGCCGCCCGAGCACGAGCCGGGGACTGCTTGGGCCTACAACCAGGTCGCCACCTACCTGGCCGCGGGCGCCGTGCGAGGGGCCACGGGATCGTCGGTGCTGTCCCTGCTGCGTGACCGGGTCCTACCGCTCCTCGACCCTCGTGGCGGGGGCGACGTGGCGTGGCACCGCACCGGGACCGGCCGCGAGCTGGGATTCTCCGGGATCCACATCGGCTCCGACGCCATCCTCGCCCTGGCCCAGCTGCACCTCGACCGTGGCGTCTGGGAAGGCGAAAAGCTCCTGTCGCCGGAGTGGGTGGCGACTGCCACCACACCGACCGGCCTGCCCAACCGCGAGGCCGACCCCAACCCCGACTGGCTCGAGGGCTACGGCTGCTCGTTCTGGGGCGCCCGGCACGGCTACCGCGGTGACGGTGCCTACGGCCAGTACGCCATCGTGCTTCCCGACCAGGACATGGCGATCGCCATCACCAGCGAGACCCTCGACATGCAGGCCGTCCTCGACCTCGTCTGGGACCACCTGCTGCCAGCCGTCGGGCGTGAGGACGAGTCCGGCGACGAACTGGCGGACGCCGCGCTCGAGGAGCGGCTCGCCATCCTGGCGGTCCCCACCCCGTCGTCCTCGGCCCCGGGCCCGGAAACCGGGTGGTGGAAGCGAGCCGACGACAGTCAGCTCCCCCCTGAGTATGCCGCGATGAGCCTCGCGCCCGGCGGCGCGGCATACGAGGTGGTCCTGGACTGCCACGGCACCCAGGTGCCACTCGACGTGGGCGACGGCACGTGGGAGCCGTCGACGCTCGCGGTGGGTGGCGTCGAGCTGCCCGTCGTCTCCTCCGGCGGCTGGGACGGTGATGGCTGCTTCAGCGCGGACGTCCGCCTCATCGAGACCCCCCACACGATCCGGCTTCGCACCCGGACCGACGCGACGGTCCATCTCGGCTGGCGCGAGGTGCCGATGCTCGGAAGCGACCCGCTGAGGAGTGCCGTGCGGGGGCCGGCGCTCCCCCCGCAGGACTGACGGCACAGCCTTCACCGGCGCGGTTGGCAACTTGTGCCAAGGCGAGGCAGCCGCGCGACCGGTTGAATCTCACCCATGGCTCAGCGGCGGATCAGGATCGGGATCGACACCGGCGGCACGTTCACCGACGTGGTGGCGTTCGACGAGGACTCCGGCGAGATGGTGACGACCAAGACGCCGTCCACACCGAGCAACCCGGCTGACGGCTTCATCAACGGCGTCGCCAAGGTGCTCGACCTCATGGGTGCCGGCGGGACCGACATCACCGCGGTCTGCCACGGCACCACGGTCGCCACCAACAAGCTGCTCGAGGGCAAGGTCGAGCGCCTCGGGTTCATCACCACCGAGGGCTACGAGTTCATGCTCGAGATAGCCCGGCAGGCGGTGCCCGACGGCTACGGCAACTCCTACTTCTGGGTGAAGCCGCCACGGATCGTGCCGGCCGATGCCGTGCGCACGGTCGGCGGCCGGATGGACTTCCAGGGCAACGAGATCCGCCCGTTCGACGAGGACACCGCAGTGGCGGCAGCCCGCTGGTTCCGCGACCGCGGGATCACCACACTGGGCGTCTGCTTCCTGCACTCCTATGCGAACGACACCCACGAGCTGGCGATGCGCGAGATCCTGACCCGGGAGCACCCCGAGGCCATCGTGTCGATCTCCAGCGAGGTGCTGCGCGAGTACCGCGAGTACGAGCGCTCGATGACCACGCTGGTCGACGCGGCGGTGAAGCCGAACGTGAGTCGCTACGTGACCAACATCCACACCCGGCTCGACGACTTCGCCAGCGGGATCCCGTTCTACATCATGAAGTCCAACGGCGGTGTGCTGTCGGCCGACGAGGTCGTGCACCAACCGATCACCACGGTGCTGTCCGGGCCGGCCGCGGGCGCACTGGGTGCCGGTCTGATCGCGAAGAGGGCGGGCTTCCCCAAGGTGCTGACCTGCGACGGAGGTGGCACGTCGACCGACGTCAGCGTGGTCCTCGACGGCGAGCCGACCCTCACCACCGAGGGCACCGTCGGCGCCTACCCCAGCAAGATCCCCATGATCGACGTCGTCACGGTCGGCGCCGGCGGTGGGTCGATCGCGTGGATCTCGCCCGAGGGGACGCTCAAGGTCGGGCCGCACTCCGCCGGCGCCGACCCCGGCCCGCTCTGTTACGCCAAGGGCGGCACCCAGCCGACCATCACCGATGCGCACGTCGTCCTCGGCCGGATCCCCCCGCACCTGCTCGGTGGCGAGATCCCCCTCGACGTGGACGCGGCACGCGTGGGTGTCGACGCCCTCGCCGCCCAGCTCGGCATCGACCCGGTCCGTTGCGCCACCGGCATCCTCGAGATCTCCGCGTGGAACCAGGCCAACGCGCTGCGCCAGGTCTCGGTCAAGCGCGGCCTGGACGTGCGCGACTTCATGCTGACGACGTTCGGCGGGTCCGGTTCGCTGCTCGCCTGCCGCCTCGTCGACATCCTCGACCTCGCCGGGGTGGTCGTCCCGCAGAACCCGGGCAACGTCTCCGCCTTCGGGCTGCTCACCGTCGACGTGAAGAACGACTACGTCCAGACCATGGTCTCCAAGCACACGACGCTCGACCACGTCGCCGTGCAGAAGACCTTCGACGAGCTCACCGCCAAGGCCGCGAAAGCCCTTGACGGAGAAGGCTTCCCGCGCGACGCGCATCGCTACTCGCGCACCGTCGACCTGCGCTACTTCGGCCAGGCCTTCGAGGTGCGAGTCCCAGCGCCCGAGGGCACCGTCGACGAGGGGTATGCCGCCCGCGTCGCCGATGCCTTCCACGCCGAGCACCGCGCGTTGTACGGCTACGACTTCCGCGACGACCCCAGCCAACAGGTCGAGTGGGTCAACCTCCGGGTGACCGGAGTCGGCCCGATCACCCGTCCCGAGCTGCGCGAGGTAGAGACCAGCGAAGGAGCAGGTCCCCTCGCCGATCGAGCACTGAAGTCCACCCGGCAGGTCTGCTTCGACGCCGACACCGGCCCGGGCGACACCCCGATCTACTGGCGCCCCGACCTGCGGGCCGGCGACACCCTCGAGGGTCCTGCGGTCATCGAGGAGTTCGGCTCCACCGTGCCGGTCCACCCCGGCTTCACGGTGCGGGTCGACTCGATCGGCAACCTCGTCTTCACACGGCAGCCCCCAACCGCTCTGACCGACGAGGCGACCACCACTGCCGCAACCACGACGGAAGGTGCGCGATGAACACCGCCGGCCTGCCCACGGCATACGAGCACGGCAACCGGCTCACCGCGCCGGGAAGCACCGTCGACCCGATCCTCGTGGAGATCGTCCAGGGCACCCTGGCCAGCGTCGAGATGGAGGTCGAGACCGCCATCGCCCGCACCAGCCGCTCGCCCATGATCCGCGACGCCCACGACTTCCGCGCGGGCATCCACGACCGCCAGCTGCGCAAGCTCACCGGTCGGTCCTACTCCGCCCTCGTCCACCCCATCGCCCGCGACTTCCCGCTCGACGAGATGGCCGAGGGCGACGTGTTCTTCCACAACGACGTCTACGAGTCGGAGGGCGGCATCGGCCACCTGCCCGACCTGTGCGTGACGGTCCCGGTGTTCAACGGTGGCGAGGTGGTGGCGTTCGTCCAGGCGTTCGGTCACCACGACGACATCGGTGGCGCGGTCCCGGGCTCGATGCCGAGCAACGCGTCCAGCGTCTATGAGGAAGGCCTGGCCGTCCCGCCGATCAAGCTGTGGGACAAGGGAGTTCCCAACAAGGCCGCCCTGCGAATCATGACCCGCAACTCCCGGATGCCCGACTCCCTGGCTGCCGACCTCGACGCCGAGTGCTCGGCCTGCCTGATGGGGGCGCGGCGGCTGTCCGAGCTGTTCGAGCGCTACGGCCGGGACACCATCGAGGCGGCGTTCGACACGATCCTCGACCAGACCACCGAGACCTACCGGCGCGAGATCCTGTCCAAGATCCCCGACGGCACCTATGTCTGGGAGGACTACGCCGAGCACGACGGCGTCGACGAGCCGAGGCTGCACACCCAGCGGATCACCCTCACCAAGGAGCCCACCGGTGGCCCCGGTCCGGGTGACGGTGGGCCGCGGCTGGTCATCGACTTCACCGGCACTGCGCCGCAGGCCAAGGGGCCGATCAACCACTGCGGCGACTATGTCGGCGGCAACTTCCTCAAGAAGTGGCTCGCGCCGATCCTGCGCAACCTCGCCGACACCCCCGAGCGGATGGCCGAGCTCGACGTCAACGAGGGCATCGTGCCGCTCATCGAGATGCGGTTCCCCGACAAGGGCACCCTCCTCACCCCGATCTTCCCGGCGCCCACCAACGCCAGGACGTTCGTCATCCTGCGCCTGCTCGGCGTGCTCGCCGGCGTCGTGGCCAAGGCCGTCGACGGCAAGATGCCCGCCGACCAGGAGACGATCCGCTACACCGGCGTCTACGGCAAGGACCGCGACGGCAACGACTACCTCATGCGCGAGGTGCTCGGCGGCGGCTCGGGCGGTCGCTACTACGCCGACGGCGAGGACACCATCCACGTCGTGCCGGACTCACGGAACCTGCCCACCGAGTTCACCGAGAGCCGCTTCCCGTTCATCGTCGAGCGGCTGGGCCTCGCTGTCGACTCCGGTGGCGCCGGTCGCTACCGCGGTGGTCTGGGTTACGAGAAGCAGATCCGGATGCTCAAGGACGCCAACTTCATGTCCATCGCCGACCGGTCGATCCTCGCCTGCTGGGGTGTCAAGGGCGGCAAGGCGGGGAGCTCGTTCAGCGTGACCGTTGACCTGGGCGGCCCGGACGAGCGCGAGGTCGACGCACTGGCCGACTCCGAACCGGTCAAGGCCGGCCAGGTGATCCGGATCCGCACCACCGGTGGCGGCGGCTGGGGCGACCCGCTCGAACGTCCCTACGAGGATGTCGAACGCGACCTGCGCTGGGGCAAGGTGTCCTTCGACGGCGCCCGCACGGCATACGGGGTCGTCGCGTCGGGGACCAAGGACGCACCGGCCATCGACGCGGCAGCGAGCGACGCGCTGCGGACGGAGCTGCGCGGCGACCGGCCCGACGAGGAGCCGTTCTTCGATCGCGGGCCCGGCTATGCCCGGCTCGCCGACGGCAAGACATCGGCCGACGTCGACTGGATGTGACGAGCGGCCAGCAACCACTTGCCGATTCGGCACCACGCCCTCTACCTTGTGTCGCATGGTACCCGGCGACGACGTCATCCTGACGCATCTTCGTCGTGGAGCGCTGGAGCACTGCGTCCTGGCGATGCTCGAGCACGAGGAGCTCTACGGCCTCGACATCGCCCGCCGGCTCACGGCGGACGGGGTGCTGATGTCGAGCGAGGGCACGCTCTACCCGTTGCTCGCCAGGCTCCGCAAGGCCGGACTGGTCGACACCAGCTGGCAGGAGTCGGTCGAGGGACCGCCGCGCCGCTACTACTCGCTGACCGGCGACGGGCACGCCTCGCTGGCCGCCTTCAAGCGCACCTGGAAACCATTTCGCGACGCGGTGGATGCCGCGCTCCAAGGGGGACAGCCATGAGCTCACACACCACCCACCCACTCGTGGACTCCTCCCTGCGCGACCTCGAGCTGCTGCTCCACGGGATCGAGCCGGGTGAGCGGGCCGAGGTCCTCGCGGGGGTGCGCGAGCACCTCGACGGCAGCCTTGCTCCCGGCGCCGACGACGCCGCGGTCCGCACCGTGCTCACCGAGCTCGGCCCTCCCCAAGCCATCGCCGACGAGGCGTATGCCGGTCGGCCGGCACAGGTGCCGACCCGCGCCGCCCCGTCGCGCTGGCAGCCCGTCACGGCGTGTGCGATCAACGCCTTGGGCCTGCTCCTGGTCGCCTTCTCGACCATGTGGGCGATGGGCCCGTCGACGGTGATCGAGTCGGGGCTGCTCTTCGCGCTGCCATGGTGTGCGGCCTTCGCGCTGTCGGGCAGCCCTGCGCTGACCCCGTCCCCGACCTTTCGCGGCACATGAGCACGCGCTCTGTGGCAACCTGCTGACGTGACCCTCCCCCGCGCCGAGGTCGACCCAGACGGCCTGCTCGAGTACTCCGTGGTCTTCACCGACCGCTCCCTCAACCACATGTCGAAGCGCTTCGTCGGGGTGATGCAGGACATCATCGACGTCCTGCGCGCGACCTACTCGGCGCACACCGTCGCGGTCGTTCCCGGTGGCGGCACCTACGCGATGGAGGCCGTCGCCCGGCAGCTGGCCACCGGCCGCCGGTGCCTCGTCGTGCGCAACGGCCTGTTCTCCTACCGCTGGTCGCAGATCCTCGACGCCGGCTCCATCGCCAACGACGTGAAGGTATGCCGTGCCCGGCCCGCCACGGACGAGCCGCAGGCGCCGTGGGCCCCGGCTCCGATCGCCGAGGTGGTCGAGGCCATCGAGCGCGACCGTCCCGAGGTGGTCTTCGCGGCTCATGTCGAGACCGCCGCCGGCATCCTGCTGCCGGATGGCTACGTGCGCGCGATCGCCGAGGCCACGCATGCCGTCGGTGGCCTCCTCGTCCTCGACTGCATCGCCTCTGGAGCCCTCTGGGTCGACATGACCGACCTCGACGTCGACGTCCTGCTCAGCGCTCCCCAGAAGGGTTGGAGCGGGTCGCCGTGCGCCGGCTTCGTCATGCTGTCGGAGGCAGCGCGCGAACGCGTGATGGCGACGACCTCGACCAGCTTCGCGGTCGACCTGCAGAAGTGGCTGACGATCACCGAGGCCTACATCGAAGGCCAGACGCCCTACCACGCGACGCTGCCCACCGACTCGCTAGCGCGCGACGCCGCACTCATGGTCGAGACCCGCTCGTTGGGCGTCGACGTGCTGCGCGACGCCCAGATCTCACTCGGCTCTCGGGTGCGCGCACTGCTGGCGGAGCGTGGCTTCCCCTCGGTCGCCGCCGAGGGTTTCGCTGCGCCGAGCGTCGTGGTGTCGTTCGCCGACGACCCCGAGATCCGCACGGGGGCGAAGTTCAAGCGGGGCGGGATGCAGGTCGCTGCTGGCGTGCCGTTGATGTGCGGCGAACGCGACGACTTCTCGACGTTCCGCCTGGGCCTGTTCGGCCTCGACAAGCTGACCGACGTCGACGGCACGGTGAAGCGCTTGGCCGCCCACCTGGACCACTAACTCAGATCCTGCCCCCGCATGGGCCGCCCGGCTCCGGCTCCGGCTCCGGCTCCGGCTCCGGCTGTGCCGCGACGCTCGCCGACGCTGTCGTCAGGTCCCGCGAGCGCCCTGCGGGCACGCAGGGGGCCGGGATCGCGGCTGAGGTCCAGCGACAGCCGCGCGAGTCGGGCAGTCTCCTCCGGTGTCAGGGCGAGGAGGTGCTCGACCGCCACCCGCAGCTGCGCGGGCGTGGCCGCGTTGGGGTCGAGCGCCGTCCCGAGGCCGGCCACCTCGATCGCGGCCGCACCGGTGAACTGGTCGGTCGACAGGGGCAGGAGGAGCAGGGGCACCCCGGCGGCCATCGCCTCGGTCACGCTGTTGTTGCCACCGTGGGACACGGCCAGGGCTGCGTGACCCAGGACGGTGACCTGGGGAAGCTCACGACGGACCAGCCACGTCGGTGGGAGCGGACCCAGCTCGTCAGGGGACGTGGAGCCGGCCGCCAGGGCGACCCGCACGTCGAGGCTGCGCAGCGCCTCCGCGATGCGAGCGAGCACGTCCGACCGCACGGAGAGGAAGGTGCCGAGACTCACGTAGACGACGGGTGCGTCGTCGCGAGCTAGCCAGGCATCCACCTCCGGATCGGGCACCTCGGTGCGGACCGTGGACCCGAGGAAGGCGTGCCGGGGCAGGAGCGCGGTTCGCTCGGGCGGGTGCAGCTCTTCGGGGTAGTTGAGCAGCAGGACGTCGCCGGTCTCGGCGAAGGCGTCGTCGCTGGCGGCCCCGCCCGGGTCGAGAGTGGCCAGCACGGTGTTCCAGCGCTCGGTGAACGCATCGCGCACCCCCTCGCACTGGCGACGGAGGGCGTCCAGGGCGCTCGGATCACGGTGCAGCCGGTTCGGCCAGGTGGCCGGGTAGCCGTAGACCTCGTCGCCCACCGTCAGCGCGGAGGGGTGCCCCAGGACGACGTCGCCGTGGGGCACATGCGCTGCCGTGAGCCCCAGCCGGGCGCTGAAGGCGAGGTGGTCCACGATGATCTGGTCGGGACGGACCCGGTCCACGAGGTCCTGCACCTCACGCGCGACCCGCAGCGGCTCCCAGAGCAGGTCGTCGCCGCGGGCCGCCGCCTGGAATGCCAGGGTCGGCACGGCTCCGAGACGAGTCGCCTCGAAGAACCCCCGCAGGGCCTCGTCCTCGCCGCGAGGCTGGTCCGCGGCGCGGATCACCCCCGGGTTGGACCCACGCCCCAGACGGAGTTCCTCCCGCTCGAAGCCGAACCTGCGCACGATCGCGTCCGTCGCCGGGCCGGTAGCCACGACGACCCGTTCGCCCGACTCGGCCCAGGCGGTGCCGAGGGTGGCGAGCGGGAGCAGGTGCGAGGCGTAGTCAGGACTGATGACGAGCAGCGTCATGGGTCACCTCCGAGTAGACCGTGGCGAGGGACGAGGCCATCGTGGCGATGCTGAACTCATCGGTCACGACGTCCCTGGCGTGCTGGGCGCGAGCGGCGGCGTCCGGGGCCGCCGCCAGGCCGAGCGCCGCCACGACTGCACCGGCGAGGACCTCCGTCGACGTGGTGTCGACGAGCAGACCCGTCACTCCGTGCTCGACGTAGGTAGCCGGCCCACCCCCGCCCGGCGCGACCACGACGAGTCCCGACGCCATCGCCTCGAGGATGGCAATGCCGAACTCCTCCTTGAGGCTGGCAGACACGTAGACGCCTCCCGGCGCGCTGAGGCCGGCCCTGCCCAGGCGGACGGCTGCCAACCAGGTGGCGACCACCCCGTTCGGGCGGTGTCCCGCCAGCAGCAGGCCGCCCTCGGCGGACTCTTGCCACGGAACCGACGCATCGATGCGAGCGAGCTGCTCGGCCTCGTCGTCGGAGGGGTCACCCAGGTCGCCACCGACGATGAGCAGGTTGCACCGCTCGGAGCACGTCGGGTCGGAGGCCCAGGCCTCCACGAGCGTCGCCATCCCCTTTACCCGGTGCAGCCGGCCGACGGTGACCGCGAGCGGGAGCCTGCGGCGCTCGGGAGGCAGGGTCGAGAGCAGGAGGTCGAGCTCGGCCAGCGCATTCCGAGCGGCTGCGGAGACGTCGTCTCCGTGGGCGCCCTCGGCCACCTCACATGCGGCTCGCTCGAGGGGGGCGAGGTCGATGCCCTCGGGAACGACGACGGGACGGGCACCGGCGTCCGGGTCGAGGTGCAGCAGGTCGCGCAGGTCGCGATCCAGCTGCGGCCGGGGGAAGGCGACGAGACCTGCGGCGGAGGCGGCGAGGTCGCGCAGCAGCATCACCCGGAAGACGAGGTGCTCGGCGTGGTCCGCGGCGCCGAAGGTGGCACGGGTGAGCAGGCCCGACGCCTGGCGTGCGGCGATGAGTGCGTGCGGGTCGGGCGCGAGGGTCAGCACCGTGGGAATTCCCATCTCGCGGGCCACCTCCGCCGCGGCCCACGAGCCGACGTCGGCCATCCGCAGATGCAGGACATCGACGGGGGCGGCTGCGCTGAGGGCGCGGCGCAGGCCCCGCCGGACGGACCCGCGAAGCGGCCAGGTGTCCGCGGCGGGACGAACGGGTCCGGGCAGGGTGATGCCGAGGTAGTGGTGGCCGGGGACGAGCGGGTCGTCGGTCGCCCGCTGGTCGTCGTCGTGGCGCCGCGAGAGGGTCAGCACCCGCGCGATCCTGGGGTCGTCGACGAGCGCGTCGCCCAGCTGGACGAGCAAGGTCGCGATCCCACCGGTGTCGCCTTTCCCCGCGTGCAGGAGGCTCCCGTCGATGTCGGCGTGCAGGAACAGCTGGGCTACCGTCAGGCCGGACGGGTCCCGGTCAGCGGGACGCATCCGGGGACGGTCCGCGATGTCATCGTCGTCGGTCGCGAGGAGCCCCCAGGCCTCCAGCGTCGCCTCGGCGAGCATGCCGATGAAACCGCCTTCCTGCGTCGTCCTCAGCAGGATGGCGACAGCATCCGGCAGTGGGCGGCACCAGCGCAGGGCCCACACGGCGTGCTCGCGGAGGAACGGCACCGGGGAGGTCAGCAGCGGCACCACGAGCGCAGCCGCCACGGCTGGTCCCCCGGCTGCTGCCGCGTGCACCGCCACGATCGCCGTCAGCTGGTCGGTGTCATCCTCGATCGCCTCGGCCAGTGCGCGCGTCACTGTGTCGCCGTCGCCGCGGACGCTGTCCACGAGCGGGTCGATGAGGTCGATCGCCTCGAGGAAGGTGGATGCGGACCGGACCGCGTCGAGCTTCGCCAGGGTCGGCGCCGGGAGGGTGGACGTCACGGCCGCATGGTAAGCAGAAACCTTGGACAAACCCTAGACGTCGTCCATCCACGATGCAGTGCCGGCGCCTGCGACTGCCACTGCGTCCGCCGCCAGGGACCCGCTCAGCGCAGGGGTAGAGGCGGCTCGACCCACCAGGGCCGGTCGTCGTGGGTGATCCGCACGACCCACTTGACCCAGTGGAAGCCACGGCGGCCGGGGACCACCAGACGGGCCGGCGCTCCGTGCGCCGGACTGAGGCTGTCCCCGCTGATTCCGGTCGCCAACAGCAGCTGGTCGGTCAACGGAAGCCGCCGGCGGTATCCCGTCGCGCTCGTCACCTCGACCGTTCGCCCTTCCCCGACTTGCAGCAGTCTGGTCAGGCGCACCCCCGACCATTCCTGCTCGGTCCACCACCCGCCCGTGCAGTCCAGGACGGCCATCTGCCGGTCATCCCACTGGGCGAGCTCGGCCAGTGACCAGTCGCGCGACGAGCGACCCGTCGCCACGGTCAACCGCCAGGACGCTGCGTCGATGGCGGGGACCTGGTCGAACAGCCATGACGTGGCAGGGATCGCGGCGACCGCGGACGACGTGAGCCGGAACGACCCGGTCGGGCGACGTATGCCGGGCTGCGCCGTGACCGCGCCGGTTGCCTGGACGCTCGCCTCGAGCGCTCCCGCCACGGAGGTCAGCACCGTCAGTCGCACGAACGAACGACGCGACAGGTCAGTCCAGCGCGGACGCACCCTGCGCTTCCGAGCGTGGACGATGGTGAGGACCCCGCTCAGGACGCCGGCGCCCACGTGGACCTGCATGGTCGTCACGAGCGAGCCGGCGAACAACACGCCGGCAACGTGCGCCACACCCGTGACCAAGGCCAGCAGCACGCCGAAGCCCAGGACCACTGACGTGAGCCGCCCGCGCCGCCCCGGTCGCCGTAACCCTCGGCGGACGACCATCGACTTCCAGGGCACGACCACGACCACCACGAGGGCAACGACCCCGTGGAGGATGGCGACGGGCCAGACCGGCCCGCTGCCCAGGACGAACATCGTGAACCCCGTCGCGACGGCCAGCGGGACCGCGACCAGCAAGGTCAGGTTGGCGAGTCGACTGCTCATCGGCGTCGAGCCGGGCCGTTCCGCCTGAAGTGCACGATGATTCGGCCGTGGCTGTCCACGTCCTTCTCGACCCGGTGATGGAGAGCGCGGTTCCCCTTCTGGTCGTGGAGGTCGAGCGAACGTCTCACCCTGTCATCCTGCACCCGGCCCTGGTGGTCGACACCATGCCGCGTGCTGCCGACGCGTCCGATGACCGTGAGTGGCGTCGAGCCGGGTTGACCGAAATCCGGGTGAGCGGAGTACCGCCCACGTGGTTGGCTGGCAGCCGTGCACACCACCACCGGGTTGGAGCTCCTCACCACCGACCACGCCCGGCCCCTCGAACGGTTCGAACGGGCTAACCGGGCCTTCTTCGCTGCGCGAGTTGGTGACCGCGGAGACGAATACTTCGAGCACTTCGATGACAGCCTCGCCAGCCGGGTACAGGAGAACCGGCGGGGCACCTCTCT
This sequence comes from uncultured Actinomycetota bacterium, assembly GCA_963740865.1. GTDB lineage: Bacteria > Actinomycetota > Actinomycetes > Actinomycetales > Dermatophilaceae > Pedococcus. Next base: position 61,921 of record CAVUGH010000018.1, read on the forward strand.
GTACTTTGTCATCGTCGACGCTGAGGGTGAAGTCCTGGGTCGCGTGAACATCAGCGACGTCGACCGTCCCGACCTGACCGAGCTCGGCTTTCGAGTCGCCGAGCACGCTCAAGGTCGTGGGCTCGCGACCACGGGCGTCATCGACGCGCTCGAGATCGCGGCTACGCGAGGGGTGAGGACGGTGAAGGCGCGCGTGTCCATCGCCAACGCGGGCTCACGTCGCGTTCTGGAATGCTGCGGTTTTGCCCAGACGGGACGCACGGAAGCGCCAAGCGGGTCGTCCCAGATCTTCATCGGATACAGCAAGGACCTCGACGGCACCGTGCGATAGCCCCGTGGTGGCTCAAGCTGAGGCAGCGGATCTCACGTTCCGCAGGAGAACCCCTCATCGCTCAACGGAAACCTGTGGTGACTGACCTGACCCACTGATGTACTGGTGCGCCACCTGGGATCTGCCGAGTTGACGGAGGTAGTCGACGTGACGGGCTATGACGTCCTTGGCGAGGTGTACGAGTGGCTCATCTCGGACGCGAAGTTGACGCCCGCCGAGTTCGCTGCGTCGTTCGAGGACGTCGTCAGTCTCCTGCCGTCGAACGCCCACGTCCTCGATTGCTCGTGCGGAACCGGACAGTTGGCGGTGGGTCTCGCCGGCCTTGGCATGCAAGTTGTGGCAACCGACGCCAGCGAGGCGATGGTTCGTCGGACTGCGGAGTTGTCGGAGGAGTTCAGTGCGTCCGTCCGGACAGTGCGAGCGGAGTGGCAGGAGCTGCCCGACCACTTCGATGACGACACCTTCGACATGGTGTTCTGCGTTGGCAACTCGCTGCACCATGCCGTGGGCGCGAGAGGCAGGGTCGCTGCCCTGGAGTCGATGTCACGGCTTCTGCGCCGTGGCGGGCGCTTGGTACTCACCTCCCGCAACTGGGAACTCGTGCGCGCCAGAGGTTCGCGGCTGGACATCAGTGACCGACTCGTCCGCCGGAATGGTCGCGATGCCGTCGTGGTCTACCGCTGGGAGATTGCGCCGGATTGGGAGGATGAGCACCACATCGAGATCGCGGTCGCGCAAGTTGATGCGGCTGGGTCGGTTCTTGTCCACTCGGAACTGCTGTCGTGCTGGCCCTACCGATACGGCGACCTCGAAGTCGAGCTGCGCCGGGTCGGGCTCCGGACGGAAATGAGCACGTTCAACAGTGACGCCGAGAACTACATCGTGGTGGCGAGCAAGGCGTAGACAACGGCCCCACAGTCCCTGGGCGGTGACGCATCCCCGGTCGGACCTGATCGCCGCTTACGCGATCTCGGCGACCACCAGGTCGCGCGCGCGCAGGGCCCATCGACTCGTGGTGAGCCAGGCCATCGCCAGGACGCCGAGGCCGCATCCGAGCATGACACCCCAGCCGAGGTGACTCGCCCGGGCCAGGTCGGCAGCCACGGGGCCGTCCAGCTGCCCGAATGCGACGGCGCCGAACACCGCAACCCCCAGCGATGTTCCGACCTGACGGCTGGTCGATGCGATGGCTGCTGCCACGCCCGCCTGGGCACGCGGCATACCTGACACAGCACTGTTCGTGATCGGGGCGTTGAGCATGCCGAATCCGATCCCGAACACCAGGTACGCGACGACGAGAACGGTGTACGACGTGTCAGACCGGAGCGTCATCAGGATCGCGGCACAGGTGGAGATGCCCACTCCTGCAACGATCATCGGCAGCCGCGGGCCGCGCGATCCGACGATGCGGCCGGAGATCGGTGCGGAGATCGCCGTCATCGCCGCCATCGGCAGCGTCATCAGGCCGGCGTGGAACGGCGAAAGGCCGCGGACGTCCTGCAGGTAGAGGGTGTTGAGAAACAGAAATCCGCCCATGGCCGAGAAGCCCAGCACCGCGGTGAGGACCGAGCCGCTGAACGGGACGCTCCGGAAGAACTGCGGGTCGAGCAGCGGCTCGCGACGGCGTCGTTCGTGGGCCACGAGCACCATCAGGGCGAGCAGGGCGGCGCCGGCCAGCCCGATGACGGTGACAGAGGTCCAGCCGAGGCTCCTGCCCTCGATGATGGCGTAGGTGACGGTGGCGAGAAGCAGCATCACGCACAGTTGCCCGACGGGGTCGAAGCGCCTCGCTCTCGGGGCCCGCGACTCGGGAACGAAGCGGATGGTCAGCGTGATGGCCGCGGCGACCACCGGGATGTTGAGCCAGAAGATCGCCTGCCAACCGATCGCGTCCACGAGCGCTCCACCGACGACCGGCCCCAGAGCCATCGAGAGTCCGACCGTGCCGCCCCAGATGCCGATCGCGCGAGCCCGCTCCCGTGCGTCCCGGACCGTGTTGGTGATGATCGACATCGCGACCGGGTTCAGCATCGACCCGCCGATCGCCTGCAGCATCCGCGCCGCGATGAGCTCACCGGCGGTGGACGCCAGCGAGCACAGCAGTGAACCGGCGCCGAAGAGCGCCAGCCCGAGCTGAAAGACCCGGCGTCGACCGATCCGGTCGGCCACGGACCCGGACAGCATCAGCAGGCTTGCGATGACGAGGGTGTAGGCATCGACGACCCACTGCAGGTGCGAGTAGGTCGCACCCAGGTCGCGCTGGATCGACGGCAGTGCCAGGTTGAGCCCGGTGGTGTCGATCCCGACGATGAACAGGCTCAGGCAGCAGATGCCGACGACCAGCCAGCGGCGCGACGTGGTGAGCTCATCCGGCAGTGCGGGTGCGCTGGTCCGGGTGGTCGTCATCCCAGTGCCGCTGCCTGCAGCTTGTCGAGCAACCTCGCCAGCTCCCGTCGTTCGGCGGCAGTGAGGCTGTTCATCAGCGGTGGGGCGCCGTCCGGCAACGACCTCACCTCATCCAGCCATTCGCGGCCGACTGTCGTGGCCGAGACCAGCTTCACCCGGCCATCTGCCGGGTGGGGCGTGCGTACGGCGAGCCGGTGGGTGACGAGATCGTTGACGATGCCTGTCATGGCTGAGGCATCGACCCCCATCTCATCGGCGAGCTCGCGCTGGCTGCGTGACTCGTGCTCGACCCTTCGCAGCGCGCGATAGCGGCTGTAGGGGACCGGCAGCATGGTCGCGAACTGCTCTGCGAAGTACCACTTGTTGTCCATCACCAGGCCCATCATCGACAGCCACAGGCCCACTGGGGTGGGTTTGATTGTACTCATACAACTATTGTAAGAGTACAATCATTTGTCGGTCAACCAGTGACAAGAAGGGAAAGTGAGGCCCTCTCATGCTCGGCAGAGCTGTTGGCGATCACTCACGTGGGCGGTGCGGCCAGCCGCCCGCGCAGGGAGCTGCCGAGGGAGGAGCCCACCAGCAGGCCGAGAGAGATGGCGATGACGACCCCGAGCACGCCCAGGGCGACGTCGGTGGCCGGCTCGCGACCCGCCGCGAGCTCGGTCACGCCCACGAGGCCGAGGCTTCCGGGCACGAGCAGCCAGAACGCCGGCAAGAAGAGCACAAGGCGTGCCAGCTGCGGTCGTCGGAGCTCTACCACGCTCGCTCCCAGGCTGGCCGCGATCGCCCCGAGGAAGCCTCCCAGGCCGATCGAGCCGAGCTGTTGCCCGGCGACCTGGGCGCCGAAGGCCAGGCTCAGCACGAGCAGGACCCAGCCCTGCATCCGCAGCGGCACGCCCTCCATCAGGCAGATGCTCAACCCGATGAGCAGCAGGCCGACAGGCGCACCGCTCCACCCGATCTCGTCAACCCGGAGGTTGGTCAGGTTCGCGGACGGCACGCGAAGCAGGGCGGTGGCCACGAGGAGTCCCAGCGCGAACAACCCCAGCTGCACCAAGCCGTAGGTGAGCCGTGCCGACCCTGCCTGCATGTGGCCTGCGGCAAGCTCTGACATGCCGTTGACGACCAACGCTCCGGGCAGCAGGACCGCCAGTGGCGGCAAGACGGTGCGCAAGGGACCCTCCAGCAGCCCCGCGTTGGCGGCGCCGAAGACGACCAAGGAAACCAGGAACGCGGCAAGGGTCGGCAGCAGGGCCTGCACCACCTGGTACCGCTCCGCCAGCTGGACGAGCACGAACACGATGACCGCCCCCACGGCGGCCGCCGCGACATTGGCCCAGCCCGGTTGCAGGATCAGCGCAATACCGACGGCGAGAACGGGCCAAGCCAGGGCGACCAACCACTTCGGGTGTCGGACAGGGCGACGGGCAACCGCCGCGAGCTGCTCGCGGGCGGCTCCGGGCGCGAGCTCGCCCAGGACCAGCTGGTGGCGGATTCGGCGCACGCTCGCGGACTGGTGGAGGCGCATACCGGGGGGAGCCGACCGATACGTTGATGGACCCCCTTCGGTGAGGGTCACGACCAGGCCCGTCGGACCGACTGCTGTCTGGATGTCGGGGTAGCCCAGCTGGATGCCGACCTCGGCGAGCTCCGCCTCGATCTCATGCACCGGTTGTCCGGTCGCGATCATGGCGGTGCCCAGATGAGCCAGCAGGGCCCGGGTCTCGGTTGCGTGGGCGTCGTCAGCAGTACTAGATGGCGGCATTACGGCTCAGCGCGCGCCGACGAGCGAGACCGGGACCGGCCTGCCGGTCCTGGTAGTACCGGTGCGGCTCGCTGCACGGAGTCGGCCGTCGCTCCATGTGCTTGGGTTCGAGCCCTTCCACCCGAGTGCTCATGGCCATCCGCCGCCAGGTGTCCTCTCATGCTCGTCATCATGTCAAGGCAGACGCCCACCCAGCATCAACGCGCGCAAGCGGCGGAAAGGTGCGCCCAACGTTGCTTGGGCGGTCAGGTAGTTCGCGCAGGGCGTGGGGCCTATCGCGAGGTCATGAGTGCGGGTTCGAGGTCGGTGCCGTCCTCTGTGTCGGGGTCGCGCAGGCCGCGGCGTTGGGCTGCGGCGCCGGCGCAGACGACAAGTGTGATCCCGACGAGGTGAATGGCTGCGGGAGCTTGGTGGAGCACGAGCAGTCCGAGGACGACGCCGATGGCTGGTTCAAGGGCCATCAGCGTCCCGAACGCTGTGGTGGTCATGCGTCGTAGGGCCAGCATCTCGAGGGCGAATGGCAGAACCGGTAGTAGGAGTGCGAGCCCGGCAGCAGCGGCCAGGACGCCGGGGGTGATGTGACCGGCCGCCTGGGGGATGCCGATGGTGGCAGCGGTGAGGGCGGCGATGGGAACGGTGATGGACAGTCCGCCGAGGCCGGTGAACCGGTCGCCGATGTGCTGGGTGAGAATGATGTAGGTGGCCCAGCCGAGCGCGGCCAACGCGGCGAAGCCCACGCCTGCCGGGTTGAGGTGTCCGTGCCAGGGCTCGGTGAGCAGGATGACACCGAGCAGGGCCAGGGCCGGCCAGACCAGGGCTCGTCGGGAGTGCGCGCGGATGGCAGCCACCGTCAGCGGGCCGAGGAACTCGATCGAGACCGCTGTGCCCAGGGGGATGCGCTCGATGGCGGCCAGAAAGGCGATGGTGACCAGGCCGGTGGTGACGCCCAGCCCGACCAACGCTGGAACGTCGTGCCTGCGCACCTGACGTAGTGGTGGTCGGGCGAGGAGAAGGAAGACGAAAGCACCCATGCTGAGCCGCAGCCACGCGGTTCCGGCGGCGCCGACAGCGTGGATGACGTCGACGGACAGGGCGGAGCCGAGCTGGACGGAGAACATCGCAGTCAGGGCCAGGGCCCAGGGTGGGACTGCGATGGACCGGAGGCTGGCCGTCATGGCAGGTCCCGCCGGGACTTCCAGTCCCCGACCCGGCCAATGCGGCGGCGCTGCTGTGTGGCGGCGCCCCTGTCGAGTGCGTGGTCACGTTCGTCGAGGTGGTCGCTGACCCGCACCCGGTGGTCGACGGGGTTGGCGTCGTCGTACTTGAACTTCGCATCGACCCCAAGGATCTGCAGGCGGATGCCGCGGATGCCGGAGAGCATGCGTCCGTAGGGCGGTGCGTCGACGGACACCAAGGCATGGCCACCTTCTGGTTGGAGGTCTGCGAGTTGGGCGTCGAGGATGCTCACCTTGTCCTGGGGGTCGTCGATGATGGTGGGGCGGCATACGAACTGCACTGAGGTGTAGTAGCTGGTGGGGACGCCGTCCTCGTCGGGGCCGCCTGCCTTGGCGCGCCAGTGGGTGGGGATGTAGGCGTAGTCGCCGACCACGGCGAGGCGCACCTGCGAAGCGGATTCGAGGTGTGCCCAGATGGGGTTGGGGCGGGCGAGGTGCATGAGCAGTTCATCACCGGCCATGCTGAAGTGGGTGGGCACCACCAACGGCGCCTGAGCCGGGTCGAGGTTGTTGACGGCGAGCACCCCGAACCGGTCGGTGGAGGCGAGCCACTGCTGCCATTCTGCGGTGTCGAGAGCGGCGTCCCACGGGTGGATGAGCATGTCAGTCTCCCTTAGGGGTGACGGTGTGGCTTGCGGCGTAGTCGGGACTCGTGCATGGCAGTGCGTCGCCGGGCGGGTGGAGCGACGGCGCCTCAAGGAGGGTCTCGAGACGGGCGGTGTCAGCCACTGTGAGCCTGCGTCCCGTTCGGCGTCCCGACGCCGGGCTCGAACACGGTCAGTGAGAACCTCGCGTCCTTGGTCCGCGGGTTGGCGTAGGCGTGTGCAACGTCACCGGGGAAGGAGACGGCGTCACCGGTCTGCAGGACGATGGACTGGTCCGCGACCTCGAGGGTGACGACACCCTTCAGGACATGGATGAGCTCCATTGTCCCTGCGGTGTGCGCCTCGCTCCGGTGCTCGTCGCCTGGACCCAAGGTCCAGTCCCAGAGCTCGAGCACATCCGGTGGCTGCGTGCCAGCCACCAACACCCCGCGGCCGCCAGCCTTTCCGGTCCACAGGGCGGCACCCGCACCTCGGCGAGTCACCTTCACCCGCTTGGGTTCGGGCTGCTCGACCAGCGCCGGAAGCCCGACACCCAACGCGTCGCTGATCCGAAGCAGCGTCCCGACGCTGGGGTTGGCGGTCCCCTGCTCGACGTTCACCACCATTCGCCGGCTGACGCCCGCTGCCGCAGCGAGTTGGTCCAGCGTCCAACGCCGGGCATGCCTCAGGTCCCTTACCCGGGCTCCTATCGTCAGCGAGAGCGCGGTCGCATCTTCGTCCACAAGTGCATCATACTGCACTTTCAAGTGCAGCCAAGACGGCTGTTTCTCAATCCATCAAGCGATCCGGTCCGCGGTAGATCCCTCAAAGCGGAACTGCCTTGGCCGCTACGCGGCTGCTAGACGATTGGCGACAGGATCGGTGTCTGGCCAGACTCGGTCCAGGTGTCCGGCGGGAGGCTCTTCAAGCGGCTGCCCACCCAGTTCGGGTGTGGCTCTCTTCCGGTCTGCAGTCCGTCGGGCACCGTGACGAGGCGTGGCTCGAAAGGGGACTGCCCAGCTCGTAGCAGCACTGCCCACCTCGCCGTCCCTATCGGTACGAGGTGAAGCAGGAGAACAAGATGGCGAAGGTGATCATCGGGGTCGATCCCCACAAGCTGTCGGCCACCATCGAGGTGGTCGACGGTCGCGAGAAGTTGCTCGGGTCTGGCCGGTTCAGCACCGACCAGGCCGGGTACACCGCGATGCGGACGTACGTGAAGACCTGGCCGGAGCGGGTCTGGGCGATCGAGGGCAGCAACGGTGCCGGCCGACCGTTGGCCCAGCGGCTGCTGGAGGCGGGCGAGCATGTCGTGGATGTTGCGGCGAAGCTCTCCGCCCGTGTCCGGTTGTTCGACACCGGCCACAACCGCAAGACCGACGCCCGGGACGCGCACTCCATCGCGGTCGTCGCGGTCCGCACCAAGACCCTGCGTGTGCTGCGCCGTGATGGTGAGCTCGAAGCGTTGCGGATGCTGTGCGACCGCCGTGAGGAGCTCACCCGGCTGCGGGTCCAAACCGTGAACAGGCTCCAACGGCTGCTGGCCGAGCTGGTCCCGGGTCAAGGCAAGAAGGACCTGACTGCCTTGCAGGCCAAGGCAATCCTGGCTTCGGTGCGCCCTCGCGACATCGCCGGGAAGACCCGCCGCAGGATCGCCGCCGAGGAGCTCGCCGACCTGGTCGCGGTCGAGGCGAAGATGAAGAAGGCCACCGCCGAGCTCAAGGTCATGGTCAAGGCCCGCGGCTCCCGACTGATGGACCTGCACGGTGTCGGACCCGTCGTGGCTGCCCGGACCCTGGCCGACGTCGGCGACATCGCCCAGTTCGCCGACCGCAACCGGTTCGCGTCCTGGACCGGCACCGCACCCCTCGATGCCTCCTCGGGCGAGCAGAACCGGCACCGCCTCTCCCGGGCCGGGAACCGACGGATGAACCACATGATCCACATCGCCGCGATCAGCCAGATCCGCCTCGACACCGACGGCCGGGCCTACTACCGGCGCAAGCGAACTGACGGCAAGAGCAAACTCGAAGCGTTGCGCTGCCTCAAGCGCAGGATCTCCGACGCGCTGTATCGACAGCTCGTCGGCGACGCCGAACAAGCCCAGATCGCACACGCGCCGGAACCGGTCGGCACGGGTCCGGGAGGGCACTGCGGGGCGTCTCAAGAATCCAGCGCGGTCGACCTGCCCCCGCACATCGACACTTCGGATCAGCCACTTCCCGGACCCGCGAAAACGACGGTACAACCGCCCCGGCCCACACGGAAGCCCTCCCGCCGCAAGACCGCATCAGGCACCGCTTGACAACAAAGGGGAGCCGGAATGACTGTGAGGATCGCCAACGCAGCCTGAAGGTGCTGGGCTGTGGTTGGTGACCGCGAGTGTGACCCCCGGAAAGACTGGCTTCGTGCCTTGTTGCGACCTGTCCGCTCGTGGTCGCCGGCCCCGGCCCGGTTGGAGGAGCTGGCCTGATCAGGAGCTTGACCACCTGGCGTTAGCGGCGCCGGATGTGTCTCATCACAGTCCTGCCGAGCCTCCGTCCCGGACCGGAACCACGTCCCGTCCGGCGAAGGAGAGAACGCATGAACAGTCTGACCGATCTGCGCGAGGTGGTCGATGTCGTCATCGGCGTCGACACCCACGTCCATACCCACTCCGCGGCCGTGGTCGATGCTGCGACTGGTGGTGTCCTCGACGAGATCACCGTCGAGGCGACAGCCGCAGGGCTATGCCGAGCTGGTGGAGTTCGCCAACAACCACCCGATGCTGCGGGCTTGGGCGATCGAGGGGACCGGTGGTCACGGCGCCGGTCTGAGTCGTCACCTGCTGGAGACATCGGAGATCGTCATCGAGCTGGATCGCCCGAAGCGGGCTGCGCGTCGCAACGGCGCGAAGACCGATCCGCTCGATGCGATCCGCGCTGCGCGTGAAGCGATGGCTCGACCGCGGTTGGGAACACCTCGCGCCGGGGGCGAACGCCAAGCACTGTCAGTGCTTTTGGCTGCTCGCCGCTCCGCGATCAATGCCTCCACCGAGGCCCAGCAGCAGGTCTTCGGCCTGGTCATCGCAGCACCCGAACCCATCCGAGTCAGGTTCCGCGGCCAGAAGCTTGCCGCGATGCTCAACACCGCCGCCAACCTGCGAGTGCACTCCTCCTGGGACACCGAGACGACCAGCACCGTGGTGGCGCTGCGGACCTTGGCTCGTCGCGCGCACGCGATGCTGAAAGAGGCACGGGAGCTGCAGAAGGCGATCGTGGCCATCATCCGCAGCTGGCGCCCTGACCTGCTTCGAGGAGTTCGGCGTCGGACCGATCGTGGCCGCGACGGTGTTGTGCGCCTGGTCCCACCCCGGCCGTATCCACTCCGAGGCGGCGTTCGCGATGCTCGCCGGCGTGGCACCGATCCCGGCCAACAGCGGCCAAGTCACCACCCGTTATCGGCTCAACCGTTACGGCGACCGCCAGCTCAACAACGCACTGCACACCGTGGTCCAGAGCCGGATCCAGTACCAGCCAGCCACCCGCGACTACGTCGCCCGCCGCACTGCCGAAGGCAAGACCGGCCGAGAGATCAAACGCTGCCTTGCCCGCTACGTCGCCCGCGACCTCTATCGCCTACTCGAAAACCCGGCCACAACTGCTTGACGAAGCATAGGAGCGTCGCACGAGATCCAAGGAGGGGTCCTAGAAAGCAAGGGGTGGCCAGGGGGCCCAAACTGGCGCAAGCTCGAGTGGGACTGGTCTCGGTAGTCCCTAGGCAGCCACGGAAATTCGTAGAGCGGTCAGGCCACGCAGGTCCAACCACACGGAGTCGCCGGTTCTGACGATTCTTCCGAGTATGGATGTGCAGTGCGAGCAGCGCAGCACGGCTCCCGGCCCGCCTACGAATGCCTTTCCCTGCGCCAGACACTCGGTCAAACCACAGCCCGCGCAGGTGCCCTGCGCTGAGGTCATGTCGACCGAGAAGACCTCTGCGAGGCTCCCGGCCATGGCGTTGCCATCAATTGCTCTGTCTTCTTCGTAGTACTGCAACTCATCCTCCTGTTGGACCGAACCGCTCCGTACGGATCGCGGCGGCCGAGTGCCCCCGCTGGAGCAGCAACTGGGTGGCGTTCTCGACAAACGCGTTGGGGCCGCACACGTAGACGCGCGTCGGGGTGGCACTCGTCTTGGTCGGGTCCGGGATGTCGTCAAGCCGGAGCCGACCGTGCAGTCGGGCATCCCCCGGCAGTCCAGCGCGAGTGAAAACGCGGTCGATCATGACGTTCTCGGCGGAAGTGCCGATCAGGTGCAGCTCATTGGCGTAGACGACATGGTCAGGGGTGCGCGCCGAATATATGAGGTGGAATGGTGCGTGCGACCGGGAACGGACGCGAGCTCGCAGCATCGCCATGAGCGGCACCAGACCGGATCCGCCGCCGATGAGGAGGACGGGATTGTCGAGGTCAGCCGTCCATCGAAACCAGCCCCCCAAGGGGCCTCGTAGTTCGAACTCGTCTCCAGGTTGAATGGTGTCGACAAAGTACGGTGACACCTCGCCTCTGGGCACCTTCTGAACGGTCAGCTCCAGGCGCTCGGGGGCGGGGGCGGACGCAATCGAATAGCTGCGTTGTGCCGTGTAGCCGTTCTCTGCGGTGAGCCTGACGTCAACGTGTTGGCCGGCGTCGTGCTCAGGCCATCCTGGAACCTCCAGGACAAGCGTCTTCGCCTCACGCGTTTCGAAGCGCAGCTCTGAGACGCGCGCACGACGCCACGGCGTGCGGCGTGGGGTGGGTACGTCCCGAGTCGGGGACTGGGCGCCAGCGGCCGGTACGGACACTGCTCGGCCTCCTTCGGGTCGTTGTCCACGGGAACTCCTGATGCCTTCTCCGCTGTGGCGAGCGCCGCGCCCATGGGCTGAGCCCTCACGCTGGGTTGCGGTTCGCTGAGCGACGCGGGTGGGACCATCAGTCACCGCTGTAGCGTTGCTCGAGCCACGGATCGCCGTACTCGTGGTAGCCAAGGCTCTCCCAGAACCCCGGCTGATCATCTAGACGAAGCTCGATGCCCTTCACCCACTTGGCGGACTTCCACAGGTACAGGTGCGGAACGAGCAACCGAGCAGGTCCGCCGTGCTGGGGCTCCAGGTCGTCCCCCTCGAACTCAAATGCAATCCATGCCTTGCCGTCGAGGAGGTCCTCCAAGGGTAGGTTCGTCGTGTAGTCGCCGTAGCAGTGGACCAGCGCGTGATCCGCTTCGCTGTTCACCTCGGCAAGAACGGTGTCGAGGGAGACGCCACGCCACGTCGTGTCCAGCTTGCTCCATCGCGTTACGCAATGAATGTCAACGGTGACCTCCTCACTGGGCAGGTCCAGGAGTTGGGCCCAGGTCAGGGAGGTCGTGCTCCCGTCGACGTCCGTGACGGTCAACTGCCAGTCGTCGGTGTCAATGCGCGGTGTAGGCCCGGCAGACAGCACAGGGAAGTCCTGGGTGACGTACTGCCCCGGCGGCACTCGCTCGTCGGAAGCGGCACCCCCGCCTGCGAAGCCTCTGCTGATAACGCTCATCCATCCACCCTTTCGCGTTGAGTACCGGGCGATCACCTCTCGGCGGGCCGAGGGAACCGCGGAACAAAGTCCCGCTCGAACCGTCGCAGCCTGCGGACGAAGATCGAGATCAGCATGGCCGCAGCCGAGAGTGCTACCACCACGCCGGCGGCAACCAGCAGCCAGTCGGCGGCGCCGAGGGTGCTCGCGATGATGACGGCTGTCACGCCACTGATCGCGGCGTTCACGATTCCAACGATGACCGGGGACCCGCCGAACAAATGAGTGGCCCCGATGCGCCGTCCGAAGCCGTAGGTCTGGAGGATACTCGCCATGTCATCGTGATAGCCAGTGACGAGATAGGGCTCGATGCCGGGCACCAGATCGACATACGCGTGCCGCAGGCGGTTCATTCCGATAACCAGCCAGGCATCCTCGATGTCAGCCTCTAGCAACCTGGTGTATGTCGCCATTCCGATGAGTAGAACCAGCGGTAGGACGAGCAGCGCAATGATGCGGAAGTTCTGCCCGAAACCGGTTGCCTGGACGACCAACGACAGGGACACCACGGCGGCGGACACAATGGCCAGGAATGTTCCGGTTCGACTGAAGATCTCCTGCCAGATGGCACCCCGAGCTGCCAGCAGACTCCAGTGCTCCACACCAAGGACCTGCGCAGTGAGGGCATCGGAAGCCTGGGCCGGCGATGGCTCGGGGGTGCGCGGAGTAGCCGGGTTCTTCATTTCGTCCCAACGGGTCGTGGCTTCGATGGAGATGCGCCGCCACCGTATGAGCCTGATCGGCGCCGTGGAGATTGCTCCGATGATGCGGCTCGGCAGCGTCGACAGGCTACGCCCCCGCGGCGCTGACCGTCCGGCGGCGGGCCCATGAAATTCGGGACGTGCAGTCCGGCGCCACCACGGCGCCTGAGGCCTCCGGGCGCGTCGCAACCATCGTCTATCCGACCCCCCGGATGCGCCTGCGGGATGCACCGTCCACCGTCTCGAGACCCAGCGACGCCGGCCTGGCCGCGCGCACAAGCGGACGGCGGGTGCGGAGCTCGCGAGCACCTCGGCCCCCGGGCATGGTGATGATGGGCCGAGCGTCGAGGAGCTCGACGGGGACCAGGTCGATGAGTTGCAGCCGGAGACTGACGCGGACGGTAGGAGTGGCAGACCAACCGTGTCTCGAGGCCTTCCTCCCAACCTCTCAATTCTCAGTGGAGGTACCGCGACGACTTTCCTGGCCATGAGAGACGACGTTCGAGTCTGCCAACACGGCCGTCACTGCCATGGGTTGGGCTGCCATAGTTGTCAGTTTCACTAGTGCGAGATCAAGACGCGGCGCGCACGGCTCACACCACGTCGTTGGCGGCTGCTAGACGATTGCCGACAGGATCGGTGTCTGGCCAGACTCGGTCCAGGTGTCCGGCGGGAGGCTCTTCAAGCGGCTGCCCACCCAGTTCGGGTGTGGCTCTCTTCCGGGCTGCATTCGGTCGGGCACCGTGACGAGGCGTGGCTCGAAAGGGGACTGCCCAGCTCGTAGCAGCACTGCCCACCTCGCCGTCCCTATCGGTACGAGGTGAAGCAGGAGAAGCGTTATGGCGAAGGTGATCATCGGGGTTGATCCCCACAAGCTGTCGGCCACGATCGAGGTCGTCGACCGGAATGAGAAGTTGCTCGGCTCAGGTCGGTTCAGCACCGACCAGGTCGGGTACAGCGCGATGCGGACCTATGCGAAGACCTGGCCCGAGCGGGTTTGGGCGATCGAGGGCAGCAACGGTGCCGGCCGGCCGCTGGCTCAGCGTCTGCTCGAGGCGGGCGAGCTGGTGGTGGACGTCCCGGCCAGGCTCTCGGCCGCGGGCAAGACATCACTCGAAGCCTTGCGCTGCCTGAAGCGCAGGATCTCCGAGCCCTGTACCGACAGCTCGTCGCCGACGCCGAACGAGCGCAAATCGAACAGGGGCCTGAGCTGGTCCGCACGGGTCCGGGAGGGCGCTGCGGGGCGTCTCAAGAATCCAGCGCGGTCGACCTGCCCCCCCACATCGACACTTCGGATCAGCCACTTCCCGGACCCGCAAACCCGACGCTACAACCGCCCCGGCCCGCACGGAAGACCACCCGCCCAAGGACGTCCCAGGCCACCGGTCGACAACAAAGGGGAGCCGAAATGACCAGCGTCACATCTGGGTATCGCGGTTTGCGCGGCCTTGACGGCCCGGGTCTCCGCGCGCCCAAGTCAAGGATCCTCCCAGGGGTGATGGAGCGTCGCTCGTCATCGCCCGCCCGGGACCACCAGCCCGGACTCATAGGCCAGGACGACCGCTTGGGTGCGGTCGCGCAGCCCGAGCTTGGTGAGCACCCGGCTCACGTGCGTCTTCACGGTTTCCTCGCCGACGACGAGTCGCGTGGCGATCTCGGGGTTGGACAGCCCTTCGGCCACGAGTAGGAGCACCTCACGCTCACGGGGCGTCAGCGCCTCGACGGAGGCCGACGGCGTTGCCGGTCGGGTGCGCAGGCGGGCGAACTCGGCGACCAGGCGCCGCGTGATGCCAGGGGCGAGCAGCGCGTCGCCGGCGGCGATGATGCGGACGGCCTCGAAGAGGCGCTCCGCGGTGACGTCCTTGAGCAGGAAGCCGCTGGCACCAGCATCGAGGGCGTCGTACACGTGCTCGTCGAGGTCGAACGTAGTCAGCACCAGGACGCGCGGCGGCGGTTCCGCGGCCATGATGCGGCGGGTGGCCTCGATGCCGTCCATCACGGGCATGCGTACGTCCATGAGCACCACGTCCGGGTGCTGCTCCGCACAGACTCGCACCGCTTTGGCGCCATCGGCGGCAGTGCCGACGACGGTGAAGTCGGCCTGGGTCGTCAGCAGCGCGCCGAAGGCCGCACGCACCACCTCCTGGTCGTCCACCACAACGACTCGTGTCGTCACGACGCCCCACCGATGGGCAGCTCCGCGTGGACGACGAACCCGCCGACCGACCCGGCGCCGGCCCAAAGAGTGCCGCCTGCCATCGCGACCCGTTCCTGCATACCCGCGAGCCCGTGTCCGGCAACGCCGTCGTCGGACTCGGCGCTGGGCCCGGGTCCCACGTCCCGCACCCGGAGCACGAGCCGGTCCGGCCGGTATTCGAGCTCGACGTCAACGGGCGCCCCGCCCGCGTGCCGCCGCGAGTTCGTCAGCGCCTCCTGCACGATCCGGTATGCCGTCAGCCCGGTGCCCTGGTCGAGGGGCACGACGGCGCCGCGCACGATGAGCCGGGCACCCCCCGGCCCGGCGTTGCGGACGTCGTCGAGCAGGTCGGTGAGCTGGCCGAGGCCTGGCTGGGGGCGGCGGGTTGACACGTCGGTGGCGTCCGCGTCCTCCCGCAGCACCCCGAGCAGCCGCCGCATCTCCGTGAGCGCCGTCCGTGCCGTGTCACCGATCGCGAGCAGCCGCTTCTCGCCTTCTGCAGGCATGCCTGGGACCGTCAGGCGCGCGGCGTCGGCCTGCAGCGCGATGAGCGACACGTGGTGGGCGACCACGTCGTGCAGCTCCCGCGCGATCCGCGCGCGCTCTCCGCGAGCCACATGCTCCAGGCTCGACTCGTGTGCCGCCTCGACGACGGCATCGCGCCGTCGGGCGTCACCGCGCAGCCGCCATCCGATCCCCGACGCACCGGCTAGCACGACGACGGCCAGCACCACCACGGCCGCCTTGTTCACGGGCGGCAACGACACGCAGACCACGAAGGGCGCGACGAGCACCGCGACCACCCAGGCTCGCTGGCGGAGCCCGAGGACGACGTACAGGGTACCGATCGCGAGGATCCCGCCGACCGTCGGCGGGACCTGTGCAAGCAGGCAAAGCACCATCGCCAGCGCGGACAGGACGACCGCGACGACCGGCCACAGCCCGGCGACCGCAACCGGCGCGGTCGTCGCCAGCGCGAGCAGGACGGCGATCAGGACCTCCTGCGGGCGCTCGGGAGTCAGAACACCGTCCACCTCCACACCGTCGGGGAGCATGCGCGGCGTCGCCTCGTTGACACCTGCGCCGGCCTGCGCGACGGCGAACGTGGCGAGCGCGATGGCCGCCAGCGGTGCCCGGATCGCGGACCCGGGTCGCCACCTCATGGACCCATTGTCACCGGCCTGTCATCCCCCACGCGAGGGAGCGGTGGCTCGGGGCGGTGGGGTGCAAGATCCCACCTAGGCGTGACGACTCGCAGCTGTCGCATCCGTAGCGTCAAACCCATGCAGCCATCGCTTGAGGTCCGGGCCGTCCGGAAGACCTACCTGAGCACCGTCGCGGTCGACCGCCTGTCGTTCTCCGTCAGGCCGGGCGAGGTCACCGGCTTCGTCGGCCCCAACGGCGCGGGCAAGTCGACCACCATGCGCCTGCTCCTAGGGCTGGACTCGCCCGACGACGGCGAGGCCTTGGTCAACGGGCGCAGGTACGCGACGCTCGAGAAGCCGCTCACCCAGGTGGGCGCGCTGCTCGACGCGGACGCCATCCACCCGAGCCGCCGAGCGCGCGACCACCTCCTTTGGATGGCGCGCAGCAACCAGATCTCCGACAGCCGGGTCGACGAGGTGCTCGACCTGGTAGGTCTCGCGGCCGTGGCGCGCAAGCGGGCAGGCGGCTTCTCGCTGGGCATGCGGCAGCGACTCGGGATCGCGGGAGCGCTGCTCGGCGACCCACCCGTCCTGATGTTCGACGAGCCGACCAACGGCCTCGACCCTGACGGGATCGTCTGGATCCGGGGGCTGATGCGCTCGCTCGCGGCGCAGGGGCGCGTCGTGCTCGTGTCCAGCCACCTGATGAGCGAGTTGCAGGACACCGCGGACCAGCTGATCGTCATCGGCCGTGGCCGGCTGGTCGCGGAGACGACCGTGGCCGACCTGCTCGCGTCGGTGTCCAAGGACCAGGTCGAGGTCGTGACGGCGCAGCGCTCCGAGGCGACCTCTGTCCTGGCCAACGCCGGGGCGACCGTCACCGTGCCCGGTGCCGACGGAGTGATCGTCGAGGGCCTGCCCGGTGATGCCATCGCGTCCATACTCGCCGCAGCCGGGGTCTCGTTCGTTGAGCTGCGCCGCCACCGGGCCTCCCTCGAGGAGGCCTACATGGAGCTCACCCGCGGTGAGGTCGAGTTCGCGGCGGCCGAGGGGGAGGACCGATGAACGCAGTCCTGCGTGGTGAGTGGACCAAGCTGCGTTCCGTCCCCCGGTGGATCGCCACCCTGCTGGGGGCTGCCGTCCTCACCATCGGCCTGAGCGCGCTGGGTGCCTCGGCCAGCAACACCGACTTCAACCGCCACCCCGACTTCGTCACCGGACCATACGGTGACCCCGTGGCCGATGGCTTCGGCTTCGCCCACCAGAGCGTTACCGGCGACGCGTCCGTCACGGTGCACGTCACGTCGCTCGCCCGGGCGAACGCCCGGGCCACAGGAGGCCCGGACGGCGGCACGGCAGTGCCGGCGACGCCGTGGACCGACTTCGCAGCTGGCGTCACGCTTAAGGACGGCATCGACCCGGGATCGTCCTACGTGTCCGTTCTGCTCACCGGGTCCCACGGAGTTCGGATGCAGTCCGACTTCACGGACGACGTCGCGGGAAGCTCCAGCCGCGGCGACCGGTGGCTGCGCCTGACTCGCAAGGGCGACGAGGTCACCGGCTACGAGTCGCCTGACGGCACGACGTGGACCAAGGTCGCGACCATCGTCCCGAAGGCGGTCCCCGATACCGCAGAGATCGGCCTCGCGGTGTCGTCGGCACCCACCCTCTATGTGGCGCGTGGGATGGGTTCGTCATCGCTCGGCGGCCACCCCGAGAGCGCCGTCGCGACGTTCGAGCAGGTCACCGCGACGGCCACGCCGGGAGCAGCCTGGGAGGGCACTGCGGTAGCCATGCCGATCCCGGACGACCTCATCAACACCAAGGGCAAGGACCCGCGGCCCACACTGCCGGTCGTCACCGATCGCGACGGCATCTACACGGTCGTCGGCCAGGGCAAGGTCGGCCCGCAGGCACCGGACGACGACATCGTGGAGGCCGCGCTGGTCGGGGTGATCGCCGGCCTGATGGCACTGATCTGCGTCGGTGCACTGTTCGCGACGTCGGAGTACCGGCGCGGCATGATCCGGACGACGTTCGTGGCCACTCCGCGGCGCGGCCAGGTGCTGGCGGCCAAGGCGCTCGTGCTCGGCGGCGTCACCTTCGTGCTCAGCCTTGTCGCCGTTGTCGTCTCCTTCCTCGTCGCGGTGCCCATCCTGCGCGACCACGGTATGGCCCCACCGGCGTTTCCGACGCCGTCGCTCACCGACACCGTAGTGCTGCGCGCCCTCGCGCTGACCGCCCTCTTCATGACCGGCGTGACGCTCGTGGCGCTCGCAGTCGGGATGCTCGTGCGACGCAGTGCCACGGCCATCACGGTGACGATCGTGCTGGTAGTCCTCCCACTGATCGCGGGCTCGGTGCTGCCGGGCAGCTCGCCGCGCTGGCTGATGTATACGACCCTCGCAGGGGGCCTGGCCACGCTACGCGCCAAGCCTCCGACGGATACCCTCGCCGAGCCGTGGGCGCTCATCGGCCCAGGAGCCGGCATCTCGGTGGTGCTCGGGTATGCCGCGGTGGGCCTCGTGCTCGCGTGGTGGCAGCTGAAGCGGCGGGACGCATGAGGGGGACTCTGCGGGCCGAGTGGACCAAGGCGCGCACGCTGCCCAGCACCGGTTGGCTGCTCCTGCTCGTAGTGCTCGCGATGGTCGGGCTGGGGCTCGCCGTGACCGGGACCTTGAGGGTCCACGACTGCGCCCCCGACCCATGCGTGCTGGACACCGCGAAGCTCAGCCTGGCCGGTGTTCGCCTCGCGCAGGTCGGCGCGGCCACTCTCGGGGTTTTGCTGGTCACCGGCGAGTACGCGACCGGCACCATCATTCCGACGCTCGTCGCCGTGCCGCGGCGCTGGTCCGTGCTGGTGGCGAAGGTCGCCGTCCTGGGCACCCTCGTTGCCGGGGCAGGGACCGCCGGAGTCGTCGGCGCCCTGCTGCTCGCGCGCGCCACGCTCCCCGGTAAGGGTTTCACGGCGGCCACCGGCTACCCGGACTCGACCCTGCTGCACGACCTCACCCAGCGTGCGGCCGTCGGCACGGTCCTCTACCTCGTGCTCATCGCCTTGCTCGGCCTCGGAATTGGGCATCTGGTCCGCGACACGGGGGCAGCCGTGACCTTCGTGCTGACCCTGCTGCTCGTGGCACCGCTGGTCGCGATGTTCGTCTCCGACCCCCACTGGCAGCGCCGCATCCACCGGTACGCACCGATGGATGCGGGCCTGGCCGTCCAGTCGACCCGGGACCTCGCAACGCAACCCATCGCGCCGTGGTGGGGCCTGGCGTTGTTAGGCGCGTATGCCGGGGCTGCTGTCGTTGGCGGCGCAGTGGTCCTTCGGCTTCGAGACGCGAGCCGCCTCCCGGGCTAAAGGTCGCCGTGCACGTCGCCGCTGTCCGCCGCGTGCGCCCCCGGCCCCCCGCACCCGCCATCCGAGTTGCGGCCCGGCCCAAAGTTGGCCCTCCTCTCCCTAGCCCTCGAAGCCGGAGCCGCACGAACTGCTCAGAAACCGACCCGGTCGATGGACCGGTAGCCAGCACGCGGCGGTGTGACGCGCCCACGCTCCGTAGGGCCGTTAGGGTGCGCTTGCAGCGCGCGTGGCCGCCGAGCATCTCGACGTGCGGTTCTTCGCTACCGGCCGGCGCTCGTGCTGGCGCAAAGCGCGCGGCGTTCCCACTGCGCGAGCGTCACGGGCCGGGACCGGTGGGTTGGGGAACCCGGTGGGGCGACGGCCCCACCGATGGACTCTGGTGCTCTCGTCCCGGCGAGTGCACAATCAGGCAGATCGCACGGTCACCGAGGGTGGAGGTTTCATGACGTTGACGCAGACCTTCATCGTGCAACGAGACGCAGTCAATCCGGGCCCATGGCAGGTTCTCGCTGGTGGCGATCGTACGGCGGGCCAGGTCATATTCGGCGAGGCTCGACTGCCGGCGCGCTCCTCCGGCCCGGGACTGCACGTCCACACCCGTGAAGACGAAGCCGTGTACGTGATCAGCGGTGTCATGACTTTCGTGGTCGGCGACCGCCGCATCGAGGCTTCTGCCGGCGAGCTCGTGTGGCTGCCCCGAGACGTCCCCCACACGTTCGCCAATCTCAGTGACGACCCAGTGTGGGCCTTCGGAGTGACCACGCCGGCGGGGCTTGAGGGCATGTTCGAGGAACAGAGCGCGTACTTCGCGAGCCTCCGAGGGGCGCCCGACCCCGACAAGATCGCCGAGATCGGTGCTCGCTACGGCGTCAGCGCCTTGGGGCCACCGCTGCAGCCCTCCTAGCTCAGGATGCCAACACGATGGCTGCCCAGCAGCGCCCGCAGGCGGCGCTATGACGCACGGCGGTGCGCGTGACGTATGGCGCGGACCTACCTCCGGTCAACCGATCCCGTCACGTCGCTGCTTCCCTATCGGCCGTCGCTGTTGCTTCTTCCCCAGACTCCGTCACCGATCATCAGGAAGAGGTGATCGACTCGGCGACGATGCGGGCGTCGTCGCCGACCCCGATGAACAGCGCTGACTTCCGGGTGCGTAGGAAGTGGGTACCGACGAAGTAGAGGCCCGGCGCCACGGTGCTCCTCCCCTCGGATTGGACCGGAAACCCAAGATCGTCGAAGGCGTCCAGAATGTTCACCCAGGACCGATAGCCGGGCCGGAAGCCTCCTGCGAAGATCACTGCGCCAAACCCGGCTAGGTCGATCTGTTCAGAGGGGTTCACCTCAAGTGGCGGCGGATCGAACATGTCGGGCGCTGGCAACCCCTGCTCGGCCGCGAACTTCGTGAACAGACTCCTCAGCTGCCCGAAGCGCTCATCTCCCCACTCGACCGACTCTTCGAGATCGGCTCTGAATTGCCCTCGACGACCATCCGCCCCGGCGAAGTGCCCGAGCAGGGTTACGCCCTGAGCCTGGAGCGTGCGCAGGTTCAGATCATGGCCCCCCTGATGACCGCTCGCGAGGATGTTGGCCTGCAGGCGAGCGGCCGGCGGAAGCGAGTTGACGGGCACCGAGAGAAAACCGGACTCCTCGAGCCACCAGACGAGATCGTGGCCCCCGATCCGGCGCGGAGCCCACGGCGCTCGACCGCAGGCCAGGAAGACCTCGCGGCCGGACGCGTGAAGTTCCTCCGCGATCTGACAACCTGACTGGCCACTTCCCACCACCAGGACCGGACCGACTGGAAGGCATGAGGGCTCCGCATATTCGCCGACATCGATCTGAAGAAGGTCCGCGGGAAGCGAGGCTGCAGCGTCGGGACGGTGGGGCTTCTGGAAGGAACCGACACCCAGTACGACGTTGGCCGCCTCGATGTCACCTGCCGAGGTGGAAAGGCGGAATCCTCCCTCTCGGTTGCGGTCGAGCGCTGTGACCTCAACTCCCTCTCGGAGCGGCGTGCCGCTGTGGACCGCGTATCGCTCCAGGAATCCGACGATATCGGCGCGCGAGTCGAATGCATCCGGATCTTCGCCGTCGTAAGGCTGATCGGGGAGTTGCATGCTCCAGTTCGGCGTCACGAGGCAGAAGCTCTCCCAACGATCCCTCCAGGTTTGCCCCACCCGCCCCCGCTCGAGTACGACGTGAGAAATGCCGTGCTTTGCCAGTTCGTGACTGGTCGCTAGCCCAGCTTGCCCAGCGCCAACAACCACTACATCGAGGGGGTGGCTCACGGTGAATCCCCAAACCTGAGTCGGTAGTCGAGAGTTTACTGATGCGATAGGCCATCAGTCGATTGGCCTGCCGACGCTGCAGCGGCTCACAGCTGGGCCGATCTCGTACCCAGACCTCAGGGACGCCCTAGAAGAAGCCGGAAGAAGTTCCCAGCCGGCTGGGTGACGCCGGACCGGGTGGTGTTTGCGGGGCAACGACCTGCGTGTACTTCCGATGCCGAAACCCGGCCTCCGGTGCAGACCGCTCCAAGATCGGGCGCTCGCCTCCGAGCCCTTGGGGACGCCGTGGTGAACTGGCCCGTTGAGCCAGATCCCGGCCGTAAGACTTTGTCGCTCAAGCCGGAATGGCCAGCCTATGCGACGAAGTCAAGGGGCTTGGTCTTGTTGATTTGTGCAGGGGAGGCTGACTCGCCGGGTGCCGCTGGCTACGGTGAAGAGGCAGACCTGTATCTCTCCCGGCAACTCAAGGTTGACCCCGGGACGGGTGCGTTCGAGATCAACGATGAGGGCTCGCCAATCCTCTACGACCCGCCGACCGGACTTCTTGTTCGCGCTTCTGACGTAGAATCGTGGCACGTCCAGGAGGTGGAGTAGTGAGTGAACAGAACGCGCAAACGCGAGCGAGTCTGACGGGCTCCGGTGCAATTGAGAAGCGCGGCGGATACTCGCCCTCCGGCGCTCCCGTGGCGAAGTTGCCCAAGGTTCCGGCAGGCCCTGCCCCAGGCTCGTCAACCAAGCCCGATTCGACAGCCAAATCGAGCGGCACGTAGTCCGGAACTGGCCGCGATCTGTGCGCTGTCCCACTGCGGCATCCCGTTGTGGTCACAGATCGTTCACCGGCACGGTGCGGTAGGTCTTGGTGAGCCGGATCGACTCGTCGTAGCCGCCGACGAGGGCGAGTTGACCGTGGGTGACACCGACGGTCGAGAACGACTGCCGGCCCTCCGAGAATTGGGTGATCGCCGTCGAGTGGCCTGCGGGGAGGTCGATCAGCTCCACGCCCTCGCCGCCGCCGGCCACGACGACACGGTCGCCGGGCAGGGCCGCAACTGAGTCGGTCAGCTTGTACCGACCCGACACCATCTCGGGGCCGGGGCGAAACCGTCGGGTCGCGGGATCGTAGAGCTCGGTGCTCGCCAGAAGCCTGGAGTCGTCAGGCGTGCCTCCGAGCACCAGAACCTGCCCGGAGTCGAGTGTTGCGATGCCGTGCTTGAAGCGCGCCGTTGTGAGGCTCCCTACCTCGCCGAGACCCTCGTCGGGGCAGATCGTGACAGCCCGGTTGGTCGCGACACGCGAGCGGACCTGGCCGCCGACGACCAGCACACACCCGTCGGGGAGTGGCGCCGCTGCGAGACCATCCACGGACACGGGGAGTCGTGGACCGGGAGTGAACTGGCCGGTCCCCGGGTCATAGATCTCCGTGGTGTCGGTGTAGGTCGAGGGTCCTACCCAGCCTCCGGCCACCAGCACGCGACCATCGCCCAGCAACGCGGCAGCGTGGCCGCCGCGGCCAAGGCGTAGAGCCCCGGTGGTCGTCCACCGCCCTGTCTCCGGGTCGAACAGTTCCGCACTCGCTAGCGGCGGCTGTCCCTCCGCGGCAAATCCGCCCACCACCAGCACCCGGCCGTCGGCCAAGCGGACCGCCGTGTGCGCATCGCGCGCCTGGGCCAGGTCCGCGACGCGGGTGACTGACGTTCCGGACACGAGCAAGGTCGACGTCGTCGCCGAGGTACAGCCGTCCACGTCACAACCGCCCGTCACCAGAAGGTCTCCGCTGCGCAAGGCGGTCATGGTGTGAGCGGCTCGCGCAGCCAATTCGGCCCTGTTCGCTCCCTCTGATGTGATCGACGGAATCGGGTGGACGCCTGACCTCTGGGTCACGCCTGAGCACGCTCCCAAGGCGAGGCTCAGTGCGATGGCCACCGCGAACCGGATCATGACCCATTCTCGCCCCGAGCGAACCCCGCCACCAGCACGCGGAGCCAACCGTTGCAGGAAGTTCAGAAACCACAGGGTGCCGCACCCCGAACCGACTGCGGACGCAGGTCGGCGAGAGGGACGAATACATCCCGTGACCGCGCTGATCGCCGTAGCGGGATCGGTTTGCGGGACGGACGAGAGCCCCGGACGCGGGCGCCTTGCGCTTGACAGTCATTCGCGGCGCTGTGGGCGCCACATCGGAGTCAGCCGAACACCAAACCTCCATCCGGCGCGAGCACCCCGTCATCAAGGACAGCCTGGCGATTACAAAGGACGAACTGCAACGTATTGTTGTTGACCAGCTGCAGGACCCGCACGCTCAGCAGCCGGTGGTCGTCGAGGAAGTCTCCAACATCCAAGTAGGCACATAGCCCAGCGGCAATTGTCCGCTCCGCATCCCCGGCAGTACAGCGCATGATTGCTGGCATTAGGCGCTCGATCGTTTCAGCGATGACCGCAGATGACCCGAGGGACAATACGTCCTCGTACCACGAAAAATTCGCACCTTGGGCCGAGAAGATCGACACATCCAACTGACAATCCTCGTTGCTGTCATATGCAACGTCGAAATATACTTTCCAAACCACGTCCAGATCGCCGTTGAAGTAGTTGTCCAGCACAATCGTCATCGGGATTTTGTATTCGACGTGGGTGGCGTGCCACGTGGACTGAACCCCTGCTTGCGACAATCGCAGCTCTGGCGTGGCCGCCAGATTCTGTTCGACCTGGGTGATGAACAGATCGTCCAAGGTCGAGCCCGGGAACTCCCGGAAGACGCACGTCGCATCGTCGAGATGCATGCTGATCGCCTGCCCAAGCGTATTCCAGCTACCCGACCCGATGTGCTTCGCCTGAAGGCTGAGCAGCGTCTGGGCACGGATGGCAACCTTCTTGGCCCCCCGCGCCGCGAGCGCATGGTCCAGAACTTCGTAATGCGTCTTCAGTCGGAAATGATAATCGGCGATATCGACATTTCCCGTCCTAGCGCTGACGACCCATGCGACGTCGAACTCCTCGAACGGTGCGGGCGTGACGTCTGAGACGGTGAACTGATCCAGGCTGAGCCGTTCATTGATGCTGACGCTTGGCGGCAGCGGCGTGACCGGTCCGATGACATTGAACCTACGCCGCAGAGAATTGGATACATTGTTGGATAAATTGACACGCATGAATTCCCCCTGAAGTGTGAATGAATCGATCAACAGTCCCGTTCGTGGAGTCTGATCACTCGGCCGGGGCGATGTTCTGGTTGATCCGGAAGAGATTGCCCGGGTCGTAGGTCTTCTTGATCGAAGCCAGCCGGTCGTAGTTGGCGCCGTAGTTGGCGCGGATGCGGCCTTGGTCGTCCTCGGCCATGAAGTTGATATAGCCACCTTCGCTGGTGTGCGGCTCGAGCGCCTGGTGGTAGTCGCGCACCCAACTGATGTTGGCTTCGTTGTCGGCCGGGTCGGGCCACATGCCAGCGATCACCGGGGCGAACTTCGCGTCCCGGTAGGCGAACGCGGTCGCGTCCGCGGCCACGTCGTGGACGGCGCCGTCGATGGGGTAAAGGTGCATGGTGGACTCCATCGCCGGCACCTTGGGTCCGTGCTCGACGTGGGCAGCGATGACACCATCGGTCAGCTCGGGCAGGAAAGCGGCCTTCCAATAGTGCTGGAGACCCTTCGGGAGCAGTCCGTCGAAGGCGCTGTTCAGCGCCGGGTAGGGCATCCGCCCGACGTGCTCTGCGACGGGGGTTCCGACCGCCCGTAGCTCCCCCAGCAGCGCTTCCGCTTCCTCGTCGCTGCCGTTGAAGCACGACACCAACAGCACCAACGGATCGCCGACACGGTCCTGGGGGATGAACGGTAGCGGTGGGGCGATCTGGAATGCCGGGAAGGCGCTCATCGCGCGTGGTGCCGCGGCGATCCACTCGCCATAGGTCCTGAAGATCGCCTCAGCGACGTCGAGCTCGAACAACATCGGCCCGCCGTAGATGGTGTCCACTGGGTGCAGGTCGAACTCGAGCTCGGTCACCACCCCGAAGTTTCCGCCACCGCCGCGGAGCGCCCAGAACAGGTCCGGGTGCTCCGTCGCGTTGCTGGTCACGAAGCTGCCGTCGGCGAGCACGACGTCGGCCGACCGAACGTTGTCGATGGACAGGCCGTGGGCTCGAGCCAGGTAGCCGATGCCGCCGCCGAGGGTGAGCCCGGCGACCCCCGTGGTCGAGATGATCCCGCCCGTGGTGGCCAGACCGAAGCTGTGCGCGGCATGGTCGAAGTCGCCCCAGTCGCAGCCGCCCTGCACCCGGGCGATCCGCTTCACCGGGTCGATGCGAATCCCCTTCATCGCGCTGAGATCGAGCACGATGCCGTCGTCGACGGTCCCGAACCCCGGAACGCTGTGCGCGCCGTCCCGGATGGCGAGTGGGAGCCCACTTTCACGGGCAGCGTTGACGGCGGTGCGCACGTCAGTGACATCCGCCGCGCGCACGATCCCAAGGGGCCGCCGGTCGATCATCGCGTTGTAGACCGAACGCGCCTCGTCGTACTCGGGCGACTGCGAGGTGATCACATCGCCACGGACGGCGTCGAGGATGGTGAGGGCTGGGGTGCCGCTCATGATTGCTCCCTGTTTCTTCGCGATAGAGCTATCGGGTGGGGTGGGGAAGCGAGTGGTCTGCCGGATCAGGCGAAGACCAGCTGGGCGTGATCGTGGAACTGACGCATCGGAGTGACCGGACCGATCTCGATGAAGACGGCGCCGTCGGTCGACGTGGCGGTGTGTCCAGGGGGCCAGAAGTAGACATCACCCGCATTCGCGGTCTCGAAGGTTCCGTCGGCGTGCTCGAGTCGGACCGAGCCTTCCAGCACGATCCCCCAGTGGGGGCTGGGACAACGGTCGTTCGGAAGACCCTTCAGCACGGGTCCGAAGTCGGTGCCGGCGGGGACGCGTATGTGCCGGATGGCCATGTCGCCCAGCTCGGTGTACCTGGTCTCCAGGTCACCTTGGGCGACCTCGACGGGCAGGTCCTTGATCGGTGTTGCCATGGTAGTGCTCCTTTGCGATGGGGCGTGCCTACACCATCGACGCTACGGAGGGCGGGAGCGGGGCGCCTGACCTGATCTGACCTCATCGGTCGGGAGTGGTGGGGGTCAGATCTGACTATCTCGGCCGGTACGGGAGCGGGCTAGAGTCGATGGACAATGGAACCTGCTCTGATGAGCTCAACAAGCGGGCCTGCGAGGAGTCGGACCACCTTCGTCGGGCGCCAACCGGAGATGGAACGGCTCGAGACGGTCTGGGCCGCCGTGGAGGACGACCGACGCCAGGTCGTCTTCGTGGGCGGCGAGCCCGGCGTCGGCAAGACCCGGCTAGCGGTCGAGGTAGCCGCGGCACTACGTGAACACGGTGCCACAGTGCTATGGGGTTCGTGCCGCGAGGAGTCCAACACCCCCTACCAGCCCTTCGTCGCCATCCTCGAGCAGGCCCTGGAGCAGACGCCGACGGAAACCCTGCGCGACATCACGCCCCAGGCTGCGGCCCCGCTTCTGCGGCTGACCACAGCTGCCCTCGGGCCTTGGCCGGCGGCCGCCAACTTCGTGCCCGGAGACGGTGACTCCCGGCCGGTCCTCTTCGACGCCGTCCTGCGCGTGCTGCTGGCCGTGGCCGAGCAGAGACCGACGGTGCTGGTCCTCGAGGACCTGCACTGGGCCCCGGAACCGACCCTGGCGATGCTGTCCCATCTGGTCGAGTCCACGGCGGGCGAGCAATTGCTCGTCCTGGCTACCCGCCGCACCACCGCCCCGGACCGCACAGACACGGTCAGCTTCGCCCTGGCGGACCTGCACCGTCTCGACGGCGTCGCCCGGATCGACCTCGTCGGGCTGACCACCGAGGACGTGGCCGAGTACCTGGTCCGCGAGGCCGGGGCCTCGCAGAGCTCCGCTCGAGCGGCCGCCCCGGTGCTGCGAGACCACACCGGCGGGAATCCGTTCTTCCTCCAGGAGTACTGGTACGACCTAGCCTCCCGGGGTGGTCTCGCCGCCGTTCGCTCCGGCAATGCCCAGGCGCCGGGGTCAGTCCAGGACGCTCTGTCCCGCCGGCTGACCGCATTCGACCCCGCTCACACGCGTGTTCTCGAGCTGGCCGCGGTTGCCGGCGACATCGTCGATCCGGCTCTGCTGGTCCAAGCCTGCGATCTCGGTCCGGACGCGGTCCTCGAGGGCATCGACCTCGCGGTCCGTGCCGGACTCCTCGTCGCGGACGCCGATGCCGATGGTTACCGGTTCGTCCACTCGCTGGCTCGCCGGGCGGTGCTCGACCAGATGGCAGCCACCGATCTCGCGGCTGCGCACGCGCGGGTCGCCGAGGTCCTCGAGACTCGCGTGGGCGAGGACGACCCCGGGCTCATGGCCCAACTTGCACACCACTACGTCCAGGCCCGGGCTCTCGGACACGGGGTCAAGGCCGTCCACTACCTGGTTCTGGCCGCCCAGCAGGCCATCCGCAGCCTCGCCCACAGCGAGGCAGCCACGCTGTACGAGCGGGCAGCACAGCTGCACGTCGCCAAAGGCCCACCGCGGGTCGAGCTGCTCTCCGCCGCCGCCCGCTGCCACATGCACGCCGGCCACTTCCCGACCGCCCGGCAGATCTACGACGACTTGAGCGCGGACGAGAACCCCCGGGTCCGGCTCCTGGCAGCCATCGGTCACGAGGACGCGTCGTGGCGACCCTCCGAGAACGGTCAGCGATCGCTGGCGATGCTCAGCGAGGCCCGGCGCGCCGCCGCTTTGGATGATGACGATCCGTTGAACATCCGGGCCCTCGCCAGCATGGGACGTGCGGCCTCGTTCACCGGTGACCGCAGGCAGGCTCGCGAATTCGGAGAGGAGGCTCTTCAGCAGGCCCGCACCAGCGGCGACGAGGAACTCACTGCACATGCCCTCGGCGCGACCCTGTGGCAAGGCCTGACCCCAGAACTGGCCTCACCGCTGTTGGCCCGCGCACTCGAAATGCACGAGATCGCCTCGCGCCTCGGCGACGACGACCACCTCGGGCCGGCAGCATTTCACCGGGGCGCATTCGCCTACGTCGTGGGCGATGAGCCCGCCTGGAGCAGCGCGCAACGTGATCTGACCGAGATCGCACTGTCGCGTGGGCAACCATTCTTCCGATACGTCTCCGGATGCTCCCGATACACCCACCGATACGCGGTCGGCGACTTTGCGGGGGCAGAGCACATTGTCGCGTGGCTCGACGACCAGTTCAGCAACCAGTTCGATGGGGCTACTGAGGGATCGTGGGGCGTTCAGCAATTCATGCTGCAACGGGTCACTGGTGGACTCGACCAGGTTCGACCCCTCATCACCGGCGGCGAGGGCTTCGACGACCACTGGTTGCCGGGCCTTCTGGCCCTTTACACAGAGCTCGAGATGTTCGAGCCAGCCGCCCGCCTCCTGACGCACCTGTGCGACCGGCTGGACGACTATCGCGCCGGCGCCCAGTGGGCCGGTGTGCTGGCGTTCACGACCGAGGCGGCTGCGAATCTGGACGACACCGTTGCCGCGGCGGTGCTCCGGCCGCTCCTGACCGAATACGCGGGCAGCAACCTGATGGCCGGCGCCAACGCTGCCGTCTTCGGCTCCGCCGATCGCTACCTGGCCCAGCTCGACTCCGTGCTCGGCGCTCCCAGTGCCGACCAACACTTCGAGCGCGCCCTCGAGATGGACCGTCGGATGGGCGCGGTTACCCACCAGGTGGAGACGCTCGCCGCGTGGAGCTGGCATCTGGCCCACCGCGACGGTCCGACGGACGGACAGGCGTCCCCTTCAGCCACAAGCCTCGCCGAGGAGGCGCGTGCGCTGGCGCGGCGCATCGGTCATCGGCGCGTGCTGCGGGACCTCGACGCCGACCCGGCTCCGCATCCCGAGCGTGTAAACCTGCCCAACGGCCTGACCGAGCGAGAGGTCGACGTGCTCCGCTTGGTCGCGGATGGGCTGTCCAACCGGGAGATCGGCGAACGGCTGTTCATCAGTCCCAACACCTCCGCCAATCATGTGCGCAGCCTTCTCATCAAGACCGGCGCGCCCAATCGCACCAAGGCTGCCATCTTCGCCACCGAACACGGTCTGCTCTAACCACGGACTGGGTGTCGTTTACATCGGGGCGAAGGAGCCGTCCGGAGACACCGTTCCGGAGAGCTCCATGATCGCATCGGCCGGGATGCCGGCGCGGATAGCGGCCGTGCGGATGGCCTCGACGTCGTGGGCCTCGTACAGGCAGAATGTCTTGCGCTTGTCCGAGGACAGGAAGGACTTGAGCCAACGCACTCCGGCCTCGTCGTTGATCCGATTGATCGACGCAGCCGTCTCCGGGGCGACCTCCAACTGGTCGGCGAACCGGCGCTCAACCATGAATACGGGCATCCGCGTCCTCTCGATCACTAGCCTCGGCCTCCGGAGGGAAGCCCTGATCGGAAGTGCCAACTATCCCAACATAGACGGCTGGAACGGCCTGCGTGAACCGTGAGGGCTCGGCCCCCGAGCCTCGTCACTTCCTACGCGGCGGTAGGCGGCGGGTCGGGGACGCGCCCTATCTGGGCGGTGTGACGCAGGCGCCTGCCGGCCGTCACGGACGAGCCTGCGTCGGAACAAGGCTGTACGGGCGCGGTCTTTCCACGAGGACCTGGTGCCCTGACAGGATGAGGCGGTGAGCGCACCGCTGGAAGACATTGTCGTCATCGACCTCTCCCGGGCCCTGGCCGGACCGCACGCGGGAATGATGTTGGGAGACATGGGCGCCCGCGTCATCAAGGTCGAGACGCCCGGCACCGGTGATGACACCCGCGGGTGGGGACCACCGTTCGTCGGACCCGAGGACGACCCGATCTCGACGTACTTCCTCGCCGCCAATCGCAACAAGGAGTCGATCACCCTCGACCTCAAGTCCGACGACGGCCGTGACGTCCTCACCCGCCTGGTCGCCCACAGCGACGTGCTCATCGAGAACTTCCGCCCCGGCGTCCTCGACCGGTTGGGGTTCTCGGCCGAGCGCCTGCACGAGCTGAACCCGCGACTGGTCCTGCTCAGCATCAGCGGCTTCGGTCACGACGGACCCCAGGGCGGACGTCCGGGCTATGACCAGATCGCGCAGGGCGAGGCGGGGCTGATGTCGGTCACCGGGCCCGACGCCGACACCCCGCAACGCGTCGGCGTCCCGATCGGCGACCTGCTGGCCGGCATGTATGGCGCCTACGGCGTGGTCACCGCCCTGCACGAGCGAAACACGACCGGCGTGGGCCGCGTGGTCCGCACCAGCCTCCTTGCTGCCCTCGTCGGCGCCCATGCGTTCCAGGGCACCGCCTACACCGTGGCCGGTCACGTCGGCCGCGCCCAGGGCAACCACCACCCGTCGCTGTCGCCCTATGGCCTGTTCCACTGCCAGGACGGCGACATCCAGGTCGCCTGTGGCAGCGAGTCGCTGTGGGTCAAGCTCGCCGAAGCCTTCGACATCGACCGCGCAACCCCGGGCATGGCCACCAACCGCGACCGCACCGTCAACCGCGCCCAGGTCACCGCCGCGCTCAACGCCGCCTTCGCGGCATACCCCCTCGACGTCCTGCTCCCCCGCCTTGCCGAGCTGGGCATCCCGGCCGGCGAGGTCCGCACCATCGACCGCGTCTACGACTGGGACCAGACCCGGTCGCAGGGTCTGGTCCTCGACATCGACCACCCCGTGCTCGGACCGATCGAGATCCCCGGGCCACCGATCCGCTTCGACGACAACGCGTATGCCGGAGGGCGCAGCGAGCACCTCGCGCCCCCCTTGCTGGGCCAGCACAACGAGAGCGTGCGCGGCTGGCTCGACGAGATGGACGAACACGCGGGCTGAGCCGAACGGGCAGTCGTACCATCGGTGGGGTGGGCGTTGATGCGCAGCACCCGAGGCAGGAGATCCGCTTCTGTCGCGCGCCGGACGGCGTGCAGATCGCGTATGCCGTGCACGGCACCGGTCCGCCGCTGGTCGTGGACTCCTGCTGGCTGAGCCACCTCCAGTACGACTGGCAGTCACCGGTCTGGCAGCACTACCTGCAGGAGTGGGGCGCGCACTGGACCGTGGTCCGGTTCGACGAGCGAGGCCACGGGCTCTCCGACCGAGACGTCACCGACCACGGCCTCGAGGCGCGGCTCGGCGACCTGGAGGCGGTCGTCGACGACGCCGGGCTGGACCGGTTCGACCTCCTCGCCATGGCCCAGGGAGGCCCGGTCTCCATCGCCTACACCGCGCGTCACCCCGAGCGCGTCGCACGGATCGTCTTCTACGGCAGCTTCTCCGGAAGGCCGTCCGAGGACCCGACCGATGACGAGATGGACGACACGCTGGACGGGCTGATCAAGGTGGGCTGGGCACGTCCGGACTCGGCCTTCCGGAGGGTGTTCACCTCCCTGATGATCCCGGGGGCCACCGAGGAGCAGCGGGTGTGGGTCGACGAGCTGCAGCGCGTCTCGACCACGGCCGACATCGCGCGGGCGGCGAGGAAGCAGCGCCGCGCCGCCGACAGCTCGGGCCTGCTCGGCGACCTCCACCTGCCGACCCTCGTGCTGCACTCACGCGGCGACCTGATGCAGCCCTTCGACGAAGCCCGCCACCTGGCCGCCGGCATCCCCGGGGCGAGGCTCGTCGCACTCGAGAGCGACAACCACATCGTGCTCGAGGACGAGCCCGCTTGGCCGGTGTTCCGCGAGGAGCTACACAGCTTCCTCGCTCCCGAGGAACCGGAGACGGCAGGTCAGGACACCGGCGCCGTGGCGACGGGGCACGCCAACGGAGGCGCTGCACGCGACCCGGACCTGCTCCACCACCTGTCTCCACGCGAGGTCGAGATCCTGCACCTCGCCGCGGAGGGGATGGACAACGACGCCATCGCCCGGGCGCTGACCCTCAGCGTGCGCACCGTCGAACGCCATCTGAGCAACGTCTACGCCAAGCTCGACCTGCACGGGAAGTCCGCTCGCATCGCGGCAGTCGCACGCCTGCTCACCCGCGCCTGACCGATTCGGGCGCGACCCGGCACCGGTCTGGCGGCATACACGTAGGCGCGACCGGACGACGCGCCCGGACCACGCCACCGCGCCGTCGAACATGGGTACTTCGACGTATGGCGCCCCTTTGCGCGCCGCCTCTACCTTCGTGGTCGCAGGGTGAATCCGACACCAGAAGAAGGGCAACACAGCATGACAACCCAGACAACCGGGACCGCGATCACCGACACCGACGAGGACCGCGCCCTCAAGTCCAAGCACGCCACGATGTGGGCGCTCGGCAACTACGCGGCCGTGGCCAGCGACGTCATCGCCGCACTCGGCCCCGTCGTCGTCGAGGCTGCCGGGATCACGGCCGGCCAGCGTGTCCACGACGTGGCTGCCGGTTCCGGCAACGTCGCCATCCCCGCGGCCCGAACGGGCGCCGAGGTGGTCGCGACCGACCTCACGCCCGAGCTGCTCGAGAAGGGCCGACGCGATGCCGAGACGGAGGGGCTCACGATCACGTGGAAGGTCGCCGACGCGGAGGCACTGCCGTTCGACGACAGCGAGTTCGACACGGCCGTGTCGTGCGTCGGCGTGATGTTCGCGCCGCACCACCAGGTTGTTGCCGACGAGCTGGTGCGCACCACCCGCTCCGGCGGGACCATCGCGCTGCTCAGCTGGACGCCGGAGGGATTCATCGGGCAGATGTTCGCCACGATGAAGCCGTATGCCCCGCCGCCGCCTCCCGGCGCGCAGCCCCCGCCGCTGTGGGGCCACGTCGACCACGTGCGTGAGCTGTTCGGCGATCGGGTCGAGGACTTCACGGCCCGTCAGCAGGACCTCGTGGTCGACCAGTTCGCCACCCCGGAGCAGTTCCGCGACTTCTTCAAGGCCAACTACGGTCCGACCATCGCCGTCTACAAGGCGATTGCCGAGGACGCCGACAAGGTCGCGGCGCTGGACGGCGACCTCGTGGCGCTGGCCGAGCGGTTCGACCGCGGAGACGGCCACATGGTGCTCGACTGGGAGTACCTGCTGGTGACTGCCCGCCGGGCCTGAGGTCACGGCACACACACGTCAGGCCGCCCGGAGTCCTGGCGGCCTGACGTGTGTCGTGCGTGCAGGATCGCCGTGCGATCCGGTTCAGCTGGTCAGGCGGTGCGCGCCGGACGACGGTTGCGCAGCTTGCGACGCACCTGCTTGCCGATCTGCTGGGCGGCGATGCCGACACGGTTACGGCCGGGCTCCGGGTTCGGGAGCGACAGGGAGATGACCTGGCCCCACGCGGACGCGACCTGCTTGTAGAGCGGTCCGGTGGTGTAGGTGAGGCCGTAGCGCTCACAGATCTCCTGCACCCGCGGTGCGATCTCGCCGTAGCGGTTGCTCGGCAGGTCGGGGAACAGGTGGTGCTCGATCTGGTGGCTCAGGTTGCCGGACATGATGTGCAGGGTCTTGCTGCCCGAGATGTTGGCGGAGCCGAGCATCTGGCGCAGGTACCACTCGCCGCGGCTCTCGCCCTCGATGGACGCACGGGCGAAGGTCTCGACGCCGGCCGGGAAGTGGCCGCACATGATGATCGAGTGCGTCCAGACGTTGCGGACGAAGTTGGCCGTCGCGTTGGCCGCGATGGTGTGCAGGAACGACGGGCCGGACAGCAGCGGGTGCAGGAGGTAGTCCTTGCGGGCCTGGCGACCGACCTTGCGCAGCACCATCTTGCCGTTGCGCTTGAACTCCTCCTTGTCACCCCGGCCGGCGAGCTGCTTGCCGATCTCCAGGTCGTAGGCAGCGATGCCGTACTGGAAGAAGCACATGTTGATGAAGTTGTAGATCGGCTGGCCGAGGTAGGCCGGCGTCCAGCGCTGGTCCTCGTCGACCCGCATGATGCCGTAGCCGAGGTCGTTGTCCTTGCCGATCACGTTGGTGTAGGTGTGGTGCAGCTCGTTGTGGCTGTGCTTCCACAGGGCGGCCGGGGTGGCGCTGTCCCACTCCCAGGTCGTCGAGTGGATCTTGGGGTCGCGCATCCAGTCCCACTGGCCGTGGAGGATGTTGTGACCGACCTCCATGTTGTCCAGGATCTTGGCGACGGACAGGCCTGCGGTGCCCACGATCCAGGCCGGCGGGAAGATCGAGAACAGCAGCACGGCGCGCGAGGCGAGCTCGATCTTGCGCTGCACGTCGATGACCTTGCGGATGTATGCCGCGTCCTCGGCGCCGCGGGACTCCAGGACTCCCTGTCGCAGCTCGTCGAGCTCCATGGCCAGCGCCTCGACGTCCTCGGCAGTGAGGTGTGCGGTCGGGTCGGGCTTGCCGGAGCGCTTCGGCACGTGGCGACGCTCGACGATGGCGGTCGAGAGACGGGCTGGATCGGGTCGCGGTGCGCGCGGACGGTGCACCGGGTGCCTTCGGGGTGGAGGCAGCGGAACCATCGATCGTGAGGTCAAACTTCTCTGCGGTGGCAGTCATGACGTCTCCTTAGAGGTCGATCTCGCAGTGGCCGGCAGCCGCCGACACACAGGTCTGGATGCGGATGCCGTCGCCCTTGGCGGCAATGGTGAGGGCGCCGTTGCGCAGGTCGCGCACAGCACCCTCCTTCAGGGGCACGACACAGCCGAAGCAGATGCCCATCCGGCAACCGGACGGCATCAGGACGCCGGCAGCTTCGCCGGCGTCGAGGATCGGGGTCGCGCCGTCGGCATCGACGGTGATGCGCTGCGTGCCGAAGGTGACGGTGCCACCCTCACCCTCGGCGATGATGACCGGGCGGAAGCGCTCGGTGTGGAGTCGGTCGGTGATCTCGGCATCTGCCCAGGCCGCCTCGAAGGCGTCGAGCATGCCGGTGGGGCCACAGGCCCAGGTCTCGCGGAAGCGCCAGTCCGGCACGAGCTCGTCGAGCGAGTCGGTGCCGACCATGCCCTGGGTGTCGGTGTGCCGCTCGACCAGGCGGATGCGGCCGGCGTCGGCCCACTCGCGCAGCTCGGCGGCGAAGATGACGTCCGCCTCGGTGGGCGCGGAGTGGATGACGACGACGTCGTGCAGCTCGTCGAGGTGGTTGCGCAGCATCCCCATCACCGGCGTCACGCCGGAGCCGGCGGTGACGAACAGCGCCCGGGCCGGGCGCGGGGACGGGAGGGTGAAGTCGCCCGTCGCCTGGTCGAGGTGGATCAGGGTGCCGGGCTGCAGGGCGCGCACGACGTGGTTGCTGACCTTGCCGTCCGGGATCGCCTTGACGCAGATCGAGATGATCCCGTCGGGGGCGTCCACCGGGGAGGTGAGCGAGTAGGCGCGCCAGTTGCGCACACCGTCGACGTCGACGCCGATGCGGATGTACTGGCCGGGCACGTGGCCGGCCCAGGAGCGACCGGGCTTGATGCGCACCGTGGCGGCATCGCGGGTCTCGGGCGTCACCGACACGACGCGACCACGAAGGTCGGCGCCGGCGCGCATGGGGGCGATCAGGTCGAGGTAGTCATCGGGCAGCACGGGGGTGACGACTGCCTCGGCGACTCGCCGAAGGACCGTACGCAGGGACGGCCGGGGTCTGGTGGACCCAGGCGTCGTGCGGAGCGGGAGAACTGCGGTCATGGTTCCACTATGAGCGATCAGGTAGGCTAATTTCCTGACCAGAGCGCGTGAGAATCTCGCTCCAAATTGTTCGCAAAGGACAAACATCCATGGTGACCTCGGTCAGTGGAACGGCTGCTGAGCACGCGGCGGAGCTCACCATTCCGCCGGGGGTCCAGGACGAGCTCAAGCACGCCCTCCCCCGGGTGGCGGCCGACGCGGTCCAGGCGATCATCGTCGAGGTCCCCAGCTACGCGGAGGCCAGGGACTACCTGGTCGGCAACATCGAGTCGGCGGTGCAGGTCGCTCTCGGCAGCTTCCTCACCATGGCGGCCCGCTCCGACGACCCCAGCTCGCCCCTCGGTCCGGCGCGCCAGGCGTCCTACGCGCTGGGCAGGGGCGAGGCCCGCAGCGGCCGGAGCATGGACGCGCTGCTGTCGGCCTACCGCATCGGCGCCCGGGTGTCCTGGCGCGAGCTGTCCGCGGTGGCCGTCCGGGCTGGGATGTCCGCGCCCCTCCTGGCGCAGTTCGCCGAGCTGGTGTTCGCCTACATCGACGAGCTCTCCGCGGCCAGCGTCGCCGGTCACGCCGACGAGCTCGCCACGGCGGAGCGCAGCCAGGAGCGCCGCCTCGAGCGGCTCGCCCTGGACCTGGTTCGCGGGGCCTCCGAGGAGGTGAGCACCCGTCGGGCGGAGCGTGCCGAGTGGGCTCTCCCCGCCACCATCACCGTGCTGCTCGTCCCGGACGACCGGCTGCACCAGGCCCGCGCCCTGGTGGACCCACGCAGCCTGGTCCTGGGCGAGGACCTGCCGGACCAGACGTCTCGAGAGGACTACGTCGCCCTCCTCGTGCCCGACCTGCGGGCCCCCGCACGGCGTCGTCTGCTGCGGTCCCTGCGCGACTACGGCGGTGTGCTCGG
Source organism: uncultured Actinomycetota bacterium (assembly GCA_963740865.1). GTDB lineage: Bacteria > Actinomycetota > Actinomycetes > Actinomycetales > Dermatophilaceae > Pedococcus. Next base: position 98,992 of record CAVUGH010000018.1, read on the forward strand.
CCCGGCCAGGCCGTGGCTGCAGACGGCGTCCTCCTACCGACGCGCCCTGCGGGCCGCGCGCCTGGTTGCCGCCGAGAACCCCACGAGCACAACGGCATACGACACCGACGCCCACTTGGCCGAGCTGGTGCTGAGCGCGGACTCCGAGGCCTTGGCGGACCTGCGGACGCGGGCGCTCAAGCCGCTGGACGACCTGACTCCCGCGGCCCGCGAGAAGCTCGTCGAAACCCTCCGCCTGTGGCTGCTGTTCGGTGGCCGACGGGAGGCGGTGGCGGCCGGACTGTTCGTGCACCCGCAGACCGTGCGCTATCGCATGGGGCAGCTGCGCGAGCTCTTCGGCGACGACCTCGACGACCCCCTGAAGGTGCTCGACCTCGTCATTGCGCTGGGAGTGCCCACGGGCGAGGCACCGACGCCCTAGGCTCGTCGCCTCGCACCTCGGAGGTGGCATGTCAGACCCGTCCACGCGCCCACGTCGGCTCGGCGGCCTCGAGCTCGTGACCATCGTGCTCGACGCCGACAGCTGGGTGTCGTGGGACGGGCCGGTTCGCGACGTCGCCCCCGACGGTTCGGCGTATGCCGCGGAGCTCACCGAGGCGCGCGAACGCTCCGGCGCCGACGAGGCGATCATCACCGGCGAGGGACGGATCCGGGGGCGTCGCGTGGCGCTCATCGCGGGCGAGTTCGGGTTCCTGGCGGGGTCGATCGGCAGCACGGCCGCCGAGCGCGTCGTGCTCGCGTTCGAACGGGCTCGCCGCGAGGAGCTCCCGCTGTTCGCCGCTCCGTCGTCCGGTGGGACGCGGATGCAGGAGGGCACCCCGGCTTTCGTGGGGATGGTCAAGATCAGCGCGGCGTGCGCCGAGTTCAAGGAGGCGGGCCTGCCTTACCTCGTCTACCTGCGGCACCCCACGACCGGCGGCGTCTTCGCCTCGTGGGGCTCGCTCGGGCACGTCACGGTGGCCGAGCCGGGCGCGATGATCGGGTTCCTCGGCGCCAGGGTCTACGAGGCGCTCTACGACCACCCGTTCCCCGTGGGTGTGCAGACCGCCGAGAACCTCTTCGACCACGGCCTCATCGACGCGATCCTGCCCGTCGAGGCGCTCGCGGAGGTGGCCGACCGCGCGCTCACCGTGCTGACCGGCCCGCGACAGGACCTGCCCGACGTCCCCGAGGTGCCCAAGGAGCAGCTCGCCGACACCCCGGCGTGGGAGTCGATCACCCGCTCGCGACGCACCGACCGACCCGGGGTGCGAGCACTCCTGCGACTCGGCGCCACCGACGTGCTGCCGCTGCACGGCACCGGCCAGGGTGAGTACGACCCCGGGATGCTGATGGCGCTGGCCCGGTTCGGTGGCGCGCCGTGCATCGTGCTCGGTCAGGACAGGGACCGGCAGACCCTCGACGAACCGTTGTCCCCCAAGGGACTTCGCGTCGCACGTCGAGGCATGAAGCTGGCGCACGAGCTCAAGCTTCCCCTCGTCAGCATCATCGACACCGCCGGCGCAGCGCTCTCGAAGGAGGCCGAGGAGGGCGGCATGGCCGGTGAGATCGCCCGCTGCCTGGCCGAGCTCGTGATGCTCGACGCCCCGACCGTGTGCGTGCTGCTCGGGCAGGGCACCGGGGGTGGCGCCATCGCCGTCATGCCGGCCGACCGGGTGATCAGCGCGCAGCACTCCTGGCTGTCGCCGCTGCCACCAGAGGGCGCGTCGGCCATCCTCTACCGCGACACCAGCCACGCCCCGGAGCTGGCCACCAGCCAACGGGTCCGCTCGATCGACCTGCTGCACGCGGGGATCGTCGACCGGATCGTCGCGGAGCACCCCGACGCCGCCGACGAGCCCGAGGACTTCTGCCGGCGGATGTCCCAGGCCATCCAGCACGAGCTCGCCACCCTGGCCCGCGAGGACCCGGCCGCGAGGCTGGCCGCCCGGCTGGAGCGCTACCGCCGGCTCGGCTGACCGGCCCGGCAGGGGCGGCGGGCAACCCACCCAGCCCCACGGCATACATCTGCCAACGCGGGCCCGGCCGTTGGGCAGGTCCTGCCAACGTCACGCGCCGTCGCGCATCCCTAGGCTCGCCGCACGGACGACGAACGGAGGTGGCATGCGGGTCCTGATCGCGCTCGGCGGCAACGCCATGACCGGTCCCGACGGCAGCGCCACCCCGCAGGCCCAGCGGGAGGCCATCGCGGTGGCGATGAACCACGTCGCCACCGTCATCGCGGCCGGTCACGAGGTGGTCATCACCCACGGCAACGGTCCCCAGGTCGGCAACCTGCTCGTGAAGAACGAGCTCGCCGCCAACGTCGTCCCGCCGGTCCCCCTGGACTGGTGCGGGGCCCAGACGCAGGGAACCATCGGGTTCACCATCCTCGACACCCTCGAGCCGGCCCTCGCCGCCCGTGGGCTGACGCACCCGGTCGCTGCGCTGGTGACACGCACGCTGGTGGACCCCGACGACCCCGGTTTCACGACGCCGACCAAACCGATCGGCCGGTTCCTGCCCCATGACCAGGCCCGTCCGCTCATCGAGCACGGCGAGACGTGGGAGGACCGCGGCGACAAGGGGTGGCGGCGCATCGTGGCCTCCCCCGAACCCGTCGAGGTCCTCGAGACGCACGCCCTGCTGACGCTGCTCGGCGCCGGCTACGTCGTCGTCGCGGCCGGCGGTGGCGGCATCCCGGTGGTCCGGGACGCGGACGGTTCGGTCCACGGCGTCGAGGCCGTGATCGACAAGGACCTCACCGCGGCGGTGCTCGCCCGCGCCATCGGCGCCGACGCGCTGGTCATCGCCACCGACGTGGAGAACGCCGTCCTCGACTTCGGGACGCCCCAGGCACGCCCCGTCGGCCGCGTCACGCTCACCGAGATGGAGGGGTATGCCGCGGACGGCCAGTTCGCGTCGGGGTCGATGGGCCCCAAGGTCGAGGCCGCCATGCGGTTCGTCCGCCACGGCGGAGGGCGCAGCGTCATCACCGCGCTCGACCGGATCGCCGACGCACTCTCCGGCGAGGTCGGAACCATCATCGAGTCGCCCACAGCCACAGACACATTCACCACAGACACAGCCACCACAGACACAGCCACCACAGACAACGGAAGGTGACACCCATGCCCGAGCCCATTGAGGTCCGCAAGGTCCCGATCCACAGCGTCGCGGACGCCAGCGAGCTCGCCAAGCTCATCGACGACGGCGTGATGGATGCCAGCCGCGTCATCGCCATCATCGGCAAGACCGAGGGCAACGGCGGCGTCAACGACTACACGCGGATCATCGCCGACCGGGCGTTCCGCGAGGTGCTGGTCGCCAAGGGCGCCCCGGCCGACCAGGTCAAGCAGGTCCCGATCGTGTGGTCCGGTGGCACCGACGGGATCATCAGCCCGCACGCGACCATCTTCGCGACCGTGCCGGCGGATCAGGCGGAGCAGTCGGACGAGCCACGGCTGACGGTCGGGTTCGCGATGAGCGAGGCGATCCTGCCCGAGGAGATCGGCTACACCGGCATGGTCACCAAGGTCGCCGACGCGGTGAAGGTCGCGATGGAGAAGGCCGGCATCACCGACCCCGCGGACGTCCACTACGTGCAGACCAAGACCCCGCTGCTCACGATCCACACCATCCGCGACGCGGAGTCGCGCGGCCAGTCGGTCTGGACACACCACACCCACGAGTCGATGGACCTGTCCAACGGCACGACCGGGCTCGGCATCGCCGTGGCGCTCGGCGAGATCGAGATGCCCACCAACGAGGACGTGATGAACAACCGTTCGCTGTTCTCCGCCGTGGCGTCCTGCTCCTCCGGTGTCGAGCTCGACCAGGCCCAGGTCGTGGTCGTCGGCAACACCAAGGGAATCGGCGGCCGCTACCGCATCGGCCACTCGGTCATGCGCGACGCCCTCGACGCCGACGGCATCTGGTCGGCGATCAAGGACGCCGGCCTCGAGCTGCCCGACCGGCCGCACACGAGCGACATCCAGGGTCGCCTGGTCAACGTGTTCCTCAAGTGCGAGGTCAGCCAGGACGGCGCCGTCCGCGGTCGGCGCAACGCGATGCTCGACGACTCGGACGTGCACTGGCACCGCCAGATCAAGTCGGCCGTCGGCGGGGTCACCGCCTCGGTCACCGGAGATCCTGCGGTCTTCGTCTCGGTGTCGGCTGCGCACCAGGGCCCCGACGGCGGCGGCCCGGTGGCAGCGATCGTGGACCTCGGATCGGGTGAGCCGACCGGCTACCGCGCCCAGACCACCTGAACCGTCGCGACGTGTTGCCGCTTCCTCGTCACCAGAGGCCCGATTGAGGGGTCCGTGACGATCTGGCGGCAACAGGTGCCTGCATCTGGGTCAGTGGGAGACGTGGCGCCTGCCGAGCGCGAATGACTGAGGTGCCCCCGAACTGTCCAGTTCGGGGGCACCTCAGTCGGACTAGCTGATGTTCGGCTGCGCGACCGTCGAGATCCCGGCCACGCTGACCGGAGAGGTCCGCCGGGTCGTCGTGCCGTCACCGAGCTGCCCGGCGCGGTTCTCACCCCATGCCGACTCCGTGCCCGTCGAACGTCCACTCACGGAGAAGGCCGCTCCGGCGGCAACCGAGGTGGCGCCGGTCAGCCCGGTCACGCGAACCGGAGTCAGCCGATCCACGCGGCTTCCGTCGCCCAGCTGGCCTTCGCCGTTGTCACCGAAGGCGCGGACCGAGCCATCTGCCATCAGCAGGACCGTGTGGGCGCTACCACCCGACGCCCAGCGGACCGCACCGCCAGCCGTCACCTGCACGGGCGACCGGGCAGACGAGGTCCCACCGGTGCCCAGCTGCCCCTTGGCGTTGGCTCCCCAGGCATATACCTTGCCGTCCGACGTGACCGCCAACGAGTGCTGGTAGCCAGCACCGACCGCCGTCACGCCTGACAGACCAGCAACGACGGCTGGGGTGGCACGCGAAGTCGCGGTGCCGTCACCCAGCTGCCCCGAGTAGCCGGCACCGAAGGCGTAGGCCCTGCCGTCCGTCGTCGCCACCACCGAGTGGAACTGACCGGCCGCCACGGCCTTCACGGCGGGCAGGCCCACAACTCGGGCCGGGCGCAGCACCGTGGCAGACGCGACCTTCCCGGTCTGTCCGAACGTGTTGGCACCCCAGGCGTAGACCGCGCCATCGAGGCCCACGGCCAGCACGTGGTTGCGCCCGGCCGCGATCGAGGCGATGGGTGGCAGACCCGCGACCACCCTCGGCGCGGTCCGCGAGGTCGTCGTTCCGTCGCCGAGCTGGCCCGTGGAGTTGTCGCCCCAGGCGTAGACGGCTCCGGTGGAGTCGAGCGCGACCGAGAACAGTCCGCCAGCCGCGACGGCACGCACGCCACCCAGGCCCGAGACTGTCACCGGGGTCGGCGACCCCACCGTGCTGCCGCGGCCCAGCTGGCCGTTGCCACCCGCGCCCCAGGCCTTGACGGTCCCGTCGGCGAGGACAGCCAGCGTGTGCTCGTCACCAGCCGCCGTCGTGGACGTCAGCGGGAGACGAAGCGTGACTCGTTGGACGCATGAGGCCGCGTTGTGTGAGCCGTCCGTCGCCGTCCAGGTCACCTCGGTCGTGCCGAGCTGCCACTGGGCGGGGGCGGTGTGGGTCACCGACGGGTTCGGATCCACGACGTCCGCTACCGAAGGCGTCCCGAGGCTCGGAGCGCCGGTGTAGAACGCGGTCACGTCGACCGGGCACTGGATCGTGGGTCGCGTCGTGTCGACCACCGTCACCTGCTGGGACGCGGTCGCCGAGTGCCCGGCTGGGTCTGTCGCAGTCCAGGTCACCGTCGTCCTGCCCAGCGGAAGGAGGGCCGGCGCGTCGTTCGTCAGGTCGACCTCGTCGGCGGGACTGTCCGGGTCCGCGACGGTGACACCCGTCAAGGTGCCTCGCCAGCCGCCGGTGGCGTTGCCCTCGAGGGTGCGGTCGACCACGGTCAGGACAGGCGGCTCCGTGTCAGTCGGTCCGCAGGTCATGACCAGACGCAGGTCGGTGACCGGCGGCGGGATGGTCAGGACGTCCGTGCTGGCGTCCGCGCACCCCTGCTTGCTCGCGACGACCCGGTAGTAGCCGGCCACGACATCCCAGCCGAAGTGGCCCGATACGAGGGTGGTCATCGGGTTGGCCCGGTTCGCCGGCGACATGATGTCGCTTCCGGTGGGCACCGTCGCGAACGGACCCTCCGGGGTGTCGCTGCGCGACAGGGTGACGGTGGCGCCGGACACGGGGGTTCCCCGTTGGTCGACCACGACGCCTGACGGGTCGATGTAGATGTCGAAAGCCACCGTCTGGGTGCTGCCGTCCGGGCAGACGATGACGACGAACACCTCGGCCGCCCCGTGGTGCGGGTAGAGGGGCGGGATGCTCGCCGAGTAATGGCCTTCGCCGTCCGCGGACATCGGTCCCGACGCGAACGAGCTGCCGATCGTCGAGCCCTCTGTGCTGATCACTTCATAGGTCGCCGTGCCACCGACGCACCCGGTGGTCCGCAGGGTGAGCGTGTCCTGCCAGTTGACCATGGGGATGTCACCCGAGCCGACGAGCGGCCCCAGGGTGGTGCCCGGTGGAACTCCAGCGATCGACGCGAGATCGATGTCGACACGGGTCAACTCGCCCTCCTCGACCACGACCGAGGCCGCGGTCCGGGGCCGCGCGTTGGTGCCGCTGGGCGGGTAGGCCGACACGTCATACACGCCGGGGGTGAGGCCCACCGCAGAGAACGTGCCGTTCGCGCTGGTCCGCGTCTGGTAGACGCACTGCCCGCCCGCGTGCGGGCAAACCTGCAAGGGTGCTCCCTCCACGGGGACACCTCCGCTGCTCACCGTTCCCTGGATACCAGTGGAGGAGTTGCCCGCGTTGCCGCTGCGGACCTTGAACAGGTAGTGGCCGTCGCTGTTGAGCCCGAGGTTGCTGTGGGACACCAGGGCGTGTGGCCCGCCGTCGACCAGCTGGCCGCTCTGCATCGACCCCTCGAGCTGGAAGAACCCGTCAGCCTGGCCGTTGCCTGCGGAGTAGCCGACTCCCACGGGCGTACCGCCGAAACCGCCAGAACCGCCCGAGGCGTCCCCGGTCTCCCACTGGATGTGACCGTAGTTGAAGACCATGTCGAAGTCGCCCGGCGCAAGGTCGGAGCGGTCGACGATCAGCAGCTGCGCGGAGATCAGCTTGTCGTCGTGGCCCGAGTAGTAGCCCACGTTGACCCAGTCGACGCAGAAGGCAGCGCGACCGTTGTAGGTCGTCGTGCCGTACCCGTAGCGGACCGGTGCGGACCCGGTGCCGCGCGTGTCGATGTCGGCGAAGAACGGCGCGATGATCGGTGGCACGTTTGCGTCCAGGGTGAACGGCGTGAACGTGGACATCGGCTGGTTGAAGGTGACGTTCCCGTTGTTGTTGACGAACAGGTACGTGTACGTCGTCCCGAAGTAGTTGATGGCGAACGGGAGGTCAACTGCTCCAGTGGAGCCGTCGTCGTTGGGGGACAACGAGGTTGCCGTGCAGGCCTGGTCGTTGATGACGGCACCCGCGCTGACGGAGGTCGCCTGTGCGCACCCCCGGAACGGGCCGGTCTGCGGGTCCGCGGTGGACGTGCCCACGACACGCAGGTAGACGGTGGAGCGGCCGTCGCTGATGGTGCTCCACTCTCGGCCCGTGGGGGTCCACGACGCTGACGTGAGGGTGCTCGAGGTGAAGTACGGGTTCGAGGACGTGGCCGAGTCGACGGCCTGCACGACGAACCGGTCGTTGGCGTAGGACGTCCCGGCGTTCGGGGTGTTGCCCTCCTGCCACGTAAAGGTCGGCGGTCTCGAGAGCTCACCCGAGGTGGGACTGAGGCCGTAGGGCGCGATCCGTGCACTGCTCAGCTCGCAGCCGAGAGCGCTCTCCTGGGTTGCGGTGAGCCGGCTGGAGGTGTCGGACTCCCAGGCGTAGTTCAGGAGGTCGGAGAGCCGGTCGCCGGGCGAGGCCGCGATGAGGCTGTCGAGGTAGGCCGCACCGAGCGGGTACGAACCCTCGTCCGCCATGCCCCACAACACGCCCGAGATGGACATCTCGTTGTCCTCGCCGTGGAACGTGGCCGACTCGCCGCCATCGGCCCGGGCGTTGAAACCACCGTGGTCGGTGCCGTCCTCGCCGGTCCGTACGTCGTCGTAGTAGTCGTCACCGACGCCCCCGATCGGCGGGTGCGCCTCCAGCTGGCCAGCCGCCAGCGCGTAGTAGTTGGCGTACCCCTCGGACCAGGCCAGCTTGCCACCGTCGGACTTGCCGCGGGGGGCGATGACGTCGCCGTCGTCGTCCTTGAGATCGCAGTTGTCGCTGGCGAGGTTGGCCGACACGCAGTGCGTGCCGCCGATCAGCGGCGTCAGGTCGTGCTGCATGTCGTACCAGTGGCCGTACTCGTGGTTCACGACGTCCCAGGCGCTCCACTCGTAGGCGCCCAGCGTGATCCCGCCGCTGTTGGTGTAGGCGTTCTCGTTCTCGTCCCCGGCGGGGTAGTGCACGTCGACCTTGGCCTCGTCGCCGTGTCCGCTGCGACCCGCGAAGAGGTGCGCGCTCCACAGGGCGTCGTGGATGGCGAACGCATTGCCATTGGCGTCCTGACGGCCGACGTCGACGATGAGGGCCGCGTTGTCGCCCGGATCGGCCCCGTCGACGTCGACGAACTGGCCGTAGGTGTCGAAGGACAGGAAGCTGGATGTCCCGATCCGGCCCACCGAGCTCTCAGCCTTGATCGTCACCCGGACGTCGGTGTCGTCGCCGATGTCGGCGCTGAGGCTGAACTGGCCGAAGTCGTCGGTGCTGGTGGTGCCCAGGTGCGAGCCCAGGAAGCCCTTCTCGTCCACCTCGACCCGCACGTGCCTTGCGGGGTGGGAATCCCCGTTCCAGTCCCGGTAGGAGACGTGTGCCGAGATCGTGAGTGGCGAGTCAGCCGCCGCGGCAGCCGCGCCGGCCCTCGTGAGCTTCAGCTTGGTCTGGTCCGCCCCCATCCGGGAGAGCTCGAGGTATGCCGCGCGGCGACCTTCCTGGGTCGGCTCGTCCGCCTTGATGGCCTCGACCAGGGAAGCCTGCTGCGTGGACGCCTGCGCCACCCCACCGGCGCGGGTCGGAGCCAGCCACACCGACGTGGACGACACCAGTGGTTCGCCGTCGTCGTTGGTGAACTCGGCCGTGACGCTGCCGGTTCGGGACTCGCCGACCCTCGTGGGGACGACGACCGACGCCGTGCCATTTCCGCGTACCGTCACGGTGCGCTGGGTGGTGCTCGCGGTGACGTCACCGGTCGCGGTGACCGCGACGGCATACGTGTGATGCGGCACGCCCTTGACGGTGAAGGTGGCCTTGCCCGGCGACCACGATCCCTTGAGGGACAGGGACGGGTCGGCCTGCCTGCCTCGCGGGCGTGGCGCCGACTTCGTGTCGCCCTTGCCGCCCTTCGCCTCGGCGGCCTTCGCAGCAGCCGCGGGGCGCTGCTGTGGCGACGGGGGTGCCGCGGAGGCCATCGCAGCCTGCATTCCAAGGCCCGCCACCACGACGGCGACCGCGCAGATGGCGGACGAGGCTCGTGCCCCTCGGCGAACACATGACACGAACATGCGCGACCCCCCAGGTCAGTTCACGGCGAATGGCCGGAAGCGTAGCCACGTCGTTTGGGCCACGTGGGGTAAATGGAGCAAATAGCATCGGCGCATGCATCTGGGCGGCTGGACAGGGGTGAGGACGGGGGTGTGTGCCCTGGCCTTGACCGCCTGCAGTCCGTCGGCCACTGATGGCGGAGGCGCGAGCGTGGCACCGCCCGACGAGTGCCCGGACGTGCGCCTGGCGCCCGGAGCGGTGGGCGCCTCGATCGCGTTCGGCTACGACGGCAAGGCAGTGGTGACCGGAGAGGGCGTGGCAGTTCGGCTGTGCCTCCAAGGCTTTCCGAACAAGTCGGTCTCGGTGACGGCACCGCCCGGCGTCGAGGTCTCGCCGGCCACAGTCACGACGGGCGGCACGGGCAAGGACGTGTTGATGCTGACCGTCACGGCGAATTCAGGATCGGGGGGCGCGCTGGCGGTACGGCTCGAGGACTCCAGTGGCCACGTAGCTGCCCGGTCAGACGGCCCGTCGGTCGTCGTCGAGGGCGCCACGTGGCGGTTGGCCAAGCAACCCTGAGGGGTCGTTCAGTGGGCGAAGTGGCGGGTGCCGGTGAAGTACATGGTGACTCCGGCGGCCTCGGCGGCAGCCACGACCTCTTCGTCGCGCACCGACCCGCCGGGCGCGACGACCGCTCGCACGCCGGCGTCGAGCAGCACCTGAAGCCCGTCGGCGAACGGGAAGAACGCGTCGGACGCGGCGACCGCACCCCGAGCCCGGTCTGTCCCGTCTGCGTTCGCCCGTGAAACCGCGAGGTGGCACGAGTCGACCCGGTTGACCTGACCCATGCCGATGCCGACCGAGCCACCGTCCTTGGCGAGCAGGATGGCGTTGGACTTCACGGCACGCACCGCCCGCCACGCGAACTGCAGGTCGGCCAGCGTCGCCTCGTCCGCCGCCTCACCTGCGGCCAACCGCCAACGCGACGCGTCGTCGCCACCGGGGGCCTCCCCCTCGACGACGGCGTCGATCCGGTCCGGCACCTGCACCAGCAGGCCGCCGCTGATCGGCCGCGTCTCGATGGGGTCGCGGTGCGCCGCCATGTCGGCAGGGAGCAGGAGCAGGCGCCGGTTCTTCTTCTCCCGCAACACCTCGAGCGCGTCGTCGTCGAACGCCGGGGCAGCGATGACCTCGCTGAAGGTGTCGTTCGCGGCGAGCGCCATCGCCTTGGTCACCGGCACGTTCGTGGCGATGATGCCGCCGTAGGCGGAGACCGGGTCGCAGGCGTGGGCCGCGGCATAGGCCTGCTCCACAGTCGCGCCCACGGCGATGCCGCAAGGGTTGGCGTGCTTGATGATCGCCACCGTCGGCTGGTCGCCGTGGTCGTGCGCGGCGCGCACCGCGGCGTCGGTGTCGATGTAGTTGTTGTAGGACATCTCCTTGCCGTGCAGCTGCTCCGCTGAGGCGACGCCGGGGCGCCAGTGCGTGTAGAGCGCGGCCGGCTGGTGCGGGTTCTCGCCGTAGCGCAGCACGTTCGCACGCTGGAACGTCGCGCCGGTCCACGCCGGGAAGCCGGTGCCGTCGCTGGTGTCGACGTAGGCGTTGCCCATCCAGTTCGCGACCGCGTTGTCGTAGTCGGCCGTGTGCACGAACGCCTGGGCGGCCAGCCGCTTGCGCTCGGTGAGCGTGAACCCACCGCCCGCGACGGCCGACAGCACCGCCGGGTATGCCGCGGGGTCGGTGATGACCGCGACGCTCGGGTGGTTCTTGGCGGCGGCCCGCACCATGGACGGCCCACCGATGTCGATCTGCTCGATGACCTCGTCAGGACCTGCACCGGAGGCGACGGTCTCGCGGAACGGGTAGAGGTTGACCACCACGAGCTCGAACGGCTCGACCTCCAGCTCGGCGAGCTGGGCGAGGTGGTCCGCCTTGCGGGTGTCGGCGAGGATGCCGGCGTGCACGCGCGGGTGCAGCGTCTTGACCCGTCCCTCGAGGCACTCCGGGAAGCCGGTCAGCTCCTCCACCTTGGTCACCGGGAGGCCCAGGCCTTCAATCAGGGCGGCCGAGCCACCGGTCGACACGAGCGCGACACCGGCCTCGTGCAGCCCACGCGCCAGCTCCTCCAGCCCAGTCTTGTCGTAGACGGAGACCAGGGCCCTGCGGATCGGCCGGCGACCGGAGTCGGCTGGGGCGTCCGATCCTGCGGAGGCTGCGGTGGTGGCGGAGGCGGACTGCTCGGTCACGGAATGGTGGCCTTCCCATCGGAAACGGTGATTCCTTCGCGGGCCGCGCGGCCCACGATCTCGACGAGCAGCGGGTGCTCGACAGCTTTGATGCGCTCGTGGAGCGTCGCTTCGGTGTCATCGGATGCCACGGCGACCTGCGCCTGGGCGAGCACCGGCCCAGTGTCGATGCCGGCATCCACCAGGTGCACGGTGCAGCCGGTTTCGGTGGCTCCCGCCGCGAGGGCGTCGCGCACGGCGTGGGCGCCGGGGAAGGAGGGCAGCAGGGCCGGGTGGGTGTTGATGACGGTCCAGCGGCCGAGGACCTCGGGTCCGAGCAGCTTCATGAAACCCGCCGACACCACGAATGCCGGACCGTGGTCCCCGATCCGCTCGGCGAGGGCGGCATCCCAGTCAGCCCGCGAGTCGTAGTCCTCGACCCGGCAGACGAACGCCGGGATGCCCGCAGCACCGGCACGGTGCAGGCCGGTGATGCCGGCACGGTCGCCGCCCACGGCCAGGATCCGGACGCCGTAGGCCGGGTCGGCAGTGGCGTCGATGAGGGCCTGGAGGTTGGTGCCCGACCCGGAGACCAGGACGACGATCCCGGTCGGCTCGTCGGGTCCGGCAGGCGCAGTCACGCCGCAGACGATACCGAGCCGCGGTCGAGCGACGGCAGCCGCGTCCACGACGACGTCCGTCGAGCAGGCATCGTGCGGGCGCCGAGATCCCAGCTCTCGGGCTCCGGAGTGCCCCGGAAGCCCGAGAGCTGGGATCTCGGGCGAGGGACAGGCTCAGCGGCGGAGCTTCCAGCGGTCCCACACCAGGACCAGCGACGCGCCGATGCCGAACTCCACGAGCAGCGCCACGGTCAGCATTCCAGCGGGCGCCCCGATGTCGGACAGCCGGGCCATCCCGAGCGAGCCGCCGCCCAGGACATCGAGCAGCCCGAGGGCACCCGCGGCCACCACGACTGCAGTGCCTGCCACGGTGAGCTTGGTGCGTCCGGTCGACAGGCGGGCCACCGCGCGCAGCGACCGCCAGCCCACGAACGCACCCACCGCCACGGGCAGCAGTGCGACGACGGGCAGGGCCCCGGGAAACGCACCCGGCTGCGGCAAGGCACCGAACGTCGGAACCATCGGCAGCAACGAGGTGCGGCTCCCGGTCCAGGTCGCAGAGGCGCCCTCGACCGCGGAGAAACCCGTGCCGGCGACGAAGGACACGGCCCACAGAGCCAGGTTGGGCAGCACGGACAGCTGGGCCAGGGCGAGGACCACGCCACCGACCAGCCCGGGGGCGAGCTCACCCTGGAGGTGGCTGACCCGGTCGAAGTGCAGCACCACCAGGAGCCCACACAGGACCATGCCGATCCCCAGCATGGCCGCGGCGCCCTCCAGCCCCGGCCGCAGGGCGCGTCGCACCGCATCGGGGAACCAGGCAGGGCGACCGAGACCAGGTCCGGCCAGCTGGGGCCGACCACCGACCAGACGGCCGAGGGCAATCACGGCCGCCACCGCCGGGACCACCACCACCGGGAGGATGAGGGTCCAGACGACCGGGCTCGGACCGGCCAGGAAGGCGACGAGCACCCACAGCAGCGCGCACGCGGCATACCCGGCAGTCCAGGCGCCCAGGGCGACGGCGAGTGGCCGATGCACGATGTCGCGCACAAGAACTATGGTGCGGGCGTCGGCAGCCTCGCGGGCCGCCCGGGTCGCGGCCCAGGAACCGATGGCGACACTCACGGCCAGGGCGAGCAGCGGCACGATGGTGACGTGTGCGGCACCAAGGGTGAGGTGGGCGCCGCCTGCGAGCAGCCACAGACTGGCCCCGACGCCCAGCGAGCTGGTCCACGAGACGGTGCTCTCCGACGCTGCCACCCAGACGAGCAGCGCGGGCAGGACGAACACGGTCGCCGATCCGGCAGCCGCCAAGGCCCCGGCGACAAAGGCCCGTCGGGACACGGCAGAACCGGGCCCGCCGTCGGTCGACACGGATCCCCCACGCAGCATTTCCATCACAGTCATCGCTGTTCCATCGTCGCCGACGAGCCGGGTGCAGCCCGCGTGCAACGCCGGAGGCCCGCGAGAAATGTCCGAACGCGCCGCAACCCAACCTCGCGCGACCGCGTCTGCTGCGGTGTGATGGCAGTAGTGGTTCCGATGGGCGCCGTGGTCCGGATGGACACCGTGGTGCCGACCAGACAGGGGGTGGCGATGGGCGCGCAGTCCGCCGAGGCGGAGTTCGACGCGTTCTACCGCGACACCGCCCGTCGGGTGGTGCACCTCGTCTATGCCTTCACCGGTGACCTCACCGTGGCGCAGGACTCCACCCAGGAGGCCTACGCGCGCGCCTGGCAGCAGTGGTCGACCGTCCGCACCCACGACGACCCCCTCGCCTGGGTCCGCACGGTCGCCCGGCGGATCGCCATCTCGGGCTGGCGCAAGAAGACCAGCCAGGACCGCGCCTACGAACGCCACGGCGCCCATGACACGACCGGGCCACCCACCGAGGACCGGGTCGCGGTGGTCGCGGCGCTGCGGACCCTGCCCGAACCGGTCCGCGAAGCCGTGACCATGCACTACATCGGCGACCTGAGCATCGACCAGATCGCCCACGAGACCAACACCCCTGCAGGCACCGTCAAGGCGCGCCTGCACCGGGGCCGCGCGCAGCTCGCGCTGGCCCTGCGGCACGAGGAGCACCCCGATGGCTGACCACGACGACTGGACGGCGGACGACGACGCCCAGCTGCGGGCTGCCCTGGGGTCCCTGCGCGCCGACGTCGAGGGCGCGCCCCTGCCCGACGTCCGTTTCGTCAAGGCGAGGGGTATGGCGCGTCGTCGCCAGCGGCTGTTCAGCTGGACGGCGGCTGCTGCCGCGGCAGCGGTCGTGGCCGGGACCGTGGGCTACTCCCAGCTCGGTCGCGACGCCTCCCTGGAGACCCCACCGGCGACGCAGAGCAGCACGACCAGCGCAGCACCCTCCCCCACGACCACCGACTCGCTCGACCAGCCTGGAGCCCTACCGCTGCTCCAGGAATGGACGCGCGCACTGGATCTCAAGGGCACGGCGCGGCTGACGACCCAGGACCCCAAGTCCGCCGACTGGGCAGCGTTCGAATGCCTGACGAGCATTCCTCAGGGCCAGAAGCTGCGTCAGCAGGTCACCCTCGACGCCGGCGGCTTCGAAGGCGGCCAGACCCAGTTCGCGGTCTTGGCCAAGCTGGACCCGCAGACCGTGGCCGAGGGAATCGCCGCCGACATCGGCCAGTGCCAGCAAGGCCCCGACTTCACGGTCACTGCTCCAAAACTGGGCGGTGCCGCTGCCCGCGGCCCTTACCGGACGACCAAGATCTTCTCCTACACGGCAGGGGACGCAGGGTCCGGCTGGTTCGTGGTGGTCCCGGGGCCGTCGGACGTCACCCTCATCCAGATCGCTGACGCCGCGCACCCCACGTCGGTCTTCACCGTGGAGCAGGTCGCCGACCTCGCGCGGATCGCTGCGGACCGCCTCACGAAGTACGGCTCGGGAGGCGCACCGGCGACCCCGTCCACCACCACCGGCACCAGCTCCGGGCCGAAGGCCATCGACGAGGTCATGCAGATCACCGGGCCGGCGCCTGTGCCTGCGTCGAAGTTCTTCGTCGCCGCGTCCCAGTGGAGCGACCCGCTGCTGGGACCGGGGGGCAAGACCTACTCGGGCCAGGGCGACCCCGGCGACACCCTCGGCGACATCGGGGTGTTCTGCGAGACGAAGGACTTCCTGTCCGGGTTCGGAGGTCGGCTCGGTGAGGTCGAGATCCAGAGCGGACCCGGCGACGGCAACGTCATCGGCCACCAGCGGGTCCGTATCGACGACGCCGACACCAGCACGCCCGAGGGCGCCGCCCTGGCCAAGACATCGGTCGATGCGCAACTGGCCGAGGAGCAGGCGCTCCTGGCGAAGGGCTGCACCGAGTCCGACGGGAAGGTCACGTCGACCAAGGGCCCGGCCGAGGGCACCTTCCTGCTGACCAAGAAGGTCACCGGCGAGGCCACCGGCACCGACTACCGCTGGGTCGGTGTCACCGCCATCACCACCCCGGGTGCCTGGACCACGGTGGTCTTCCACGGCACGGACGATGGGCAGGGGTTCCAGGGGACCAAGGCGCAGGGGTTCGCCGAGCTCGACCGGCTGCTCGCCCTGGCCCGCCAGAAGTAGCGAGCCACCCGGCATACCGGGACAACGCGAAGGCCGCCACCCATCCGGGTGGCGGCCTTCGTCGTGAATCTGGTTGCCGCAGAACGCGGCTCTGCAGGCGCTTAGTTCTGCAGACCCTGCATGATCTCGCGCATCAGGTCGGCGGTCGCGGAGGGCGTCTTGCCGACCTTCACGCCGGCGGCCTCGAGGGCCTCCTGCTTGGCCGCGGCCGTGCCCGCCGAGCCCGAGACGATGGCGCCGGCGTGGCCCATCGTCTTGCCCTCGGGAGCGGTGAAGCCGGCGACGTAGCCGACGACCGGCTTGGTCACGTGGTCCTTGATGTAGGCCGCGGCCCGCTCCTCGGCGTCGCCACCGATCTCGCCGATCATCACGATCGCATCGGTGTCGGGGTCCTTCTCGAACGCCTCGAGGCAGTCGATGTGGGTGGTGCCGATGATCGGGTCACCGCCGATGCCGACGGCCGTCGAGAAGCCGAACTCCCGCAGCTCGAACATCATCTGGTAGGTCAGCGTGCCCGACTTGGAGACCAGGCCGATGCGTCCGGCGCCCGCGATGTTGGCGGGGATGATGCCGGCGTTGGACTTCCCGGGGCTGATCAGGCCGGGGCAGTTCGGCCCGACGATGCGGGTCGTCTTGCCCAGCGAGTAGTTGTAGAACTCTGCCGAGTCCTTGACCGCGATGCCCTCGGTGATGACGACGGCCAGCGGGATCTGCGCGTCGATCGCCTCGACCACGGCGGACTTCGCGAAGGCCGGGGGGACGAAGATGACCGACGCGTTGGCACCGGTCGCCTCGATGGCCTCGGCCACCGTGCCGTACACCGGCACCGAGACACCACCGTCGAAGTCGACGGAGGTGCCGGCCTTGCGGGGGTTCACGCCACCGACGATCTGAGTGCCGGACGCGAGCATGCGCTGCGTGTGCTTCATGCCCTCGGAGCCGGTCATGCCCTGGACGATGACCTTGGAGTTCTCGTCAAGAAAAATTGCCATTGTGTGTCTCTCCCCGGCCTAGTTCGCGGCCGAAGCCAGCTCGGCGGCCTTGCGGGCCGCGCCGTCCATGGTCTCTTCGATGGTCACCAGTGGGTGGTTGGCCTCAGCGAGGATGCGCCGGCCTTCCTCCACGTTGTTGCCGTCCAGCCGGACGACGAGCGGCTTGGTGGCCTCGTCGCCGAGGTTGTTGAGCGCGCCGACGATGCCGTTGGCGACGGCGTCGCAGGAGGTGATGCCACCGAACACGTTGACGAACACCGACTTCACCTGCTCGTCGCCGAGGATGATGTGCAGCCCGTTGGCCATCACCTCGGCCGAGGCGCCACCACCGATGTCGAGGAAGTTGGCCGGCTTGGGCTGGCCCGGGAACTCCTCACCGGCGTAGGCCACGACGTCGAGCGTGGACATGACCAGCCCCGCTCCGTTGCCGATGATGCCGACCGAGCCGTCGAGCTTGACGTAGTTGAGGTTCTTCTCCTTGGCGGCCGCCTCGAGCGGGTCGGCCGCGGCCTTGTCCTCGAGCGCCTCGTGGTCGGGGTGGCGGAAGCCGGCGTTCTCGTCCAGCGTCACCTTGCCGTCCAGGGCCACGATGTCGCCGGCCTCGGTCTTGACCAGCGGGTTGACCTCGACCAGCGTGGCGTCCTCGTCGCGGTACACCTCCCACAGGGCCATGAACGTGGTGGCCAGCTGGGCGTGGTCCGCCTCGTCGAACCCGGCCGCGGCGATGATCTCGCCCGCCTTGTCGGCGTCGACGCCGACGTTGGGATCGATCGCGATGCGGGCGAGGGCCTCCGGACGCTCGACGGCGAGCTGCTCGATCTCGACGCCACCCTCCTTGCTGCACATCGCGAGGTAGGTGCGGTTGGCCCGGTCGAGCAGGATCGAGAAGTAGTACTCCTCGGCGATCTGCGCGCCCTGGGCGATCATCACGGTGCCCACCGTGTGGCCCTTGATGTCCATGCCGAGGATCTGGCCGGCGAGCTGCTCGGCCTCCTCGGCGGACTTGGCGACCTTGACGCCACCAGCCTTGCCACGACCACCGATCTTGACCTGCGCCTTCACGACGGTCACGCCGCCGCTCTTGGGGCCGATCTCCTCGGCGGCCGCTCGGGCCTGCTCCGGGGTGGTGGCGATGGCACCGGCGAGCACCGGAACGCCGTGCGCCTCGAACATGTCTCGAGCCTGGTATTCGAACAGATCCACGTCTGACGTCCTCGTCTACGGATGGGTTGGTTCGACGCCGAGACTAGTCCTGTCACGCCTGCCCGGCTCGCTCGGGTGCGGGCCGATGAGCCCAATGGGACCAATGTCACCACGAGTGGCGGGTATGCCGCGGGCACCGGTCGAGCGGCATACCCGCCGCCCGGCCCGGCACCGAGGTCAGCTGACCTTCACGCTCTGACCGGGGGCCACGAGGAGGACCCACACGGTGCCGGTGGGCGAGAACGTCAGGGGCTCGCCGCCGGCCGTGAAGACCGTCGGCGCGGTGACGCCCTTGCGCGCCCAGGCGCCCTGCCACACCTTGCCGTCTCGCAGCACCGTCACCTTGCCCTTGCCGACCAGGTCGACCACCGGGGTGGGCTGGCCGTTGACGTCCCGGTTGCCGGACTTGTGGGTCGCGACGTACTGGACGACCACGGTGCCGGCGGAGTACTGCCGACCGCTCGGGCTGACGTCGGGGCGGCCGTCGGTGACGACGAGGTACTGCTTGCGCTTGGCGTTCCACGTCAGCGCGACCCGCGAGGACGGCCACTTCGCGGACACGGCCGTGGCCGCCGTGCCACCGCTGGTCGCCTCGCCGTAGCGGAAGCCGATGTCGGCCGGCTTGACGCTGCCGCCGGCCCGGGCGAGCAGGGCCTGGGGTGTCCCGATGACGTTGTAGGGCGCGGGTCTGGAGCGGTCCCGGTGGTAGCCCCGCGAGCTCTGGTCGAAGCTGAGGTTCACCTGCTTGCCCTTGTCCAGGATTCGCTTGGAGTAGGACGAAGAGCCGGAGAAGGCCAGCGCCACCTTGCCGTAGTTGGCGACCAGGTCCACGTCGGACTCCCGGCCGCTGCGCACCGGTCCCACCTCGGCGGGCTGCTTGCGGCTGAAGATGGCCAGCAGCCTGGTGAGCCCACCCTCGACGGGCTCTACGTAGACGACATCGGCGACGTCGAGTCCGATGCGCGGCCGGGCCGCCGAGGTGTTGTCGATCTTGACGGCCAGCACCGGCCCGCCGACAAGGGGAAGCGGACCGGTCAGTGTGGGGGTTGGCGTGGCCGTCGCCGATGTCGTCGTGGTGGTCGTCGTGGACGCAGCGGGCTTGTCCGCCGAGCAGGCAGTGGTCAGACCGACCAGCAGGAGGGTGGCACCGGAAACGGGCGCCACCCACCGCCGTGGGGCACGGGAAGGCATGGCAGCGAGGATACGGCTACGGGGTGGGTGTCCCCCCGGACAACACGGTGCCGAGGATGTCGGCGTCACAGTTGCCGCCGGTGAGGACGACGCCGACCCGACGCCCCGCCTGCTGCTCCCGCTCGGCGAGGAGTCCCGCCAGCGCGATGGCGCCAGACGGCTCGGGCAGCTGGTGGGTGGTGCGCAGCAGGACCCGCATCGCCTCCGCGGTGTCGTCCTCGCCCACCCGCAGGATGCGGGCAGCGCCGCGGACCATCTCCGCGACCGCCTCCGGCACCGGTGCACGGCAGGCGACACCGTCGACGAACGTCGCAGCATCAGACGTGGTGACTACCTCCCCGGCCTCGAAGGACAGGGCGGTCGCCGGCGCCTGGTCCGACACCACGCCGACGATCTCCGTGCGCAGTCCGAGCAGGTCGCGCACCCCGATCAGCCCGCAGATGCCCGAACCCATTCCGACCGGGACGTACACCGCGTCCAACGGGCCGGCCCCGTCGAACAGCTCGAGCGCATAGGTCCCCACCCCCACCACCAGGTCCGGGTGGAACGGTGGCACCGCCTCCAGGCCGAGTTCGGTCTCCAGGCCCATGGCGTGCTCCCTGGCCTCCTGGTAGTCGCGGCCGTGCACGATGAGCTCCGCACCGAAACCCTGCATCGCGGCGTTCTTGTCGGGGCTGTTGCCCTCCGGCACGACGATGACGACACGCAGGCCGGCAGCACGGCCCGCATAGGCCAACGACTGTCCGTGGTTGCCCCGGGTCGCCGAGACGAAGCCCTTCACCTCCGGCCGTTCACGACGTGCCCGGTCCGCATAGACCAGACCGCCACGAACCTTGAAAGCCCCTGTGGGAGTGTGGTTCTCGTGCTTGACCCAGACCTCGGCGCCGACGTGCTCGCTGAGCAACGGCCACTCCAGCTGGGGTGTGGCAGCGAAGTGGCGACGCACGACGGTGGTCGCTGCGTCGAGGGCGGATCGAGTGAAGGGCATGCCCGTGAGTGTGCCCGAGGTGCGTGGACGCGAGGCAGCAATGTGGGCAGGATGACCGGTATGCCACGAATCCCACCCCCACTGCTGGCGACTGCCGCCGGGGGCTCAGCCGCGCTACTCGCCGGGTTGCTGGCCGGGTGCACCGCAGACGACCCAGCCCCGCTTCCCGCTGCCCCAACCGGCTCGACGACCGCGTCCGCCGGACGGATCAACATCCAGTACTTCGGCGACGACGGGTCCACGGGTCTGGTCTTCGTGGAGGCTGGCGGCAAGGTGCTCGGCAAGACCAGAACCGGTCAGACGACGTGCACCCTGGACGCCGCGGCATACCGGGTCCTGACCACGGCGGCGGCCACGGTCACTGCCAAGGACCACGCTGCGCCCCGGCCCGGGGCGGGTGACACGACCAGCACCCCGACCCTGGGCACGGAGGTGGGCGCGGTGAGCGTGCTGGACCCGCGGGTGGTATCCGCTGCGGACACCGTGAACCAGCTGATCGCCGATGTCGCCGCGGAGCCGGCGTCCCGGACGGTCTGCACATGAGCCACGTGCGAGTCTCCCTGGCACTCGGTGGGTTCCGCGCGGTCGCGGTGGTCGGCCTCTTCGGCCTGACGGCTGCACTCGGCGGGTGCGGGTCGACCGACCCACAGATCCCGAACGCTCCGTCGACGACCAGCACGAGACAGGCGAGCTTCCCCTTGACCGTGAACAGGCTCGGGGGGATTGCCGGGTTCTCCGACAACCTCTCGATCCAGGACGACGGAGGTGTGCTGGCCACCACCAAGCAGGGCACGGTGACGTGCACGATCGACAAGGCCAGCCTTGCCGTCCTGAACGACGCTGCCCTCCAGGTCCACGACACGGACCAACCGTCAGCGCCTGCATCCCCTCCGGCCGACGCCATGAGCGTCGTCTTCGGCGCCGGAACCGGGCTGCTGTCGATCACCGATCCCCGCGTCGCCACGGCCGAACCCGTCGTCAACCAGCTGTTGGCCGATGTCACCGGCCCGGCAGCCGGCCGCAAGATCTGCACCTAGCCGCACGGTCCCGGCAACGCAGTGCGCCGTCGGCCCGCGCGGGCCGACGGCGCACTGCGTCGTCACCGTGGGAGTCGACCCCTTCGGTGACGTGCGATCAGCAGGTGGCCGAACTCGCCGGCACCGCGATGGCGTCGAACGCGGTCTTCACGGCGACGCACGTGGGGGACCCGGCGCCGTACAGCTCCTTGGCGGAGTTGATG
>CAVUGH010000019.1:0-179298 GCA_963740865.1 uncultured Actinomycetota bacterium
CTCGCCCATCAGCGGTAGCGCTCGACGAGGTTGTCCTCGGCGTCCGACACCCCAATTCGTCCGACGCATCAATAAGGAGGCACCATGACCACCACGACCGGACCCGCACCCGCGGCTGTCGCCCCGACTCCGACAGAGCGTCCGCCGCTCCGTCGGTGGACCAGGATCGCCGGCAGTCTCTACCTCGTCATCTTCGTGGTCTACCCGCTGTCGACCCTGGTGCGGTCCAGCCTCGTCGTACCCGACGACGCCACCGCCACAGCCGACAACATCCGCACCCAGGAGACGTTGTTCCGCTGGGGCATGGCCGGCGAGGCCACGATCGTGCTGGTCGAGATCGTGCTGGCCGCCGTCCTCTATGCGCTGCTTCGACCCATCAGCCGAACGATGTCACTTGCCGCGGCGCTGGCCCGGGTGGCCGAGGCAGTCGTGATGGCCGCTGGCTGCCTGGTCACCAGCGTGTTCACGCTGCTGTTGGTTTCCGAGCCGGGCTACCTTGCTGCGTTCGACGCCGACCAGCGTGACGCCCTCGCACTGTTCTTCCAGGAGGCCAACGACGACATCGTGCTGGTGTGGGGCTTCTTCTTTGCGCTGTCGCTGGTGCTGACAGGGTGGCTCGTGCACCGCTCGGGTTGCCTGCCCCGGCTGGTCGGCATCCTGCTCGCTCTGGCGGGGGTCGGCTACATCGTGCAGAGCTTCGGCACCTTCCTCGCCCCCGGCCTCACCGACACGTGGGCACTGATCGTGCTGGTCCTGGCCATTCCTGGCGAGCTGGTCTTCGCCCTCTGGCTCCTGATCAAGGGCGTCGATGAGGACAAGTGGTCCGCGGCGGCCTCCCGAGCCGAGCGCACAAAGCTGTGAGAACGGGACGCGTGACGAGGAACGCTCGATGAACGCCGTTCGCAGAGTCCCACGCCGGGTCCTGGTCATCGGGACCGTCGCTGTTGTCGTGATCGTGGGCGTCGCGGCCCAGGCGGGCGCCTACCTGTTCGAGTTCACCACCGAGGCACGCCCGAACGAGTCGGCGTACGCGGGGCTCAGCTACTCCGCCCTTGGCGGGCATCCGGTCGGCGTGCGTCGGATCGGACCGGAGGAGGGAGCCCCGGTAGGGATGACCGTGTGGTACCCCGCGACCGATTCGATCGACGAGGAGCCGCCGATGACCTACTCCTATGGTTTGAAGGTCCTTGGCTCGAGGTCCTCGACAGCGCTCGCGACCTACGAAGGGACCGCCAGTCTTGGCGCCGCCGCGGACCGGTCCGGTGGCCCGTATCCGCTGGTGGTGCTGTCGTCCGGGTTCGCGATCACCTCTGGAAGCTATGCCTGGCTGGCCGAGCACCTGGCCTCGTACGGGATGGTCGTGGTCGCGCCGCGGCACGAGGAGACCCTCGACCCGCGGACCCTGTGGCGCGCGGCCGGCGCCCGGACGGACACGATCGCGCAGACCCGGGCGTACCTCGAGTCCGCAGCGCGGTCGGGCGGTGTCCTCGCCGGGCTCGTCGACCCCGACGATGTGGCGGTCGTGGGTCACTCCTACGGCGGCTACACCGCGCTCGCCGCAGGCGGCGCCCGTCTGGATGCCGACGCATTCGCCGCCGGCTGCGCAACCGCAAGGAAGGACTCAGACCCGATCGTCTTTCTCTGCGATGCGCTGGAACCGAAGTTCGATCAGATGATCGATGTCGCCGACCAGGCCCCCGTCGAGAATCTGCCACCAGTCGATGCGGTCGTGTCGCTGGCAGGTGACGCCGCCATGTTCGGCGAGGTCGGGCTGAGGTCGCTCACCGCGCCCCTTCTGGTCATCGGAGGGACCGCCGACGATGACTCGCCCTACGACTGGAGCACCCGGCTCGCCTACGAGGGAGCCGCTAGCGCTCGCAAGATCGAGGTTGCTCTCGACGGCGCCGAGCACTTCGTGTTCTCGGGTCGCTGCGCCAGCGTCCGCAGGATCGTGGCTCTGGTGCCGATGGGCTTCTGCGACGACCCGGCGTGGGACCGGGCTCGCGCTCGGGCCGTGATCGCGCACTACGTCGCATCCTTCCTCCTAGCTGAGCTCACAGACGAGCCGGACGCCAAGTTTGCGCTCTCCTCCGGCGGGACAGCGGTGCCCCAAGTGAGATACCGGACAGTCGGCTACTGAGGCCAGGCGCCAAACAAGACGCGCTGAGCTCGGATCTGGATACTGCGGACCCAGACCGGGTGGCACAGGGCGTCTTTCGGCGCCCTCGCGTCCGAGGACTGTCGGTGAGTGAGGATAGGACGGTGCGCATAGATGGCATCACCCCTCGTCATCGAGCGCTGCTGGCGTTGGCGATGCTATCGACGGAATATGTCGCGGCGTTCTGGTTGGTGTACTACGTCACCGTCCGCACCGCGCCTGGTGTCCGTGGCCGTGAAAAAGTCCCCACTGGTGGCCAGGTAGCGGTCCCCGCTGGTGGCCATCTCGGGTCTCCGGTGGTGGCCATGTACAAGTCCCCGCTCCTCGTTCTTCGCGTGTCATAGCGGCTCGTGAGACCCCTGCGTGGTGACGGTGGCGATGCCTAGTCGTCCCATCACCACGCAAGGGTCTCCATTGAAGAACGAGAGAGAACGGATGGACATCATTTCGGCCTACCGCGAGGTGGGCAGCTATCGAGGAGCGGCCGCGGTGTGCGGCACGACCCACAAGACCGTTAGGCGGGTCATCGAGGCCCACCAGGCCAGCAGCCGCGGCGAGCCCCCAGCCCTGCGAGTCGAGCGTGGTCGCAACTACGACTCGGTCGCGCAGCTGGTGGCCGAGAAGGTCAACGCCACCGCCGGGCGGATCAGCGCGAAGCGGCTGCTGCCGGCCGCGCGGGCAGCGGGCTATGAGGGGTCGGATCACAACTTCCGACGCCTGGTGGCCGATGCCAAGCGGCAGTGGCGCATCGGGCAGGCCCGTGCCGCTGGGCGGCGTCCGGCTATCTGGACGCCGGGCGAGGTGCTCGCGATCGACTGGGGCACCGAGCTGGTCGCGGGCCGTCGGACCCATGTGTTCTGCGCGGTGCTGGCCTGGTCGCGCTACCGGTTCGTCCGCTTCGCCCCCGACGAGCAGCAGGCCACCACCCTGGGCCTGTTGGCGGAGTGCTTCGAGGAACTCGGCGGTGTCCCGACCGTCGTGCTGGCCGACCGGATGGCGTGCCTGAAGGGCAACGTGGTCGCGAACGTGGTGGTGCCGGCACCGGACTACGTCAGGTTCGCGTCCCACTACCGGTTCCGGCCCGACTTCTGTCACGCCGCGGACCCGGAATCGAAAGGCATCGTGGAGAACCTGGTCGGCTACACCGAGGACGACCTCCTCACGCCGTTGGAGCTCGAGGAGGATCCGTGGGCCGGCGGCTATGCCGGGCTCAACGAGCGGGCGCGGAGGTGGGGCCAGGAGGTCAACGGGCGTCGTCACAGTGAGATCCACGCGGTCCCGGCCGAGCGACTGGCCACCGAGCGAGACCTGCTCGGCGACCTGCCGTCGCTGCGACTCGAGGTCGGCCCCACACCGGTCACCAGGAAGGTCGACAAGCTGTCCTGCATCCGGTTCGGGTCGGCCCGCTACTCGGTGCCCAACGCGCTGATCGGCAGGGTCGTGACCGTGCTGGTCGACGAACGCGGCCGGATCCTGCGGGTCATCGAGCCGGTCACCGGCCAGATCCACGCCGAACACGGGCTGGTCGCGCCGGGCGAGGTCAGCATCGACGACGCGCACTACGACCGTCCCCGCCCGTCGACACCGAATCGTGGTGCTCGTCCAAGGACGCCGGCCGAGCGGGAGTTCCTGGCGTTGGGTCCGGTCGCCGAGCAGTTCCTCACCGGCGCCGCTGCGGCCGGGGTCACCAAGCTCAACACCGAGATCGCGGCCGTGCTCACCCTGGGCGCCGCCGCTCACGGGCACGACGCCCTGGTCGCCGCACTCGAACGGGCCGTGGCGTTCGGACGATGGCGTGCCGACGACGTCCGGTCGATCCTGGCCACCAACGGCCACGCACCCCGGCCGACCGCGGCGGGGCAGGCACTGGTGATGACGCTGCCCACCGTCCCGACCCGGTCGCTGGACGCCTACCGCGTCCAGGGCCGCATCTGCCCCGAAGCCGAGGAGGGTGAGGTTTCATGACCGCCGCGTCCCCGCCACCGCTCCCGGCAGACCTCAACGACGGGCTGAAGCGGTTGAAGATGGCCGCGATGCGCAGGCTGGCACCCGAACTGCTGGTCACCGCGAAGACCCAGCGCTGGAAGCCCGAGGAGTTCCTGCGCACCCTGGTCGAGGCCGAGATCACCGCCCGCGACGCCTCCAACGTCCGCACCCGGATGCGGCAAGCCGCGTTCCCCGTGACCAAGACGCTGGCCGAGTTCGACGTCGCCGCGTCCTCGATCCCGCCCGCGACCTTCGACTACCTCTCCTCACTGGAGTGGATCCGCGCGAGCGAGAACGTCTGCATGATCGGACCCGCCGGCACCGGCAAGTCCCACACCCTGATCGCACTCGGCATCGCTGCGGTCGAGGCCGGGCACCGGGTCCGGTACTTCACCGCCGCCGAGCTCGTCGAGACCCTCTACCGCGGGCTGGCCGACAACAGCGTCGGGAAGGTCATCGACACCCTGCTACGCAACGACCTCGTGCTGGTCGACGAACTCGGCTTCGCCCCGATGGACGACACAGGCGCGCAGCTGCTGTTTCGGTTCGTCGCTGCCGCCTACGAGAGACGCTCGCTCGGCATCGCATCGCACTGGCCCTTCGAGTCCTGGGGCAGGTTCCTGCCCGAGCACACCACCGCGGTCAGCATGCTCGACCGGCTCCTGCACCACTGCCACACCGTCGTCACCGACGGCGACTCCTACCGAATGAGACAAGCCCGAGCGAACGGAGGAACCAGACTCAAGACCAGCTGAAACTCAGCGAGGGGTGGGGACTCTTTAGTTGGCCACCAGCGGGGACCGCAACTTGGCCATTGACACTGCCCGGCGCATCCTCATCGGCGCGCCAACCACACAAGAAATACTCAGGGCCGGACGCACGCAGTCCCGATCAGACAAGGCCAAGGAGCGATCGATGAACAAACACATCACGGCATCACGGGAACCTCGGAAAGGGTGATGGATGTGAGTGGCAGTCCGACGGTCGACCACCAGGTGGCCCCGGACGGTATGCGCCGACCACGGCTGCTCATCTTCGACGTCAACGAGACCCTGTCGGACATGAGCGGGCTGCAGCAGACGTTCGCCGATGTGGGTGCCCCACACGCCCTGGCCGGGACCTGGTTCGCGTCTCTGCTGCGCGATGGGTTCGCCCTCACCGTCACCGGGGCCAACCCCGACTTTGCCGACCTTGGCGCTACCTCGTTGGCGGCGACACTGCGGGCGCAGCACCTCGACGACGTCGAACTGGCCGTGGAGCGGGTCATGGCGGCATTCACCTCCTTGCCCGTCCACCCCGACGTGATCAACGGGATCCAGGGGCTGGCGGCATCGGGGATCCGGCTGGTGACGTTGAGCAACGGGTCGACCGCGGTCGCTGAAGGTCTGTTCGACCGGAACGGCCTGTCGACGAGCTTCGAGCGGCTCCTGTCCGTCCACGATGCTCCCGCGTGGAAGCCAGCGCGGGCCGCGTACCAGTACGCCTTGGATGTCTGCGACGTCGGTCCCGGTGAGGCCATGCTGGTCGCCGTCCATCCCTGGGACATTCACGGTGCACGCCGAGCCGGCCTGAGGACGGCGTTCATCAACCGCGCGGGCGGCACCTACCCGACGTACTTCGACCGACCCGAGGTGGAAGTGACCTCGCTGGTTGACCTCGCTGCCGCCCTGAGCGAGTAGCCGACCCATTCTCGGTGACCGCATCGACCATTCACGGGCGCCGTCGTTGCCGACCTCGCCGGCCGGTGCACCTGACACCACAAGGAGTTCGGGGCTCACCATCCGGGGTCGACGTCAGTTCGGTGCGGCCAGGAGGTCGTGGTAGCTGAGCCACCCCACCACGGCACCGGTCGAGTCGATCACCGGCATCGCGCTCACGCCACTGCGGCTCAGGGATTCGCTGGCGGCCTGCACGGGGTCGTCCTCGGCGATGGTCACGGGGATCTCCGTCGCCAGACTTGCCGCGGCTTGGTCGTGCCGGCCGTCTGCTAGCGCGTCGGAGACACCGCGGGCCGTCACCACGGCCAGGTAGTCGCCGGAGTCGTCGACCACGGGGACTATGCCGAACTGCGCGTCGCCCAGCGCGGCGGCCACCTGCGCCAAACCGGCGTGCCTGGAGACCCCAGCAGGTACAGGGCTCATCACGTCCCGGACGTGGCGGCGGCTGCCTTGCAGAGTCTCACCAGGTGTGCCGAGGTCCACGCCCCGACGACGCAGCTTGAGGGTGTAGATCGTGTCCCCGGTGATGGCATGGCTGATCCCGGTGGCCAGGACGATGGCCGTCATCAGCGGCAGGATGATCGTGTACTCGCCGGTGAGCTCGACGAGCATCACGACAGCAGTGATGGGGGCGCGCGCCGTGCCGGCGAAGACGGCACCCATGCCGATGAGCCCGTACGCGCCGACCGGTCCGGCCATACCGGGAGCCAGCACGTGGACGGTCTGGCCGAAACCCGCACCGAGCATGGCGCCGATGAACAGGCTGGGGGCGAACACGCCGCCGGAGCCGCCGATCCCGATGGTCAGGCTGGTGGCGACCATCTTGCCCAGCATGAGGACGATGAGGAAGCCCACGGCGTAGCGACCATCGACGGCATTTCCCAACACGGGATAGCCCACGCCGTACATCTGTGGCAGCGCCAGGAGGACCAGACCGAGCACAACGCCACCCACCGCTGGCCGCAACCACTCTGGTCCGCGCCACACCGCGTCACAAGCGTCCTCGACGGCGTAGAGGATGCGGGTGAAGAGCACACCGACGAGGCCGGCCAGGAGGCCGACGACGGCGAAGAGCAGGTACTCCTGTGGTCCGCGCACCGAGAACGAGGGCAGCGCCAGGAACGGGACGTCGCCGAGGGCTGCGCGGCCGATGACGCTGGAGGTCACCGACGCGATCACGACCATGCCGAAGGCCTGGGAGGTGAAGTCGGCCAGGATCAGCTCCATCGCGAAGAAGACACCAGCCAGCGGGGCGTTGAAGGTCGCGCTGATCCCGGCCGCTGCGCCGCAGGCGACGAGCACCCTCATCCGTGGCTCGGCCAGCCGACCCAGTCGTCCGACCGTCGATCCGAGGGCGGACCCGATCTGCACGATGGGGCCCTCGCGCCCGACCGACCCGCCGCCGCCGATGCACAAGGCCGAGGCGAGTGCCTTCACCGCCGCGACCTGAGGGGGGATGCGCCCTCCTCGGTGCGCCACGGCATACATGACCTCGGGGACACCGTGGCCGCGGGCCTCGCGCGCGAAGCCCTGCACCAGCGGCCCGTAGAGCAGTCCGGCAACCACGGGAGCGAGCACCACGAACCAGCGCCCCAGCCCGGGGAGTCCGGGATGCGCGGCACCGGGCGACGCCGCGTAGTCGAGGTGTCCGGAGAACAGTCGGGTGAAGGCGCCGATGAGCCACCGGAACGCGACCGCGAAGAGCCCGGCCGCCGCCCCGACCGCCAGGGCCAGCCCGAGCAGCGCGGTGCTGGAGGTGCGGACCCAGATGGCGGCCTTGTCACTGGACAGTCCGATGAGGCGGCGGGTCCGGAGGCGAAGTGGCTCATCGTCTGGTGGCATGAGTTGTAGTGTGCAATAATTGTAGGCAACAATGCAAAGACCGAAGGCGAGGGGGCGCACATGGACCGACGGCCAGTCGATGGGTCTGAGGTGGATGAGCTGGTGACCGCACTGTTGACAGCTTCACGCGTGCTGGTCGGCGTGTCGGCGCGTTCCTTGGCGGAGGTGGAAGAGGCAGTCACGGTGACGCAGTTCAGGGTGCTCGTGGTGCTCCGCGGCCATGGTGAGACTCGGCTGAACCGGCTGGCAGACCGGCTCGCGGTGACCCCGTCCACGGCGCTGCGGACCGTCGACCGGCTCATCGCCGCCGAGCTGGTGACCCGGCGTGAGAACGCCCGGGACCGGCGCGAGGTGGTGATCGAGCTGACGGCACGGGGTCGGCAGACGGTGGACCGGGTGACCGAGCGTCGCCGCGGTGCGATCCGCGAGATCGTCGAGCAGATGCCCCATCAACAGGCGAGCCGCCTGGTCGAGGCGCTGAGCACGTTTGCCGCCGCTGCCGACGAGCCTGCGGCGGCCCTGGACGCCGCCGCAGCGATGGGGTGGTGATCCGGGTGACGCTGTCCCCGTCGCCTGCGCGGTCGCCCAGGTCGTCCCCCACGTCGTCGCCTACGTCGCCGTCAACGAGGGGCACGCCGGCGGTGCGCCTCGACGGGCTGACGAAGCGCTACGGGCGTCACCGAGGCGTGGAGGCGCTCTGCTTGCAGGTCGAGCGGGGTCAGGTGCTGGGCTTTCTCGGCCCCAACGGCTCGGGCAAGTCCACGACGATCCGGCTGATCATGGGGCTGTCCCGGCCCAGTGCCGGGGTGGTGCAGGTGCTGGGTTCGCGTCCCCGTGATGATGCGGGACTTCGCCGGCG
The DNA here is from genome assembly GCA_963740865.1 of uncultured Actinomycetota bacterium. GTDB lineage: Bacteria > Actinomycetota > Actinomycetes > Actinomycetales > Dermatophilaceae > Pedococcus. Next base: position 8,564 of record CAVUGH010000019.1, read on the forward strand.
GGTCGGCTACCTCCCCGGGGAGCTGACCCTGTTCCCGCAGCTGACGGGCCGCGACCTGGTCGCCCGGGTGGCTCGGATCCAGGGCGGGGTGGCCGGTGGTGACATCGACCGGCTGGTGGCCCGACTCGGTGCCGAGCTCGATCGTCCGCTGCGCGCGCTGTCCAAGGGGAACCGTCAGAAGATCGGCGTCGTGCTCGCGTTCATGCACCGACCGGAGCTGCTGGTTCTCGACGAGCCGACCTCGGGTCTGGACCCCCTGTTGCAGGACGAGTTCGCGCAGCTGGTTCGTGAGCGTGTGGACGAGGGCGCCACGGTGTTCCTGTCCTCACATGACCTCGACGAGGTGGAGCGCGTCGTCGACCAGGTCGCCATCATCCGCGACGGTCGGCTGGTGGCTGTGGACACGGTCAAGGCCCTGCGCGAACACGCACCCCGTGTCATCGAGCTGCACTTCGAACGCATGCCCGATCCGTCGACCATGGCGGCGGTCCCGGGTGTGCGGGTCCTTGACGTCAGTCGAGCGACGGTGCGGCTCGAGGTGGTCGGTCCACTCGGGCCGCTCCTGCGGGCGGTCGCCACCTTGGGTGTCACGGACCTCGTCGCCAGGGCGGCCGGTCTGGAGGAGATCTTCCTCGCCTTCTACCGCGGGGAGCCGGGCGGTGCGCAGGAGGCGGGACGACGTGCGAGCTGAGGTCACCAGGCTGGACCTGCGACTGCGCCGGCGCAGCCTGTTGGGCTATGCCCTCGGCGTCGGGCTGTATGCCGTTCTGATCGTCGTGTTGTATCCGTCGTTTCGCGGCGACGCATCGCTCGACCAGCTGGCGCAAGGGAATCCGACGATGGCAGCCTTGTTCGGTCTGTCGGGCACCCTGACCTCTCCGGCAGGCTGGCTCAACGCCAACCTCTACGCCAACGCAGTGCCGCTGTTCGCTCTCCTGGTGACGGTTGGCTACGGTGCCGCAGCCGTCGCGGGCCAGAACGAGGACGAGCGCCTGGGCCTGGTCGCCGCGCTGCCCCTGTCGCGAACGTCCCTGCTGCTGCAGAAGGTCCTCGCGCTGGCCGTGGTGTCGATGCCGGTGGCTACGGTGACTCTCGCCGCCGCCATCATCGGTCGGCACTACGACATCCGGCTCGGGCTGTCCGGGCTGATCGGTGTGACCATCGGGGTAATGCTGATGTCATTCGACTTCGGCATGCTGGCGTTGGCCCTGGGCTGCCTGACCGGCAGCCGTGGCATTGCCTTGGGCGCCACGTCGGCAGTCGCTGCGACCGCCTACCTGGCCAGTTCCCTTGCTGGCGCAGTGGATTGGATGCACGGACTGCGTCACCTCTCACCGATGTACTGGGCAGTGGGGCAGAACCAGGTGGAAGACGGCCTGGCGACCCACTCGCTCACGGCCCTGCTGGTCACCGGGGTCACCCTGAGTGGGCTGGCGCTGTGGGCCTTCCACCGACTCGACCTCCGGTAACTGGTACCTGCAGCCTCGTCCCCGGTGCGCCTGCTGGCGGCTGGGACGTCAGGGCGAGGTGCGTCGCGCAGTCAGGCTGGCCGGGACATCAGCCGGGCCTGCGTAACGTTGCCGGAGCTCTTCCACGTCGGGGACGAGCCCAAGGTCCTCGATCTCGCGGGCGATCGACGCGACGACGACCTTCGGATCCTCTTCGCGAGCCTTGGCTTCACCCCGTAGCTGTGCAGCGACGACCTCATGGGCCATGCGCTCCCCGAGCTGGTGTCCAGACTCGATCTCGACAACGCTTGCGTTCGACATTCGATGTCCTCCTAGGTCCCTGACTGTCGGTGCTGGCGGGGGCGTGGCAGCTGGCCTGCTCCCACGAGCCACTCTCCCGCTGGCGCATGACGACGGGTCGACGATGTCCTTGACGATTGCGTGACGCGCTGCGTTTGCCTAATCCACCGGGAGCGTGGCCCAAACCGTCTTGCCGCGGCGCCGGCGCCTGACGCCCCATGCCGAGGACAGGTTCCGCACGATGGTCAAACCACGCCAGGTGGTGGAGCCAGGATGTGTCGAGGCCTGGGCGAGGTCCTTCGAGCCCGCGTCAGTGACCCTCACGGTCACGGTGTCCTGGCCCGAGCGGACGCTCAACCCGACAGGTCCCCGGGCATGCACGACTGCGTTGGTCACCAGCTCGCTCGTCACCAGGAGGAGGTCGTGCGAGACCCCTCCCCCGACGCCGCGATGCGCGGCCCACTCCTCGACGAGGCGCCGTGCGTCACGTGGCGCCGTGGGATCGGGTGGGAGCAGCCAGTGTGCGTCGGTGCTCACTGGCTGGGCGACGGGAGACCTTCCCTGGCCCGTTCGGAGATCTCGGTGAGGTCGTCTCGTCGCTCCTGCGCCCTGAGCCACTGGGACCGAGCCTTGGCGAACTCGTCTGCGATGGCTGCGGAGAAGGCGTTCACTGGGTCACCCTTCGGGCTGGACGTCGTGCGGATCGGCCGAGCACGACACCCGCGCCGTAATGGACTTCGCGGAACAGGCGTGCGAGCAGGGCAACTGGATCGCGCAGGATGAGACGGGACGCAGGGGAGTGCAATGCCTTGCTCAGCGCCTGCGGTCGGGCATCGAGCACGGCTGAGGACAGCAACAGGATGCGCTCGTCCGGTCCCAGCTGGAGAAGTTCGCGCCCGCCCGGATCCGCAGGCGCCGTGCGGCAGCCGTGGGTGCCCACCACGAGGGCCGGGGGCGCATCGTGACAGAGCACGAACGCGCCTCCGTCGATGGTGCACGCCACGGCCGTGAAGCCCGAGTCGTCGGCTTCCACGGATCTGGGAGCATCTCCGACAACGACCTCCGTGAGGCCGCCGCGGTCCTCGACACGGGCGATCCCCGCTGCGTGCTCGACCGCCCACACGGTCCAGTCGCCCACGCCCTGGCTGGTGCGCACGATCGCGGATCCGAGGACGTGGACCGTCACATCGGCTCCACGGGATCCGCAGCGGAGAGCAGGCCGCATCGCCGGAGCACGTCGCGGTTGCCGTGCCCGGCGCCACGCACGCCGAAGTCGACTCCGCCCCGTGCGCAGCTTCGCTTGGCCCAGAGCAACGCCGCGACTGCACTCGAGGAAGGACGGTTGAGCCCGGAGACGTCGACGAGGACCCACTCCGTCCTGCTCCAGAGCACGTCGGCCACGGTGGACCTCAGCGTGATCAGGTCGTAGGCCAGCGACGCATCGTGGAGCGAGGTTGCTCGCACGTGGTTTTCGTAGTGCTCGAGAGTGGTCATGGCACCTCCATTCAGGGACGCGGAGAGCCTGTCGAACCCGTGTGTCACCGGCGGGTGCGAACTCTTTGCATTTCCGTGACGAATTGCCGGAGACCCGAGTCAATGAGCCCGATGTAGTCACCCGCGAGCTGCTCCTCACCGTCGCTCTGCGCGAGGGGCCGCTCGATGGCATTTGGCCAGGTCCTGAAGCAGAACACCCTTGACGACCGGGTGGAGGGCCGCAAGATGCGACCTTCGATGACACTTCGCTCGTCAACCTCGCGAAACTCGACACGATCCACCCAGCCAGTGCCCCAGCCGGGGTTTCCACGACCAATGCCTGTCAACTCCCGTCAACGGTGCCGCCGAGGACATTGGCACCTGTTCGCAGGCCGGCCGTTCGGACCCTTCGGGTGCCTTCCGTGTCGCTACGGCGGGTGGTGACCCCGGCCCCGCATCGATCGCGGCGGTAAAGGGCCAGTCCCCCCTGACTCAACCCGAGGGAGCATGGGCGAGGCGCCCAAGTCTGGATGCGGGTCGCGCAGGCCCTTCCCCCGCGCGGGGACATGCGGGATGCTGGAGATAGTCCGACAAAGGTAGATGTTGATGATGATGCCGCAGGACTTTCCCCAGAGTTCACCCTTCAGAGTCTCGACAGAGCATGTCGTGGTTTTGGCATGGCCCGTTGAGCGCCGAGCAGTTCCGGTCGGCGAGTCTGCCTATGCAGGTGCCGTCATGTTTCCAGCCCAAACAGGGCAAGCTTCTGCCTCGTTTGGGTCCTCGGAGGAGTCGGATTGGGTCGCGCTTATCTCGACGCTGACATCGGCCCTTCAGGAACTGACCGCGAGCGGTCAACCATTCCAGTCACCTTCACCGCACTTGGGTGCGATGAACCAGACCCAGGCAAGTCCTCGGCCGGAAGAGTTCGCGCGGCCCCATCGGGGGTCATCGCGAAGTCACGTCAGCGCCAAGAGACGGTGAATAGGGGCGGCGGAAAGTGACGTCCGACAAAGTGGTGTACGGATCTCGGTGAGCGTGTCGCTGTAGGAGTAGGCGACGGCCACCGGGAGATCCTTCGAGTGAACCTTCCACAGCACTCTCGAAAGGACCGTCCTGATGACCGTCACCCCCATTATCGACCCTGCCCGCCTGCTCGAGGAGCAGCTCGCCCAGGCGAGCCCTGACCTGCTGCGCGAGCTGCTGGGCACGTTCATCAACACGCTGCTGTCGGCTGAGGCTGACGTGGTTTGTGGTGCCGAGTACGGCACCACGTCGCCGGAGCGGACCGACCGCCGCAACGGGTACCGACACCGCGACTTCGACACCCGCGCCGGCACCATCGACGTCTCGATCCCCAAGCTGCGACAGGGCAGCTACTTCCCGGAGTGGCTGCTGGAGCGCCGCAAACGTGCCGAGCGGGCGCTGACGTCGGTGGTGGCGACCTGCTACCTGCTCGGGGTCTCGACCCGACGGATGGACAAGCTGGTGGCCTCGCTGGGAATCACCTCGCTGAGCAAGTCGCAGGTGTCGGAGATGGCCCAGGAGCTCGACGCCCACGTCGAGCAGTTCCGCACCCGTCCCTTGGACGAGGCCGGGCCGTTCACCTTCGTGGCCGCCGACGCGCTGGTGCTCAAGGTCCGCGAGGGCGGGCGGGTCGTGCCGGTCCACGCGCTGGTCGCCACCGGGGTGAACGCCGATGGGCACCGCGAGATCCTTGGGATCCAGGTCACCACATCCGAGGACGGCGCCGGGTGGCTGGCGTTCTTCCGCGACCTGACCGCCCGTGGCCTGTCCGGGGTCAAGCTGGTCACCTCCGACGCGCACGCCGGACTCACAGCGGCGATCGCCGCGACCCTACCCGGCGCCTCGTGGCAACGATGCCGCACCCACTACGCAGCCAACCTGATGTCGGCCACCCCGAAGAACTCGTGGGGCTGGGTCAAGGCGCTGTTGCACTCGATCTACGACCAGCCCGACGCGGAGTCGGTGCACGCCCAGTACGACCGCGTCGTCGACGCCCTGAGCGAGAAGCTCCCCACCGTGGCCGACCACCTCGAAACAGCGCGGGCCGACATCCTCGCCTTCACTGCCTTCCCCAAGGAGATCTGGCGCCAGATCTGGTCCAACAACCCCAACGAGCGCCTCAACCGCGAGATCCGGCGCCGCACCGACGTCGTCGGCATCTTCCCCAACAGGGCCAGCATCATCCGCCTCGTTGGCGCCGTTCTCGCCGAACAGCACGACGAATGGGCCGAAGGTCGCCGCTACCTGGGCCTCGACGTCCTCGCCAAGTCCCAAGTCGTCGACGCCGTCACCGAGGAGGTGAGCGAGCCCGCCCTGCCGGCCCTCACGGCCTGACCACCAACTACGAGGGATCAGACCTCGTACACCACCTCACCGGACTTGACCCGGCGGAACAAGCCGGTAACGGCTGCGCGCCGAGTGGCTAGCGATTTTCGCCAGTCGCTGGTTGCCGTTGGCGACACCACAACGTCGTCGGAAGGACATCGCGCCAAGTAGGCGAGGGGAGGACGCGTCTGCCTCGCACGCGTCAGCAGAGCATGAGTGCGGGCAGGGTTGCGGGCCGTGCGTGCTTGGAAGCTTGGTCGAGCATTGCAGCATGAGGAAGGTCCGGGGCTCGGAGAGGTAAGGGGAGCTCTTGCGCCAGCGTGTTCTGATCACTGCAGGCGCCGGCTGCATCGGGCGGCCGATCGTCGCCGCTTTTCGCAGCAGGGTGACCGGGTGCATGTGGCCGACATCGACGAGGCGGCGGTGACCGAGCTGGTTGAGTCGCCCCGCACCTCCTGCGTCATCTCGCGCGACATCCTGCCCGAAGCGTCACCTTTCCTCCGCGCCCACCCCGGCGGCAAGTTGTTGGAAGACCACGGCAGGAGAGTGACTATCTTGGGCCCAGAAATGGGCCCAAAGAGTCGAACTCGAGTGGGCGAGGTAACGATCCGACAACACTCGCCCCGGCGCGACTCAAAACGTCGACAGCGCCCTGACCTGCGACGATTTGCCTTAGGGATCCTGTTCGGGTCATGCAGAGTCGCGGCCGGTCGTCGTCCGCGAATTGCTACGGATCAGAAGGTTAGGGGTTCGAATCCCTTCGGGCGCACTCTGTGTTGAGACAGAAACCAGCAGCCCCGGTCGTCCACACGGCCGGGGCTGTTGCTCTGTCCGAGGGCGGTGACTGCCCTCGCTGCCCGGGAGGGCCAGGTCCCGTCGGATGACGTGGGAGCAACAACTGTGCCCCCACCTCACGACGGAGGTGGGGGCACAGTCTCGGTCGACGTGGGGCTCCCCTGTGGTGCCCAGACATCGCCCGATTGGCTTGGTCCCCTGAGCCACGCTGTTGGACCCGGACGGTCGCCATCGAGCTGGCGTGCAGGGTCCGGGCAGGCGCCAAGCCGATGGTAACCGCGGCCCGTCCCGGTGCACACCCCAACGGAAGGGGGCCGTTCGTCGTGGGGCCCGCTCGTCCCTTCGGCGCAACCTCCCGACGGCAGGCGTGAAGGTGCGCGGAAGGGGTGGTCTGGTTTTGTACCCTGCCGCCATGAGTGAGTCGAGCCCGCCCGTCAATGCCGCCAGGACGCTGTCCGCAGAGGAACGCGATGACCTGGTTCGGCTGCTGCGGCGGGGTTCGTGGCGTCCCTTCGGAGGTCCGCCGGAGAAGTAGTCCGCGACTCGGGAGCGACCTGGGTAGCGCACGACGACCAGGTCGCTGCCAGCCCTTTTCCGCGGGTCCGAGGGGGCGTACCGTCGGTGACAGGCCGATTTGGGGCACGCAGGAGCGGTGTCCTCCACTCCCGCCACTGCTAGTCGTCGGCCATGGGCGGCCGCCGCCGGGGCAACAGCGCGCGGCCGCCCACCATGAGCGGCCGTCGTCCCGTCCCGGTGCCTGGTGCAGCCCGGCTCTCAGGCCACCTCTGAGGGCCCGGTCCGGATCGCGTGCCCGTGGCGAGCGGCTGGGACGCCTGCGGCAGCGGCCTTCAATCCATCGCAAGTCGTGTGGGCGCCTGGGTGAGATGTGCTGCCGGCGGCAGCCGCCGTGGGTCGGCTGTGACCCAGCGCATCGGATTCGGGCCCAGCAGCGACAGCTCCTTGACCTGCTCCCGACACCACTTCGAGGTGCTCCGGCGACCAGCCAGCACCTCGGCGACGAACGTCCTCCACGGCACCCACTCAGCTGCACGGACCTCGTGCGGATCCAGGTCGAGCGCGGCGACGTCCACCAAGGCGGTCAAGACCGGGCACCACTCGTTCTCGACCACCCCGGCCAGCTCCGCGACGTACCTGAACTCCGGCAGGACGAGTCGTGGTTCCTCGACGGCGACGCCCAGCTCGTCGCGAGCCCGGCGCCGGACGGCCTCGTCCAAGGCCTCACCCGGACCGGGATGGCCACACACGGAGTTGGTCCACACGCCGGGGAAGGTCGCCTTGACGAGCGACCGCTGGGTGACGAGGAGGGCGCCGTCGCGGTCGAACAAGTATGCCGAGAAGGCCAGGTGGAAGGGCGTCGTCGAGTGGTGGACCGCAGCTTTGGGTGCGGTGCCGACGGCACGGCCGGCCGGGTCGAGCAGGACGACTTGCTCGGTCATGCCGACCGTCCCAGCTCGTTGACAGCGGCCGAGAAGACCCAGGGCGCGCCAGCCGCCAGCGGCACCAGCGACCGGCGAGCCCCATGGGGCCGGGTGGCCTGGAGCAATCCGTGGGTGAGCAGCGAGCACCGCCAAGTGGCTGCCAGCCACCCCCGCTCGTAGTCGTGTGGCCGGTCCGCCACCACGGCGGCGACCGCAGCACGAGCCTGGGCCAACCCGAGGGAGATGCCCTCACCCGTCAACGCGTCCACGTAGCCGCTCGCGTCGCCCACCAGCAGCACCCTCCCGGCAGTCCGGCGGCGGCTGCGTTGCCGCAGCGGACCAGCCCCCTGCACCGGGGAGATCGGCTCGGCGTCGGCCAGGCGCTCGATCAGCGGCCCGAACTGCGCCAGGTGCTCGGAGAACGGGCGACGCCGTCGGCTCAGGACGGCCACCCCCACGACATCGCTGCCAACGGGCGTGACGTAGGCCTCGGCATCGGCGCCCCACAGGACGTCCACGTGGCTCGACCACGGCGCGACCCGGAAGTGCTGGCGGAGCCCGTACCTGCCTGCACGTCCCGACGGACGGTCCAGACCCAGTTCACGGCGGGTCCACGAGTGCAGCCCGTCAGCAGCGACCACGTAGCGGGCGCGCTGTCGGAGCCCGCCCTCGCCACCCGGCGACCGGTTCGCCACCTCGACACCGTTGTCGTCCTGGTGGAGCTCGGTGGCCGACAAGGGGAGCACCATCACCCCAGCCTCCGCGACGGCGGTGGACAGCCTGGCGTGCAGCTCCGTGCGACGGACCCCGCGGCCCGGGCCGTCCGTGAACTCCGCGACCGCGCTCCCGCTTGGGGACAGGTATCGGATGCCCAGGAAGGGGTGGCCGGTCGGGTCCACCCCGAGGTCTGCGAGGGCGGCGAGCCCGCCGGGCATCAGCCCCTCGCCGCAGGCCTTGTCCACCGGCCCGGGGCGCGGCTCGAGGACCCGCACCGTGAGCCCCTGCCGCGCGGCATACAAGGCGGTGGCCAGCCCCACGGGACCGCCGCCGACGACAAGCAGGTCGACGCTCATGAGGAGCCGTTCGCAAGTCCAAGGGCGCCCTCTTCGATGCGGATCCGCACCCACAGCAACACCAGGTTGAGAACGGTGAAGGCGACCGCCGTGACGTATGCGGTGTGGACGAGGGGCAGCGCCGCGCCCTCGATCACGACGGCCACGTAGTTGGGGTGGCGGAGCAGGCGGTAGGGGCCGTTGCCCACGAGCGGCGCGCCCGGCACCACGATCACGCGGGTGTTCCACTGCGGGCCGAGTGTCGCGATGCACCACCAACGCAGGGCCTGGGCGAGCACGACGAGGACGACCATCGGATATCCCAGCAGGGGGAGGAAGGGCCGGTCGGCGGCGATGACCTCGATGACGGCGCCCCCGAGCAGGGCGGAGTGCAGGAGCACCATGACGGGGAAGTGGCCGCGGCCCGACTCCACACCACCTCGGGCGAAGGCCCACGCGGCGTGACGCTTGGACACCACCATCTCGGCGAGTCGCTCGAGCCCCACTGCGGCCACAAGGCCCGTGAACAACACCTGCGAAGGCGTCATGACGGTGCTCGGTCCCCGGCCCGGAGCAGCACCATCTCAAGGCAGAATCCGGGACCCATGGCCAGCAGGACGCCGTGCGTGCCGGGTCGGGGCGGGCGTTCGCGCAGGGTGTCTGCGAGGACGTGGAGGACGGACGCGGACGACAGGTTGCCGATCTGGTCGAGCGAGTCCCAGGTCAGTCCCAGCGCATCGCGGGACACCCCGAGCGCGTCGCCCATCGCCTCCAGCACCTTGGGGCCCCCGGGGTGGGCAACCCAGAAGCCGATGTCCGCCCGGGTGAGCCCGTGCGCGGCGAGGAAGGTGTCGATGTCTCCACGAAGGTTGGCACGCACCAGCTCTGGCACCTCCACGCCGAGGACGATCCGCAACCCGGATGCCCCGACGTCCCAACCCATGGCGCGCTCGCTGTCGGGGTACATCCGGCTACGGGTGGCCAGCACCCGGATGTCGTGGCCGGCGTCGTCGCCGACCTCGGTGGCCCGGTCCTCGCCGAGCATGACCACTGCGGCGGCGCCGTCGCCGAACAACCCACTGGCGACGAGGTTGGCGGTGGAGGTGTCGTCGCGCTGGACGGTCAGGCTGCACAGCTCCGCCGACAGGAGAACCGCGACATCGCCCGGGTTGCCCCGCAGGTGGTCGTGGATGCGAGCCACGCCGGCCGCTCCCGCGACACACCCCAGTCCCACGATCGGCAGCCGCTTGACGTCGTCACGAAGTCCGATTCGCGCGGCGACCCGGGCATCCAACGAGGGGACAGCCAGCCCGGTGACCGTCGTCGAGACAAGCAGGTCGACGTCGCTGGGGGTGAGACCGGCCTCCTTGAGCGCATCGACCACCGCCTGGGATCCGAGGTCGACGGCGGCCGCGATGAAGGCGTCGTTGGCTTCCCCGAAGTCGCGCAGGGCGGCATACCGGTCCAGCGGCAGCGCGAGGTGTCGGTGACTCACGCCGGCGTTGGCGTGGACCCGCTCGAGCAGGCGGCGATCCACCCCGTGCGCCCCCAGCACGGTCGCGAAGGCAGCGGTGACCTCGTCCTGGGCGTAGCGGTGCTCCGGAAGGGCCCCGGCGACTGACACGATGCGGCTCACGAGGAGAGCCTATGCACCTGGCGCCGGCGGCCTTCACCAGATGGGTGGCGGACCTAGGGTGGTGCGGTGCCCACCGAGCCCGCGTCTGCGCCGCCGGGAGCGCGGGTCGCTGCACTCGTCCGGTCCTGTCACCCGGGTCCGACCTGTGCCGTCACCGCCCTGACGGCACTGCTTGCGGCTGCCCTGGGGCACGGACTCCGGTCCGGTCTGGTCGTGACGGCCGCAGTCTTCGCGGGGCAACTCACGATCGGCTGGTCTAACGACCTCATCGACGCCACCCGCGACCGGGCCGTTGCGCGCACCGACAAGCCGCTCGCGCGCGGCGAGCTCTCCGAAGCGTTGGTGCGCGCGGCAATCGGCGCTGCCGGTGTGGCCTGCATCGTCCTGTCCATCGCTTGCGGATGGCGATCCGCTGTCATCCACCTCGGCCTCGGTGTGGCGGCCGGCTGGGCGTACAACCTCGGCCTCAAGCGCACCGCCTGGTCCGGCCTGCCGTATGCCGTGGCGTTCGGTGCCCTACCCGCCGTGGTGTCGCTCGCGTTGCCAGGGCGGTCGCTGCCGCCGGCCTGGATGGTCGCCACGGGGGCGGTACTCGGTGTGGGGGCCCACCTGCTCAACGCGTTGCCGGATCTGGCCGACGACGCAGTGACCGGGGTGAGGGGGCTACCGCAACGGCTCGGGGCCGCCCGCGTGCGGGTGGTGGCCCCGGCCGTGCTGCTCACCGGTTCGGTCGTCGCGACGATGGGCCCGGGCGGCGTCGTGCCGGTTGCGGCGTGGGTGGGTCTGGCCGGCTGCGCGGGTCTCGCCGCGGTGGCGGTGGCTGGGCGCGGGCGCGGACCGTTCGCCGCCGCCATCGGCATCGCCCTGGTTGACGTCGCCGTGCTCGTGCTGCGTTGACCGCGGTGGCCTCCGCCAAGGCACCGCGCGGTCGCCGCCGACCGGCAGACGGGTCGCGTCAGGACTTGCGGCGCCCGCCGAGCGCGACGACGATCCCGATCAGGGCGACGAACGGTCCGATGACCGCCCAGATGCCGACCCCACTCATGCCGCTCCCGCCGAGGATGTCGAGCCCCTGCAGGGTCCAGACGATTCCGATGAGGACGAGCACGACACCGATGACGAGCGAGACGCGACGGTTCACAGGGTGAGCCTACGTCGAGGTGGGTGGCTGGTCAGTCAGCGCGGGTCGTGGCGAGGTGGGCACGCAGGGCCACGTAGACCTTGCGCACGCCGATCGCCCGCTGCAGGTCGTCCTGGATCCGGCTGAAGAACTCGCGGCGGTAGTTCTGGTCGATGACGGCCTGGACGGTGAAGTAGAGACCGGCGAACGCCGACAGGAAGACGGCGACGGCGAACAGCTCGTCCGAGATCAGGTGCAGTGGTCCCGTGTAGTGCGGAGGCGCACCCACCCAGGACTCGATGACGCTGGGCCGGATGGCGATCGAGCCGAACACCACGAAGAACCCGAACACGATCACGACCAGGGACAGCATCTGGATCGCCTGGGCGATGAAGAGCATCAGCATGAGGTTGCGGCGCTGGAGCTTCGGGAGCCGGATGCCGGCGACCTCCGTGGCGAGGTGCGGCTCGGCGAGGATCTCGCGGGCGGCGGACGCGACGGGAGTGCCTTCGCAGGTGGCCGCCAGCTGCTCGCCCTCCACCTCGACGCCGACCCGTTCGATCTCGCTGGCGAAGGAGGGTGCGAGGAACGCGACCGCGAGCAGCGCGAAGATGCCGACGCAGGCCCACAACAGCGGGCGCGACAGCGCCGAAGAGACCTGCCACACCTCCGTGTTGATGAACAGGAAGGTGATGAACAGCAGCAGGAACGGCAGCGCTCGGGTGGCCAGGGGGCCGATGAGCGACCGGTTCTCCCAGGCGTGGGCGAGGGCCCAGCGGCCGATCCGCCCGACCCGGAAGACCCTGATCGCGCGCCCCAGAGCGATGGCAGCCGCCACGACGAGACCCATGCCCACGGCGTCACTGGCGTCGGCGTCGAGGTTGAGCGCGACGACCGTCACGACGACGGCCGGGACAAGGGCGATGAGCGCCCACAGGCCGACGACGCGCGGAGCAAGAGCCTGCTGGATCGTCTCGTGGCCCGACTCGACGAAGTAGGGCAGGCCGTTGTCGTCGAACCAGGCCTCGCACTTGGCGATGTCGTTCGTGGTCAGCACCGCGCCAGCCTCTCAGGTGGCGGGGCGGTTCGGTCACACCACGCGACGGTCACACGACACAGAATTCGTTGCCCTCCGGATCCCGCAGCGTCTGGGCGTAGTAGTCGGCCCCCTCCGGCGCGTTGACGTAGGCCACCGTTGCACCGAGGGCGACCAGTCGGGCCACCTCCGCGTCCACGCTCGCCTTGCGCTCGGCATACGGCATGGCCTCGCGGCCCGGCGTGTGCCTGATGTCCACGTGCAGACGGTTCTTCCCGCTCTTGGGCTCGGGTACCTCCTGGAACCAGATGCGTGGTCGCACCCCCTCGGGGTCGACGATCGCGCCGCTGCCCTGCGTCCGCGCCCTCGAGCTCCTCCTCGGGGATGCCGGCGGCACGCCAATAGGCGAGCCACGAGTCCCAGCCGTCCGGGGCGGGCTCGAGCACGTAGCCCAGCGCCTCGCACCAGAACGCGTTCAGGCGGGCCGAGTCCTTGCAGTCGATCGTGAGCTGCCAGATGGGAGTCATGGAGCGGAGTCTTCCACCGGGGTCTGTCACGCCGTCGCCCGTCGGGCCCTGGCCGGTCCCCGCGGCCTGCTACTCGGCGGGGTCGAGCGCGGCGGTGAAGCGGTCGGCCCACTGGGTGAGGGCCGTCCGCAGCTCGGGCGTGGCCACCTCCAGGGTGAACGGAGCCTCCAGGACGCCGAGCCCGAACGCCGCCCAGCCCGGGTTGACCGCATCCATCTCGACCCGGCAGGTGCTGTCGTCCACCGGGGTGACGGTGGCCCAACGGCCGGTGCGCGGTTCGACAACGGACGCCGGTGCCTGCACCAGTGCGCGCACCACTGCGCGGGTCTCGTTGCGGGACAGGCCCTTCCGAACGTATGCCGCGGCGTCACCTCCCGGGACCTCGCGCCCCCGGAAGCGTGACCGGGTCCCGAACGGTTCAGTGAGGCGGTCCAGCCGGAAGGAGCGCCAGTCCTGCCTGTCGAGGTCGTAGCCGAGCAGGTACCAACGGCGACCGACTGTGACCAGGCGGTGCGGCTCGACGTGGCGACGGACCTCCTCGCCCGCGACCTGGCCACCGCGTGCGCGGTAGGTGAACCGGATGCGCTCGCAGTCGCGTGTCGCCTGGGCCACTGCGGCAAGGACTTCCGCGTGCACCGCGGGGGCCTCCGAGAACGGCGAGTCGTCGGTGACGGCGCGCAACGCCTCGGCGCGGCGCCGCAGCGTGGGTGGCAGCACCTGCACCACCTTGGACAGTGCGCTGACCGACGCCTCCGACAACGCGCCGGAGGTCAGCTGGGCGGCCCCGTTGAGCGCCACCACCATGGCGATCGCCTCGTCCTCGTCGACGGTCAGCGGCGGCATGGTCGCCCCGGCGCCCAGCTGGTACCCGCCCTCGACACCGCGCACCGAGTCGACCGGGTAGCCGAGCTCGCGCAGCCGCTCGACGTCACGACGCAGGGTGCGTTCGGAGACCTCGAGCCGGTCGGCGAGCTCCGGCCCACCCCAGAACCGATGGGTTTGGAGCAGCGAGAGCAGGCGCAGGGTGCGGGAGCTGGTGTTGGCCATGGATCCAGAGTGCATCAGAAAGCGGTCAGAAAGTGACCGGAAGCCCTCCTAGCGTTGTTTCTGACAGCAGATCCCGAACCAGCGTCAGGAGAAGGACATGACCACCACCCTCGAGGCCACCCACGAAGGGGATCCCACGGCATACCCGCCGGCCGCGACCCAACCCGCGACCCAGCCCGAGGCCCAGCCCCAGGCCGACCAGGGCGAGGAGGTGGTCGTCGCGCGGTCGGCGCTGCCGATCGGGCGGGCGCGGACCATCGCGCTGATGAGCCTGTTCCTCGCGTCGACGATGGAGCTGCTCGACACCACCATCGTCAACGTCGCGCTCCCGACCATCGAAGCCGGCCTCCAGGCCAGCGCCGCGCAGCTGCAGTGGATGGTGGCGGCCTACCCGCTCGCCTTTGCGGTCGGCCTCATCACCGGCTCGCGACTCGGAGACCTGTTCGGCCGCAAGCTGGTCTTCGTCTACGGGCTCGTGGGCTTCACGCTCATGTCGGCGGCCTGCGGGTTCGCGCCGAATGCCGAGACGCTGGTGGGCTTCCGGGCGCTGCAGGGGTTCGCCGCCGCAGCGATGATCCCGCAGGTGCTGTCCAGCCTGCAGGTGATGTACGCACCCCACGAGCGGGCCAAGGCGATGGGCCTGTTCACCGGGCTGGCCGGACTCTCGGCGATCCTCGGACCCGTCGTCGGCGCGGTGCTGACCGAAGCCGACCTCGGTGGGCTGGGCTGGCGCTCGATCTTCCTCGTCAACGTCCCGTTCGGTGTGCTGGCGATCCTGGCGGCCCTTCGCTGGGTGCCTGAATCCGTTGCAGCGCAACGCCCGCGGATCGACCTGCGGGGTGTCTCGGTGCTCGCTGTAGGCCTGCTCGCCGTGCTCTACCCCCTCACCATGGGCCGCGAGCTGGGTTGGCCGACCTGGGTGTATGCCGCGATGGCAGCGGGCGTCGTCGTCCTCGGCTTCTTCGCCAGGTCGCAGGTGCGGGCCGAGCGGGATGGCCGTGAGCCGCTCGTCGCGATCAGCCTCTACCGCGGACGCGGGTTTGCGGCCGGATCTGCGATGAACTCGCTGCTGTTCATGGCGATGGGCTCGTACTTCCTGTGCCAGACGATCTACCTGCAGGCAGGTCTGGGCTGGTCGGTGCTCAAGGCCGGACTGAGCGGGATCCCGTTCGCCCTCACGACGACCGTCTTCGCCGGCGTCGGGGTCGCGGTCCTGGCGCCGAAGATCGGTCGCAAGGTCCTGCAGGTCGGCGCGCTGACGTGGGCGGTCGGTGCCGTGATCCTCGTGGTGACGGTGCACTTCGCAGATGCCTCCACCTCCCTGTGGGCGTTCCTGCCCGGGTTCATCGTGGCGGGTGCCGGCTTCGGGCTGATGGTGTCGCCGATCGGCGTCTTCACCCTCGGTGACGTGCCCGTCGAGAAGGCCGGCTCGGCGTCGGGTCTGTTCAGCACCACCGGTCAGCTGTCCGGCGCCGTGGGTGTCGCGGTCGTCGGCTCGGTGTTCTTCTCGGTCGTGGATGCGCACGCCACGGTGGTGCCGGCGGAGATGTTCCGGCCCGCGATGGAGGTTGCGCTGGGAGTCCTGGTCGTCCTGATGCTCGTGGCCTCGGTCGTCGCCCACCAGCTGCCGGCCATGCCAAGCGCCCCGGCCGAAGGTCCGCCGGCTGCCCCCTGAGGACCCGCGCCGGGTCGGTTAGGCCACTCCGCCCGGTCGAGTGGCCACGACACGCTGACGCGAACCCAACGCGCCCAGCGTGTCGTGGCCACTCGTCATGCCGCCTGTGGATGGCCGCGACGGTCGCAGCAGCCTGCGCGCCAGAGTGGGGGATGTCTCTGGGCTGGCTGCCAGCCGATCTGCTCACCGGCCCGTTCACCCTCGACCGGGCGCGTGGAGCGGGCGTGCCGGGATGGCGGCTGCGCGACGACTCTTTGCATGTTCCCACGAGGTCGGTCAGGTCCGCGCTTCCGCTGCAAGACGTGGTCGGCCGAGCAACCGCCTTTCGCGCCGCCCTGCCAGGGGACATCGCGTTCAGCCATGTGACGGCAGCCCAGCTGTGGGGCCTGACCCTGCCGGACATGGTCGCCGCTCAAACCGAGCTGGACGTCCTCCGCGCGACGCGCCGCAACAGGATCCGCAGGACAGGCTGTTACGGCCATCGAGGGCTCGAGACTCGGGGAACCGTGACCAGACTTGGGCTTCCGGTCACAGGTCTCGTGGACACGTGGGTCGACCTTGGCGAGGTGCTCGATCGAGGCCTCTGCAGAGATGACCTGGTCGTGATGGGAGATGAGGTCGCCACCCGGTTCGCGGGCCAGCCCGATCCCGGTTCCGACCTGCCCGACTGGTCCATCGGGCCGACTCTGCTGGGGCGCGCACTGTCACGACGCGTACGGCCTCGTGGTGGCGTGCTGCTGGGGTCGGCGCTCGAGCTCGTCCGGGCGCCAGTGCGTTCACCGATGGAGACACGGGCCCGCTTGATGTTCGTTCGTGCTGGCTTCCCAGAGCCGATGGTGAATCGGGATGTGCATGGGCGCGATGGGCAGTGGCTGCTGGAAGGTGACCTGGTCTGGGAGGCCCAACGTGTGGTCGGGGAGTACCAGGGCCGCGACCATGCATCGATCCGACAACGCAGCTACGACGCGGACCGCAGGGCAGTGGCGGATGACGAGGACTGGACCGTTCTCGAGGTCTATGCCGCGGACGTCTACCAACCTGGCCGCCGGATCGCATGCCTGCGCAGGTTCGCCAGAGCGCTCGGGCTCGACCCCGTGGGCCTCACGATCCGCTGATCCTCAGTCGAGTGGCCACGACACGCTGAGGAACGCACGACGCCTCCAGCGTGTCGTGGCCACTCGACTGGTTAGGTGCTCGCCGCCATGAGGTAGCCGAGCCAGAGAGCGGGGAGACCCAGGCCGAGGGTGAGTGCGAGGTTGGCGGCGAACGGTTTCCACGCCCGCTCCTCCAGGAACACCCACGTCTCGAAGGCCAACGTCGAGAACGTCGTCAGCGCACCACAGAACCCGATCCCCACCAACGGCATCACCCAGTCCGCCGGGTTCGGGACCCCCGCCACGACCCCCAGCACGAACGACCCGACGACGTTCACCACCAGCGTCCCGAGGATCGTCCCGGCGCGGGTGTGCTCGCGGGCCCACCGGTCGACGACGAACCGCAGCGGTGCCCCGACCGCCGCCCCGACCGCCACCAGCAACAGGTCCGAGGCCGTCATGGCCGTCTCCCGAAGAGCCGCTCGCCCATGCTGATGCCCAGCCCCACCGCGACAAGCCCCAGGACCAGCGACCCCACGAGGTATGCCGCGGCGATCAGCCCGTGCCCCGCCTGCACCATCGCGTGGATGTCCAGGGCGTAGGAGGAGAAGGTGGTCCAGCCGCCCAGCACCCCCACCCCGACGAATGGCCGCAGCCAGGGGTGCGGCGCCGTCATCGACAGCACCCAGACGACCAGCACCCCCATCGCCATCGACCCGGTCACGTTGACCACGAAGGTCGACCACGCGAAGGACCCAGCCGTATGGGGCAGGGCCAGCCCCACGGCATACCGGCCGAGCGAACCCAGCACGCCACCCAGGGCGACAGCCCCGAGCAGCCCAGCGTCACCCGCCCGGACGAGGCGCATCAGGCGCGCTTGGTCTCCAGGAAGTCCCCGATCCGCCCGATCGCCTCGGTGAGGACCTCGATGTCGGGCAGCGTCACGAGCCGGAAGTGGTCGGGCTCGAACCAGTTGAAGCCGGTGCCGTGGGTGACCAGGATCTTCTTGGCCCGCAGCAGCTCGATCACGAACTCCTGGTCGTCCTCGATCGGGTAGACCTCGGGGTCGAGGCGCGGGAAGCAGTAGAGCGCCCCGTGCGGCTCGACGCAGCTGACACCCGGGATCTCGTTGAGCAGCCGCCACGCGGTCTTGCTCTGCTCGTAGAACCGGCCGCCGGGGTGGATGTACTCCTCGATCGACTGGTAGCCGCCGAGCGCAGTCTGGATCGCGTGCTGGCCGGGGACGTTGGCGCACATCCGCATGTTGGCCAGCAGCGTCAGCCCCTCGAGGAAGTCGGCCGCCAGGTCCTTCGGGCCCGACACCATGACCCAGCCCGCGCGGTAGCCGCAGACGCGGTAGGCCTTGGACAGCCCGCTGAACGTCAGGCAGAGCACGTCGTCGCCGGCGAAGGTCGCGGTGTGGTGGTGCACCGGCTGGATCACGTCGTCGGCGAACAGGATCTTCTCGTAGATCTCGTCGGACATCAGGACCAGGTTGTGCCGCCGGGCGATGTCGGCCATCCCCCGCACGATCGCGTCGCTGTAGACGGCACCGGTCGGGTTGTTGGGGTTGATGACGACCAGCGCGTGGGTGTTCTCGGTGATCTTGGCCTCGATGTCGGCGAGGTCCGGGTTCCACCCGTTGCCCTCGTCGCAGCGGTAGTGCACGGGGGTGCCGCCGGCCAGGGTCACGGCACCGGTCCACAGCGGGTAGTCCGGGGCCGGGATGAGGATCTCGTTGCCGTCGTCGACGAACGCGGTGAGCACCATCGAGATCAGCTCGGAGACACCGTTGCCGATGTAGATGTCGTCGACGTGCGTGTCGGTGAGGCCGCGCGACTGGTAGTAGTGCGCCACGGCGGTGCGGGCGGAGTAGATGCCGCGCGAGTCGCTGTAGCCCTGCGAGTTGGGCAGGTGGTGCACCATGTCCTGCAGGATCGCCTGGGGTGCCTCGAAACCGAACGGCGCAGGGTTGCCGATGTTGAGCTTGAGGATCTTGTGTCCCTCGGCCTCCAGCCGCTGGGCCTCCTCGAGGATGGGTCCACGAACGTCGTAGCGGACCTGGTGCAGCTTGCGGGACTGGGTGATTCGGCGCACGGGCACAGTCTCGCAGTTTGGTCGGTGCCGGTGTGGACCCCGACGCGCGAACGTGACCAACGGATCACGCCCTGAGACGGGCCGCTCGGCCCCGTCGACAGTCAGTCGATGACCACCGTCGTCACGACCTGGGTGACGCTGGGCGACGTCGGGGTCGAGCTGAACCCGAACCGGCACGGAGGGTCGACGTCGGCGAGGTGGCCGAGGGCCGTGTCGCGCCACGTCCCGGACAGCGCCGTCAGGCGGCGCAGGTCGGTGGCGCCGTACCACTCGCGTCGACCTTCCAGCGCGACTCCACGGGTCCGCACCCCACGCAGCGCGACCCGCGCCACGGGGTCCACCAGGCTCGCCCACGCGGTGCTGGTCGCCACGGGTGGTGGCACGGCGCGCAGCAGCCAGCCGAGCGGCATACGCCTCCCGAGCGTGAGGTATGCCGCGAGGTGGTCACCCGCGCGCACGTCCCATCCCGCGGCGGTGGCCTCGACCGAGACCGGGGTCAGGCAGACCTCGTCGAACTCGTAGGTCTGGGTGACGAACTCGGCGACGTCGTCGCTCGGCGCGAGCAGGGTGCGGTGACCCAGGGCGTCCTCGACCATCACGTCGGCGAACCGTCCGAGCGGGGACTCCACCCAGCGACCGACGACGAAGCGCAACCCGCTGGTCGAGCCGACCCCGGCGATGGCGCCCGAGAAGCGCAACCGCCGGCCGGGCACCACCGAGGTCAGTGGGTCGGCTTCGTGAAGGCCAGCGCCGCGACCACTCCGAGGAGCAGCACGGCAGCTGGGAGCAACAGGGTCTGCGACATGGCGGTCGCGAAGCCCTCGGCGATCTGTGGCGGCAGCTTCACGCCCTCGGTCTGCTGCGACATGTTCTGGGGGACGCCGGGCAGGTTGGCAGTCAGGCGCGCCTCGATGAGCGCGGCGATCGCGGCGCTGCCGAGCACTGCCCCGATCTGGCGGGTGGTGTTGTAGATGCCGGATCCTGCGCCGGCCGACGACATGGGCAGGTTGCGAGTAGCGGTGGCGGCCAAGGGTGCCCACATGAAGGCGTTGGCGACACCCATCAGCCCCATCGGCACGAGCAGCAGCCAGATCGGGCTGTCGGTGGTGGTCACCCGGCTCAGCAGGAAGAGAGCGACCGAGCAGAGGGCCAGACCGAACGCGGTGATGGTGCGCGGGTGCATGCGGTCGATGAGCCGACCCACGACCGGCGAGAGCGCGCCAGCGAGCACCGCCATCGGCACGAGCAGCAGGGCCGACTTGGTCGGGGTCAGGCCGCGGACGACCTGGGCGTAGAGCATGAAGGGGAAGGCCATCGCGGTGATGGCGAAGCCGACGGCGGCGATGGCGAGGTTGGACAGCGAGAAGTTGCGGTCCCGGAACAGGCCGAGCGGGACGAGCGGCTCGGTCCTGATCCGGCTCTGCCAGAAGATGAACAGACCGAAGACGACGACTCCCACGGCGATGAGCAGCGGCACGGAGAGGACCCCGCTGATGGTGCCCCAGTCGTAGGTCTCGCCCTCCTGGATGCCGAAGACGATCAGGAACATGCCGACCGCTGACAGGGCCACGCCGATCCAGTCGAAGGAGTGGCTGTTCGTCGGGAGCTTGGGCACGAGTCGGGCGGCGAGCACGAAGGCGACGATGCCGACGGGGATGTTGATGAAGAAGATCCACTCCCAGCCGGGGCCGTCGACGAGCAGCCCGCCGACGAGCGGGCCGACGAGGATGGCCACGCCCGCGGTGGCGCCCCACAGGGACATCGCCTGGCCGCGCGACGCCGCGGGGAAGGTGCGGGTGATGACGGCCATCGTCTGCGGGGTCATCAGCGAGGCGCCGACGCCCTGGACGATGCGGGCGATGATCAGCATCTCGATCGAGCCGGTCAGACCGCACCAGAGCGAGGCGAGCGTGAACAGGGCCAGCCCGCTCAGGTAGACGTACTTCGGCCCGATCCGGTCGCCGAGGCGGCCGGTGATCAGCAACGGCACGGCATACGCCAGCAGGTAGGCGGAGGTGACCCAGATGACGGCGTTCACGTCGGAGTCCAGGCCCTTCATGATCGCGGGGGTCGCGACGGACACGATGGTCGAGTCGACGAGGATCATGAAGAACCCGATCACCATGGCCCAGAGGGCCGGCCAGGGCCGGTAGTCCGCGGGGAGGTCGGTCTTCAGGGCTGTGGGTGCGGCCATGGGAGGTCGCCTTTCTCGAGTCGGGTGATGAAACCGTTGATCCAGTCCTGCTGCGCCACGGTCATGTGGCGGATGTAGTCGGCAGTGATCCAGTAGGCCTCGGCGACCTCGCGTGCCCTGGCCTTGTCGACGAGGCAGTCGATGTCGGCGAGCTCGCCCTCGATGACCTTGAGGTGGTCTCGCAGGTCCGCGCAGACGGCACTGGCCGGCGCGTTGTGAGCCTCGGCCAGGGCCAGGGCGAAGCTGGGGAACTCGTTGACGGGCTCACGCAGGATCTGCCGGATCCGCTCGACCAGCGACGAGCGGCCGAGGTCGGTGATCGCATAGGTCGTGCGCTCCGGCCGGTTGCCCTCGCGGGCCGTGCCGGTTGCCTCGGCCAGGCCGTCCTGGGTGAGCCGGTCGACGGTCCGGTAGAGCGAGCCGGGGGTGACCCGGACGATGCGGTCCTCGTGGCGCTCGAGCAGCAGCTGGTACATCTCGTAGGGGTGCATGGCGCGCTCGTTGAGAAGTGCCAGCGCCGAGACGGCCAGGGGGGAGAGGGGCATTCGTGCTTCCAGATCGTTCCGGGTGAAATATTCCACGCGGAATATAGAACCGTCCTCGCGCGATCGTCAACGTCCGGCGCGGGCCCGCCCCTAGAGTCGCCCCGTGAGCACGCAGCAGCCACCGTCGCCGCCCCCTGCGGCAACGACGTCACCACTGTCGTCCCGCACGGTCCGCGGCTACGCGTTGGGATCGGTCGCGACGGGAGCCTTCGGAACCGTTCCCGGGCTGTTGCTGCTGCCCTACCTCACCGACCGCCTCGGCATCGCCGCCGGGCTGGCCGGCGTCATCGTGTTCCTGCCCAAGGCCTGGGACGTCGTCCTCAACCCGATCGCCGGGCGGATCAGCGACCACACCGTCTCGCCGACCGGCCCGCGTCGCCCGTTCCTGCTGCGGGGCGGAGTGGCGCTCGCACTGGGTTTCGCCCTGCTGTTCGCGGGGCCGGCAGCCCCGCGCGGGTTTGCCGCCGCGTGGGTGGTGGTCGCCTTCCTCGCGTGCGCCACGGCCTACGCCTTCTTCCAGGTCCCCTACGTCGCCATGCCCGCGGAGATGACCAGCGACTACCGCGAACGCACCCGGCTGATGAGCTGGCGGGTGGCGATCCTGGCGCTGGCCATCCTCGTGAGCGGCGCCTCCGCTCCCGCGATCCGTGATGCCGTCGGACCTGGTCAGGGCTACCGGGTCATGGGTCTGGTGGTTGCCGGTCTCATCCTCGCCGGCGTGCTCGGGGCCTGGCGAGGGACCGCTGACGCGCCCGTGGCGACGGTGCGACCGTCGGCCGGCGGCTTGGGCGCCCAGCTGCGGATCGTGGCCGGTGCCAAGAACTTCCGCCTCCTGCTGGGCACCTTCGTCCTGCAGGCGCTCGCGACTGGCGCGATGCTCGCAGGCGTCGACTACGTCGCCCGCCACGTGCTCGGCAAGGCCTCCGCGTCCACCCTGCTCTTCGTCTGCTTCGTCGGTCCAGCCCTGCTCGTCACCCCCGTGTGGCAGCGCGTGGGCGCCGCCCGAGGCAAACGATGGGGGTATGCCGCGGCGTCGGTCCTGCTCGCTGCCGGGGCGTTGGCGCTCGTGGGCGCGCGGTCGATGCCGACGGCCTTGGTCTACCTCGCCGTCGCGGTCGTGGGCGTCGGCTATGCCGGCGCACAGATGTTCCCCCTGGCCATGCTGCCCGACGTCGCGGCAGTGGATGCGGTGCGGTCCGGCCAGAACCGGATCGGGGTGTTCACCGGGGTCTGGACCGCTGGCGAGACGCTCGGGCTGGCCCTCGGGCCCGGTCTGTACGCCCTGGTGCTCGCCCTGGGCGGCTACGTCTCGTCGACGGACTCCACAGCGGCGCAACCGGACTCGGCCGTGACTGCGATCGGGCTCGGGTTCTCCCTGGTGCCGGCCGTGCTCGTCGGCCTGAGCCTGCTGCTCCTGGCGAGGTACCGTCTCGACGAGTCGGCGGTGGTGGCGGCCAACGCGGTCCCGTCGACGACCAACGAGGAGGCCTGATGGGACTGTCGGTGGACGAGGTCGTCGCGCGCCTGGAGGCGATGCGGTCCGGCGACCTGCCGACGCACGGAGGTCGGACGCTGGCCTACGTCTACGACTCCGGGCTCGCCGACGCGGACGCGCTCGGTCGTCAGGCGTTGGCGATGTTCGCGTCCGCGAACGGGCTCGACCCGACGGCTTTCCCGAGCCTGCTGCTGATGGAGCAGGAGCTGGTCGGGTTCGCCGGCCGACTGCTCGACGCCCCGGAAGGGTTCGTCGGCACAGCCACCAGTGGCGGCACCGAGTCGATCCTGTTGGCAGTGCAGGCCGCCCGCGACGCTCGACCCGACATCGACCGGCCGCGGATGGTGCTGCCGACCACGGTCCATGCCGCGTTCCACAAGGCAGCGCACTACTTCGGCGTCGAGCCGGTCTTCGTCCCCGTCGACCCTGCGACGTTCCGTGCCGATGCCGAGGCGATGGCCGCCGCGATCGACGACCGGACCGTGCTCGTCGTGGTGAGCGCGCCCTCGTACGCGCACGGGGTGATCGACCCCGTTGCCCCGGTTGCCGCCGCCGCGCTCGCGGCCGGTGTCCGGTGTCACGTGGACGCCTGCATCGGCGGCTGGGTGCTTCCTTACCTGCGCCGCCTCGGCGCCGACCAACCGGACTGGACCTTCGCGGTCGAGGGGGTCACGAGCGTCTCGGTCGATCTGCACAAGTACGCCTACACGCCCAAAGGGGTCTCGCTGCTCCTGCACCGCACTGCCGCGCTGCGCCGACCGCAGTTCTTCGCCGCGGCCGACTGGCCCGGCTACACCATGCTCAACACCACGACCCAGTCGACGAAGTCCGGCGGCCCGCTCGCCGCCGCCTGGGCCGTGGTCACGCACCTCGGGGACGATGGCTACCAGACGTTGGCGCAGCAGGTGGGCGACGGGTTGGCGGCGCTGGTGGACGGCCTGGCTGAGGTCCCGGAGCTGACGGTCGTCGCCCCGCCGGACTCGACGCTCGTGGCTCTTCGCGCCGACGACAGCTGCGACGTATTCACGATCTGCGACGAGATGCTGGCCCGCGGCTGGTTCGTGCAGCCGCAGATGGCCTTCGGGGGTGAGCCGCCCACGATGCACCTCACGCTGAGTGCGGCCACGGCACCGTTGGTGCCGGAGTTCCTGGTGGCGCTCCGAGAGTCGGTCACCGCGGCGGTGGCTGCCGGCCCGGTGCAGGTCGCGCCCGAGCTCGCCGCGGCTGCGGGCGGCATCGATCCGACGACGCTGGACGACGCTGCCTTCGACGGACTCCTGCAGGTGGCGGGACTGGCGAGCGCCGACGGTGCGCTGGCCCTGCCGGAGCGGATGGCGCCGGTGAACGCCCTCCTCAACGTGGCCCCGCCGCGGCTGCGCGAAGCCCTGCTGGTGACGTTCCTCGACCGCCTCTCCCGGCCGCGGACCCAGTGAACCTCCCACGCGCTTCGCGGCGCCGGTCGTGGCAGTCCCGAACCGGACCGAGGCGATCCGGCAACGACCACGCGCGCAGGCTCTAGGCTCCCTGCATGGCTCCCACGTCCGACCTCGGCGCACTCGAGATCGAGCTCAGCAGGCTGCTGCGCCGGGCGCGCAGCGCGCAGCAGCGCACCGCCTCGGACGTGCACCCGGACCTCGACTCGGCGGGGTATGCCGTGCTGGTCGCCGTGCGCGACCTGGCCGCGGCCGGGGGTGGCGCCCGTGGCGGCGACATTTCCGACGTGCTCGGTTTGCACAAGTCCACGACGAGCCGGAACCTCACGACCCTGGAGGACCTCGGCCTGATCGAGCGCATCCCCGACCCGCTCGACGCCCGGGCCCGGCAGGTGCGGCTCACCGCATCGGGTGCCGAGGCGCTGGAGCGCTCGGTGTCCGGGCGTCGGGAGCGGTTGCGCGCACGGCTGGCCGACTGGGAGGCGCAGGACGTGTCCGACCTCGCCCGGCTGCTGCGGCAGCTCAACGACACGGCCCCCTAGGTCGAGCGCTTTGGAAGTTGCTTCACGCAACTAACGTGAGTTATGGTTGTGTTCTGCAACCAAAGGGTCATCATGTCTGCCATGTCCATCCCGAGCCCCGCAGAGCTCGGCCGCACCGATGCCTGTCGGGCGACCGTCCCGTCGGGTGAGCGCGGGGTGCACGCGCACCCCGCCACGGGTGAGGTCGTCTCAGCGCTGTCCAGCCTGGTCCGCGCGAGCCGCTCGATCGCTCGGCAGCGACAGGTGCAGCTCGGCGCCTCGGGCACACCGCTGGCCATCCTCAAGGTGCTGGCGACGCAGCCGGGGGAGGACCGCCCGGGCGACCTGGCCGCGGCGACCGCTGTCGCGCCGTCCGTCGTCAGTCGAGCCCTGACCCGGCTCGAGGAGGACGGGCTGGTCGTCCGGACCCGCGACGGCGACGACGCCCGCGCCTGCCACATCGCCCTCACCGCCGAGGGGCGCAGCCAGCTTGCCGCCATCTCGGACCAGTACGCCGCGCTCCTCGACGATGCCCTCACCGACCTGTCGGACGACGACGTCGAGCGGCTCCCCGCCCTGCTCCACACCCTCGAGCAGGCGCTGCGGCGGGCCGGCGAGCGGGCCGGGCCGCCGCGGCATACCTCGCTCGCACCCAGCCTCGTCGACACCCACACCTCCGCAACGACCCACGAAAGCCTTTGATGTCAACAACTTCTGTATCCACCGAGCTCTCCGCACCCTCGGCCGCGACTGCAGCCGCACCGCGCGACGCCGTCGCACCCGGCGTCGCCAGCGATGAGATGTCGCACCGGCAGATCCTCGAGGCGATGACCGGCCTGCTCGCCGGGCTGTTCACCGCGATGCTCAGCAGCACCATCGTCTCGACCGCGCTGCCGACGATCATCGGTGACCTGCACGGCACCCAGCGCCAGTACACCTGGGTGATCACCGCGGCGCTTCTCGCCACCACGGTCAGCACACCGATCTGGGGCAAGCTGTCCGACCTGTTCAGCAAGAAGCTGCTCGTCCAGATGTCCCTGGTCGTCTTCGTCGCCGGGTCGATAGCCGCGGGGATGTCGCAGTCGGTGGGCTTCCTCATCGCCTGCCGCGTCGTGCAGGGCCTCGGCATGGGCGGGCTCACCGCGCTCACCCAGTCGATCATGGGCGCGATGATCGCGCCGCGACAGCGCGGCCGGTATGCCGGCTACATGGGTGCCGTCATGGCGGTCGCCACCGTGAGCGGCCCGCTCCTGGGTGGCGTCATCGTCGACAGCAGCCTCGGCTGGCGCTGGACGTTCTACGTCTGCATCCCGCTCGCCGTCATCGCCCTGTTCGTCCTCCAGGCGACGCTGCACATCGCCACGCCGAAGCGCACCCCCAAGATCGACTACCTCGGCGCTGCGCTGATCGCCGTCACGGCTTCGCTGCCACTGCTGTGGGTCACCTTCGCGGGCAACGACTTCCCGTGGTGGTCGGCCCAGACCGTCTGGTACCTCGGCGGGACGCTCGTCGCGCTGGCCCTCACCCTGGTCGTCGAGCTGCGCGCCGCTGAGCCGATCATCCCGATCCGGTTGCTCAAGAACGCCACCACCGGTCTGGTCGTCATCGCCAGCGCGGCTGTCGGTGTCGCGCTGTTCGGCGGGACGACCTTCCTCACCCAGTACTTCCAGATCTCGCGGGACTACAGCCCGACCCACGCCGGACTGCTCACCATCCCGCTGATGGGCGCGCTGCTGCTCTCCTCGACGGTGGGCGGCCAGGTCGTCAGCCGCACCGGCCGGTGGAAGGGCATCATCATCGGCGGTGCGGTCTTCCTCGTCGCCGGCACGGCCTGGCTCGGCCAGATCGACCACCTCACCCCGATGTGGCAGATCGGCGTCGCCATGGCGCTGATGGGCTTCGGGATGGGCGCGATGATGCAGAACCTCGTCCTCGCCGTGCAGAACTCCGTGGATGTCAGCAACATCGGGGCGGCGTCCGCGACCATCGCGTTCTTCCGCACCCTCGGTGGCGCCATCGGTGTCTCGGTCCTCGGAGCGGTGCTGGCCAACAGCGTGCGCGACAGCGTCGCCACCGGGCTCGCCCAGCTCGGGCCGAAGGCAGCCGCAGCCGCGCGGTCCGGCACCGGCAACGGCACCCTGGACCTCAAGGACATGCCCGGCTCGATGGCCACCATCGTCCGCGCGGCCTACGGCGACGCCACCGGTCACATCTTCCTGATCAGCGCAGTGTTCGCCGCCGTGGCGCTCCTCGCGGTGCTGTTCCTCAAGGAGGTGCCGCTGCGCACCACCGTCTCGATGGAGGAGGCGGCCAAGGAGCTGCCGACAGAGGCTGCGTGACGAGGGCCACGGCCCGCCCCGGTTCCCGGGCTACCCATCGGTAACTAGGCTCGCTGCCATGACGACGCTCTCTGGCAAGACCATCATCATGTCCGGCGGCAGCCGTGGCATCGGCCTGGCGATCGCCGTTCGCGCCGCCCGCGACGGGGCCAACATCACCCTCATCGCCAAGACCGACAAGGCCGACCCTCGCCTCGTCGGCACGATCCACACAGCGGCCGAGGCGATCGAGGCAGCCGGTGGCAAGGCGCTGGCGGTCGTCGGCGACGTCCGCGATGACGAGACCCTCGCGTCCGCGGTCGAGCAGACGGCAGCAGCCTTCGGTGGGATCGACATCGTGGTCAACAACGCGAGCGTCCTCAACCTCAGCCCGACCGCCACGCTCGACCCCAAGCGCTACGACCTCATGCAGGACGTCAACGTCCGCGGCACCTTCATGCTGACCAAGGCGGCGCTCCCGCACCTGCTGGCCTCGCCGGACCCCAAGGTCCTCACCCTGTCCCCGCCCATCAACCTGGACCCGCGCTGGTTCGCCGGCCACCCGGCATACACGATGGCGAAGTATGGGATGACGTTGGCAGCACTGGGCTTTGCCCACGAGCTCGGCCAGAAGGGCGTCTCGTCCACCTGCCTGTGGCCGGCGACGCTCGTCGCGACGGACGCGATCGGCAACCTGCCGGGTGGGGAGCAGATGCTCAAGGTGAGCCGCAAGCCCGACATCGTGGCCGACGCCGCCTGGGAGGTCCTCACCACCGAGGGCCAGGGCCTCAACGGGCAGACGGTGATCGACGAGGACCTGTTGCGGGCGCGCGGCGTCGCCGACTTCGCGGCGTATTCCATGACCGGCAAGGACGAGGGCCTCGCACCCGACCTGTTCCTGAGCTGAGCGCGGGACTGGCGGACCGACGGGTATGGCGGGTGCTCGCGGCTAGAGCTCGGCGACCCGTCCGCTGTCGACGTGCCAGCGACGGGTTGCGTTGACATCAGCCAACATCCGGCGGTCGTGGGTCACGAGCAGGACGGTTCCGCCGAAGGAGTCGAGCGCCTCCTCGAGCTGTTCGATGGCTGGGAGGTCGAGGTGGTTGGTGGGCTCGTCGAGGACGAGCAGGTTGACCTCGCGGGCCTGCAGCAGCGCCAGGGCAGCCCTCGTGCGCTCGCCGGGGGACAGCGAGTCCGCCGCCCGGTGCACGTGCTCGGAGCCGAGCCCGAACTTGGCGAGCAGGGTGCGGACGTCGGCGTCCGGCCAGTCCGGCAGGGCGTCCGCGAAGGCGCGGGCCAGCGGCTGGGGTCCGATGAAGAGGCCACGCGCCTGGTCCACCTCTCCGACCCGGACCGACGACCCGAGCCCGGCGGTCCCTTCGTCGACCTGGATGGTGCCGAGCAGCACGCCGAGCAGGGTGGTCTTGCCCGAGCCGTTCGCGCCGGTGACGACGATCCGGTCGGCCCAGTCCACCTGCACGTCGACCGGACCCAGGGTGAAGTCGCCGCGCCGCACGACCGCGCCGGCGGCTGAGGCGACGACCGACCCCGAGCGCGGCGCCGCGGCGATCGTCATCCGCAGGTCCCACTCCTTGCGTGGCTCCTCGACGACCTCGAGGCGTTCGATCATCCGCTCGGTCTGACGAGCCTTGGCGGCCTGCTTCTCCGCCGAGTCCACCCGGAAGGCGGTGACGAACTTGTCGTTGTCGGTCTTCTTGCGTCGGGCGTTCTTGACGCCGACGGTCGCCCAGTTTCGCTGGGTGACAGCCCGCTGCTCCAGGCGTTCCTTGGTGTCGGCGAACTCCTCGTAGTCCGCGCGGGCGTGGCGGCGTGCCACCTCTCGCTCGGCGAGGTAGCTGTCGTACCCGCCCTCGTAGACGCCCACCTGCTGCTGGGCGAGGTCGAGCTCGACGACGCGGGTGACGGTGCGGGCCAGGAACTCCCGGTCGTGGCTGATGATGACGGCGGGGCTGCGCAGACCGGCCACGAACTGCTCCAGGCGCTCGAGGCCGTCGAGGTCGAGGTCGTTCGTGGGCTCGTCGAGCAGCAGGACGTCATAACGCGAGAGAAGCAAGGCAGCGAGACCTGCCCGCGCTGCCTGTCCACCGGAGAGGGCGGTCATCACCATCTCGAGGTCGACCCCCAGGCCCAGCGAGGCGACCGTGGTGGCGGCGCGCTGCTCGAGGTCCGCCCCACCCAGCGCCAGCCACCTCTCGAGCGACGCGGCATACCGGTCGTCGGCCCCGGGAGTGGGGTTGGCGAGGGCTTCGGCGGCGTCGTTCATCACCTGCTCGGCATGGCTCACCCCGGTGCGGCGCGCGAGGAAGGCGGCCACCGTCTCGCCCTCCCGGCGCTCCGGTTCCTGCGGGAGGTGCCCGACGGTGGCGCTCGCCGGCGTCAGGGTGACCGAGCCGGCCTCTGGCTCGAGCTCGCCCGCGAGCAGCCGCAGCAGGGTCGACTTGCCCGCGCCGTTGGCGCCGACGAGGCCGATGACGTCACCGGATCCGATGACGAGGTCGAGCCCCGCGAACAGGGCTCGGGCGCCGTGGCCGGCGGCGAGGTCGGTGGCCTTGAGGGTCGCAGTCATGTCGGTAGGGACGCTACCTGCAGGCGACCGCTCGCCGACAACGGGTTTGCGCCCGCCGAACCAGTAGGGACGAGGGGTTGTCGCCAGCCGCGCGGAGGGGTGGGATGGCAACCATGACAACGCTGTCGCACACCGCGGGTGAGACCGACGTCCCGCTCCTCGAGCAGACCATCCCCGACAACCTCGATGCCACCGTGGCCCGGTTCGGGGACCGCGACGCCCTTGTCGACGTGGCGCAGGGGATCCGCTGGACGTATGCCGAGTTCGCCGCCGAGGTGGATCGGCTCGCCCGGGCGCTGCTCGCCACCGGACTGGTCAAGGGGGAGCGGGTCGGGATCTGGGCGCCGAACTGTGCGCAGTGGACGGTGGTCCAGTACGCGACGGCCAAGATCGGGGCGATCCTGGTCAACATCAACCCGAGCTACCGGACGCACGAGCTGGAGTTCGTGCTCAAGCAGGCCGGGATATCGGCGGTCTTCCTGGCCGAGTCGTTCAAGAGCAGCGACTACGTGGCGATGCTGGAGGAAGTGCGCGGGAGCTGCCCTGACGTGCGGGACTTCTTCGTCTTCGGGCAGGACTCGTGGGAGGCGCTGCTGGCTCGAGCGGACGAGGTCACGCCGGAGCAGGTCGCGCAGGTGCAGGCGACCCTCGACCCGCACGAGGCCATCAACATCCAGTACACGTCTGGCACCACTGGCTTCCCCAAGGGCGCGACCTTGTCGCACCGCAACATCCTCAACAACGGCTTCTTCGTCGGCGAGCTGTGCCGCTACACCGAGGCCGACCGGGTCTGCATCCCGGTGCCGTTCTACCACTGCTTCGGGATGGTGATGGGCAACCTCGCGTGCACCACCCACGGTGCCGCGATGGTGATCCCGGCGCCCGGATTCGACCCCGCGGCGACACTCAAGGCGACCGCCGACGAGAAGTGCACGTCGCTCTACGGCGTGCCCACGATGTTCATCGCCGAGTGGTCGCTCCAGGACTTTGCGTCCTACGACCTGTCCTCGGTGCGGACCGGCATCATGGCCGGATCCCCGTGTCCCGCAACGATGATGACCAAGCTGATCGAGACCGGGATCACCGAGGTGACGATCGCCTATGGCATGACCGAGACGTCGCCGGTGTCCACCCAGAACCGCACCGACGACACCTTCGAGCAGAAGGTCGGCACGGTGGGCAGGGTCGGGCCACACCTGGAGATCAAGGTGGTCGACCCCGTGACAGGCGAGACCCTGCCGCGCGGCGAGGCGGGCGAGTTCTGCACCAAGGGCTACTCGGTGATGCTGGGCTACTGGGAGCAGCCCGACAAGACCAACGAGGTCCTCGTCGACGGCTGGATGCACACCGGCGACATCGCCGTGATGGACGAGACCGGCTACGTGCAGATCACCGGTCGGATCAAGGACATGGTCATCAGGGGTGGCGAGAACGTCTACCCGCGCGAGGTCGAGGAGTTCCTCTACACCCACCCCGACATCCTCGACGCCCAGGTGATCGGGGTGCCCGACGAGAAGTACGGCGAGGAGCTGTGCGCCTGGATCCGGATGCGTGAGGGCGCTGAGCCGCTGGACGCCGCGGCCGTGCGCGCCTTCGCGACCGGGAAGCTCGCGCACTACAAGATCCCGCGCTACGTCACCATCGTCGACGAGTTCCCCATGACCGTGACCGGCAAGGTGCGCAAGGTCGAGATGCGCGAGAAGACCGTCGCCGACCTCGGGCTCAGCACATAGTCACGGAGTCGCACACCACGTCTGACCTGCGGAAACGTCCACCCTGACGGTAGACGTGGGCGCCTGCCTGCCCTAGGTTGCTGGGGCCGGGGACCTCGTTCCGGCCCAAACCAGGAGGGCCCATGAAACCCATCGTCTGGATCATCCTCATCGTCGTGCTGCTGGCCGTCATCGGCCTGCTCGTCATGATGAACAGGCGCCGACAGCTCGAGACGCGACGTGAGGAGGCCGCCGACCTGCGGGCCGAAGCCGAGCAGCAGGACCGCGCCCATCGCGAGCGGGATGCGTCGGCGGCCGAGGCGCAGGCGCAGGCCGAGAAGGCGAGGGCCGAGGCCCAGGAGCAGCAAGCTCGCGCGGTGCAGCTGGAGGCCGAGGCACAGCGACGCGGGGAGGACGCCGCGGCCGCCCGTGACCAGCGGGACGAGCACCTCCGACTGGCGGATGAGCGCGACCCGGACGTCGACGTGTCCGACCGCGGTGACGTTGACGGTGACGCCACGGCCAGCGACCGGCTCGAGGCCGGCGACACCGCCGACAGTGGCGCTCACGCGGACGGTGACACTGATGCCATCGATGGGGACCGGCTGGACGCCACGGGCGCCACCCATGACGCCGACGACTCGAACGATCACTCCGAGTGGCCGGACCGCGACGACTCCGTTCCGTCCGGCGCTGCCCACGAGCAGGATCGGGTGGAGAACGCGGACGAGGCCGACGTCACCGCCGAGCGGCGCGACGCCGACGGCGTGGAGCCGGTGCGCTCCGACGAGGACCACGTGGATTCTTTGCGATCCGATCCCGACGGCGTGGAGCCGGTGCGATCCGACGCCGACGGCGTGGAGCCTGAGGAGCGGCAGCGCCAGCTCTGAGCGACTCTCCTGAGCAAGACGAGGCCCGGCCTGCAGGCACGTTCTGGGGCCGGGCTTCGTCGTCGGGAATGGGTTGACGGGCCAGCTGGTTCTAGGAGATAGTTGAATATCGAACTAGATGTGGAGTAACTCATGCCTGCTGTCTCCGTCGCCGACCTCACCGTCCTCCCGCGCGTCCTGCCGCCTGCCGCGACGGCCGAGCAGCGCCGCGTCCGTTCTGTCACCAGCGCACCGAGCGGGTTCGAGGGGGAGGGATTCCCGGTCAAGCGGGCCTTCGCGGGCGTGGACCTGCGCGACCTGGACCCGTTCATCCACATGGACGAGATGGGCGCCGTCGAGTACGCGCCGGGCGAGCCCAAGGGCACCCCGTGGCACCCGCACCGCGGCTTCGAGACGGTCACCTACATCATCGACGGCATCTTCGACCACCAGGACTCCTTCGGTGGCGGCGGCACCATCACCGACGGTGACACCCAGTGGATGACCGCCGGGTCGGGGATCCTGCACATCGAGGCCCCGCCGGAGCACCTCGTCGTCAGCGGCGGCCTGTTCCACGGCTTCCAGCTGTGGGTCAACCTGCCCAAGGTCGACAAGCTCAAGGCTCCGGCCTACCAGGACCTGCGCTCGAGCGAGGTGGGCCTGCTGACCTCGGCCGACGGCGGCTCGCTGCTGCGCGTCATCGCCGGCGAGGTGGGCGGTGTCGCCGGCCCGGGCTCGACGCACACCCCCATGGCGATGGTCCACGCGACCGTGGCGCCCGGCGGTGAGCTGTCGCTCCCGTGGCGCCGCGACTTCAACGCCCTCGTCTACGTCATGAGTGGTGACGGTTTCGTGGGTCCCGACCAGACCCCGGTCGGTCCCGGCCAGCTCGCCGTCTTCGGACCGGGCGACGCCATCCAGCTGTCCTCGGCCCGCACCCAGCAGGAGCGGTATGCCGCGGGGCTCGATGTCGTGGTCCTCGGCGGCCTCCCGATCCGCGAGCCCGTCGCCTGGGCAGGCCCGTTCGTCATGAACACCGAGGCCGAGGTCCGCAAGGCGTTCGAGGACTACCAGGCCGGTCGCCTCGGCCAGCCCGTCCCGCACGGCGACGTGGGTGGCGGCACCGCCTGAGGCGTGTCTTTGCGCGATCTGACGGACCAGGGTGCGTCAGATCCTGCAAAGACCCTTCGTCAGAGGGCGGCATCGGTCGCGGGCGTGGCGACGCCGGAAGGTGACTGCGGCATCACAGCCGGCGCGGCGGCATACCGGTCACGCAGCTGGCGGTAGAAGCGGCTGGTCAGGGCGTAGGTCGTCAGGACGAGACCCAGTAGGCCCGCGAGGACGAACACCAGCGCGACCCCACGCATCGGACCGGTCCCGAACCACCCGCCGATCCAGTCGGCCCCGCGACCGTCGGTCATGAACGGGATGAACGCGAACTGGGCGAGCGGGCTGATCAGGAACGCGGTCAGGGGTGAGGCCGACTGCTCGACACTCTGGGCGAACCCGAACACCCGCCCCTGTCGCTCGTAGGGCACCACCTTCTGCAGCACCGTCTGCTCGGCGGCCTCGACGTAGGGGATCAGCGCCATGTAGACGACCATCCCGACGGTCAGCCAGATGATCGAGCTGCGCAGCGGGAAGACCACGGTGGTCGTCCACAGCGCGAGGTTGATCAGCAGGATGAGCCGGACCGGGTTGGAGCTGAGTCCGGTGCGGGTGATGAGCAGCCCCGCGACGATCAACACGCTGGACAGCGCGCCCCAGATCAGGCCCCAGGTCTGCACCGACACCATGGACAGGCCGTAGGCGTCCATCAGGGCCATGAAGACGCCGCCGAGGAAGTTGTTGATCGTCGAGAAGACGATGAGCGCAGGCATGCCGGGTATGCCGCGGACGACCTTCACGGTGCCCTTCAGGTCGACCTTGTGGTCGCCGCCGTCCGCGGCCGAGTCGACGTCGGCGGGGATCCTGACGAACGGCAGGTGCGCGAGGGCGAGGCCGATCACGGCGATGGCCAGGACCAGCACGCCGAACATGCCGTTGGCCCCCACCAGCAGGCCGCTGATCACCGAGGTCACGAGGAACGCCACCCCTGAGGTGGTGCCGACGAGCCCGTTCGCCCGGTCGCGCTGGTGTTCCGGGACAAGGGCGGTGACCACGGTGGGCAGGGCGATCGTGCGCAGGTTGCCGGCGATCATTCCCGTCATGAGCAGGACCACGAACACCCACAGCCGCACGCTCGTCGGGTCGGTGAACTCCTCGCGTGGCGTGACGAGGTAGAGGCCGAACGCGGCCGCGTAGAGGACCAGTGACGCCAGGGCCGAGCCCTGCATGACGGCCTTCTTCGAGTGGTGGTCGACCAGGCTGCCGAACCAGATCCCGGTGAGCATCGTGGCCACGAGGAAGATGCCGGCGATCATCCCGGTCGCGAAGACCGACCGCGTCTCGAGGTAGACGAAGAACGTGATGGCGAACCACACGGTGAAGTTGATGACCGAGACCAGCAGGACGTTCCCGAGCAGCTGCACGAAGGTCGGCATGAACGCATCGCTCCAGCGCAGCCGGTGGTCCGCGCGGGTGGGCTGCTCGCTGGCTGCCGGGCCGGGTGGCACGGCCTCGGGTCGTTCGACGTTCGACACGGATCCTCCTCGGGGTCATCAGTATCGACCCGGGCCGGCCGCCGAACTCATCGCCACTTGGCTGACGAGGCGAGATACGATACGGTACGTATCGTATTGAAAGGAGGCGAGTGACATGACCCGATCAATGACTCGCAGCAGGACCCGAGGCAACGGCGCGCACCGCGCCGAGCGCCCGACCCGGTACCCCCACGACTACCTGCACGACGACCGCACCTACGACCAGACCCAGTCCGACATCGGCGGCAGCCTGTTCCTCGGCGCCGTCACGCTCATCGCCCTGATGACCCTGATCGTGATCGGCCTCGTCTGAGCGGTCGCTCCGAGCACCACTGGCACCACCCCTGAACAACGCCGCGCCCGTCGTCCACCGTGTGGACGGCGGGCGCGACTGTCGTCACGTTGCCTCACCATCGCAGCGACCCAGCGAATAGGTTTGGCGACGTCACGCGACGTCACGCGACGCCACGCGACGCCACCAGGCGTTCCAGGGCCTTCCAGCGACGGGAGCAGTAGTGCGGATCGGTGTTCCAGCAGAGTCCAAGCCGGGCGAGACCCGGGTCGCCGCCACGCCCAAGACGGTGGGCCAGCTGGTCGGCCTCGGGTACGAGGTGGTCGTCGAGGCCGGCGCCGGCGCCCACTCCTCCTTCTCCGACGACGCGTATGCCGCGGCCGGAGCTGACGTCGTCGCGGGCGCTGAGGCGTGGACGAGCGATGTCGTCCTCAAGATCAACGGACCCACCGACGAGGAGATCGGCCGGCTGCGTGCTGGCTCGTTGATGGCCTCGCTCATCTCGCCGGCCCTCAACCCCGACCTCGTGGAGAAACTGACCAACGCCGGCGTGACGGCGCTCGCGATGGACGCGGTGCCCCGCATCTCGCGCGCCCAGTCGCTCGACGTGCTGTCTTCGATGGCCAACATCGGCGGTTACCGCGCCGTCATCGAGGCCGCCCACGAGTTCGGCTCGCTCTTCACCGGCCAGGTCACCGCGGCCGGCAAGGTCCCCCCGGCCAAGGTGCTCGTCGTCGGTGCCGGTGTCGCGGGTCTGGCTGCGATCGGCACGGCGAGCAGCCTGGGCGCGATCGTCCGGGCGTTCGACGCGAGGTCCGAGGTCGGCGAGCAGGTCGAGTCGATGGGCGCCGAGTTCCTGCGCATCGCGGTCGACGACGAAGGCCCCTCGGCCACCGGCTACGCCAAGGAGATGGGCGAGGACTTCAACCGCAAGGCCGCCGAGCTCTACGCCGAGCAGGCCAAGGATGTCGACATCGTCATCACCACCGCACTCATCCCTGGCAAGCCGGCGCCCCGCCTCATCACCGAGGAGATGGTCGCGACGATGAAGCCCGGCTCGGTCGTCGTCGACATGGCGGCCTCCAACGGCGGCAACGTCGCAGGCTCCGTGGCCGACCAGATCGTCACCAGCGCCAACGGCGTCAAGCTGATCGGCTACACCGACCTGCCCGGCCGCCTGCCCACCCAGGCCAGCCAGCTGTTCGGCACCAACCTCGTCAACCTGATCAAGCTGCTCACGCCGGGCAAGGACGGGCGCGTCGTCCTCGACCTCGACGACGTGGTCCAGCGCGGCATGACCGTATGCCGTGACGGCCAGACCCTGTGGCCCCCACCTGCCGTCCAGGTGAGCGCCGCCCCGGGAGCTGCCGCACCCGTTGCCGCGGTGCCCAAGCCAGCAGCCAAGCCGCGCGACCCGCGCCGCAAGTACGTGGCGATGGCGCTCGGGGCGGTCCTGTTCGGCCTGGTCGCCGTGAACTCACCGGCGGTCTTCCTCAGCCACTTCACGGTGTTCGCACTCGCGGTCATCGTCGGGTTCTACGTGATCTCCAACGTCGCCCACGCCCTGCACACCCCGCTGATGGCCGAGACCAACGCGATCAGCGGCATCATCCTGGTCGGCGGCGTGCTCCAGCTCGGCAGCTCCAACGCGCTGATCCAGGTGCTCGCCTTCGCCGCCACCCTGGTAGCCAGCATCAACATCTTCGGAGGTTTCGCCGTGACCGGCCGGATGCTCCAGATGTTCAGGAAGGACTGAACCGGTATGAGCGGCAACGTCACCACGAACCTGGTCCAGGCGGCATACATCATCGCTGCCGTCCTCTTCGTCCTCTCGCTGGCGGGACTCTCGAAGCACGAGAAGGCCAAGGAGGGCAACGCTTTCGGTGTCGCCGGCATGGTCCTCGCACTCGGCGCCACCATCTGGCTCTCGGTCGACCGGGCCGAGCACCCGGTCCTCACGTTCGCGCTCATCGCGGCGGCCATGGCGGTCGGAGCCGCGATCGGGCTCTGGCGCGCCCGGGTCGTCGAGATGACCCAGATGCCCGAGCTCGTCGCGATGCTGCACAGCTTCGTCGGCCTGGCCGCGGTGCTCGTGGGCTACAGCTCCTTCCTCGAGTCCCGTGATGCCGGGACCGACGACAAGCTGCACCTCGTCGAGGTTTTCATCGGCGTCTTCATCGGTGCGGTGACATTCACTGGGTCGATCGTGGCGTTCCTCAAGCTCAGCGCCCGGATCAAGTCCTCGCCGCTGATGCTGCCGGCACGGCACTGGCTCAACCTCGCCGCGCTGGTCGTGTCGGCCGCACTGCTCTTCTGGTTCGTCCAGTCGCACTCGGTGCTGCCGCTGCTCCTCATGACGGTCGTGTCGCTCGCGTTCGGCTGGCACCTCGTGGCCTCCATCGGCGGTGGCGACATGCCCGTCGTCGTGTCGATGCTCAACAGCTACAGCGGATGGGCCGCCGCTGCGGCCGGCTTCATGCTCGGCAACGACCTGCTCATCGTCACCGGCGCCCTCGTCGGGTCCTCCGGTGCGATCCTGTCCTACATCATGTGCAAGGCCATGAACCGGTCCTTCTTCTCAGTGATTGCAGGCGGATTCGGCCAGGAGGTCTCGGTCGGCGACGACAAGGACTACGGCGAGCACCGCGAGACCATCGCGGCCGACGTCGCCGAGCTGTTGCGTGATGCCTCGACCGTGGTCATCACGCCCGGCTACGGCATGGCCGTCGCGCAGGCGCAGTACCCCGTGGCCGAGCTGACCAGCCAGCTGCGCAAGAAGGGCGTCAACGTCCGGTTCGGGATCCACCCGGTTGCCGGCCGCCTGCCCGGACACATGAACGTGCTGCTCGCCGAGGCCAAGGTGCCCTACGACATCGTGCTCGAGATGGACGAGAT
This sequence comes from uncultured Actinomycetota bacterium, assembly GCA_963740865.1. GTDB lineage: Bacteria > Actinomycetota > Actinomycetes > Actinomycetales > Dermatophilaceae > Pedococcus. The sequence goes on from CAVUGH010000019.1 coordinate 47,155, forward strand.
CAACGGCGACCTGGCCGACACGGACGTCGTCCTCGTCATCGGCGCCAACGACACGGTGAACCCGTCCGCCGCCGAGGACCCCACCAGCCCGATCGCGGGCATGCCGGTGCTCGAGGTCTGGAAGGCGCGCAACGTCGTCGTCTTCAAGCGGTCGATGGCGACGGGCTACGCCGGTGTGCAGAACCCGTTGTTCTTCAAGGACAACAGCCAGATGCTCTTCGGCGACGCCAAGGAGCGTGTCGAGGACATCATCAAGGCGCTCTGACCCGAGGGCTGTGCCTCAGGGCGCTCGGAGCTGCGACCCGATCGCCCCCGCGACCACGGCAGGCACGGTCACGAGCAGGAGGATGAACGGCGCCACGGTGAGCAGGTCACTGAGCACCACGCTCGTGTCGAACGTGCCATCGGTCACGGCGATCATCAGCGGGACGAACACTGCGAGGACCGCACCGACGACGACCCAGACCTTGCTGACCCAGCCGAGGCCGTTGCGGCGACCGTCCAGGAAGGCCCACAGCGCGGCCCCCAGCAGGACGAGGGCGAATCCCAACAGACCTGCCCCGATGTTGGCCCCACCCTCACTGTCGGCGACCCACGACAGGAGGCCGGTGTAGGTCGCCCAGCCGACGACCAGGGCCACGCTGCGAACCACGATGTTCATGCGAACCACGCTCCTCGCGTCAGGCTGCGCGGCTACCCGCGCAGGTACTCAGAAACCGGAGGGTGGCCAGGGTCGGCCACCAGATCGAACTCGTTGCCCTCGGGATCGGCCATGGTCTGCCACCAGATGCCGAGGGACTCGAGCAGGTCGATGACAGGAACGCCGAGCCGACGCCCGCCCAGGCCTTCCAGCCTCTCCACGAGCGCGGGCACACCCAGCTCGAGCGGCGGATGGACGTCCACATGCATTCTGTTCTTGCCGACCTTCGGGTCGGAGACCCGCTGCAGGATGAACACCGGTCCGGGCGGCTCGCCCTCACGGGGGCCCAGCACCTCGAACTCGGGCAGTGAGAACACCGCGTCGTACCCGAGCGCCGTCGTCCAGAAGGGCATCAGCAAGGACAGGTCATGTCCGTCGAGGACCACTGAGAGTCGCATGCCCCCACGATGCCGTATGCCGCGTGGTCGCGGGTCAGTTCAGCGTCGAGCGGTCGCGGTACGCGCCGGGGGTGACGCCGACGAGGGCGGCGAAGTCGCGGGCAAACTGGTTCTGGTCGTACCACCCGGCGTGGGCGGCGAGGTCGGCCAGCGACCCGTCGTAGCCGTCGTCGAGTGCGGCCACCGCGTCGTGCAGCCGTCGGCGCGCAACCAGCCACTTCGGTCCCACCCCGACGTACTGGCGCACCAACCTCTGCAGGCTCCGCACCGACAGCGAACAGCGGGCCGCGAGGTCGTCGACCCTCGTGACCGACGGGTCCTGCAGGTGCCGGACCGCCTGCGTCACCAGCTCGTAGCCCTCGTCAGGCCCGCGTGCCTCACCGAGCTCCTCGACGAAGGCGGAGAGCGCCGGCGCCGCCTGGCGCGCGTCGAGCGGCAGCCCGGACAGGGGCCCAGCACCGGTCACCAGACCTTCCGCAGGCACGCTGCGGTCGGTGAGGTCGACCGCGGGAACGCCTGTCAGGGCAGTGAACCCGCCCACGTGGAACTTGATGCCCACGACGCCCCCGCGCCCGCGGCATACGGCGTCGAACCGGCGCGTGACGACTCCGGTGACCCACACCCCGGGGCCCTGTGCCCCGTCACGCTGAACGTCGCCGCGCTCGACGGTGAGGCTGACCGATGGGTGCGGCACGATCGAGTTGACGTATTCGACGCCGTCCGGGAGGTCCCACACGACTGACCACACGCGCTCGACCCAGCGGGCGGCGCCGGGGGACGGGTCGGTCTCGTCGAAGTGGACGTGTCGGGCCATCAGCTCAGGTCGCAGTACGCCCTTGGAGGCGGGAAGGCGCCCTGTCGCGTTTGTGCTAGTCGCCACGACGTGAGTCTAGAAAGGTCGAAGGCCGCACGACCACTGAGCGCCCGACGCGGCACGACAGGTCATGAACCGTGCGACCACCCGCGACCCACCCGCGACCCAGGAGGACTGATGACCCCCAGCAGCAAGGCCAACGCACCGGCGGCCCTGGCCATGACGACCATCGACTGCGCCGACCCGGCGGGCGAGGCGAAGTTCTGGGCGGCCGCTCTCGGCTGGGACCTCGCCCACGCCGACGGCGACTACGGCATGGTCACCCACGGCAGCCAGCGGCTCGGGTTCGGGCGGGTCGAGGGCTGGAAGGCCCCGGGCTGGCCGAACACGTCCGGCACCAAGCAGTTCCACTTCGACCTCGCGGTCGAGGACCTGGCTGCCGCGGAGGCGGCCCTGACCGCGCTCGGCGCGACCAAGCCGACCCCTCAGCCGTCGACCGACTGGGTGGTGCTGCGTGACCCGGACGGCCACCTGTTCTGCCTCACCAAGGCCGCCAACTGGGGCTGACCGATGCGGCCAGCGCCGCCGCCGGTCAGGTGCTGGTCATGCTGGGCAGGTGACCTTCCTTGGCCCTGCCCGACAGCCGGCTGTTGCGATAGCCGTAGGCGAAGTAGATGACGAAGCCCAGGGCCATCCAGATGAGGAACCGGATCCACGTCTCCACCGGAAGGGTCAGCATGAGGTAGCCGCAGATCAGGGCGGACACAAAGGGAAGCACTGGGCTGAGCGGGACCCGGAATGGGCGCTTGAGGTCCGGACGACGGCTGCGCAGCACGGGAACGGCCAGGCTCACCAGGAAGAAGGCCGACAACGTGCCGATGTTGATCATGAACTCGAGCTTGCCGACCGGGGTGAGAGCCGCGACGAGCGCGACGACCACACCGACGATGACGCAGATTCGCAGGGGTGTGCCGGTGCGCGGGTGGGTCTTTCCGAGCCACGGCGGCAGCAGCCAGTCGCGGGACATCGCGAAGACCACGCGGGACGTGCCGATGAGAAGCGTCATGACCACCGTGGTCAAGCCGGCCACCGCCCCGGCCGAGATCACGGTCGCGTAGCCGGACTTGCCGACACTCTCGAACGCGGTCGCCAAGGACGCCTCGGCGGACAACTGGTCGTAGCGCACCATACCGGTGAGCACCACCGCGACGGCGCAGTAGAGGACCGTGCAGATGATGAGGGAGGCGATGATGCCGATCGGCAGGTCGCGGCTGGGGTTCTTGGCCTCTTCAGCGGTGGTCGCGACCACGTCGAAGCCGATGTAGGCGAAGAACACCAGTGAGGCTGCGGCGAGGATCCCCGGGACGCCGAAGTGCGAGGGGGCAAAGCCGAACGCCCACTCGATGAGCGGCGATTCGAGCGTCCCCTGGGACTCCGCAGCCTTCGTCGGCGGAATGAACGGCGTGTAGTTCGAGGACTTGATGAAACCGATCCCCGCGATGATGACGAACAGGACGATGAACACCTTGAGGGCCACCAGGACCATGTTCACCCGCAGCGACTCCTTGATCCCGATGCTCACCAGGACGGTCAGGACCGCGACCAGCAGGAATGCCGGCAGGTCGAAGTGTGAGCCGTAGGACACCGACTCCGGGATGGTGACGCCGAGGTGGTCGAGGAACACCCCGAGGTAGGCCGACCAGCCCTGGGCGACGACGCTCGCGCCCAGCATGAGCTCGAGGAGCAGGTCCCACCCGATGATCCACGCGACGATCTCGCCGAGGCTGGCGTACGAGAACGTGTAGGCGGAGCCGCTGATCGGGATCGACGAGGCGAACTCGGCGTAGCACAGGGCGGCCAACCCGCAGCAGACCGCAGCGACGATGAAGGAGAGCACGACCGAGGGCCCTGCGAGCTCCTTCGCCGCGCGCCCGGCAACGGTGAAGATGCCGGCACCGATGACGACGCCCACGCCGAAGACCGTGAGGTCCAGCGCGGTGAGCCGCTTCTTCAACTGGTACTCGGGCTCGTCCCCGTCACGCAGCGACTGCTCGACGGACTTGATGCGGAACATGGACATCGGCGAGGCCTCCCGACGCGGACGGGTTCGCCGCTGGCGCGGCTCGATTCGGGACACGCTAGCGGCGTCCTGACCAGCCCGCCTTTCGGAGCCAAAGGCCTAGTCGTCGGCCCAGTCGCGACGGGGCCGGATGGGGATGGGACCGGTGTCAGCAGCCCGGTCGCGCGCCCGCAGGTCGGGGCTGCGGTACAGCGAGCCCGACGGTGCGCCCGACGACGGCGACGGCGCCTGCGGGGAGTGCCGCGGGTCGTCCCAGCCGGCATACGGATCGGGTATGCCGGGTGGTGGCGGCTGGTTGTCGTCCCACCCGTCGTCCCAGCGGTCGTCGTGACCGTCGTCGTCGGGGTCGACCCGCCCGCGGTCGGATACGCCGAAGATCTCCGCGCAGATGGCGCGGTAGTGCTGGTCTGGCTCGGGGACCCAGTTGACCTTGTGCAGCGCCTGGTCCTGGCCGGCCGACTCCATGACGAAGCGGCCGTAACCCAGGATCCGCCCCGGCACGGATCGTTCGAAGGACATGTCGGTGACCTTCATCAGCGGCATCATCGACACCTTGCGGGTGATGAAGCCGTAGAAGAGCAAGATCCGCTTGTCGGTGGCGACGAACCAGTCGTGCCGCCACTCGGCCAGCTTCCACGCCATCCGCCCGACGACGGCGAACCAGGCCCACCACACGATGGTGCTGACGAGCCCGAGGGCCGGGTCGATCTTGGCATCGACCCAGAAGGCGAAGATGCAGCCCGCGACAGCCGACCCCACGGGTTCGGCGACCTTGCCCCAGTGCTGGTGGACCGCGGTGACGAGCCGCTCGCCGTCCAGCAGGTAGCGGTCGAGCTCGTCGTGGCGCCGCTCTGAGGCAGCCATCGGGCCCCGGGTCCGCTACCGGCCGAGCAGGGCGTCGAAGAAGTTGCCGATGTTCTTCGCGCCGTCAGCCAGCATCGAACCGGACGTCGTGACGATGTCGGCAGCCTGGTCGGGGGAAGTGAAGATCGCGTAGGCGGCGAACGCGACGAGGACCCACAGCAGGATCTTCTTCACGCGTTGCATGTCGTCTCCTTGATCGGTCGTCGTTGGGCGAACCGGACGGGCACACCTCAGCGTCCATGGTGCCCGAGGTGGTGGCCCCTGACGGTCAGGCGCGCCGCCGGGTGCCGGCCACGCGGCATACGCCTGCCCTGCGGCATACCTCGCGGGGTGGCCCAGGCCAGGCGGCGCCGGGTGTGGGCCAGTGGGGAGGGTCGGTCAGACGACGCCGTAGAGGCGGTCGCCCGCGTCGCCGAGGCCGGGCACGATGTAGCCCTTGTCGTTGAGCCGCTCGTCCATGGCGCCGGTGACGATGGTGATCGGGATGGTGAGGTCGGCCAGGGCTTCCTCGACGTGTTTGACGCCCTCGGGGGCGGCCAGCAGGGTGACGGCCGTGATGTCGTCGGCACCGCGGTCGGCGAGGTAGCGGATCGCGTCGACCAGGGTGCCGCCGGTCGCGAGCATCGGGTCGATGACGTAGCACTGGCGACCCTTGAGGTCGTCCGGGAGGCGGTTGGCGTAGGTGATCGCCTCGAGCGTCTCCTCGTTGCGTTGCATGCCCAGGAAGCCCACCTCGGCGCTCGGCAGCAGACGCACCATGCCCTCGAGCATGCCCAGGCCGGCTCGCAGGATCGGCACGATGAGCGGCTTGGGGTTGGACAGCTTGATGCCCGTCGTGGGGGCCACCGGCGTCTCGATGTCGAACGGCTCCACCCGCACGTCCCGGGTCGCCTCGTAGGCCAGCAGCGTCACCAGCTCCTCGGCCAGCCGACGGAAGGTCGGGCTGTCCGTGCGCTTGTCGCGCAGGTAGGTCAGCTTGTGGGTGATGAGCGGGTGGTCGGCAACGTGGACGCGCATAGGCGAAACTTAGCGCGTGACTCCCAGCGGCGGACCAGCAGTCGACGAGCGGTACGCCGCGTGGATGGGCCTGGCGCTCGACCTCGCCGCCCAGGCTGCTCGGGACGGCGACGTGCCGGTGGGCGCGGTGGTCATCTCGCCCACGGGTGAGGTGGTCGGTGAGGGGCGCAACCTGCGTGAGGTCGAGGGCGACCCGACAGCGCACGCCGAGGTGGTCGCGCTCCGAGCCGCGGCTCGGTCACTGGGCGAGTGGCGGCTGGAGGACTGCACGCTCGTGGTGACCCTCGAACCGTGCCCGATGTGTGCCGGAGCACTGATGCTGTCGCGGATCTCCCGCCTGGTGCTCGGCGCGTGGGACCCCAAGCTCGGCGCGACCGGCTCGGTCTGGGACCTGGTCCGCGACCGCCGCGCGACCCATCGCGTCGAGGTGATCGGCGGGGTGCGCGAGTCAGAGTGCTCCCAGGTGCTGCTGTCATTCTTCGAGCAGCAGCGGGCGGCGGGTCGGACCACGGCTCCTCAGTCGGTGCACCGGGACGGACGGGCGGCAGGGCAGTGAGCGGGATCATCAACGACCTGGTCAACCAGGTGCTCGGGGCGCCGCCGTGGCTGGTCTACGTCATCGTCGCGCTGGTGGTGTTCGCCGAGGACGCGCTGTTCGTGGGCTTTGTGCTGCCGGGGGAGACGCTGGCCATCATCGGCGGGGTGACGGCGAGCCTCGGGCACACGTCGCTGGCGTGGGTTCTCGTCGTCGTCATCCTCGCAGCGGTCATCGGCGACTCGGTGGGCTACGAGATCGGCCGGTTGTTTGGCCCTCGCGTCATGGGTCTGAAGATCCTCGAGCGACGACAGGAGCGGTTGGAGTCGGCACAGGACTTCCTGCGGCGGCGGGGCGGTTCAGCCGTGTTCCTGGGTCGGTGGACGGCGTTCTTTCGAGCTGTCATGCCAGCGCTCGCCGGACTCTCCGGGATGAAGTACCGCGTCTTCCTGCCGTGGAACGCGATCGGTGGAATCGCCTGGGGCGCAACGGCGGTCACGGCGGGCTACCTCGCAGGTGAGTCCTACCACCGCGTCGAGAAGTGGCTCGGCCGGGGCGCGGCCGGGATCGTCGGTCTGATCGTGGTCGTCGCGATCGTGGTGTGGGCGGTGCGCCGCCACCGCGCCCAACCCGCGGACTGACGCACGAGTTCACCTGCTGGTCGCCTCATCCGTGGGTCCCTGTTCACCTTCCGGCGAAAGAACATTCCTGTCCCCTCTGACAGGAGCCCCATGCGCCGCCCGCTCATCACCGTGGCCGTCTGTGCCACCGCCCTCGCCGCGTTCGCCATGGTTGTTCCGGCGGCCCAGGCCGTCGACGGCCAGGAGAAGCCCGGGCACTACACGTTCGCCGTGATCGGCGACGTGCCCTACGGCGCCGACCAGGTGGCCAAGTTTCCCGGGTGGATCGACCAGATCAACGCCGACCCCGAGGTCGCCCTGACCTTTCACGTGGGTGACATCAAGAACGGCTCCACCAGGTGCGACGACGCCTACTACCGGATGATCCGTGCCCAGTTCGACCGGTTCTCCGACCCGCTGGTCTACACCCCGGGCGACAACGAGTGGACCGACTGCCACCGGGCCACCAACGGCGGCTACCAGCCCCTCGAGCGCCTCGCCTTCGACCGTTCGGTGTTCTTCGACCAGCCGGGCACGACGCTGGGTGAGCCTGCCAAGGTCTCGGTGCCCGACGCGGCATACCCCGAGAACGTGGCGCTGCGCCGCGCAGGCGTCGACTTCGCCGTGCTGCACGTCGTGGGGTCGAACAACGACCTGCAGCCATGGACGGGCATCGGCAGCTCCACCGCCACGTCGGCGCAGGTTGCCGAGGAGCGCGCGCGGATGGCATCGTCGATTGCCCTGCTGCACCAGACGTTCGCCGACGCCAGGCAGCGCCAGGACCGAGCCGTGGTGGTTCTCCAGCAGGCCGACATTTTCGACCCCACCTACACCCCGGCCCCGACGGACATCTCCGCGTTCCAGCCCCTGGCGCAGGCCCTGGTCGAGGAGACCAACTCGTTCGAGGGCGATGTCTACCTCGTCAACGGCGACTCGCACATCTACAACTCGGACCGGCCGCTCGCGCCGGGCTCGGTGTGGTTGTCCCGCTACGGGGTCACGGGCTCGGCGGCCGGGCTCGAGCGGATCACCGTTGACGGGTCGGACAACAACAAGGACTGGCTCAAGGTGACGGTGAACCGGCCAGGCGCGGCGTCCACCCTCAGCTGGACCCGCATCCCGTATGCCGGGTGACCGGCTGAGCTAGGCCGGCTCTGCTGGTGCGGGGCTGGGTTCGGGCGTCACTCCGGCCATCACCTTGGGCATGAGTATCCCGGCGGCGACGGTCACCAGGGCTGCCACCAGCACGCCGATGAAGACCGCGGCGCCGGCGTCGGCCGCCGTGGTCGGGTCGGTCTCCGGGTGGCCGGAGCGGGCGATGACGCCGTTCGCGACCGCACCCAGCACGGCGGCACCGACCGCACTGCCGATCGAGCGGGCGAACATGTTGGTGCCGGTGGCGACGCCCCGCTCGTGCCACTCGACGCTGGCCTGGGCGGCGATGAGCGACGGGCTGGCCACGAGCCCCAGACCCAGGCCGGTGACGAAACAGGTCGCGGCCACCACGGCGACGGACGGGTGCTGCGCCAGTGCGGCCAGCGTGCCCGTGCCCGCGACGACGAGTGCCATCCCGACGAGGATCGTGGGGCGGAAGCCGAACCGGAGGTAGAGCAGCCGGCCGGACAGGGTGGCGGCGATGGGCCAGCCGATGGTCAGTGCCGCGAGGGCCAGGCCGCCGACGAGGGGGTCGACGCCGAGGGAGTTCTCCAGGTAGGTCGGGACGAACGACGTCAGCCCGATCAGGATGACCCCGACGCCGAGCGCGAGCATGGTGGTGGTCGCGAGCAGCCGTCGGCTCAGCACCCACAAGGGGAGCACCGGCTCGGCCGCCCGCCGCTCGACCAGGAGGAACGCGAGCAGCAGCAGCGACCCGACGCCGAGCACGCCGATGCTCGTCGGGGAGGACCACGACCACGCCTGGCCGCCTTCAAGGATGCCGAGGATGAGCAGCGACATGGCGATCGTGAGCAGGCCGGCCCCGGCGTAGTCGATGCGGTGCTGCTGGCGCTCCACCCGCTCGTGGAAGTTGCGCGCGATGAGTGCGCCGGCAAGCAGGCAGAGCGGCACGTTGACGAAGAAGATCCAGCGCCAGATCCCGAGCTGGGAGAAGATCCCGCCGAGGGTCGGGCCGACGACCGACGAGACGGCCCAGACGCTGGCGATGTAGCCCTGCGCCTTGGCCCGCTCGGCCACCGTGTAGATGTCGCCGGCAATGGTGATCGCCATCGGCTGCACGGCGCCGGCACCCAGCCCCTGTACGGCGCGGAAGATGATCAGCGAGGTCATGCTCCAGGCGAACCCGCACAGCACCGACCCGGCGAGGAACAGCCCGATCCCGAACAGCATGAGCGGCTTGCGCCCCACGATGTCGGCGAGCTTGGCGTAGATGGGCACCGAGACGGCCTGGGCCAACAGGTAGACCGAGAACAGCCAGGGGAACTGCGAGAACCCGCCGAGGTCGCGCACCACCGACGGCACCGCCGTGGCGAGGATGGTCGCGTCCATGGCGATGAGGCCGGTCGAGACCATCAGGGCCAGCAGGATAGGCCCGCGGTCCGAGCGCAGGCCCACTCCAGCCGTGCTCGTCGTCGTGGAGGTCACGTCTAGTGACAAGTTCCGGGACCGGTCCGGCATTCCCTGACCGGGTTCGAAGAAGGGTCGATCGGATGCTCCAGTCGGCGGGTTCGGCGCGATTTCGTCGGTGTCGGCTGCTCTAGTAACCTGCTCCGCGGTGGCGTGTCCGAGCGGCCTAAGGAGCACGCCTCGAAAGCGTGTGTGGGGGAGACTCCACCGTGGGTTCAAATCCCACCGCCACCGCCAGCCAGCGAAGAAGGACCCGACACGTTTTTCGTCGGGTCCTTCTTCGCTGTCGAACGATGCGGGATCTGGCAGGAGCGAGGTATGCGCGACGGCGTCCCATCGCCACCGCCGATCAGGGCTCCGGGGCGCCGGGCTCATTGACGGTCAGGTTGCGACCGCTGGTCACCTGGGCACTGCGGGGGGACGATGGGCTCATGACAGCTCAAGCGGCGGTCGAGGACGAGCAGGTCGAGCATCCCCACTGCTGGTGCTGCGGCAACACCTTTGTGGAAAATGACCTGAGCAGGCTCGGGTCCCACCCCGAGGTGGGGGTGTGCGCCGGATGCGCGCAGTGGCTTCACCGTCGCGCGCGAGCCAGTGCCGACACGGGTCGCCGTGCCCCCGGCGTCCTGCTGCGCCGCGCTGTCGGTGCGATCCGGGGTCGGGTGATGCGGGCCGGGGTCCATGACTGGCCGGTGCTGGGGTCGTTGCTGCGCCGCCTGGACAGGCACCTGCCCTGATGAGCCAAGGCACCCGGTGAGCTCAGGTGAGGGCGTTGCAGGGGGAGTGGACCGGACCGCCATCGTCGAGGACCTGACCGCGTGCCGGGACGACCTGCATCGCGTGCTCGCGGCCGCGACCCCGGACCGACTTCGCGCGCGGACCGATGGCACCCGGTGGAGCAACGAGCAGCTGCTCTTCCACATGGTGTTCGGGTTCCTCATCGTGCGCCGACTGCTGCCGCTGGTTCGCTTCATGTCGGTGCTGCCGCCATGGTGTGGGCGCGCGTTCGCCGGGCTGCTGGAGGTGGGTCGGGTGCCCTTCCACTGGGTCAACTACGCAGGGGCTTGCGGGGGAGCGCTGGTGTTCAACCGCGCCCGCATGGGGTGGCTGTGCGACCGAACCATCGACCACCTGGTCGCCAGCCTCGAGCGGGAACCGGAGGCGAGACTGCGTAGGGGGATGCCGTTCCCGACCAGCTGGGACCCGTACTTCGCACCGTTCATGACAGTGGCTGACCTGTACGCGTACCCGGTGCTGCACTACACGCACCACCGCGCTCAGCTCACCGTGTCGAGGTGACTGCAGGCCCATCTGACCATCGTCGCCGCACAGGCCGGCCAGAGCGCACTTCGTCTTCTCTCGAGCGTCCGCTGCTTGTTCCGGTATGTGGAATGGCTGGGACCCAGGGGTAGCGGGCCTGCCTGCGGTGTGGTCTGGTGGGTCGCGCTGACCGCGTTTTGGGCGTATTTGCCCATGGTTGGTAGTGCAGGACCCGGCCCTGGGCTGTTGGTCCAGAGTCGGGCGCTGGTCGCGGTGCGACAGGGAGTGCCGTCGCCGGCGGAACTGTCCAGCGAAACCGATTCAAGGAGTTGCTTCTCGATGTTCCGCACAACGATGACGATTGGCTCAGCGGTGGCCCTGGTTGCCGCGGGCGTGCTGGGGGCGGCGCCCGGCGCGTCGGCGCACGAGGTCCAGCACGTGGACGGGTTCCGTCTGGCAGGGACGATGGACGCACCGGACTCCGCGTGGTTCGGGCACCGTGCCCTGTGGAAGGCGCCCTCGGGTGACCTGTCGCCGGAGGTCGCAGCCCTGGTGTCGGCCTACGAGGTGCAGGCGGCCCAGGCGAAGTCAGCAGGGGAGGCTGCGAAGGCGGCGTTCGGTGCCTGGCAGGTGCAGGCCGGCGAGGCGCGAGCCGCGGCTGAGGCCCTGGGAGACGCCGAGGACGGAGCTGAGGACACGGCCTCGTTGACGGCTGCGTACGACCAGCAGAAGGCCGAGGCGCAGAAGGCGTGGTCGGCCGCGAAGGACGCCCGCGAAGCGTGGCTCGGGCAGGTGCGGGAGGCGCGGGCCGCCCTGAAGGCCGCGTGGACGCAGTGGTTCGCGGAGCGTCGGGAGGCGCGTGAGGCCAAGGCTCGGGACAAGACGCAGGAGTCGTCCGTCAGGTCCGTGCGGGTGGCGTCGTGGGCCGATGGCGAGCACTCGAAGAGCGACTCCCGAGATGGCGACCGCCGTGACGGCGACCGCGACGGGTCGTGCGACCACGACGGGGGTCGTGACCGTGACTGGTCGGGCGACGGCGACCGTGACGGGTCCCACCAGGACGGCACGTGGTCGGACCACGACGGTGATCGACGCGGCTGACCTCACGTCCGTGGACTGACGCCCCGTCCACGGGTGACCGGGTCCCGCTCGAAGGCCCGCGGCACCCGGAGCCTGCCCCGGGGCCGCAGGCCCGCCCAACCATGACGTGAGCAACCACTGCGGCGGCAATTGCCGCCGCAGTGGTTGCTCAGGACCTACTCGGCAGTCGCGGCCAGGCTGGCCGCGCTGGCCCGTGGGGACCGGTGCAGCTGGGAGACGACCAGCACGGTCAGGAGCACGAAGCCCGCCGACACGGTCAGCGCCGACTGCGCGCCGACGACGAACACGTGGTGCGCCTGCTCGACGGCGGTACGGCCGAGCGTGGGTTCTGCCGCTGCGTGGCGGGAGGCGGTGCCGAAGACCGTGACCAGCAGGGCCAGACCCAGCGACCCGCCGACCTGCTGGGTGACGTTGACCAGCCCCGAGGCGGCACCAGCGTGCTGCGGCTCGACCTCGTGCAGGGAGGCGCCGGTGAGTGGGACGAAGGCTGTGCCGTTGCCGAGCCCGAGCAGCACCAGCGGGAGGAGGATCGACCAGTAGCTGCTCGTCTCCGACACCCGGCTCAGCAGGGCGAGGGCGGTGGTGGACAGCAGCGTTCCCGCGACCATCACGCGCCTGGGCCCGAACTGCTCGACGAACCGCCGGGCACTGAGCTGGGAGGCCAGGAACAGCGCTGCGGTCAGCGGCAGGAACCCGAGCCCGGTCTGCAGCGGCGTGTAGCCGAGGATGTCCTGCAGGAACAGGGTCGTGAAGAAGAACGTCCCCATGATCCCGGCCACGAGAAGCAGCCGACCGGCATACGAACCCACGCGGGTGGGGTTGGCGAACAGCTCCAGTGGCGTGATGGGGTGGGCGGCCCGGCGCTCGATGACGACGAAGGCGGCCAGCAGCCCGACGGCGGCGACGAACGACGCGATCGTCTCGACGTTGCTCCATCCGACCTCAGCCGCGTGCACGAAACCGTAGACGAGTGCAGTCATGCCGAGCGTCGAGGTGAGCGCGCCGGCCACGTCGATCTTGCCGCTCGCCCGAGCCGTTTCCGGCACGACGACCAGGGCAGCCGCGACCACTGCCAGGCCGATGGGCACGTTGACGAACATCACCCAGCGCCACGAGAACCACTCGGTGAGCAGTCCGCCTGCGATGAGGCCGATGGCAGCACCGCCGATGGAGACGCCGGTGAAGAGGCCGAGCGCACGAGTGCGCTCGCGTGGGTCGGTGAAGGTGGACATCAGCAGCGCCAGCACGGCGGGTGCCGCGAGGGCGGCGCCGACTCCCTGTGCGGCGCGCGACGCGACCAGCCAGGTGGCGGTGGTCGCGAAACCGCCGACGAACGACGAGGTGGCGAACAGCGCCATCCCGGCGACGAAGACGCGGCGGCGGCCGAAGAGGTCACCGGCTCGCGCGCCGAACAGGAGCAGGCCGCCAAACGCGAGGGTGTAGGCACTGAGCACCCACGAGAGGCCGGTCGGAGTGAAGTCGAGGGCCGTCTGGATCTTGGGCAGGGCGACGTTCACGATGGTGGCGTCGAGGACGACCATCAGCTGGGCGATCAGGATGACGCCGAGGACGACGCCGGGTGAGACCTGGCGACGCGGACCCCGCGGGGGAGCCGGTGCAGCAGGAGCCGCCGTAGCGGCAGAAGTCTGGGCAGACACGAGGTCTTGCTCCTTCGAGTACGATGAGTGAGGAAGTGGAAGGTCCCTCCGGTTGAACAATACGGAGGGTGCCTCCGGTTTGCAAGTGCTTTTCCGCGCCAGCGTGCGCGCGAGGTTGAAACAGAGAGAGGTATGCCGGGTGGTCCCGACGAGTGCGACCGACCAGCTCAGCGACGAGCGGCCGATGCGTGCCGACGCACAGCGCAACTACGAGCGTCTGGTGCTCGCAGCCCGCGAGGTGCTGCGTGAGTCCGGCACCGAGTCCTCCCTGGAGGAGATCGCCCGCCGCGCCGGCGTGGGAATCGGCACGCTGTACCGCCGGTTCCCGACCCGGCTGGCGCTGTTGGAAGCCGTCTACCGCGAGGACGTCGACGCCCTCGCCGACAACACCGTCCGGCTCGTCGAGCAGGAGCAGCCCTGGGAGGCGCTCGAGGCCTGGGTCTGGGTGCTGCTCGACTACGCCGCCACCAAGCGTGCGCTCTTCCAAGAGCTGGTCGACGCGGTAGGGCGCGACTCCGAGCTGTTGACCCACTCCCGCGAGGCAGTGATCGGCGCCGCGGGACTCGTGCTGCGCAACGCCCAGGAAGCGGGCGTCGCCCGGGCCGAGGTCGAGCCGTCCGACCTGCTCCGCCTCGTCGGCGGGTGCACCATGATGGGCCAGCTCGAAGCGGAGCAGCAGAAGCGAGTGGTCGACATCGTGCTGGGCGGGATCCGCGCGGCAACCTGACCTCGCAGACGCTCGACCCGAAAGCGGGCGACGTGCGCGGTGTGGGACATTGGCGCTGTGGATGAACTCGCGGCTCCTCCCACCCCCGTCTTCTTCCTGGCGGGAGGGACGGGCATCTCGGCGGAGACGCTGGGCAACCTGATGCTCCAGCAGTTCCCGTCGGTCTCGTTCACCCGGCGCAAGATCCCGTTCATCACGACGGCTGACCAAGCCGAGGCGGTCGTCCTCGAGCTCGACGCAGCCGTCACGGACTCGGTCATGCCCTTGGTGTTCTCGACCGTGTCCGACGAGGAGGTCCGCACTGCGCTGCAGAAGACGGAGTGCGCCTTCATCGACCTGTTCGGCTCGCACCTCGACACCGTCGAGCGGGTGCTGCACGTCAACGCCACGCACGGTGTCGGCGCCCTGCACGGCCTGGGGGACAAGGGCCGCTACGACGCCCGGATGAAGGCCATCGAGTTCGCCATGGAGCACGACGACGGCGCCAGCCTGCGCAACCTCGAGCAGGCGGACCTGATCCTCGTGGCCCCGTCACGGTGCGGCAAGACGCCGACCTCGATGTACCTCGCCCTGCAGCACGGCCTCAAGGTGGCGAACTACCCCCTCGTCGACGAGGACTTCGACGCGGGCGGCATACCTCGTCCCATCCGCGGGCTCGTCGCCAAGTGCTACGGACTGCTCTCCACGCCTGCCCGGCTCAGCCAGGTCAGGACCGAACGTCGGCCCGGGTCGAAATATGCCAGTCTCGCCCAGTGCAGCTTCGAGCTGCGCCGGGCCGAGGCGCTCTACCGCGCCAACCGGATCCCCTCCATCAACTCGGCCTCGATGTCGGTGGAGGAGATGGCGGCGGTCATCATGCAGACCACCCGCCTGGGCAACCTCGCCTAGCGGCACAATCTGACCCACAGCAACGGCAGCAAGCAAGACAGCACCACCCCAGCGCAGCAAGAGCAGCACCAGCAACGCACTCGCGGCCCCGCCGCCTGTCGAAAGGATCGCCGTGACCGGCAACATCTCCTGGTTCAAGGAACTCGGGTTGGGCGACGTCGACTCGGTGGGCGGTAAGAACGCCTCGCTCGGCGAGATGGTCCAGCACCTGTCCAAGGCGGGCGTGCGCGTCCCCGACGGGTTCGCCACGACCGCGGACGCCTACCGCCGCTTCCTCGCCCACGAAGGGCTGGCCGACCGGATCAGTGCGACGCTTGCCGACCTCGACGTCGAGGACACCCGGTCACTCGCCGAGGCAGGCGCCCAGATCCGCGACCTGGTCGAGGGCCAGCCCTTCCCCGCCGACCTCGACACCGACATCCGCGCGGCATACGAGCAGCTTGTGGCTGACACCCCCGGAGAGGTGAGCTGGGCGGTGCGTTCCAGCGCCACCGCGGAGGACATGCCCGACGCGTCGTTCGCCGGGCAGCAGGAGACGTTCCTCAACGTGACCGGGATCGACAACATCCTGCTCGCGATCAAGAAGGTCTTCGCCTCGCTCTACAACGACCGCGCGATCGCCTACCGGGTGCACAGCAGCTACGACCACGACGTCGTGGCTCTGTCTGCCGGTGTGCAGCGGATGGTGCGGTCCGACATCGGGTCCTCGGGTGTGATGTTCACCATCGACACCGAGTCCGGCTTCCCGGACGCGGTCTTCATCACCAGCAGCTACGGGCTCGGTGAGGCCGTCGTCCAGGGCGCGGTCAACCCGGACGAGTTCTACGTCTACAAGCCCGCCCTGCGAGCCGGGCGGCCGGCGATCCTCAAGCGCGGTGTCGGCAGCAAGGCCACCAAGATGGTCTACACGCAGGACTCCGAGGTGGGTCGCTCGATCGACTTCGTGCCGGTCGACGAGGCCGACCGGGTGCTGCTCAGCCTGACCGACGACGAGGTCACCGAGCTGGCCGTGCACGCCCTCAAGATCGAGGAGCACTACGGCCGGCCGATGGACATCGAGTGGGGCAAGGACGGCGTCGACGGCCGGCTCTACATCCTGCAGGCGCGGCCCGAGACGGTGAAGTCGCGGCAGTCGGGTTCGACGCTGCAGCGGTTCCGGATGGACGAGCGCGGACCCGTCATCGTCGAGGGTCGTGCGATCGGCCAGAAGATCGGCGCCGGTGCGGTGCGGATCCTCACCTCGGCCGAGTCGATGCACGAGTTCAAGCCCGGCGAGATCCTGGTCGCCGACATGACCGACCCCGACTGGGAACCCGTCATGAAGCGGGCCAGCGCGATCGTCACCAACCGCGGCGGTCGCACCTGCCACGCCGCGATCATCGCCCGCGAGCTCGGGATCCCCGCCGTCGTCGGCACCGGCTCGGCGACGACGACACTGTCCGACGGCCAGGAGGTGACGGTCTCCGCGGCCGAGGGTGACACCGGTCTGGTCTACGACGGCCTGCGCGCGTTCTCGGTCACCGAGACGGCGCTGGACGACATGCCCGACGTCGCCGTCAAGATCATGATGAACGTCGGCACGCCCGACCAGGCGTTCGAGTTCTCCCGCCTGCCGCACAAGGGAATTGGGCTGGCACGGCTGGAGTTCATCATCAACCGCCAGATCGGTATCCACCCCAAGGCGCTGCTCGAGCTCGAGGACCAGGAGCCCGACATCAAGGCCGAGATCGAGGCGCTCATCGCGGCCTACGACGGTCCGCGCGACTACTTCGTCAAGCGCGTCGCCGAAGGCGTCTCGATGCTCGCGGCTGCCTTCGCGCCCGAGCCGGTGATCGTCCGGATGAGCGACTTCAAGTCCAACGAGTATGCCGGGATGCTGGGTGGGGCGCGCTACGAGCCGCACGAGGAGAACCCGATGATCGGGTACCGCGGGGCTGCGCGTTACCTGTCCCCCGAGTTCGCCGACTGCTTCGCCATGGAGTGCGAGGCGCTGCGACTCGTCCGCGACGAGATGGGCCTGACCAACGTCAAGGTGATGATCCCGTTCGTGCGAACCCTCGCCGAGGCCGAAGGGGTCATCGCCCTCCTGGGTGAGAACGGACTGCGCCGCGGCGAGAACGACCTGCAGGTCGTGATGATGTGCGAGGTGCCGTCCAACGCCGTCAACGCCGACGCCTTCCTCGAGCACTTCGACGGGTTCTCGATCGGGTCCAACGACCTCACCCAGCTCACCCTCGGCCTGGACCGCGACTCGGCCCTCGTCGCCGGCGGGTTCGACGAACGCGACCCCGCGGTGAAGAAGATGCTCACCATGGCGATCGAGGCCTGTCGGGCCCAGGGCAAGTACGTCGGCATCTGTGGACAGGGGCCCTCGGACCACCCCGAGCTCGCCGACTGGCTGATGGACCAGGGCATCGAGTCGATGTCGCTCAACCCTGACACCGTCGTGGAGACCTGGCTTCGACTCGCCCGCCGAGAGGCCCCTGCCGAGAGCTGACCTCTGCCTGGTGCCCCACGCAGGGGACGGCCGCCGGGGTTGTCCCCCGTTCGGGCGATTCGGGAATGAACGCCCGGCCCGATAGGGTTGCAACCACTACGTGCGCACCGTCGTGCACCAAAGGTCGTCTGCTCCGCGCCCCAACTACTGGTTGGCGCCGTCAGCTCACAGGTTCGTGAGTGGTTCAGCATCTTCGGCCACTCCCTACTTCTGATGAGAGTTCCTTTGTCTACGCACCACACCCCTGTGCCCTTTGCCGACCTCGGCATCCCGCCCCGCGTCATCGCCGCCCTGCATGAGCGCGGCATCGACGCCCCCTTCCCGATCCAGGCAGCGACGCTGCCGGACTCCCTCGCCGGCCGGGACGTCCTCGGGCGTGGCCGCACCGGCAGTGGCAAGACGGTCGCGTTCGCGCTGCCGACCATTGCCACGCTGGCGAATTCGGGCCGCCGCCGCGCGCCGCACACCCCGCGTGCGCTCGTGCTGGTCCCCACCCGCGAGCTCGCCATCCAGGTCGCCGAGACCATGACGCCCCTTGCGGCGGCGATGGAGCTGCGCACCATGACGATCTTCGGCGGCGTCGGCCAGAACCCGCAGGTCTCGGCCCTGCGTCGTGGCGTCGACATCGTCATCGCCACCCCGGGCCGGCTCGAGGACCTCATCGGTCAGGGCCACGTCCGGATGGGCGAGATCGAGGTGACCGTCCTCGACGAGGCCGACCACATGGCCGACCTGGGCTTCCTGCCCGCCGTGAAGCGCCTGCTCGACGCCACCCCGCGGGACGGTCAGCGGCTGCTCTTCTCCGCGACTCTCGACAACGCGATCGACCAGCTGGTCAAGCGCTACCTGCACAACCCGGTCACGCACAGCGTCGACAGCGCTGCCTCGCCGGTACCGGCGATGACTCACCACCTCTTCAACGTGTCGCGCGACAACAAGCCGGCCGTAGTGCGCGAACTCGTTGCAGGACAGGGCAGGACGCTCGCCTTCACCCGCACCAAGCACGCTGCCAAGAAGCTGGCCAAGCAGCTCACCGCCTCGGGCATCCCGGCCGTCGACCTGCACGGCAACCTGTCCCAGAGCGCGCGCCAGCGCAACCTCGCCGCCTTCAGTGAGGGTTCCAGCCGCGTGCTGGTGGCCACCGACATCGCGGCTCGTGGCATCCACGTCGACGACATCACGCTCGTCGTGCACGTCGACCCGCCGGCCGAGCACAAGGCCTACCTGCACCGCTCGGGCCGCACCGCCCGCGCCGGTGCCGAGGGCGTCGTCGTCACCGTCAGCACCCCCGAGGAGCGCGGTGACACCCGCACCCTCATGCGTCAGGCCGGCATCAAGCCGACCGCCGTAGACGTCACGCCCGGCCACCCCGCGATCGGCGACCTGACCGGCCCCACGGCCGACCTGGTCACCCCGGCTCCCGTGGCCCAGCAGACCAGCAACGGCTCCGGCGGTCGCCCACAGCGTGGTCGCGGCGGCTCCAGCTCGCCCCGCCAGCAGGGTGGGGCAGGGCGCGCAACTGGCGGTGGTGCTCGCGGATCGGCCGGCGGCAGCCGTGGTCGTCGCGGTGGCTCGCAGTCCTCGAGCACCGAGTCCTACCGCACCGAGACCCCTCGTGCGCAGGGTTCCGGGCAGGGTGGGCGTCCGTCTGGCGGCTCCGGCTCCTCGCAGCGCGGGTCGTCCGGTCGTCAGGGCTCCACGTCGCAGGGCACGTCCCGCTCGGGTGGCGGCATGGCTGCCTTCTCCGCCGGCCGTCGCGGGCGCTGACCTGCTCCTGATCGACCCTGACCCGGTGTGACCCGCTGACGCGGTGGCGCGGTGGCGCACGCCGGGTCGCACGTCGTCCGCCCGCACGCAAGGGTGGACCCCATGCACGACGACACCACGCTCACGACCGGTCGCGTCACCCGTGTCCTCACCGAACGCATCTGGCCCGCGGTCCACGCGGTGTCGGTGCCGCTCACGGTCGAGGCACACACCCTCCCGGGTGAGCCCGTGCCACCGTCCGAGGGCCTCGCCCTCGACTACGAGCCGTATGCCGTGGGGTCAGCCTGGGGCCGGGCCTGGGGGACCACCTGGTTCCGGCTGACCGGCCACGTGCCTGCCGAGTGGGCGGGGCGGCGGGTGGAGGCCGTCGTCGACCTCGGGTTCGACGTGGCCGAACCGGGATTCCAGTGCGAAGGCCTCGTCTACCGGGCTGACGGAACGCCTGTGAAGGCGGTCAACCCGCGCAACCACTGGGCGCTCGTGGCGCCTCGCGCCAGCGGGGGCGAACAGGTCGAGCTCTTCGTGGAGGCGGCCTCGAATCCTTTGGTGTTCGGGCCGGTCCGCTTCAAGCCCACCACCAGGGGGACCTGCTCACCGCATCTCCCGAACTGCTGTACACGAGCCGACGGATGGATCTCGCAGTCTTCGACGAGGAGGTCCACGCGCTCGCCCTGGACCTCGACGTGTTGCTCGGGCTCCAGGGGGAGCTGCCGCGCCGGACAGCGGCGGATGCGCGATCCTGCAGGCCCTCGACGACGCCCTCGACCGGCTCGACCTGGCCGACGTCTCGGGCACGGCGACGGCTGCCCGCGAGGCGCTGACGGAGGTGCTGGCCCGTCCCGCCGAGCGGCGTCCGCCCACCTGGTGTCGGCCGTCGGGCCACGCCCACATCGACTCGGCCTGGTTGTGGCCGGTGCGCGAGACCGTCCGCAAGGTCGCCCGGACCAGCGGCGTCGATGACCGCGCTCATCGACGAGACCGAGGACTTCGTCTTCGGCATGTCGAGCGCCCAGCAGTACGCCTGGGTCAAGGAGCACCGCCCGGAGGTCTGGGCGCGGGTCGTCGAGGCGGTGCAGGCCGGGCAGGTTCCTGCCGCTGGGCGGCATGTGGGTCGAGAGCGACACCGTGATGCCCTCGGGCGAGTCGATGGTGCGCCAGTTCCTCTACGGACAGCGGTTCTTCGAGGAGGAGCTCGGGATCCGTGTCAAGGGCGTGTGGCTCCCCGACAGCTTCGGCTACTCACCCGGCGCTGCCGCAGCTGGTGCGCCGCGCCGGGTTCGACTGGTTCTTCACCCAGAAGATCTCCTGGAACCAGGTGAACACCTTCCCGCACCACACCTTCCTCTGGGAGGGCATCGACGGGTCCCGGGTGCTGACCCACTTCCCACCCATGGACACCTACAACTCCGAGCTCTCCGGGGCCGAGCTGGCGCTGGCCGAACGGCAGTTCCGCGAGCACCGCATCGCGACCGGCTCGATCGCGCCGGTGGGCTGGGGTGACGGCGGCGGCGGCACGACCCGGGAGATGACCGGGCGGGCCGAGCGGCTGGCCGACCTCGAGGGCAGCCCGCGGGTGCGTTGGGAGCACCCCGACGACTTCTACGCGCGGACGCGGGACGAGCTGGTGGGCGAGGACGGGCAGACCCGCCCCGGCACACCGGTCTGGGTCGGCGAGCTCTACCTCGAGCTGCACCGCGCCACGCTCACGTCGCAGCACCGCACCAAGGCAGGCAACCGTCGCTGCGAGCACCTCCTCGTCGAGGCCGAGCTGTGGGCCGCCACGGCCGCGGTCCGGACGGGCGCGGCATACCCGCACGAGGAGCTGGACGCGCTCTGGAAGCAGGTGCTGCTGCAGCAGTTCCACGACATCCTGCCGGGCACCTCCATCGCCTGGGTGCACCGTGAGGCGGTCGAGCAGTACGCCCGCGTGGAGCGCGAGGCCGAGGCCCTGGTGGCACGCTCGCTGGCCGCACTCACCGGCGACGGGCGAGCGAGCGCGATCGCGGTCAACGGGGCGGGCTGCGCGCGGCCGCGGTGTCGCCGCGGGCGCCGGGGTGCTGGCCGCTGCGTGGCTGACGAGTCCGGCCGAGCGCATCGCGCCGGTGGCTCGTCGACCCGGTGAGGGCGACGACGTGGTGCTCGACAACGGTGTGCTGCGCGTGCGTGCTGTCGGCCGAGGGGCTGGTCACGTCGGCCGTCGACCTCGCCACCGGTCGCGACGCCATCACCGCCGGAGGGGCGGCCGGGCCTGCTGCAGCTGCACCCCGACCTGCCGAACAAGTGGGATGCCTGGGACGTCGACCGGTTCTACCGCAACACGGTCCGCGACCTGCGTGAGGTGACCAGCCTCGACACGTCCGTCGACGCGACCGGCGTGGCAAAGGTCGTGGTGGAACGACAGATCTCGGCGGATTCGACTGTGCGACAGGTATTCTCGCTGTCACCGGGCGTCGCGGACGCTGCACGTCGAGCAGGTGACCGACTGGCACGAGGTCGAGACCTTCCTCAAGGTGGCCTTCCCGCTCGACGTCCGGGCCGAGCACACGAGCGCCGAGACGCAGTTCGGCCACCAGCGACGGGTCGACCCACGTCAACACGAGCTGGGAGGCGGCCCGGTTCGAGACCTCGATGCACCGGTTCGTGCACGTCGAGGAGCCGGGGTTCGGGGTGGGCACTCGTCAACGACTCGACCTACGGCTACGACGTGGCACGCGACTGGACCGAGGACGGCGGTGAGCGACGACGATCCGCCTCTCGCTGCTGCGGGCCCCGCGGTTCCCCGACCCCGAGACCGACCACGGCGTGCACACCCACCGCTACGGGCTGGTCGTCGGGACGGGCGTCGGCGGTGCAGCCCGAGGAGGGCGTGCTGGCTCAACACCCCGCTCGCGGTGGTCACCGGCAGTCACGGGTTCGCGCCCCTCGTCCGCGTCGAGGGTGACGGGGTGCACCTCTCCTGCGTCAAGCTCGCTGCCGACCGCTCCGGTGACCTCGTGGTCCGGGTCCACGAGGCGCTCGGCGGGCGCGCGCGTGGTCGGGTCCGGGTGGAGTGTCCCGTCGCGTCCGTGGTCGAGGCGAACCTCCTGGAGGAACCGGAAGCGCCGGCACGCGACCCCGCGCCGGATCCGAGCGTGCGTGGACGTCGCGCTGGGGCCGTTCGAGGTACGGACCCTGCGATTCGCGCTGGCATCGGTCTCGTCGACCTAGGCACCGCCCGCGAGCCGCGCGAGGCCACCGCGCGGCATACGCCCGCGGGAGTATGCCGCGTCGCCTCCCGGCGGGGGACGCCCGCGCTGCGCCCTGTTGCCTACGCTGGCAGGCATGCGTGAGCCCGACGACCTGACCTGGGGTCCCCCGTGGATGCGCGGTCGGGAACAGTGGGCCCACCAGGGTGCGCCCCCGGTCGCGCGCTTCGTCGGGGCCTTCATGGTGGGAGTCATCCAGCTCGGCGGCAGCTTCGGTGCCGCGCACGGTCGGCCGGACCGACGCCAGCTCGACGCGCTGGCCGTGGTCCTGCTGCTCGTCGCCCCGGTGGCGATCACGGTGCTGCGCCGGTTCCCGGTGCAGAGCATGGTGGCCATCGCTGTGGCCGCGGCAGGCTACCTCGCCCGCGGCTACCCCTACGGACCGATGTTCCTGGGGCTCGCCATCGGCCTGGTGGCCACGGTGGTCCGCGGCCACCGCCTGGCCGCCTGGCTGGGTGCTGCTGCGGTGCTGGCGGGCGACGCGCTCGGGCGGCTCGCGTTCGACACGGCGCCGTGGTCGTGGCAGGCGCAGGGCGGGCTGCTGGCCTGGACCCTCGTGGTGCTCGCAGTCGCCGAGGTCGTGCGCAGCTGGCGCGAGCGGGCGGCCACCTTCCGGCAGGCGGCCCGCGAGACGCGGCTGAGGCAGGCGGGCGAGGAGCGGCTCCGGATCGCGCAGGAGCTGCACGACGTCGTCGCACACCACATGTCGCTCATCAACGTGCAGGCCGGCGTCGCCCTCCACCTTGCCGACCGCAAACCGGAGCAGGTCGAGCCGGCGCTGCTCGCGATCCGCGATGCGAGCAAGGAGGCGCTCACCGAGCTCAGGTCCCTCATCGACGTGCTGCGCCTCGACGGGGCGCCGGCACCCCGCTCGCCCGTGGCCAACCTCGCCGGCCTCGACGACATCGTCGAGCGCAGCGGCCACGCCGGCCTCCAGGTCACCAAGACGGTGACCGGGGAGCCGCGGTCGCTTCCGGCGGCAGCCGAGCTCGCGGCATACCGGATCGTCCAGGAGGCGATCACCAACATCGTCCGGCACGCGCACGCGACGCGCGCAACGGTCGTCCTCGACTACCGTGACGACGGGCTGTCGGTCACTGTCGAGGACAACGGCAACGGAGGAGCAGGGTTGGCGAAACTGGTGCAGGGCAACGGAATCAGCGGCATGCAGGAGCGTGCTCGGGCTCTCGGCGGGGAGCTGAGGGTCGTGGCGGCGCCTGGCGGTGGGCTGCGCGTCGAGGCCGACCTACCGACCGGTGGTCCGCGATGATCCGGGTGGTGCTCGCCGACGACCAGGCTCTCCTGCGTGCCGGGATCCGGGCGCTGCTCGACGCCGAGGACGACATCGACGTGGTGGGTGAGGCGTCCAACGGCGCCGAGGCGGTCGCCCTGGTGCACGAGACCGAGCCCGACGTCGTGCTGATGGACATCCGGATGCCCGGGACGGATGGGCTCGAGGCCACCCGGCAGATCGCGGCCGACGAGCGGCTCTCGGGTACGCGCGTGGTCATGCTGACGACGTTCGACCTCGACGAGTACGTCTTCGAGGCCGTTCGGATCGGGGCGAGCGGGTTCCTCGTCAAGGACACCGAACCGGCCGAGCTGCTGCGCGGAGTTCGCGCGGTCGCCGCTGGGGATGCCCTGCTCAGCCCGGGTGTCACGCGGCGGCTGATCGGCGAGTTCGCGACCCGCAGTCGACCCAATGCGTCCCCGGCGGCGAACCGGCTCGGCGAGCTGACCGAGCGCGAGCGTGAGGTCGTCTCGCTCGTCGGCGAGGGTCTCAACAACGACGAGATCGCCCAGCGGCTGTTCCTCAGCCCCGCCACGGCCAAGACCCACGTCAGCCGGTCGATGGTCAAGCTCCATGTCCGCGACCGAGCCCAGCTCGTGGTGCTCGCCTACGAGTCTGGGCTCGTACGCCCGGGTGGTCCGAGGAGTAGGGCCTCCGCGCGTACGCCCGCGGGAGCAGATGAGGTGTCGCCACTGGTGGGATTCGAAAGGTGCTCTCCCAACGAAGGATTGAGGTGTCAGCTCAATCCGACCAAGGAGTCACCATGACCACCGTCATCGCCACCGCGAACACCCTCGCCGCCCACGACCACTACTGGAACGGCCCGGGCCCGTGGTGGCCGATCTTCCCCTTCCTGTGGCTGCTGTTCATCGTCGGCATCTTTGCCAGCTTCCGCCTCTTCGGGATGCGTCGCTGGCGCCAGGTGCAGGGCTACGCCGGCACCCGCGCCGGTGAGGC
Organism: uncultured Actinomycetota bacterium; assembly: GCA_963740865.1. GTDB lineage: Bacteria > Actinomycetota > Actinomycetes > Actinomycetales > Dermatophilaceae > Pedococcus. The sequence continues at coordinate 72,157 of CAVUGH010000019.1, forward strand.
CAAGCTCGCCGAGCGCTACGCGGCCGGCGAGATCGACGAGCAGGAGTACGAGCGCCGGCTCGCCACCCTCAAGCGGATGGGGTCGTCATGACCCGGTCCGACCCGGTGCTGGAGATCCGCGACCTGACCAAGAGGTACGGCCAGCTCGCCGCGGTGGACGGGGTCAGCCTGACCGTCCACCGCGGGGAGGTCTTCGGCTTCCTCGGCCCCAACGGCGCAGGCAAGACCACGACGCTGCGCATGCTGCTCGGCCTCATCCGCCCCACCAGCGGCCACGTCACCGTCCTCGGCGCCCGCCCGGGTGACCCGAAGTCGTTGCGCCGCATCGGTTCCCTCATCGAGGGCCCCGGCTTCTACCCCTACCTCACCGGCCGCACCAACCTCCAGACCATGGCGCGGTATGCCGGTGTGCCGGCTTCCAGCGTCAGGCCGGCTCTCGAGGCCGTCGGCCTCGCAGACCGGGCGGGTGACAAGTTCGGGTCCTACTCGCTGGGCATGAAGCAGCGTCTCGGCGTGGCCGCCGCGCTGCTCAAGGACCCGGACCTGGTCATCCTCGACGAGCCGACGAACGGCCTTGACCCGCAAGGGATGCGGGACATGCGTGAGCTCATCGTCGACCTCGGCCGGCAGGGGCGCACTGTCATCCTGTCGAGCCACCTGATGGGCGAGGTGCAGCAGATCTGCGAACGCGTGGCCGTGATCGACCGTGGCCGGATCGTGCGGGAGGGCACCGTCGAACAGCTGCGCGGGGACACCGAGCTCGAGCTCGTTGCCACGCCGTCGGACACGGCCGTCGCCACCCTCCGCGCGCTGCCGTTCGTCGACGGGGTGCGCCTCGAGGACGGACGCCTGCTCGTGAAGGTGGGCACCCGGCACACAGCGGAGATCACGCGTGCCCTTGTCCATGCCGGGGTCGCCGTCACCGGTGTGCGTCGCACCGAGCGCGAGCTCGAGGACGTCTTCTTCGACCTGACCACCCACGAGAACAAGGAGCTCAGCCATGTCTGACCTCGTCAACGTCACCCGGGCCGAGCTGGCCAAGCTCGTCCGTCGGCCGGCGGCCTGGGTGCTGCTCGCCGCGGCCATCACGCTCAGCCAGGTCTTCGGCTTCGTCATCCCGTACCTGTCCTACCGGAACGGCTCGGGCGGAGCCATGACCGACGGCGAGTCGCCCGGCCCAGCTGCTCGCCGGGACGCTCCCCGCGCAGGTGATCACCAACACGACCGCAGCGTTCCCGGTGTTCGCCGGTGCGCTGGCCCTGGTGCTCGGCGCCCTGGTCACCGGCAACGAGTTCACCGGCGGCACGCTGAAGACCCTGCTCACCCAGGGACCGCGGCGCGCCTCGGTTTTCGGCGGTCAGCTGCTGGCGCTCGTCACCGCCGTCGGTGTCGGCGTGCTCGCGCTCTTCCTCACCTGTGCCGCAAGCGCCCTGGGCATCGCCCTCGTCGAGGACCAGGCCGTCGTGTGGCCGTCGGTCGAGGACCTGGCCACCGGCCTCGGATCGGGCTGGATGGTGATGGCGATGTGGGCCTGCCTCGGCGCCGTCTTCGGTGTCCTGCTGCGCTCGGTCGCCCTGCCGATCGGCCTGGGAGTCGTGTGGATCCTGGGCATCGAGAACCTCATCTCGGCCGTGGCACGCACCTCGCTCACCGCTCTGCAGCCGCCGCGCGACCTCCTTCCCGGGGTGACCTCGGGCTCGCTGATCAGCTCGGTGCTTCCGGCCCAGATCGGTCCGCTGCCGCCCGGCGTGCAGTCCACCGTCAGTGGCGAGCGTGGCCTGCTGACGGTCGCCGCGTATGCCGTGGTGGCGGTCCTCGCGGTCCTCGTCGTCGGTCGCCGTCGGGACGTGGCCGCCTGACCTGGTGGCCGCCGCGCGGGAGGGCCGCCCTGGGTGACGACCAGACGGCATACCCGACGTGGACTTGGGGCGGGGAGCGTCAGCCGGCCATGCTGGCGAGCTGGACCTCGATCTGCTCGGACGACAACACGTGCTGGATCACCATGGTGGCCGCGCCGAGCACACCGGCGTGGTCGCCGGTGCGCGCGGCGACGATCTGCAGCTCGCCCGTGGCCAGCGGCAGGGACCGTCCGTAGACCACCTCACGTACCCCGGCGAGCAGGCTCTCGGCGGACTGGGCGAGGATGCCGCCCACCACGATGACCTCAGGGTTGAGCATGCTGACGCAGGTCGCGAGCACCTCGCCGATGTCACGCCCGGCCTGCCGCACCGCATGTGCTGCGGTGACGTCACCGGAGCGGACGAGATCGACCAGGCCGCGGCTGTCGGAAGCTTCGATTCCCTGTGTTCGCAACGCTTTCACGATCGCGGGACCGCTGGCGATCGCCTCGAGGCACCCGACGTTGCCGCACGTGCAGAGGGCATCGCCGCCGTGCGGCGCCGCCACGTGGCCCAGGTCGCCAGCGGCGCCCTTCGCGCCGCGGTGCAGGCGTCCGCTGCTGATGATCCCGGCGCCGATGCCGGTGGCGACCTTGACGAAGACGAGGTGCTCCACGTGCGGGTAGACAGCCGCGTGCTCGCCGAGCGCCATGATGTTGACGTCGTTGTCCACGAGGACGGGGGCGCCCAGTCCGGCCGACACGTGAGCCGGCACGTCGTAGCCGTCCCAGCCGGGCATGATCGGTGGTGCCGCAGGCTTGCCGGTCGAGTGCTCGACCGGGCCCGGGAGGCCGATGCCGACGCCCGCAAGGTCAAGGCGCGTGCGTCCGGCGGACTTCAGCAGGGCCTTGCCCGTGCGGACCAGCGAGTCCAGGACGAGGCGTGGGCCGAGGGTGATGTCGAGCTGCTCCGCGTGCTCGGCGATGACGGTGCCGTTGAGGTCGGTCAGCGCGACGAGGGAGTGGGTCGCCCCGATGTCGGCGCCGAGCACCACCCGGGCGCGGGGGTTGAAGGCGAACCTCGCCGGAGGGCGGCCACCCGTCGAGGCGGCCTCGCCGGACGGTGCCAGCAACCCTGCCGCGAGCAGGGCGTCGACCCGGGTGCCGACCGTCGAACGCGCCAGTCCGGTGAGCTGGATGAGCTCCGCTCTCGTGCGTGGCGTCCCGTCCCGCATGAGCTGCAGCAGGTCGCCGGCGCCGGAGGTCCCGGCGACGGTGACAAGGAGGCCCGCGCTGTTCACGGTGGTAGTGAAGCACAGCGGACTTCTCTCGGCACATCAGGCAGATGATTGACGTCGTTTTCAAACTTTTGCTTGACGGGTGCGCAAAAGTGGGTCTACCTTCCGAGCATGACCCGAGGCACCGGCGCCTCGCCCTTGCTGGTGATGGCCGACATCGTGAAACGCTTCCCCGGCGTGGTCGCCCTCCGTGGCGTCGACCTCGAGGTGCGCCCGGGTGAGGTCCACTGCCTGCTCGGTCAGAACGGCGCCGGGAAGTCCACTCTCATCAAGGTCCTGGCGGGTGTGCACTCGCCCGACGAGGGCCGGATCTCGTGGAACGGCAACGACATCCAGCTGTCGCACCCCCAAGCGGCGATGGATCTGGGCATCGCCACCATCTACCAGGAGCTCGACCTCGTCGAGGGCCTGACGGTCGCCGAGAACATCTACCTCGGGCACGAGAAGACGCGGTTCGGCTTCTCCCGCAGGGCCGAGGCCTCCCGCGCCACGGCGGCGCTGCTCGCCCGGCTGGGCCACCCCGAGATCTCCCCCTCCGCCGAGGTCGGCAGCCTGTCGGCGGCCGGACAGCAGATCGTCAGCATGGCCCGCGCGCTGTCCCGCGACGCCCGTCTCATCGTGATGGACGAGCCCTCCGCGGTGCTCGACAGCGGCGAGGTGCAGCGGCTGTTCAAGGTCATCCGCGACCTCACTGCCGAGGGTGTCGCCGTCATCTACATCTCCCATCGGCTCGAGGAGATCCGCACCATCGGCGACCGCGTGACGGTGCTCAAGGACGGGGCCACCGTTGCCACCGGGCTCGAAGCCCGCGACACCCCGACTGCGGAGATCATCCGGCTGATGACCGGCCGGTCCATCGAGTACGTCTTCCCCCCGCGTCCGGGTGTGGCCGTCGCCGAGCCGCTGCTGTCGGTATCGGGCCTTTCCCGCGCGGGCGAGTTCGCCGACATCAGCTTCGACGTCCGACCAGGCGAGGTCCTCGGCCTGGCCGGGCTCGTGGGCGCGGGTCGCTCCGAGATCGTGGAGACCGTCTTCGGTGCCCGTAGGGCGGACCAGGGCACGGTGTCCGTGGCCGGTCGCCGGCTGCGACCCGGGTCGGTCGACGCCGCGGTGCGTGCCGGTGTCGGCCTGTGCCCCGAGGAGCGCAAGAGCCAGGCCCTCCTGCTCGGTGACTCGGTCGCGAGGAACATCTCCCTCGCCAGCCTGGCCCGCTTCGGACGAGCCGGGTTCCTGGGCTCCGACGGCGAGCGGCGGGCCGCCGAGGAGCAGGTCAAGGCCCTTGACGTCCGGCCCGGAAAGGTCGATGCCGAGATGCGGACGCTCTCCGGCGGCAACCAGCAGAAGGTCGTCCTGGCCAGGTGGCTGCTCAGGAAGTGCAAGGTCCTCCTCCTGGACGAGCCCACCCGTGGCGTGGACGTCGGTGCCCGCTCCGAGATCTACGCACTGGTGCGCCGGCTCGCCGACAGCGGCGTGGCCGTGGTCGTCGTCTCCAGCGAGATCGAGGAGGTCCTCGGCCTCTCCGACAGGGTCCTCGTGATCGGCGAGGGAAGCGTGCTGCACGAAGGCCCGAGCACAGAGATCGACGAGCACGGCGTGCTCGACATCATCATGAGAGGAGACGCCGCATGAGCGTCGACGCGACTGCCCAGGACGGTGCCCCCGGACGCAGCAAGTCCCCGGTGCCCGACCCAGACCGCCAGCAGACGGTGGCGCCCGAGACCCCCCATCGGAGCCGGCTCACCGCCATGCTCGCCAGCTCGGCAGGTCGCAACCTGGGCCTCGTCATCGCCCTGGTACTGCTCTGCGTGGTCGGTCTGGCCACCGCTGGTGACCGCTTCGGCTCGTTCGACAACGCGATGACGATCCTGCGCCTCGCCTCAGTGATCGGGGTCATCAGCGTCGGCATGACCTTTGTCATCATCGGCGGCGGCATCGACCTGTCCGTCGGCGCCATCGTTGCCCTGGGGTCGGTCTGGGCCACCACGGTCGCCACCCAGGCGATGGCCGAGGACGTCCACTGGATCGTCATGGTCTTCACGGCTGTCCTCGTCGGCGCCGCATGCGGCCTTGTCAACGGCGTGATCATCGCGTACGGGCGGATCGCACCCTTCATCGTCACGCTGGCGATGCTGGCGGCCGCCCGCGGGCTCGCCGAGATCATTGCCAAGCGACGGACCCAGATCATCGGCGACCGCGACTTCATCGACTTCTTCAACGGCAACGTCATCGGCGTACCCGTCCTCGTCATCATGTTCGCGCTGGCGGCAGTGGTCGGCTGGGTCCTGCTGAACCGCACGACGTTCGGCCGGCGCACCCTCGCCGTCGGTGGGAACCCGGAGGCGGCCCGCCTTGCAGGGATCAAGGTGCAACGCCAGACGATGTACCTCTACGTGCTGCTCGGCGTCGCCTGCGGCATCGCGGCGGTCATGATCATGGCCCGCACGACGACCGGCTCGTCGACCCACGGTGGGCTCTACGAGCTCGACTCCATCGCCGCCGTGGTGATCGGCGGCACCCTGCTCACCGGCGGTCGCGGAACCATCGTCGGCACGGTGTTCGGCGTCCTCATCTTCACGACGCTGACCAACGTCTTCACGCTCAACGACCTCGACACCTCGACCCAGGCCGTCGCCAAGGGCGCCATCATCATCGCCGCCGTGCTGCTCCAGCAGCGGGTGGCCAGCCGGTCACACAAGACCTGACCCTCCCACGCCCCACTCACTGCACGACCCCGCTCCGCACCCAGCTCAGCCGCACGGCATACCCGCTCGTCACCCAGCCCAGCCATCTCGCTCAGCCACCTCGCTGAGTCGTCGAACAGAAATGAGAGATCATGACCGTCCTTCGCTCCACCCGATCCCGCGGCATCCGCGTCGCGGCAGGCCTCGGCGTCCTCGTGGTCGTCGCTGCCGGGTGCACCGGCAACAGCGCCGACGACGACACCAGCTCGCAGAGCGGCGCCCCGCGCGCAGCCAGTGACAACGACGCCCCCGGCGACAAGGTCGTCATCGGGTTCTCTGGCCCCGCGGCCGACCACGGCTGGCTCGGCGCGATCAACAGCGCCGCCAAGGCCGAGGCCGGCAAGTACTCGGACGTCGAGTTCCGTACGGCTGAGGGGACCAACGATGCCAGCCTGCAGATCAGCCAGATCGAGACCTTCATCAACGACAAGGTCGACGCCATCGTGCTGCTGCCGACCGACGGGGCCGCGCTCACCGAGGTCGCGACCAAGGCCATGAGCGCCGGGATCCAGGTCGTCAACGTCGACCGCGAGTTCTCCAGCCCGTTCGCCGCCCGGACGACCATCCTCGGCGACAACTACGGCATGGGCGTCAGCGCCGGCACCTACGCCTGCAAGCTGGTCAAGGACAAGAACCTCAGCAACCCGGTCATCGCCGAGATCGCCGGCATCGACGCACTGCCGCTGACGCAGGACCGCTCCAAGGGCTTCGCGGACGCCCTCAAGGCCTGTGGCCAGACGGTGGACAACCGCGTCGCCGCCGCCTTCACCGTCGAGTCCGGCGAGAAGGAGGCGTCCAACCTGCTCCAGGCCGCGAAGAAGATCGACATCATCTGGAACCACGACGACGACCAGGGCATCGGCGTCATGCAGGCCTTCGACAACGCCAACCGCCACGAGTTCGCCTTCATCGGCGGCGCAGGCTCGTCGAACGCCATGCAGTGGATCAAGGACGGCAAGATGGAGGCCACGGTCATCTACCCGCCGACCCAGGCCGCTGACGGCGTGCGTCTCGCCCGCCTGCTGGTCCAGCAGAAGGGCCTGTCCGACCTGGTCCAGGTCGAGGTGCCTCGGCGCATCGTCCTCAACGCGCCCGTGGTGACCAAGGCGAACGTCGACAAGTACCTGCCGCTGGGCTTCAAGTCCTGACGGTCGTCACCAGTTCCGGTGCCCGCGGGGCGACAACCCCGTACCTCGCGGGCACCGGCTCCACGACGGACCGACGACACACGGCGGAAGGGTGCCTCGATGTCCTCACACGACCGGCCGACCCTCGGGATCGGCATGATCGGATACTCCTTCATGGGCCTGGCCCACTCCCAGGGGTGGCGCAACGCTCGCAGCTTCTTCGACCCTGCGCTCACCCCTGAGCTCGTGGCCATCGGCGGCCGGGATGCAGGCGCCGCCGGCGACGTGGCCAGGAGGTTCGGCTGGCAGCACGTCGAGACGGACTGGCGTGCCCTCATCGCCCGCGACGACGTCGACCTCGTCGACATCTGTACGCCCGGCGACACCCATGCCGAGATCGCTCTGGCTGCGCTCGCGGCCGGCAAGCACGTCCTGTGCGAGAAGCCCCTCGCCAACACGGTCGAGGAGGCATCCGCCATGGCGGAGGCCGCGCAGCGGGCCCAGGCGCGCGGCATCAGGTCGATGGTCGGCTTCACCTACCGGCGCGTCCCTGCCATCGCACACGCGCGAAACCTGGTGCGGGACGGGCGGATCGGGGAGATCCGGCACGTGCGCGCGCAGTACCTGCAGGACTGGCTCACCGACCCGGAGTCCCCGCTCACCTGGCGGCTGCAGAAGGAGCGGGCCGGTTCCGGCGCCCTGGGCGACATCGGGGCCCACATCATCGACCTCACCCAGTTCATCACCGGTGAGCAGCTGGCCGGCGTCAGCGCCATCACCGAGACGTTCGTCAAGGAGCGCCCGCTGCCCGGTGCGGTCCACGGCCTGCGTGCCGAAGTGAGCGAGGGGCGGGGGCAGGTCACCGTGGACGACGCGGCGGTCTTCGTCGGGCGGTTCACCGGGGGTGCACTGGCGACGTTCGAGGCGACCCGGTTCGCCACCGGCCGCAAGAACGCAATTCGCCTGGAGATCAACGGATCTGGTGGCAGCATCGCGTTCGACTTCGAGGACATGAACGTGCTCCACTTCTTCGACAGCTCCACGCCGGCGACCGAGGCGGGTTTCACCCGCATCCTCGTCACCGAGCCCGAGCACCCTTATGTCGGCGGCTGGTGGCCGGCTGGGCACGGGCTGGGCTACGAGCACGGGTTCACCCACCAGGCGGTCGACCTGCTCGAAGCCATCGCCGAGAGCCGCGACCCGGAGCCGTCCTTTGCCGACGGGCTCGCCATCCAACGCGCTTTGGCGGCGGTCGAGACCAGTGCGGCAAGTGGCGCTGCCTGGACCCCCATCGAGCTGGTGGCCACGTCCTCGTGACCGCCGCACCGAACGTTCCACCCGCCCGCACGAGTCCCCCGGAAGGAGGTCCCCGGTTCGTTCCGCTTCACCCCCTGTCATTGCAGTGACGAAGGAGCAGCATGAACACGCAGCACCAACCCAACCCCCTCGAGCTGGTCAGGGGACTCGGCCTCAACCGCCGTCAGTTCCTGGCCGCCACCACCGGCATGGCCGCGGCAGCAACCGTGGCCAGCCTTCCCCTCGCCACCTCTGCGAGTGCGGCCCCCAGCGCCAACGGCGTCGTCGTCCCGCCCGGCAAGCGCGGAATCATCCTCTACACCGTCCGTGACGCGATCTCCCGCGACCCGGCCACGAGCCCCTATGCATCAGGGTTCAAGGCGGTCATCGAGGAGCTCGGGCGAATCGGCTACAAGCAGGTGGAGTTCGCCGGGTTCGGCCAGCACGCCAACGCACCGGGCGGCAACGTCAACAACGTCGCCGGTGCCCAGCTGCTCCGAACCTGGTTGGACGACAACGGGATCGAGGCCGAGGGCAACCACGGCAACATCCCCTCCACGGTCACCGATGCCACGCTGGCCCAGTTCGACGCGGCCTGCGAGGTCGCCAACATCCTCGGCATGGGGCACATCGGCACGGGCAACGACCCGACCGGCAGCGCCTACCTCGCCGACTGGGTCGCCGCAGCAGAGCGTTGGAACATCTTCGGGCAGCGCGCCGCGTCGCACGGTCTCAAGCTCTACACGCACAACCACGACATCGCCTACAGCTTCCTGCTCGACAGCGGTCCGCTGGACGCGCAGGGTCGCCCGACCCGCTCCTCCGGCACCCGCCGCCTCGAGCACTTCCTCGCCAACACCGACCCGGCGTACGTCTACCTGGAGATGGACATCTACTGGGCGCACGTCGCGAAGTACAAGCACACGGCATACACGGCTGCGGACGGGAGCACGGTGACCTCGATCTTCAACCCGCTCTCGGTGGTCCAGAAGCAACCGATCCGCTTCCCGCTGTTCCACGCCAAGGACGGCGACTCGCGCCCTGACCTCGCCAACGGCTACGAGATGGTGCCGTTCGGGACGGGCGACATCGACTACACGACGTTCTTGTCGCAGGCCGGCGCCAAGGGCTACCACAACCCGATGTACGAACAGGACAACGCACCCGGCGGCACGGCCGACCCCGGTCGGTCGCTGGAGTACTCGCGCATCAGCTACCAGAACATGGCTGCCCTGCGCGGCTGACCGACCAGCGTGGCGTCCGACTCGCGTGGGCGTCACGCTGGACCGGTCCCCGGCGTGCGGTAGACCGTTGCAGCGGCACCGCACGCCGGGGACCGGCTTCCGCCCGACTCTCTGCAAGCAGGACGTGACCCGGATTCTACGGACGTGGACCGGACCAGGAGCACCCTTTGGAGGACACCGTGGCTCGACCGATCACCCTCTTCACCGGACAGTGGGCCGACCTCCCGTTCGAGGAGGTATGCCGGCTCGCCGCCTCCTGGGGGTACGACGGGCTCGAGATCGCGTGCTGGGGTGACCACTTCGAGGTGGACCGCGCCCTGGCGGAGGACGACTACGTGGCCGGGCGCCGCGAGATCCTCGAGCGGCACGGCCTCGGCGTGTGGGCGATCTCGAACCACCTCGTCGGGCAGGCGGTCTGCGACGACCCGATCGACCAGCGGCACCAGGACATCCTGCCGGCCGCGATCTGGGGCGACGGTGACCCCGAGGGGGTGCGTCAGCGGGCTGCGGAACGGATGGCAGACACGGCCCGCGCCGCCGCCAAGCTCGGCGTGGACGTCGTCATCGGCTTCACGGGCTCAGCGGTCTGGAAGTACGTCGCGATGTTCCCGCCGGTCCCGGCAGCCACGATCGAGGCGGGGTACCAGGACTTCGCGGACCGCTGGAACCCGATCCTCGACGTCTACGACGAGGTGGGCGTCCGCTTCGCCCACGAGGTGCACCCGAGCGAGATCGCCTACGACTACTGGACCACCGTGCGCACCTTGGAGGCCATCGAGCACCGGCCGGCGTTCGGTCTCAACTGGGACCCCTCGCACATGGTCTGGCAGGACCTCGACCCGGCTGCCTTCATCTGGGACTTCCAGGACCGGATCTACCACGTCGACTGCAAGGACGTCCGGATGCGCGTCGGCAACGGTCGCAACGGTCGGCTGTCCTCGCACCTGCCGTGGGCGGACCCCCGCCGCGGGTGGGACTTCGTGTCCACCGGCCACGGTGACGTGCCGTGGGAGGACTGCTTCCGCACCCTGGGGGCGATCGGCTACTCCGGACCGATCTCGGTGGAGTGGGAGGACGCCGGGATGGACCGGCTGGTCGGCGCGGCCGAGGCGGTGGGCTTCGTGCGGCGGCTGGCGTTCGAACCTCCGGAGGCCGCCTTCGACGCTGCCTTCTCCTCCAGCAAGGACGACGCAAGGAGCGACTCATGACCGACTTCACCCCCACCCGCGACGACAAGTTCTCCTTCGGCCTCTGGACCGTCGGCTGGCAGGGAGTTGACGTCTTCGGCGGCGCGGTCCGGCCGCCGCTCGACCCGGCCGAAGCGGTGCACCGGTTGTCCGACCTCGGCGCGTGGGGCATCACCTTCCACGACGACGACGTCATCCCGTTCGGGGCCAGCACGCAGGAGCGGCTCGACCACCTGACGCCGTTCCGCAAGGCGCTGGCCGACACCGGACTCGTCGTGCCGATGGTGACGACGAACCTGTTCTCCCACCCGGTCTTCCGTGACGGGGGGTTCACGAACAACGACCGCGACGTGCGCCGCTTCGCGATCAGCAAGGTGGCCGACAACATCGACCTCGCCGTCGAGCTCGGCGCCACGACCTTCGTGGCGTGGGGTGGCCGTGAGGGCGCCGAGTCGGGCGCAGCCAAGGACGTCCGCGCCGCCCTCGACCGCTACAAGGAGGCCTTCGACGTCCTCGGCGACTACGTGCTGACCCAGGGCTACGACCTGCAGTTCGCCCTGGAGCCCAAGCCCAACGAGCCGCGCGGCGACATCCTGCTGCCCACCATCGGCCACGCGCTGGCGTTCATCAACGAGCTCGAGCACCCCGAGCTCGTCGGGCTCAATCCCGAGGTGGGCCACGAGGAGATGGCCGGGCTCAACTACGCGCACGGCATCGCCCAGGCGCTGTGGCACGGCAAGCTCTTCCACCTCGACCTCAACGGCCAGCACGGTCCACGTTTCGACCAGGACCTGCGCTTCGGGGCGGGGAACGCCCGTGGCGCATTCTGGACCGTCGACACGGTGGAGAACGGCGGCTACCACGGTCCCCGGCACTTCGACTTCAAGCCGCCGCGCACCGAGGACATGGACGGTGTCTGGGCGTCGGCCGCCGGCTGCATGCGCAACTACCTGATCCTCAAGGAGAAGTCGCGGGCCTTCCGCGCCGACCCCGAGGTGCAGGCGGCCCTGGCCGCGGCCAGGCTCGACCAGCTCGCGACCCCGACCGTTGCTCCCGGGGAGTCGCTCGCCGACCTGCGTGCCGAGGCCTTCGACCCGGAGGAGGCGGGGGCTCGCGGCATGGCGTTCGAGGCCCTGGACCAGCTCGCGCTGGAGCACCTCTACGGCGTGCGCGGCTGACCTCGCCCCTTCCGCGGATTGTTGCCAAATCCATTGGCAGGGAAGACAATCAAAGTGTTCGGCCCGCCTTGGATCGACGGACCGCCTTCAAGGAAAGGTGGTTGCTACCACCATGAAGCGATGGACCCATCCACAGGATCTCGTTGCTCTGATCGCTGGCGCCTACGCAGCCCTCTCGCCGTTGTGGACCACCACGACGGACCGGGCGACCACAACCATGGTCGTGCTCGGCGTCATCACCGCAGTTCTCGCCCTGGTCGAGCTGGTCAGGCCGGACATGATGTCCGTCGAAGGACTCACCGCCCTCATGGGCGCCCTCATGATCGCCGCTCCCTGGGTGATGAGCTTCAGCGGCACCCGACCGATGGCCTGGACCGCGTGGATCGCCGGCGCGGTCGTCCTCGTGGTCGGCGCTGCGGACCTGCAGGTCACCCGTTCGCACCACAGGGGGACCATGGCGACCTCGCACTAGGGGATCACGGCCTCGCACCAGGGGGTCATCAGACGACACTCAACAGCGCCAGCGCATAGGCGCACTCGGGGTCGGGGTCACGGAAGGTGCCCCGGCCCCCTTCGTCCTCGACCTGCACGATCCACTCGTCGCCGTCCCGGTGCAGCCCGACGAACCGGTCGCCCAGCAGCACTCTCAGCTGGTCCTCGCGCGGCATCCACAGCGCGCTGTCCAGGGTGACCGAGTCGAGCGCCCACTCGGTGGTCCCGTTGAACGCCAGCAAGGGCTGGCCCTTGAAGGTGTGGACGTCGATCGTGAGGTGGCTGATCCAGAACACCTCGCCGACGATGTTGGGCTGGTCGATCGTGAACCGGTCGCCAGGGGTGGGCTCCCAGAGCACGCCGCCCTGGCTGAGGCTGCGTGACAGCTCCACCGAGATCATGGCTCGAGCCTACGTCGCCGTGCGCGACCGGTCGCGGGTGAAGCGACGGACGACGGAGAGGTATGCCGCGCGGCCCGGGCTCGCACGCGGCATACCTCCGTCGTGGGGTGACGTGGTCCGTGGGCGGTCAGAGGAGGTCGAACGCGCGGAGCTCGTCCTCGGACATCAGGCGCGACCGGATCAGGAAGCGAACGCCCTCGGGCGCCTCGACGGAGAAGCCGCTGCCCCGGCCCTTGACCACGTCGACCGTGAGGTGGGTGTGCTTCCAGTAGGCATACTGCGAGACGGACATCCAGAACTCGATCGGATCCAGGACACCGCGACGGCGAGGTCGGCGAGCAGCACGTCGGCGTCGCCGGTGATGAACTCGCCTGCGGGGTAACACATCGGGGAGCTGCCGTCGCAGCAGCCTCCGGACTGGTGGAACATGAGCGGGCCGTGCTTCGCGGTGAGGCGGCGGAGCAGGTCCGCCGCCTCACGCGTGAGGTCGACCCGGGTGAGCTGCGGGTCCGGCATCGGCTCGGAAGTCGTGTCGGTGGCAGCCTCGGGTGACATCATCGGTCTAGAAGAAGCCGAGGGCGTCGGGTGAGTAGGAGACGAGCAGGTTCTTCGTCTGCTGGTAGTGGTCGAGCATCATCTTGTGGTTCTCGCGCCCGATGCCGGACTGCTTGTAGCCGCCGAACGCGGCGTGCGCCGGGTACTGCGTGGTAGCAGTTGGTCCAGACCCGGCCGGCCTTGATGCCGCGGCCCATCCGGTAGGCGCGTGACCCGTCGCGGGTCCACACCCCGGCGCCGAGCCCGTAGAGGGTGTCGTTGGCGATCTCGAGCGCCTGCGGCCTCGTCGGTGAAGCTGGTGAGCGAGACGACCGGCCCGAAGATCTCCTCCTGGAAGACCCGCATCGAGTTGTCGCCCTCGAAGATGGTCGGGGTGACGTAGTAGCCCTCGGCGAGGTCGCCGTCGAGGACGTTGCGCTCGCCGCCGGTGAGGACCTTGGCGCCCTCCTGACGGCCGATGTCGAAGTAGGACAGGATCTTCTCGAGCTGGTCGTTGCTGGCCTGCGCGCCGACCATCGTGGTCGTCGTCGAGCGGGTTGCCCTGGATGATCTTCTCCACGCGCTCGATGGCGTCGCCGCACGAAGTCGCTGTAGATCGACTGCTGCACGAGGGCTCGCGAGGGGCAGGTGCAGACCTCGCCCTGGTTGAGCGCGAACATCGAGAAGCCCTCGAGGGCCTTGTCGTAGAACGCATCCGACTCCGCGGCGACGTCGTCGAAGAAGACGTTCGGGCTCTTGCCGCCGAGCTCGAGCGTGACCGGGATGATGTTCTGCAGGCGTACTGCATGATCAGCCGGCCGGTCGTCGTCTCGCCGGTGAAGGCCACCTTGGCGACCCGCGGCGAGGACGCGAGCGGCTTGCCGGCCTCCACGCCGAACCCGTTGACGACGTTGAGGACGCCGGCCGGGATGCAGGTCGCCGATGAGCTCGAGGAGCTTCAGGATCGACCACGGCGTCTGCTCGGCGGGCTTGAGGACGACGGCGTTGCCGGCGGCGAGCGCGGGGGCGAGCTTCCAGGTGGCCATCAGGATCGGGAAGTTCCACGGGATGATCTGCGCGACCACGCCGAGCGGCTCGTGGAAGTGGTAGGCCACCGTGTCCGAGTCGATCTCGCTGCTCGACCCCTCCTGGCCGCGCAGCACCCCGGCGAAGTAGCGGAAGTGGTCGACGGTGAGCGGGAGGTCGGCGGCCAGGGTCTCGCGGACCGGCTTGCCGTTGTCCCAGGTCTCGGCGATGGCCAGCGCCTCGAGGTTCTCCTCGATGCGGTCGGCGATCCGGTTGAGGATGAGCGAGCGCTCGCCGAGCGAGGTCTTGCCCCATGCCGGAGCGGCGGCGTGCGCCGCGTCGAGGGCTGCCTCGATGTCCTCGACGGTGCCGCGACCGACCTCGGTGAAGGCCCGTCCGGTGACTGGGGAGATGTTCTCGAAGTACTCGCCCTTCTTGGGCTCGACCCAGTTGCCGCCGATGAAGTGCCCGTAGCGCGGCTCGACCGTGACCTTCGAGCCTTCGGTTCCGGGGGGTGCATAGACCGTCATCGCTGTTTCTCCCAACGTCTTTGGTGGTGCCCCGCTGCGGGGTTGGGGTGACGTTAGGCAGCGCAACGTTGCGACCACGTTGCACCCGGAGCGTGTCCGCGACACCGAGCCGTTGCGCAAGGCTGATGGCGGACGGTGCACGTGTCCACAGCTCGCAGGTCAGAGGCCGTGCTCGCGGTCCAGGCGGGCGATCTGGCCGGCGACCAGGGTCGCAGGGGAGAGGCGGTGGTGAGGCAGGCCATCTGGGCCGTCCACATCTCGTAGTCGTCCGCGCCCCACGCCGACCGGGTCCAGGTCGACATCAGGTCTGGCTCCCGGCTGGCGAGGACCGCACGCCGCAGCTGGCTCTCGACATGGCTCGCGCAGCCGCGCGATGCCCGGCGCGGTCGAGTGGGGGAGCAGCGGCCCTCGGTAGGCCCGCAGCGCGACATCGACCGAACCGGCGGCGAGGTGCGCCTCCACGGCGAGCCAGTCGGCGGTGACCTCGGCCGCGAGCCGGTAGGGGCGCGACGCCAGCAGGTCCTCGCCCAGGAGCGCCCGGAGCCGGTTGAGCTCGGCGCGCAGGGTGGACGTGGTCACGTCCTCCTCGTAGAGGAGCACGGCGAGCTCGTCGCCGGACAGCCCTCGAGGTGCGGACGCCAGGAGCAGCACGATCTCGCTGTGCCGGGGGCTCAGGCGCAGCGTCCTGCTGGCACCGCGCCCGTCGTCGACGGTGAGCAGGGCATCGCTGCGACCCAGGCCGTGCAGGGACAACCCGATGCCGGAGCGGCTGGGGCGGCGGGTGTCGTGACTGCGCGTGAGCAGCGCGCGGGCCAGCTCGGACTCGGCCATCCGGGCGGCCGCACGCACCATCGCCATGGTCTGCGGGACGACGATCTGCTCGCCACCGGTGATGTCGAGGACTCCGAGCAGGGTGCCGTTGGTGGGGTCGTGGATCGGGGTGGCCGCGCAGCTCCAGCGCTGCACCGACCGGCGGAAGTGCTCGGCGCCGATGATGTTGACGGGCTGGTCGAGGGCCAGCGCCATGCCGGGCGCGTTGGTGCCGGCGAGCCGCTCGTCCCAGTTGCTGCCCTCGACGAAGCCGATGCTCTCGGCCCGGCGCAGCACGCTCGGGGTGCCGCACACCCACAGGAGCTGCCCTGCGGCGTCGGAGACAGCCATGATCGCGTCGCAGTCGCGGGCCGCCCGACCGAGCACGTCGTCGAGCAGCGGGAAGACCTGCGCCAGTGGGTGCGCCTCGCGGTGGTCCCGCAGGGCGTCGGCGGGCAGCGTGATGGGGGCATCCACGCGGTCTGCCTCGACGCCGGCCGCGGCGGAGCGGACCCACGAGTCCACTACCTGCGAGCGCACCGCCGACATCGGTTCCATCGCGTCAGTGTCCGCGCCCCGGACCTCGTTGTCACCGGGGCGTCCACGCCCGTGAGGCGAGTGGACGGTCGGACCTGTCAGGCGGTCGGGGCGGCTGTCCAGTCAGCAGGCTCGCGTGCTGGGTGTGGTGGCAACCGCGGGCTTCGGAGGCGCCGTCAGGGCCTTGAACTTGGCGCCCAGCACGAGGTCGACGGAGGAGTCGGTCCGGCTGTCCTTGATGGCCTTGGACCCCTTGACCAGAGCCATCACCAGCTTGGCCGACGCGGTTCCCGTCGTGCCGTAGCGAACCTCCGCGGCGACGGTGACGTCCTTCTGGAGCGGGTCGTTGCTCACGGTCGACACCTTGAAGCCGCGCTTGCGCACGTCGGAGGCAGTCTTGGCCGCCAGGCCCGAGCGGTCGGTCGCGTTGTAGACGTTCACGGTGACCTGCGAGGGGGTCTTCGTCGTGGCCGTGGCTGTGGCGGTGCAGGACGGGCTCGCGGTCGCCCGGGACGAGTTGCTGTCCTGGTAGTACGAGTAGGCGTACCAGAACGCGAAGAACAGCATCAGCGCGACGATCCCGAGGGTGATCAGGGCACGACGTCGCCGAGCGCGGCGTGACCGCGACGCACCGGCTTCCACGACGTAGCTCATGCACCCACCTCCACCAGCGTCCCAGTGCGCTTGGGGCCACTGCGGCCCCCGCTGCGTGGGGTCAGTCAAGCACGAGGACGCGTGCGTGCAGGGTAGGACGCTGTTGAAGAGCGGCACGAAGTGCGCGGTGCAGACCGTCCTCGAGGTAGAGCGTCCCCTCCCACTCGACGACGTGCGCGAACAGGTCTCCGTAGAAGGTGGAGTCCTCGGCGAGCAGGTGTCCGAGGTCGAGGGTGCGCTTCGTGGTGACGAGCTGTTCGAGCCGCACCAGGCGCGGAGGCACCTCGGCCCAGTCCCGGGGCGTCTGCTTGCCGTGCTCGGGATACGGCCGGCCCTCGCCCACCCTCTTGAAGATCACCCAGCCACCATAGGTGCTGCTGGATGCGCCCGAGTGGGTTGCAGTGGCAGGTGCAGCGTGCTGTTGCCAAGGCGTGATCATCCGGGGTGTCCCCACCGGGTGCCCCGTCGGAGCACCCTCGAGCAGCGGCGGCTGCCGCGCGAATTCACCTGCCCGAGGGCGTGATGTCCGCACTAGAGTGCCGAACGTGACCGAGACGACGCCATCGCCAAGCCCGTCGGAGCCGAGCAGCGGGGCCAACGCCCAGCTCGACGAGATTCGCGCCGGGTACGCCTTCGAGGGAGGCGCGCTGCTCTTCGGCGCCACCGTCATCGAGGGCAAGGCCCATCCGGATGCGCCGGTGCGAGTCCCCCTCGCCACCTTGAACCGGCACGGCCTCGTGGCCGGGGCCACGGGCACCGGCAAGACCAAGACGCTGCAGCTGATGGCCGAGCAGCTCTCCGGCCAGGGCGTACCCGTGTTCCTCGCGGACATCAAGGGCGACCTGTCCGGCATGGCCACACCCGGGCAGGCCAACGACAAGATCACCGCTCGCTCGACGGAAGTCGGGCAGCAGTGGGTCGGCACGGCATACCCGACCGAGTTCCTCTCGCTCGGCGGACTCGGCAACGGCATCCCGATCCGCGCCGCCGTCTCGTCGTTCGGTCCGACCCTGCTCGCCAAGGTCCTCGGGCTCAACGAGACGCAGGAGTCCAGCCTCGGCCTGGTCTTCCACTACGCCGACTCCAAGCAGCTGTGGCTCGACGAGCTGAAGGACCTGCGGGCGGTCGTCTCGTTCCTCACCTCCGACGAGGGCAAGGCCGACCTCAAGGAGCTCGGCGGCCTGTCGTCGGCGACCGCCGGCGTCATCCTCCGCGAGCTGATCACGTTCGCCGACCAAGGAGCCGAGGCGTTCTTCGGCACACCCGAGTTCGACACCAAGGACCTGCTGCGGACGGCCGGGGACGGCAAGGGTCTGGTGACCTGCCTGGAGCTGCCCGCGGTGCAGGACCGGCCGGCGCTGTTCTCCACGTTCCTCATGTGGATGCTGGCCGACCTCTACCACGACCTGCCCGAGGTGGGTGACCCCGAGAAGCCCAACCTGGTGTTCTTCTTCGACGAGGCGCACCTGCTGTTCAACGGTGCGTCGAAGGCGTTCCTCGACGCCATCCAGCAGACCGTCCGGCTGATCCGTTCCAAGGGCGTGGGGGTCTTCTTCGTGACCCAGAGCCCCAAGGACGTGCCGGGCGACGTCCTCGCCCAGCTCGGCAACCGGGTCCAGCACGCGCTGCGCGCCTACACTCCGGATGACGCCAAGGCGCTCAGGGCGGCGGTGTCGACCTACCCGCACAGCGAGTACGACCTCGAGGAGCTGCTCACCTCGCTCGGCACCGGTGAGGCCGTCGTGACGGTGCTCTCGGAGAGGGGTGCGCCGACCCCCGTGGCCTGGACGCGGATGATCGCTCCCCAGTCGCTGATGGCGCCGTCCGACGAGGCCACCGTCAAGGGCATCATCGCCGCGTCGACCTTGAGCGCGAAGTACGCCACCGCCACCAACCGCGACTCGGCGTTCGAGATGCTGCAGGCCAAGGAGGCGGCCGAGGCCAGCCGCCGCGCCGGCGGCCCCCGCGCCATCCGCTCCGTCCGCGCCACCGTCGGCCCCGGCCAAGACACCCCGCGCGCCCAAGGAGCAACCGGGCATCGTGGAGCAGGTGGTGAAGTCCAGCGCGTTCAAGTCGGCACTGCGCTCGGCCGGCACCGTGCTCGGCCGCGAGATCACCCGCTCGATCTTCGGCACGACCCGCCGCCGCTGACACAGACCGGCCGCTCGTCGGCGGCACGGCGCCTGCGACGAGTCGGGCCGGATGTGGCACGAATGCACGCGCTGCGCCGCGACCGCGGTGCATTTCTGCCGGACCTGCCACCAACTGTCGGCGGCGTGGGTCAGCCGAGGAGGGCGGCGACCAGCAGGATGACCGGCACGGCGCCGACGGTCGTGATGAGGATGGTGTCGCGGGCGAGCACGGTGGCGCGGTCGTAGCGGGTGGCGTGCACGAAGATGTTCTGCGCCGTGGGGAGCGCCGAGGTGACCACGATCGCCAGCAGCGCGTGCCCCTCGACGCCAAGCACCACACTCGCGACGAACCACGCCACGGCAGGCTGCACGAACAGCTTGAGGACGGACGTCGACGCCAGCTCGGTCCGCGAACCGGCCTTGCCCAACCCCGGTCCCAACCGGAGCGCGATCCCGTAGGCGATGAGCATGCACGGCACCGCCATGTTGCCGAGCAGCCGTAGTGGGTCGACCGCGAAGTTCGGCAGCGTCCAGCCCGTGATCGACAGCAGCAGCCCGATGAGCGAGCCGACCGTGAGCGGGTTCGTGAACGGACCTGACACGACCTGCCACGGCGACGAGGTGCGCCCGTGGGCGTCGGCGTCGAGGAACGCCAGGGCGAGCGGCTGGATGACGAGCAGCTGCAGCAGGAGGGTGGGCGCGACGAAGGCAGCGTCGCCGAGGACGTAGCTGGCCACCGGGATGCCCAGGTTGCCGGCGTTGACGTATGCCGCGGAGAGGGCGCCGATGGTCCCGTCACCGAGGCGGCGGTGCCAGACCCAGCGGGCCAGCACGGCATAGATCCCCGCCGTCACGACCACTCCGGCGATGGACGCCAGGAGGTTGGCGGACAGCACCTGGTGCACGTCCGCCCGGGACAGGGTGATGACCATGAGGGCCGGGACTGGCGACGAAGAAGGCGATGCGCGAAAGGATCTGCTGCGCACCGAGATCCACGATGCGCAGGTGTGCGAGCAGGGCGCCGACGCCGATGACGACGGCGATCGTGGCGAACCCGGTGAAGACTCCCTGCACGCGGACAGGCTAGGCGGGGGGCCGCAGCACCGGCGCAAGAGTCTCAAGGACCGACGCGTCCTCGATGGTGCCCGGCACGTTGGGCGTCTTCCCGTCGGCGATCTCCCGCATCGTCTTGCGCAGGATCTTGCCCGAGCGCGTCTTGGGCAGCGCCGTCACGATGTCGACCCGCTGCAGGGACGCGATCGGCCCCACCTCGTCGCGGACGCGCTGCCTGAGCTCGGCACGGATCCGCTCACCGTCGGCCGCGCCGTCGATCCCGGCCTTGAGGACGACCAGCGCGCGCGGGACCTGGCCCTTGAGCTCGTCGTGGACCCCGATCACCGCGCACTCGGCCACTGCGGGATGACCCGCCAGCGCAGCCTCGATCGACCCGGTCGACAGCCGGTGACCCGCCACGTTGAGGACGTCGTCGGTGCGGCCCATGACGTAGAGGTAGCCGTCCTCGTCGACCAGCCCGCCGTCCCCGGTGAGGTAGTAGCCGTCGAACGCCGACAGGTAGCCCGAGACGTAGCGGTCGTCGTCGCCCCACAGCGTGGGCAGCGTGCCGGGCGGCAGCGGCAGCTTGATGCAGATGGCACCCTCCTCGCCCGCCGGAAGCTGTTGCCCGCGCTCCCCGAGGATCCGCACGTCGAAGCCCGGGCGTCGCCACCGTGGGCGAGCCCGGCTTGATCGGCATCGGCTCCAGGCCGCGCAGGTTGGCAGCGATCGGCCACCCGGTCTCGGTCTGCCACCAGTTGTCGACGACGGGCACCCCGAGCCGCTCGGTCGCCCACTCGTAGGTGTCCGGGTCGAGCCGCTCACCTGCGAGGAACACCGTCTCGAGCGAGGACAGGTCGTGTGCCTTCATCAGGGCACCCTCGGGGTCGTCCCGCTTGATCGCCCGGTAGGCCGTCGGGGCGGTGAACATGGCCTTCACGCCGTAGGCGGCGATGACCCGCCAGAACGCGCTGGCGTCCGGGGTACCGACCGGTTTCCCTTCGTACAGAACGGAAGTCGCACCAGCCAGCAGAGGAGCGTAGACGATGTAGGAGTGGCCGACGACCCAGCCGACGTCGCTGGCAGTGAACCAGGTGTCGCCCGGCGCCGATGCCGAAGACATTGCCCATCGACCAGCGCAGTGCCACCGCGTGGCCGCCGTTGTCGCGGACGATGCCCTTCGGCCTCCCTGTCGTGCCCGACGTGTAGAGGATGTAGAGCGGGTCGGTCGCGGCGACCTCGACGCAGTCGGCGGGCTCGGCGTCCGACACGAGCTCGTCCCAGTCCAGCTCCTCCCAGTCGGTGTCGCGCTCGCCGACCGCCGCGCGGGCCTCGGGTCGCTGCAGGACGATGACGGACTCGGGCTTGTGGCTGCTGCGGTCGAGGGCGGCATCCAGCAGCGGCTTGTACTCGACCACCCGGGTCGGCTCCACCCCACAGCTCGCCGCGACGACGACGGTGGGCTTGGCGTCCTCGATGCGGGCTGCGAGCTCCGCCGGAGCGAAACCTCCGAAGACCACCGAGTGCACTGCCCCGAGCCGCGCGCAGGCCAGCATCGCGACAACCGCCTCGGGCACCATCGGCATGTAGATGACGACGCGGTCGCCCTTGTCGACCCCCAGCGAGGCCAGTGCGCCGGCGAACGTCGCGACGCGGTCGAGCAACGCGGCATACGTGATGGTCTCCCGGGTGTCGGTCACGGGGCTGTCGTAGTGCAGCGCGGGCTGGTCGCCGCGGCCCGCGGCGACGTGCCGGTCCAAGGCGTTGAAGCAGGTGTTGAGCGTCCCGCCGGTGAACCAGCGGTAGAACGGCGGCCGGTCCGCGTCCAGGACCCGGTGGGGCGGAGTGATCCAGTCGATCGCCTTCGCGGCCTCACCCCAGAACCCCTCGGGGTCAGTGAGGCTCTGCTGGTATGCCGCGCTGTACGCACCGTTGCCCATGTCGCCATCGTGGGCCACCACGCCGCGACCCGCCAGACCACGCAGACCGCAGGATCAGTAGCGGGTCAGGTCCAGCTGGGCGAGCACCGCGGTGACGCGCGGCGGCAGGGAGACCGTCCGCCAACCGGAGAGCCCCTCGCGCCCACAGAGCTGGTCGTCCGTCGTCAGGCCCGGGCACACCAGGTTGCGGACGCCCGGACCATCGACCTCAACGACCACGGGCAGGGTGCTGAGGCTGTCGTCAGCCGCGATGGGCGGCAGCAGGGCAAGCGCGCGCCCCGGAGCCGACGGGGTGCTCACGGTCGCGGCCCCCACCAGCCGGTAG
Source organism: uncultured Actinomycetota bacterium (assembly GCA_963740865.1). GTDB lineage: Bacteria > Actinomycetota > Actinomycetes > Actinomycetales > Dermatophilaceae > Pedococcus. Next base: position 94,499 of record CAVUGH010000019.1, read on the forward strand.
CGCAGCTCTACGGCCAGGGGTGCGTCGGGGAGCAGCACCCTCCCGCCGGCGCTGAGCGAATCTGCCTGCTCGGGGAGCGGGTTGCCGTCAGCCAACACCTCCAGATCGGTGATCCGGGGGCCCGGTGGCAGGGCGCCTGCCACCGCACCCTTCACCTCGGGCAGGGCGATCCGGAGTCCGGTGGACGCTCCCAGGAAGCGGATCTGCTCGAGGACGTCCAGGGAGCCGTCGTCGCGAGGAGTCACCTGGACGTGGATTCCCGGTCCGGTGCGCCCTGGGTCAGTGTCAGCTGTCGGCGTTCTGCCTGAGGTCGGTGGGCGCGAGGGGAGAGCGACACGCGGACCAGGTCCTGGGTCGTCGTCCAGCAGGCGCACGGTGATGACGGATGCCGACGCGAGCGCCACAACGAGAAGCAGGGCGATGGCGGCACCCGCCCCCGGTCGACGCCGCCTGGTGGACGGGCGTCGTGCCGGCACCGGCACCTTCGATGCCCAGCGCAGCAGGACGTCCTTGGGAGAGTGCCGGCCACCCCCGGTGCCCGGCCCCTGTGCCTGACTCATGCACTCCGTCTCTCGCCGTGGGGATTCGAGTATGAGCAGGCCGTTCGTGCCCTGACACCCCCCAGGGAAGGATTTACGCCATTTGCATGAGCGTCGTCTGGGTCGAGCACTGTCGCTGCCGGCGCGCGGCGGAACCACCCGTGACGGGGCCGCACTCTTGCCAAATCATGACCAACCAGGACACCCGCACCCCTTGTGGTCGCCCAACTGACGTAGGTAAGTTCCGTTGTGAGCGCTTCGATGGTGAATCGTTCACATCCGCTCTTGGAGGCAATGAATGTCCAGGTCTGCTCTGTCCCGTCGCACCTTCGTCGTTGGTGGCGTCGCCGCCGGCATGCTCCTCGCGGGGGCCGGTACCGGCCTCGCGTCGGCCGCCCCGCCGTCCCTCGCCCCGGGTGTCGCGCCCGCCGGGCAGACAGGCTGGGTCACCTCGACGCTGGCCCGGATGACGTTGGAGGAGAAGGTCGGCCAGCTGTTCATCCAGAACGTCTACGGCAAGGACGCGACCACTCCCGACGCGCGCAACATCCCGCTCTACGGCGTGGCCAGCCCCGCCGAGGTCGTGCAGAAGTACCACCTCGGCGGCGTCATCTACTTCGCGTGGACCGACAGCGTGCAGAACCCGCCGCAGATCGCCGGGCTGTCCAACGGCCTGCAGAAGGCCGCCCTGTCGCAGCCGTCCAAGGTGCGGATCCCGCTGCAGATCGCCACCGACCAGGAGCAGGGCGTGGTGACCCGCATCGGTCCACCGGCGACCCAGTTCCCGGGCTCGATGGCCCTGGGTGCCGGGCGTTCCACCGACGACGCGCGCACCGCTGCGGCGATCACGGGCGAGGAGCTCAAGGCGATGGGGGTCAACACCGACTTCGCGCCCGACGCCGACGTCAACGTCAACCCGCTGAACCCGGTCATCGGCACGCGCTCGTTCTCCTCGCAGCCGAAGCTCGCCGCCGACATGGTTGCGGCGCAGGTCGCCGGCTACCAGGCGGACGCCGGAGTCACGAGCACCGCGAAGCACTTCCCGGGCCACGGAGACACGGCGACCGACAGCCACGTCGCGTTCCCGATCATCACCCACACGCGTCAGCAGTGGGAGCAGATCGACGCGCCGCCGTTCAAGGCCGCCATCGCGCAGGGCATCGACATGATCATGACCGCGCACCTCAACTTCCCGGCGCTGGACGACTCCGGCGACCCGGCCACGCTGAGCAAGCCGATCATGACCGGCCTGCTGCGCAACGAGCTGGGCTTCAAGGGGATCATCGTCACGGACTCCCTTGGCATGCAAGGAGTTCGCGACCTCTACGGCGACGCCGAGGTTGCCGTCCGCGCCCTCGATGCGGGCGTCGACCAGCTGCTCATGACCCCCTCCATGGACGACGCGTATGCCGCGGTGCTGGGTGCCGTGCGCAGTGGCCGGATCAGCCAGGCGAGACCTCGACGCCAAGGTGCGCCGGGTGCTGGAGCTGAAGTACAAGCGCGGCGTCGTGGCGCAGCCCTACGTCGACGCTGCCGCGCTCGGCAGCACGGTCGGGACCCCGGAGAACCTCGCCAAGGCTGCGGCGATCACGGACCGCACGACCACCCTGGTCAAGAACGATGCCGGCACCCTGCCCCTGGCCACCCAGGGCAAGAAGGTCCTCGTCACCGGCTACGGCGTGGCGACCACCCAGACCCTCGCCGACGGCCTCGCAGCCAAGGGGGCCGTCACGACGGTCAAGCAGACCGGGACCTCCCCGACCGATGCCCAGGTCGCAGCCGCCGTCTCAGCTGCCTCGACGCAGGACGCCGTGGTCGTGACGACCATGAAGGCGTGGGACACCTCGGTGACCGATACCCGGGCCGGCCAGCAGAAGCTCGTGAAGCAGCTGCTCGCCACCGGCAAGCCGGTGATCGTGGTCGCCACCCGCGACCCCTACGACATCGCGTACTTCACCGAGGCACCCACCTACGTGGCCACGTACTCGTACAGCCCGGTCGCGATCGAGTCGGTGGCGCGGGTGATCAGCGGTGCGGTGAGCCCGACCGGGAAGCTGCCCGTCGACATCCCGGTCGCGGGTGACCCGGCCACGGTGCTCTACCCGTTCGGCCACGGCCTGACGTTCTGAGGCCGGCAGTGCGCACCGGCAGGACGATCCGCAGCGCCATCGCCCGCGTTGCCGCCCTGTCGCTCGTGACAGCGGTGGCGGTGGGTGTCGCAGGGACACCCACCGCCACCGCCACCCCATCCGGGGTGGGCGCGCGGTTCGCGACCTACAACATCCATGCCGGCGCGGGGACCGACAACGTCTTCGACCTCGGTCGCACCGCTGCGGCCATCCGAAGCCTGGACGCCGACGTCGTCGGCCTCGAGGAGGCGGATGTCCACTGGGGCGACCGCAGCCAGTGGCAGGACACCGTCAGCGAGCTCGGACAGCGGCTGGGGATGCAGGTCGGCTTCGCGCCGATCTACAGCCTGGACCCGGTGAACCCCGGGGACCCGCGACGCGAGTACGGCGTGGCAGTCCTGTCGCGCCACCCCATCGTGGCGCTGGAGAACCACAGCATCACCCGGCTGTCCACGCAGGACCCCAACCCGGTCCCAGCGCCGGCCCCGGGGTTCCTCGAGGCGACCGTGCAGGTCCGCGGTGCCCGGACGCACGTCTACGTCACGCATCTCGACTACCGCGGAGACCCGACCGTGCGCAGGATGCAGGTCGCCGACACCCGCGCGATCCTCGCCGCTGACCCGGACGGCGCCAACCAGGTGCTGCTCGGCGACTTCAACGCCGAGGCGACCGCGCCCGAGCTCGCGCCGTTGTGGGACGTCCTCCAGGACGCGTGGGCCGTGGCCCCGGTCCGCACCGGGCGAGCCGGGCCTGACCTACCCCGCCATCGACCCCACGAAACGCATCGACTTCGTGACCGTCTCGCCGCACCTCGCGGTCCGGGACGCCCAGACCCAGAGCGACCCCGGCCTCCTCGGTGCCAGTGACCACCGGGCCGTCGTCGCCACAGTTCTCCTCGACCAGGGATCGGAGCACGCCCCATGACCAACCTCAACCGCCGCCAGCTCATCACCGCAGCCGGTGCAGGTGCCCTCGCCCTACCCCTCGGCGCGACCGCCGCCCGAGCTGCGGCTCCCGCAGCGGGTCCTGCGGCCGCGCCAGGAGGCGCGACAGGCGGCATACCCGAGCTATCCGTCGCGTCCCGTCACGACGGGTGCCGAGAGCGAGGCGGCCAACGGCTGGAAGTCCCTCGCAGGTCAGAAGGTCGGAATCATCACCAACCCGACCGGCATCCTGACCAACCTGCGCACCATCGTCGACGAGATGCACGAGGCAGGCACCGTCGACATCGTCGGCGTCTTCGGCCCGGAGCACGGCTTCCGCGGCACCGCCCAGGCCGGCAGCTCGGAGGGCACTCACACCGACCCGCGCACCGGGCTGACCGTCTATGACGCCTACGGCGCCAACGCGGCCAAGATGGAGACGCTGTTCCGCACCGCCGGTGTGGAGACCGTCGTCTTCGACATCCAGGACGCCGGGGCGCGGTTCTACACCTACATCTGGACGATGTACACGGCGATGCGGGCGGCGGTCGCGACCGGCTCGCGGTTCGTCGTGCTCGACCGACCGAACCCGACCGGTGGGACGGCTCGGGGGCCGATGATGACCACCGCCTACACCTCCGGCGTGGGCGCCAAGGAGATCGTCCAGGCGCACGGCATGACGGTGGGCGAGCTGGCACGCTTCTTCGACGCCGAGTTCCTGCCGGCCGACGCCGGCGGGCGCGTGACCGACCTGTCGGTCGTGGAGGTCAAGGGCTGGCGGCGCGACATGCCGTATGCCGCGACCGGCCTCCCATGGGTGACGCCCAGCCCGAACATGCCGACGCCCGACACCGCGCTCGTCTACCCGGGAACGGGCATGTTCGAGGGGACGAACCTGTCGGAGGGGCGCGGCACGACCCGTCCGTTCGAGCTGGTCGGCGCTCCCTACGTCGACTACAAGTGGGCGGAAAAGCTTGCTGCGCGGGAGATTCCGGGCGTCGGGTTCCGCGAGGCGTACTTCACGCCGACCTTCAGCAAGCACCTCAACAAGGTGTGCGGTGGCGTCCAGGTGCACATCACCGACCCGTCGACCTTCGACCCCATGCGGGTCGGCGTCGAGATGCTCGTGGCGGCGAAGTCCACGTACACCGACTTCGCCTGGCGGGTGGACAACGACCCCCGGCCCTACTGGATCGACAAGCTCAGCGGCTCGACCCGGCTGCGGGAGCAGATCACTGCGGGTGCCTCCGCCGATGACGTCATCGGCGCCTGGTCGGCGGAGCTCGCCGAGTTCGACCGCCGCCGTCAGCAGTACCTCATCTACCGCGGCCCGGCCGCCTGACATGGGTGCGAGGACCGACATGCGTATCGCCATGCGTACCAAGGGAACTGCCATCATCGCGGTGTGTGCCGCACTCGTCAGTGGGGTGCTGGTGACCGCCCCGCCGGCGGGGGCGGACGACTTCAGCAAGCCGTTCCGGGGCTTCGCCCCACCCAACACGGTCCTGAGCGACGCCTCGCCCGCCAGCGTCGGGCTGGACCCCGCGCCGATCGCCACCGCGGTCGACCAGATCCGGGCGCACGAGTCCGCTCCGGTCGGCGGACACCCGATGTATGCCGGGGCCGTCGGCATCATGGGCCACGACGGCAAGATCGTCGAGCGGGACGCCAGCGGCTGGGCCCTTCGCTACGCGAACGCGACGACCGAGCTCTCCGCAGGACCAGTGGGTCCCCATGCGTGACGACACGCTCTTCGACATGGCCTCGGTCTCCAAGCTGTTCACGTCGCTGGCCGTCGTGCAGCTCATGGAGGAAGGCAAGGTCGACCTCGAGAGCCCGGTCGCGGCATACCTCCCGGAGTTCGCGGCGAACGGCAAGGAAGCGGTGACGGTGCGGCAGCTGCTGACCCACACCTCCGGGTTCGTGGCCTGGCTCCCGCTGTGGAGCAAGTACCCGGACAAGGCGTCGCGGATCAAGGCGGTCATGGACCAGCCGCTCACCAACCCGGCAGGGAGCACCTACCTCTACAGCGACCTCAACCTGATCACCCTGGGTGTCATGGTCGAGCGGTTGCGAGGCGAGTCCCTCGACACGGGTGGTGGCGGACCGGATCACCGGGCCGCTGGGCATGACCGACACCGGCTACAACCCCACCGACCGCGCCCGGACCGCCGCCACGGAGTACCAGACGGCGCCGGCTCGCGGCATGGTCTGGGGCGAGGTCCACGACGAGAACGCCTGGTCGCTCGGCGGGGTCGCCGGCCACGCGGGCGTCTTCTCCACCGTGGACGACATGGCGATCCTGAGCCAGGCGCTGCTCAACGGCGGCAGCTACCGCGGGCACCGGATCCTCAGCCGGGACAGCGTCACCTCGCTCATCACGAACTTCAACGGCGACTTCCCCGGGGACGACCACGGTCTGGGCTTCGAGCTGAACCAGCGCTGGTACATGGACTCGCTGTCGGGTCCGCGGACAGCGGGTCACACCGGCTACACGGGCACCTCGATCGTCATCGACTTCAGCTCGCGGTCGTTCGCGATCCTGCTGACCAACCGGGTCCACCCGTCGCGCAGCTGGGGCAGCAACAACCTGGCCCGACGTGAGTGGGCAGGTGGGCTGGGTCAGGCGATGGGCGTTCGTCCCAAGCACGGCGACACCGCGTGGTTCTCCGGCGCCCAGGACGCCACGACCCACACCCTGAGCACCCCCACGCTCACGGTGCCGTCCTCAGGAGCCAACCTCGGCTTCGACCTCTTCCTCGACACCGAGGAGACCGACCTGCTGACCCTGGAGCGATCGACCGACGGTGGCGCCACCTGGGCACCGCAGCCGTTCGAGACGCGTGACCGGGGCGAGACAGGCACGAGCGACGGAGTCATCTCAGGGCCCGGTGACCGCCGTTGGGTGCAGGCCCGCGCCGACCTGGCGCCGGGCAGCCAGCAGCTGAGGTGGCGCTACACCACCGACGGGAGCTACCTCGGGCGCGGCGTGTACGTCGACGACATCCTCGTGGGTGCACGCAGCGGTGCCCTTCTCGACGGGGAGAAGACACCGGAGGCGCTGGTCGCGGACGGGTGGACGCTCAGGACGCGGTGACCCTGGACGCGACGACCCGGATTCGATGATCCCGGAGCGGTGACCCCGACGCGGTGCGCGCCCTGTTGGGTCCGGGGTCGCGGTGGACCCGGTCAGCTGCTGACGGGGTCCGGGAGGGTGAGCTGCGCGAGCACGGCGGTGCGCCCTGGCTGCTGGGGAGACAGGTACCAGCCCCGCGTCCAGGTCCGCCCGCACAGCTGTGCGGCCGTGGGGAGGCCTGGGCACAGCACGTTGGTCACCTGGGCGCCCGACAGCTCGATGACGAAGGGCGTCGACCCCAGGGTCGCCGGTCGGGTGATCGGCGGCAGCACCGCCAGGGCTCGGCCCGGGGTCGAAGGGATGCTCCGGACGGTGGCGCCGGTCAGCCGGTACCGCATGACCACGGTGCTGGCCTCGGCGGGAAGCTCGATCGTCCGTGCCTTGGTGAGGCTTCGCACGCCGATGTCCACGATGGCGTCGTCCGCCTGGACCTGGAGGTCGGCGACCTCGACGTCGTTCGGGAGGCTCTTGGCCATCACTCCCTTGGTCAACGGCGGCCCGAGCGACAGCTCAGTGACGGGTTCGGCGAAGCGGACCCGCTCGACCACCTCGAGTGACCCGTCTGCCGCTGGGGTCGCCCGCACCAGGGCCCCGGGTTCGGTCTGGCCGGGACCTGCTGCTGCACCCGGCACGTACGAGTTGTTGCCGACCGTGGCGGCGCGACCGAGGCGCTCGCGGAAGGAGCGGTGGGTGGGGGGGCCACGGTCCGGTCCGGCCGCTGACGGCTCGTCCTGCGCGGCGTTGATGATCCATCCGCTGGCAGCGAAGGTGCCGACGAACAGCAGCGGTGCTCCCACGGCCACCGCCACGGCGCGCCGTCGTCCTGACCCGTCGCGCCGCGAGCATCGTCCTGTCACGCTGTCCGGGTCCTCCGTCTGCCCCTGGGTGGTCGTCCCAGTAGCGGTCCTCCCAGTCGTAGCGGTCCTCCCAGTCGTACTGGTCCGCCAGGGCATCAGTGGCCCTCGGAGTGGGGTCGTCCAGGGTGTCGGGGGCCGGCGTGCCTCGGTCGCTGACATGCCTCAGATCGGCGCCGGAAGTGGGTCGTGACACCGTCGTCCGCCCTGGTCAGCGGCTCGGTCGCGGTCGCGACGGCAGAGCCGTTCGTGTGAACGGCAGAGCCGTTGGTACGGGAGGCCTGCAGCCCATCGGGGCGCGACGGCACGACCGTGGTAGTGGCGCGCCACTGGGCAACCGACTGCTGACGTGCGGCCTTCTTGCGTTTGCGTGCGGTGCTCATACCCTGTCCCCTCGTGCTCTCCCGAGTATGTGCGGACGATTGCGGGCAGGACCACCCCAAGGGTCGGAAATACGCCTTTTGTACGAGGTGGGCCGAGCCGGTTGCTGGCGCGTCATCATCAGTGCGATCCGGGGGAACCACTACGCGTGTTGGGGAGGCACACATGCGCCGACGGTTTGTCCAGGTCACCACGTTCGCGCTCATCGGCGGTGCGACGTTCGTCTCTCGCCACGACACCCGCGCAGGGCGCAGCCCCGCCGCGGGCACCCGCCGCCGGCTCCGGGTCGGCGAGCGTCTACCTCATCCAGGGGGTCGATGCCACGACGATGGCGTTGACCGTCGACGGCCGCACGGTCGCCGCCTCGGCCGCGGCCAAGGAGGTTGTCGGGCCGCTGAAGCTGACACCGGGACAGCACACGCTCGTGGCCAAGCCCGCTGGCGGTGGGGCGTCCGTCACGGCAACCCTCCGCGTGGCCGCAGGCGCCAGCATCGATGCCGTGCTGCACCGCCAGGCCGACGTCAGCAAGCCGCCCTGTGTTCACGGCCTACACGAACGACCTCTCTGCCGTCACCGCGGGCAGCAGCCGTCTGACGGTGGCCCACACGGCGGCGGTCGGACCCGCGGACATCAGGGTCAAGGGCAAGGTGCTCTTCGCCAACGTCGCCAACGGCGAGCAGCTGACCCTCACGGTTCCGGCGGGCACCTATCCCGTCGACATCGTGCCGACCGCGGCATCGGGACCCGTGGTGTTCGGGCCGGTCGACCTGGTCGTGGGGAAGGCATCGCTGACGCGGGTCTTCGCCATCGGGGTCGCGGCGACGGGTTCGATGGATGCGGTGGTCCAGGTGCTTCCCGTGGCGACACGCGGCGGCGGCGAGGTGCCGTCCCGGGTCGACGCCGGCGACGGGGGTCAGGCGCAGTCCCTGATCGACGGCCCACCGGGCTGGCGCTCCGGAGAGTGCTTGGCCGACGGCGGTGCTGCTGGCGGCGCTGGTCGCTGCCGTGGGGCTGGGAGGAGCGGTGCGTAGCCGCGCGCGTCGGGCCTGAGTATGCCGCGACGGGTGCGGCTCGGCGTGGTGGCGGCGGGGGCGACTCTGGTGCTCGCACTGGGGGGCTGTGCCTCCGCCGCTGACGGCGGCAGCCTCCCGAGCACCTCAGTGCAGACCCCATCCACCCTCGCGAATGGGCAGTCGGCCGCCGCCGCAGGAACTGCTGCCACCGCTGGCGGCACGCCAGTCGCCGCTGAGGGAACGGCAGCAGCCAGTCAGCGAATGACGTTCACCCCCAAGCGCATTCGGCTCATCTCCGCCAAGGGCGTTGCTGCTCCGGTCGTTGCGGTCGACACCGGTGCTGACGGCACTCTGTCCCTTCCTGCCGACCCCGGCACCGTTGGCTGGTGGGTGAGTGGAGCCGTGGCGGGCGAGGTGTTCGGCAGCGTCGTGCTGGCCGGACACATCGACTCGCGTCGTCAGGGCCTGGGCTTCTTCGTGGCTCTCCTCGACGCACGACCGGGGGACCGCGTCGAGCTGTCCGGGGAGGGCCTGACGCAGGTCTACGTGGTCCGCTCCAACCGAGAGGTCGACAAGGACGTGCTGTCGTTGCGGGCCGGTGTGTTCGACCGCCAGGTGGCCGGTCGGCTGGTGCTGATCACCTGCACCGGGACGTTCGACCGGCGGACCAGGCACTACGACCACAACCTGGTCGTGTCCGCTGACCCGGTCGGCGTGCCGGTGGCTCTCTGACCGGAGGCCGTACGGTAGCCCCATGCCATCGCGCGAAGAGTCCGTCACGCCGACGCAGACAGTCCCGCTGCTGGTGCGACTGCGTGGGATCCGCCCGTCCCTGTCGCCTGCCGAAGACCGGGTTGCCGAGAAGGTGCTCGCCAACCCGCGTGCCGCGGCGGCACTGACCATCAGCGAACTCGCCACGGCCGCAACGACTTCGGAGACGACGGTGCTGCGGTTCTGTCGGCGCCTCGGCCTGCCCGGCTACCCCCAGCTGCGTCTGGCACTGGCCGAGGAGAGCGCCCAGCCGCGCTCCACGGGCGCGCAGGACACCGATATCAGCGCCAAGGACACCATCGACGACATCATCACGAAGGTGGCCTTCGCCGACGCCAGCGCGGTCGAGGACACCGCCCAGCAGCTCGACCGCGACGCCCTGGCCGCGACCTCTGCGGCCATCGCCGCCGCGAGCAGGGTGGACATCTACGGGATCGCCGCGAGTGCGGTGGTGGGGACGGACCTCCAGCAGAAGCTGCACCGCATCGGCGTGGTGGCGTTCGCGTGGAACGACCCACACCTCGCGCTCACCAGCGCCACCCTGCTGGGCAAGGGCGACGTCGCGATCGGGATCTCCCACTCGGGCACGACCTCCGAGACCATCGAGTCGCTCGAGGTGGCCCGGGACCGCGGCGCCACGACCGTCGCCATCACCAACTTCCCGCTGTCCCTGCTGGCGGCGCGGGCCGACTACCTGCTGACCACGGCAGCGCGCGAGACCAGCCTCCGGTCGGGGGCCACCGCCAGCCGTATCGCTGCCCTCACTGTCGTCGACTGTCTCTACATCGCGGTCGCCCAACGGCACCTGACCCGGGCCCGCAAGGCGGTCCAGGAGACCCGGGCAGCGGTCGCCAGCCACCACCTGCGGCACTGATCCGGCGTTTGGTTACTCATTCACATCATTGACGGCGAAACCGTAAGAAACTAACCTCGCCAGTGTGAGCAGCGACGTGAGTGTGAGCGCCCCGACGGAGGAGCGTCACCCGGGGACAACCTCGATCGACACCGAGGCGACCCTCGACATCCTCCGGCTGCTCAACGACGACGACGCCCTGGTGGCCCCGGCTGTGGCCGAGGTGCTCCCTGAGCTGGCCCAGCTCGTCGACCGCGCGGTGGAGGCCATCCGCGCCGGCGGAACCGTGCACTACTTCGGCGCCGGCACGTCCGGCCGGCTGGCCGTGCTCGACGCCGCCGAGCTGCTTCCCACCTTCAACGCACCTGACGGGCTGTTCGTCGCCCATCACGCGGGCGGCCTGGGCGCCCTGCTCAAGGCGGTTGAGAACGTCGAGGACGACGAGGACGGGGGCCGCGTCGAAGCGGCCTCGGTCCGACCCGGAGACATCGCCATCGGGCTCACCGCCTCCGGTCGCACGCCCTACGTCGGCGGGGCGCTCCGGCAGGCCCGCGAAGCAGGCGCGGTCACCGCCCTGGTGACGTCGAACCCGCAGGCCGAGCTCGCGGCATACGCGGACCACCTGCTGGCTCCGCGCACCGGCCCCGAGGTGCTGACCGGCTCGACCCGGCTCAAGGCCGGCACCGCCCAGAAGCTGATCCTCAACTCCTTCTCCACGGCCGTCATGATTCGGTTGGGCCGGACCTGGTCGAACCTCATGGTCGACGTCGTCGCCACCAACGCCAAGCTCCGTGGGCGCGTCCTGCGCATCCTGCAGGAGGCCAGCGGTGCCGACGACGCCGAGGCCCGCGAGGCCCTCGAGCAGGCCGATGGCGAGCTCAAGCCGGCGTTGCTGTCGCTGCTCGCCCGGGTGGATGCGGCCTCGGCCCGGAGGGCGATCGCCGAGCACCGCGGATCGGTCGCCGAGGCGCTCGCCGCCCTGACGGCAGCCCAGGCCGGTGTGGTGCAGGTCGCCCCCACCCGGACGGCCGCCATCCAGACAGAACCCATCGAGACAGACCCGACCCAGAACGGCACATCCCAGACCGGCGCTGCCCCGGTGCCTGCCCCCAGAGGAGAGAACTGATGATCCGTCGAACCAGCAAGGCCTTGGCCACGACCGCCCTGGTCGGACTCGCGGCCGCCCTGGCAGCCTGCGCACCGTCGAGCGGAGGCTCCGACGACGGAGGTGGCGGTGGCAAGACGACGCTGACCGTGTGGTCGTGGCGGGTCGAGGACGAGGCGGCCTACACCAAGATCTTCGCCGCGTACACCAAGAAGCACTCCGACGTCACGGTCGACTTCAAGGCGTTCAAGGCGACGGAGTACAACAAGATCCTCGCCACCGGCCTCGCCGGCTCGGCCGGGCCTGACGTGCCGCAGGTCCGCTCCTACGGGCAGCTGCAGACCACCGTCGCGTCCAACGCGCTCGTGCCGCTGGACGGCAAGGTCGACCTGAGCTCCTGGGACGAGAACACCGTGGCCAGCACGAAGGGCAAGGAGGACGGCAAGATCTACTCGGTGCCGCTCGCCCGCCAGACGATCCAGATGTTCTACAACCAGGGGCTGTTCGAGAAGAACGGTCTCAAGGCGCCGACCACCTGGGACGAGTTCACGGCGGCCAACACCAAGCTCGCCGCGGCCGGCGTGACGCCGATCGCCATCGGTGCCAAGGACGACTGGACCCTGCCGATCGTGCACGAGGTGCTCGCCGCGCCGCGGTTCGGCGGCAAGTCGTTCCAGTCCGAGGTCAAGACCGGGGCCAAGGACTTCACCAGCCCTGACTGGGTTGCCTCCGTCGAGGTGGTCAAGAGCCTGGAGAAGTTCATGCCCAAGAACGTGACCGGTGTCGCCATCACCGACGCCCAGACCCTGTTCAGCGCCGAGAAGGCCGCGATGATCCCCGGCGGCTCCTACGACCTCGCCGTGCTGCAGAAGGCCAACCCCGCCGTGAAGATCGGTGTCTTCCAGGTGCCGCCGGCGCCCGGATCCCCGAGCGGTGCCACCGCCACCACGCCCGGCTGGGCCGACGGAAACTTCGGTGTCTCGGCCAAGTCCAAGAACCAGGCCGCCGCGACCGAGCTCGTGAAGTGGATGGCCACCAAGGAGTTCGGCCAGATGGTCGCCGACGAGATCAAGCAGATCTCGGCCGTACCCGGTGTCGAGATCAAGGACCCGCTGCTCAAGACGATGAACGACAACTACACCAACAGCGGGTCGCCCTACCTGCTGCTCACCGACTTCCGTTACGGCGCTCCGTCCGGCACCGACCTGTTGGGCAAGGGCATCCAGCAGCTGCTGCTGGGGTCCAAGGACGCCAAGGGCGTCAGCATCGAGCTCAACACGGGCGTCAAGACCTGGTTCAAGCCCACCTCGTGACCGGTCTCCACCGCACGGGTGCGGTATGCCGCGGTGCAGGCCACGCGGCATACCTCACCACCCTTCCTGCGGGCGAGCCGTCTGCGGGCGGAGCGTCTGCGGGCGAAGCATCGGCGGGTGAAGCGTCGACCGGGTCGGCGGCCCTGCGGTCGGCATCGGGCAGGCTGGGTGCATGAGGCGACGCACCGGACTCCTGTTCATCGCCCCTGCCCTCGCGCTGTTCGGCGTGTTCGTCCTCTACCCGATGCTGACCGCGTTCTCCTACGCGTTCTTCGAGTGGCGGGGGACGACGCGCGGCGCGTTCGCCGGGGTGGCGAACTTCGAGACCCTGTTCACCAAGGCGCCGTTCTCGACGGACCTGCCCAGGGCGTTGTGGCACAACGTGATCTTCTTCGCCGGGACGATGCTGATCCAGAACACGATCGGCCTGACGGTGGCCTTCCTCCTGCACCGCCGCGAGCGCACCCGCCGACTGCTGCAGACGCTCTATGCCATGCCCTACCTCGTCAGCCCGATCGTCATCGGGTACCTCTGGACCCTGTTGCTTTCGCCGACCTTCGGACCGGTCAACCAGCTGCTGACCAAGGTCGGCCTCGAGTCGTGGGCGCTGCCCTGGCTCGGTGACCCCAAGACGGCCCTGTGGGTGGTCGTGCTCGTCAGTGTGTGGCAGTGGATCGGCTTCCCCGTGCTCCTCTACGGCGCAGCCCTCGGCGGCGTACCGGAGGAGCTCACCGAGGCGGCCCGGGTGGACGGGGCATCGCACCGGCAGGCCTTCTTCAAGGTCACTCTGCCCCTGCTCGTGCCGGCCATCGGCACGGTCTCGGTGCTCACCTTCATCTTCGCCATGGAGGCCTTCGCCCTGCCTTACGCGTTCGGTGGGTCTACCGGAAACCCTGCAGGGGCAACGGACTTCGTCTCCTTGCTCTTCTACCGCAGCGCCTTCGACTCGGGTGCGATCGACGCCATCGGCAGCTCGTCGGCGCTGGCGACGCTGCTGTTCCTGATCATCTTCGGCGGGGCGCTCGGTGCCACCGCGGTGTTGCGCCGGCATGAGCGCGGGATCACGGCATGAGCGTCATCCCCGCCGGGGTGGGTTCCGGTCGACGTGTCCTGGGGCAGCCCCGTGGCGGCTCGGCCCCGGTCAAGCCGGTCGGTGGCGTCACGGCCAGCGTCGCCCTGTGGCTCTACGCCGCGCTGGCCCTGATCCCATTGCTGCTCATGGTGATCAGCTCGTTCCGTACCAATGCCGACCTCATCACGGACCCGCTCGGCGCACCCTGGCCGATCTCGACGACGAGCTACCGGGATGCGTGGACCACCGGCAACTTCGCCACCTACTTCTGGAACTCGTTGCTGGTCACTGCCGGCGCGGTCGTGCTGTCGACCACCGTGTCGACGATGGCGGCCTACGCGTTGGCCAGGGTGAGGTCGCGCTGGTTCAGCGCCGTCGAGTCGTTGTTCCTGTCCGGCCTGATGCTGCCCATCCACCTCGCGATCCTGCCGATCTTCTTCCTCTTCGACGGCCTCGGCCTGATCGACTCCCGCTTCGGCTTGGCGCTGATGTACGGCGCCGCCGGGGTGCCCTTCTCGATCTTCGTGCTGACGACGTTCTTCCGGCAGCTCCCGGAGGAGCTGGAGGAGGCTGCGGCCCTCGACGGCGCGTCCTCGTGGCAGACCTTCTGGCGGATCATGGTGCCGATGGTTCGGCCCGCCCTGGCGACGGTGGCGGTGTTCCGCTTCGTGCCGATCTGGAACGACTTCCTGTTCCCCCTCGTGCTGCTGCGCAAGGAGGAGAAGTACACCCTGCCCGTCGGCCTCACGACTTTCTTCGGCGAGAACGCCACCAACTTCTCGGCGGTCTTCGCGGGGCTCGTGATCACGACCATCCCGCTCATCGTGCTGTTCCTGTTGGCCACCAAGCAGATCGTGGCGGGCTTGACCGCCGGCATGTCCAAGTGATCTGGTCGCGCCCATGACGGGTGCAGCAGTCGTGGGTGTGGACGTGGGCGGTTCCGGCCTGCGCCTGCAGGTCACGTATGCCGGTGTGCCGGGTCCGGTGCGCACCTCCACCGGGGTGCGTATCGGGTCAACCGGCATCGACGTCGCCGCGGCCGTGGCAGACGCCCGGGCGCTCCTGGCCGTCGAGCTGGACGCTGCGCCGGGCACTCCCGGCGACGCCGAGCGTGACGCCGATCCGGCCGTCGTCGTGTGGTCGATGCGGGGACTGCTGTTCCTGGCGGACCGAGCCACGGTGTTGCGTCAGGTGCGGGAGGGGCTGGGCGGTGCCGCAACTGTGGTCGTGTCCGACGCCGTCGCGAATCTTGTTGGTGCAGTGGGCGATCTGCGACCGGGGGCCGTGGTCGCGGCAGGGTCCGGGGCCGTCGCGTTCGGGTCCGACTTCGGTGAGGTCTGGCACCGGGTCGACGGCTGGGGTCACGTGCTGGGTGACGTGGGGTCGGGAGCCTGGATCGGGCTCGAGGGGCTGCGCGCTGCCCTGCGGGCTGACGATGCCCTCGTCGGTGGTTCGCGGCGACTCCTCGGTGCCGCGGTCGAGCGTTTCGGCCCGACCCACACCTGGCCGCGGCAGCTGATGGCGGCGCCGGACGCCCCCGAGCAGCTGGCGTCGTTCGCGCCGGTGGTCAGTGCTGCCGCGGGGTCCCTGACGGCAGGTGCCGGAGAGCCAGCTGCTGCCGATGCTGTCGCACCCGACCCGGTCGCTGCCGACATCTGTCGGCGCGCCGGGCGGGGGCTGGCCGAGGCACTCCTCGCCGCAGCAGCGGGGTTGGAGGATCCGACCCTCGTCGCGAGCGGCGGAGTGCTCGCAGCTCCGGCCGTGCGTGCCGCGCTCGTGGGCTCCCTCGACGAGTCGGGTCGCCAGCTCTCGTCTGCGCACGGCGGCGCACTCGATGGAACGCTCATCCTGGGGCGGCGACTCGTCCAGAGGGGCAGCCTGCCGGTGCACCCGGCATACCTGCTCGTGGCGGACGTCTGAGCGGTGTCCCCGACGAACACGCCGCCCCTCTCACGCCTGGTTCGCTACTCCTGAGGGGTGTTCTGGTACTTGATGTAGGCGCTCGAGTCCCGGTGCCACAGGCGGACCAGGGTCCAGGCCCCCACCACGAGCAGGGCCAGGGCGAAGGTGCGAGCGAACAGGCCGGCGGTGGGCAGGAGGCCGCCGAAGAAGGTCGCCAGGGACACGGCGAAGAGCACGCAGGCGATGATGCGCGCCCACTTCGAACCTCGTGCTGTCGCACGGGCGAGGGCCAGCCACACGACGATGCTGATCGCGGCCGTCAACGTGGTCACGGTGAGGGCGAACTGCAGGACCCGCTCGACGTCGGCGTCCGTGGCGACGAGGGAGCCGGTCGTGGCCTCGTGCCGAATCGCGTTGCGGAGCTGGCCCATCGTGAGGAATCCACGGACCAGCTCGGCGACCTCGAGGACGGCGCCGAACTGCATGAGCCTGACGCTGTCGACGATCGACCGCGGTGGGACCACGGGACTGCCCGGCCGCCACAGCCGCCCCGCCTCGGGCTGCCCGTCGCCGGGGCCGTCCGGGCTCAGCACTCCTCGCCACGAGATCTGTCGAACCATCTGGGTGGTGCTCCCTCCGAGCGACGTGCAGACATCCTGTCCCGGAAGTCCGGTCAAGCCAAGCCGCACGGCCCGATGTGGGGAGGTTGGACGACAAAGGGACCCTCACCATCGTGGGGTCCCATGTCGGATCTGGCGGAGGATAGGGGATTCGAACCCCTGAGAGCTTTCACTCAACACGCTTTCCAAGCGTGCGCACTAGGCCACTATGCGAATCCTCCGCCGAGGAGGCTACCCGAGCGATGGGCCTGCCCTGAAATCGCTCCCGCTTCGCCTCGACAAACCAACCCGGGCACGCCCTCGACCTGTCACGCTGAGGACCATGACGGAGGGGAACGCTGGGGGCGTCGTCGCACTGGATCGTCCGCAGGCCCTGCAGTGGCGCCGACCTGTCGCGCTGGTCCTGGGCGTGCTCCTCGTGGTCGGCTGGTTGGTCTGGGCCCTGCTCACCTGGCAGGCGCAGCTCCGCTACGTCACGGTCGAGGACTTCAAGTCCGATGTCGCTGACGGCCATGTCACGAGCTACCTCATCGTCTCCAACGTGCGGCCGACGCTCACCTGGCCGGCCAGGGGGACCCCGGACCTCTGGGACCTCCCGGCGCTGGACGACGCAGGCAACATCGATCGCATCCCGGGCAACGGCCCTGCGACCCTGATGTACTTCACCGACCACCGTGTCGGTCCGGCGAGGGTGCTCGACCCAAATCGGTTCAGCTCCTCCACCGAGCAGTACGCGCAGGAGCTCCGAGCGAGCGGCGTGCCCACGGCCCGCGGCACGGATCTCGACGTGCCCCTCCCCGACGACCGCTACCAGGTCCTGGGTCTCGGACTGGGCGTGCTCGCCCTGGTGGCCGTGCTGTTCGGCCCGAGGCCGGACCGCGGGACGAGGTTCTTCTGGTTCTGGGTGATCGGCATCGTGGGCGGGCTGGGAGTGCTCGCGTATGCCGCGTGCGAACCACTGCGTCAAGGGCGCGGCTCAGCCGACGTCAGCTATGGAGGTCAACCAGTGGGAGAAGGCGCGGACGGCCGCCGCCGGCTGCGCGGCTGGCACGGCCTCGTCCTTGCTTTCGCGCTGTCGACGGTGTTGACGATGCTGGTGGGTGCGCGGGGCACGCACCTGGACGGCATCGTGTTCCCGCACTGGTGACCTAGCGCCGGACGGCTGGCCGCCCCACACGTCCACGCCAGCGGCGGCCGACAGGACGAGCGGCTGTCGGCGGGGCCCGTCAGGCCTGGGAACCGACCGGCGGGCCGACGAGGAGGGCGATCATCGTCAGCGCCGCGACCGCGACCGCAGCGGCACCGAGAGCTGCCAGTGGTCGGGCCAGCATCCAGGCCTGGACGCGCTCGGCCGGGCTGTTCGCGGCCTCGCGTCCCGGGGCCAGCCGCCAGTCGCCGGCCAGCTGTCCTCGACGCTCTGCCCGGCGGTCGAACCAGATCGTCATGAACGGCGGCACGGCCGACACCAGGGCGAGGGCAAGGGTCCCGAAGGACCACCGCTGGTTGACACCGACGAACACGGCTGTGAGGCAGTAGGCGATGAAGACCACGCCGTGCGTCATACCGAAGACGCGGACCCCGAGCTCGGTCGTCCCGGTGACGTACTTGAGGAACATGCCGATGAGCAACAGGGCCCAGGTGACGGCTTCGGCGAGGGCGAGACGGCGGAACAGGGTGAGCGGCGACATGGGCCCATTCTCGGGGAGCCGGGTTCGGCCACCCGCACGGGGGTCGTCGGCTGAAGGACTCTGCCCAGCCCGCCACGGCGGGCGCGCAGGAGAGGATCGAGCGGATTCGCAGACGTGCTGGCGGGCTGTCTACACTGGGACCAGGCACCCCGTGTGGTGGTACCTCTCCGAACTCCCCCAGGGCAGGAATGCAGCAAGGGTAGGAGAGCTCTTCCAGGTACGCGGGGTGTCCCTTTGCGTCCAGCGACCCGGCCCGCCCGCGCGCCCGGCTGCGTCAGGTCCGGTGGCCCTCGTCGAGCAGCCGCACGCGTCGACGGCCGAACATGACGGCCGCGTACGACGCGAGCGCCAGGACCATGACGGCGTTCGACACGCCAGACCGGGTGAGCAGGGCCGTCGCGGCCACGCCCCCGATGATCGTGAGCAGCAGGGGTCGCGAGTACCAGAACGCCACCGACATCACCGCCGACCCGGGCGAGAACAGCGAGACCGGCGGCAGGCCGCGGAACGCCGCCATGAGGTGCGCGCCGCCGACCAGCGCCACCATGGCCAGCGGCCACACGAGGGCAGCGACCCCGGCGTCCGAGGTCAGGGTGACCGCCCCGCCCGCGAGCAGCGCCACGACCGCGTAGACCAGGGACGGTGCGATGAGGTGGGCAACCGCCTCCTGTGCGTACCCCAGCCCGATGAGCGGCGTTGTCCCCGCATTGTCGCCCTGGAGCCGCATCCCCTCCGCCCAGGCGCCGTACCCGAGGTAGCAGCCGATGATCCCGGCGAACGCGACGATGTTCGGGACGCCCGGAGTGGTTGCGTGCGCAAGCGCCCAGCACCCCGCACCGGTCAGGACTGCGCCGACGAGCAGGGCTCCGGGGGAGCGCCGCAGTCCGAGCAGGTCGCGTTCGGCGATCACCGCCAGCGGACCCCGGGCTCGCAACCGGCGCCGCCGCAGCCGTGTCGTGGGCGATGCCACGTCGAGCCTGGCCGCCCGCAGGTCACCCGCGAGCACGGCACCGCCGATGGTCACGGCCCGCGCCGCCTGGGTGCGCATTCCGACATGGTGCAGGGCGCGCAGCGAGCGCACCTCACGCAGCACCGTCCCGAGACCTCTCGGGCCGGTGGGCCAGGACCGCACCTGGCCCCACAGCCACACGCCGGCGAAGAGGAGCCCAACCGCGAGGCCGCCGACACTGGTCGGCAGCAGCGCCAGCGGGGAGGCCACATCGGCGACGACCATGCCGGTGCCGACCACCGCACCAGTGAGCAGCCCGCCCACGAGGCAGCCGACGAGGCTGAGCCGCCATGGGCGCCGCAGCACGACGGCGCGGTCGAGTGCGCTGACCGCGACGTGGTCGAGGTAGGGCAGCTCGGGCACCACCGGCCCTCGGACCGAGCCGAGCCGGTGTCCGAGCAGCAGGAGGCCCGCGATGATCGCGCCGACGACGAGGACTCCCTGGACCCCGGTCAGGTGCCGTGACAACCACGCCGGGTCGACGAACTCGAAGAAGGCACGGGACGCCGGGACGCCGTAGACGAGGGACGCGATGACCGCGACGTAGGCGGCATACACGGCGTTGCCGTTGCCCTCCTCGGGCAGCCCGCCCCGGATGACCCGGCGCGCCTCGGCGAGGCGCTCGAGGTCGGTCGTCGGTCCGGTGGCGACGTCGGAGGAGTCGGGTGCGTCGCTCATCCGAGGGCGACGTCGACCACCAGGTCGCCGATGGCGGCCGTCATGGTGGGGTCGTGGCAGGCGACGACGAGGGCCGCGCCCGCGGCCTTGCGGGCCAGCAGGATGTCGGTGAGCAGGCCGCGCTTGTGGGTGTCGAGCCGCTGCTCGGGTTCGTCGAGGAGCAGCACCTGCGCCGGGCGGAACAGCACCATCGCGAGGTGGAAGAGGTGCTGTTGTCCCGAGGACAGCTCGTGCGGGAACCGCTCGGAGAGGTGGTCGACCTCCAGCTCGGCGAGCATCGCGTCGGCCCGGTCGTCCGCGGTGCCGATGTCCCCGCCCCAGGTGGAGTCGATCAGGACGAGGTGGTCGATGAGGGTGAGGTCGCGGTATGCCGTGGGCGAGCCGATGAGGGCGGCCACCCGGGCGCGGGTGGTCGGGTTGCGTTCGTCCAGCTGCTGCCCGTCGAGGGTGGCACTGCCCGACGAGGGCTCGAGGGTGCCGGCGAGGATCCGCAGCAGAGTGGTCTTGCCGCTGCCGTTCTCACCGCGCAGCACGACGCACTGACTGGAGGTGACGGCGACGTCGACCGGCCGCAGCAGCACGTTGCCGTCGATCTCCTTGCCGACACCGGTGGCCGTCAGCGTCACCGGCTGGATGGTCGGAGCCGGGCCCGAGCCCGGCTCGGTGGTGGCCTGTCTACGCCGTGCGAACATCTGCCTCCCTCGTCGCCGTCAGTGTGCCACCAGCGTCTGGACGCGCTGCCTGTCGGTGGCGGATTCCCGGGGGTTCCGAGCGGTGCCGCACCGACCCCCAGAGGTGAGCACGCGGCATACCTGATGTCGTCGGGGGCGACTAGGGTTCCCGAGGTGAGCACCGCCCTGTACCGCCGCTACCGGCCGGAGACCTTCGCCGACGTCATCGGCCAGGAGCACGTCACCGAGCCGCTGATGCAGGCGCTGCGCACCGGCCGGGTCAACCACGCCTACCTGTTCTCGGGTCCGCGCGGCTGCGGCAAGACGACCAGTGCCCGCATCCTGGCCCGCTGCCTCAACTGCGAGCAGGGCCCCACGCCGACCCCGTGCGGCACCTGCGACTCGTGCGTCGCGCTGGCTCGCGGCGGCGCCGGCAGCGTCGACGTCATCGAGATCGACGCGGCCAGCCACGGTGGTGTCGACGACGCCCGTGACCTGCGTGAACGCGCCTCCTACGGGCCGGCGCAGAGCCGCTACAAGATCTACATCATCGACGAGGCCCACATGGTCACGCCGCAGGGGTTCAACGCCCTGCTCAAGATCGTCGAGGAGCCGCCGGAGCACGTGAAGTTCATCTTCGCGACGACCGAGCCCGAGAAGGTCATCGGCACGATCCGCAGCCGGACCCACCACTACCCCTTCCGGCTGGTGCCGCCCGGCCAGCTGTCCGACTACATGGCCATGTTGTGCGAGAAGGAGAAGGTCGCCGTCGCTCCCGGGGTCCTGTCCTTCGTCACCCGCGCCGGTGGCGGGTCGGTGCGTGACTCGCTGTCGGTCCTCGACCAGCTGATCGCCGGATCCAGCGACGAGGGCCTGACCTACGAAGGCGCGGCTGCGCTGCTCGGGTTCACCGACGCCGAGCTGCTCGACGCCATCATCGACGCGTTCGCCGCGGCCGACGCTGCCGGCGTGTTCCACCAGGTCGACCGCGTCATCGAGACCGGCCTCGACCCGCGCCGGTTCGTCGAGGACCTGCTCGAGCGGCTGCGCGACCTCATCGTGGTGGCGGCGGTGCCAGATGGTGCGTCCTCCGTGCTGCGTGGGGTGCCCGAGGACCAGCTCGAGCGCATGCGCCAGCAGTCGGCCGCCTTCGGCGGCGGGGCCCTGTCCCGCGCGGCCGACATCGTCAACGCCGGACTCACCGAGATGACCGGCGCCACCGCGCCGCGGCTGCAGCTCGAGCTGATCTGCGCGCGGGTGCTCCTCCCGGCCGCCTCCGGCGAGTCCGGGTATGCCGCGCGCCTGGACCGCCTCGAACGTCGCCTCGACGTCGAAGGCGTCCCGTCGGCAGCCCGTTCCCAGGGTGCGACCGCCCCGGCACCGGCTGCTGCCCCCGCATCCTCGCCTGCTGCGGCGACGCCGCCCGCG
The DNA here is from genome assembly GCA_963740865.1 of uncultured Actinomycetota bacterium. Lineage (GTDB taxonomy): Bacteria > Actinomycetota > Actinomycetes > Actinomycetales > Dermatophilaceae > Pedococcus. Next base: position 116,584 of record CAVUGH010000019.1, read on the forward strand.
CCTCCAGCAGCTGCACCCGCGTCACCCACGACAACCGTGCAGCCGGCCTCGCCGGAGCCGCGGGCAGCCGAGCCGACACAGGCAGCGCCAGCAGAGGTGCGCACCCCCGACCCTGCGCCGGCCGCGACCTCCGAAGCAGAGCCGGGCGCGGGCGCAGCGGACGCCTCCTCGGCCGACTCGACACCCGTGCCGGCCGTGGAGTCCAAGGAGGAACCCACTGCCGAGTCAGTCGCTGAACCCGTTGAGGCTCAACAGGTTCCGGCACCGCAGATGGTGACGGGCGGCATCGACGTCGCCGCCATCCGCAGAGCCTGGCCGGACATCCTCGGCTGGATCTTCAAGCACAAGCGCACCACCTGGACGCTGCTGTCCGAGCACGCGACGGTGCACGACTACGACGGCTCCAAGGTCGTACTGGGCATCTCGACGGTCGGCATCGCCAACACCTTCCGGCACGGTCCGCACGCCGACCTGGTCCGTCAGGCCCTCATCGACGTGCTCGGCGTCGACGCCCGGGTCGAGGGGATCCCCACCCCCGACGCTGCCCTGGCCGCTCCGAGCGGCGAGGCCCACCCCACGGTCGCGCCGACCCAGCGCTTCCCCTCCGACGACCCGGCCGTCAAGGGCGACTCCCCGCCGCCCAGCCCGCAGCGCCGAGCCGCTGGCGAAGGCGGCGCAGGCCCAGCGGGTGGCGGCGACGCGGCATACGGGGGCATCGCGGCGTCCAGCCCGCCGCCGGAGACCGGCGGCGGTTGGGCCACGGCATCGTCGGGACCGAGCGGGGGCCCCAGCTGGGCCAGCGACGACGGCACGAGCGCGCCTACGAGCGCCTCGTCTGGTCCACCGGCGAATAGGTCCCCCGGGCCCGCCGCTGCTTCGACCAGTCCGACCGAGCAGGGCGCAGTTGTCGCCCCCGCGGCAGCGCAGGCTGCCCAGATGTCACGCCTCGCGGCGGCCAGGGCCGCGGTCGCGGCCGAGGAGCCCGCGCGGACCCCGGACACCTACGTCGCCGACGACAGCGTGGCGAGCGCCGACGACGAGGACATCGCCGAGCTCGGCGAGGTCGGGCGCCCGGTGATCGAGCGCCTGCTCGGCGGCAAGGTCATCGACGAAGGGTCCTGACGAGGGTGATCGTTCGGGCGACCCGGGGGCGCGAGCGAGTCCGCGCGGTCGCTGACACCCTGAGGGCATAGGCTCACCACCGTGTACGAAGGCGTGGTCCAGGACCTGATCGACGAGCTCGGGCGACTGCCCGGGGTCGGTCCCAAGAGTGCCCAGCGGATCGCCTTCCACCTGCTGCAGGCCGACTCGATCGACGTCAAGCGGCTCGTCGAGGTGCTGACCGAGGTCAAGGCCAAGGTGCGGTTCTGCGAGACCTGCGGGAACGTTGCCGAGTCCGAGCAGTGCCGGATCTGCGCAGACCCGCGCCGTGACAACACTGCCATCTGCGTCGTCGAGGAGCCCAAGGACGTGGTCGCCATCGAGCGCACCCGCGAGTTCCGTGGCCGCTACCACGTGCTGGGTGGCGCGATCAGCCCGATCGACGGTGTCGGGCCAGACGACCTTCGCATCAAGGAGCTGATGACCCGGCTGGCGTCGGCCGAGGTCACCGAGATCATCATCGCCACCGACCCCAACCTCGAGGGCGAGGCGACGGCGAGCTACCTGGCCCGGTTCCTGCGCCCCATGGGCCTGCGGGTGACCCGGCTGGCGTCGGGGCTGCCGGTGGGTGGCGACCTGGAGTACGCCGACGAGGTCACCCTGGGCCGCGCGTTCGAAGGCAGGAGACTTCTCGATGTCTGACGACCTGCAGGTGCTGGCCGACGAGTCGGCAGCCGACGCCCGGGCCTATCTCTCGACGGTCACCGAGGTCGCCTCCGGGACGGCCCCGGACGCAGCCATCCCGATGACGCTCCTCGCGTTGTCGCAGGTGCTCGTCATGGGTGCCCGGCTCGGCGCCATCGAGGACATCGTGCCGGCGGAGCGGTTCGAGACCGACACCGTCGAGCCCGAGCTCGACCCGTTGCGCACGGGAGTCGCCAACCTCTTCGAGGGGCTCGACGAGTACGCCGACCTGGTCGACCCGGTCACCTCGACCGAGCTCACGACCGGTTCGCTGTCCAACGACGTGACGGTCGTCGCCGGCGCGCTGTCGCACGGGTTGCGGCACTACGACGCCGGGCGGGTCTCGGAGGCGTTGTGGTGGTGGCAGTTCAGCTACCTCTCCGACTGGGGCGAGCGGGCGGCCTCCGCGCTCCGTGTCCTCCAGTCACTGCTCGGCCACATCCGGCTCGACGCCGACGAGGAGCGCGTCTCCGAGGCCGAGTTCGACGCCCTGCACCCCTGACCGAGAACGTCCCCCTGACCCAGCGACGTCCATCGGTGCGCTGGTGTCACGTAGTGCTGTCGATCTCGGCTCGCAGGCGAGGTCCATTTGTGGCGCGGGTGGCACGTATTGCCGCGGTGCTCGGCTCACCACGACCATTCGTGCCAGAAGTGGCACGAATGGTCGTGGTCGCGCGGGCGCGGCACGTCAGCCGGCCACGCGGCATACCGAACTGGCCAGAGCCGTCAGGCGATGCGCGTGCCGTTGGGCAGCCGACGGATCGGCGTGCGCAACCGTTGGCCCGCCACCACGGCCGCGCCCACACCGGCGATCAGCAGGAAGCCGAGGCCGACCGGCCACACCGGGGCTGACTCGAGGGCCTCGTCCCACGGGTCCACGTAGCCTTCGCCGTTGAAGTCCCCCCGACCCTGCGCGATGTAGTTGTTGCACTCCTGCGCCACCTCGTCCGGGCCGTTGCGCGCCAACCGGGACCCGGCGCTGATCCACCGCATGGGGGTGAACCCACTGCCGTACATCCCGTTCTCCTTGCGCGGCTCCGACGGCGCGGCGTCGGCCACCACGACGAACGGGTTCAGCGGCAGCATCCACCAGATCCGCTCGGTGTGGGCAACCGTCGAGTGGCGCGTGAAGGTGGTGCAGTCGGCCCGGGTGGGTTCGACCTGGCTCTTCTGGATCTGCTCGAGCTGCTCCTGGGTGAGGTTGGGGTCGCTCGGGTCGTAGGCCGGTGGCTGGTGCTCCTGGTACCAGGACTCGGGGACGCCGTAGACCTTCCGCTCCTCCTCCTGGGTGACGAGGAAGGCGCTCAGCCCGAAACCGATGGTGGTGCCGAAGACGAGCCCTCCCATGGTCAGGTAGGTCAGCACGGCCGAGGCGACCGGACGGGCAGTGAGCGTGGAGAACATCAGTCCGATCGTGCAGACCACCGCCAGCACGAGGACGAGGACCAGCAGCGACAGGGCGATGTGTCCGGCGGAGATGCCGCCCTCGACCCAGGCCCACGCCAGGAACGGCAGCGCGCTCGCGAGGAACGTCAGCGAGATCGCCCAGGCGGCGAGCAGCTTGCCGAGGGCGATGTCCCACGGCGACAGGAGCGTCGTCTGCAGGGTGGCCAGGACGCCGTGCTCCCGGTCGCCGTTGACCGAGGTCGCCGTGAGGGAGGGGACGATGAGCATGGACAGGCCGAGCACCGAGAAGATGACGACGTCGTACATCGCCTCGCCCGAGCTGAGGTCGGGGTCGTTGGTCGCCCAGTAGGCCAGGAAGGTGACCAGTCCGATGAGGACCACCCACACCACGAGCACGATCGGCCAGCGTGAGGTGCGGACGCGTTGGCGCAGCTCGAGGGCCGCGATGGTCTTGATGCCGTGCCAAGTCATCGTCGGTCCTCCGTCGCCGCGAGGTAGGCGGATTCGAGCGCGCCCTGGCTGGGCGTGAAGGCGATGACCCGGATGCCGTCGCGGACCAGGTCGGCGAGCAGGCGGGCGGCGTTCTCCTCGCCGGCCACCTCGACCTCGGTGAGTCCGCCCCCGACTCGGGTCGCGGGCACGTGGTGCTCCTCGAGCCAGCCGGCCAGCGATTCCGGGTCGAGCGTGTCGATCCGCCACGACGCCATCGCCGTCGCGACGAAGGTGCTGTCCAGGCTCTGCGTCTCGAGGCTGCGCCCGCGGGCCACGATGACGGCCCGGTCGGCGACCTCCTGGAGCTCGGTGAGGATGTGGCTGGACACCAGCACCGTCTTGCCTTGTGCCGCAAGGGATCTGAGCACGTCGCGCAGCTCGATGCGGCTGCGCGGGTCGAGGCCCGACGCCGGTTCGTCGAGCAGGAGCACGCTGGGGTCGTTGATCAGGGCGCGGGCCAGGCCCAGGCGCTGCTTCTGACCGCGCGAGAGCACGCGGGCGCGCCGGTCACCGAGGTCCTCGAGGTGCACCGTGTGCAAGAGCTCGTCGGTGCGGGCCCGTGCCCGGTCCGGTGGGATCCGGTATGCCGCGGCGATGGTGTGCAGGACCTCGCGCACCGTGAGTGCGTCCCACGTGCCGAAACCGTCGGGCATCCACCCGATCCTGGCCCGGACCTCGGTCGGCTGGCTGACCGGGTCGAGCCCGTCGATGCGGATCTGGCCCTGGTCCGGCACCAGCAGCGTCGCCAGCATCAACAGCAGCGTCGTCTTGCCCGAACCGTTGGGACCGATCAGCGCGGTGACCTCGCCGGGCTCCGCCGTGAGGCTGATGCTGTCGACGGCGAGCACGTCCCCGAAAGCTCGCCGCACCCCCTGTACCTCGATGCTCATGGCTGAGGCTATCCCCCTCGTCGTCGGTGTCGTCGGACCTTTGACGCACCTCGCGCGGCAGCCGCTCCCAACCCCGTCCGTCCGGCATACGGCACCCCCGTCCCACGATGAGGACGCCAGTTATGCTGGCGACTCCGCACCGCCGCACCGCCGTCTCGGGTCCACAGGAGTTTCCACCGTGCCGATCGTCGTCCAGAAATATGGCGGCTCATCGCTGGCCGATGCAGCCAGCATCAAGCGTGTCGCCCGCCGGATCGCCGAGGCAAAGAAGGCCGGCAACGACGTGTGCGTCGCCGTGTCCGCCATGGGGGACAGCACCGACGAGCTGCTCGACCTCGCCAACCAGGTGAGCCCGCAGCCGCCGCCTCGTGAGCTGGACATGCTCATGACGGCAGGCGAACGCATCTCGATGGCCCTGGTGGCCATGGCGATTGCCGACCTGGGCTACACCGTGCGCTCGTTCACCGGCAGCCAGGCCGGTGTCATCACCGACTCCTCGCACGGGCGGGCGCGGATCATCGACGTGACCCCCGGTCGGGTCACCGACGCCCTCGAGAAGGGCCACATCGTCATCGTCGCCGGGTTCCAGGGCGTCAGCCAGGACACCAAGGAGATCACCACCCTCGGTCGCGGGGGCACCGACACCACTGCTGTCGCCCTGGCCGCCGCGCTCAAAGCGGACGTGTGCGAGATCTACACCGACGTCGACGGTGTCTTCACCGCCGACCCGCGAATCGTCCCGGCTGCCAAGAAGATCCAGCGCATCTCCAACGAGGAGATGCTCGAGCTGGCGGCCTCCGGCTCGAAGGTCCTGCACCTGCGCAGCGTCGAGTACGCCCGCCGTTTCAACATCCCCATCCACGTCCGCAGCTCCTTCTCAGCGAAGGAGGGCACCATCGTCACGGACAAACCAGCTGAAGGAGACACCGTGGAAGCCCCCATCATCGCCGGTGTCGCCCACGACCGCAGCGAAGCCAAGATCACCGTCGTCGGGGTCCCGGACCACCCGGGCAAGGCGGCCGAGATCTTCCAGACCTGCGCCGACGCCGAGATCAACATCGACATGATCGTGCAGAACGTGTCGGCGACCGAGACCGGCCTCACCGACATCTCGTTCACCTGCCCCAAGACCGACGGCCAGACCGGTGTGCAGGCCCTGCGAAAGGTGCAGGCGTCCGTCGGGTTCGCCTCGATCCAGTACGACGACCAGATCGGCAAGCTCTCGCTGGTGGGTGCCGGGATGCGTTCGCACCCGGGTGTCTCCGCGACGTTCTTCAGGGCGCTCGCCGACACCGGCGTCAACATCGAGATGATCTCGACGTCCGAGATCCGCATCTCGGTGGTGACGCGGGCCGAGGTCCTCGACGACGCAGTGCGCGCGGTGCACACCGCCTTCGGGCTGGACTCCACGGAGGGCGAAGCCGTGGTCTACGGAGGCTCCGGCCGGTGACCTCACTGGCCCCGCAGGCCCCGCGCCCGACCCTCGCGCTGGTCGGGGCCACGGGTGCCGTGGGAACCGTGACCCGGCAGGTGCTCGCCATGCGAGCCGACATCTGGGGCGAGATCCGGGCGGCCGCCTCCGTCGACGACGCGGGCACGGTCCTGGTCGTCTGTGGTCGCGAGGTCGTCGTCCAGGAGCTGTCGCCGGAGTTCTTCGACGGTGTCGACATCGCGCTGATCGACGTGCCCGCACCGGTGGCGGCCCTCTGGGCGCCGATCGCCGCCGCCCGTGGCGCCGTCGTCATCGACAACAGCTCGGCCCTGCGCGGCGACCCGGACGTCCCGCTGGTCGTCCCCGAGGTCAACCCACTCCAGGTGCGCAACCGACCCAAGGGCATCATCGCCAACCCCGGTGCCACGACGCTGACCATGATCGACGCGCTCGGCGTCCTCCACGCGGGCTGGGAGCTCACCGAGCTGGTCGTGGCCTCCTACCAGGCCGCGTCCGGCGCGGGGCGGGTCGGGATGGCCCGGCTCTACGACGAGCTCGAGGTCGTCTCCGGCCATCGCGAGCTCGGTCACCAGCCGGGTGACGTGCGGCGGCTCATCGAGCACGAGCTCGGCGCGGACTCACCCTTCCCGGCACCGCTGGCCCTCAACGTGATCCCGTGGATCGGCGTGGCGGCCGAGGACGGCTGGACGTCCGAGGAGCTCAAGATCCGCAACGAGACCCGCAAGGTGCTGGGCCTGCCCGACCTGCGCGTCTCCGCGACCTGCGTCCGCGTGCCCGTCATCACGACGCACTCCGTCGCGGTGCACGCCACGTTCGCGCGCAAGATCGACGTCGCCGAGGCCCGTCAGGCCCTGGTCGAGGCGCCGGCGGTGGTGGTGCTGGACGACCCCGAGAGCCTGGAGTTCCCGACGCCCTCGGACATCGTCGGCTCGGACCCGCGCTTTGCCGGCCGGTTGCGCCAGGCGCTCGACTTCCCCAACACGCTCGACTTCTTCATCTGCGGCGACAACCTGCGCAAGGGTGCCGCGCTCAACATGGTGCAGGTGGCCGAGCTCGTGGCCCGCGACCTCGCCGTCGTCTGACCCGAGCGGCCGCGCCCGGCCTCCGCCCAGCGCGGGGGTGGGTATGCCGCGTGGTCGCCACGCGGCATACCGCTTGCGCGGACGTTGTGGGTCAGTCGCGCAGGGTCGCGGCCACGCCGTCGTCGCCGACCGTGATGGCGAGGTCGCCGTCGGCCGGCAGGTCGACGGCCGCGCACCCGCGCAGGAGGTCGACCTGGGGCAGCTCGCGCAGCACGCAGACCTGGCGGGGCCCGGTGACGGCGGTCGTGAACTTCCCGTCCTCGTCGACCGGCACCAGCGTGCCGCCGGTCTCACCGATGGCCTCGTGCCGGACCCGTCCCTCGACGAAGGCCAGCCCGCGCGTGCTGGGCTGGCTGATGCCCGACTGCCTCAGGAAGTCGGCGAGCTGGTCCGCGGTGAGCAGGGCGACCCAGCCACCGGACATCGGGGCGCCGTCCTTGCCCTTGGTGTCGGCCGTTCGGAGGGTGCCGCTGAGGGCGTCCGACCCACCGCAGCCGGTGACTCCTGTCAGCGCGAGGCCGGCCACGGTGACGAGGGCGACGACGTCGACGACGCGGCGGACCCGTCCTCGGCGGTCCCGCCCACTCGACGAGGGAGGCGACGGGCGCGAGGAAGGGTGCGGTGTCTGGCGAGGCGATGCGTGGGCGGGGGAGGACATCGCGAGCCATCCTGCCCGAGCGGGCCGTTGTCACGGCTCGGTGACGAAAGACGCTGCATGCGTGTCGCTTGACATGTGACGGGTGTTACTGGTGTGACGATTGTGACTCGAGAACGTCGGAGCCAGGGGGCAACGCGATGAAGGATGAGAACCTCACACCGACTCAGCTGTGGCGCAAGCACCGGTTGCGCCAGGTCATGCTCTTCGTCACCATCCCCGGGGTGCTGCTCGGCACTGCCAGCATCACCGCCGCCTACTCAGCGGGCTGGATGAGTCCGGCGCCGCCGAAGCCGAGCTGCACCCCCGTCGTCGTCCCCGCGCCTGCTCGCGCGTCCTTCACGGTCAACGTCATGAATGCCACCGGCCGCAAGGGGGTGGCCGCCGATGTCGCCTCGGGTCTGGTCAAGCGCAAGTTCACGGTCGGCGGAATCAGCAACGCCCCCGACTCCTGGTACGTCACGCAGACCGCCGTCGTGCACCACGGCAGCAAGGGCCTGGACGAAGCCCTCCTGGTCGCCTCCCAGATCCCCGGCGCCAAGCTGTTCGGCGACACGCGGTCCGACACCTCAGTCGACGTGGTCGTGGGTCTGGGCTACCAGGGCATGGTCGCGATTCCTGCGCGGCTCAAGCCGATCCCCTCCGAGGTCAAGGTCAACGTCTACAACACGACCTACAAGACGGGCCTGGCCAAGACCGTGGCCGATGCGGTCGCGGCGCGTGGCTTCAAGGTCAAGGACGTGTCCAACGACCCGTTGCGCACCATGCAGAGGGGCGCCGCGGTGATCCGCTACGGCGAGGACGGTGACCTGGCCGCTGCGCTGCTGCAGGGACACGTCCCGGGCGCCCAGCTGGTCAAGGACAACCGCCTCGGCGCGGTTCTTGACCTCGTCATCGGCAACGCCTACACCGGGCTGACCCCCACTGCCGACGTCCCCGCGCTGCCGGCCAGACCCCCGCAGGCAGTCCCCACGGTCGCGCGCCCCTGCAGGTGACCACCACCTGGGCCAGCTCGCCCCGGGCTGGCATCGGGCGGGAGGAACAGGCACAGTAGGTGCCCAATGACGCCTCGCCCCCTGTATGCCGTTCTCCTCGTGTGCGCCGTCCTCGCCTCCGCGTGTGGCGGCGGCGAGGACGACTCTTCGGCAGCGAACACGTCCGGATCCTCGTCGACGACCACCGCCACGACCTCGTCGCCGCCGACCACGAGCGCTGCACCGACCACGACGAAGCCTCCCGTCACGCCCACGAAGGCGACCAAGCCGCCGGCGCCGGCCACGCGGCATACGACGGCTGCGCCGAAGCCCAAGGCGGTCACCGCCCTGGCCCCCGTCCCGCGGGCCGGCGCCGAACCCACGGTGCGCTTCCCCAAGAACGAGTCGGCCGTCGGTTCGGGGGCCAACGCCTCGATCGCGCGGGTCCCCGACAGCGTGTGGAACCGGATGGTGGGCACCTCGTGGACCGCGGGCTGCCCCGTCGGTCGGTCCCAGCTGCGGTACGTGCGAGTCAACTTCTGGGGGTTCGACGGCAAGCGCTCGCGCGGCTCGCTCGTCGTGAACGCGTCGATCGCGGACGAGGCCGCTGCGGCCTTCACCCGGCTCTACGCCCTGCAGTTCCGGATCCGCCAGATGAAGCCGATGGACGCGTCGTGGGGCAAGAACCCCAAGGGGCCGGGCGCCAACGACTACGCGGCGATGGAGGCTGACAACACCTCGGCGTTCAACTGCCGCTACGTCGGCGGCGAGGAGGCCAGCAAGGTCTACAGCAAGCACGCCTACGGCACGGCGATCGACGTCAACGACTTCGAGAACCCCTATGTCGCCGACAACGGGACGGTCTATCCCGACCGGTACTGGCTGAGCCGTCGCGGCCCGGCTGCCGGCGTGTTCTCGTCCAGCGGTAGCGCGGCGGTGCGGGCGTTCACCAGCCAGGGCCTGCGCTGGGGTGGCCTGTGGTCCCACCCCGACTACCAGCACTTCGACCGATGACCCGGCTGCACCGACCGCTCCGCCTCCCTCGCCGCGGGTATGCCACGTGGTCCACCACCGCCGGGTTGGCGGCCGTCACCCTGCTCGCCGGCTGCTCGGGGGGAGCGGAGAAGGTGTCCCCGACCTCCTCCTCTGTCATCGCGTCGACGACCACGACGCCCGCGACCACCACGACGTCGAGCACGACGACCACCACACCGGCGCCCGAGCCCAAGCCGGCCGCGACGACCCGTGCGGTCCCGCCCAGCCCCAAGCCCAGCCCCAAGCCGAGTCCGAAACCGAAGGCCGCACCCACCTGCGCCGTCCCCTCCGGGGTCCGCGCGGCGCAGGTCGTGCTCGTCAGGTCGTCGGGCTCCAGTGCGACGGTGCGCGCGTGCCGCCGGACATCGGCCGGGTACGTCGTCGACCTCGGGCCCTACTACGGGCACGTCGGCCGCAACGGGGTCAGCTGGTCCAAGCGCGAGGGCGACCTGAAGACCCCCGCCGGCACGTTCCCCCTGCGTGGCGGGTTCGGTGCGCGGGCGAATCCCGGTCTGCCGCAAGGCTGGTTCCGAGTCGACAGCTCCGACGTGTGGGTCGACGACAGCCAGTCGAGCCTCTACAACACCCACCAGCGTAAGCCGGTCTCCGGACGGTGGGACTCAGCAGAGAACCTGCTCAACACGCCGGCCTACAACTATGCCCAGGTGATCGGCTACAACGAGTCGCGGACACCCGGCAAGGGTTCGGCCATCTTCTTCCACGTCGACTCCGGTGGCGGGACCGCCGGGTGCGTCTCACTGCCGACGTCAGCGCTGCTGGCCGTGATGCGGTGGGAGCGAGCCGGCGCCGTCATGTCGATCAGCTGACTTTCGACCGTCTGGGGGGTCGGTCCGCTGAGACCGCTATGGCAGTGCCAACCCCGACACGGCAGAGTGGAGCCATGAGCACCCCACCGAGCTCTTCTCCTCCGCTGCGCTCCCCCGAACACCTCTGCGAGGACTCCGCATGACCGTCAAGACCGTCGCCATGCTCACCGCTGGTGGCCTCGCCCCCTGCCTCTCCTCCGCCGTGGGCGGGCTCATCGAGCGCTACTCCGAGGTCGCGCCCGATGTGCGGATCATGGCCTACCGCAACGGATATGCCGGTCTGCTCACCGGCGACTCGGTGGAGGTCACCGACGAGGTGCGCGCCAAGGCGCACCTGCTGCACGGCTTCGGCGGCAGCCCGATCGGCAACAGCCGGGTCAAGCTGACCAACGTCAAGGACTGCGTGAAGCGCGGGCTGGTCCAGGAGGGTCAGGACCCCCTGCACGTCGCGGCCGAACAGCTCACCCGCGACGGCGTCGACGTCCTGCACACGATCGGTGGCGACGACACCAACGGAACTGCAGCCGACCTCGCGGCATACCTGCACTCCAACGGCTATGAGCTGACCGTGGTGGGGCTCCCGAAGACGATCGACAACGACGTCATCCCGATCCGCCAGTCCCTGGGTGCCTGGACGGCGGCGGAGCAGGGGGCGATCTTTGCCCGCAACGTGATCGCCGAGCACTCCGCCAACCCACGGATGCTCATCGTGCACGAGGTGATGGGACGCAACTGCGGATGGCTCACGGCCGCAACGGCTCTCGCGCACCACCAGTGGGTGCAGGGCGCGGAGTTCAGTGGCTGGGTCGAGAACTCGCCGGAGCGGTGGGACGTCCACGGCGTGTTCGTGCCGGAGCGTCCGCTCGACATCGCCAGCGAAGCAAAGCGGCTGCGCACCGTCATGGACGAGTTCGACGGCGTCAACCTCTTCGTCTCCGAGGGTGCGGGGGTCGCCGAGATCGTCGCCGCGATGGAGGACGCCGGGCAGGACGTGCCGCGCGACCCGTTCGGCCACGTCCAGCTCGACAAGGTCAACCCCGGGGCATGGTTCGCCAAGCAGTTCGCCGACCAGCTCGGTGCTGACAAGGTGCTCGTCCAGAAGAGCGGCTACTTCGCGAGGTCCGCGGCGGCCAATGACGCCGACCTCGCCTTGATCAAGGACTGCACGACGTATGCCGTGGACGCGGCACTGCGGGGCGAGTCCGGTGTCGTGGGGCACGACGAGGAGCGCGACGACGCCCTCCGGGCGATCGAGTTCGACCGGATCCAGGGCGGCAAGGCCTTCGACCCGTCGGTCGACTGGTTCACCACAATGCTTGCCGACCTCGGGCAGGCGTAGCAAAGTCGACGGCATGGCACCCACCTCCCCCGCCGAGCCCAACCCCAGCACCGCGGCATACCGGGAGGCGCGCGACACTCTCGTCGCGCTCACGGGGCAGCACGACCGCGCGGTCAGCGAGTTCCGGTGGCCCGACGTCGGGGAGCGGTTCAACTGGGCGATCGACTGGTTCGACGCGATCGCCCGCGGCAACGACGCCACGGCGCTGTGGATCGTCGAGGAGGACGGCTCGGAGCGGCGGCTGACCTTCGACGAGATGTCCACCCGCTCCGACCAGGTCGCGGTCTGGCTGTCGGAGCTCGGGGTGGCCAAGGGTGACCACGTGCTGCTCATGCTCGGCAACCAGGTCGAGCTGTGGGAGACGATGCTGGCGGTGTTCAAGCTGGGCGCGGTCATCATGCCCACGACGGCCGCGCTCGGGCCGGCCGACCTGCGCGACCGGGTCGAGCGGGGAGCTGCCCGTGTCGTCGTGGCGAACTCGGCGGACGCGGCCAAGTTCGACGAGGTGCCCGGTGACTACCTGCGCGTGTGCGTGGGCGGCGCGGAAGGCTGGCACACCTACACGGACGCCTATGCCGCGCAGCCGCGCCCGTTCGAGGCGGTCACGGCAGCGACGGATCCGCTGCTCCTCTACTTCACCTCCGGCACCACGAGCAAGCCGAAACTCGTTGAGCACACCCAGGTTTCGTACCCCGTTGGTCACCTGTCGACGATGTACTGGATCGGTGCCCGACCGGGCGACGTGCACCTCGCGATCAGCTCGCCGGGGTGGGCCAAGCACGCGTGGTCGTGTTTCTTCGCGCCCTGGATCGCGGAGTCCACGATCTTCGTCTACAACTACACGCGGTTCGACGCGACATCCTTGCTGGACCAGATCCGCCGGGCCGGTGTGACGACGTTCTGCGCTCCTCCGACGGTCTGGCGGATGCTGATCCAGGCCGACCTCAGCGGTGGGAGGGGAGACCTGCGCGAGCTGCTCGCCGCCGGCGAGCCGCTCAACCCCGAGGTCATCACCCAGGTCCAGCGCGCCTGGGACCTGACCATCCGCGATGGCTACGGCCAGACCGAGACCACCCTCCAGATCGGCAACATCGCCGGCGAGCCGCTCAAGCCCGGGTCGATGGGACGCCCGATGCCCGGCGTGCCGGTGGCGCTCGTCGACCCCCTCACGGGCGAGCTCGCCGAGGAGGGCGAGATCGTGCTCGACCTGTCCCAGCACCCGGTCAACCTGATGACCGGCTACCTCGGTGACGACGAGCGCCAGGCGGAGGCGATGTCCGGTGGGTACTACCACACGGGCGACGTGGCCCAGCGGGACTCGGACGGCTACATCACCTACATCGGACGCACCGACGACGTCTTCAAGGCCAGCGACTACAAGGTGTCCCCGTTCGAGCTCGAGAGTGTGCTGATAGAGCACCCGGCGGTGGCCGAGGCGGCCGTCGTACCGGCGCCGGATGCGACCCGACTGGCCGTGCCCAAGGCCTACATCGCGCTGGCTCCCGGCTGGTCGCCGGACGCCGAGACCGCCAAGGCGATCCTCGCCCACGCCCGCGTGCACCTCGCGCCCTACCTGCGGGTGCGCCGGGTGGAGTTCTTCGAGCTGCCCAAGACCATCTCGGGCAAGATCCGCCGGGTCGAGCTGCGCGACCGCGAGCAGCAGGCCTTCGACGGCGCGCGGTCCTTGTCGGAGGAGTTCCGCGACGACCAGTTCCCCGACCTCAAGGCGTGACCGCGGCGGTTGGTGCTCCTGGTGCCCCTCGTGGTGACGCTCAGACACCTCGTCTACGCTGGGCCAGTCGACCGGGAGCCGGGGGCGGCACCGACCGACGAGCGTGGGGCGTTACCGACCGTTTGTCCGAGTGGGAGCTGGCATGTCTCGACTGGCCACAGCCGTGCCGTTGACGACGCGTATCGCCGTGCACGTGCTCGGGGTCGACCCGGACCGTCGGGTCCTGCTCGACCGCGCCCAGCCGCCCGACGAGCCGGTGTGGGGACTGCCGAGCGCGCTGGTCGAGGTGGGTGAGGACCCGGTCGTCCGGGCGCGACGGCTGGTGTCCGAGGCGGGTGCCCTGACGGCGACCAGGGTGGAGGTCATCGACCTCGAGAGCGTCGTCGAGGGCGGGCTCCACGTGGTGCACATGGTGTTCGAGTGCGGTGCCGAGCCCTCCCTGCTGCGGATGGGCACGACGTCCTCCGCCCTCTGGTGGACCCTGCCGGAGATCGTGGGGCTCAATCTCTCGGCCCGGACCCGCAAGGCGCTGGCGTCCCGCTGGTCGATGATCTGGCCCGACACCTGATCGGCCCGCTGTGGCCCGACACCGCATCGGTTCGGGCATTCCGGCCATTCTGGGCATTCCGTTGCGAGTGGACGCGGTTGGTCCCACTGGATGGCTGTTGAGGCCTTTCGAGGCCGTTGGAGCCCGAGTACCGTGAAAGCGGCGGTCCGCCGGGTCCGCTGGGTACACGACCAGGCCGGGGCTGCCAGTGCGGACCTACCCATACGCTTTTCACGTCGCCCTCGACGGCAACGGACTGAACGGTCTCGAGGGCAGGGCAGGCGTGTGCCTGTTCCACTACGACCCGGTGACCGGCGACCATGCCTACAAGGTCAGCTACTTCGCCGGTGCCTCTGGCGGTCACGCGCCGAGCGTCGACCCGAGCCGGCGGATCGGCTTCCTGGGCAACACCGGTCAGCACCTGCTCTTCTACGACCTCGCCACGCTGGAGGAGGCCGACCGGGTCTCGACGCTGCGCTTCGAAGTCCCTGACACCACGATCAAGGGCAGCACCCACCTCGTCTGGCTCGATGACACCCAGTTCGTCACCTCGATCGGCGAGCACCTGTGGAAGTTCGACGTGAACCGGCTGACCAAGGCCGAGCAGGTCGCCCCGCACGGCCTCAAGATCCCCCACGCCATGAAGCGCACCGCGTCGGGCCGCTACATCGTCTTCGGGGGCATGGACCACCCGACCAGGGGTGAGGCCAAGGAGGTCGGCATCCTGGACACGGTCACGGGAGACGTGCGCCGGATCGTGCTGCCGACGACCTGCTGGCACGTGGTCTGCCACCCGGTCCTCGACGTCTTCTACGCGATCTCGTTCCGGGTCAACGCCGCCGACCGCTCCGACTGGGAGCACTGGGGCATGGCCTGGCTGCGGCAGTACGCCTTCGAGATCGATGCCGAGGACGGCCGCATCGTGCGGCACTGGGCCGCCGACCGCGACCTGCCGGCCCACATCAACTCGGACGTCACGATCTCCGACTCCGAGCTCATCTTCTGCACCGGGGGCAGCCACACCGTGGTCTTCGTCGACCTGCTGACGCTCAGCCAGCACCGGCTGATCGACGAGCACCCGGGGGCCTTGGAGAGCCTCGCCCTCACCCGCCAGTCGGCCAGCACGCTGGCCGAGTCGGTGATGCGCGGCAACTTCTTCAGCAACTCGCAGCTGTATGCCGAGTCGTTGCGCGTCAGCCGCGGCGCCCTGGTCGACGGCATCTACGCCTGCCAGCTGTCCGCGGACCAGACCCTGCTCTTCACCGCGAACCGCGGCCAGAACCACATCACGGTCTACGACTACCCGTCGCTGGAGGTCCGCGACCGCGTCGTCATGCCAGAGCTCCAGGAGTTCGACTCCCGACTCGGGGCCTGGGGCGACCCCCGCCTCGGCTTCCACCACTCCTACCTCGTCAGTCCCGATGCACCTCGTCCCGCAGGAGAGCTCTGATGGCCGACTACACGATCGACACCACCGTGTTCGGTGGGAACACGTTCAGCTCCGACGTCTCCGCGGACGTGACGTCGACGCTCACCGGGCTCGACGCCATGAAGCTGACGCTCGCCGGGGGCACGACGAACACCAACAACGGCGAGAACACCGTCCACAGCGACTCGACCATCACCCTCGAGCCGGTCACGACGACGTCGACGGTCGACACCACCTCGCGGGTCGACTCGGCCTCGAGCGTGGACACGACGTCGTCGGTCGACCTCAAGCCGGTGGCCGTGGACACCTGCGTCCGGCTCGAGCTCGGCCCGCCGCCGGCCACGGAGGTGTGCACGCCGTACGAACAGACCTGGGGCTGGTCGGTGCTCGGCCACGAGCTGTTCGCGATCACCGTGCGGGGCAGCACGACCACGCACATCCGGCCCGAGCACCACGGCCCCGTCGTGATCGACCTGTGAGCCAGCAATGACGACCGCTCGGCGCAAGCCCACGAAACCCACCGGCGCAGCGAGGACGGCCGCCGCCAAGAAGTCGGCACCTGTGCCGAAGCCGGCAGCCGCGCCGAAAGCCCTGCCCGGCGCCGCCCGCGCCGCTACCGCCGCGGACACGATCGTGCTGACCGGGCCCCCGAGCCTGCTGCGCGCCACCGTCTCGATCGAGAACGCGGTCGACCAGCGAGTGGCCGTCCGCGGCCTGACCCTGCACCGCAGCGGTCAGCAGGCCCTGGCCGGGTCCGGGGCGGCCGTCATCGCCCCCGGGGCCACGGCCGACCTGCCCGTGTCGTTCCGGCTCGAGCAGGACACCCCGCCGGGGGAGTATGCCGCCGAGGTCGAGGTGGGTGGCATCCGTCGCCAGGCCCTGCTGCGGGTCGAACCCGACCTGTCGATGCACGTCTCGCCGCGGCGGACCCTGGCCGAGGTCGGGCGTCACGAGCTCACGGTCACGGTCGCCAACGACGGCAACCTCGCTATCCCGTTGGCCGCCGTCGTGCGCGCTCGCACGGATGACGGCGGACCGGACCCGGGCCCCGACATCACCCTGACCCTGTCTGCCGCGACGACGGTACCGCCCGGCACCTCGATCGTCCTCCACGGCCACCTCACAGTTCCTGCAGAGCTCGACCCGGCCCGCCGGCATACCGCGCGAATCCCTGTCGGCACAGCCGATCTCGACGTCATAGTCCTGCCCCGCGACCCATCGGAGTGATCACCATGAGCACCACCGCACCCGAGTACCTCACCACCCTGCGCGACGGGTTCGCCGATGCGGTCCAGCAGTGGGTGGACCAGTCGACGACCGCCTGGGACCAGTGGTCGCAAGCCTGGTCACCCGCGGCGGCCGCCGTCGGACTGACCATGCCGACGGTTCCGGGGGCGTCGCCGGGTCATCATCGCAAGGGTGGTCACCACCACGGCGAAAAGGGATGCGGCTGTGGGGAATCCAGCGCTGGCTGTCGTGAGCACGGCGACCACCACGGCCACCACGACCACCAGGGCCACCACGCCGACGAGCACGAGCGGGGGCACCATGGTTGTGGGTGCGGGGAGGGGCGCACCCGCAGCCCGGCGGACGGGTGCCACGACAGCTGTTGCCGGGATGCCTGCGACTGCTGTGTGCCGGAGGCCGACGTGATCGTGCGGGCCAGGGCCGGGGAGGTACGGGTGGTGCCGTTCCGGCTCCACAACACCTGGCGTCGGGAACGCGAGGTGTCCCTCGAGGTCGGCCCGTGGCACCTCTGCTCGGGCGACGGCGACCTCGAGATCCGCGCCATCCTGGAGGAGGACAAGATCGTCCTGAAGCCGTGCGAGGACCGGGTCGTCCGGCTGCTGATCTCGACCCGCGGCGCCAACGACGACGGTTCGTCGAGCACCCGGGATGCCAAGGACGCCGACGACCCAGCCGTCCCGCCGGAGTCGACCGATGCGGCCGACAAGGCCGCCAAGCCAAGCCGGGCCGCAGGGCGCAAGCCGGTGGACGTGGTCGTGGACACGCAGCGCCGGACGACCGACGTGGAGTCCTGCGTCAGCGCCTACGCGGACGTCCGCTTCGAGGGCTGTGCCCGGCCGCAGCGGGTGGCCGTCGTGGTCCTGCCCACGGAGTGCGACGCCGTCGACGTCGGGTGTGACTGCGGATGCTGCTGCTAGGAGCACTGAGATGACCGACCCGAACAACACCACTGCCGCGGACGAGACCCTCGCGCGCATCACCGAGCTGGCAAGGCAGGCCCTGCAGGCCCAGGCGAGCCTCGCCAAGCAGTCCCTCGAGCTGGGCCGGGCCACCCTCTCCGGAGACGTGGACCGGTCCTCGTCGAGCCGGGCCTATCTCGACGCCGTCAGTCGCGAGGGTGCGCGCTACTGGCGTGAAGCGGGAGCGCTCGGTCTCGACTACGCGAGCGAGCTGATGGCGCTCGGCACGCGCAGCGCGGCCCGGATCATCAGCGACGCCACCACCGCCGGTGCCGGGCCCAGGACGCGACACGGTGCGGCGCAGACCCGCAACGGAACCGCCCCGCAGGCGCCACCTGCCGAGCAGGACGACGGCGGGCGCCGGTCGCGGGTCCTGCTTCGGGCGGCTGTCGGGCAGACGGCGCAGGCCTCGGTCACCGTGGTGAACCGTCACCCGCGGGCGCGTCGGGTCGAGCTCGAGCCGAGCGAGCTGCGGGACGCGACGGGCACGGTGGTGGCGGTGACGCTGACCGTCGACCCCGACCACGTCACCATCCCCGCGGGTGGTGAGTACCAGGTGCGGCTCGAGGCCGACCTCGACGAGGCAGTCGTTCAGCCCGGGCAGCAGTACGTCGGCAGCGTGGCCGTCAGTGGCGGCGACGAGGCCACGCTGGAGGTGACCGTCGAGGTCGCGGACTGAGGTCGTCCGCCGCAACCAGTGGTGCCGCCACCAGGTCTCGCGCGGCGCGCACCTCGGGGTGGAGACGCAGTCCCTCGCGCGCCCACTGCGGCAGGTCGGGGCTGACGGCCAGCCACGCCAGGGAGGCGGCGACGGCGGCGCGAGCCGGCCGCGCGGCATAGCCGAGCTGGTGTGCCCTGGCGGAGGTGTACCAGTAGAAGCGTCCGACCGTGGAGGCCTCGTCGCGCGTGGTCAGGGGAGCAGAGTCGCTCAGGCCCGCCCACCACTCTGCGGCGGCCGACAGCGCCCAGGCGCTCGCGGCGGGCATCTCCGCGAACGGCCCGGGAAGGCCCGCGAGGTCGGCGACCAGGCTGTGCAGCATCCGCCAGCTGACATCCTCACCGCCGAGCAGGTAGCGCTCGCCGGGGACGCCCTGCTCGAGCAGGGCGAGGTGGCCGGCCCCGACGTCCCGGGCGTCGACGACGTTGCAGCCGCCGGCAAAGGTGCTGCGGGTGGGGTCGAGCAGGTAGCGCAGCACGATGGCGTTGCTCGGCGCGAGGCGGGTGAACGGTCCCCCGAGCACGACGGTCGGCAGCGCCAACACCACGGGTATGCCGTGTCGTTGCCCGGTCTCGAGGGCAACCTCCTCCTGGGCGACCTTGCTCGCGTAGTAGGTGGGGGCCGGCTCGACGCCAAGGTGGTCGCGCTCGGAACGCGCACGGGGGAGCAGGCTCGAGCCGCAGGTGACCGATGACGTCGTGACGACGGTTCGGGCCACCCCAGCCGCCGCTGCTGCCTCGAGGACCGCTCGGGTGCCGTCGGTGTTGACCTGGTCGACCTCTGCCGCCCGGGCGGCCCCGAAGGCGTAGACCGCCGCGCAGTGGACCAGGCCGTCGCAACCCCGCAGTGCCGCGGTGACGGCGGCGGTGTCGGTGAGGGCCGCCTCGGCTCGTGACACGTCGTGTCCGCCGAAGCGCAGGGTGCGGCCGCGTCGCTCCGGGTCGGGCCGGGTGAGGGCGAGGACCTCGTGGCCGGCCGCCAGCGCGGCGCTGACGACCTGACCGCCGACCATGCCGGTGGCTCCGGTGACGGCGACCTTCACCTGGCCCCCCTGACATGGCGGAAGCCGTGGGCGTCGACGTCACTGTCGACTTCCCGTCTCGCGGCCGGGGTCTCCTGGGGGTCGCCGAGCCCCTGGGTGACCGCGCCGAGCAGGAGGTCGAGGGAGGAGGTGAGCAGCGGTTCCGTGGGGTCCATCGGCGGTCGCCCGATGCGGAACTCGCGTCCCTCGAAGCAGGCCTCGAGGTTGTCGAACGTCGTGGTGAAGAACCGGCGGTACGCCTCCTCGAGAAGTGGGTTGCGCAGCTCCGGGACGGCCGCCAGGTCGATGCCTGCCCAGGCCGGCGGCAGGGCGAAGAGCTGTCTGCCGCGCACGACGGCCCGGGTGCCCGTCTCGGTGCGGGTGAAGGTGAGGCTGCCGTCGTCGAACTCCGCGGAACCGTTGGGGCTGTGGACGGTTCGCCAGGTCAGCCGGTGCCTGTCGGCGCTTCGTTCGACGAGCTCGATCTTGCAGACGTCGATGGGTTCGCCTCCCCACGCGGCGAGGTAGTTGGGCTGGGGGAGGTAGAGGTTGCGTTCGACCTGCCGGGTGCGCGTGACGGCCTCCCGGGTCGAGTCGCCCGACTCGCCGGACTCGGCGCTGCCCTCGGAAGGACCCGCCAGGGTGAGGCGCCGCCCACCGAGGTAGTCGGCCATCAGGCTGATCCCGGCCGCCACGTCCACCCGGGCGACGAACTCGTCGAAGTCGGCCCGGATGTCGCGGCCCACCTCGAACACCGTCGCCCTGTCGACCAGCCGCCAGCGCATCCCGTCGCCGTTGTCGGGCAGCCCCTCGAGCATCTCGTCGAACGGCGCGAAGAACTCCGGCAGCCCGTCGAAGTCACCCACGGGGTATGCCGCGGGGTCGAAACCCAGCGGCACCTCCCGTCGGTCGATGCTTGCCTTGTCCACGCCGGTCGCCCACGCGAACGTCCCTTGCCGCAGGCTCGCGACGCCACCCAGGACTGTGGTCAGCGGAAGGTGGCCTGCCGGGTCGTCGGCCGCCACGACGAGCGGGGTCAGGACCGCGAGGACCGTCGACAGGACCGGGTCGGGTGGCTGCGCCCCATCGTCCGGACCACCCGTCGCTGCGCTGAGCACGCGCGCCAGCCGTGGCTCGGCTGCGACAGACCGCGCCGCTGACCGGGCGAGCGGGTGGGCCGCGTGGGCGCCGTCCAGCGCGCCGAGCTGGCCCTCGGTCCGGCCGCCCGGCGCGCCCAGGGCACGGATCGCCCGCTCCACCAGCAGGGACGTCGACCGGTCCAGCCCCAGCAGGGCTGCGCACGCGCTGTCGGCGGCGAGCACATCGGCCGCGACGACGAGGGTGCGGCTGTCGATGGGCTGGGGAAGTCGGCCGCCGTCCGGGCCGACGCTCGCAGACAACGCGTCCACCACCGCGAGGGCCGGCGGGAGGTGGGCGAGGAGGTCAGCCGCGACGTCGGCGGGCTCCGCACCGGCCACCTCGGGTGCCGCGCCGAGCAGCGTGGTGAGGCACGCGGCATAGCCGTGGACGAGGTCGGTGACGGCACGACCGACGACCACGCGCGCGCCAACCTCGGCCCAGAGTCGCGAAACCCGTTGGCCGGAAAGCACGCTCGCATCGGGCACCGGTGCTTCCACGAGGTCGGCGCCGAGGTCCACCACGTCGTAGGACCGGCCGCGGGGCGTGCGCCCCGTCAGCCCCGCGCGACGGGCCAGGGCGGCCACCGAGTCGTGTCCGCGGTCGCGGTCGTAGGAGTGCAGGCTCGAGCCCACCGACACGGGCGCGCAGCCCGCGTCACTCAGCAGGTCGACCAGCGCGTGGACGACCGACGCGCTCACGGGCGTCGGCTGCGAGAGGCGGGCGAGGATGACGGCGGGGCCCTTCCACGTGAGGTCCAGCCGGCCGATGGCCGGGGCCAGGGCCGCGACCTCCCCACCCCTGACCACGATGCAGGCCAGCGGATCCCGGCTCGGCACACCTCGGGGTGCCACGCGTCCATGAAACCAGCGCACCCTCGCCAGCGACAGGGGGTGGTGCCATAGTGAACGGGTGGCCGACGACATCGACATCCAGCAGCACATCAAGGGACTCATCGACGAGGAGCACGGGCTGCGCGGTCGGCTCGGCGCCGGCGAGATCAGCGTCGAGGAGGAGAACGCGCGGCTGCGGACCATCGAGGTCGAGCTGGACCAGTGCTGGGACCTGCTGCGCCAGCGGCGGGCCAAGCGGGAGTTCGGTGAGGACCCCGCGGACGCCGCGGTGCGTGACGCCGGCACGGTGGAGAACTACCGGGGCTGAGGCTGCCGGGGCGGACATCCGGCGTGGCGGACTGGACAGGACGGATGAGCGTCCTACCCTCGAAGGAGGCCGGTTCCCAACCCAAGGGGGTGCGCCATGCGCACAGCACTCGCCCACCTGCATGTCCCCCACCACGAGCCCACGTGGTGGCTGAGCCACAGCGCTGCCGCGATCGCCGCGGCCCTTCTGCTCGTCTACGCCGCAGCGGTACTGCTGGTCCTCGCCGGCGTGCTGCTCATCACCTGACGCTCCTGCAGCCGAGGGCCTTCACCACCGCCGGTCGATCCACTCCTGCAGGTGCGGCCGTTCTGCGCCGATGACCGTCGCCTCCCCGTGCCCGGGGAGGACTACGGTGTCCTCGGGCAGGGTGAACAGTCGGCTGCGCACCGACTCGATGATGGTGTCGAAGTCGCTGTAGTCATGGCGGGTTGCGCCCGGTCCGCCCGGGAAGAGGGTGTCGCCGGTGAACACGACGCCCAGTGACGGCGCGTGGAAGCAGGTGGAGCCCGGCGTGTGGCCGGGTGTGTGGATGACGTGCAGCTCGACGTCGCCGATCGTGACCGTCTGGCCGTCGACCAGCTCGCCGTCGGGAGTCACGGGATAGAGCTCGTCCCAGAGGAACCGGTCCGCAGGATGCAGGTATGCCGGGGCGCGAGTGCCATCGCAGACCTCACCGACCGCGTCGAGGTGGTCGACGTGCCCGTGCGTGATGAGGACGCTTTGCACGCGCTGCTCGCGGGGGATCGACTTCACGATGGCGCGGCCGTCGTGACCCGCGTCGATGACCAGGCACTCCGAGTCGTTGCCGATGACCCAGGTGTTGTTCTCGAGGGTCAGCGCTCCCTCGGGTCGGTCGAAGGTGCCTGCGGTGACGACGCGCTGAACGCGCACGCCGCCCGGGGAAGGTGCGGTCTCCGGCATACCTCCATCCTCGTCCATCTAGGTGTGGTCGCCGTCGGAGGCCCGGTCTCGGCGGAGCACGCCCATCGGGAGCAGCAGCCAGTTCACGAGGAAGAGCAGGAGCACGGCACCCGCGGCCGCGACAGCAGCGCCGGTGCCCGTCACGACGTCGAAGATGATGAACGCCACGGAGCTCACTGCCAGGGCGAGGGCGACCAGGCCGATGCGTGCGCAGACGTTCGCGATGGCGACGAGGGTCCCCTTCTCATGCTTGTGGAACAGCAGGCGGTGGGACGCGACCGGGGCGACGAGAAAGGCGGTGGCGACCACCGTCAGGGAGAACGCGACGAGGTAGACCCGCCGGTTGACGTCCTCGATCTCGGTGAACCGCTGCTGGAACGGCAGGGTGAGCAGGAAGCCACCCAGGATCTGCACGCCCGTCTGGACGACACGGAGCTCCTGCAGGAGCTCGTCCCAGTTGCGGTCGAGCCTCTCCGCGTGGGTCTCGTGCCGGCCACGGTTGAGAGCTTCCTCAGTCATGTCCCACATGTACCCCAGAATCGGCTGCTCCAACCAGTCCGGTCGGGCCGGGTTTGGGGTGGCAGGGCATGGGTACCCGGGGGAGTGTGGTCACTGAGCCGGTCGACGTTCGCCCGGTACCCCGAGAGAGGCAGGAGATGTCATGCCGCAACGCAAACCCGGTCCGTCGGTGAAGGATCCGAAGGTGTACGAAGCGCTGCGTGACGAGGGCGCCAGCAAGGAAAAGGCTGCGCGCATCTCCAACGCAGCGGCCAACACGTCCCGCTCCTCGGTGGGGAAGAAGGGCGGCAAGAGCGGCGACTACGACCACTGGACCAAGGACCAGCTGATGAAGCGCGCCAAAGAGATCGGCATCGAAGGAAGATCCTCGATGTCCAAGGCCGAGCTGATCGACGCGCTGCGCACGCACTGAACCGGGATTCGCGTCTCAGGTGCGCGTCAGCGACGGACCCGGTAGCGCAGGTGGGTGGCGTCAGGTCCTCGCGTGACTGCGATCGTCTCCAGCTCGCGTTGCTCGGCGCCGAGGTGCTCGAAGAGCCGGCGCCCCTTGCCGAGCAGGACGGGGACGAGGTGGATCTGGATCTCGTCGAGCAGCCCGGCCAGGAGCAGCCGTTGCGCGACCCCCACCCCGTGCACCAGGACGTTCGCGTCACCCGCGGCCTCCTTGGCCCGACGCACCGCTTCGCCGAGATCGCTCAGGTAGGTGACGCCTGGCCACTGGGCAAACTCGGGCGCCGGCTCGTGGCGGCTGAGGATGAAGATGGGGACACCGTCGTGGTGGTCTCCGTTCCAGCCGCCGGCCGGCTCGAAGGTACCCCGCCCTGCGAGGACCGCACCCGTGCTCATGAAGTCGTCCACGATGGCACGGCCCGGGCCCTCGACCTCTTCGAGGTTGCCACCAAGCACCCACTCATGGAGGCGCTGGCCACCGTCCCCGAGCCAGTTGTCGGGACTCTCGTTGGGCCCGGCGACGAGGCCGTCGAGCGACATGGACATGTACAGCACGGTCGAGGACATGGGTACTCCCGTCATCGCGGGGTCAGGACACAGAACTCGTTGCCGTCGGGGTCGGCCATGACCACCCAGTCGACGTCGCCCTGACCGATGTCGAGGTGGGTCGCGCCGATGGAGACGAGCCGGTCGACCTCCGCCTGCTGGTCACCGCCGGGGGAGGGTGCGATGTCGAGATGCAGCCGGTTCTTGCCGGTCTTCGGCCGGACGGGGGGACCTCCCCATGACACCTTCGAACCGCCGAGCGGTGACTGGATCGCGGTCTCTTCGTCCTGGTCCCAGACCAGCCGCCAGCCCAGGGCCTCGGCCCAGAAGTAGCCGACCTCCTGCGAACCGTCGCAGTTGATGGCGCCGATGCGCCCGGTGTGGGCGAGGAAGTTGTTCTCGGCCTCGATGACGCAGAACTCGTTGCCTTCGGGGTCGGCGAGCACGACGTGCCCGTCGTCCGGGTCCTGGCCGATGTCGAGGTGCCGGCCGCCCAGCTCGAGCGCCCGGGCCACCGTCCGCTGCTGATCCTCGAGGGACGTGCTCGTCACGTCGAAGTGGATCTGGTTGGGGCCCAGCTTGGGCTCCTGGGTGAGGGGGAACTCGATCCGGTACCCGGGACCATCGCTCGGGAGCAGCGCAACGCCGTCGGCGCTGTCGTCGAGCTCCCGGCCGAGGACACCGGCCCAGAAGGTCCCCAGACGCAGGGGGTCGTTCGCATCGATGCTGACTGCGTGGAGGTGACACGTCATCCCACGACGCTAGGCGGTCGCGTTCAGCGAGCCAACCGAATAAGAGAGCTGGGCCTCAGCGAGACAGCTGTGCCGCGGGGCCCATCACCACGACCGGGTGCGACTCGACCTTCAGGTGAAGCAGGAGGTACCGCACGCCTGCCTGCGGTATCGAGACGCAGCCATGAGTCGGCCCGTCGTGGTCGACGTGCAGCCAGATGCCACCACCGCGCCCAGTGCCGAGCGGACGAGCGGAGTCGAGGGGCGACTTGCCGGCGACCCGGTTGTAGTCGACCGCGATGACGTAGTCGAACGCGTCGGCCATCGAGTCTCCGAACCCCGGTTGCCTGGGAGGAGGCTCGAATGCCGTCGACCGGTGGTACGGCAGGTCCGACCCGGGATTGGGCTTTCGGCCGCCCGCATCGCTCAGGGTGAAGGTCCCGACAGGGGTCTTGAGGTCGCCCTCCACGTGGCGAGTGGCCCACCCCTCTTTGCCGACGTGTCCTTGCCACCTGGCCACCCGGGCCCAGTCGGCATCGACGCGTTCGTAGAGCTCGACAGTGGCCGCACTCGACCCGGTTCCCGCCCCCCGGACCACGACCACCTGGCTCGTTCGCCCGGCGATGGTGCTGAGCGTGCGGGCGCCGAGGGGCAGCGCTCGCGGGGCGGCTGTGGTCGGGGTGGGTGTGGCCGGGCTGGGCGCAGGCACGGCACCGTTCGCTCCACTCGCCGGCGTCGTCGCACTCGTTTCCGATGGGCTGGCACCGGCGGGGATCGTGGATGCCGGCCGCTCGAGGTTGGCCAGGGTCGCGCGGAACGGGCCGACTCCGACCACGGCCAGGGCAGCCAGTCCGATGGCTGTCAGGCTCGCGAGTGCGGCCAGGTTCGCGACCCACCGCACGATGCGTGGCGGCCGTCTGCGCGGCGCACGATGTGACCCTGCGGACCGGCGGCGTCGGGGCGAACTGGAGCGCCTGTCACCCGACATGCCGTGAGTCTATGGCCGCATCCTGGTGGTGCCTTCAGCCGGAAGCCGGCTCGGGCGTCGCTTCTGGCCGCACCGACGGCTTCGTGCGGGCGCTGAGCTGGAGGGAGCGCACCACAAGCGTTGCCAGTGCGGTGGTCACCGGGACGGCCGCGACCAGGCCGATGCCGCCGGCCATGGTGCGCACGATCTCCTCGCTGATGTCCGAGCTGGTCAGGATCCTGGCAACCGGCTGGTCGACGAGACTGATGAGGAGCAGGACCGGCAACGCGGCGCCGGCGTAGGCAAAGACGACGGTGTAGACCGTGGAGGCGATGTGGTCGCGCCCGATGCGCATCGCCTGGCGGTAGAGCCGCAGCGGCGGGATGTCGGGGGCTGCGTCGTACAGCTCCCAGACTGCCGAGCTCTGGGTGATCGTGACGTCGTTGAGGATGCCCAGCCCGGCCAGGATGATGCCGCAGGTCAGCAGGTTCCGCAGGTCAATCTGTTGCGCCACCTGTTGCAGCGCAGCGTTGTCGTCGCTGCTCACCCCGGTCAGGTGTGCCTGCGCGACAGCCAGTGTGCCCACGCCTGCAGTGATGGCCAGGCCGGCGAACGTACCCAGCAGCGCCGTTGTCGTGCGGGCCGAGACCCCGTGCGCCATGTACAGGACCACGATCATGATGGCGGCCGACGTGACCAGGCCGAGAGCGACGGGGCTCCGCCCATCCAGCAGGGCCGGCATGAGGTACTTGACCACGACGCCACCGGCGATGGCGAGGCCAACCAAGGAGCGCAACCCGCGCCAGCGAGCGACGGCCACGACGGTGAGCGCGAAGGCGATCGCCAGCCACGTGAGGGGGAGTCCGCGCTCGATGTCGTAGAAGGTGTAGGGGGAGTCGTCGCCCTTGCCTGGGACCTTCAGCAGAACCAGCTCGATGCCAGTGCCCGCACGGCGGGCATCGGGCGGAAGGTCGACACTGACCGTGGACCCCTCGTCCTGGCCGCTGGTGAGCTTGACGGCGGCTCGTCCGCACTTGGCGGCCACGGGGGACTTGGTGGTCGAGGCTTCGGGCGCCCCGAACTCATCGCAGTCCAGTGGCGCGATCGAGGTCACCGTGCCGTGAAGGTACTCGACGCCGGACACGCTGCTGTCCCGCACGGCAGGACGGTCCTCCCCGGTGGGACGTAGCACCCACATGCCGACGGCGGTCACCAGTGCGATGACCAGGACAGCCGTGGCCAGCGCGATCCGCATCCACACCGGCGTCGGCGCGTGGGCGCCCGTCGCGGTCTGCCTGTGGGAACCTGCCATTCGTCGTCCTCTCCTGGTGCCCGTGCGCACCCTATGCGCATCCCGGGCCGGCGAGATTCGGGCCGTCAGCTCATGGACGTCGGCCGTGCCGCTCGTCAGCCAGCAGCGCATAGGTGTAGCCGTCCATCCATTCCCCGGACGGGTGCAGGGCGTCCTTCACCGTGTGCGCTTCCCGTCGCATGCCCACCCGTTCCATCAGCCGGTACGACGCGGTGTTCGCGACGAAGCAGCCTGCGAACACACGGCGCAGCCCCAGGTCGTCGAAGCAGATCCGGAGCGCCGCCTCGACAGCCTCGGTCGCGTAGCCCATTCCGGTTTCCTCCGCTCGCAGCGCCCAGCCGAGCTCCGCCTGCACACCGCGTGCCTGCGAGCTCACCCGGGGAGGAGCCCACGCATCCTCGATCTTGACCATGAGGTCGCCGATGACTGCACCCTCCCGCTCGACCACCAGCAGGACGTCGAGTCGTTCGGGCGCGGCGAACCTGGCGGGAAAGTCCTCCGGCGGGGCGCCCATCCACTCCGACACCGAGGGCTGGGACCGGTAGGACAGGACGGCATCGGCGTCGTCCACCCTTGCTCGTCGCAGCGTCAACCGCGGCGTGGACACGGGCCATACGACGTCGCCGAGCTCTCTGGGCACGGTTCATTGTGAACCAAGGCGCGTCGCCAACCGCCCGGCGCGACTCGCCCAGCTCGGATCGACAGCCACTCAGGCACGACAAGGGCCCTCGCCGCGACTCTGACGGAGGAAGGTGCCCGACGACATCAGCAGGGCGCGCATGTGCTTTGTACTTCCGTGCTGAGCACGGCATACGACCGCGCACCTCCTGGAGCAGGGGCTCAGGAGGCGCGCGGGGATACGGGGTTTCAGCGAAGGAAGGCGTAGCGGCGCACGATCGGGAGCCGCTCCCACTGCTGACCGAGCCCGAGTGCCTTGCCGGCGCCGAGCATCGTGAGGGCCACGAGGGTCATGGCGTAGATGAGGTGGTCATCCATGAAGAGGTTGTTCTCGGGGGGCAGGACCGCGGTCCACATCAGGACCAGGAGCAGGGCTCCGGCGGAGGCTGCGAACCGCATTG
Organism: uncultured Actinomycetota bacterium; assembly: GCA_963740865.1. Taxonomy (GTDB): domain Bacteria; phylum Actinomycetota; class Actinomycetes; order Actinomycetales; family Dermatophilaceae; genus Pedococcus. Next base: position 145,060 of record CAVUGH010000019.1, read on the forward strand.
CCACGCCGGCCATGAGGGCCACTCCGATGCCGAGCAGGCCGAGCATGAACATCCAGTCGGCCCACGCTGCGCCGGCGATGCCGTGGTAGAAGTCGGCGAACGGGCCGGTTGCGGCGTTCTTGAGGAAGCCCATGGTCGGGTGTCCGCCGTTGATCCAGGCGCCCTTGGTGGGGGTTCCGTGCCCGAGTCCGAAGACCTTGTCGATGAAGGCCCAGAGGAAGACCCAGCCGAGGCTGAGTCGGATGGCGCCCAGGACATAGGGCAGGGCTCGCGAGGCGCGAGTCGTGTCAGGGGTGGCCACCTGCGGTTGGCTCGTGGTGCCGCGCTCCTGATCGTTCTGCGATCGGACGGTGGTGCTCATGGTGGCTCTCCCAGCTGGGGCCGCTCGCCGCTGAATGCGGTGTGCTGACAAGGCCACTCTGCAACCCGGGCAGGGCTGGCAGCAGGGTCGTAGGTCCCGACACCCAGCTGACCTTGGTGGCCGCGTTCCTCACTCTCGCCGTAGTTGGTCTGGTGCTGCTCTGGCTCCTCCTTCGTGGTGCCCAGTCGCGCGCCGGACAGAGGCCGACGCTCGCAGGACGTTCGACCCTGTGGGTGTGCAGGAGACCGGACCACACTCGGATGGTCGAGAGTTCTCGTGACTCAACGAAGGTGACTGAGATGGCTGCAACGACAAGGCCAACGGGTCGAGAGCTGGCCCTCGAGATTCGCAACGTCATGCAGGACCTACCGATCCTTCTGACCGCCCCGCTGTACCGCAGGTGGCATCTTCGCTGGGGTGCGACGCCCCAGGAAGTGGCAACCCCGCTGCCGGGTGACGACTTGATGTCTGGTGCGCAGTACAAGTCGACCCGGGCAATCAACATCGACGCCCCTCCGGAGGCTGTGTGGCCATGGCTCGTACAGGTCGGCTGCCTCAGGGCTGGCTGGTACAGCAATGACCTGCTCGACAACTTGGCTCATCCCAGCGCAACCGTGATCGTGCCCGACCTCCAGCACATCGAGGTTGGCTGGTGGGTGCCGATGTCACCCAGGCCCTCGGTCCGCTCGGCCCTGAAGGTTCACTCCTTCGAGCCCAACCGGTCCCTGCTGTGGACCATACCGGACAGCACCTGGGCCTGGCGGCTGACGCCGACGGACCGGGGAACTCGTCTGATCACCCGCATCAACGCACGCTATGACTGGCGGCACCCGCACTGGGCGATTCTCGGCCTCCTGATGATGGAGTTCGGCGACTTCGCGATGCTCCGCAGCATGCTCCGCGGCATCAAAGCCCGAGCCGAGGCACAGGCGCGCGACCTCAGTCACCCCATGACTGTCCCCGCAGCGCTGGAAACATCTGGCGCGGGATGACACCTCGAGCAGTGGGACTCACAGCGCGGCCCGGCGGTCACGACCCCACAGCGCTGGGCCCGGACCGAGAGAAGCCTCGAGCCAGGCAGGCGGGTCGGAGCGGTCCCGCAGCCACAGTCATCGGCACCCTGGCGCTCGTCTTCTCCGTTCTCTACTTCCTGTCGGATGTGATCGAGGTCGTGCAAGGGGGCTTCTCCGTGGGCCAGCTGTGGCTCACGCTCGCAGCCGAGGCTGCGATCCCCTTGTTCGTGATCGGGATCGCGGTCTTGTACCGGTCGCGACTGCGCCGACTTGGACTGCTCAGCGCCGTGGCCTATGCCTACAGCTACGTGGTCTTTTCCGGGACCGTGGTGTACGCGATCGTCAATCACACCAAGGACTACTCAACCCTCGTCGGGCATCTAGGCACGCTGATGTCTGCCCACGGCGCGATCATGGTGATCGCCGGGCTTGGCTTCGGCTACAGGGTGCTCCGTACGCGAGTGCTCCCGGTCTGGACCGGCCTCCTTCTGATGGTGGGAGTCGTCCTGGTGGCGACCTCACAGGGCCTCCCTGACGTCGTACAACTCATCGCTGCTGGTGTCCGTGACCTCGGCTTCGCCGGCATGGGGGCCGCGCTGCTGTGGAAGACACGAGGGGTGGGCCAGCACCAGCTGACGTTGGGAGCCGCAGATCATCCGACCCGTTCCGGACGCCTGCGCGAGCAGGTCCGGGCTCATCCGGTGGGCAGCTTCATCGTGCTGGCCTTCGTGATCAGCTGGTCGATCTGGCTGCCGCTGCTTGCCGCTGTCCAGGGCTGGACCGACGCCGAGCCGTGGTCAGGGCTGCACCTGTTCGGGGGTCTGGGCCCAGCGGTGGCAGCCGTGGTCGTCATCGGCATGGTCCACGGGAGGGCAGGACTGCGTGGTCTGGGCCGACGGCTGCTGACCCGTCGAGGGCGTCGCGGGGCTTGGGCTTTCGCCGCGCTCGTGCCGCCTGCGCTGCTCCTCCTGGCGGCGCCGCTGTCCTCATGGCTCGCGGGTGTGTCGCCGCTGGACCTCGACTGGTCGGCTTTCGGTCGGTCGACCGAGTTCTCGACGCTGCCGATCGGCGTGTGGTGGGTGTCGAACCTGTTCTTCTACGGCCTGGGTGAAGAGGTTGGTTGGCGAGGCCTTCTCCAGCCACAGCTGGAGCAAAGGCATTCGGTGGTCACGTCGGCGGGCCTGGTGAGCCTGCCGTGGGCCTTCTGGCACCTGCCGTTGTTCGGGATCACACCGAGCTACCGGGCGATGCCACTGGTCGGCTTCGTCGGGTTTGCTTTCAGCATCTGGGTTGCCTCGTGGATCTTCGCGTGGCTGCTGCACGCAGGACGGGGCAGCCTGCTGGTCGTCGTCTTCTTCCACGCGTGGTTCGACATCGTGACGACGTCGCCGCTTGGTCTGGAAGGGCTCCCCACCGCGATGGGAGTCGGCATCACCCTCGTGGGACTGATGGTTCTGCGCACCTTGTTGCATCGGCCTGCAACCGCGAAGGCTGCTTCGGAAGCGTGACGGTCAACTGGTCGACGCGAAAGTCTGCTCTCGCTCTGTTGCTGCGGAGCTCGCTCGTCGTCCCGGAGCTGATTCCACAACAGGCGGCCGTCAGTCAGGCGCGTCAAAGGCCCTCGTCGCGATTCTGACGGAGGGCCTTTGACCTGCGGTTTTGTTGGTCGGGGTGACAGGATTTGAACCTGCGGCCTCTTCGTCCCGAACGAAGCGCGCTACCAAGCTGCGCCACACCCCGTGGCAATCGCCACCCACGCCAGTTCGACGGGAGCAGCGACAGTGAAGGATAGCCCACCCGGCCCGACCCATCCCAATCGGTATGCCGCGCCTCCAGTGCGCGGTCGGGCCGTGGCACGTGTGGCGCGCGAGCCACAAACTGTTGTGGATCCGTACGGCTGGCGACCGTTCGTGGCTCGAGCGCAACAAACGGTCGCCAGCGTCCGGTCAGGCGTCTGGGGGCACCAGGGTCAGCAGGGTGGCTTCCGGGCGGCAGGCGAACCGCACGGGGGCGTAGGGCGACGTCCCGAGCCCGGCCGAGACGTGCAGCCAGGCGGCATCGGAGGGAGCCGCGGACGAGGGAGCCGACCCGGCACCCGGCCACCACCTCGAGACGCCCTTGGCCCGGTCGGTCGGCAGGTCGCAGTTGGTCACCAGCGCTCCGTAGAACGGCAGGGCCAGCTGGCCGCCGTGGGTGTGGCCGGCGATCAGCAGGCGGGCTCCGTCGGCCGCCATCGGGTCCAGCACCCGCTGGTAGGGCGCGTGGGTGACGCCGATCGTCACCGCCGCAGCCTCCGACGCGGGACCGGCCACCCCGGCATACCTGTCGTTGCGGATGTGGGCGTCGTCGGTCCCCACGAACTCGACCTCGGCGCCCCTGATCGACAGCGTCGTCCGCACGTTGTCGAGGTCGACCCAACCGCCTTCGCGCATGCCGGCGCGCAGGTCCTCGATCGGCAGGTGGACTAGGCCCTGCGGTGCCTCGGCATGGCGGCGGGTGAGGTAGCGGGCCGGGTTCTTCGGCACCGGCGCGTAGTAGTCGTTCGACCCCATGACGAAGACGCCCGGGAAGTCGAACAGGGGCTCCATCGCGCGCAGCGCCCCCGGCACCGCGTCGAGGGCAGCCAGGTTGTCACCGGAGTTCACGACGAGGTCCGGCTGCAGGCTGGCCAACCCACGCACCCACTCGATGCGGCGGCGCTGACGCGGCACGAGGTGCAGGTCGGAGATCTGCAGGATGCGCAGCGGAGGGGTGCCGGGAGCCAGCACGGGGACGGTGAAACGCCGCAGCGCGAACCAGTTCCGTTCGACCACGCTGGCGTACCCGATGCCGCCCACGCCCAGCGCGACGACACCAGCAGCAGTCCCCAGGATCCCGTTCATCACCGCCATCCTTGCAAACCGGTCCCTGCCAGCACAGGTCGGTAGGTCGGACCATGACCCGCCTGCGACACTGACCCCATGACCGAGCAGAGCCTCAAGGCCACCGTCCAGAGCGACCTCACCGACGCGATCCGTCAGCGCGACCAGGTGCGTTCGGGCACCCTTCGCCTGGCGCTGACCGCCATCACCAACGAAGAGGTCTCCGGCACCGAGTCCCGTGAGCTCACCGACGACGAGGTCCTCAAGGTGCTCGCCAAGGAGGCCAAGAAGCGCAAGGAGGCCGCGACCGCCTACACCGACGCGTCCCGGCCCGAGCTGGCCGCCAAGGAGGAGGCCGAGCTGCTGGTGCTCGAGGCCTACCTGCCCGCTCAGCTCTCCGACGACGAGCTCGCGACCATCGTGGCCGCCGCGATCGAGCAGACCGGGGCTACCGGGATGCCGCAGCTGGGCCAGGTCATGAAGGCCGCCCAGGCCGTCGTCGCGGGCCGCGCCGACGGTGGCCGCGTCGCGGCTGTCGTCAAGGCGGCCCTGACCGCGGGGTGAAGGCACCGCGCCTGAGGTATGCCGCGTGGCTGGCGCCCACGCGGAGCGGCGGACCAGTGCTGCCAACGATTCACGCGGCATACCCATGACGAAGGGGCCCCTCACCAGTGGTGAGGGGCCCCTTCGTGTCAGGTCAGCCTGGGCCGGGTGGCGGCGGGGGGCCCTTGGTCTTGGTCGGCTTGGGGTCAGGGGTCTTGGTCGGTTTCGGCGTGGCCGCGACACCGGACGAGGTGTAGAGGCCGATCGTGGAGCCGCGAAGGGCTGAGCCGGTCGGGTCGGTGTAGACCACGACGCCCCGCGGCAGGGCACTGTTGGTCTGGCCGGCCACCTGGGCGAGGAAGCCAGCCTCCTTGAGCCGTGCCGTGGCCGCCTCGACGGACAGGCCGCTGACGTAGGGCACCGAGATCTTGTCGCCGTTGAGGACCTTGTTGCTGGGGTCGTCGAACTGGCGGATCGGGAGGCCTTGCGAGGCCGTCTCCATCAGGTCCCTCCAGATCGGCGCGGCGATGTCACCGCCGAAGACGCCGCGGTAGCCGGTGCCCGCGAGGGTGATGTTGTTCATCCCCTGCTGGGAGTAGGGAGTCCCCACCCACACTGCCGTGGCGCGCTGGACGGTGTAGCCGACGAACCAGGACTCGACGTGGTTGTCGGTGGTCCCCGTCTTGCCTGCTGCCGGTCGGGCGCCCATGCGGGCGGCCCGGCCGGTGCCGTCCTTGATGACGCCCGTGAGCAGCTCGGTCGCGCCCTTGGCCACATCGGGGTCGATGACCTGCTTGCACGGGTTCGCGCCGATCTTGAGCGGCTTCTTGTCGGCCGTGGTGATCGACAGGATCGGGTTCGGCGGGCAGTACTTGCCGTTGTTGGCCAAGGTCGCGTACGACGACGCGAGGGTCAGCGGGGTGACCACCCCGGTGCCGAGCACGGAGCTCGGGTTGCAGCCGATCTTCGTGCCATCGCCCTGGTTGAGGTGCAGCTTGGTCATCGTGTCGCGCACCTTGGTCGTCCCCAGCTTCATGGCGAGCGAGGCGAACGCGGTGTTGATGGACTGGGCGGTGGCCTTGCGGAACGGCAGTGGCTTGCCACCGATCGCGAAGTCGTTCTCGACGGACCAGTTCTTCGTGTCACCGCAGGAGCCCTGCTCCTTGGGCGTGTAGATCGCAGGACGGGTAGGGCTGGCGAACTTGGACGGGACGGTGCCGTTCACGGGGGTACCGGTCTCCAGGGCCCGGACGATGGCGTACATCTTGGCCGTCGAGCCGAACTGGAAGCCGGTGGTTCCCTGGTACTTGGTGTCGACGTTCCAGTTCACCTGGGTGAAGCCGTACTGGTTCTGCTGCTTCTTGGTGGTGGGGTACCGCGAGTTCTGGACCATCGCCAGGACCTTGCCGGTCCCCGGCTCGATGATGCTGGCAGCGGCACCGACCATGCGGGACCGTCCGACCGGGCTCTTGTCGTGCTCGGTGTCCTTGCGCATCGCCTTGTTGGCGAACGGGACGCGCTTGGTCAGGTCCTTGAGGGACTGCTCCTGCAGACGCGGGTCGAGGGTGGTCTGGATGGTCAGCCCACCACCGGTGATGTTCTTGATCCGCTCCGGTTCCGACTTGCCGAGGGCGTCCAGCGCGTGGTTGCTGGTGTCCTGGAGGTACTCCATGACGTAGTTGCAGAAGAAGGGCTCCGACGAGGCGTCGCAGTTGCTCAGCGGGTTCTTCAGCTTGAGCATCTTCGCGACCGGGATCGCCTTGGAGGCCTTGAGGTCCTTGTCGCTGATGATGCCGAGGGCGTGCATCCGGTCGAGGACGATGTCGCGGCGGGCCTGGGCCTTGTCCGCGTAGTGCACCGGGTCCGTCTTGCCGGGGTTCTGCACGAGACCGGCCAGCAGGGCGGCCTGCGGGAGGTTGAGCTTCTTCGCGCTGACGCTGAAGTAGTGCTGCGCCGCAGCCTCGACGCCGTAGGCGAGGTCGCCGTAGTAGGCGAGGTTGAGGTAGCCCTGCAGGATCTGGTCCTTGGTCATCTCCTTCTCGAGAGTGACCGCGTACTTGATCTCCTGCACCTTGCGGGCCGCGCTCTTGCGCACGGCCGCCTGTGCTGCTTCCTCGTCGTTGTTGCGCAGGGCGTTCTCCTGCAGCGTCAGCTTGACGTACTGCTGGGTCAGCGTGGACGCACCCTGGACGTCGCCGCCCTGGGCGTTGGACGCCGCCGCGCGCAGGATGCCGCGGGGGTCGACGCCACCGTGCTCGTAGAACCGGCTGTCCTCGATGGCGATCTGCGCCTTCTGCATGATCGGCGCGACGTCCTTGAGGTTCACGACGATGCGGTTCTCCTGCTGGGGAGTCGCCAGGATCCCGCCGCGCGCGTCCTTGATCGTGGACTGCTGCGACAGCTGGGTGGCCGTGAACTCGCCCGGGAGGTCGTCGAACATCTTGACTCCGCCGGTGGCCGTGCGTCCCGTGGCGAAGGCTGCGGGGATCAACAGACCGGCCGCCAGGATGCCCGCAACCATCGCGGTGGCGACGAAGGCTCCGAGCAGGCTGACGACTTTTCCGAGGTCGGTGGCGCGTTCTTGCATGGCGACAGGGTAACTGCCGAACCTTGGGTAGCCGGTTTCCCGAGGCCGTGCGGGTCGAATTGGGCGTGCTCGTCACCGTTGACCGCATTTGGCCACGACTACATCGGGCGAGACGACATGGCTCGGAATGACTAGTCCCTTTGGCCATCGCAGAACTACACGAATGGGCCATGTCGTAGAGGTGCCTCCAGTTCCTATCGTTTTCAAACGTCGATACGGACATAAGACGCAGTTCGATGCGTCTGAATCAGCAGTACCTGGAGGCACTGAGATGACCATCGCACCAGCGCGACCGAGCGGACAGGCTGTCGGCACGGTATGGATGGATGACTGGGCGCCCATGGGCTCCTGTTCGAAGTCCGACCCGGATGCACTGTTCGTCCAGGGCGCGGCCCAGCAGACCGCCAAGGTCGTCTGCCAGCGCTGCCCCGTCATCGCCGAGTGCCTCGCGGACGCCCTCGACAACCGCACCGAGTTCGGCGTCTGGGGTGGGATGACCGAGCGTGAGCGCCGGGCCCTGCTCAAGCGTCGCCCCAACATCGCCTCCTGGGCCGCGCTGTTCGCCTCGGCCCGCAACCAGACCCCCGCCGAGGCCGAGAGCGCCTGAGCGGCACAGCCCGCACCAAGAACCCCGCAACGCAACCAAGTCCCTCGACCACCCCCAGGTCCAGGGACTTCGTTGCGTCCGGGGCCGCTCCGGCCCGGCCCGGCCCAGCGAGGCCTGGCCTGGCGCTCGGCTGTCAGGGGGTGGAGGTGAGTGCGGCGGCGAACTCCCGCAGGCCGTCGAGGTCATGGATGTCCTGCGCCGAGGCCGGCACCTCCACGACAGGTATGCCGGGGTGTCCGGCAGTGAACCGGGCCGCCAACCGCTCCTGCCGATCGGCCGTCTCGGCCAGCGAGGCGTGCAGGCGCAGCAGCCCTTCGGTCGTGGCTGCCGTGGTGGACCTGTCGTCCGCGTCGGCGAGCTGCTCGGCGGCCGCCAGGGCCCGCGACGCGGTCAGCGTCGGCGCGGCCACGCGCTGGATCCGGTTCACGACGAGTCCGGCGAGCGGCATACCTTCCTCGTCCAGGCGACCCGCGAAGAAGGACGCCTCCCGCAGCGCATCGCGCTCTGGCGCGGCCACCACGACGAACGCCGTCTCGGAGTCCTTGAGCAGGGCATAGGTCTGGTCAGCCCGCTCGCGGAAACCGCCGAACATCGTGTCGAGGGCGGCGACGAAAGTCTGCACGTCCTGCAGCAGCTGGCCACCGAGCACCTTGGACAAGGTGTTGGTGACGACGTTGACGCCGACGCTGAACACCTTGAAGCCGGCCCGGCCGCCAGCCTTGGCCGGTGCCGAGAGCAGCCGGATGAAGCGGCCGTCGAGGAACGACCCGAGCCGCTTGGGGGCGTCGAGGAAGTCCAGGGCCGACCGCGACGGGGGTGTGTCGACGATGATGAGGTCCCAGCGGCCGTCCCTGCCGGCCTCGGTGCGCAGCTGGCCCAGCTTCTCCATCGCCATGTACTCCTGGGTGCCCGCGAACGAGCTGGAGACGGCTTGGTAGAAGGGGTTGGCGAGGATCTGGGCGGCCTTCTCGGGGGTGGCGTGCTGCTCGACCACCTCGTCGAAGGTGCGCTTCATGTCGAGCATCATCGCGTCGAGCGAGCCACCAGCCCCCTCGCCGTTCCCACCCCGACACCGCTCGCGACACCGACGCCCGCCACCGGGCGGGGCGTGTTGTCGAGCTCGGTCAGGCCGAGGGACTGGGCCAGCCGACGGGCCGGGTCGATGGTGAGGACGACGACCTTGCGGCCGTGCTCTGCCGCCCACAGCCCCAGCGCGGCGGCCGTCGTGGTCTTGCCCACGCCGCCGGCGCCACAGCAGACGACGATCCTGGTCTGCGGGTCGGTCAGCAGGGCGGCCAGGTCCAGGCGGTGCGGGCGCGGTGTCGGTCCCGCCGCGTGCGGCGGTCGACGTGGCCTTGGTGCGGGGTGGCATCAGACCATCCCCTGCTCGGCCACGGCCTGTGCCAGCACGGTGATGCCGCCGGCCTCGGTGCCCTCGGCCAGCAACGGCAGCCGGATCGTGAGTCGGCCCTGCTCCGCGAGGATCGCGTCCTGCTCGCGCTCGAGCGCGATCCGGTCGGCGTGGTGGCCGGCGTCGGCGAGCAGGCCGGTGACCATGCCGTTGGTGACGCGGACCCCGGCGGTGGCCAGGTCTGCGGTGACCCCTTCGGCCAGCTTGGCGGTGCGCCGACTCCGGACCGCCCGGAACGCCTTGTCGGTCAGCAGCGGGTCGCGGAGCTGGTTGACGACGATGGCGCCCAGCGGCAGGTCGGTGCGGCGCAGCTCGGCCAGGGCGTCGACCGTCTCCTGCACGGGCATCTCCTCGAGAAGGGTGACGACGTGGACTGCCGTGGTGTGGCTGCGGAGCATCCGCGTGATCGAGTCGGCCTGGGAGCGGATCGGGCCCACCTTGGCGACGTCGGCGACCTCCGCGTTGACGTTGAGGAACCGGACGACGCGTCCGGTCGGCGGTGCATCCAGCACGACGGCGTCGTAGGCCGGTGCCGCTGGACCCTTGCCCGTGCGGCGACCTGCGGCCTCGTAGACCTTGCCGATGAGCAGCACGTCGCGGACCCCGGGCGCGATCGTGGTGGCGAAGTCGACGGCGCCGAACCGGTCGAGCACCGACATCGCCTTGCCCACCTTGTAGAACTTCTGGAGGTACTCCCGCAGCGACTCCTTGGCGTCGACCGAGATCGCCCACAGCTGGCCGCCGCCCCGGTCGGTCAGGATGCGCGTCTCGGTGTGGCCCAGCGGAGGCACGTCGAACGTCTGCGAGATCCCCTGCCGGCCCTCGACCTCGGCGAGCAGCACCCGCTTGCCCTGGCGGGTGAGCGCGAGCGCGAGGGCCGCGGCGACCGTGGTCTTGCCCGTGCCGCCCTTGCCGGTGACCACGTGCAGGCGCACCTTGGACAGGTCGGGGGCGGTCTCGGGCATGCGGCCAGCCTAGGAGGCGAGCAGGTCGACCGCGGCGAGGACCTCGGCGAACGCCGCGTTCTCGGGGTCGATCAGCCCGTAGTGCCCCCCGCCCCTCACCGGCGTGAGGCGCACGTTCGGGCCGTGGTGCGCGGCGGCATACCGCTCGCTCTGCTCGAACGGCACCACGTCGTCGTCGCGGGCGTGCACCAACAGCGTGGGTATGCCGGGTGCGAGCCGTCGCGGGGTCGGCCGCGGCGTAGGCGTCCGGCACGTCCGTCGGGGAGCCGCCGAGGAGGTCGGCGATGGCGGTGCCACCTACGCCGGTGGCCACGCCGTGGCCGAGGTCGAGGACGCCGGCGAGGCTCACGACCCCGCGCAGGCCGTGGGCCCACGGCTGAGCCGCAGCCCAGGCGACCAGCTGTCCTCCCGCGGAGTGGCCGACGAGCACCGGGGGGTGGGCCAGGTCGGGGTCGCGGCGCACCGCCGTGATGGCGGCAGCGACGTCGTCGGCGGTGCCGGGCCACCCGCCGCCGGGCATGCCGGGGCGGCGGTACTCGACTGCGGCTGTGGGGTATCCGGCATCGGCGAAGGCCTGGGCCTGACGGCTGGCGTGGGTCCGGTCGTACTCGGGACGCCAGAAGCCGCCGTGCACGACCACGACCGTGAGGGCCCGGGTGACCCGGGCGGGCAGGCGCACGTCGTAGACCTGGGCGGGGTCGTCGCCGTAGGCCGTCGTGCGCGTGGGCGGGTCGGCCACCTCGTCGAGCACCTGGCTGGGGTCGCGGTCGTCGGCCATGCCCCCATCCTCGTCCACTCCTGGCCGTCGGCGCCCGGACATCACGGGGATAGGCTGCGGGAATGCAGAAATGGGAGTACGCGACCGTGCCGTTGATCGTGCACGCGACCAAGCAGATCCTCGACCAGTGGGGTGAGGACGGCTGGGAGCTCGTCCAGGTCCTCACCGGTCCTGACGGCAACGGACTGGTCGCCTACCTGAAGCGGGAGAAAGCCTGATGAGCGCAGTTGAAGACCGTCTGGCCGAGCTCGGCCTGACCGTCCCCGAGGTCGCCACCCCGGTGGCCGCCTACGTCCCGGCCATCCAGGACGGACGCCGGATCTACACCTCCGGGCAGCTGCCCATGGTGTCGGGCGCCATCGTGCAGACCGGCAAGGTCGGCGAGGGCCACGGACTGGTCCCGCCGGAGGATGCGAAGAAGCTCGCCGAGCTCTGCGCCCTCAACGCCATCGCCGCGATCAAGAGCATCGTGGGGGACCTCGACAAGGTCACCCAGGTGGTCAAGCTCGTCGGGTTCGTCGCGTCCGACCCGGCCTTCACCGGCCAGCCGGGCGTCATCAACGGCGCCAGCGAGCTGATGGGCAAGGCTTTCGGTGACGCGGGCATCCACGCCCGGTCGGCCGTCGGGGTCGCAGCGCTGCCGCTGGACGCCCCCGTCGAGGTCGAGGTCATCGTCGCCCTCGCCGACGAGTGACCGGCTGACCCCGATCCACGACGTGGTGCTGCGCGAGTTCCCCATCGCCGAGTCGCCCTCGCTGCGGGCTCGGGCCGCCGCCTGGATCGGCGCGCCCGAGCCCGGCGAACCGGTGAGGCCCAAGCGGGCAGCCACGGTCATGTTCGTCAGGGACTTCGCTGACGGTGCGGCCGCCGTCGACGGCGCGTCCGGCACTGTCGGCGCGGTCGGCGCGTCCGGCGCGTCCGGCGTCGAGGTCTTCATGCTGCGCCGGGTCGCGACGATGGAGTTCGCGCCGCGGATGATGGTCTTCCCCGGCGGCGGGGTCGACCCCCGCGACGCGGACTCCGGTCTGCCGTGGGCCGGTCCGACGCCTGCCGAGTGGGCGGCCCGACTCGATGTGGACGAGGCGACGGCGCGCGTGCTGGTCGCGGCGGCCGTCCGTGAGGTGTTCGAGGAGTGCGGGGTGCTGTTGGCCGGGCCGACACCAGACGAGGTGATCGCCGACGTCAGCAGCCCGTACTGGCACGAACAGCGCCGGCGGCTGCTCGACCACGAGGCCTCGCTGTCCGAGGTGCTGCGCGAGCACGACCTGCTGCTGCGCTCGGACCTGCTGGGCTACCGCGCGCACTGGATCACCCCCGAGTTCGAGGTGCGGCGCTACGACACCCGGTTCTTCAGCGCTGCCGTGCCGCACGGTCAGCGGGCCGACGACGACACCACCGAGGCCGACGTCGCCGACTGGGTCCGACCGGCTGACCTGCTGCAGGCCTGGCAGGACGGGAGCGCGCTCATGCTCCCCCCGACCGTGGTGGCCGTCGAGGACGTCGCCGCGGCCACGTCGGCTGCTGCGTTCATCGCCGAGCAGCCCGTCGTCGTGCCCGTGCAGCCGCAGCTCGTCGACACCGGCAACGGCCTGGTGATGCGGGCGGAGCTCCCGCGATGACTGCAGCAACCTTTGCTAGCAAAGAAAACTCGCTCAGGGACAGGTTGCAACCTGTCCGCGAACGAGGAACCTTTGCTAGCAAAGGTTGCTCGACGTGGCCGGGTGGGTGAGTCGATGAGCCCGGCCCAGCCGCCCGCACCGTCGGCGGCGTTCGGTGACTGGCACGGCGGGCCGGTCACCGAACGCGCGCTCTGCGTGCTCTGCCCCAACCCGGGCCCGATGACGCTCGACGGCACCAACACCTGGGTGCTGCTCGAACCCGGCTCGACCGATGCCGTCGTCATCGACCCCGGCCCGCTCGACGAGGGCCACCTGCAGGCGGTCGTCCAGGCAGTCGCCGCCCGCGGCGCTCGCGTCGCGCAGACGATCCTCACCCACGGGCACGCCGACCACGCCGAGGGTGCGGGCCGTTTCGCCGAGCTCACGGGCGCCCCGACCCGGGCGGTCGGACGCGGCCACGACGATCTCGGCGACGGTGACGTCGTGACCGCGGGTGGCCTCGAGCTGCGAGTCGTGGCGACCCCCGGTCACACCTCCGACTCGCTGTCCTTCGCCCTCGCCGCCGACCACGCCCTGCTCACCGGCGACACCGTCCTCGGCCGTGGCACCACGGTGGTCGCGCACCCCGATGGCGAGCTGGCGGCATACCTCGCGTCGTTGGAGCGGATCGCCCACCTGACCGGCGACGGCGAGGTCACCGCGATCCTGCCCGGGCACGGGCCGGTCGTGCCGGACGCGGCGGCGATGGTCGCCTTCTACCGCACCCACCGTGCCGAACGCCTCGAGCAGGTGCGGCAGGCGCTGGTCGACGGAGCGAGCACGGCACCGGACGTGGTCCAGGCTGTGGTCGAGCGGGTCTATGCCGACGTCCCCCGCGAGGTCTGGCCGGCGGCGGCGATGTCGGTGGCGGCTCAGCTGGAGTACCTCCGCCTGCGGTCCTGACCGGTCGTGAGGCTGCAGGTCGAGGGGAGTCGTCCCCATCGACGGCACCGGTGACCCTCCCTACGGTCGAAGGACCAACCAATGAGGGGGAACACCATGAACACCAGACAGATCAGAACGCCTCGGGTGGCCGCGGCCGTCGCCGTGGCCGCGCTGATGACGACGGTCGTCGCCGTCGCCGCACCGGGCTCGAGTGACGCCGCGGGCAGTGGCCACAAGGGCGACCAGAGGGCCGAGCAGAGGGCCGAGCAGAAGGCCGGGGCGAAGTCCGAACGGCAGGGAGCGCAGCAGGCGACCCTCAAGGCGGCCGCCGTCCAGGCCAAGGTCAGCTGGAAGCCGATGTGGCACTCGGAGTTCGGGACGTCGGCCGACCAGTGGCCCGACGCGTGGAAGTCGGCTCCGCAGGCGTCGCTGAGCGAGTGGTCGGTCCTGGACCGCACCATGGTGTCCTGGGAGAAGAAGTCCCAGGCGAGGTACCTGAAGCGCAACGTCGACCAGTCGGGCGGCAACCTCGTCATCACCACCCGTCGGGTCTGCGCAACCAAGGCGCCGTCCGGCCACCTGGACTTCTCCTGGCTCAAGAACAGCCAGCCCTCGGTCGACCGCTGTGCGGGCAAGCGCAACCACCCCGTCTACACCTCGGGTCGGCTGCAGATGCAGAACCCGGCGTTCCAGCCGACGGGGGCGAACGTGCGGATCGACTTCAAGGCCACCCTGCCCACCCGTCCCGCCAGCGGCACCCGGCAGGCGCTGTGGGCCAACAACGCCACGTCGTACTGCAACTCAACGGACAAGGTCACCAACCTGGGGGAGGTCGACGCACTCGAGTGGTACGGCAACGCGCCGAGTGGTTCGTTCTCGACCACCCACATGTCCTGCCGTGGCACGGGGGACGACCCGTGGCAGACCATCCGGCGAGAGCACCGCGACCCGGTGCAGGCGGGCACCACGCACATCTGGTCGGTGCGCAAGCAGGGCAGCTCGGTCTCCTACTACCTCGACGGCCAGCGCGTCGAGGAGAAGTCCGGCAAGCGTCCGGACACCTGCGGGAGCGCACCGTTCACCGTCCCGGCGCCGGCGGACTGCACCGTGATCATGAACTCGCCGTGGATGACGATCCTGCAAGGAGAGGTGTTCAAGGGGAAGTTCGACGCGAGCAAGCGCCAGAGCGGGCCGAACGACGCGGCCGACTTCGCCAAGCAGCAGCTGAAGGTCGACTGGGTGCGCGTCTACACCGGCTGACCAGCACGCACAGGGACGAGGTATGCCGCGCGGCTCAGCCGCGCGGCACACCTCGGCTTGGTCGGTCAGCCGCGTTGTCTGGCGGTGGTTCGCTCAGCGGGCGCGGCGCTTGAGGCGCTCGACGTCGAGCAGCAGCACGGCGCGGGCCTCGAGGCGCAGCCATCCACGGGTGGCGAAGTCGGCGAGCGCCTTGTTGACGGTCTCGCGGGAGGCGCCGACGAGCTGGGCGAGCTCCTCCTGGGTGAGGTCGTGCGCGACGAGGATGCCTTCCTCGACGGGGCGGCCGAAGCGGGCCGAGAGGTCGAGCAGCGCCTTGGCGACTCGGCCGGGCACGTCGGTGAAGACGAGGTCGGCGAGGTTCTCGTTGGTGCGGCGCAACCGCTTGGCGAGGGCCGCGAGCAGCACCTTGGCGACGCCGGGCCGGCCCTCGAGCAGGCCGTTGAGGTCGTCGTTGCCGATGCCCAGCAGCTGGGTCTCGGCCACCGCGGTCGCCGTCATCGTGCGCGGACCGGGATCGAACAGGCTGAGCTCGCCGAACATCTCGCCGGGGCCGAGGATGGCGACCAGGTTCTCGCGGCCGTCGGCGCTGCGGCGGCCGAGCTTGACCTTGCCCTCGCGGATGACATAGAGCCGGTCGCCCTGGTCGCCCTCGGTGAACAGCACGTCGCCACGCTCCAGACGCGTCTGCGTCATCGAGGCCATCAGCGTCGCGGACGCGTCCTCGTCGAGGGCTGCGAACAGCGGGGCCTTCTTCACCACGTCGTGATCCACGGGCCACAGTGTGCCACGCCGGATGTCCGGGCCGCCCCGTAGTCTGTGGTGGTGTCTGGAGCCCCCGTTCGCACCCCCGGTGACGAGTCGTCCGTTGCCCTCACGAGGCGTGCCCGGCGGATGTACCGGATGCTCCACGAGCACTACCCCTACGCCCACTGCGAGCTCGACTTCGAGAACCCCCTCCAGCTCCTGGTGGCGACCGTCCTGTCGGCCCAGACCACCGACGTGATGGTCAACAAGGTCACGCCCCAGCTCTTCGCGCGCTACCCCGACGCCGCGGCGCTCGCCGGTGCCGATCGCGAGGAGCTGGAGACGCTGCTCAAGCCGACCGGGTTCTTCCGCGCCAAGACCAACTCCGTCATGAAGCTCGGTGCCGATCTCGTCGAGCGGTTCGGCGGCGAGGTCCCGCCGCGGATGAAGGACCTCGTGACCCTGCCCGGTGTGGGCCGCAAGACGGCCAACGTGGTCCTCGGCAACGCCTTCGGGATCCCCGGCATCACCGTCGACACCCACTTCGGGCGGCTGGTCCGCCGGTTCGGCTGGACGACCGAGGACGACCCGGTCAAGGTCGAGCACGCCGTCGGCGCGCTCATCCCGCGCAAGGAGTGGACGATGCTGTCGCACGTCCTGATCTTCCACGGCCGCCGCACCTGCCACGCCAAGAAGCCAGCCTGCGGTGCCTGCCCGATCGCGCGCCTGTGCCCGTCCTACGGCATCGGCGAGACCGACCCGGTCAAGGCCGACAAGCTGCTCAAGTTCGAGCTCGCGCCCGGCGCCACCAACCCGTATGCCGCGTCGACGCCTGTCCTTCCCGGCGCATCGACGGGTGGCGCACCCGCAGCGGGTGGCCCCAGCGCGGTGGCACCTGCCGCCGCCGGCGCACCGTCGCGGCCACGCGGCATACCCACGTCGACCGGGGCAACCGCGTCGTGAGTCTGGCCCGACCCGCCTGGCTGGACCGCGCCCGCGACGGGATCGCGGCCGCGGACCGGGGCTACTTCGAGACCTTCGCGCCGCCGCCCGGTGGTGGTGGTCGGCGCTCCAGCGTGATGATCCTGTTCGGCCCGTCGGACAGTGGCGGCGAGGACGTCGTGCTCACCGAGCGTGCGCACACCCTTCGCAGCCAGCCCGGCGACATCTCCTTTCCCGGCGGCAAGCGCGAGAAGTCGGACGCCTCCGACGCGGCGGCAGCGCTGCGCGAGACTCAGGAGGAGGTGGGGATCGACCCGGCGACGATCGACGTGGTTGCCACCCTGCCCGAGATCTACCTCAGCCCCCGCAAGTTCGTCGTCACCCCGGTGCTGGCGTGGTGGCGTGAGGCCGGGCCGCTCAACGGGATCGACCCCACCGAGGTGCACCGGGCGGTGCGGGCGCCGCTGGCCGACCTGCTCGACCCGGCGGCGCGGTTCACCGTGTCGCACCCCAGTGGCTACCGGGGTCCCGGGTTTGAGTTCGATGGCTTGTTCGTGTGGGGGTTCACCGCTGGACTGCTGTCGGCAGTGCTCGATTTCGGTGGTTTGACCCTTCCGTGGGACCGTAGCGTCGAGCGTCCGCTGCCCGACCGGTACCAGCCGGGTGGGTCGCAGGACGTCCTGACCAAGACCGCGACGGAAGGCCGAGCCTGATGTTCCTCGGACTAACCGTCCTGGACTACCTGCTGATCCTGCTCTTCATCAGCTATGCGTTCACCGGGTTCCGGCAGGGCCTGGTGGTCAGTGTCCTGTCCCTCGCGGGCTTCCTCACCGGCGGCGCGCTCGCCATGTGGCTGCTGCCGATCGCCATCGGGCAGTGGGCCGAGCTCGAGTCCTCACCGCTGTTGCGGTCGGTCGTGCTGATTGCAGGTGTGTTCATCCTGGCCTCCAGCGGGCAGGCGCTCGCCGTCGCGGTCGGTGGGTCGCTGCGGTCCAAGCTCAAGATCAAGCCGGCCCAGTGGTTCGACGCCTCCCTCGGGGCGGTCGCCGTGGTGCTGTCCGCAGCCGTGCTCGTGTGGTTCATCGCCGGCGCCCTGCGTGGTGGCGCCCCCGCGCCCATCGCCAAGGCGATCGGTGAGTCCCGGGTGCTGCGTGCCATCGACGACGTCGTCCCGCCGGGCACGTCGAGGCTGTTCGCGTCGTTCCGCGAGGTGCTCGACCGCGAGGGCTTCCCGCGGGTGTTCGACGGCCTCGAGAGTGAGCGGATCGCACCGGTGGCCCCGCCGGACAAGTCGGTGGCCCAGACGGCCGGTGTCCGTGCTGCGGCGGCGTCGATCATCAAGATCACCGGCGTCGCGGCGTCCTGCAACCGTGGCCAGGAGGGCAGCGGCTGGGTCGTCGCCCGAGAGCGAGTCGTCACCAACGCGCACGTCGTTGCCGGCATGGAGACCGCCACGCTGCGCATCCACGGCACCGGCCGCTCCTACACCGGCCGCGTCGTGGTCTTCGACGCCAAGCGCGACCTGGCCGTCCTCTCCGTGCCCGGCCTGCCGGCCGAACCGTTGCGTCAGGGACCCGACCTGGCCCGCGGCGACAGCGGGGTCGTGGCCGGCTTCCCGCTCGACGGGCCCTACCGGCTCGACGCCGCCCGGGTCCGCGAGGTCGTCGACGCGCGAGGCTCGGACATCTACGGGCATCCGGGGACCAGCCGCGAGGTCTACTCGCTGTTCGCCCAGGTACGACCTGGCAACTCCGGTGGTCCGCTGCTGTCGACCGACGGCCGGGTCGTCGGGGTCGTCTTCGCCAAGTCCCTGGACGACCCCAGCACCGGCTATGCGCTCACCATGGACGAGGCGCGCGCCGTCCTGGACGCCGCCTCGACCGCGTCCTCCCCGGTCGACACCGGCGCCTGCGTCGCCGGCTGACCTCCGGGGATCCGGGCCACGCGTTCGCGCACTTGTTGCTCTCTGGTGGTCGCAGAACCGGTTTTGAGCGCCTCCGTGGGGATCTGGCGGCAACAAGGCAGGTGAGGCGGGACTTGTTGCTCGCTGGTGGTCACGGATCGCCTGATAGGGGCCCTCGGCGACGATCTCACGGCAACAAGTCGGGATCGTGCCGGACTTGTTGCTGCCTGGTGGCCACGGATCGCCTGATAGGGGCTTCGGTGACGATCTCTCGGCAACAAGTCGGAGGAGCCCGGTCAGCGGAGGGTGTCGAGCCAGCCGAGCAGGTGGGTGTTCACGACCTCGGGGGCCTCTTCGGGCAGGAAGTGACCGGCACCCGGCACGAGGTGTCGCTCGAACGGGCCGGTGACGTAGTCCGCCGAGTCGCTGGACGTGTCGGGCAGTACCGCGCGGTCGTGGTCTCCGTGCAGCTGGAGCACCGGGAGCGTGATCGTCGTGCGCATCCGGGCTGCGAACCGCCAGCCGTCGGGACGGAACTGGCTGCGCACCACCCAGCGGTAGTACTCCGCCGCCGAGTGCGCGACGAACGGCAGGGCCATGGCGTCGGAGTAGATCCGGGCTTCTTCGGTCGACGGCCAGATCCCCTCGGGCGAGGCCCACTCGCGCAGCAGCCGCTGGACGTAGCCGCCGTGCATGGTCATCTGCCGCTCGGGCACGAACGGCCGTTGCAGCCCGCCGAGATACGCGTTGGCCTTGAGCTGACGGGGGTTGGCGAACGACGCCTTGCGGAAGACCAGCGGGTGCGGCATCGACAAGGACGCGATGGCGCGCGTCACCGTGGGCTGCAGGGTGGGCATGCTCCACGCGATCCACCCGCCCCACCCGTGGCCGACGACGACTGCGCGCGAGGCCCCCAGGGAGCGCAGCACGGACGCGACGTCAGTGGCCGAGGTGCGGGTGTCGTACCCGCGCGGCGGCTTGTCTGACGCGCCATACCCCCGCAGGTCCATCGCGCAGGCGCGGTAGCCGGCCTCGGCGAGCGCCGCCATCTGGTGCCGCCACGCCCACCAGAACTGCGGGAAACCGTGCAGCAGCAGGACGATCGGCCCCTCGCCCTGCTCGGCCACGTGGAAGCGCGCGCCGTTGGCGGCGACGAACCGGTGCTCCCACGGGCCCTCGATGAGGGCCATCGAGGCGTCGAGACTCATGACTGGGTATGCCGTTCGGCTGGGTGTCGGGGGGATGGCGCCGGTGCGGGGCGGGTGGGGTCGGATCGGGGTGTTGGGTCAGGATGCGGACTTGACCGCGGTGACGGTGTCCTGGGCGTTCTTGATGGTGCGCTCGGGCTTGCCCTTGATCTTCTTCATGCTGTTGCGGCCGAGGACGGCGAGGATCGCGGCGACCAGGAACAGCAGCCCGGTGGTGATGAGGTAGCCGGCCCACTCGGGGAGCCAGATGTCGATGACCGCGACGATGGTGTGGAACAGGAAGATCAGGCCGAGCAGCGCCACGAACGCGGCGGCGGCGAACATCCCGGCGCCGGCTCCGGCCCTCTTGGCGTCGGCCGCGATCTCGGCCTTGGCCAACGCGATCTCGCTGCGGACGATGGTCGAGACGTCATGGGTGGCGTCGGCGACGAGCTGTCCGATGGTCCGCTCGGTGCCGTCGTTGTTCAGCTGGTTGGGAGCCATGCGCCTCACCTTCGCTTCCTGGTGTCCGGTGTGCCGGCGTCCCAACCCTAACGGCGTCGTTCGCGCTCCACATCCGTGACCTGCTTCGATGCGGCCTCAGGCGCCTCGAAGCAGTCGGGGACGCCGTCGCCGTCGTCGTCGCGCGACTCGAGCTCCCACAGGCGCCGGTAGACGCGGTTCCGGGCGCGCAGCACGACGGCGGCAAGGAGCGCGGAGGCCAATGAGCCGACCAGGACGGCGAGCTTCACGTGCTCGTCGCGGGGGCTGCCGGCGCCGAAGGCCAGCTCCCCCACGAGGAGCGAGACCGTGAACCCGATGCCGGCCAGCAGCGACAGGCCCACGACGTCCCACCATGCAAGGTCGTCGTCGAGCTCGGCCCGCGTGAACCGCGCGAAGACCCACGTGCCGCCGAACACCCCGATGAGCTTTCCGAGCACCAGGGCGAGGACCACGCCGATGGCGGCTTCGTCGGCGAGGCTGTCACCGATACCACCACCCGCCACGCGCACGCCGGCCGCGAAGAAGGCGAAAACCGGCACCGCGACCCCGGCCGAGAGCGGCCGAAGCCGGTGTTCGAAGCGGTGTGCCACGTCGACGTCGGTGTCCAAGGTGCTGACGCGGGGTACCCGGGACAGCCGCGAGGCCCGCGCCCGGGGCTTCACCGGCACGACGAGCCCCAGCAGCACCCCGGCCACCGTCGCGTGGATGCCGGAGGCGTGCACCAGCCCCCAGGTGACGGCGGCCAGGGGGAGCAGCAGCCACCAGTGCGCCACCCGGCGTTGTACCAGGGCCGCGAAGAGGCCGAGCGGGACCAGGGCCAGGGCGATCAGCCCGACGTCGAGGCTCTCCGTGTAGAAGATCGCGATGATCGCGATCGCCACGAGGTCGTCCACCACCGCGAGGGTGAGCAGGAAGCTGCGCAGCGCCGAGGGAAGGTGGGTGCCGATCACCGCGAGCACGGCGAGGGCGAAGGCGATGTCGGTCGCCGTGGGGATGGCCCAACCCCGCAGCGCATCCCCCTCCGCCCCCAGGGAGGTGACGGTCACGGCATACACGAGGGCGGGGAGCGCGACGCCGCACAGGGCGGCGGCGACGGGCAACGCGGCCTTGGACGGCGTGCGGAGCTCGCCGACGAGGAACTCGCGCTTGAGCTCGAGACCCGCGACGAAGAAGAAGAGGGCGAGCAGCCCGTCTGCGGCCCACTGGCCGAGGGTGAGGTCGAGGTGCAGCGCGTGCGGCCCGAGGGTGGTATCGCGCAAGCCGGCGTAGGCCGCGTGCCACGGCGAGTTGGCCCAGGCAAGTGCCGCAACGGCTGCCACCAGCAGCAGGGCGCCTCCGACGGTTTCGGTGCGCAGCGCTCCGGCGACGTGCTGCGCCTCCGGCCATGTGGTGCGGGCGAAGAGGCGGGGACGCAGGGGGTTGAGACTCATGGGGCCTTCGGGGGTCGACGACGGGAAAGGACGTCCACAGACGCCGCCGACCAGACTTCCCGGCTCACCATGGACGAGTCTATCGGTCAGGTTGCGGGCCGCGCCTTCGCCTGGAGCTCATCGAACATCTTGGCGAGCGCTTGGTCGTCCTCGGCGCTGGCACTCACGACGCCTTCCTGGGTGAGGGTCTTTCCGAACGAGAGCCCGGGGCCGTCGACGACAGTCATCTTCACCCGCTCGAGGGTCTGGCGCAGGGCGGACTTGGCATAGCTCGCGCCGTGCCAGCCGTACCCGACGCAGCCGACCGGCAGGCCCTCCCACTCGGCGTAGAGGTAGTCGATGGCGTTCTTCAGTGAGGCGTTGTAGCCGCGGTTGTACTCCGGCATGACGAGGACGAGCGCGTCGGTGGCCTGCATGGCGGCCGACCAACGGCGGGTGTGCTCGTGCGCGTAGTTGCCGTCGGCCGGCTGGCCCGGCTCGTCGAGGAACGGCAGCCCGACCTCGCGCAGGTCGTGGACGGTCACCGCGAAGTCCGCCGGCACCGCGCTCAGCGCCCACTGCGCGATCTGGTGACCGATCCGCTGGGGTCGAGTGCTGGCGATGATCAGGGACAGGCGAGGCATGCGGGCAGTCTGTCAGGGAGCGTCGATCGCCTGGCGGCACGCCCGGGACCCTCTGGCTGACGCGCTCGCGAACCCGCCCGCGGATCCTCGCGCCGGCGCCCTTGTCAGCCTGGCGGACCGTCGGTAGTATTCCGCAAATCAGAAGTAAACTTCCATGATGCGAAAAAGCAGTGAAGGGAAACCGGACATGTCGGCACCGAGCCCTGGGTACTCCATCACCGTGCGCGCCGAGGCGCCGGCCGCGATCGACACGACGGGTGCCCTCGCGGCCGCGGTGGCGGCAGCGGGCGGCGCCCTCACCGCGCTGGACGTCGTCGAGTCCCGCAGCGACCACCTCGTCGTCGACGTCACCTGCAACGCCTCGGACTCCGAGCACGCCGACCGGATCACCACCGAGATCGCCTCGGTACCCGGCGTCACCGTCCGCAAGGTCAGTGACCGGACCTTCCTGCTCCACCTCGGCGGCAAGCTCGAGGTCGTGCCCAAGGTGCCGCTCAAGCACCGCGACGACCTGTCCCGTGCCTACACGCCCGGCGTGGCACGGGTCTGCCTCGCGATCGCGGAGAACCCCGAGGACGCCCGACGCCTCACGATCAAGCGCAACACCGTCGCCGTGGTGACCGACGGCTCCGCCGTGCTCGGGCTCGGCAACATCGGGCCGGCAGCAGCCCTGCCGGTGATGGAGGGCAAGGCCGCGCTGTTCAAGCAGTTCGCCGGCGTCGACGCGTGGCCGGTCTGCCTCGACACCCAGGACACCGAGCAGATCATCATGATCGTCAAGGCGATGGCTCCGGTCTACGGAGGCATCAACCTCGAGGACATCTCCGCGCCGCGCTGCTTCGAGATCGAGGCCCGGCTGCGCGACGAGCTCGACATCCCGGTCTTCCACGACGACCAGCACGGCACCGCCATCGTCACCCTCGCCGCCCTGCGCAACGCCCTGCGGGTCGTCGGCAAGGAGCTCGAGGACGTGCGCATCGTCGTCTCGGGCGTGGGCGCGGCCGGCCACGCGATCGTGCGACTGCTCGACGCCCAGGGCGCGACCGACATCATCGGCTGCGACCGCCGCGGCGCGCTGGACCCCGAGGCCGAGCACGCCGACGAGTTCCGCGGCTGGATCGCCCGCAACACCAACCCTTCTCGCACCACCGGCACCCTCAAGGAGGTGCTGCGCGGGGCTGACGTCTTCATCGGCGTCTCGGCACCGAACCTGCTCGACGGCGACGACATCGCCACCATGGCCAAGGGCGCGATCGTCTTCGCGATGGCCAACCCCGACCCCGAGGTCGACCCCGTCGCCGCGAGCCACCATGCGGCGGTCGTCGCCACCGGCCGGTCCGACTACGCCAACCAGATCAACAACGTGCTGGCCTTCCCGGGGTTCTTCCGAGGGCTGCTCGACGCGGGTGCCAGCGACATCACCGACGAGATGATGATCGCGGCCGCAGCAGCCATCGCCGACTGCGTCCACCCCGACGAGCTCAACGCCAGCTACATCGTGCCCAGTGTGTTCGACCCCGACGTCGCCCCCGCGGTCGCCGCCGCGGTGCGCAAGGCCGCCGGCACCACGCGGCATACGAGCAGCACGACGGAACAGACCCACACCACCACGACGGAGGCCCCCACTCGATGACTGTGGACCTGAACGCCCTGAGCGCGACCCTCGACGAGCGACTCCGCGACGCCGACGCGGCGCTGGAGCAGCGGTTCCCGGGGGAGCGCCCGATCCGGCAACCGGTGCACACCGTCTACGTGCCGGCCGACCGCTACGACTCCGCCCTGGTCCCCCGGTGGAAGGCCGAGGCGCTCGCCGTGCTCGCCGACCACGGTCGTGGGGTCACCGACCTGGCCGATGCGTTCGGCCTGCGTCCCGACCTCGCGGTGGATCTGCACAGTCGGCTGCGCGACAAGCTCGAGCGCGAGCCGATCGAGGACCTGCGGATCGACTTCGAGGACGGCTACGGCGCTCGCGGTGACGACGAGGAGGACGCCGCGGTGGATGCCGCCGCCAAGTCCCTGTTGAGCGCGATCGACTCCGGCCGCGGCACGGCCTTCTCCGGCATCCGGTTCAAGAGCTTCGAGGCTCCGACCCGGCAGCGCGGACTGCGCACCTTCGCCCGGTTCGTGGCGGCCGTGACGCGGGACGGCCGCCTCCCGGACGGCTTCGTGGTGACCTTCCCCAAGGTGACGTCGGTCGAGCAGGTCGAGGCGATGGTCCTGGCCTGCGAGCAGATCGAAGTGGGCGTGGGACTCGACGCCGGCGCGATCCGTTTCGAGATCCAGGTGGAGACCCCGCAGGCCATCTGCGGCCCGGACGGCACGGCGCTCGTCGCCAAGATGGTGCACGCCTCCGCCGGTCGCTGCACGTCTTTGCACTACGGCACCTACGACTACTCGGCGTCCTGCGGCATCGCCGCGGCCTACCAGTCCATGGAGCACCCGGCAGCCGACCACGCGAAGGCCGTCATGCAGGTCGCCGCTGCAGGCACCGGGGTGCACCTGTCGGACGGCTCCACCAACATCCTTCCCGTCGGCACCCGCGACCAGATCCAGGCGGCCTGGCGGCTGCACGGTCGGCTGGTGCGCCGCTCGCTCGAGCGTGGCTACTACCAGGGCTGGGACCTGCACGCCGCGCAGCTGCCCAGCCGGTTCCTCGCCACCTACGCCTTCTACCGCGAGGGCCTCGGCGCGGCAGGCCAGCGGCTCAAGAACTATGTGGGACAGGTCGATTCGGGCGTCATGGACGAACCCGCCACCGCCCGCGCACTGTCTGACTTCGTGGTCCGCGCCCTCGACTGCGGTGCCACGGACGAGCAGGAGGTGCAGCGCCTGACCGGCCTGGACCGACCTGCCATCGACCGCCTCGCCAGGCGGTCACCGGGCTGAGGGACGTTCGGCACCTCGCCCGGGTAGGTTGGCGGCATGCAGGTGCGGGTGGAGTTCACGACCGAGCCGTTCCACGGCGAGGACGACCAGCTGCCGGCGCACGTCACCGCCGCCGCCGACGTCCTCCGGTATGCCGGCCTGGCGCCGGATCTCGGTCCGCTCGGGACGTCCGTGGAGGGCGACGCGGAGGTGGTCGTCGACGCGGTGGCCCTTGCGCTCAAGCAGGCCCTTGCCCACGGAGCGACCCGGGTGACCCTCACGCTGGGTGACGTCGACTCGGCCTCGGCAGCCGGCCCCTCGGGGAGTGCCACCGACTTCACCGACGGGCTGGCCCGGTTGATCGCCTCGGTCGAGGACGAGCTGGGTGGTGCGCTGGCCGCGCTGCCGCGAGCGGAGAAGCAGCACGCCGTGCGGCTGCTCGAGGAGCGCGGGGCGTTCGAGATGCGGCGCAGCGCCGAGACGGTGGCGGAGGCCCTGGGGCTGACCCGGTTCACGGTCTACAACTACCTGAACCGGATCCGCGACCAGGCGGCCGAGCCCGCCGGCTGACGCGGCATACCCAGGGCAGCGCCGGCTTGGTCCGAGATCCCAGCTCTCGGCCTTCCGACGGCCTCGAAACGCCGAGAGCTGGGATCTCGGTGACCGCTCATCGCAGCGCCACCAGAATCTTTCAACAAACTGTTGACTCCGCGGATGGGCACGTTCTATCGTTCCATCATTCGTAAATAGTATTCCGCAATGCGGAAGAAGCGCACACCCTGCGCTCCGCGGCACACGGGCCGATCGCCACCGTCGCACGCACACCACCCGACCTCTCCCCGGGTGAGGTCCCCTCCAGGAGCCCGCAAGGAGCACCCATGAGCTTCGTCCTCGGACCCAACCAGTACGGCAAGGCGGAGAACCGCGTCGTCCGCGTCTACCGCGACACCGCCCGCCACGAGATCCGCGACCTCAACGTCTCGACCGCCCTGCGCGGCGACTTCCGCGACGCGCACGTGACCGGTGACCAGGCCAAGATCCTGCCCACCGACACCCAGAAGAACACCTGCTTCGCCTTCGCCAAGGAGCACGGTGTCACCTCCCCCGAGGACTACGCACTGACCCTGGGCGCCCGCTTCCTCGACGTCACGCCGGCGGCGACGCGCCAGCCGGATCGAGGTGGAGGAGTACGCCTGGGACCGCATCGAGGTAGGTGGCACCGGTCACGACTACGCCTTCGTCAAGCGGGGTGGCGAGGTCCGCACGACCGTCGTCACGCAGGACCGCAGCGGAGAGTCGCCTCAGGCCTGGGTCGTGTCCGGCGTGAAGGACCTCGTGGTCCTCAAGTCCACCGGCTCGGAGTTCAAGGGCTACCTCAAGGACGAGTACACGACGCTCAAGGAGACCGACGACCGGATCCTGGCCACCTCGCTCGTGGCGCGTTGGCGCTACGAGGCGAGTGCCACGACCGACGGCACCGACTGGAACAAGTCGTTCGACGACATCCGCCAGGTGATGCTCGAGAGCTTCGCGACGACCTACAGCCGGGCCCTCCAGGAGAGCCTCTACGCGATGGGTTCAGCGGTCCTCGAGGCGCACCCCGAGGTGGCCGAGATCAAGTTCTCGGCGCCCAACAAGCACCACTTCCTCGTCGACCTCTCCCCGTTCGGGCTCGACAACCCCGGCGAGGTCTTCATCGCTGCGGATCGCCCCTACGGCCTCATCGAGGCCAGCGTGCAGCGCGAGAACGGCTCGGACGCCGGCGATGCCTGGCTCACCGTGCCCGGCTTCTGCTGACCGGCTCACCTGCCGACCGGCTCACCTGACGACCACGCCAGCCCTGACCTGACGACCACGCCAGCCCTGACCTGACCCGGCCAGAGCCGACCCGAACCGCCAGCTCCACGGCACCCGCCCGCCAGCTCCGCGGCCCACACCTCCCTTGCCCCCAGCACCACCCGGACAGACATGTCTCTGGACAGAAAGGCCTGTCATGAGCACAGCCACCGCCCCACCCCAGGCCAAGCGCGCATCGCGACACCCCGTCGACGAGGTGCTGCCCATCCCGAAGCTCGCGATCTACGGCTTCCAGCACGTCCTCGCGTTCTACGCCGGCGCCGTCATCGTGCCCATCCTGCTGGCCAGCGCCATCGGGCTCTCCACCCCCGAGCTGATCCACCTCATCAACGCCGACCTCTTCACCTGCGGTATCGCCTCGATCATCCAGAGCGTCGGCTTCTGGAAGGTGGGCGTGAAACTGCCTCTGCTGCAAGGGGTTACCTTCACCGCCGTCTCGCCGATGATCGCGATCGGCATGGCTGCAGGGGGTGGCACCGACGGTCTCCTCGTGATCTACGGCGCCGTCATCGTGGCCGGCCTGTTCACCTTCTTCGTGGCGCCGTACTTCAGCCGACTGATCCGCTTCTTCCCGCCGGTCGTCACCGGATCGGTCATCACGATCATCGGCCTGGCGCTGCTGCCCGTCGCGGCCGCCGACGCCGCCGGCGGGGCCGGCCCGACGCTCGACCCGGCCAGCGGACGCAACCTCGCCTACGCCCTCGGCACCCTCGCGCTGATCGTCGCGATCCAGCGGATCTTCAAGGGCTTCATGGCCACCGTCGCCGTCCTCATCGGACTGGTGGTCGGAACCCTCGTCGCCTGGGCGCTGGGTGACGCGCACTTCGACCTGGTCGGCGGCTCGGGCTGGCTCGGGGTCACCACCCCGTTCCACTTCGGCTGGCCAAAGTTCTCCGCCGCCGCGATCATCTCGATGATCGTCGTCATGCTCATCACCGCCGTCGAGACCACGGGAGACGTGTTCGCCACCGGTGAGATCGTCGAGAAGCGGATCGGCAAGGAGGACATCGCGCGGGCTCTGCGCGCCGACGGTCTGGCCACCACCATCGGTGGCGTCTTCAACTCCTTCCCCTACACCTGCTTCGCCGAGAACGTCGGGCTGGTCCGGCTGACGCGGGTCAAGAGCCGCTACGTCGTCGCCACTGCGGGTCTGATCATGGTGATCATCGGCCTGATCCCCAAGGCCGGCGCCATCGTCGCGGGCATCCCGCACCCGGTCCTCGGCGGTGCCGCCCTGGCGATGTTCGCGACGGTCGCGGTCGTGGGCTTCCAGACCCTGTCCCGCGTCGACTTCCACGACCACCGCAACGTCGTCATCGTGGCGACCTCGGTGGGGCTGGCGATGTACGTCACCGCACAGCCGGATGTGGCCAAGGCGGTGCCGGACTGGGCGCAGATCATCCTCGGCTCGGGCATCACGCTCGGCTCGATCACCGCGATCGTGCTCAACTTCGTCTTCCACCACATCGGCTCCAGCCGCGGCCCCGCCGTCGCCGGGGCTCCCGGTGCCCTCGTGCGCCTGAGCGAGGTCAACGAGATGTCGCGGGACGAGTTCGCCGACACCTTCGGCTCCCTGTTCAAGGGACCCCGCTGGGTGGTCGAGCGGGCCTTCGACTCGCGGCCGTTCACCGACACCATCGACCTGCGCCGGGCCTTCCAGGAGGCGCTGTTCTCCGCCACCGAGGACGAGCAGCGGCTGCTCATCGACTCCTACCCCGACCTGGGCGCGGACAGCGTCGCCGAGGGCGACGAGGGCCCGGACTCGTTGCGGGACCAGTCGGTCCTCGGCCTGACCAGGCTGGACGAGAAGTCTCATGCAGAGCTCACCGAGCTCACCTCGCAGTACCGCGACCGGTTCGGTTTCCCACTCGTCACCTGTGTGCGGGACCGGGACTCCTTCGACCAGGTGGTGCGCACCGGCTGGGAGCGGGTCAACAACTCGCCGGCCCAGGAACATGCCTCGGCCCTCGTGGAGATCGCCAAGATCGCCGGCTACCGGTTTGATGACCTCGTGGCTGATGCCAACCCGATCCACTCCGCCCGCACCCGCTTCGTGGAGAGCTGATGACCCTGGAGGACTTCAACGCCCTGCCGGACTCGTCCGCCGACGAGCAGCTGGCTGCGTGCCTGCCGGTGCCCCGGTGGGTGGCCGCCGTCCGCGACGGCCGCCCGTATGCCGGGTGGCCGGGTCTCGAGGACACCGCCAGTGCCGCCGCCGCTCACCTCACCGAGGACGAGCTGGCGGTGGCGCTGGCGGGGCACCCGCGGATCGGGGAGCGGGCCACCGGCCCGCACCACAACGCGGCGGCCAGTGCCAGGGAGCAGGCCGGGGTGGACCCGGCCGACGCCGAGGCGGCGCGAGCCCTCGCCGATGGCAACGCGGCATACGAGGAGCGCTTTGACCGGGTGTTCCTCATCCGGGCGGCCGGGCGCTCCGCCTCGGAGATCCTGGCCGAGCTCACCCGGCGCCTCGACAACGACGACGACGCCGAGCGCGCCGAAACCGTGACCCAGCTGCGCGAGATCGCGCTGCTCCGACTCAGACAGGTGGTCTCCTGATGGGAACCCTCAGCACGCACGTCCTCGACACCAGCCTCGGCAGTCCCGCTGCGGGCATCACGGTGGTGCTGGAAACCGTTGCAGGGCAGGCGATCGGTGACGGGATCACCGACGGCGACGGACGCCTGGGGAGCATCGGACCCGAGCGACTGGACTCCGGCGACTACCGGCTGCGGTTCGCGTCGGGCCCCTACTTCGCAGGCCGTGGGGTGGACGCGTTCTACCCCGAGGTGGTCGTGGTGTTCACCATCGCGGACTCCGACCAGCACTACCACGTGCCGGTCCTGCTCAACCCGTTCGGCTACTCGACCTACCGGGGGTCGTGACCATGGTCGCCGCCCAGCGTATGGTCCTGGACGGCTGCACGGTGGCGACGATGGACCCGTCGCGGACCGAGCACAGGGTCGGCCACGTCGTCATCGAGGGGTCACGCATCGTCGGCGTCGGGCAGGGTCGCTACGTCGACGACGCCAGCGGGGCCACCGTCATCGACACGACCGGGTGCCTGGCGACGCCGGGGCTCGTCAACACCCACCACCACCTCTACCAGTGGGCCACCCGCGGGCTCGCCGTCGACGCCACGCTGTTCGGCTGGCTCACCGAGCTCTACCCCGTCTGGGGTGGCATCGACGAGGACGTGGTCGGCGCCGCCGCCGCGGCGGGGCTCGGCTGGTTGGCCCGCACGGGCTGCACGACGTCGATGGACCACCACTACGTATTCCCCACCCATGGCGGCGACGTGCTCGGCGCCGAGATCGAGGCGGCGCGGCGGATCGGCCTGCGGTTCCTCGCCACCCGGGGCTCGATGGACCTCGGTCGGAGTCAGGGCGGCCTCCCCCCGGACCACGTGGTCGAGGACCTCGACACGATCCTCGCCGCCACCGCAGCCGCGGTCGACGAGCACCACGACCCCTCGTCCGACTCGATGCTGCGCATCGGTGTCGCTCCCTGCTCGCCCTTCTCGGTCACCGCGGACCTGCTGCGCGAGTCGGCCGCCTTGGCGCGCGACCGTGGGGTGCGCCTGCACACCCACCTGGCCGAGACGGTCGACGAGGAGCACTACTGCGCCGAACGGTTCGGACAGACCCCATTGGCCTACATGGAGTCGCTGGGCTGGGTCGGCGACGACGTCTGGTTCGCGCACGGCATCCACTTCGACGACGTCGCGATCAAGGCGCTGGCGGCCTCCGGGACAGGGGTCGCCCACTGCCCCTCGTCCAACGCCCGCCTGGGCGCTGGGGTCGCTCGGACCCGTGACCTGCGGAACGCGGGCGTGCCGGTCGGGCTCGGGGTGGACGGGGCGGCATCGAACGAAGCCTCCTCGCTCGTCGAGGAGGCGCGCCATGCCCTGCTCTTCGCCCGCGCGCGCGGGGGTCCCGAGGCGCTCGGCGTCCGTGACGCCCTCGAGCTGGCCACGATCGGCGGAGCCCGCGTGCTCGGCTGGGACGACCAGGTCGGGTCGCTGGAGGTCGGCAAGCTCGCGGACCTCGCCCTGTGGCGGCTCGACGGACTGGGCCATGCGGGAGTCGTCGACCCGGTGGCGGCCCTCGTGCTCGGATCACAGCCACCGCTGGAGCTGCTCCTCGTCGGCGGCCGGCCGATCGTCGAGCGGGACCGCCTCGTCACCGCCGACGAGGGATCGCTTGCAGCACAGGCGGTCTCGGCGGGCGAGCGGCTGCTGGCCCGCCACCGGGACACACCGGGATATATCTCAGCCACCCGCTGAGACCGCCGCTCGACGGGGTTGACGCCCCGCCGAGTAGACGCCTACATTCTTACTAGTCGGAAAAAAGATTCCACAATACGGAAGTCGAAAGGAGATCGCCGTGACTGACCACGGACTGCGCTACGAGGTGAACTGCTCGATCCTGTTCACCGAGCTGCCGCTCCTGGAGCGACCCGCCGCGGCCAAGGCCGCAGGGTTCGACGCCGTGGAGTTCTGGTGGCCCTGGCCGGACCAGCCGGTGCCGGGTGACCGCGACGTCGACGCCTTCGTGTCGGCCGTCCAGGGCGCGGGGGTCCAGCTCGTGGGACTCAACTTCTTCGCGGGTGACCTCGCCGGCGCGGACTGCGGGGTGCTGTCCATCCCCGACCGGGTCCAGCAGTTTCGCGACAACGTCGACGTCACGCTCGGGATCGGCGAGCGGCTCGGCGTCGGCGCCTTCAACGCCCTCTTCGGCAACCGCGTCGACGGCGCCTCTGCCCAGGAGCAGGACGAGCTCGGTCGCGAGTCCATCGCGGTCGCAGCCAAGGCCGCCGAACGCATCGGAGCCACCGTCCTCGTCGAGTCCGTGAGTGGCCCAAAGCCCTACCCGTTGCGCACCGCCGCCGACTCCCTCGCGGTGGTAGACGACGTCCGTGCGGCTGGCGCCACGAACGTCGGCTTCCTGCTCGACCTCTACCACGTCGCGGCCAACGGTGACGACCTCGACGCCGCCATCGCGACTGCCGCCGACCGCACCGCGCACGTGCAGATCGCGGACGCACCAGGCCGCGGCGAGCCCGGCTCGGGCGACCTCGACCTCCAGCGCCACCTGGCCGCCCTGGCCGCTGGCGGGTATGCCGGGTGGGTGGGCCTGGAGTACAAGCCCACCACCGCGACCACGCCAGAGAGCTTCGGCTGGCTGCCGCGCGAGCGCCGCTCCGCCTGACCGCCCCAAACGCATCACGACACGCGAACGACCTTCAAGGAGAATCCAATGAGCACCATCGCCTTCATCGGACTCGGCATCATGGGCAGCCCCATGGCCGTCCACCTGCAGAACGCCGGCCACGACGTCGTGGGCTACAACCTGCACCCGGAGAAGACCAAGCCGCTCGTCGACGCGGGCGGCTCTGCCGGCGCGTCGATCGCCGAGGTGGTCCGTGACGCCGAGGTCGTTGCGGTCATGGTTCCTGACAGCCCTGACGTGCAGGACGTACTCCTGGGCGAGGACGGCGTGTTCGCCAATGCCAAGGAGGGGACGCTGGTCATCGACTTCTCCAGCATCCGTCCTGACGTGACGGTCCAGCTCGCGAAGGCGGCCCAGGACAAGGGATTCCGGCTCCTGGACGCCCCGGTCTCCGGTGGTGAGGCCGGTGCCAAGAACGCCGCCCTGTCGATCATGGTCGGGGGTGCCGAGGCGGACTTCGCGGAGGCCAAGCCGATCCTCGACGCCGTCGGCAAGACCGTTGTGCACGTCGGGGGCAACGGCGCGGGTC
This sequence comes from uncultured Actinomycetota bacterium, assembly GCA_963740865.1. GTDB lineage: Bacteria > Actinomycetota > Actinomycetes > Actinomycetales > Dermatophilaceae > Pedococcus. Next base: position 177,804 of record CAVUGH010000019.1, read on the forward strand.
AGACCGTGAAGGCTGCCAACCAGCTCATCGTCGCGGCCAACATCCAGGCGCTCGCCGAGGCGGTCGTCTTCCTCGAGGCCTACGGCGTCGACCTCGGCCCGGCCCTCGACGTCCTTGGCGGCGGGCTGGCGGGCTCCAAGGTGCTCGACCAGAAGCGCACCAACATGACCACGAAGTCGTTCGAGCCCGGGTTCCGGATCGACCTCCACCACAAAGACATGGGCATCGTGACGAGTGCGGCTCGCGAGGCCGGTGTGGTCGTACCGCTGGGTGGCCTCGTCGCCCAGCTGATGGCCTCGGCCCGCGCCAACGGCGACGGCGGCCTCGACCACTCGGGTCTGCTTCGCGGCGTGGAGCGACTCTCCGGCCGGCTCTCCAGCTGAGCCGACCCCCAGACCCAGCCAACTGGCCACCCAGCCGCCCGGCATACCGAAGACCCAAGACCAGGAGCACGACCATGACACGCATGACAGCGGCCCAAGCGGCCGTCGAGATCCTGAAAAAGGAAGGGGTGACCAACGTCTTCGGCCTGCCCGGAGCCGCGATCAACCCCTTCTACAAGGCGATGAAGACCAACGGCGGGCTGCACCACACGCTCGCCCGCCACGTCGAGGGCGCCTCCCACATGGCGGAGGGCTACACCCGCGCCAAGGCCGGCAACATCGGCGTCTGCGTCGGCACCAGCGGACCCGCGGGCACCGACATGATCACCGGGCTCTACTCGGCCAGCGCCGACTCGATCCCGATCCTGTGCATCACCGGCCAGGCGCCGGTGGCCAAGCTGCACAAGGAGGACTTCCAGGCCGTCGACATCGCCTCGATCGCCAAGCCGCTCACCAAGATGGCCGTCACGGTCCTCGAGGCCGCGCAGGTGCCCGGCACCTTCCAGCAGGCCTTCCACCTGATGCGCTCGGGTCGTCCCGGACCGGTCCTCATCGACCTGCCGATCGACGTCCAGATGACCGAGATCGAGTTCGACGTCGACACCTACGCCCCGCTGTCGGTCTACAAGCCGACCGCCACGCGCCCGCAGATCGAGAAGGCCCTCGACATGCTCGCCGCCAGTGAGCGTCCCCTCATCGTCGCCGGCGGCGGCATCATCAACGCCGACGCCGCGGACCTGCTCGTCGAGTTCGCCGAGCTGACCGGGGTCCCGGTCGTCCCGACGCTGATGGGCTGGGGCACGATCCCGGACGACCACGAGCTGAACGCCGGCATGGTCGGCCTCCAGACCAGCCACCGCTACGGCAACGCCACGATGCTCGAGTCCGACTTCGTCCTGGGCATCGGCAACCGGTGGGCCAACCGTCACACCGGCGACGTCGAGACCTACACCAAGGACCGCACCTTCGTGCACGTCGACATCGAGCCCACCCAGATCGGCCGGGTCTTCGCGCCCGACTTCGGCATCGTCTCCGACGCCAGGGCCGCCCTCGACCTGTTCGTCGAGGTGGCCCGCGCCCGGCAGGACGAAGCAGCGCTCAAGGACCGTGCC
>CAVUGH010000020.1:0-73954 GCA_963740865.1 uncultured Actinomycetota bacterium
CCCTGGTGAGGTGGACACCCGGTCGCATGAAGACTCCCTCGTTGACGTCGTCCTGGTAGAGGTCACGGCGAGCCGCCTTGGTGACCAACGAGCCCGCGGGCTGGACCTGTGGGACCTCGTCGCGCCAGTAGCGCACCCACGCCAGGGCGATGCCACCGGCGACCAGCACCAGGGTCAGCGTCATCAGCGACCACACCGGCAGCACCGGGTGCTCGCCCTCCTCGTGGGCCCCGACCACCGGCTCGAGCCAGTGGGTGAAGGTCCCGCCGATCGACAGGACGAGTCCGAGCAGTGCAGAGCCGACGGCCAGAACCATCATCGGGACGGTCATGGTGCAGAGGTGACTCGTGCGGGTGCACGTCCTCGGTCCAGCGCTTCTTGCCGTGGAAGGTCATGAAGAACAGGCGGGACATGTAGAAGGCGGTGATGCCGGCACCGATGAGCGCGGCGCCGCCGAAGACCCACGGCCGCCAGCCCTCGCCGATGAACGCAGCCTCGATGATCTTGTCCTTGGACCAGAAGCCCGAGAACGGCGGGACGCCGAGGATCGCGAGCCAGCCGAGCCCGAAGGTCAGCCAGGTGATCTTCATGGCGCCGGACAGCCCACCGAAGCGGCGCATGTCGACCTGGTCGTTCATGCCGTGCATGACCGACCCGGCGCCGAGGAACATGCCGGCCTTGAAGAAGCCGTGCGTCAGCAGGTGGAAGATCGCGAAGGCGTAGCCGACCGGGCCGAGCCCGGCCGCGAGCATCATGTAGCCGATCTGCGACATCGTCGAGGCGGCCAGCGCCTTCTTGATGTCGTCCTTGGCGCAACCGACGACGGCCCCGAAGACGCAGGGTGATCGCACCGACGACGACGACCGCGAGCTGGGCGTTGGGCGCGTGGTCGAAGATGAAGCTGCTGCGGACCACGAGGTAGACACCGGCGGTGACCATCGTCGCGGCGTGGATCAGCGCGGAGACCGGCGTGGGGCCGGCCATGGCGTCGCCGAGCCAGCTCTGCAGCGGGAACTGCGCCGACTTGCCGCAGGCGCCGAGGAGCAGCATCAGGCCGATCGCCGTGAGCGACACCCTCGCCCGCGCCGCCCTGGGCAGCTTCCTGCACACCCGCGAAGGTGACCGTGCCGAAGGCCGCGAACATGATCATGATGCCGACCGACAGGCCGAAGTCACCGACCCGGTTGACGACGAACGCCTTGTTGGCGGCGGTCGCGTAGGCCGGGTTGTGGTTCCAGAACCCGATGAGCAGGTAGGACGCCAGACCCACGCCTTCCCAGCCGACGTAGAGCAGGAGGTAGGAGTCGGCCAGCACCAGCAGCAGCATCGCGGCCACGAACAGGTTGAGGTAGGCGAAGAACCGGCGCTTGTCCGGGTCGTGCTCCATGTAGCCGAGCGAGTAGACGTGGATGAGCGACCCGACGAAGGTCACCAGCAGCACGAACGTCACCGACAGCTGGTCGACGAGCATCCCGGCATCGAGGTTGAACGAGCCGGCCGGCACCCAGTTGAACAGGTGGATGTGCGCGGCGCGCTCCTCGCCTCCGCGACCGACCATCGAGATCCAGACGACGAAGCCGACGACGAAGGCCGCCCACGACATCGCGACGGCGAACAGCGGTCCCCACTTGTCGGTGGCGCGGCCACCGAACAGCAGCACGGCAGCGCCGAGCAGCGGGAGGGCTACCAAGCAGCCAGGCGTATGCCGTGACGCCGGTGGCCGCTGTGGCGGCAACGCTGTCAGACGTGGTGGTCGGCGTTGACGAGATGGGCGAGGGAGGTCACCTGGTGGCTCCTTCTACAGCTTCAGCAGGTTGGCGTCGTCGACCGAGGCCGACCGGCGGGCACGGAAGATGGCCATGATGATGGCCAGTCCCACGACGACCTCGGCAGCGGCGACCACCATGACGAACAGGGCGATCACCTGGCCGTCGAGGTTGCCGCGCATCCGGGAGAACGTGACGAACATCAGGTTGGTCGCGTTGAGCATCAGCTCGACACCCATGAACACGATGATGGCGTTGCGCCGCATCAGCACCGCAGCGCCGCCGATCGCGAACAACAGGGTCGCGAGGTAGATGTAGTTGACGAGGTTCATCGCTGCGAGCCCTCCTCGATCTCGTGCTCGATGTCGTGCTCGGACTCGATGTGGCGTTCCGGCGCGACGTTCTGCTCACGCGCGGTGAGCACCCGCGACACGGACAGCTCGCTCGGGCTGCCGTCGGGAAGCAGCGCGGGGGTGTCGACCGCGTTGCTGCGGGCGTAGACGCCGGGCGCCGGGAGGCCGGCGACGTTGCGGTTCTCGAGGACGCGGCGCTCGGACCAGGCGCGCTGGCTCGGCTTGGCGCCGATCCGCTCGCGGTGGGCCAGCACCATCGCGCCGAGCGCGGCGGTGATCAGCAGGGCGGAGGTGATCTCGAAGGTCCAGACGTACTTGCCGAAGATCAGCTCGGCGACCCCGGACACGTTGCCGGTGCTCTCGTTGATGCTGGCCAGGCCCTTCATCGGGCCGAACTGGCGCGGCCGATCGCGGTGAACAGCAGGGCGGCCAGGCCGAAGGCGAGCAGCGAGGCCGCCCACTTCTGGCCCTTGAGCGTCTCGACCAGCGAGTCCGAGGAGTCGACGCCGACGAGCATGAGGACGAAGAGGAACAGCATCATGACCGCGCCGGTGTAGACGAAGATCTGGATGATGCCGAGGAACTCGCGCCTCCTGCGCGATGTAGAAGATGCCGAGGTTGATCATCACCAGCGCCATGCCGAGCGCGGCGTGGACGGCCTTCTTGGCGAAGATCAGGCCGAGCGCCCCGAGCACGCTGATCGGCGCGAGGATCCAGAACATGATCTGCTCACCGAGGCCGGTCATCGGCGCACCGCCTCGGTCGTGTCGCGGCCGGCCTGCCGGGTGGTCACGGTGTCCACTCCTTCGACGGGTCGCCGCTGGGCGCGAGCCCGTCCTCGGGCTGGGCGTCGTGGCTGCCTTGCACCCACGCCTCCTGGTCGGGCGTGGCCCTGGCCACCTTGCCCTGGTAGTAGTCGCGCTCCTCGAGACCCTCGACCATCGGGTGCGGCGCGGGGAGCATGCCCTCCTGGAGCGGCGCGAGCAGCTGCTCCTTGGTGAAGATGAGGTCGGCGCGGTTGTTGTCGGCCAGCTCGTAGAAGTTGGTCATCGTCAGCGCCCGCGTCGGGCAGGCCTCGATGCACAGGCCGCAGAAGATGCAGCGCAGGTAGTTGATCTGGTAGACGCGGCCGTAGCGCTCCCCGGGCGAGAACCGGCCGGAGCCCCCGTCGGAGTCGTCGTTGGACGCGCCCTCGACGAGGATCGCGTCGGCCGGGCAGGCCCAGGCGCACAGCTCGCAGCCGACGCACTTCTCGAGCCCGTCGGCGTGCCGGTTGAGCTGGTGCCGGCCGTGGTAGCGCGGCTGGGTCGGCCGCTTCTCCTCGGGGTACTCCTCGGTCTCCAGCTTGCGGAACATGGTCGCGAACGTGACGCCGAACCCGCCGACCGGGGCGAAGAGGTCGGCGAGGAAGCCCGGGCTTCTTCTGGTCGTCAGCCACGAGTGGCCTCCTTCTGCGTTGCGGCGTCGGCGCCGGCGCGGTGCCGGCGCCGATGGCCAGGCGACGGCTCCTTGAGCCGTTGGCCGGGCAGCGGGGGCACCGGGTAGCCGCCGGCGAACGGGTCGATCTCGTCCGGCGGCGGCGTGTTGCGGACGGCGTCCTGCTCGATCTTGCGGTTGTCGCGCAGCCAGGCGATCACCAGGACCGCACCGGCGAGCACGACGACGAAGCCGATGCTGACGACCGGGAACTCACGGCCGTTGAAGGTGACCTTGGGTCCGTCGATGAAGCCGAGCTGGCTGGCCTTCATGAAGGCGGCGACGACGACCCAGGCCAGCGTGACCGGGATGAGGAACTTCCAGCCGAACCGCATGAACTGGTCGTAGCGCACCCGCGGCAGGGAGCCGCGCAGCCAGACGAAGAAGAACATGAACAGCCAGAGCTTGATGACGAACCAGAGCAGGCCCCACCAGCCGTGGTTGAACATGCCGTCGTTGATGGCCGCGATGCCGGGAGGGGCCATCCAGCCACCGAGGAACATCGTCGTGGCCAGCGCCGAGACGGTGAACATGTTGACGTACTCGCCGAGGAAGAACATCGCGAACTTCAGCGAGGAGTACTCGGTGTGGAAGCCACCGGTCAGCTCGCCCTCGCCCTCGGCGAGGTCGAAGGGCAGCCGGTTGGTCTCGCCGACCATGGTCACGACGTAGACGAGGAAGCTGGGGACCAGCGGCAGGATGTACCAGAGGTCCTTCTGGGCGCCGACGATCTGCGAGGTCGACATCGAGCCGGCAGTAGAGGAAGACGGCGACCAGCGACAGACCCATCGCGATCTCGTAGGAGATCACCTGGGCGGTCGAGCGCAGGCCACCGAGCAGCGGGTAGGTCGAGCCGGACGACCAGCCGGCCAGCACGATGCCGTAGACGCCGACGCCGGCGACCGCGAGCACCAGCAGGACGGCGACGGGGATGTCGGTGAGCTGCAGCGGCGTCCGGTGGCCGAACATCGAGACGGTCGGGCCCATCGGGATGATCGCGAACGACACGAACGCCATCGCGCCAGCGATGGCCGGGGCCAGCGCGAAGACCACCTTGTCGGCGTTCTTCGGCGTGAGGTCCTCCTTGAGGGCCAGCTTCACGCCGTCGGCGAGGGTCTGCAGGAGGCCGAACGGGCCGGTGCGGTTGGGGCCGGGACGCTGCTGCATCCGGCCGATCACGCGGCGCTCGAACCAGATCACGACGCAGCGTGTTGACCAGCAGGAAGACGAAGACCAGCAGCGCCTTGACCAGGTGCAGCCACCACGGGGTGTCGCTGAAGTCGGCGCTCGGGTTGTCGGCGAACGGCGCCTGCGCGACGAGCAACCGGAGGTGAGCCGGCTGGCGTCCGCATACGTCAGGGTGCTCACTGGGCGCCTCCCTTCGTGACGGTCGACGACGTCACCGGAGACCGCCCCCAGCGAGGCGCGCACGGTGGAGCCGTCGGAGTTGGTCGGGAGCCAGACGACGTGGTCGACCATGCCGTCGGTGACCGCGACCGGCGCGGAGACCGAGCCGCGCGGCGGTGGCCACCGTGACGACCTCGCCGTCGACGAGGCCGAAGGCCTCGGCGGTCGCGGCGGACACCGGGCACGGCGCCTGGCTGCGGTGCCGGCCAGGAACGGCTCGCCGTCCTGCAGCGAGCCGCGGTCGAGCAGGTGGTGCCAGGTGGCGAGCACGAGCTGACCGTCGCCGGCGCTCGGGAGGTCGGCCACGCGGGGCGGTCGGGGCGCCGCGACGCTCGCCGGTCCACGGACCGAGGGCGGTCATCTCACGGCGGATCTCGGCCAGCGTGCGGGTGCCGAGGAAGGCGCCCATCTCGCTGGCGAGCATGTCGAGCACGCGGTAGTCGGACAGCGCCGCGGTGTCGAGGGCCGCCTCGAAGGAGCGCGGACGCCCCTCCCAGTCGACGAAGGTGCCGCCCTTCTCCGCCTGCGGAGCGACGGGGAGCACCACGTCGGCGACAGCGGTCACCGACGAGGGGCGGAAGTCCAGCGACACCACGAAGGTCTTGGCCAGGGCCTCCTCGGCGCGCGGGTCGGCAAGGTCGGCAGCGTCGACGCCACCGACGACCAGCGCGTTGATGGAGCCGGTCGTGGCGGCCTCGAGGATGCCGGCACCGTCGCGGCCGGGCACGTCCGGCAGTCCGACGACGTCCCAGACCTCGGCGACCTGCTGGCGCGCGCCGTGGCGTCGGCGACCGGCCGGCCACCGGGCAGCATGGTGGGCAGCGCACCGGCCTCGAGCGCGCCGCGCTCACCGGCGCGACGGGGCACCCAGGCGAGCGCGGGCGCCGGTGGAGGTCGGCGAGGGCCGCGGCGGCGGACAGGGCACCGGGCACGGTGGCGAGGCGCTCGCCCACGAGCACGATCGCCCCCGGCGGTCTCGAGCGCCTGCGCGGCACGGGCCGCGGCCCCGTCGCCGGTGACGCCGTCGGCCAGGGCGCGGAGCACCTCGGCCTCGGTGCCGGGGGCGGACGGGATGAGCGTGCCGTCCAGCTTGGTGAGGCCGCGCGTCTCGAAGGGCGCCACGGCATACACGGCGGTCTTGCCGCGGCGCGCGGACTTGCGCAGCCGCAGGAAGATGATCGGGCTCTCCTCCTCGGGCTCGAAGCCCACGAGGACCACGGTCGCCGCCTGCTCGAGGTCGGCGTAGGTGACCGCCGCCACCGTCCGGTCCGGTGGCCACGACCGTGGCGGCCAGGAAGTCGGCCTCCTCGGCGGAGTGCGGGCGGGCGCGGAAGTCGATGTCGTTGGTCGCGAGCACGGCGCGGGCGAACTTGCCGTAGGCGTAGGCGTCCTCGACGGACACCCGGCCGCCGGTGAGGACACCGACACCCTTGGCGGCCGCGAGTCCGGCGCGCGGCCACTCGAGGGCCTCGGGCCACGACGGCGACCTGGAGCTCGCCGTCGTCGTCGCGCACCATCGGGTAGTCGAAGCGGTCACCGGTGCTGGCGTACTGGAAGGCCCAGCGACCCTTGTCGCAGTTCCACTCCTCGTTGACCAGCCGGGTCGTTGACGGCCATCCGGCGCAGCACGGCGCCGCGGCGGTGGTCGGTGCGGATCGAGCAGCCCGAGGCGCAGTGCTCGCAGACGCTCTTGGTCGACATCAGGTCGAACGGGCGGCTGCGGAAGCGGTAGGCCGCGCCGGTCAGCGCGCCCACCGGGCAGATCTGGACGGTGTTGCCGGAGAAGTAGGACTCGAACGGCTGCTCCTCGTAGATGCCGACCTGCTGCAGGGCGCCGCGCTCGACCAGCGCGATGAACGGGTCACCGGCGATCTGGTCGGAGAAGCGGGTGCAGCGGGCGCACAGGACGCAGCGCTCGCGGTCGAGCAGCACCTGCGAGGAGATGTTGATCGGCTTGGGGTAGGTGCGCTTGACGTCCTCGAAGCGGGACTTGGCGCGGCCGTTGCTCATCGCCTGGTTCTGCAGGGGGCACTCGCCGCCCTTGTCGCAGACCGGGCAGTCGAGCGGGTGGTTGATGAGCAGGAACTCCATCAGGCCCTGCTGCGCCTTGTCGGCGACCTTGGAGGTGTGCTGGGTCTTGACCTCCATGCCCTCGGTCACCGTGATGGTGCAGGAGGCCTGCGGCTTGGGCATCGGGCGCAGCGGCCGTCGGGGCCGGGCGTGGCGATCTCGACGAGGCACTGGCGGCAGGCGCCGACCGGCTCGAGCAGGGGGTGGTCGCAGAACCGCGGGATCTGCACGCCGACCTCTTCGGCCGCGCGGATCACCAGCGTGTTCTTGGGGACCGCCACGGCACGCCGTCGATGGTGAGGTTCACCAGGTCGACGGGGCGGGACGGGCAGTCGCCTCCGGTGCTGACGGCGTTGCCGCCTGCGCTGGGGCTGGCTGGGTCATGCGGTCCCATGCGTGAGGAGCGGCGCGACGTCCTTGGTGCAGAGACGGCGTGGAGTGGCTCTCGTCGGTCGAACGGGCAGCCGCCGTGCGTCAGGTGGGCGAGGTACTCCTCGCGGAAGTACTGGATGCTGCTGGTGATCGGGCTGGTCGCACCGTCACCCAGCGCGCAGAAGCTGCGGCCGAGGATGTTGTCGCAGATGTCGAGCAGCTTCTCGAGGTCCTCCTCGGACCCCTGTCCGTGCTCGAGCCGGCCGAGGATCTGCTTGAGCCACCAGGTGCCCTCACGGCACGGGGTGCACTTGCCGCAGGACTCGTGCTTGTAGAAGTCGGTCCAGCGGTCGACGGCGCGGACCACGCAGGTGGTCTCGTCGAAGATCTGCAGCGCGCGGGTGCCGAGCATCGAGCCTGCCGCGGCGACCGACTCGAAGTCGAGCGGGGTGTCGAGGTGCTCGTCGGTGAACAGCGGGGTGGACGAGCCACCGGGCGTCCAGAACTTGAGCTTCTTGTTGGGGTCGCGCATGCCGCCGGCCATGTCGAGCAGCTCGCGCAGCGTGATGCCGAGCGGCGCTTCGTACTGGCCCGGACGCTTGACGTGACCGGAGAGGCTGAAGATGCCGAAGCCCTGCGACTTCTCGGTGCCCATGCCGGAGAACCAGTCGGAGCCGTGCAGCAGGATCGGCGGGACCGACGCGATCGACTCGACGTTGTTGACCACGGTCGGGCGGGCGTAGAGCCCGGCCACGGCCGGGAACGGCGGCTTGAGGCGCGGCTGCCCTCGACGGCCCTCGAGGCTGTCGAGCAGCGCGGTCTCCTCGCCACAGATGTAGGCGCCGGCGCCCGCATGCACGGTGATGTCGAGGTCGAAGCCCGAGCCGTGGATGTTCTTGCCGAGGTGGCCCGCGGCATACGCCTCCTCCACCGCGCGCAGCAGGCGGCGGTAGACGTGCACGACCTCGCCACGCAGGTAGATGAAGGCGTGGTTGCAGCCGATCGCGAAGGAGGTGATGACACAGCCCTCGATGAGGAACTGCGGCGCCGCCATCATCAGCGGGATGTCCTTGCAGGTGCCCGGCTCGGACTCGTCGGCGTTGACGACGAGGTAGCGGGGGCCGCCGTCCGGCGGGGGCAGGAAGCCCCACTTCATGCCGGTCGGGAAGCCTGCGCCGCCACGGCCGCGCAGACCGGAGTCCTTGGTCATCTGCACGAGGTCGGCGGGCTTCATGCGCCAGCGCCTTCTTCAGCGCCTGGTAGCCCTCGTTGCGCTCGTAGGTCTCGAGCGTCCAGGACTGGGGGTCGTCCCAGAACTTCGTGAGGATCGGGGTCAGCGTGGTGCTCATGCGTCAGCCTTCCCGTCGGTCTGTGTGTCGTCGCCGTCGAACAACGTGGCTGGCTTGCTCGCCGGCCTTCTCGTCGGGCGCGTTGGCAGCGCTGTCGGTCGAGGTATGCCGTCCGGCTGCGGTCTCGTCGGACGTCGCCTCGGGCTGCTGGTCAGCGTTCGCCGACTCGCCGGCCTTGCCGTCGGGGGCGGTCCAGCCGCGGTCGTTGGCGATCCTGAGGCCCTCGAGCGACGCGGGGCCGGCGCCGACACCCTCGTCGGCCAGGCCGTCGTGGAAGCCGGCCAGCACGCGGGAGACCTGCTTGAAGGTGCACACCTTCGCCGGGCCGCGGCTGGGCTTGACGTCCTTGCCGGCCCGCAGGTCGTCCACGAGCTGCTTGGTCGAGGCGGGGGTCTGGTTGTCGAAGAACTCCCAGTTGGCCATCACCACGGGTGCGAAGTCGCACGCCGCGTTGCACTCGACCCGCTCGAGGGTCACCTTGCCGTCCGGGGTCGTCTCGTCGTGGCCGATGCCCAGGTGCTCGGAGACCTCGTCCCAGATCTGGTCGCCGCCCATGATCGCGCAGAGCGTGTTGGTGCAGATGCCGACGGTGTACTCGCCGTTGGGGTGGCGCTTGTACTGCGTGTAGAAGGTCGCGACACCCGAGACCTCGGCAGTCGTCAGGTCGAGGACGTCGGCGCAGAAGTCGATGCCCCGGCCGGTGACGTAGCCGTCGACCGACTGCACGAGGTGCAGCAGCGGCAGCAGCGCGGAGCGCTTCTGCGGGTACTTCGCGATGACCAGCGCGGCGTCCTCGTGGAGGGCGGCCAGGACGTCCGCGGCATACGGCTCCTTGGACTCCGCCGCCACCGTGAGGTGACCCGCTGCAGTCTGAATCCCATAGTGCGTCGGCCATCAGCGGTCCACGCCTCCCATGACGGGGTCGATCGAAGCGACGGCGACGATGACGTCGGCGATCTGGCTGCCTTCGCACATCACGGCCGTGGCCTGCAGGTTGTTGAAGGACGGGTCGCGGAAGTGCGCGCGGTAGGGGCGCGTGCCGCCGTCGGACACCGCGTGGCAGCCGAGCTCGCCCTTGGGGCTCTCCACCGCGGCATACGCCTGGCCCGGCGGCACCCGGAAGCCCTCGGTGACCAGCTTGAAGTGGTGGATGAGGGACTCCATCGAGGTGCCCATGATCTCGCGGATGTGGTCGAGGCTGTTGCCCATGCCGTCGCCACCGATGGCCAGCTGGGCCGGCCACGCGATCTTCTTGTCCTCGACCATGACCGGGCCGGGGTTGGCCTGCAGCCGGTCGATGCACTGCTCGGCGATCTTCAGCGACTCGTACATCTCGTCGATGCGGATGCGCAGGCGGGCGTAGGCGTCGGACTCGGTGCGGGTGATGACGTCGAAGTCGTAGGTCTCGTAGCCGCAGTAGGGGTCGAGCTTGCGCAGGTCGTGCGGCAGGCCGGTCGAGCGCAGCACCGGGCCGGTGATGCCCAGCGCCATGCAGCCCGAGAGGTCGAGGTAGCCGACGTCGACGGTGCGTCCCTTGAGGATGGGGTTCTCGTTGAGGAGGAGCTCCAGCTCGCCGAGTCCCTTGCGCACCAACGGGATCGTGTCGCGGACCTTGTCGATCGCGCCGGGCGGGAGGTCCTGGGCGACGCCGCCGGGGCGGATGAACGCGTTGTTCATCCGCAGGCCGGTGACCATCTCGAAGATCGACAGGATGCGCTCGCGCTCACGGAAGCCGACCGTCATGACGGTGGTCGCGCCCATCTCCATGCCACCGGTCGCGAGGGCGACGAGGTGGGAGGTGATCCGGTTGAGCTCCATCATCAGCACGCGGATCACGCTGGCGCGCTCGGGGATCTGGTCGGTGATGCCGAGCAGCTTCTCGACCGACGAGGCAGAAGACGGCCTCGTTGAAGAACGGCGTGAGGTAGTCCATCCGGGTGCAGAAGGTCACGCCCTGCGTCCAGGTGCGGAACTCCATGTTCTTCTCGATGCCGGTGTGCAGGTAGCCGATCCCCGCGCGGGTCTCGGTCACGGTCTCGCCGTCGAGCTCGAGGATCAGGCGGAGCACGCCGTGCGTCGACGGGTGCTGCGGACCCATGTTGACGACGATCCGCTCCTCGTGGAGCGCGGCGGCCTCGTCGACGAGCTGGTCCCAGTCGCCGCCGGTGGCGTTGAAGACGTGGGCGCCCTCAGCGGCTGCCGTGTCGGCGCCCGAGGTGGCGTAGATGTCGGTGTGGTCGGGTTGGTCGTCATCAGCTGTAAGACCTCCGCTGGTCCGGCGGTGGGACGGTGGCGCCCTTGTACTCGACGGGGATGCCGCCGAGGGGGTAGTCCTTGCGCTGCGGGTGGCCCGGCCAGTCGTCGGGCATGAGGATGCGGGTGAGCGACGGGTGGCCGTCGAACTCGATGCCGAACATGTCCCACGTCTCGCGCTCGTGCCAGTCGTTGGCCGGGTAGATCTCGACGATCGACGGGATGTGCGGGTCGGCGTCGGGGGCGGTGACCTCGACGCGGACCCGGCGGCCACCGTGGGTGATCGACAGGAAGTGGTAGACCGCGTGCAGCTCGCGGCCGGCCTCGTGGGGGTAGTGCACGCCGGAGACACCGGTGCACATCTCGAAGCGCAGGGTCGGGTCGTCGCGCAGGGGCGGGCGACGGGGGAGGGGCGAGGACGCGCGAGACCTGCTTGAAGGTGCAGACCTTGTTGGGGCCGCGGCTGGGCTTGACGTCCTTGCCGGCGCGCAGGTCGTCGACCAGCGTCTTGGTCGACTCGGGCGTCTGGTTGTCGAAGAACTCCCAGTTGGCCATCACCACGGGGGCGAAGTCGCACGCGGCGTTGCACTCGACCCGCTCGAGCGTGACCTTGCCGTCTGGGGTGGTCTCGTCGTGGCCGATGCCGAGGTGCTCGGAGACCTCGTCCCAGATCTGGTCGCCGCCCATGATCGCGCAGAGCGTGTTGGTGCAGATGCCGACGGTGTACTCGCCGTTGGGGTGGCGCTTGTACTGCGTGTAGAACGTCGCGACGCCCGACACCTCGGCGGTGCTCAGCTCGAGGACCTCGGCGCAGAAGTCGATCCCGCGCCCCGTGACGTAGCCGTCGACCGACTGCACCAGGTGCAGCAGCGGCAGCAGCGCGGAACGCTTCTGCGGGTACTTCGCGACGACCAACGCGGCGTCCTCGTGGAGCGCAGCCAGGACGTCCGCGGCGTACGGCTCCTTGGACTCTGCAGCGACGGTCAGGTGCCCTGCCGCCATCTGGATCCCGTAGTGCTCCATCAGTGCTTGTCCTTTCGCGCAACGACGGGCTCTCCGCGCCGCCCACGCGGAGCGTGGGACCCGAGTCGCTGGAGCTCCCTCGTGTGCTCGAACCCTGTTGCGCTCAACGGTCCACGCCTCCCATGACGGGGTCGATCGAGGCAACGGCGACGATGACGTCGGCGATCTGGCTGCCTTCGCACATCACGGCCGTGGCCTGCAGGTTGTTGAACGACGGGTCCCGGAAGTGCGCGCGGTAGGGGCGCGTACCGCCATCCGACACCGCGTGGCAGCCGAGCTCACCCTTGGGACTCTCCACCGCGGCATACGCCTGGCCCGGAGGGACCCGGAAGCCCTCGGTGACCAGCTTGAAGTGGTGGATCAGGGACTCCATCGAGGTGCCCATGATCTCGCGGATGTGGTCGAGGCTGTTGCCCATGCCGTCGCCGCCGATGGCCAGCTGAGCCGGCCAGGCGATCTTCTTGTCCTCGACCATGACCGGGCCGGGGTTGGCCTGGAGCCGGTCGATGCACTGCTCGGCGATCTTGAGCGACTCGTACATCTCGTCGATGCGGATCCGCAGCCGGGCGTAGGCGTCGGACTCGGTGCGGGTGATGACCTCGAAGTCGTAGGTCTCGTAGCCGCAGTAGGGGTCGAGCTTGCGCAGGTCGTGGGGCAGACCGGTCGAGCGCAGGATCGGGCCAGTGATGCCCAGGGCCATGCAGCCGGACAGGTCGAGGTATCCCACGTCGACGGTGCGCCCCTTGAGGATGGGGTTCTCGTTGAGGAGGAGCTCGAGCTCGCCGATTCCCTTGCGCACCAACGGGATCGTGTCGCGCACCTTGTCGATGGCACCGGGCGGCAGGTCCTGGGCCACACCGCCGGGGCGGATGAACGCGTTGTTCATCCGCAGTCCGGTGACCATCTCGAAGATCGACAGGATCCGCTCACGCTCACGGAACCCGACCGTCATCACGGTGGTCGCGCCCATCTCCATCCCACCGGTGGCCAGGGCGACCAGGTGGGAGGTGATCCGGTTGAGCTCCATCATCAGCACGCGGATCACGCTGGCGCGCTCGGGGATCTGGTCGGTGATGCCGAGCAGCTTCTCGACGGAGAGGCAGAAGACTGCTTCGTTGAAGAACGGCGCGAGGTAGTCCATCCGGGTGCAGAACGTCACGCCCTGCGTCCAGGTGCGGAACTCCATGTTCTTCTCGATGCCGGTGTGCAGGTAGCCGATTCCCGCGCGGGTCTCGGTCACCGTCTCGCCGTCGAGCTCGAGGATGAGGCGGAGCACGCCGTGCGTCGACGGGTGCTGCGGACCCATGTTGACGACGATCCGCTCCTCGTGGAGGGCAGCGGCCTCGTCGACGAGCTGGTCCCAGTCGCCGCCGGTGGCGTTGAAGACGTGGGCGCCCTCTGCGGCCGCCGTGTCGGCGCCCGAGGTGGCGTAGATGTCCTTGGTCGAGTGAGTCGTCATCAGCTGTAAGACCTCCGCTGGTCCGGCGGCGGGACGGTGGCGCCCTTGTACTCGACGGGGATGCCGCCGAGGGGGTAGTCCTTCCGCTGCGGGTGGCCCGGCCAGTCGTCGGGCATGAGGATGCGGGTGAGCGACGGGTGCCCGTCGAACTCGATGCCGAACATGTCCCACGTCTCGCGCTCGTGCCAGTCGTTCGCCGGGTAGATCTCGACGATCGACGGGATGTGCGGGTCGGCGTCGGGTGCGGTGACCTCGACGCGGACCCGGCGACCGCCGTGGGTGATGGACAGGAAGTGGTAGACGGCGTGCAGCTCGCGGTCGGCCTCGTGCGGGTAGTGCACCCCGGAGACACCGGTGCACATCTCGAACCGCAGGGCCGGGTCGTCGCGCAGCGCGCGGGCGACGGCCGGCAGGGCCTCGCGCCGGACGAAGAGGGTCATCTCGCCGCGGTCGACCACGACCCGCTCGATGGCCTCGCCGTAGGAGGCAGCCCCACCGACGAGGCCGCGCTCGAGGTGGTCGGCGATCTCGTCGAAGTAGCTGCCGTAGGGACGGACGGCCGCGCCGGGGAACATGATCGGGCTGACCATGCCGCCGTAGCCGGTGGTGTCACCGGTGTCGGCCGCACCGAACATGCCGCGACGCTCGCCGATCACGACGGGATCGGGTGTGGTGCCGGGTGCTGCGGGGAGGGTGTCCCCCGTCTCACGGTCGACGACCGCGCCGGGCTGCACACCAACGGTCACAGCCTCCGCCTCGGGAGCGGGCTGGTCGGGAGCGTCCTTGGTCTCGTCGCTCATGCAACACCACCGTGCGCCACGTCGGTGCCGTGCAGGTGGCCGTGCGCGTGCGTGTGACCGCTGCCGGCGCCCTGCGCGAGCAGGCCGGTCATCTGGTGGGTCGGGGTCGCGGACAGAGCGGCCGCCTCGGCTGCGCGGGCAGCGGCGACGCGGTTGACGCCGAGCTTGGAGTTCTGGATCTGCTCGTGCAGCGTGATGATCGCGTTGAGCAGCATCTCGGGGCGGGGCGGACACCCGGGCAGGTAGACGTCGACCGGGATGATGTGGTCGACCCCCTGGACGATGGCGTAGTTGTTGAACATGCCGCCGGAGCTGGCGCAGACACCCATCGAGATGACCCACTTGGGCTCGGGCATCTGGTCGTAGACCTGGCGGACGACCGGGGCCATCTTCTGGCTCACCCGGCCGGCGACGATCATCAGGTCGGCCTGGCGCGGGGTCGCGGAGAACCGCTCCATCCCGAACCGGGCGATGTCGTAGTCGGGTGTGCCGACGGCCATCATCTCGATGGCGCAGCAGGCCAGGCCGAACGTCGCCGGCCAGACCGAGCTCTTGCGCATGTAGCCGGCGACCTGCTCGACCGTGGTCAGCAGGAAGCCTGCAGGCAGCTTCTCTTCGATTCCCATTACTTGGTCCTAGTCCTCGTCAGTCCCACTCGAGGCCGCCGCGGCGCCACACGTACGCGTAGGCCACGAACACGGTCAGGATGAACAGCACCATCTCCACGAGCGCGAAGAGGCCGAGCTGGTTGAAGGCCACCGCGAACGGGTAGAGGAACACCGACTCGATGTCGAAGATGATGAAGAGCATTGCGGTCAGGTAGTACTTGATCGGGACGCGGCCACCGCCGATGGCCTGTGGTGTCGGCTCGATGCCGCACTCGTAGGCATCCAGCTTGGCGCGGTTGTAGCGCTTGGGTCCCGAGATCGCCGCGGCGAAGACCGAGAAGACGGCGAAGCCGCCACCGATGGCCAACAGGAAAAGCAACGGGACGTAGGGGTTGCTCATCGCCGTGCCACTCCCTTTCTGTGCTCGCTACTGCCCTGGGTGCTGCTGCCGACGTCCCTGCCGTCTGTGGCGCCGCTCGCATCCTTGCGGTGCGGCCCAATCCTAGGGGCGCTGCCCGAGATTGCACGCCGGGTCATGCGTCCGGCGCCATCTTCGACATGGCCACGATCAGGCGGTCGCTCGCGTCGCCGCCGTGCGGCTCGGCGAGGTTGGCCATCACCTTCAGGAGGAACTTCATCAAGGTGGTGCGGGGCAGGCCGTACTTGGTGGCCAGCCGCATGATCTCGGGGTTGCCGATCATCTTCGCGAAGTAGCGCCCGAGCGTGTAGTAGCCGCCGAGGGCGTCCGCCATGACCTTGGGGTAGGACTGCAGCACGCGCTCGCGCTGGGCGTCGGTGCCGCGCGCGAACGCCTGCGCGATCACCTCGGCCGCCAGTCGCCCGGACTCCATCGCGTAGGCGATGCCCTCACCGTTGAACGGGTTGACCATGCCACCTGCGTCGCCGACGAGGAGCAGCCCGTTGTCGTAGTGCGGCTGCCGGTTGAAACCCATCGGCAGCGCCGCGCCCCGGATCGGGCCGACCATCGTCTCGTCGCTGTAGGTCCAGTCCTCGGGCATCGTCGCGACCCAGCGGCGCATGACGTCCTTGTAGTCGGTCTTGCCGAACGCGCTGGAGGTGTTGAGGATGCCGAGGCCGACGTTCGAGGTGCCGTCGCCGACACCGAAGATCCAGCCGTAGCCGGGCAGCAGCACCTTCTTGCCGCTGTCGTCGGTGGACCACAGCTCGAGCCAGGACTCGAGGTAGTCGTCGTCGTGCCGGGGGCTCGTGTAGTAGGTGCGCACGGCCACGCCCATCGGGCGGTCCTCGCGCTTCTCCCGGCCCATCGACAGCGACAACCTCGAGGAGTTGCCGTCCGCGGCGACGACCAGCGGCGCGGCATACCGGAGCTCGGGGCCCGTGGAGCGACCCTTCTCGTCCACCGCCTTGGCGGTGACGCCCACGATGGCGCCCTTGCTGTCGAGGATGGGGCCGGTCACGTTGGTGGCCTCGCGCAGCCGGGCACCGTGCTTGACCGCGTGCTTCGCGAGGATGTCGTCGAAGTCCTGCCGCGTGCGGACCAGGCCGTAGGGCGGGAAGCTCGCGAGGTCGGGCCACGGCAGGGACAGGCGCATGCCGCCGCCGATGATCCGCAGGCCGTGGTTCTTGATCCAGCCGTCGTCCTCGGGCGTGGGGATGCCGAGGGTGATGAGCTCCTTGACGGCGCGGGGCGTGAGCCCGTCACCGCAGACCTTCTCGCGGGGGAAGCTCGTCTTCTCCAGGACGAGGACGTCCAGCCCCGCCATGGCGAGGTATGCCGCGGTGGCCGATCCCGCGGGACCGGCACCGACGACGATGACGTCGGCGGTCTCGGTGGGAGGGCCTGCGGAGATGCCTCCGGCGGCCTCGCTGATGGTGTCTGTCACGCCTGCCTCACACGCTTGTGAACGTCTTCACGAACTTCAAATGCGGAGTCTATTCCCGACCCGCCGTCCGGTCACCAGTTAGGCGAACCTAACCCCTCGTCGAATGGTCACGCGTTCGGCTTGGTGGCCCGGTGCAGGGCCACGATGCCGCCCGTCAGGTTGCGCCAGCCGACCTCGCTCCAGCCGACCGACGAGATCCGTTCCGCGAGCGCGCGCTGGGCCGGCCAGGCCTGGATCGACTCCGCGAGGTAGACGTAGGACTCGGGGTTGCTGCTGACCTTGCGCGCGATCGGGGGCAGCGACCGCATGAGGTACTCGGAGTAGACCTTGCGGAACGCGCCGTTGACCGGCTGGCTGAACTCGCAGACCACGAGCCGGCCGCCGGGCCTGGTCACCCGCAGGAACTCCCCCAGGGCACCCTCGACTCCCGAGACGTTGCGCAGGCCGAACGACATGGTCACCGCGTCAAAGCTGTTGTCCGCAAAGGGCAGCCGCATCGCGTCGGCTGCCGTGAACCCCAGGTCGGGGCGACGCCGGTTGCCGACGCGCAGCATCCCCAACGAGAAGTCGGCCGGCACCACGTTGACACCGTGGTCGGCAAAGGGCTCACTGCTCGTGCCCGTCCCAGCCGCGATGTCGAGCACCGTCTCGCCGGGCTGGGCGGCCACCGCCTTGAGGACCGCGCGCCGCCACAGCCGGTCCTGCCCCAGCGAGAGGACGTCGTTGGTCAGGTCGTACTTGCCGGCCACGTCGTCGAACATCGCGGCGACATCGCGGGGATCCTTGTCCAGGCTGGCGCGGGTCATGGCGGTCATCCTCCCATCCGTCCGGACACCCATCTCGGGCGGCTCGACGCCACCTCCCGCGGCTTCGCCACGACCTCGCCGTAGGCTTTCCCCGACATGACCAGCCTTCCCACGCCCCAGCACGCGAGCCGACCGCACGGCTCGCCCGTGGTCGCCCGCACCGTGGCGCTGCACGACCCGGGCATGCTGCTCACCCTCCTCCCGGACCGCGTCGACCCGACCGAGCTGTTCAGCTGGGTCCGCCGCGGCGAGGGTCTCGTCGGCTGGGGGCGGGCGCTGGAGTTCACCGCCCACGGCCCTGACCGGTTCGAGCGCGCCGAGGCGTGGTGGCGCAGCGTCGTCCAGGGCGCCGTGGTCCGCAACGAGGTGTCCCTCCCGGGGACCGGCCCGGTCGCCTTCGGGTCGATCTCGTATGCGGCGGACTCACCATCAGGAGCGACCCTGGTCGTGCCCGAGGTGGTCGTGGGCGCACGGGACGGTCAGTGGTGGGTGACCACCATCGGCACCGGTGACGAGCTGCCCACACCCGTCGTGCCGCACCAGTCGCAGCCGCGCGAGCCGGAGGGCGTCGCGTTCGCGGACGGTGCGCTGGCTCCCGCTGCGTGGGCCGGGGCGGTGGAGCGCGCGGTGGAGCGCATCACCGGCGGCACCCTCGACAAGGTGGTCCTGGCCCGCGACCTGCGGGTCAGCGCCGAGGCGCCGATCGACCCGCGCTGGCTGCTCACCCGGCTGGCCGAGCGCTACGACACGACCTGGGTCTTCGCCGTCGACGGGCTCGTGGGCGCCACCCCCGAGATGCTGGTCCGTCTCGAGAAGGGCCTGGTCACCTCCCGCGTCCTGGCCGGGACGATCCGTCGAACCGGTGACGACGAGCACGACCTCGCGCTGGCCGCGTCGCTGGCGCGGTCCAGCAAGGACCTCGAGGAGCACGAGTACGCCGTCCGGTCGGTGGCCGACGCCCTGCGCCCGCACTGCTCCTCGATCAACGTCCCCGAGGCCCCGTTCGTCCTGCACCTGTCCAACGTCATGCACCTCGCCACGGACGTCGCAGGGGTGCTGGCCGACCACACGACCTCCCTGACCCTCGCCGCGTCACTGCACCCCAGCGCCGCCGTGTGCGGCACCCCCTCCGCCGTCGCTGACGACCTCATCACCGAGCTCGAAGGGATGGACCGCGGGCGCTACGCCGGCCCGGTCGGCTGGATGGACGCGACCGGCGACGGCGAGTGGGGTATCGCCCTGCGCTGCGGAGCCTTCGAGCGCGACGACGCCTCGGCGATGCGGCTGTTCGCCGGCTGCGGGATCGTCGCCGGGTCGGACCCCGACTCCGAGGTCGCCGAGTCCGACGCCAAGCTCGTCCCGATGCGCGACGCCCTCACGACCGACTCCCTCGCGACGGACTGACGGTCGTGGTCGACGCGGACGGCACCGAGCCGTGGAGCTCCGAGCCGTGGAGCTCCGAAACGTCGAAGGAAGCAGACCTCGGCCCCCGACCGGCCGACGCAGTCGTCTTCGACCTCGGCAACGTCTTGATCCGCTGGGACCCCGTCGCCGCCGTCGCCGCCGCCGTGGGCACCGAGCGCGCCGTCGCGTTCGTGGCCGACCCGGACTTCGACTTCCCCGCCTGGAACCACGCGAACGATGCGGGTCGCACCCTCGCGGAGGCCGAGCAGACCGCCCTGGAGTCACATCCGCACTACGCCGAGGAGATCCTCGCCTATCGCGAGCACTTCAGCGCCTCGCTCGTCGGTGAGGTCCCCGGCAGCGTGGCGATCCTGCGCGAGCTGCATGACGCCCAGGTGCCGCTCTTCGCCCTGACCAACTGGTCAGCCGACCTGTTCCCCGTGGCGCTGGAGCAGTTCGACTTCCTCGAGCTGTTCGAGGACATCATCGTGTCCGGCGAGGAAGGCGTAGCCAAGCCCGATCCGGAGATCTTCGAGGTGCTGGAGGAACGCATCCGGCACCGGGCCGGTCTGGACGACTGCATCTTCATCGACGACAGCCCCGCCAACGTGGCGGCCGCGTCCGAGACGGGCATCGACGCGGTTCACTTCACCGAAGCGGACCACCTGCGTGAGGACCTCATCGCGCGCGGTATGCCGTTGCGTCACCTTCCCTGAGCGCGTCGGCAGCCGCCTCGCGCAGGTTCGTGTGCAGCCGGCGATGAGTCCCACGGTCCACGACCACGTCGAGGACGGTCAGGCCAGAGGGTCGCTCACCGAGGCAGTCGGCGAGCTGTTCCCGCGTCGAGATCCGTTGGTGCCGAACGCCGTGGGCGGCACAGAGCACTGCCAGATCGGTCCCCGTGGGGGTGCCGAAGAGACGCTCGAAGTCTGCCTTCCACTCCGGTTCACCCGGCTCGAGAAGGGTGAAGATGCCGCCACCATCGTCGTTGACCACGACGATGGTGAGGTCGGGCTGACGCTCCAGCGGACCGATGAGCAACCCGTTGGCGTCGTGCAGGAAGGTCAGGTCGCCCATCAGGGCATAGGTCGGCGACTCACTTGCCAGCGCCAGACCCACTGCGGTCGACACGCAGCCGTCGATGCCGGCAAGCCCGCGACTCGCCACGACTCT
This sequence comes from uncultured Actinomycetota bacterium, assembly GCA_963740865.1. Lineage (GTDB taxonomy): Bacteria > Actinomycetota > Actinomycetes > Actinomycetales > Dermatophilaceae > Pedococcus. The sequence goes on from CAVUGH010000020.1 coordinate 20,185, forward strand.
CAGCGGCGCCGTACGCGGTGACGCGGCCACGTCGACGTCCCGCGCCGAGTTGGACGAGCCGAGGAAAAGGGTCGAGCCCGCCGGCAGGCTGCGCACGACCGCGTCGGCGACGGCGAGGCCGCTCGGCCACGACAGGTCAGCGGCAGCGACGACGGAGGCGACCCGGTCGCCGGCCCGGCACCACGCGCCGGCCCACTCGAGGTCCTGCTCGTCCGCGATGGACAGGGAGTCGGTCCCTGGGTGATCGAGCACAGACGTCGGATAGATCGCGTGGATGTCGGGCCGCGACTCGATCCAGGCGTGGGCGCCGATGGCCTCGACCCGGGTACCAGGACGTCGCAGCAGGGCCGCCACCGGACGCGAGAGGGTCAGTCGTCCGACGGCGATCACCCGGTGCGGCGCGTGCTCATCCAGCCACGCGTCATCGGCCAGGACGAGCGGTCCGTGGGGAGTCACGCCGTCACGGGGGTGAGTGCCGAACGGCTCGGCGACCACGGGCCAGCCGTGGCTGCCCGCCCAGCGCACGGCACGGTCGAACTGGTCCGGTTCGGGCAGGTCGCCGATCACGACCAGGGTGCGCCCGACGTCCCCGTCAACTACATGGTCGCTGCCCGCGTTCGCATCCGTTCGGCTTGCTGACCCGCCGTCGGCAGCAGCTTCACTGTCGGGGGGAGCATCACGCTCGAGCGACTCTGGCCAGGGCTCACCGGCCGTGGGCACGAGCGGTTCGCGGAGCTGGACGTTGAGGTGCACTGGCCCCGGCTCGTTCCCTGCACCGCCAGTGCCGGTCGCATGCCTCCAGGCGTCCGTCGCGAGCGCACGCCACCGGGCGACCTCTCCGATCTCGCGCACCGGCGCGGACGCATCGCAGGACCAGCGCACGGCCTCGGCGAACATCCCCGGCTGCACAGTCGTCTGGTTGGCGCCCGTTCCCCGGAGCTCGACGGGCCGGTCCGCGGACAGCACGACGAGGGGCACGACCCCGTGGTGGGCCTCGAGCACCGCCGGGTGCAGGTTGGCCACGGCGGTCCCGGAGGTCGTCACGACGACGGCGGGCGTGCGCGTCAGCTTGCCCAGCCCAAGCGCAAGGAAGCCTGCGGACCGCTCGTCCACCCGCACGTGGAGGGCGATCCGGCCCGCGCGTTCGGCATTGCGAAGCGCATAGGCCAACGGCGCGGAGCGTGAGCCCGGGCAGAGCACGGCGTGGCGCACACCCTGTCTGACCAGCTCGTCCACGAGGACCGTGGCGAGGGCGGTCGAGGGGTTCACGCGTCGGATTGTGCCATCCGCCGTCGAGGCCGCCCCCGGCACGGCCGACTCCCCCGTCGCTCATGGCGCGACTCGCTCGACCGCGAAGTCGCGGACCACCGGCTCGCCGTGGGTGTCGCCCACGAAGAACGTGGCGCTGGTGGTCCGCCAGGTCGCCACCGAAGGGTCGGCCGACGTATCCACCAGGCCGGCCGTGTCGACGTAGAGACTCGCGTCATGGGCCTGGCTTGCAGTGTGTGCCTCGCCGTCACCCAGGTCTCGCAACACGGTGACCCAGGTCGCCCGATCGGGGTTGGGCTGACCGTCGAGACGAGGGACGGCGTCCTGGGTGTGCTCGAGCGAGAGGACCTCGATGCCGGCGGGTACCGGCATCCGCCCTACGGGCGAGCCCATCGTGACGACATGGGTGACCCGCTGCGACTGGGTGAACCTCGGTGACGAGGCCAGCCCGGCCGCGGCGATCCCGCCGAGGCTGTGGCCCACCAGCATCACCGGGCCCAGGTCCTGGTCCGGACCCGAGTCCCCGTCGCGGGCACCTCCCGCTGACGCCGACGCCGCCTGGGCCCGCTCCAGCGCCCGCCGGACGCCATCGGCGAGCACGGTCGCGTCCCGGGCCATCGACCTGACGTCAGTCGTCACGTCGAACGGGTTCGTCCCCGCTCCGGGATCCCACACCTGGGTGCCGCTGATCTCGACGATCCACGCCGAACCCTGCGTCTGCGGCACCTCGATGACCCGGACGTGTCCGGCGTAGTCCTCGCCGTCGCCCAGGTTGCGCTGGTCGGCTGCCAGGTCCTCCAGACTGCGCGGGACCCGGGCCCCGTCGCGCGGCGTGGGCTCCGCGGTCACCCGGGCTCTGCCTCGATCTGACAGCAACCCCCAGAGGGCTGCCGAGTCGGCCAGCGCGCGCACGGCACGCTCGTAGTCCTGGTCGTCGGTGAGCCCCTCCGTGCGTGCTGGTGCGGGCAGGAACGGCGCCGTGAGCGGGTGGGACCGCAGGCCGAGCACCAGCCCCTCCGCTCCGCCTGCCAGATCGGCGATGCCCGGCTCGTCGAAAGCCACCCGGTCGAGCACGCCGGCCACGTCGACTCCCAGTGCATCGAGAGCCAGCACGCCCACGACGATCTCTGGGGCCAGCCCTCCGACGACGAACATCACGGTGTCCTGCGCCAGCTCGACGGCACGGGTTGCCGCTGCCTCGCCGCGCCGATAGGCCACCGAGGCCTCGCCCACCGCGGCAGAGAGCGCCACCAAGGCAGCCGCATCGCCGGACAGCCCGCCCGGCCCGGCGACCTCGGCGAGGGCGACATCGGCGCGAGCGCCTGTCGCCGGACTGAGCACGGACCCTGCCACCAGGTCCGGATCGATGGCGACGCCCACCACGCGCAACGCCACGACCGCCACGTCCTCGGCGACCTCTGCCAGCACCGCAGCAGCAGCATCGAGGGACTCCAGGCCGACGGTCGTCCCGCCCGACCCGCCTCGGACCTGGAGCGGGCCTCCTTGCCCGTCCGCCACCTCCGCGCCCCCACTCATCGACGATCGACCGCTCGGGTGACGGCACCCCCGGCCGCCCGGGCCAGGTCAGCGCCGAGACCCGCGACCCGGATCACCTGGGCGCGTGCCGCCTCGACGCCGTCAGCGTGGGCATCGACCCGTCGTGCGGCCTCGTCGAGCGCTCCGGCGGAGTGCTGGAGTGCGTGAGTGCGCTCGCCCACCCGGTCGCGGAACAGCGTCGCCGCCCGCGAGCGCCAGGCAACCTCGCGGGTCACCGCGACTCTCCTCGCGAGCTGACGGAGCCGGTCGGCATCGGCGCGCAGCCGTGCCGCGAGTGTCCTGATCTGTTGCGGGTCCCCCACCATGCGCTCACCGTCCCTGACGGGGTCGACGAGGACAGCATTGCGTTCGGCGACCTGTGGAACGCCGAAGGGAACCGGCTGAGCCTGTGGACGGCTCAGTCCGCAGCGGCTCCACCCGTGAGTGGGTCCCGTCCGGTGCAGCAGTACTCGTGGCCGGTCGGGTCGCGCAGCACGACCCAGCCGTCTCCCGGCCCCATCTCCCGCGCGCCCAGCGCGAGGTGCCGGTCGCACTCGCCCCGGACCTCGGCACAGGCGAGGTCCACGTGGCCACGAACCGGCCCGGACGGCTCGTCCAGCTGCTGCAGGAGGAACCGCACCGGCAGCTCGCGCGGCCAGTCCAGCCGCTCGAACTCCGGCGAGTCGACGTCCTGGACACCCCATCCGGTGAGGCCCGACCAGAAGTCCACCTCCACGGCATACCTGTCGCGGGGGATGTCGAGGCAGATCTGGTCGAGCAGGCTCGGCTGCCCACTGCGCACCTGCCCGCGAGCGGTCTCCGCCGGCGCCCAGGAGGTCAGGCAGAAGACGAAGCCACCCGGCGACCGGCAGACGACCACCTCGAGGGCTCCGTCTCCGTCGAGCACCTCGTCGAGGACCGTGGCCCCCAGCGACACGGCGAGGTCGCGAGCGTCCGCGAGCGGCACGTCGACATCGAGGTCGACGTGGATGCCGCCGACCCCACCGACGCGCTGCACCTTCACCCACGCGTCACCGTGTTCGGGCAGCAGTGTCGCGAACTGGTCGCGGTCTCCGCGCCACGGGGACACGCTGGTCCGCGTCACCGCCCGCCAGAACTCCACCGCCTCCTCGAAGCCCTGTTCGGGCAGGTCGAGGAAGGCCCACACCCAGCGGACCCTCACTCCTCCTCCAGCAGGCCGCCGAGGTCGGCGAGGAACAGCGCCTGGGTCAGCGCGGTGCGCCGCAGCTCGTCGGGGTCGACGCTCTCGCCGGGCGAGTGGATCCGGGAGGCGGGCTCCTCCACCCCGAGCAGCATGATCTCGGCGTCGGGGACCAGCTCGGCCAGTGCCGTGGCCAGCGGGATCGAGCCACCCTGGCCGGTGGTCACCGCGTCGCGGCCGAACGCCGTGCGCATCGCCCGCCGCATCGCCGCGTATGCCGGTCCGTCGGTCTGCGCGCGAAAGCCGTGTCCCAGCGAGACCGGCTCGAGCTCGACCCGGGCGCCGAACGGGGTGTGTGACCGAAGGTGCTCGATGAGCAGCCGCTGGGCCGCAGCCGCGTCCGTGTCGGCCGGCACCCGGAGGTTGACCACCGCCCGCGCCTCGCCCTGAGCAGCAGCCGTGACCTGTGAGATCGGCGGGCAGTCGATGGCCAGCACAGTGGCCGCCGGCCGCGCCCACAGGAGATCGGCGATGGAGCCGGTGCCCGACAATGGTTCGACGCCCTCCATGAGCCCCGCGTCCTCACGGAACCTGTTGCTGTCGAAGGGTGCCCCGTCCCACACGCCGCCATGGTCGAGCCCGTCGATCGTCGTCTCTCCCGAGGCATCCCGCAGACTGGCGAGTGCCATGAGCAGCGCCTGGAGCGCGTCGGGAGTGGCGCCGCCGAACATGCCCGAGTGCGCCGGGTGCTGCATCGTCCGCACCGTCATCAGGACGCTGCCGGTGCCCCGGAGGGACGTGGTCAGGGTGGGCAGGCCCGCCTCGACGTTGCCGGTGTCAGCCAGCAGGAGGGCATCGCACTGCACCAGCTCCGGGTGGGCCCGCGCGAGCGCCTCCATGCCGCCGCTCGACTGCTCCTCCGACCCCTCGCACACGACCGCGACCTCGACCGGCCACTCTCCCAGCACCTCCCGAAGCGCGCGCAACGCGAGCAGGCTGGCGACCAGGTTGCCCTTGCAGTCGGCCGATCCCCTTCCGTACCAACGCCCGTCACGCTCGGTCAGCTCCCAGGGCGGCGTCTGCCAGCCAGCCGGGTCACCCACCGGCACGACGTCGTAGTGCGAGTAGAGCAGCACCCGCGGCGCCCCGTCGGGACCAGCCGTGCGCCCCACCACGGCGAGCGAGCCATCGGGCGTCTCGTGCGCCTGGACGCCCTCCACACCGGTGTCAGTGAACAGCTCACCCACCAGCGCAGCCGCGGCCCGGCACTCAGCCGCGGGCTCGATCGCCGGGTTGGCCACCGACCGCAGCGCGACGAGGCGCGCGAGGTCGTCGTGAGCCCGCGGCATACCGGCGTCCACCGCCGCCGCGAGGCGCACGGCGAGCGACCCGTCCGCCGACGGGTCTGTCACAGGCGGACCGGTCACGGCACCAGGTCGTCGAGGTAGAGCGGGAGCATCTCCCACCAGGTGGGCCAGTCGTGGTCGTAGCGGTTGCCCCAGTCGTCGACCCTGTTGGGAACTCCCTTGCGGCCCAACGCATCCGCGGCCGCCCAGGACTCGCCGACGTCCTCCCACCGGCCACTGCCCGAGGCGAGGACGATGTAGCGCCGACGCAGCATCTCCAGCGCGGGCCCCTCGAGCCCGGGGAGGAACTGCAGCGGAGAGGAGTAGAACCAGTCCTCCGTGGTGTCGCCGCCGATGAACTGCTCCACGTGGAAGGTGCCGCTCATGCAGACCGCCGCCGCGAACAGGTGGGGGTAGCGGCAGATCATCGCGTAGGAGTTGAACGCCCCGATGGAGGCGCCGGCCACCACCACGGCCTGGGGTGAGCTGTCGGCGTGGATGGCGGGAACGACCTCCTCGGCGACCGCCTGGTGGTACTGGTTGAACAGCCACATCCGGTGCTCCGGCGACCCCTCGTTGCGCTGCAGCGCCTGCCCGGCTGCGCTGTCGCACGAGTAGACCTTGATCCGGCCCGCCTCGATCATCGGCATGAGCGTGCCGACGAGCCGATGGCGCTCGACCTCCTCGGCGTCACCGCCCGCGGTCGGGAACAGCAGCACGGGCACACCGTAGTGGCCCCAGCGGACCAGGGTGATGTCCCGTCCCATCCGCTCGGAATGCCAGCGTTCGGTGACCTTCACGTCTGCCTCCTCGGTGTTCGCGTGCTCGTTCGGTGATGGTGCTCGGATCCGCTACTCGTAGACGAACTTCTGTGGCCCGGGGAAGATCCAGGACAGCCCATCGCGGAGCCGGTCCCGCCAGTCCTCCCAGTTGTGGCCGTCGCGCGCCTCGACGTACTTGACCGTCATGCCGGCGGACCGGAAGACCGGCGCCATCGACCGGTTGGGGGTGATGAGCGGCTCGTAGATCCCGCAGCTCATGAAGAGCCGTTCGACGGGGGCTGTGGGTTTGGCGCGGTAGCGGTTGACGAACTTCACCACCGGGTCGAACGCCGGACCGCCACCGTGGTCGGTGCCGATGTCGGTGAACACCAGCGACGCTGACTGCAGGAGCAGCGACCCGAACACACCTGGATAGCGCACGGCCGTCGACAGGGACGCGATCCCGCCGAAGCTCGACCCCATCAGGGCGCGCGCGTGCGGGTCGTCGATGAGCGGCAGGCGCTCGGCCAGCGTCGGCAGCAGCTCACGGGCGATGAACCGGGCGTGGGGCGCGTGGTTGGGGTACTCCCGCAGCCGATCGCGAGGTGGCACGAATGCCGCGATGAGCGGGGCGACGTCGAGCCGGTGGATGAGGTTGTCCAGCACCGTCTTCATCGCGGCGTAGTTGAGGTAGTCGTCGCCGTCGTGGACGACCAGCAGCGGATAGCGCAGCACGGGGTTGTACCGGGCCGGCAGGTAGAGCTTCACGGGCTGCTCGCGACGCAACGCCTTGGAGTGCAGCGAGTCCTCGACGATCTCGCCCGCCCTGGCCTCCGGGTCGTGGTGCACCCAGTCCGGCACCTCGTAGCCGGTTGCCGCACACACCGAGCTCGACCCCATCGGTGAGTGCGCCACCCGCTGGTTGAGCGGGTCGTTGAAGGTCGCGTAGTGCTCCCCGTTGCGGGTCTCGAGCTGGTACTCGACCCGCGAGCCCGCCGGCAGGACGGTCGTCGCTGCCCACAGGTCGGTGTCGGGCAACCGCTTCATGGGCAGCGGGTCGGGCAGCCCCACGACGCGGTGCCGCACGCGCACCTCGTCGGCCTCGCCACGGAACAGGAACGTCGCCCGCTCCCCTTCGATGATCGGGGCGCCGTGCCGCGCGACGAACCGGTCGATCGCCGCGCCGTCAACGGGCAGGCGCTCCCGCAGCCGGTTGATGGCCAGCCGTCCCTCGCTCACGCCGGCCCCCCGTTCGCGCCGGGGGCGCTCATCTCGTGGATGGCCCCGTCGATGCCCAGGATCCGGGCGCCGAGCGGCAGCCCGCCATCCTCGGTCAGCTCGAGCGCCGTACCGTCGTCGAGCAGGACGCAGTGCTGGTCGGTGAAGCGTCGGGCCATCACCGCGCACCGGTCGCGGTCGTCGAGCCGCAGCCGTCGGCGAGCGTGCGGCAACGCCACGACCCCCCTCACCCGACCCAGCCCGCGGTCGAACACCTCCGCCTCGGTGTTCCCCTCCGGCCCGTGGTCGTGGAAGAGCACGACGCGCTCGGTGAGGGCCATGGCTCCGGCTGACCAGGCGATCACCGGCACCTCGTCGGGGAGTCGGATCGCGAAGAGCCGCAAGGTCCGCAGCAACGTGCCGACGTGGCCACCCGCCAGCACCACCGCGGCCGACTGACCCAACAGCTCGGCGAGCTCACCGCGGTGCCACCCGATGACACCGCTGGCGTCGATCGGCGCTGCTGCGTCGATCTCCGCGTAGAGGTTCTTGAGCTCTGTCCCGTACCAGTTGTCGACGTGCCGGACCACAGCGATCGAGTCGTCCAGCGCCGCGTGTGCCGGGTGCTCGTCCCGCGCACGCCCGTCACCTTCGCGGGTGCGGCGCTGCACGGCATAGACCCCTTCCATGGCGTTCTGGAGGCGAAGCCGGTACATCGAGAGGAGCGCATCGTGGCGGTCCCTGAATGCCAGTGCGGCAGAACCGAACTCGGCATCCTTGGCGATCACGTCGAGGCTGCGGTGGTAGAGCCGCAGGTGTCGGGTGTCGCCGCCCAGGACGGTGTCGAGCTCGTCGACGACGTCCTCGCGCTCCTCCCAGCCCGCGTTGATCGTCGCGACTGGTCCATCGACGCCGAACGATCGCAGGGCGCTGCCAGCCGTGGTCATGAACCGCTGCGGCCCGAGGAGGACGGTGCGCATCAGGGGGCGGCGACTAGCCCGCGTGGACGTGGACGGTCTGGCCCACGTCGTCGAGCATGGCGCGCAGGGTGTCGTAGTCGGGGTGGCGCATGCGCACGTAGGCGTTGGCCATGTAGCCGGCCTCGACCGGCTGGGTGTGGTGGCCCTGCGGCGGGAAGTGGGCGTCGATGATCCACTCGCCGTAGCGACCCTGGATGTCGTCGATGCCCGAGTAGCCGGTGATGTGCCCGTCGGCGTCCGGCCGCAGCGCGATGATCCCGGCGGAGTAGGGACGCCGCATCGCCTGCTCGGGGACGCCGTGCGTGATGACATGCGCCCACTCGCGGTAGACGTCGACGTCGTTGCTCGCGGAGTAGAGGTCCCAGCACCCGACGCCCGGAGGCCGACAGCCGATCTCGGAGAACTTGAGCCCCTTCGGGCCGTGGAACCACTCCATGTGGGTGGCACTCGTCCCGATTCCGAGGGCCTCGATGACGCGCGCGCCCATCTCGGCCACCTCGGCGTAGAAGGGCGAGTCGGCCATCCGGTTCGTGGTGGCGAACTGCGGCGAGATCCAGCGGCTGCGCATCGCCTCGAGGACGTTCGGGTAGTAGTGCGTGGTCCAGTCGTGGACGATCCGGCCGTCCTTGGCGATCGTGTCGTAGAAGCCCTCGTGGCCCTCGACGAACTCCTCGATGGCGATCGACGCCGCGCCGTGCGAGCCGAACTCGGTGAGCGCGTGGGCGAGCTCGGTGTCGTTGTCCACCCGCATCGTGTCCTTGGCGCCCGCACCGTCACGCGGCTTGAGGATGAGCGGGTAGCCGACGGTCTCGGCGAAGGCCCATGCCTCGTGGGCGTGGTCGACGGCGGCCGAGGCCGCGGTCGGCACACCGACCTCGCGCAGGGCCTGCTTCATCGAGGGCTTGTCGCGGCACAGCCAGGTGGTGCGCACCGAGGTGCCCGGGATGCCGGTGGCCTCGCGCACCTGGGCTGCGACCATCGTGTGCGCCTCGACGGTCGCCTCGAGGCCGTCCACCCAGACCTTGGACTGGATGAACCGCACCGCCTCGGTCATGGCCCGCAGGTCGGTGACCGAGCCGACCTTGTAGTAACCGCTCATGGCGGTGCGGAGCTCCTCGTCGAGGGTGTACTCGTCGGACTCACCGATCCCGATGACATTGGCCCCGACCGAGGCCAGGGCGAGGGCGAAGCGGCGCTGGTTGGCGGGGAACCCCGGCTCGACGAAGACGATGTTCACGGGCCCGACTCTATTGCCGTCGGGGGTCCGCGTCTTCGTCAAGGGTGTCCCCGCTGGTGGTCAGGTGCGAATGCGCCGCCTCGACGCGTCCGCGCCACCAGTGCTCACGCTCACTCGGTGCCGCCCAGCTGGTCAGCAGGGCCTCGTCGGGGATGGCGCGACCCACGGGGAGGGCACCTCCGCGGGGAGTCAGCGAGTCGGCACACACGTCACCCTCCAGCAGGGCCACGGTCCCCAGCCCGCACGCGAACGGCAGGTCGGGCAGGGCCGCCGCCAGCGCAACCCCGGCGGCCATCCCCACCGACGTGTCCAGCGCCGAGGAGACCACCGCCGGGAGCCCGCAGTCGGCCACGACCTGGAGCGCCCGGGCCACCCCTCCCAGCGGCGCCACCTTGACGACCACGAGGTCCGCGGCCTCCTCGCGCGCCACCCGGATCGGGTCCGCTGCCTTGCGGATCGACTCGTCCGCCGCGACCAGCACGTCGATCCCCCGGCGTGCCAGCGCCAGGCGCAGCTCCCGCAGCTCGCTCACCTGCGCGCACGGCTGCTCCGCATACTCCAGCCCGTATGCCGCGAGGCGGCTCAGCGCGTCCGTCGCCTCCCGGACCGACCACCCGCCGTTCGCGTCCACGCGGATCCGCCCGCCCGGTCCCATCGCGTCGCGGACCGCAGCCACGCGGCATACGTCGTCCTCGATGCTCTGGCCCTGCTCGGCGACCTTGACCTTCGCGGTCGTCGCACCGTCGAAGCGGGCCAGCACACCTGCCACCTCGTCGGGAGCCACCGCGGGCACGGTCGCGTTGGCGGGGATGCTGTCGCGCCGCGCGGCCGGCCACTGGCCCCAGCCTGCCTCGATGGCGGCGGCCAGCCACCGGGCGGCCTCGGCCGGCGGGTACTCGAGGAACGGCGAGAACTCACCCCAGCCGGACGGACCCTGCAGCAGCGCGGCCTCGCGCACCGTCACGCCGCGGAACCGGACGCGCATCGGGATCGCCACCACCCGCATCCCCGCGAGCAGCTCCTCGAGCGGGGGGAGGTCGGGGGCGGTCATGCGCCCATTGCACCAGACGCGCCCGGACCGTTGCTGACGGTCCGGGCGCGACCCCCTGCGCTCAGTGGTGGTCGTGAGTGTTCAGCTGGTTGCGGATCTCACCCGCGGGATAGAGCGTGCTGTGCACGTTGGCGTAGGTCGACCCGGCCCGGATCGCGGCGACGACCTCGTCGAACTGGCCGGCCGCGATGCCCTGCGCGACGGGCCCGATGACGTCCGAGGCGTGCAGCACCCCGCTCACCTCGCCGGGGTTCGTCCCCGGGCAGGTCGGCGTGCCGGCCGGACCGTTGCCGAGGTTGCTGCACAGGAACACGCTCACCCCACCGGACTGGGACGGGGACCCGAAGTGGATGTGGGACTGCAAGACGGTGCCCTCGAGGTTGGCGTAGCGCACGGTGTAGGCGATCGTCCCCGCCTTCGGGTCGACGCGGAGCCGGATCGAACCCTGCCCGCTCGTCGACAGGGCCAGCGGCGTCTCGTGGAAGCCGCTGAGCCGTTCGGTGATCGTGAAGGGCTTCTGGCTGCCGCTGTTGCCATCGGCCGAGGCCGCAGCACCGAACGCGGCGACGCCCACCGCGCCGAGCGCTGCTGACGTGGCGACGACACCCCACTGCTTGAGTTTGTTCATGCAGTCCTCCTGACAAGGTTCTGAAGGCATGGCTGCCCCGTCAGGTGAAGACGAGGCAGCGGGGCGTGCAGTTCACCTGGCTGTGCCGCCGGTACGACGTCGTGGAACATTTCATGACAATCTCCATGGAATGGGCATGGAATAGGCACCGACGGGAATCCGCTGCACCAGTGGTTCCGAATCCCACCCAGCAGGTCCACTCGGCCTGCCCGGGACCGGGCCACCACAGCCCAGACCCAGCAGGCCCCGCACCACCCCTGACCGTTCACCCGAAAGGCGCCCCGTGCCGACTCTCTCCGACTTCACCGCCACCACCCTCACCGGTGAGGAGCAGCCGCTGGCCGAGTACGCCGGCAGGGTCGCCCTCGTCGTCAACACCGCCAGCGAGTGCGGCTTCACTCCTCAGTTCGAGGGCCTGGAGAAGCTATACGGCGAGTATGAGGACAAGGGCCTGGTCGTGCTCGGCTTCCCGTGCAACCAGTTCGGTGGGCAGGAGCCCGGTGACGAGGCTGCGATCGGTGAGTTCTGCCAGCGCAACTACGGCGTGACCTTCCCCATGTTCGCCAAGGTCGACGTGAACGGCGACGACGCCCACCCGGTCTTCGACTGGCTCAAGTCGGAGAAGGGCGGCCTGCTCGGGAGCAAGATCAAGTGGAACTTCACCAAGTTCCTCGTCGGTCGCGACGGCCAGGTCATCAAGCGCTACGGCTCGACCACCAAGCCGGAGGACATCGCCAAGGACCTCGAGGACGCCCTCGCGGCCTAGCTCGACCGCGCTCTCCGCTGACCCGGCCGGCCCGCCGGGTCAGCGGTCGCGGCTGGACAGCACGCAGAACTCATTGCCCTCCGGGTCGGCCAGGACGGTCCACGTGACGTCATCGTCCTGTCCGACGTCGGCCAGCGTCGCACCCCGGTCCACCAGAGCCGCGATCTCGGCGTCGCGGTCCTGGCTGGTGTGCGGCGCGAGGTCGATGTGCAGGCGGTTCTTCACGGTCTTGCCCTCGGGCACCGGGACGAAGACCAGACCCTGGGCCTGACGCAGCCAGGTCGCGCCGTCCTCGATCACGTCCTCACTCATGTGCTTGGGGATCACCGCGACCTCGTGCTCGTCCTCATAGACGATCTGGAAGTCGAGCGTCTCCGCCCACCAGCGCGCCTGCGCCGCGATGTCGTGACAGTCGATGACCACGGTGTACCAACGAAGTGCCATGGCCCCGACGCTAGCCCGGCGGACCGACAGGGGCGACAGACCCGACCGACGCGACAGGCTCGGCCTCCGCGAGGACGCGCTGCCTGATCAGGAAGGCCCTGAACCGACTGACCAGCAGATCGGCGCTGCCCAGGCTCCACGTCTGGGAGGAGCGGTAGGGGTGGCCCAGGCCGACCTCCACGCCGTCAGGGCCGGCCACGGCGTGCGCGAACCTGCGTGCCCGGTCGTGCGGGGAGGACCTCAGCCCCAGGTGTCGCCACAGTGCGGATGCCGTCAGGGCACGACCGGCGCCGAGCAGGTCGTTGGCCATGGCGACCGCATGGAGGACTGCACCAGCCGACATGTCGTCGCGGTCGTAACCACGCAGCAGGGCGGGTTCGGCGGCCACCGCGCGCACGAGGAGGCGCCGGCACGCGGTGCGGCCCTCGACCCCGACCAAGGACAGCGCCACCGCGTCGATCTGTTCGGCGATAGCGGTCACCCGCTCGCGCAAGTCACTCGGCACCAGGCTCACGTCGAGCGGCTCGTCGGGCAGCGGCTCGGTGGTCAGCGCCTGCAGCTCGTCCGGACCACCGACCAACGAGCGCAACCACGTCCGGGCCATCTCGTGTCGCGGCTGCATCGGCACGTGCACCACCGTGGGCCGCGGCGTCGGCCGAGGCGTACCCCTGCCGAGCTCGAGCGCCGCGCACTCGTAGCCACTCCCCCGGACCGGTCGGCGCACGGTGTCCACCACCTTGTCGTCCATCATGACGACCATGGTGAAGTGACCCAGGTCGGGTCCGTAGCTCCCACCGAAGCCGTCATCGAAGTCGTCGAACCGGTCGTCGAACCCGTCGTCATCCATCAGGTCCCGGTGCTGGCCGTGCTCGCCGCTTCGTCGGCCGAACGGCAGCACCGCCGCCGCGTCGCCCCACTGCTCGCCGCCATCGACATGGCTCATCCCTGCCCCCATCTGCCAGAGCGGCCCACCCCCGGGCCGCCTCTGGGAGTAACCCTGACAGCCCACGCTGACACTCCCACCCACTTGTCCACAGCCGCGGGGGCGACCACGCGGCATACCTCACCTCGCGCGCGGCTAGGCTCGCGCAGGTGAGCGAGCAGCCTGTGGTGAGCCAGACTTTCGACCCTGACGCGTGGGACGCGGTGGAAGGTTTCGAGTTCACCGACATCACCTACCACCGGGCGCGCGGGGTGGGCGCCGTGCGGATCGCGTTCGACCGGCCCGAGGTGCTCAACGCGTTCCGGCCGCACACCGTCGACGAGCTGTACCAGGCGCTCGACCACGCCCGCCGCACGCCCGACGTCGGCGTCGTCTTCCTGACCGGCAACGGCCCGGGGCCGGACGGGACGGGTAGCGAGGGGCAGTGGGGGTTCTGCTCCGGCGGCGACCAGCGGATCCGCGGGCGCTCGGGCTACCAGTACGCCGAAGGCGACACCGCCGAGACGGTCGACGAGCGGCGGGTGAAGGCCGAGGGCGGGCGGCTGCACATCCTCGAGGTGCAGCGGCTCATCCGCACCATGCCCAAGGTCGTCATCGCGCTGGTCAACGGCTGGGCGGCCGGTGGCGGTCACTCGCTGCACGTCGTCTGCGACCTGACCATGGCCAGCCGGGAGCACGCGCGGTTCAAGCAGACCGATGCCGACGTGGGCTCGTTCGACGGCGGCTACGGCTCGGCCTACCTCGCCAAGATGGTCGGCCAGAAGTTCGCCCGCGAGATCTTCTTCCTCGGCCGCACCTACACGGCCGACGACATGCACCGGATGGGCGCGGTGAACCTCGTCAGCGCGCACGCGGAGCTCGAGTCCGACGCCCTGCAGGTGGCTCGCGAGATCATGGGCAAGAGCCCGCAGGCGCAGCGGATGCTCAAGTTCGCGTTCAACCTGCTCGACGACGGGCTGATGGGCCAGCAGGTCTTCGCCGGGGAGGCGACCCGGCTCGCCTACATGACCGACGAGGCCGTCGAGGGGCGCGACCAGTTCCTGGAGAAGCGCGATCCCGACTGGTCACCCTTCCCCTGGTACTTCTGAGCCACCGACGGCGGTCGGGCGTCAGTGCCAGGCGGCCATGACGCGGTAGGGATCGAGGAACTGGTCCTGGTGGATCGGCCCCTCCAGCAGGATCCAGGAGACGTTGTCGACGGCGACCGCCTGGCACAGGGCGCGCGCCAACGCGAGGTCGAGCCCGGCGACGTCGACCAGCTGGTCGAGCCGGCGACCCAGGGCGCGCTCCGGGTTGCCCGTCGCGAGGGCGTCCTGCCAGCGGTTGCGCAGCGGCGCGATGACGTCGAGCTCGGCCGGGCCGGCCGACGGCAGCGGGTCGATCACCCGCCAGCCGGCCTCCGCCACGTCCCCCACGTCCGAGCGGGTGTGCAGCACGTTGCAATAGTGCAGGTCGCCGTGGACGGCCGGCCACGGCCCGTTGGCATCGACGTGGGCCGCCACCGAGGACAGCGTGTCCAGTGCGAGGTCGAAGTCGCGCCGGCTGAGCCCGTCCACCGTCAGGTCGCGCCGGGCGAGCACGTGACCGCTGATGCGTCGGAGCTCATCGGCCAGGCTCGGCACTCCTTCGGGTGCCTGCACCTGCGCAAAGGTGCCGATGAAGCCGCCGATCACCTCGGTCGCGGCGTCGACATCCGGCTCGCCCTCGAGGTCGCGGGCCGGGTCCAGCGCCTCGAGCAACAACGCTCCTGTCCCGGCATCGTGCTGAACGAGCTCGACGACGCCCGGGCCCTGCCAGGCACGCAGGACGAGTCCTTCAGCGCGCATGCGGGGGTCATCCTCGCTGAGCTTGAGGACCCACGACTCTCCGGCTGGCCCGCGCACCGGCCAGACCACGGAGACGTAGCCCCACATCGGGTCACCAGCCGGTTCGAGCGACCACTGTCGCGCGAGTTCTGCAGCAACGGACCCCAGCGATCGGGCCCACTCCAGCTGCAGGTCGCCACGGCTCGCGACGAACGGCTCGGGCACGGTCCAGGTCATGGGTAGCCACCCTGCCTCACGCCGACGCCCGTCTCCACCGACTTGTTGCCCGCCGGGTGCGCCGCCCGTTGGTCAGCCGGAGCCGCCGAGGTCCACCTCGTAGGCCTCGTAGACCAGGTCGGCCCCTGCCTGCCGGTGTCGCACCAGCTGCCCCATCAGGGTGGTGACCTCCTCGCGGAAAGCCGGGAGGTCGGCGATCGTGCCACCGTGCTCGAGGACGGCGAGATAGCCGCGAAGCGCCTCGGCATAGCTCGCGTGCTCACCGGTCAGCCGGTCGACCGCCGCGATCAGCCGCGGCGCCCCATGCCGCACCCCGTCGTAGATCCCCCCGGGGCGCTCGGTCAGCGTGACGTGGTCCTGGAAGTCGTGGGACAGCTCCGCCAGCGCGGCCCGCACCCGTTCGCGCCAGGCGCCGCCGCGGGCGATCGGTGAGGCCAGTGCGTCGTCCACGGCCGCGACCGAGTCACGCAGCTCACCGCGGTGGGCGCGCACCCGTTCGATGTATGCCGCGAAGTCGGCGTCCATGGCACCTCCTGTCGGTCCATGGTCCCGCCGCGCGTCGGCCCCGTCCACCCGACGGCTAACCTGACGGCGTGACGTCGCTGCGACCGCTGGCCATCGCCGCCGGACCCGGCGCAGCGGGCGTCCTGCCGGACCTCCGCCGGGCCTTGAACGGCGAGTTCGCCGCGCTGCCGTATGCCGCGGGCGGACGGCTGCCGGCCGTCCCGGACGCGGTCGTCCAGGATGCCCTCGTTCCCGACGCCGCCGTCCCCGGCGGGACTGCCCTCGTGGTGGGGACGTCCGGCTCGACCGGCACGCCCAAGCTCGCGATGCTCTCGGCCTCGGCCCTCGCCGCGAGCGCAGCCGACACGCACGATCGGCTGGGCGGTCCCGGCTCCTGGCTGCTCGCGATGCCCCCCCACCACATCGCCGGTGTCCAGGTCCTGTTGCGCAGCATCGCATCCGGCACCGAGCCCGGCTTCGTGGACCTGTCGGAGGGCTTCAGCGCTGCCGCCTTCAGCGAGGCATCCACGACGTTCCACGGGGACCGCCGCTACACCGCGCTCGTGCCCACCCAGCTGGCCCGCCTGCTCGACGACCGGCGTGCCAGGACTGCGCTCGCCGGGTTCGACGCCGTCCTCGTCGGCGGTGCCGCCAGCCCGCCGGCGCTGCTGGACAGCGCTCGTAGAGCCGGGGTCAGCGTCGTCACCACCTACGGCATGAGCGAGACCTGCGGCGGCTGTGTCTATGACGGCATCCCGCTCTCCCACACGCAGATCCGCGTGGACGACGACGGGCGGATCCACCTCGCCGGGGCGACCCTCGCCACGGGCTACCTCGGCCGTCCGGACCTCACCGCCGCGGCCTTTCGGACCGACGGGGACGGGCGACGGTGGTTCAGAACGGACGACGTCGGGCACCTCGGTGACAACGGACGCTGGCAGGTCGACGGTCGCCTAGACGACCTCATCACCACCGGCGGGCTGAAGGTCGCACCGCGCGTCGTCGAGGACGCCTTGACCTCCCTGCCAGGCATCGCCGAGGCCGTCGTCGTCGCCACGGCGGATCAGCACTGGGGCCAGGCCGTCAGCGCCGCCGTCGTCCTCACCGGGTCGGGGAGAGCTGGCCCCGCGGCACCCACGGTGGACGAGCTGCGCGAGCTGCTGCGCGGCATACTCCCGGCGCACGCGCTGCCCCGACGGCTCCTGGTGCTTCCTGTCCTGCCCATGCGGGGGCCCGGCAAGCCGGACCGCGCGGCGGTCGCTGCACGCTTTGCCGGCGGCGCGTGACACCATGGGGGGATGATCCGGCTGCTCCCCTGGCTGCTGACGATCGCGGTGACCGTCTACGCCGTCGTCGACTGCATCCAGACCGACGACGCCCAGGTCAGAGGACTGCCCAAGCTCTTGTGGCTGCTGCTGATCCTGCTGTTCCCCATCGTGGGGGCGATCGCGTGGTTCATCGCCGGGCGACCGCAGCGAGGAACCGCCGGCCGAGGACCGACCGGGCGTGGGCCATCTCACCGGCCGCCGCCCCCGCGTGGCCCCGACGACGACCCGGACTTCCTCCGTAGGCTCTGAGCACCAGACCCGTCGCACCACCCACCCTGCCCGCACCACCGCGAGTGAGAACACCACCCGAATGGCCACCCTGAACCAGTGGATCGCCGGCGCCCGCCCGCGCACCCTCCCTGCTGCCATCGCTCCCGTCGTCGCCGGCACGGCCGCGGCCATCCCGCTCGACCAGGCCAGCTTCGGCCTGGCCCTGCTCGCCGTGCTCGTGTCGCTGGGGCTGCAGGTCGGCGTCAACTACGCCAACGACTACTCCGACGGCATCCGTGGCACCGACGGCGAACGCGTCGGCCCGGTCCGGCTGGTCGGGCAGCACCTGGCGGACCCCGGCAACGTCAAGCTGATGGCCTTCTCGTTCTTCGGCGCTGCGGCCCTCGTGGGGTTGGCGCTGGTGGCGATCACCGAGGCCTGGATCATGATCCCGCTCGGCGCCCTGGCGGTGCTGGCGGCGTGGAAGTACACCGGCGGTGACAACCCCTACGGCTATCGCGGTCTCGGCGAGCTCTACGTCTTCGTCTTCTTCGGCCTCTTGGCCACCCTTGGCACGCTCTACACCCAAGCGCACCGGCTCACCTGGACCGGCCTGGCGTGTGCGATCGGTGTCGGCGCGATCGCGTCGGCCATCCTGGTCGCCAACAACCTGCGCGACATCCCCACCGACCGCGAGAGCGGCAAGATGACCCTGGCGGTGCGCCTGGGCGACCGCGGGACCCGCGTCTTCTACGTCCTCCTGCTCGTGATCGCCGCAGTCGCGCTCGTGTCCGTCGCTCGCGACTACCCGTGGGCCCTGCTGGGCCTGCTCGCCTTCGGCATCGTCGGCAAGCCGCTCAAGTCCCTGCTGTCCGGCGCCACCGGGCGCGACCTCGTGCCGGTGCTCGCGGCGACCGGTCTCTTCGAGATCGGGTATGCCGTGCTGCTCGCTGTCGGCATCGCCGTCAGCCACGCGCAGGCTGGCTGACCGGCGGGGTCCGCCGGTCGGTCAGCGATGGTCAGCGGTACTCGACCGGTCCGCGGTCGTCCTCCGCGTCCTCGGCCGCCTCGTCGGCGCCCCGGACCGCCGGTGCGCCCGCCTGCTTGGCCGCGGCGCGCTGCTGCAGGCGTTCGGCGATCCGCTGCGTGCTCTCCTCGCGGAACCGGGCGAGCACGAAGAAGGACAGCACCATCGAGATCAGCGCACTGAGGACGAGGAGCATCCACTGCTGGTCCTGGTCGCGCAGCCCGAGCAGCCACAGCAGGGACAGCACGCCGAAGAAGATGAGCAGGCGAAGGACGGAGTACCGCAGCATGTCTCGATGAGTCCTTACAGGCCTGAGTAGGAGTGCTGGCCGACGAAGAAGACGTTCACGACGGCGAAGTTGACGATGATGCACGCGTAGCCGGCCAGCGCGATGTAGGTGGCCGTCTGGCGGCTGATCCCGCTGGTCGCCCGGGAGTGCAGGTAGGCCGCGTAGACGACCCAGATCACGAAGGTCCAGACCTCCTTGGGGTCCCAGTTCCAGTACGACGCCCACGCCTGACGGGCCCAGATGGCCCCCGCGATGAGGGTGAAGGTCCAGAGCGGGAACGCCACGATGTGCAGGCTGTAGGCCGTGCGCTCGATGGCGGGTGTTTCGGGGAACCGGTCGAGCACGCTGGCCCTCCCGGACCGCTCGAAGGCGTCCTTGAGCAGGTAGACGGCGCTCAGTGCGGCGCCGATCGTGAAGACGGCGGTGGCGAGGGTCGCCACGGTGACGTGGATGACGAGCCAGTAGCTGCGCAGCGACGGCATCAGCTCGGACGCCTCGGTGTACCAGACCGCGACGGCCATCCCCAGGACCAGCAGCACCGGCCCGGTGATGAACAGCCCGAGCCAGCGCAGGTCGCGCCGGGTCGACCAGATCGAGTAGGCCAGCACGGTGAACATCGAGCCCATCACAGCGAACTCGAACATGTTGCCCAGCGGCCAGCGGTGCACCGCGACGCCGCGCAGCGCCACCGACAGGACGAGCAGGAAGCCACCGAGCCACGTGGTGGTGGACGCGATTCCCGCAGCCGTGCGGGCCCGGGGGGACAGCCCACCGTCGGTGGGCCGCGCGGGCAGGACCGGGCCGCCGACACCACTGCCAGCGCCAGCGCCTGCCGTCACCAGCTCGCTGTCGCGGTCCACGGCTTGGCCACGGAGCTGGTCACGGGTCGGGAGGAGCGCCGCGAGGTAGATGGCATGGCACACCATGGCGAAGGTGAAGACGGCCATCGCCGAGTAGAGGCTGAGGTTGGCGTAGCCCGCCAGGCTCTCGTTGGTCATCCTCGTGCGTCCAATCTGCTGTCCAGCTCGGGTTCAGGCACCGGGTCACGGCGTCGGGTCACGGCGTCGGGTCGTCGTCTGGGTCGATGTCGTGCTGCGGGTCGTGCTGCGGGTCGTGCTGCGGGTCGGGCTGCGGGTCGTGCTGCGTCTCGAACCTGGTCTCCAGGGCCGCGACCACCCGGTCGACCACGTCCTGGAGCCCGTCATCGTCGCCCTTCGCGAGGCCGCCGACGGCTACCACGGTACGACCCGGTGCGGTGGCAGGGGAAACGCGCACGAACACCCGGCGCCGCCGGATCACCAGCGAGGCGATCAGGCCGGACAGGGCGAGCAGCGCAGCGGCGAGGGTGACGAACTTGCCCGGGTCATGCCGGATGGACAGGCCGGCGAACCGCTCGACCCCGTCGAAGCTGATGCTCCCCTTGCCGTCGGGCAGCTGGTAGGTCTGACCGGGCTCGAGCCAGATGCGCAGCGGGTCGCCCTTGTCGCTCAGCAGCTGGGTCATCTTGGCGGTGTCGAGCAGGTAGACCGACTGGGGACGACCGCCGGGGAAGAGGTCGCCCTCGTAGACCGTCAGGGCGAGGGCCGGCTTCTTGAGGTCCGGAAAGACCGAGATCGGCCCACGGTCCTTGTCGATCGTGGCCGTCGGTAGGAAGAGTCCCGAGAAGCCCAGCTGCTCGGGCTGGGCACCGGTGACCTTGACGACGCCGACCGACGAGTAGTTGTTGTCCCGCGCGAGGAAGGGCGTCGCGCCGCTGTAGACCTTGGCGCCCCTGGCGTCGCGCACCGTGATGACCGGGGCGTAGCCGTTGCCGAGCAGGAAGACCCCCGCCCCCTTCATCTCCAACGGGTGGTTGACCTTGACCGTCGATTTCTCCGCGAGGGCCTCCGGCGTCGCCTTGGTCGTGACGTGCGCGGTGAAGTCGCGGGGCGAGCCGAACTGCCCCCGCCCGGTGACGTTCTCCTCGAAGGTGGCGTCGAACTGGTCCACCTTGAGCTCGAACGGCGACAGGCTGGCCGGGTCCACCAGCGGGCCGGGGCTGAACGTGTCGTAGTTCGCGAGCGTGTTGGCGAAGGACTTGCCGACGGGCACGATGACGTCGCCCTTCCACCCGTACAGGTGCCCGATCGCGACCCCGATGATCACGAAGATCAAGGAGAGGTGGAAGACGAGGTTGCCGGTCTCCTTGAGGTAGCCCTTCTCGGCGCTGACCGAGGTCTCGTCGTGGGTGATCGTGCGAAATCGCCTGCCGCGCAATGCCTCTCGCGCCGCGTCGACGACCTCGTCGGGCGCCGCGGTCACCTCGAGGGTGCCGTTCGCGGGCAGCCGGGCAGGTCTGGCCGGTGCCTTGGGCGGGCTTGATCGCATCGCCTTCCAGTGCACCTTGCTGCGCGGCAGGACGCAGCCGACGAGCGAGATGAACAGCAGAAGGTAGATCGCGGCGAACCACGGCGACGCGTACACCTCGAAGAAGCCGAGCCGGTCGAGCCATGGCCCGGACTTCGGGTGGTCCGCGATGTACTGCGCCGTCCGCGCCGCGTCGATGCTTCGCTGCGGCCAGATCGAGCCCGGCACCGCACCCACCGCCAGCAGCAGCAGGAGAAACAGCGCGGTGCGCATGCTGGTGAGCTGCCGCCACATCCAGCGCAGCCAGCCGACGAGTCCCAGCCGTGGCTGGGTGATCGGGTCGGTCACCTCAGATCACCGTCCGGAATCCACTGACCAGGGTCGTCTGGATGTGGCGGGTGAGCGTCTCCCAGAGTCCGGTCACGAGGAGCAGTCCGACGACGAACAACAGCGCCCCACCAAACAGCTGTATGCCGCGTTGCCGCTTGCGCAGGAACGCAGACACCCGCCCGAAGCGCTCGTAGCCCGCGGCGATGAGCAGGAAGGGCAGGCCCAAGCCGAGCGAATAGACCAGGGCCAGGACGACGCCCCGGGTCACGGCCGACTGGTTGCCGGTGGCGGTGGCCAGGACCTGCACGGCACCCAGGGTCGGCCCGGTGCACGGTGCCCAGCCGAGGCCGAAGACGGCTCCGAGGAGCGGGGCCCCGGCGAGCCCGGACGCAGGACGCTTGTGCAGCTTGAGCTCACGCTGGGTACCCGCGCCGATGAAGACCAGCGCCATCAGGATGACGAGCACCCCGCCCACCCGCATCAGGGTCTCGCGGTGCTCGATGAGGGTGGCGCCGATCCCGGCGATGATCACGGTCGTGACCATGAACACCACGGTGAAGCCGAGGATGAACAACAGTGCCCCGAACACCATCCGGTGCCGCTTGCGCTCCGCCAGCGACTCGTCGGACAGCCCGGTGACATAGCCGAGGAACCCGGGCACCAGCGGCAGCACGCACGGTGACGCGAACGACACCAGGCCGGCCAGCAGGGCGACGGCCATCGCCACCGGCAGGGCGCCAGAGGTCACGGCGTTCGCCGCATCAGCAGTCATCGACAGCGCGTTCTACTGCTCGGCCAGGACGTCGTCGACCAGGCCGCTGAGCGTCGAGGCGGTGACCGGCCCGCTGACCCGGGCGGCGATCCGTCCGGTGCGGTCCAGCACCAACGTGGTCGGCGGCGAGGTGACCTTGCCCTGCAGCGCAAGGATGGTCGTGCCACCCGGGTCGTCGAGGGACGGGAACGGGATCCCCCACCGCGCCGCCGTCGACCGACCCGAGTCGGGGTTGTCGCGGTAGTTGATGCCCATGAAGACCACCGGCTTCTTCGCAGCGGCGATCGCCTCAGCGGCCTTCTTCAGGTCGGGCGCCTCGGTCTCGCACGGAGGACACCACGACGCCCACAGGTTCAGCACGGCCACCTTGCCGACCACGTCCTGCGACGACCACTGCTTGTTGTCCAACGTGGTGCCGGTCAGGGCCAGGGGCTTCTTGCGGTCGGCTGCGGGAATCGTTTCGACATTGCCGTCTCCGGAGATGTATCCCTGCTGGTTGCCCGACTTCGCCTGCGCTGCAATGGAGTTCGGGTCGTCGCTGCACGCGGCGAGCGACAGCACGAGCAGGGGCGCCGCGAGCAGCACAGCCGCACGCGGCATACGGCGGGCTGTCATCCGGTGCCGCCGTGGGACCGGGCCAGCAGCAGCGCAGCCGGCTCCGAGTAGGTGATCGACTCGAGGTCGTCGCCGACGTAGGTGAGGGTCGTGAGGGACGCGAGGCGGCACTCCCGCTTGCGCGGGTCGTGCCACAGCCGCTTGCCCAGGAGGGCGTTGCGGGCGGTCCAGATGGGGAGCTGGTGGGAGACGATGACGGCCTCGTGCCCCCGCGCTGCGGACCTGGCGTCGGCGATCGCGGCGGACATCCGCTCGGCGATCTCGACGTAGGCCTCACCCCACGACGGGCGCAGCGGGTTGACCAGCTTGGACCAGTGCGCGGGGCGGATGAAGTCCAGCGGCTTCATCTCGCCGACGCGCTGGCCCTCGAAGGAGTTGCCCGCCTCGATGACCCGGTCATCGGTGTTGATCGGTATGCCGTGTGCCTCGGCGATCGGCGTCGCCGTCTCCTGGGCCCGCAGCAAGGAGGACGCCACGACGTGCGTGACGTCGTGGTCGGCGAGGTGGTCGGCCACGGTGCGCGCCATCTCGTGACCCAGGTCGGAGAGGTGGTAGCCGTCGAGCCGTCCGTAGAGGACGCCCTCGGGGTTGTGCACCTCGCCGTGGCGCATGAGGTGCACCACGGTGCGGTCGGATGGGCTGGTCACGAGTCGATTGTCGCAAACGCCTCGGCGGCCGCTGACGCCGCCGCGGGGATCGCCGCGAGCACCCGGTCGACGGCGGGGTCGTCGTGCGCGCCGCTGACGAACCAGGACTCGAACGCGCTCGGCGGCAGGTAGACGCCCTGGCTCAGCATCGAGTGGAAAAACGCCGCGAACGCGGGTACGTGCTGGGCCCTGGCCTCGTCGTAGTCGCGCACCTGGCCGTCCCGGAAGAAGACGCTGAACATGCTGCCGGCGCGCTGGACCACGTGGGGGACCCCGGCCACAGAAAGGTGCTCGTCGAGCCCAGCCGTCAGGGCGTCGGCGACCTCGCCGAGCCGGGCGTAGAGGTCTGGTGTGCACTGCTGGAGGGTGGCCAGGCCGGCGGCGGTGGCAACGGGGTTCCCGGACAGGGTGCCCGCCTGGTAGACCGGCCCGACCGGTGCCAGCAGGGCCATCACGTCGGCCCGTCCGCCGAAGGCGGCTGCGGGAAAACCGCCACCCATGACCTTGCCGAAGGTGAACAGGTCGGGTGCGCCGGCGGCATACCCCTGCTCTCCGGCCTCCAGGCCGAACCAGCCTGCCTCGCTGCAGCGGAAGCCGGTCATCACCTCGTCGGAGATGAGCAGCGCGCCGTGGGCGGCGGTGATCCGGCGCAGGCCCTCGGTGAACCCCGGCGCCGGCGGCACGACGCCCATGTTGCCGGGCGACGCCTCGGTGATCAGCGCGGCGATCTCGCTGCCGCGTTCGGCGAAGGCAGCCTCCACCGCGTCGAGGTCGTTGAACGGCAGCACGATCGTCTCGGCGGCCATCTCCTTGGGGACCCCGGCCGAGTCCGGCAGCGCGAAGGTGGCGACACCCGAGCCCGCCTGCGCCAGCAGGGAGTCGACGTGACCGTGGTAGCAGCCGGCGAACTTCACGACGAGCGACCGACCGGTGTAGCCGCGAGCGAGGCGGATGGCGCTCATCGTCGCCTCGGTGCCGCTGGAGACGAGCCGCACCTGCTCGACGGGAGCGACCCGCCGGACGATCTCCTCACCGAGGGCGACCTCGTTCTCCGACGGCGTGCCGAACGAGAAGCCCTTGGCGGCAGCGGCGGCAACCGCCTGCTGGACCGCCGGGTGCCCGTGGCCGAGGATCATCGGACCCCACGAGCAGACCAGGTCGACGTACTCACGACCGTCGGCGTCGGTGAGGTAGGGCCCCTGCCCGGAGACCATGAACCGCGGCGTCCCACCCACGGCGCGGAAGGCGCGAACCGGCGAGTTCACGCCACCGGGCGTCACCGCGAGGGCGCGCTCGAGGAGTGCCTGCGAGGCCGGTGCGTCGAAGGGGTATGCCGTCCTGGCGCCAGTCATGGAGTCATTGTCCCAGCCGCACCTGAGTGCCTCCGGGCGGGGCGTCCGGGCTGGGTAGGCGCAGGGTGGTCGCCGGACGGATCAGACCGCGCGGGACCGCCGGACGTCGGCCTGGGCCTCGGACTCGTGCTCCTGGGCCTCGCGGGCCACCGCCGGGTGGCCACCCTCTTCGCCCGGCGCGAGGGCGGTCCGGATGACGTCCATCGCCTCGCCCAGCGCCTTGAACAGCGGCGCCGGCACGGGGTCGATCACCGAGCGACGGACGCTGGCGACGTGCACCCGGGCCATGTCCTGGACGGCCTGCCACCCCGCGTCGGTCAGGACCAGCTCCACACCCCGCTTGTCGTCGAGGCAGGACTCGCGGACCACCCAGCCACGCTTCTCGAGCCGGCTGGCGGTGTGGGTGAGCCGGCTCCGGGACTGCACGACCAGGTCGGCGAGGCTGGACATGCGCAGCCGGCGCCGCGGGCTCTCGGACAGCATCGAGATGATCTCGTACTCGGTGAGCTGGACGCCGTGCGACTGCAGGTCCCGGTCGAGGGCCTCCTCGATGAGTCGACTCCCCCGCAGGTAGGCACGCCAAGCCCGCTGTTCGTCGTCGCTGAGCCACTGCGGCTCACCCGATGGGGTGCTCATGAGCAGGAAGTATGGCACCTCGGCCGATAGTTGAAATATTAACGAGGCATGTTATGTTCGAAGAGATGAAGCGTTCGGGATCTGCCCGGTCGCACCAACCCCCACAGGAGACCCCCATGGCAAGCATCAACGACATCCCCGCCGGCACCTGGACCGTCGACGCCTCGCACAGCGAGATCGGCTTCGTCGCCCGTCACCTCATGGTCACGAAGGTCCGCGGCCAGTTCAAGGAGTTCGAAGGCACCGTCAAGGTCGGCGACGACATCACCGACTCCCAGGTGACCGCGGTGGCCCAGATCGCCTCCGTCGACACCGGCTCCGCCGACCGCGACACCCACCTCAAGTCGGGCGACTTCTTCGACGCCGAGGCCAGCCCGACCATGAGCTTCACCTCGACCAAGGTCACGGCTGACGAGCTCGTCGGCGACCTGACCATCAAGGGTGTCACCAAGCCGGTCACCTTCGACCTGGACTTCACCGGTCTGGCCACCGACCCGTGGGGCAACGAGAAGGCCGGCTTCGAGGCCACCACCGAGATCAACCGCAAGGACTGGGACCTGGGCTGGAACGTCGCCCTTGAGGGTGGCGGGGTGCTCGTCTCCGAGAAGGTCAAGCTCAACCTGGACATCCAGCTCACCAAGGCTGCTGCCTGAGCCTGAGCTCACGCTGATCTCCCCCAGCTGACAAGGGGGCCGGTTCCGGGGGGAACTGGCCCCCTTCGTCATGCCCGGGCCGGACTTGTTGCCGACAGATCGTCACGAAGGCCCCCGAACGCGGCCGAGTGACCAGCAGCGAGCAACACGTCCCGGACGTCCCGCTCTTGTTGCCCGCAGATCGTCACGCGACGCCGATATGAGGCCTGGGTGACGACCCCAGCGCAACAAGTGCCGGGGGTATGCCGCGTGGTTGCCTCAGGGGCGAAGGAGGCGGGCGGCGTCGATCGCGTAGTAGGTCAGGATGATCTGGGCCCCGGCACGACGGATGTTGAGCAGCGACTCCATCATCGCGCGGTCGCGGTCGATCCAGCCGTTGGCCGAGGCGGCCTCGATCATCGAGTACTCCCCCGAGATCTGGTAGGCCGCCACCGGCACCGTGGACACGGCAGCGGCGGCCGCCACGATGTCGAGGTGCGGCATGGCCGGCTTGACCATGACGATGTCGGCGCCTTCTGCGATGTCGAGCTCGAGCTCGCGCAGCGCCTCGGTCGCGTTGGCGGGGTCCTGCTGGTAGGTGGCCCGGTCACCGACCAGAGACGACTGGACCGCCTCCCGGAACGGGCCGTAGAGACCGGAGGTGTACTTCGCGGCATACGCGAGGATCACCGTGTCGGTGAAACCCTCGGCGTCCAGGGCGTCGCGGACGTAGGCGACCTGGCCGTCCATCATCCCCGAGAGCCCGAGCACGTGGGCGCCGGCGCGGGCCTGCGCGAGGCCCATCGCGGCATACCGCTCGAGCGTCGCGTCGTTGTTCACCCGGCCGGCGTCGTCGAGCACGCCGCAGTGGCCGTGGTCGGTGAACTCGTCGAGGCACAGGTCGGCCATCACCACGAGCCGGTCACCGACCGCGTCGACCACCGCGCGCAGCGCGACGTTGAGGATGCCGTCGGGGTCGTCGGCTCCCGAACCCACCGCGTCCTTGGCCGCCGGCACCCCGAAGAGCATGAGGCCACCGAGTCCGGCGTCGGCCGCCTCGACGGCCGCAGCCACGAGCGACTCGAGGGTGTGCTGGACGACCCCCGGCATCGCCGAGATCGCCACCGGCTCACCGATGCCCTCTCGCACGAAGACCGGCAGCACCAGCTCGGCCGGATCCAGCCGGGTCTCGGCGACGAGTCGGCGGATGGCCACGGACTGCCGCAGCCGACGGGGCCGGATCACCGGTCCCGTCGGCTGCGAGAGGTCAGCCACGCGGACCCACTACTTGGCCCGACGACGTGACGCGGACTTCTTGGCGCTGGGACGAACCACCGGCTCGCCGGCCTCGGCCGCAGCGGCTGCCAGCCCCAGTCCGTAGTCGGCCAGCGCGTCGATCAGCGAGTCGGACGACGCCTCGGGCGCGAGGACGTCGACCCGCAGGCCGTGCTCCTCGGCCGTCTTGGCCGTCGCCGGCCCGATGCAGGCGATCACGGTGGACGGGTGCGGCTTGCCGGCGATGCCGACCAGGTTGCGCACCGTCGAGGACGACGTGAAGACTGCCGCGTCGAACTGCCCACCCTTGATGGCCTCGCGGATGTGGGCAGCCGGCGGAGCCGCGCGCACGGTGCGGTATGCCGTGACGTCGTCCACCTCCCAGCCCATCTCCTGGAGACCCGCGACGAGGGTGTCGGTGGCGATGTCGGCCCGCGGCAGGAAGACCCGGTTGATCGGGTCCAGCACCTCGTCGAACGGCGGCCAGTCCTCGAGCAGCCCCTTGGCGGACATCTCACCGGACGGCACGAGGTCGGGCACGATGCCCCACTCGCGCAGCGCCGCGGCAGTCACGCCACCGACCGCGGCGATCTTGAGCCCGGCGAAGGCCCGGGCGTCGAGCCCGAACTCCTCGAACTTCTCGCGGACCGCCTTGACGGCGTTGACCGAGGTGAACCCGATCCATTCGTAGCGTCCGGTGACCAGCCCCTTGACCGCGCGCTCCATCTGCTGGGGCGTGCGCGGCGGCTCCACCGAGATCGTCGGGACGACCTCAGCGGTCGCGCCGAAGGACTCCAGGCGGGCGATGGTCGACCCGGACTGCTCCTTGGTGCGGGGCACCAGGACGTTCCAGCCGAACAGCGGTTTGGTCTCGAACCAGGACAGGCTCTCGCGCAGCGCCACCGTGGTGCCCACGACTGCCAGGGCCGGGAACTCCAGGGTCTTCATGACCTTGGCGACCTCACCCAGGGTGGTCACCCGGGTGGCCTGGCGGATCGTGGTGCCACGCTCGGTGAGCGCCACGGGACTGTCGGCGGACCGGCCCGCTGCCAGCAGCTTGGCGAGCGCGGGACCGAGGTCGTCCGGCTGGCCCAGCAGGACCACGGTGACCGAGTCGGCCACCGAGGCAGACCAGTCGACGTGCCGGTCGTTGGCCGAGATCACGTGCACGGCCGGCGAGCTGCTCGACGTCAGCGGGATGCCCGCGTAGGCCGGGACCGCCGAAACGGCGCTGACACCGGGGACGATGTCGAACCCGATGCCGGCCTTCTGGCAGGCCAGGGCTTCCTCAGCGAGGCCGTTGAAGGTGGCCGGGTCACCGTCCATGAGCCGGACGACCAGGCCGCCGGGCGCGGACTTTGCCGCCTTGACGACCAGCTTGGCCCGCATGGCGTGGGTCAGCAGCTGGCCGTGCTCGCCGTGACCGGCGTCGACGATCTCGACGTCCGCACGGCAGTAGCGGGCGACGACGTCCTCGCGGGCCACCTGGTCGATGACGACCACGTCGGCTGCAGCGAGGAACTCCAGGGAGCGCACCGTCATGAGACCGGAGTCACCGGGGCCGGCGCCGACGAAGGCGACGCGTCCGGGGACCCGGCTCTGACGAGCGGTCGGGGTGGTGGTGGATTGGGTCGAGCGCGTGGGGCTCACAGTGCACGCTCCGTGCTGTCGTGTTCGGGTATGCGGTCGGTGCTGCTGTCGAGGGCGGCGAGCGGATCGGCTCCGGTCGCCCCGGCTGGCTCTGGCGGCGGCGCCTCGGGGACGCGGCTCGCGGGACCGTCGCCGGACGGCGCCGGTGGTGCGGCTGGTGGGCGCTCCTCGGGTCCGCGCAACAGGTCGCCGCCGTCCTCGAGCAGGACGGCGGCGAGCCGGCGGCCGAGGGCCTCGGCGTCGTCGACGCCGCCCACGAGGGAGCGGCGCAGGTCGAAGGACCCGTCAACGGCGCCGACGAAGGCACGCAGCCACAGCTCGATGCCGTCCTCACCCTCGACGATCTCGGCGAGGGCCCCGACGGGCGCCGAGCAACCGGCTTCGAGCGCAGCCAGGACCGCACGCTCGGCGGTGACGCAGGCGCGGGTATCGGGGTCGTCGAGGACCGCGAGCGCCGCGACCGTGGTCTCGTCGTCGGAGCGGCACTCGACGGCCAGCGCGCCCTGCCCGGGGGCCGGCAGCATCTGCAGCGGGTCGATCGCCTCGGCGACGTCGGCGAGTCGCCCGAGCCGGGCGAGGCCGGCCCGGGCCAGCACGACGCCGTCGAGGGCGCCGTCCCTGACCAGGCCGATCCGGGTGTCGACGTTGCCGCGGATGTCCTTGAACGACAGGCCCAGTCCGAGCGCGGCGAGCTGGGCGACCCGGCGCGGCGAACCGGTGCCGACGACGGCGCCCTCACCGAGCTCACCGAGCGTGCGGTGGCCCGAGGAGACGAGCACGTCGCGCGGGTCCTCGCGGACCGGGACGGCTGCGACGACCAGACCGGGCTCGGGTGTGGTCGGCAGGTCCTTGAGCGAGTGCACGGCGAGGTCGACCGCGCCGGCGAGCAGGGCGCGACGCAGCGCGGCGGCGAAGACGCCGGTCCCGCCGATCGAGGAGAGCGAGGCGGTCGAGGTGTCGCCCTCGGTGACGATCTCGACCAGCTCGACGACGTGGCCACCGGCGCGCAGCAGGTCGGCCACCCAGGTCGACTGGGTAGTGGCCAGGGCGCTGCGGCGGGTGCCCAGACGAAGGGTGAGGGGTGCAGCGGCAGGTGCGCTCACGGCATACCTCCCCGCTCTGGTGGTGGCACGGATGCGGTGGCGGCTTCGCCGGGACGCAGGTCGAACAGCTCACGCAGCGCCTGCGCGTAGTCGGCGCCCTGGCCGCCCACGGCGCGTTCCTTCACCCGGACGGTCGGGGTGTGCAGCAGCTTCTCGACGATGCGGTGGACGGCGAGCTGGACCTCGGCCCGCGCGACCTCGTCGAGGTCGGGGAGCCGCTGGTCGAGCCGGTTGAGCTCACCGGCGACGACGTCGGCCGCGTGCGAACGCAGCGCGGCGACGGTCGGCGCCACGGACTCCGCCGCCCGCGAGGTGAGGTATGCCGCGACCTCACCGATGACGAGGTCGGCCACCTCCCGCACCTGCGGCGGGGTCTGACCACCCGAGAGCTCCTCGCCCAGGGCGCCGAGGCCCGCCAGGGTGACGCCGCTCAGCGAGGCGACCTCGGGGGTGACGTCGTGGGGCAGGGCGAGGTCGATGTAGGCCTGCGCACGCCCGCCACGGGCGACCTGGGCGTCGCCGGCGGTCGCGAGGTCGACGACCACACCGGTCGAGCCGGTGCAGGAGATGATCACGTCCGCCCCCGCGATCGCGGTGGACAGCTCCTCGAGCGGTCGGGCGGTGCCGCCGGTGCGTTCCGCGAGGCGGACCGCCTTGGCCAGGGTCCGGTTGACGATGGTGAGGCTGGCTGCGCCGCGGCGCGAGACGGTCGTGGCGGCGAGCGAGCTCATGCCGCCGGCTCCGACGACGAGGACCTTGAGGTTGCGCAGGGATCCGAGCTCACGCTCGGCGCGGGCCAGCCCGGCCTCGACGAGGGAGACGCTGACCGCGTCGATCCCGGTCTCGGTGTGGGCCCGCTTGCCAACCCGCAGCGCCTGCTGGAACAGCGTGTTGAGGGCGGGACCGGCGTGGCCGGACTTCTGCGACTCACGCAGGGCGGTGCGCATCTGGCCCAGGATCTGGGCCTCGCCGACCGCCATCGAGTCCAGCCCGCAGGCGACCGTGAACGCGTGCGCGATGGCCCGGTCCTCGTAGTGCACGTAGAGGTGCTCGCGCAGCTCGTCGCGGCCCACGCCGGTGACCTCGGTGAGGGCGTCGGCGATGTCGGTGACCGCGCCGTGGAAGGTCATCGACTCGGCATAGACCTCGGTGCGGTTGCAGGTCGACACCACCAGCGCCTCGGAGAGGTTGTCGCGGCCGGTGAGGCTGGCGGCGAGCGCACGGCGACCGTCGGCGTCGAGCGACATGGCCTCGAGCAACGGCAGGGGTGCGGTGTGGTGGGACAGCCCAAGGATGACCAGGCTCATCGGCCGACCGCGCTGTTGATGGGCTCGAGCGTGACGTGCTCGAGCGTGCCTTCGGCCGCGAGGGCCCTGCGCTGCTCGTGGAAGGCGAGGATCTGCAGCTCGGTGGACAGGTCCACCTTGCGGACGTCGACGTCCTCGGGGACGACGAGCACGCAGGGCGCGAAGTTGAGGATCGAGCGCACCCCGACGGCCACGAGCTGGTCGCAGACGTCCTGGGCGGAGGCGGCCGGCGTGGCGATGACGCCGATGGCCAGTCCCTGCTCGGCCAGCGACGTGAGGGCGTCCATGGGCTGCACGGTGATGCCGGCGATCTCCTGCCCCAACAGGTGGGAGTCCTGGTCGAGGAGGGCGACGACCCGGAAGCCGCGCGTGGCGAATCCGCTGTAGGCCGCAAGCGCGTGGCCGAGGTTGCCCATCCCGATGATGGCGACGGGCCAGTCCTGGGTGAGGCCGAGCTCGCGCGAGATCTGGTAGGCGAGGTGGTCGACCTCGTAGCCGACACCACGCACGCCGTAGGACCCCAGGTGGGACAGGTCCTTGCGGAGCTTGGCGCTGCGGACCCCGGCTGCGGCGGCCAGCTCCTCGGAGGACACCGACGTGATCCCGCGCTCCGCGAAGCCGGTCAGGGCACGGAGGTATTCGGGTAGCCGTGCGACCGTGGCGTCGGGAATACCCCGACGGGCGCTCGGGTCGGCAGACACAGTCTT
Source organism: uncultured Actinomycetota bacterium (assembly GCA_963740865.1). Lineage (GTDB taxonomy): Bacteria > Actinomycetota > Actinomycetes > Actinomycetales > Dermatophilaceae > Pedococcus. The sequence goes on from CAVUGH010000020.1 coordinate 52,298, forward strand.
CTCCGGCTCCTTCTCATCACTGGCAGTCCGCGCCTGGCTGGGGCGGACGGGAGCCTCTGCAGATTACGCTTTTGTGAACGGATGCACAAAGTCACAAGCAGCCGTCTCACCGAGCACGTGAGCCAGGTCACTTCGTGCTCGGGTCCCGGCACTGCCTCGGCCCTGCGACGGCCCTCGACCGACTCCGGATCAGCGGGCCAGTGCAGCCCTCAGCCGGGACTCATCGACCCGCCAGTAGTCGTGCTGGCGGCCATCGACGAAGGTCACCGGGATCTGCTCCCAGTAGTGCTCCTTGAGCGAGGGGTCGTCCTCGATCGACCGCTCGACCCAGCCCACCCCGAGGTCGGCGGCCACCTTCTCGATGACGGCGCGCGCCGCGTCGCACAGGTGGCAGCCCGGTTTGCTCACGAGGGTGATGCGCGGGGCGGGCGTGGAGCGTCCGGACACACCCCGAGCGTATGCCGTCTGGGCGCCGTCGAGGACACCACCAGACGGCGGGAGGACGGGAGGCTATGCACTGCCCCACCCTCTGGGGCAGTGCATAGCGGCCTGACCGCCGCCCTAGGCTTAGCGTCATGACGGACCGGGCGCGCGAGCTGGACCAGGCGCTCACCGTCCCGCGGGATCCGGCCGCTGCCGCCTTCTTCGATGTCGACAACACCGTCATGCGGGGCGCCAGCATCTGGCACCTGGCGCTCGGCCTGTGGCGCCGCGACTTCTTCACGGTGCGCGACGTGAGCTCGATGGCCTGGAAACAGGTGCGCTTCGCCGCCCTCGGGGAGAACCTCCAGCACGTGGAGCAGATCAGGGAGCAGGCCCTGGGCTTCATCGCCGGACACTCGGTCGCCGAGATCGGCGCCATCGGCGAGGAGATCTTCGACGAGGTGATGCACGACAAGATCTGGCCGGGCACCCAGGCGCTGACCCGCATGCACCTCGACGACGGCCAGGAGGTCTGGCTGGTGACGGCGACGCCGGTGGAGGTGGCCCAGGTGATCGCCGACCGCCTCGGGCTGACCGGGGCGCTCGGCACCGTCGCCGAGTCGGTCGACGGCATCTACACCGGCCGGCTGTCGGGCGAACCGCTGCACGGCGCAGCCAAGGCCACGGCTATCGAGGCACTGGCTGCCGAGCGGGGCTTCGACCTGAGCCGGTGCGCTGCCTACTCGGACTCCGCCAACGACATCCCCATGCTGTCGCTCGTGGGGCACCCGTGCGCGGTCAACCCGGACGGCGCCCTGCGCGACCACGCCAGGGCGAACGGCTGGACCATCCGCGACTACCGCACCGGCCGTCGGGCGGCCAAGCTCGGCGTGCAGGCCGTGGGAGCGACAGCGCTCGCCGGGGTCCTGGCGGCGGCTGCCTCAGCGACGCCGCTCGCGCTAGGTCGCCTGCGGCAACCGCACCGCGTGCCGACTCGCAACTGACCGCAAACGGGCGGTAACGCGCTGGAACGTGCCGGGGCACGGCGTCATACCCCGTGGTGTGGCGTAGGTCTCCTGACAAACAGCCCGATATCGGCGAAACTGTCCGGTCAGGAGGCTCCTATCCGGATTCGTGCACTACGCAGCGCCGCGAGACGACTCGCGGTGCCTCGCGCTGCCCAGCAGGCTCCGGTCTGGGCAACGAGCCGACCGGCCATCGGTTATGCCGACGGCCGGCGACCACGGCATGGGGGCGGCGACCGCCGACTTCCTGGACACGCTGCGGGTGATGCTGAGCATCGCCGGGGACGCGGGACCCTGTCCGGGGGCCACGGGGACGCCAGTGGCGGCTCGGCCGCGCGGGCCGGCTTCGAGCCCGGCGAGGCACCCCAGGACTTCGAACGGATCTCGGCGCTCGTCGAGCTCGCCCAGCGCGGCGACGCCGAGGCGTTCGGGATGATCTACGAGCGCTACGTCGACGTCGTCTACCGCTACGTCTACGTGCGGGTGGGGGGCAAGCAGCTCGCCGAGGACATCACGTCCGAGACGTTCCTGCGCGCCCTTCGCCGGATGGACTCCTTCTCCTGGCAGGGACGCGACATCGCGGCGTGGTTCATCACCATCGCCCGCAACCTGATCACCGACAACGCGAAGTCGGCGCGGTTCCGCATGGAGGTCACCACCGCCGACATGCTCGACGCCGACCCCCGCGTCGAGGCGGCTCCCGACAACGAGGTGCTCGACCGGCTGCGCAACCAGCGGCTCCTCGAGGCGGTGAAGGGCCTCAAGCCGGAACAGGCCGAGTGCGTGGTGCTGCGGTTCCTCCAGGGCCTCACCCTCGCCGAGACGGCCAAGGTCCTCGGCAAGTCCGAGGGTGCCGTCAAGCAGCTCCAGCTGCGCGCCGTGCGCGCCCTGCACCGGGAGCTCGCCGATGTCGACATCTGACCGACGAGTCCGACGACGCGTATCGCTACGTGTCGACGCGTAACTTCCGGCGGGCCGGCTCGTTCTCAGCACGACACACCTTGACTGGGTTCAACGCAGGGTTCTACCCAGGGATCAACGCAGGGCTGGGGAGGGAGAAGCCGGCATGCCAGTACTGAACCGTTCGGCGGACCGTTTCCAGCGCGCTCTCGGTGGCGAGCGCATCACCGACGCGCACCTCGTCGAGCTCGTCGAGACCAGCCGCCACCTCGTGGGGCTCGTCCCGACCATGCCCGCCCCGGACGCCGCCTTCGTCTCGACCCTTCGCGAGCGGCTGATGGCCGAAGCCGCCCGGATGCCCGCACCCAGCCCGGTCGCGGCCAGGGCGGCTGCCGCCCGCCGCGCCGCCACGAGGACCGCCCCCGTGGTCGTCGTCGTGGGCCGTGGCCTCCCCCGTCTGCTGGCCGGCGCCGCCGCGTCAGCTCTCCTCGTCGGCGGCATCGTCGGCGCCGTCTCGCGCGGCGCCGTTCCCGGCGACGCCCTCTACCCGGTGAAGGGCTGGCTCGACGGCGTGGCCGTCCGCCTCGCCGACAACGACTTCGACCGCGGCCGGACCTACCTCGGCCAGGCCCAGGGGCACATCTCCGACGCCCGCGAGCTCTCCGAGCCCGCCCGCGAGGATGCCGGCGACATCAACGTCGCGCTGGACGGAGCCATCGACTCGGTCCGCAAGGGACGTCAGGCCCTCGACACCTCGTATGCCGCGACCGGCAACCCCCAGGCGCTGATCGCCATGCGCGACTTCACCGCGCGGGCGCTGCCGCAGCTCGACGCGCTGCGCACCGACGTGCCGCCCGGGTCCTTGGTGAAGCTCGGCGAGCTCGATGCCCTGCTGCGCGACACGCAGGAGAGCACGTCGCGACGGATCGCCGCCTGCGGCAGTGCCTGCACGGGCAACCTCTCCTCGACTCTCGACCCGGCTTCACTGCCCGGGTTGGCGACCACGTCCGGCCCATCTGGTTCGGCCACCACCGGGGTGGGCGGTGGGGTCACGGTGCCCAGCACCGCCGTCACCGCACCCGGTGGCGGCGTGGTGCCAGGACTGCCCGGTGCGAGCAGCTCTGGCCCTCTCGTGGGTGCGGGCGGCGGCGGAGCCAGCGTGTCGACCTCGGGCGCATCCGTCGGGCTGCCGACCGTGAGTGCGTCCGTGCCGATCGTGCCGTCGGCGACGGCCACCGTGGGACTACCGACGGTCACCCTCGGCACCGGCGGGGCAGGCGCCACCCTGCCGAGCAGCACCCTGGGCCCGGTCACGCTGCCGGGTGGGACCGTCCACCTGCCCTGAGCAGCGGCCGGCAGTTGCCTGCGGGTCAGAAGAAGACGGAGCGGCGCTGCATGAGCAGCGAGTAGAGCGTCTGCTGGATCGTCTCGCGCACCTGGTCGGTGAGGTCGAAGACGAGCATCGGGTCGTCGGCGGCGTTGGGACCGAGGTCCGCGGTCTCCACCGGTGAGCCGAACTCGATGATCCACTTGCTAGGCAGCGGGATCAGGCCCAGTGGACCGAGCAGCGGCCAGGTCGGGGTGATCGGGGCGTACGGGGCGCCGAGCAGTCGGGCCACCGTCTTCATGTTCCCGATGATCGGGTAGATCTCCTCCGCGCCCACGATGGAGCACGGGATGATCGGCGCACCCGTCTTGAGCGCGGCGGAGACGAAGCCGCCCCGCCCGAACCGCTGCAGCTTGTAGCGCTCGCTGAACGGCTTGCCGACGCCCTTGAAGCCCTCCGGCCACACCCCCGCGAGCTCTCCGTTGGAGAGCAGTCGCTCGGCATCGGGGTTGGCCGCCAGGGTCGAGCCGGACTTGCGGGCGACCTGCCCGATGACCGGCGTCTGGAAGACCAGGTCCGCGCCGAGCATCCGCAGGTGCCGGTGCGCCGGGTGCTCGTCGTGGACGGCCACCTGGGTCATCAGCGAGTCCATGGCGACGGTGCCGGAGTGGTTGGCGACGACCAGGCCGCCACCCTCGGCCGGGATGTTCTCGATCCCGCGCACCTCGACCCGGAACCAGGACTTGTAGAGCGGGCGGAGCACGGGCAGGTAGAAGTGGCGGGTGAAGTCCTCGTCGAAGCCGAACTCGTCGACGGTGTAGTCACCCGTCACCCGCCGGCGGACGAACGACAGCAGCGAGGCGATGTGGCGCTCGACGTCGTCCGAGGAGATGCCAGCAGCCTCGGCCGCGACCCGCACGGCGGCGATGCCGGCGGTGAGCAGCTCCTCGACGCCCGGGGCGATGCTGCGCGAGGCAGCCGGCGCCGGGACGTCCAGCGGCACGATGGTCTCGTCGGTCACGGCTTTGAGGGTGCGCACCCTGGGCTCCGCGTCGGTATGCCGGGTGCTTGCCGTTGCCGCACCGGACACCTCACGCGAGGGGCGGGGCGGCTTGGCGGGCTTGGTGGGGCGGGAGCCGGATCGCGCCACCGCCTTGCGGGTGGGCACCACCTTGGCCACCGGCCGGGGACGGTGCTTGCCACTGGACGGAGCGGTGGCTGCCTCGGGTGCAGCAGCCGCCACGGCGGACGGAGCTGGCTGCACGACGGGCGGAACAGGCGTCGGAGGCGCAGCGGAGGCGATCAGCGGGGTGCTGCGCCGCTTGGCCCGCTCACCCGAGGCGCGCGCGGCCCCGGCCGCGAGCGCGCCCTTCTTCGCGCGCTTCACGGGCTTCGCCGCAGCGCGGGACGCACCAGAAGTCGAGGCCATCAGTCGTTCCTCCCTGCAGCCCACACGTGGCTGATCGCGCTGGCGGCACTGCCCGCCGCGCCGGTGACAGCCGACCCGAAGACGCCTGCCCCCGGGATCGCGGAGCCGACCCCGTGCGCGTAGTCCTCGAAGGCGGATCGGGTCGTGTAGGCCGGCTCGAAGCCCAGCACCTCACGCATTCGTCGGGTGTCCAGACCGCGGCCGTAGGCCAGGAACTGGATCTGGTCGCTGCTGAAGTCGGCGAGCCCGGACCGCTTGACCAGGTTGCCGAAGATCCCGGCCGCGGGCATCGGCACCGGGATCAGCGGTCGACCGGCCATGCCGGCTGCCTGACCCACGGTGATCACGCCGTCGCCGGCAATGTTGGTGATGCCGGTGCTGGGGCCGGTCGTGGCGAGGAGCAGCGAGCCGATGGCGTCGCTCTCGTGCACGAACTGCAGCCTCGCGTCGTAGCCGAACGGCACCGGCACGACGGGCAGGGCGAAGTAGTCCGTCAGCGAGGTACGGATGCCGCGGCCGATGATGTTGGCGAACCGCAGCATCGAGATCTCGACGTCGGGACGGCGGCGCGAGAACCCGCGGACGTACCCCTCGACCTCGACCGAGTCCTTGCCGAATCCGGCTCTGGGCAACGACTTCGGGCCCATGTCCTCGGTGAACATCGCGGGGTCGCGCGGGCTGGAGCCGTAGATGGCCGCCGACGACTTCACCACGAGTCGCTTGATGCTGGTCGCCTTCTGGCACGCAGCGAGGAGCTGCATCGTGCCGATGACGTTGATCTCCTTCTGCGACGTGCGGCCACCGGCGTGGGTCGGGGTCGCGATCACGTTCATGTGCACGACGGTGTCGACCTCGGACTGCGCGATGATCTTGCCGATCATCGGGTTGCGGATGTCGGCACGCACGAACTCGGCCCGGCCGATGTCCCCCGGAGGCGGGATCACGTCGACGCCGATGACGCGCTTGATCGTGGGGTCCTGGGTCAGGGCCCTGGCGAACTGCCCGCCGAGATAGCGCGAGACGCCCGTCACGAGGACGACATCAGCCACGATCACTCCCGGTGGGTCGGTGGTCGCGAGGCTCGCGACCCGGTCCCAACCCTACCGAGAGCCCTGTCCCGTCGAGCCCGGGACGCCACCTCGTGGACGCGTGCCTCGTCACACTTCCGGCCACGCGGCATACCCGAGGGTGCTGGCTGCGACCGGGCGGACAGCGAGCCCGGACAGACAAAAGGCCCCCGCTCAGCGGGGGCCCTCGATCACTTCTTGTTGCGACGCTGGTGGCGCGTCTTGCGAAGGAGCTTGCGGTGCTTCTTCTTCGCCATGCGCTTGCGGCGCTTCTTGATGACAGAGCCCATGGTGTCCTCTTGGTCGTGGTCGGTGTTGCCGGACGGGGCAACGAACCAACGCACCACGCCGAACTGTGAGCGTCACTCTAGCGGCCCGCGACCCCGCAACCCAAACCCGGTCGCGATGACGGTGATCCGCCAACCTCCGGACGGCAGTCCGCCACGACCCACCGGTAACCCCTGCACGCATTGCCTCGTTGTCACGCCAGTCCGGACCTACAAGGCCCGCCAGACGCAGGGAGACACACGCCCATGTCCCGAACGCACTCGATGAGCAGACGAGCGGGAGCCGGCCTGTGCCTGCTCACCGCCGCCGCGACCGCCCTCCCCCTGTCCACGGCCTTCGCCGCAGCCCCTGCGGCCCCCGTCCTCCCAGCGCTGGGTGACGTGGTGGACTCCCTGGCGGCCACCCTGGACACCAGGACCGTCACGCAGTCCGTCGTCCCGACCGCGGCTGCGCGCGAGGCGGCCACGGACCTGCTCGCCGCGTCCGGGTCCGGCGCTCGGGCCACATGGGACGAACGCTTCGGCACGCTGCGCTCGCTGCGCGGTGCGGGCTACCTCAGCGCACCCGCCAGCGGGTCGAGCGTCGACGTCGCGCGCAGCTGGTTGCGTTCCCACGCAGCGGCTTTCGGCCTGAGCACCGCACAGGTGGACACCCTTGGCGTGACCCGCGACCACGCGCTGCCCGGCACCGGGACGCACGCGGTGAGCTTCGTCCAGACCACCGCCGGCGTCCCCGCGGCACGGGGCGGTCGCCTCAACGTGGCCGTCGCCAAGGACGGCAAGGTCCTCTCGTATGCCGGTGACCCCACTCCCGGGAGCACCCTCACCGGCAGCTGGGCACTCACCCCGGCAGCCGCACTGACCAAGGTCGCCGGCGGCCTCGCCTCGGGCGTGACCTACCTGCCGAAGGCGACCGGGACCCAGGCCGGCTACACCACCTACGCGAACGGCCCCTTCGGCGGCCCGTCGTACGTCAAGAAGGTGACCTTCGGGACCAAGGCCGGACCCGTCGCGGCCTACAAGGTCTACTTCATCAAGAGCCCGCAGGAGGCCTGGGAGGTCGTCGTCGACGCCACCACCGGGCGCACCCTCTACCGGACGTCCGTCGTCGAGTTCGAGGGCGACCCGCAGGGCACCGTGTACGACAACTACCCGGGCGCAGCCAAGGGTGGTCAGCCCCGTCAGCAGTCGTTCGGCGCAACGGCCCAGTCGCCCAAGGGCTGGGTGGACCCCACCGGGCTGGCCGGCACCGGCGTCACGACCTACGGCAACAACGCCGACACCTACGCCAACTGGTCCAACTTCATCGGGCCGGTCGACAACGCGCCGCGTCCCGTCTCCCCGGCCGGCAGCTTCAGCTACACCTACACGAACCAGTGGGCGGCCACCAAGGGCCAGACGGCTCCGCCGTCCTACGCCGACGACCTCAACCCGGCCGCGACCAACTTGTTCTTCCAGCACAACAGGATCCACGACGAGTACTACGCCCTCGGGTTCACCGAGACGGCCGGCAACTTCCAGCTCGACAACGGCAGCAACGGTGGGATGGGCGGCGACCCGATCCGGGGCCTCGTCCAGGCCGGTGCCGCGTCCGGTGGCGACCCGACCTACACGGGTCGGGACAACGCCTACATGCTCACCCTCGACGACGGCATCCCGCCGTGGAGCGGCATGTTCCTCTGGGAGCCCATCAACGACGCCTTCGAGGGCCCGTACCGCGACGGCTCGTTCGACATGAGCGTCATCCAGCATGAGTACACCCACGGCCTGTCGACCCGGTACGTCGCCGGCGGCAGTGCGCTCGGCTCGCAGCAGGCAGGGTCGATGGGTGAGGGATGGTCCGACTGGTACGCCCTCAACCACGGCTTCAAGTCCGGCCTCCTGACCAAGCCGATCGTCGGCGACTACGTCACCGGCAACCCGACCCGCGGCATCCGCAACTGGAACTACGACCAGAACCCCACGACGTTCGGTGACATCGGCTACGACCTGACCGGTCCCGAGGTGCACGCCGACGGCGAGATCTGGACCGCCACCCTCTGGGACCTGCGCAAGGCACTGGTGGCCCGCTACGGCGCGACGCAGGGTGCTGAGGTCGCCGCACGACTCATCACCGACGGCATGCCGCTCACGGCACCGGACCCGAGCTTCCTCGATGCCCGTGACGGCATCCTCTCGGCTGACCTCGACCGCTACCACGGCGACAACACCGACCTCATCTGGTCGGCCTTCGCCAAGCGCGGGGCGGGTGCGAGCGCGCACTCCGACACCGGTGACGACACCGACCCCACACCCGGCTTCGACCACCCTGTGGCCGCCAAGAACGGCACCATCGCCCTCACCCTGGTCAACGCGACCACGGGTCAGGCGATCAACAACGCCAAGGTGATCCTCGGACGGTTCGAGGCGCGGGTCACCCCCCTCGCCCGCACCGGTTCCGCCGGTGGCGCCAGCCTCAAGGCGGTTGCGGGCACCTACCCGCTGACCATCCAGGCGCCCGGGTTCGGCGTGCAGACGATCGACGCCTTCGCCGTCTCGGCCGGTCGCAACACGGCCAAGACGATCAAGCTCGCCCCCAACCTGGCCTCCACGGCAGCAGGCGCCACGGTCGTCGACGTGTCCAGCGAGGACGACGGTGCGCCCGCGAAGTTCGCCTTCGACGACACGGCAGCGTCCGTGTGGTCCACGAAGCCCGGCACCACGGCATACAACGCCGGTCCGGACCAGCGCGTGACGGTCAAGCTGGCAGCCGCGGCGACGGTGAGCAGCCTGCGCGTCAGCGCCTTCAAGGCCACCAACGCCTCACGCTTCGTCGCGCTCAAGGACTTCACCGTCCAGACGTCGACCGACGGGGTCAGCTGGACGACGGCACGCAGCGGTGGGTTCGCCTACGCCGCACCGCGTCCCACCGCTCCGGACCTCAACTTCGCGACGTTCACGCTGGCCACGCCGGTGAAGGCGGGCTACGTCCGGTTCTTCATCGACTCGGTTCAGGGCGACACGACCACCTCTGCCCAGGTCGCGGACATCGAGGTCTTCGGTGCCGGAGCGACGGTGGCCAACGGTTCGGTCACCCCGGACCCGGCGTTCACCGACTCGGGCACGATCACCGCTCCCAACCCGGCTGCGGGTGACCCGACCGGGCTGCAGAACGTCTTCGGTGTGACCGGCACCGAGATGAACACCGCGTGCACGTTCCCGCCGGCCAGCCAGGGCGCGGACGGCTGGGTGACCAAGTTCCCGCTCGGCTTCTCCGACGGGCTGCACTCGGTCAGTGTCAAGGGCACCAGCGACGCCGACGCCACCGTCGGTCACGATCTGGACCTGTACTTCCTCGACAGCGCCTGTCAGCTCACCGGTTCGGTGGCCACCGCGGCTGCCGACGAGTCAGCGGTGATCCCGCCCGGCTCCGTCTACCTGCTGACGCACCTCTACACGGGTGCGAACGTCGCCGTCGCCGTCACGGCGGTCGACAACCGCTGACCGGTATGCCGGTGGGTCAGGGTGCACCCGCAGGGCGGCGCCCAGCCCGCCGGCATACCTCACCCCACTCGAACACCGCCCCGACAACGGACAGGGTGGGCCGGGACTGTCGTCCCGGCCCACCCTGTCGTCGTGCGGTCAGCACCAATCAGGCGGTGTCGACGTAGGACGTGCGCAGGTACTTGTGCACGGCGTCCTCCGGAACCCGGAATGACCGTCCCACGCGAATGGCGGGAAGCTCTCCTGCGTGCACCATGCGGTACACCGTCATCTTCGACACGCGCATGATCGAGGCCACCTCGGCAACGGTCAGGAACCGCACCTCGGCGAGCTGTCGCTCGTTGGACATGTTTACCTCGATCTTCTACACGCGCGCATCGCCGGCTTCCCGTCCGGCGGACCTCTACGCTCGTGCAGAAGGAACTGTAGGGGCTGATGTGACTCGTGGGGAAGCCAATGGAGAAACTTCTTTGGCCCTGTCCAGTCGACACGCCGAATGCGCCCGACTAATCACATCGGTGTCACTTCACGTGACCCCGGCGGTCAGTCGAACCAGACGTCCAGGCCGTGCAGCCCGAAGACCGCCTCGCGGGTGGCCATGATGGCGCGGTCCACCTCGTCGTGCGGGTTGTAGCCCATGTCCCAGGGCTGGTGCCAGATGGGACCCGCTGCGGGGTCGAGCTCACCCATCCGTCGCGGCCCTTCGCGACCGAACGCCTGGCGCACGTGGTCGAGCCAGTCCTGCGGCACCTGCTGGGTCAGCGGGATCGGCCGGTGTGCGGCAATGGCCGTGAGGTGAGTCCACGTCCTCGGCACCACCTGGACCAGCTCGTAGCCGCCGCCACCCAGCGCCACCCACTTGCCGTCGCACACCTCGTGGGACAGCCGGTGCAGCGACTCTGCAGCCATCCGCTGGGCGTCCACCGACATGGCCAGGTGAGCCAGCGGGTCCTGGGCGTGGGTGTCACACCCGTGCTGGGTGACGAGGACGTCCGGCTTGAAGGCCCGCACCAGGGGCATGACGGTCGAGTGCAGGGCACGCAGCCACGCCGAGTCCCCCGTGCCCGGCGGCAGCGCCACGTTGACCGCCTCGCCCTGCGCCTTGGGTCCGCCGATGTCGCCCGCGAACCCGGTGCCGGGGAACAGCGCCCGACCGGACTCGTGCAGCGAGATGGTCAGCACCCGCGGGTCGTCCCAGAAGATCCGTTCCACCCCGTCCCCGTGGTGCACGTCGATGTCGACGTAGGCGACGCGCTGGGCACCGTGGTCGAGCAGCCACTGGATGCCCACGGCGATGTCGTTGTAGATGCAGAAGCCCGCGGCGTTGCCCGCCATCGCGTGGTGCAGCCCGCCGCAGAAGTTGACGCCGTGCTGGGTGCGCCCCTCCCACACGTCGGCGCACACCTGACGGGTGCCCTCGACCACGCGCGCGCTCGCATCGTGCATGCCGTGGAAGGCCGGGTCGTCGTCGGTGCCCAGCCCGTATGCCGTGTCGGCCGCCTCGGGGTTGACCGACGCCGCCTTCACCGCGGCGACGTAGTCGGCAGTGTGCACAGTGGCCAGCAGGTCGTCTCCCGGGACGCCCGGTGAGAAGACCTCCACGTCGTCGGGGTCGAACACCCCTAGCGCGTCGCACAGCCGGGCAGTGAGGTCGAGGCGGACCGGGTTCATGGGATGACCCGGCCCGAAGTTGTAGGCGGTGAAGCCGGGATCCCAGACCACCCGCACCTGTGAGGGCATGGCCCGACGCTACCCGGCCGGGCATGATCGCGGACAGCACGGTCCCACCTGCAGGGACGCGCTAGCGTGGGGAGTTCTCACCATTCCAGATGCCGCGGAGGACAGCAGTGACAAAGAAGCTCTACGAGGACGACGTGCTCGTCGTCGGCCTCGGCCGGTTCGGCGGCGCAGTCGCCATTGAGCTGCAGCGCCTCGGACACAACGTCGTGGCCGTCGAACGCGACTCCCACCTCGCCGAGTCCTTCCTCGGCAAGGTGACCCGCATCGTCCAGGCCGACGCGAGCCAACCCCAGGCGGTGGCCAACTTCAAGGCACGCAACTTCAAGCTCGCCGTCGTCGGCATCGGGTCCTCCGTCGAGGCGTCGGTGCTGTCCGCGATGAACCTCGTCGACGCCGGCATCCCCATGATCTGGGCCAAGGCGACCTCAGCCGAGCACGCCAGGATCCTGTCCCGCATCGGGGTCCACCACGTCATCTCCCCCGAGGTGGACAGCGGTCGCCGCGTCGCGCACCTGCTCAACGGAAAGCTGATGGACTACATCGAGTTCGACGACGGCTTCGCGATCGTCAAGATGAAGCCACCGCAGGAAACCATCGGTTTCACCCTGAAGCAGAGCGCGATTCGCAGCAAGTACGGCGTGACCGTCGTGGGCGTCAAGGCACCCGGGAGCGACTTCACGTATGCCGTGCCCGAGACCAAGGTGACGGCCCACGACACGCTCATCGTGAGCGGGCCGACCGACCTGCTGGACCGCCTGGCCTCAAGGCCCTAGCCGCCGCGCCCCACAGCCCTGGCCGCTGGGTCAGAGGTTGGGGACTCCACGGTCCTCACCCAGCGGAAGGACCATGGCGACCTCGACCTCGTCCTCGTCGTCGTCCTCACCCTTGACCCGCATCGGCCGGCGGCTGTCCGTGGGTCGGAAGCCGAAGCCGCTGGCGAAGGCCACCGCACGGCCGTTGTCGGCGCCGACCCAGTAGGCCAGGTGGCTGCGTCCCTGCTGGCGGGCGGCGTCGGCGCCGGCCTGGACCAGCTGGCTCGCGACACCGGTGCCGCGCGCGGCAGGTGCCACCCAGAGTCCGAACAGCTCGGCGACCTTCTCGTTGTCCTTCTCGCCGTCCTGGCGGGCCTGCCCGATGCTGGCCACGCCCACCGGCGCACCCTCCTGCTCGGCGATCAGCCGCTGGGAGCGGCGCATCCGGGTGCGCCAGAGATCCTCCTCGAAGGCGCGCTCCTCGTCGGCGCTGGCCACGAACGCCTCGGGCGATTCCTCGAGCGCACTGAGCCGGACCGACCGGTACTGCTCCCACTCGTCCTCACCCAGGACCCGCACGGTGATGTCGCTCATGTCCTCCACTCTCGCACGATCCACAGGGGTTAGGTCAGGTGGAACGCTGAGTGTTCACCCAGAGCCGACTGGCAGATCCCTGAGCAGGTACTCCATCTCGAACTCGCTCACGCCGGGCTGGTGCGGCAGCTCTCCGGTCCTCCCGGTGCGGGTGAACCCGGCGCGTTCGTAGAAGCCGACGGCGCGGGTGTTGCCGTCGGCGACGTCAAGCGTGACCCGGCGCATGCCTACGTCGCGGGCGTGCTCCAGCAGGACGCCTACAAGACCGTCGGCCACCCCCCGTCCGCGCGCATGGGACGCCACCCACATCGCGACCAGGTGGGCCTCGTCCTCGGCCTGGTCGGGTGCGTGGAAGAGCGTCACGGCTCCAACCGGCTGCTCGGCCTCGAAGGCCAGCCAGCCGGCGCTGTGCTGCATCCGCTCGACCCACAGCTCGTCAGGAAAGGCGATCTCCCGGGCGAAGGTGCTGCCGTAGGCGAGCGGGGTGTCCAGCAGCATTGCCAGCCGCACACCGCGGACGACCTGCCACAGCGACGGCTCCACGCGGCATACCGTGAGCTCGGGCGGCGCGAACGGCGCGACGGACGCGCGCTGGTCAGTCATTGCCCGACGCCAGCTCATGCGAGCGGTTGGCGGCAGCCTCCATCGCGGTGATGAAGGCGGCCCGCACCTTGTGGTCGTCGAGCTGGCGCAGAGCGGCAGCGGTCGTGCCGCCCGGCGAGGTGACCTGCTCGCGCAGGACGGTGGGGTGCTGGCCGGTCTCCCGCATCATCGTCGCCGCGCCGAACAGCGTCTGGACAACGAGCTCGGTGGCCGTCGGGCGAGGCAGGCCGAGCACCACGCCAGCCTCGATCATCGCCTCGACGACGTAGAAGATGTAGGCGGGGCCACTGCCGCTGATGGCGGTGACGGCATCCTGGTGCTTCTCGGCGACCTGGACCACGCGTCCGCAGGAGCGCAACAGGTCAGCCGCCTCGTCGAGGTGGGCGGCATCGGCGCTGCGGCCCGGGCTCACGGCCGCCATCCCCTGGTCGACGAGCGCAGGGGTGTTGGGCATGACGCGGACGACGGCGACACCCTCGGGCAGCCGGCTCTCGAGGTAGTGCGTGGGGATGCCGGCAGCCAGGCTCACGACCAGGTTGCCCGGCGAGACGTGGTCGCGGATCTCCTCCACGAGACCACCCATGTCCTGCGGCTTGACCACCAGGACCAGGGTGTCGGCAGCCTCCGCCGCCTCGATGTTGGTCATGGCTCGCACGCCGTAGCGCTGCGCCAGCTCGTCGGCCCGGTCCGGCCGACGAGTGGTCACGACGAGGTCGTCCGCGCTGCGGCCGGACCGGATCAGTCCGGACAGCAGCGTCTCGCCCATCACGCCGGCACCGAGGATTGCGACAGTTCCCATGACGGCAGTCTTTCAGGCGCGGCCGGATCGGTGCGCCCCATATCCGCACGTCCGGCCACCCATGGCGGGTCCGTGCCGCGAATCGGCCCCGGATCCAGCACGTGTGGCCACCGGCGGAGTCGTGTTCAGCCGCCGAAGTGCGGGTCGCCGGACGACTCCACGAGCGCGCCGAGTGCCGCCCGGGTGGTGGCCACCCGCTCGGCCCCCACTGCTTGGGCCAGCCGCTGGTCGACGGCCCGGATGGACGACTGCGTCACCCTGGCTGCCTCGCGACCCCGGTCGGTGAGGGTGACGGTGACCCGTCGTCGGTCGTCGGGGTCGGGCGCCCGCTCGAGGTAACCCCTGGACACCAGGGTGTCGACGAGCTGGCTGGCCGCCTGCTTGGTCGTGCGCAGCCCAGCCACCGCGTCGGAGAGGGTGCTGCCGTGGTTGGCCACGGCACCGAGGACGAACGTGCCGCGACGCGGCATGTCGTCGAAACCGTTGTCCTGCAAGGCGCTGCGGATCTGGCTGCCATAGACCCCGCGCGCTGCCGCCAGTAGCGCGGGCATCACGACGTCCTGGTGCCATGGTTGCTCGTCAGCCATGGCTGTCACGCTACGACCGCTTCCGCCAGTAGTCAACGTGCTTGACTGTCACGAAGCGCGACGAAAGTCGTGCGCTGCCTAGCCCTTGGTGGCCAGTCCCCGCAGGAAGAACATCGTGTTGGCGGGGCGCTCGGCCATCCGGCGCATGAGGTAGCCGTACCACTCCTCGCCGTAGGGGATGTAGACCCGCATCTGGTCACCCCGGTCCGCAATCCGCTTCTGCTCCTCGGGCCGGATGCCGTAGAGCATCTGGTACTCGTAGCTGTCGGCGTCGCGGTTGTGGTGCGCGGCCAGCGCACCGGCGATCTCGACCAGCCGCGGGTCGTGGCTGGCCACCATCGGGTAGCCGGCGCCGGCCATCAGGATCTTCAGGCAGCGTACGTAGCTCTGGTCGACGTCCGAGCTGCTCTGGTAGGCAACGGATTCCGGCTCCTTGTAGGCGCCCTTGCACAGCCGCACGCGACTGCCCTCGTGGGCCAGGTCGCGGCAGTCGGCCTCGCTGCGGTGCAGGTAGGACTGGATCACCGCGCCCGCCCACGGGAAGTCCTGGCGCAGCTCGCGCAGCGACTCCAGCGTCGCGTCCGTCGTGGTGTGGTCCTCCATGTCGAGGGTCACGGTCGTCCCGGCGTTCGCCGCCGCCTGGCAGATCTCGCGGGCGTGCTCGAGGGCGATCTTGTGGCCGTCGCCCGGCAGGTACTGACCCAGGGCGGAGAGCTTGAGGCTGACCTCACCCATCCCGTGCTGCGACAGGTTGGCGTCCGCGAGCGCCTTGAGCAGCTCGATGTAGTGGTCGCGGGTGCGGATCGCCTGGGTGAGGTCGGCGGTGTCCTCGCCCAGGTAGTCGATCGTGGCGAACCGGTTGGTGGACCGCAGCTCGGCGGTGGCGCTGACGGCGTCCTCGGTGCGGTCACCCGGGACGAACCGCTTGACCACGCTGCGGCTCACGGGCGCCTTCTCGATCGTCTGTCGCACAGCGTCGCTCTTGGAGAGCTGGAGCAGGCTGTTGCGCAGCAGGTCACTGGCGTCCACGGGAGTCCTTCCGACCGGTTGCCGCGGAGGTCACGGCCGGCGACAAGGCTAACCGCCAGCCAGCAGGTATGCCGCGCGGCCCAGTCGCGCGGCACCCCTCCCGACCGATGTGGGCCCCGTCAGGCGGTCCGGCGGCGCAGCGTGAGGCTCCCGAGCACCAGGGCCACGAGCACCCAGAGGCCGATCACTGCCGCATCGGCCGCGACCTCGGCGCCGGGGCTGGCACTGGTGGTCACCGACTTCATGGCGTCCACGGCATACGACAGCGGCAGCACGTCGGAGAGCCAGCGCAGCACGTCCGGCAGCCGGTCGCGCGCCACGAGCAGCCCGCACAGCAGGAACTGGGGCAGCACGAAGGCCGGCATGAACTGCACGGCCTGGAACTCGGTGCGCGCGAACCCGCTCGCGAGCAGACCCAGCGCCGTCCCGAGCAGCGCATCGAGCACGGCCACCGCGACCAGCTGCCACCAGGGACCCGCGACGTCGAGACCGCAGACGTAGACGGCGAAGCCGGTCGCGATCAGGGCCTGCAGGACCGCCATCACCCCGAACGCGAGGGCGTAGCCGAGCATGAAGTCGCCCTTGCCCATCGGTGTCGTGAGCAGTCGCTCGAGGGTGCCGGAGGTCCGCTCCCTCAGCGTCGCGACGCTCGTGACGATGAACATCACGACGAAGGGGAAGACCCCGAGCAAGGAGGCTCCGATCCCGTCGAAGACGGGGGTGTCGTTGAAGATCCAGGCCAGTAGCCCGACCAGCACGCAGGGCACGACGAGCATCAGCCCGATGGTGCGGTGGTCCGCGCGCAGCTGGGCCAGCACCCGGCCTGCGGTGACCAGGGTGCGGTGGGCGTTCATCGGGCAGCCTCCTCGGCGCGGTCGATCAGGGACAGGAAGGCGTGCTCCGCGTCGTCGGTGCCGGTGCGGGCCAGGAGCGCGGGCAACGTGTCGTCCGCCAGGATCTGCCCCTCGCGCAGGAGGAGCAGGCGGTCGCAGCGGCTCGCCTCGTCCATCACGTGGCTCGACACCAGCAGCGAACGGCCTTGCCCCGCAAGGCGGTTGAACAGCTCCCAGAGGTCGCGCCGCAGGACCGGGTCGAGTCCGACGGTGGGTTCGTCGAGGACCAGCAGCTCGGGGTCGCCGACGAGGGCGGCGGCGAGCGAGACCCGCGACCGCTGTCCGCCGGACAGGCGACCCACGAGTGAGTCGGCGTGGCTGGTGAGGTCGACCGCCTCGATGGCTTCGTCGGCCGCCGCGGCCCCGGCGCCGAGGATGCTGGCGAAGTAGCGCACGTTGGCTCGCACGGACAGGTCGTCGTAGACGCTCGGGCTCTGGGTGACGTAGCCGATCCGGCGCCGCAGCGACGGCGAGCCGGCCGGCTCCCCCAGCACGGTGACGTCGCCGGACTCGACGACCTGGACCCCGACGACCGCCCGGATCAGGGTGGACTTGCCGCTGCCGCTGGGTCCCAGCAGCCCGACGACCTGGCCGGCGGGGACCGAGACGGTCAGGTCGGGCAGCACCTCGCGGCCGCCGCGCACGACCCGCAGGTGTGCGATCTCGATGACGTTTTTCATCATGCGATGAAATATACCGCCGACCGAGACCGCCGACAAGACCTTTTCGGTCTGCCGCGTGGTCGGCCTACGGGGCGAGGTAGCGCTGGATCGTCGGACCGACCAGGGCGGCCAGCTCGTCGTGCTCGGCGTCCACGACGGCCGGGAACTCGACGATGTAACGCATCATCGCCAGCCCGACCATCTGGGACGCCGCCAGACCCGCGCGCAGCTCGAGGTCCGCGGACGGCTCACCGTCGTCGGCCAGCGCCCGCACCACGCGACCGAAGACCTCGCGGGTCAGGAACTCGCGCAGCATCCGGGTCGCCTCGTCATGGGTGACCGCAGCCCGCATCAGGGCCTGGAACCGCTGCCGCCCGTCCGGCGAGTCCCACACCGCGAGGAACGTCCGGACCAGCGCCTCGCCGACCCGGTCCCGTGGCCCCCCGACCACGGCGCCGATCAGCGCAGCCGGGTCGGCCGGGATGTCCATCACGGCCGCGAACAGCTGCGGCTTGCCGCCGAAGTAGTGGTGCACCAGGGCAGGGTCCACCTCCGCCCGGCGGGCGATCCCGCGCAGCGAGGTCCCGTCATACCCCTGCTCGGCGAAGTCGACCCGCGCCGCCTCGACGATCGCCTGCCGCGTGTCCACGCCTCCCGGGCGCCGTCCCCGGGGACTCATGCGTCGACCTTCGAAGCCGTGGCGAGGTGCAGCCGGGCGAACGCCAGGGACTCGGCAAGGTCGAACTCGCGTTGCTCCGGCGTATCCTTGCGCGTCACCACCTCGACGACCACCGAACCTGAGAACCGTTTCACCGCAAGCATTTCCAGGAACTCGGCGCAGGGCTGCGTGCCACGCCCGGGCACGAGGTGCTCGTCCTTGAGTGAACCGAGCCCGTCGGCGAGGTGGACGTGGCGCAGGCGCGGACCGAGCGCCGCGGCCATCGCCATCGCGTCCGACCCAGCGGTCGAGGTGTGCGACAGGTCGAGGGTGACGTTGTCGTAGGCCTGGGGCACCGGGTCCCAGTGCGGCAGGTAGGCCTCGAACTCCCGCTGCCGGGCGCGCCAGGGGAACATGTTCTCGACGGCCAGCGCGACCCCGGTCTCGTGCTCGCGCAGGGCCACCCCCTCGACGAACTCGCCGGCGTACTCCTTCTGCCAGCGGAACGGCGGGTGCAGCACCACCGTCGAGGCCCCCACCTCCTGGGCAAGGGCGATCGAGTTGTCGACCTTGGTCCAGGGGTCGGGTCCCCAGATGCGCTGGGTGAGCAGGAGCGTGGGCGCGTGCACGGACACGATCGGTATGCCGTGCAGCTGGGACAGTGCCGCGAGCGCGCCGGCCTCCTGCGAGACGGGGTCGGTCCAGACCATCACCTCGACGGCGTCGTAGCCGAGGCGGGCGGCGGTGGCGAAGGCCGCGGCACACGATTCCGGATAGACCGAGGCGGTCGAGAGAGCCACCGTGGCTCCTGGGATCGACACGGCTCCGGCCATGTCCCGAGCCTATCGAGCGGGTCTCAGCGCATCGCGTCGAGCCTGCTGAGGATGACTCCCTCGCGCAGGGCCCACGGGCAGATCTCGAGCCTGTCGAGGCCGAGCAGGTCCATCGCCGCCTCAGCCACCAGGGCGCCTGCGAGCAGCTGGTGGGACCGGCTGGCCGACACGCCCGAGAGCCGCTCACGCCGGTGCGCGCTCATCGTGCCGAGGTCGGCCACGAGCGAGGTGAGGGCGGCGCGCTCGAGGCTGCGCGCGGCATACGGGCCGTCACTGCTCGGCGCCGCGCCGGTGACACGGGCGAGCGAGCGCATCGTCTTGGACGTGCCGACTGCACGATCTGCCGCCCCGGCCTTGGCGAGCGGACGCATCGCGGCGGCGAGCCGCAGGCGGATCTCCCGGCGCGCCTCCCTGACCACCTCCGCCGACGGCGGGTCACCCGGCAGCAGGTCGCGGGTGAGCCTCCCGGCACCGAGGGGCAGGGAGATGGCCGCGTCGGGGTCCTCGTCCATCCCGGCGGCGAGCTCGAGCGAGCCGCCCCCGATGTCGACCACGAGCAGGGTGCCGCTCGACCAGCCGAACCAGCGCCGCGCCGCCAGGAAGGTCAGCCGGGCCTCGTCCTCGCCGGAGAGCACCTGCAGCGTCACGCCGGTCGCGGCACGCACCCGGGTGAGCACGTCCTCGCCGTTGGGCGCCTCGCGGATCGCGCTGGTGACGAAGGCCATCACCTCCTCGACGCCCTGGTCCTCCGCGACCGTGAGGCACTCGCGGATGAAGCCGGTGAGTGCGGCCTCGCCCGTCTCGGCGATGTCGCCGCTGTCGGTGACGTGCTCGGACAGCCGCAGCTCGATCTTGTGCGACGTGGCAGGTAGCGGCTGAGCGCCACGGTGCGCGTCGACGACGAGCAGGTGGACCGTGTTGGAGCCGACATCGATCACCCCGAGGCGCATGGCTGCACGCTATCGGCAGCCGTGCGTCCACCGACGTATCACCACCCCCACCCGCGTCTCCTTCCCCGTGGGGGCGGGGCCGTCCGGGCACCGTCGATCAAGGGGGGAACAACCAATGGATGCAGACCTGCGTCTGGACGGAAACACCACGACGGCCCAGGGGGACGTCTTCAAGACGACGGCGGCCGATGTCGTCATCGATGCACCGAGCCGTCGCTCGAACGGTGCCGGCCAGCGTCGCGCCATCGTGCACGACTTCACCGACGGCATGACGCTCAACTGGGACTCGGACTACCCGGGTGGCGTGACCATCGAGGGCTTCCGGCTGACCTGTCACCAGGCCGACGTCGCGCTCGACTACGCGCCGCGGCGCAAGAGCTCGACGCCGTGGCGTCGGGCGCTGGTGCACGACTTCGACGACGGCCTCACCATCAACTGGGCGCACGACTACCCCGGCGGCGTCACGATCAACGGCCCGCTGAAGATCAACGGCGCCGTCACGATCAACGGCACCCTGAACGTCAAGAGCCCGTTCGGCCACCTCACCCTCGAAGACACCCTGGCTGCGGTACAGCGACCTCATCAAGGAGCTCGACGCCAAGGTCAAGAAGCTCGAGGGCTGACCAGTGGCCAGTCTTCGCCAGCGCGCTGCCTGCATCGGCATCGCGACGTCGCCGCTGTCCGTGCGACGTGACTTCATGGGGCAGCTGACCAACTCGGTCCCCGTGTCGCTCAAGACCCAGCTGGACCGGCTCGGGAGCAAGTTCGTGCACGTCAACTGCATCCAGGTCGGCTCCGACCAGTTCACCTTCAACGATGCCGTGGAGATCGACCGGGCCGTCGCCAAGACCAGGGACCTGTATGCCGGCGCCGGCCGGTCCATGGGTGTCGGCCGGATCCAGCACTTCGTCATCTCGACCGCCGACGCCGGCGGGCGGGACGTCATCAACTCCGACGGCGAGGCCGAGTCCCTCACCGACGAGTGGACCGTGCCCAACGACGCGCTGGACCTGTTCTTCGTCCGGATGTACGTCAGCAGCACTGCCGGGCTGTCCCGGGTGGACGGGCCGTGCGACAAGAACGCCAAGGGGATGGACGGCAGCGTCGTCGAGATGAACGCCGGAGGCGGGGTCTCCGACTTCGCCACCGCGCACGAGCTGGGCCACTACCTCGGCCTCAGCCACCGGAACAACTCCACGGCGCTGATGAACCCGACGATCCCCAACGGGGGCGTCATCACCACGTCCGAAGCCGACAACATGCGGGACCACTGCCGCATGAAGAACCCCTGCTAGGAGGCGGCATGTCAGTCATCATCGGGTCCCGCAAGGACCGCACCGTGTCGGGGGCCATCGCGGCTCTCGCCGGCAAACCCACCACGCTGACCCCCGGGGCAGCGATCGCCATCCTGGCCGAGGCGGCCGCGGCTGCACCGGACAAGGTGGCCGGCCGCAGGGCCACCACCGCGCTGGCCAAGGTGGTCTCCGACCACGACGAACCGCAGGTGCGGGTCGCCGCGGCCAAGGGACTGGGCCAGGTGCAGTCCGCGACCTCGGTCCGGGCGCTGCGCAAGGCCGCCGACCAGGCGCAGGACGGCCAGCTGGTCGCGGCGGCGG
>CAVUGH010000021.1:0-151405 GCA_963740865.1 uncultured Actinomycetota bacterium
GGTTCGGTGACCTTGAAGTCGACGATGACGCGGTTGCCCGCGAGGTCGACCTTGTTCACCTTGCCGACCTTGACGCCTGCGATGCGCACGTCATCGCCCTTGATCAGGCCACCCGCCTCGCTGAAGGCCGCGCGGTAGTGGTCGCCGCCGCCGATGAGCGGGATGCTCTGGACGTTGAAGGCGAGGAACAGCACCAGCGCGATGGACAGCAGGCCGATCGCCCCGATCGGGACGGGGTTGCGCTCGCGGAACGGGATGCTCATGAGCACCTCGCCCCGGAGAGTCCGGCCGGCTTGTCGACGGGGATCTTGACGCCCGGGACGCCAGGTGCGGTCGACGGCAGGACGATCGTGCCGCTGAAGTCGCACATGTAGAAGTTGAACCAGGACCCGTAGGTGGCCGTGCGCGTGATGGTGTTGATCTTCCCGGGCGAGTTGGACAGGAACTTCTCGAAGGTGGCGGTGTTCGAGGGCTTGTTGAGGTTCGTGGCCAGCCCGCGGAGGTTGCTGATGTCCGCCTTGATGGAGGGGCGGGTGACCTTGAGCAGGTCGGCAGTCTCCGCCGTCAGCGAGTTGATGTTGGTCAGCGAGGCACCGATCGTGGTGCGGTCTGCGGCCAGCCCGGAGATGAACCGCTGGAGCTGGTCGATGAGCTGCTTGAGCGCGGCGTCGTGGGCATCCACGGTGCCGAGCACCGCGTTGAGGTTGGAGATGGTGCGTCCGATGACCTCGTCGCGGTCTGCGAGGGTCGAGGTCAGCGACGCCGTCTTGGACAGCAGCGAGTTGATGTTGCCGCCTTCGCCCTGCAGCACGCTGATGATGTTGGTGGACAGCTCGTTGACGTCCTTGGGCGAGAGCGCCGCGAACAGCGGCTTGAAGCCGTTGAAAAGCACCGTCAGGTCCAGCGCGGACTGGGTGTGGTCCAGCCCGATGGCGGCCCCGTCCTTGAGCGGCGTGGCACTGCCGACGTCCTGGGTGAGCGCGATGTAGCGCTCACCGATGAGGTTGCGGTACTTGATGGTGGCCCTGGTGCCCTGGGTGAGGACGCTGGTCTTGAGCACGTTGAACTCGACGTCCGCGTGCACGCGGTCGGTGGCGACCTTGATCGACTTCACCTCACCGACACGGACCCCGGCGATCCGCACCTCCTGACCCGGCGCGAGGCCGGTGACGTCCTTGAAGGTGCCGCGGTAGGTCGCCTTGTCGCCGAACTGGGTGTTGGAGATGGTGGCCGCGAGGGTGCCGGTCGCGAGAAGGGTCGCGACCACGAAGATGAGGAACTTGACCAGGCTGGCTCGGGTGCTCATTGCTGGTTCACCACCGTTCCACGCAGCATCGGGCCTGCGAGGAGCGTCGTGATGGCCGAGGGGTGCCCGTCACGGCTCAGCAGGGCGGCGACGACGTTCTGCTCCTGCTCGGTGCCGGCCAGGCCGGAGTCCGCCTCGGCGATGCCCTGACCGGAGGTGCCGGAGAACATCGACGGCAACGCACTGCCCGCCGAAGCCGAGCCGGAGTGGTTGGTGCCGTCGTTGAAGGCGTTGCCCTTCCACGGGTTCTTCTGGGTGCCGACCTTGCCGGGCAGTCCCTGGCAGCTGGGGCCCCGGTTCTCGCCCCATCGGGGCTCCTCACCGGGCTGGTAGCCGGGACGCTGCTGGGTGACCTCGAGCGTGATGTGGAAGGTCTTGTCCCGCCAGGCCTCGTCGATCCGCGGGATCCAGTTGGTCATGGCGGTGGCGATGCAGGGGTACTGCGGTGAGTACCTGGCCAGCACCTCGACCGTCGGCCGCTGCACCCGACCCACCTGGATGATCCGCTGCCCGTTGGCATCGAGGAAGTCCGCCGTCGTGTTCGCGAACCCGGCCGTCCCGGCGAGGAAGCCCGCCAGCTCGTCCTTCTTCGTCACGATCGTCGTGCTCGTCGTGATCAGCGCCTTCGCCGCCCGCACCAGATCCGGCGCCGCCACGGCATACGTGGACGCCAGGTCGGCCAACCCACTGATGTCGGCCTGGATCACCGGCACCTTGGGGTTGATCGCCTTGAAGTAGTTGTCGACCAGGACCAGGTTCTCCCCCAGCTGGGTCCCGCGCCCCTCCAGCGCCGACGCCAGCGCGTTCAACGTCATCGCCAGCTTCTCCGGCTGCACCGTGCGCAGCAACGGCAGCAGGTCCTCGAACACGCGCTCCAGCTCGATCGCCACGGTGGTGCGGTCCTGACCGATCGTGTCGCCCTTGGCGATGTGCCGTCCCACCACGCCGGCCGTCGGCGTCACGAGATCGACGTACCGCTCACCGAACAACGTCTTGGGCAGCAACCGCGCCGACACGTTGGCCGGGATCAGGTTCACCATCTCCGGCTTCAGGGCCAGCTTCAGGGTGGCGCCGTTCCCGGTGGTCTCGATCGAGCGCACCTCCCCCACGATCAGCCCGCGGATCTTGACGTCGGACGCCGTCTGCAGCTGCGACCCGATCCGGTCGGTCATCAGGTTGACCATCACCACGGGGGTGAACCGCTTCTGGAAGGAAGCCACGGACAGACCGATGAGCAGACCGACGATCACGATGAAGCCGACGCCGTAGGCACGGTTGCCCAGGCGCGACATGAAGCCGCTCGATGACTCAGCCATGCGCTAACCCGCGATCCGTACGGTCGTCGTGGCGCCCCACACGGCCAGGGAGAAGAAGAAGTCCACGATGTTGATGGCGACGATGGAGGTCCGGACGGCCTTGCCGACGGCGACACCCACGCCGGCGGGGCCGCCGGAGGCGTTGTAGCCGTAGTAGCAGTGGATGAGGATGATCACGACCGCGAACACCATCACCTTGAGGAACGAGTACAGGACGTCGATCGGCGGCAGGAACAGGTGGAAGTAGTGGTCGTACGTGCCGGCCGACTGCCCGAAGTACTCCACGACGATGAAGCGGGTGGCGCCGTAGGACGACAGCAGTCCGAGGACGTAGAGCGGGACGACGGCGACGAAGCCCGCGATCATCCGGGTGGTGACGAGGAACGGCAGCGAGGGGATGCCCATGACCTCGAGGGCGTCGACCTCCTCGGAGATGCGCATGGCTCCCAGCTGGGCGGTGAACCCGCAGCCCACCGTGGCGGCGAGTGCCAGTCCGGCGACGAGCGGTGCGATCTCACGGGTGTTGAGGTAGGCCGAGACGAAGCCGGTGAGGGCGCCGGTGCCGAGCTGGTTGAGCGAGGAGTAGCCCTGCAGCCCGACCTGGCTGCCGGTGAAGAAGGCCAGGAAGGCGATGACGCCCACGGTGCCAGCGATGACGGCGAGGGCGCCGGAGCCGAGCGAGACCTCGGCGAGCAGGCGCAGGATCTCCTTCTTGTAGCGGCGCAGGGTGCGCGGGCTCCAGGCGAGCGAGCGGACGTAGAACCGCATCTGCTCGCCGAGGCTGTCGAGCGCCTCCACGGGGCGGCCGGCGAGGTCGAGGACCTTGTTCATCTCTGCACCTCCTTCAGATCTTCTGGGGGACGACTTGGAAGTACACGGCGCTGGCGACGAAGTTCACGACGAACAGGAACATGAAGGTGATGACCACGCTCTGGTTCACCGCATCGCCGACACCCTTGGGGCCGCCGCCTGCGGTGAGGCCCTTGTAGGAGGCGACGACGGCGGCGATGAAGCCGAAGATGACCGCCTTGATCTCACTGGTCCACAGGTCGGCCAGCTGGGCCAGCGCGGTGAACGACGCGATGTAGGCGCCGGGGGTGCCGCCCTGGATGATCACGTTGAAGAAGTAGCCACCGGCCACGCCGACCACGGACACCAGGCCGTTGAGCAGCAGCGCCACGACCATGGCCGCGAGCACCCGAGGCACGACGAGGCGCTGGATCGGGCTGATCCCGAGCACCTCCATGGCGTCGATCTCCTCGCGGATCTTGCGCGAGCCGAGGTCGGCACAGATCGCCGAGCCACCCGCTCCGGCGATGAGCAGCGCGGTCACGATGGGCGAGGCCTCACGGATGACGGCGAGGACCGACGCGGCCCCGGTGAAGGACTGGGCGCCGAGCTGGCGGGTCAGGGTGCCGAGCTGGAGGGCGATGACCGCACCGAAGGGGATGGAGACCAGCGCGGTCGGAACGATCGTCACGGAGGCGATGAACCAGCATTGCTGGATGAACTCCTTGGTCTGGAACGGGCGCTTCGGCAGTGACCGCACGACGTCCAGGACGAGGGCGAAGAGCGATCCGCTCTGTCGCAGCGCACCGATGGCTGGATTGCTCATGAGAGCGCAGCCTCGGCCGTCGGGGCGGGCTCGGAGTGGCGGACGCCGGGGACACCGGCGTTGTGCGACTGGAACGACCCGGGGGGCGGCGTGATGCCGTTCGCGCGGCACCACTCCCCCGCGGGACGCTCACCACGACGGGGAGCCCCGTCGGTGGTGCCGAGCTGGAGCGGGATCGGCGGCAGGGGCGGCAGCTCCTGGCCCTCTTCGGAGGCGAGCTCGTCGGCGTCCTTCTCCTCGGACATGCCGATCGGGCCGATGGTCTGGGCGTTGAGGAACTGACGGACGACCGGCTCTTCCGAGCTGAGCAGCATCTCGCGCGGTCCGAACATCGCGAGGTGGCGGTGGTAGAGCAGCCCGATGTTGTCGGGCACGGTCCGCGTCGAGTTGATGTCGTGCGTGACGATCAGGAAGGTCGCGTCGATCTGGGCGTTGAGGTCGATGAACAACTGGTTGATGTAGGACGTGCGGACCGGGTCGAGGCCGGAGTCCGGCTCGTCGATCAGCAGGATCTCGGGGTCGAGCACCAGCGCGCGGGCCAGACCGGCCCGCTTGCGCATCCCGCCGGAGATCTCGCCCGGCAGCTTGGACTCGGCGCCGGTGAGGCCGACCAGGTCCATCTTCTCGAGGACGATCTTGCGGATGTCCGACTCGGACTTCTTGGTGTGCTCGCGCAGGGGGAAGGCGACGTTGTCGTAGAGGTTCATCGAGCCGAACAGGGCGCCGTCCTGGAACAGCACGCCGAACAGCTTGCGCACCTCGTAGAGGTCCTTTTCGCGCATCTGGGTCAGGTCGCGGTCCTGGATCCAGATCGCCCCGGCATCGGGCTTGAGCAGGCCGACCAGGGTCTTGAGGAAGACCGACTTGCCAGTACCCGAGGGGCCCAGCATCACCGAGATCTCGCCGGCGGGGAGGGTCAGCGAGACGTCGTTCCAGATCACCTGCGACCCAAATCGCTTGGTCAGACCTTCGACCCTGATCTCAACGCCCACAGCTCCACCTCGTCGTGAATGTCCACGCCCGCCATTGAGGCAGGCCCCGGTTCGCATGGCTCAACGAGGTCGGGAGGGCGAAGTTACGGTCCGGTACGCCGCGTGGGCATGCGAAAGCGGGCCCGACCAGCTGGTCGGACCCGCTCTACGCAGTGCGTCGCTTCCTTGCGGAAGCTCAGATCACTTGAGCGTGACGGTGGCCCCGGCGCCCTCGAGGGCCTCCTTGGCCTTCTCCGCGGCAGCCTTGTCGACCTTCTCGAGAACGGGCTTGGGAGCGCCGTCCACGAGGTCCTTGGCTTCCTTCAGGCCGAGGGAGGTCAGCGCGCGGACCTCCTTGATGACCTGGATCTTCTTGTCGCCAGCAGCCTCGAGGACGACGTCGAACTCGTCCTGCTCCTCGGCAGCAGCGGCGTCGCCGCCGGCCGGGGCGCCGGCCGCAGCAACGGCCACGGGGGCAGCAGCGGTGACGTTGAAGGTGTCCTCGAACTGCTTCACGAACTCAGAGAGCTCGATGAGGGTCATTTCCTTGAAGGCCTCAAGGAGCTCGTCGGTGGAGAGCTTCGCCATGATGGGCGTCCTTTCGTGGTGATTCGTATGCCGTGAGTGGCGTCTTGGTGTGTGAGCTGGGTCCCTGCGGACTCAGCTCGCGTCGCCACCCTCGGCGACGTCTGCGGTTGCCTCGGCCGCGGGGGCCTCAGCAGTTGCCTCGGCCGCGGGGGCCTCAGCGGTTGCCTCGGCCGCGGGGGCCTCGGCGGTGGTGTCCTCGGCTTCGACCTCGGTCGCGGCAGCGGGAGCAGCGGCGTCAGCCACCGGCCCCTCGGCCTCGACCTTGGCACGCAGCGCGTCGACGACCCGAGCGGTCTGCGACAGCGGTGCGGCGAAGAGGTAGACAGCCTGGCTGAGCGAGGCCTGAAGGGCACCGGCCAGCTTGGACAGGAGAACCTCGCGGGACTCGAGGTCCGCAAGCTTCGTGATCTCCGCGGGAGTCAGGGCCTTGCCGTCGAGGACGCCGGCCTTGATCACGAGGAGGGGGTTCGCCTTGGCGAAGTCACGCAGGCCCTTGGCGGCCTCGACCGGGTCACCATCGACGAATGCGATGGCGGACGGTCCGACGAGCTGGCCGTCGAACGCCGTAACGCCGGCGTCCTTGGCAGCAAGCTCGGTGAGCGTGTTCTTCACGACGGCGAAGGTGGCGTTTCCGCGCAGCGAGTTGCGAAGGTCGGTGATCTGCTTCACCGTCAGTCCGCGGTACTCGGTCAGCACGGCCGCGCCGGAGGTGCGGAACTTGTCCGACAGCTCGGCGATGGCGGCAGCCTTGTCAGCTTTGGCCATGGGGCCTCCCTTCCGTGTGTTCGACCGGCCGGAGGTGGAGGCCACATGGAAAGAGCCCCATGCACAGGGCACGGGGCTCGCACGCGGAACAGGCTCTGGGAGCCGGCCCTGCGGGTGAATCGTGGCCTGCGCTGGACGCCCACCGGAGTGGAACCTTCGGTCACGTGCTGCCTATTGCGGTGGCACGCGACAACCGAGCGGTCTTTGGTCAGGGTCCAGCGTACGGGCGGGTGCGCCCATGACCAAATCGCCCTCCCCCGGACGACGAGAGCCCGCCACCCCCCTGCGGGTGACGGGCTCTCGTGCTGTGGGTGCTGGGACTCAGGCGTTGCCCTCGTCCTCGACCAGCAGGTTGCGCGTGCGGGTGTAGTCCAGCGGGATGCCGGGGCCCATCGACGTCGACAGGGTGGCCTTCTCGATGTAGCGGCCCTTGGAGGAGGACGGCTTCAGACGCAGGATCTCGTCGAGCGCCGTGGCGTAGTTCTCGACCAGCGACGTCTCCGGGAAGGAGGCCTTGCCGATGATGAAGTGGAGGTTCGCGTGCTTGTCGACACGGAACTCGATCTTGCCGCCCTTGATGTCGGTGACGGCCTTGGCCGTGTCCATGGTGACGGTGCCGGTCTTCGGGTTGGGCATGAGACCACGCGGGCCCAGGACCTTGCCGAGACGACCGACCTTGCCCATCATGTCCGGCGTCGCGACGACCGAGTCGAAGTCGAGCCAGCCGCCAGCGACCTTCTCGAGCAGCTCGTCGGAACCGACGAAGTCGGCGCCGGCCTCACGGGCGGCCTCGGCCTTGTCGCCGTTGGCGAAGACGAGGACGCGGGCGGTCTTGCCCGTGCCGTGCGGGAGGTTGACGGTGCCACGGACCATCTGGTCGGCCTTGCGGGGGTCGACGCCGAGTCGCATCGCGACCTCGACCGTCTCGTCGTACTTGGCCTTGGCGGACGCCTTGGCGAGGCGGACGGCCTCGAGGGGGGCGTAGCTCTTGGCGACGTCGATCTTGTCGGCCGCCTCGCGGTAAGCCTTGCTGCGCTTCATTTCTGCTCCTGAATCAATGGTGGTGCTGCGGTGGAGTTGTGGTCAGTTCGGACCAGCGCGGTCCTGCCACGTGCCCCGGTATGCCGCGTGGGCGGCATACCGAGTGGGATCCCGGCAACCTTTGCTAGCAAAGGTTGCCGGTTGGTGGACAGCATGCAACCTGTCCACCATCACCTAACCCTTGCTAGCAAAGGTTAGGTGAATCGTCAGAGGGTGGTGTCGATGCCCATCGAACGGGCGGTGCCGGCGATGATCTTCATCGCCTGGTTGATGTCGTTGGCGTTCAGGTCTTCCATCTTCTGCTCGGCGATGGCGCGGACCTGGTCGGCCGACAGCTTGGCAACCTTGGTCTTGTGCGGCTCACCGGAACCCTTGGGCACCCCGGCGGCCTTCTTGATCAGCTCGGCGGCCGGCGGCGTCTTGGTGATGAAGGTGAAGGAACGGTCTTCGTAGACCGTGATCTCCACGGGGATGACGTTGCCGCGCTGGGACTCGGTCGCAGCGTTGTAGGCCTTGACGAACTCCATGATGTTGACGCCGTGCTGGCCGAGGGCCGGGCCGACGGGCGGGGCGGGCGTGGCCGCACCGGCCTGGATCTGCAGCTTGATGAAGCCGGAGATCTTCTTGCTCTTGGGAGGCATTGCTGTGTTCCTTCTGTTGGTGTGGGCCTACGCCGTGGGCGATGACCCGGTTGCATGCTCCCGGGATGCCGGGAACAGGTGCTGCCGTGCGATCAGATCTTGGCGACCTGGTTGAACGACAGCTCGACCGGGGTCTCCCGGCCGAAGATCGAGACGAGCACCTTGAGCTTCTGGGTGTCGGGGTTGATCTCGGAGATCGTGGCGGGAAGGGTCTCGAAGGGCCCCTCCATGACGGTGACGGACTCGCCGACCTCGAAGTCGACGACCGCGACCTCCTTGGCCTTGCCCGAACCGCCACCGGCGGAGCCGGCCGTCGCGGGGCTCTCCAGGTCGGCCGGGGCCAGCATGGTGAAGACCTCGTCGAGGCTCAGCGGGACCGGCTGGTGGGCGTTGCCGACGAAGCCGGTGACGCCCGGCGTGTGGCGCACGGCGCCCCACGACTCGTCGGTGAGGTCCATCCGGACCAGCACGTATCCGGGCATCCGGACGCGGCGGACCAGCTTCTTCTGGCCGTTCTTGATCTCGGTGACCTCTTCCATGGGCACCTCGGCCTCAAAGATGAAGTCCTCCATGTTGAGGGAGGTCGTGCGGTTCTCGAGGTTGGCCTTCACGCGGTTCTCGTAGCCGGCGTAGGAGTGCACGACGTACCACTCGCCGAACTTGGCGGCGAGGGCGTCCTTGAACTCCTGGACCGGGTCACCAGCGGGTGCGTCGGCGTCGTCCTCGGTGACGTCGGCGTCCGCAGAGGCGTCGTCGGAGAAGGCGAGGGTGGACACCTGGGGCGCGTGGGCCTCGGTCTGCGCCTCGTCGGTCTCGTCGCGCTCGATCCCGGCCTGGAGGTCGGCGTCGACCTGGGCCTCGGTCTCGAGGTCCGCGATGGCGTCGGTGTGGCTCGGCGGCTTCCTCGACCTCGGCGTCGTCCTCGTGGGCGGCGTCGATCTCGGCGTCGGTGGTCACGGGGGCGTCGTCAGTGGTCTCGGTCTCGGTCTCGGGCGCCTCGCCCGCTTCGCCGGTCTCGAGGTCGGCAGAGACACCGTCGACAGAGATCGACTCCGTCTCGGGCTCGGCGTTGTCGGTGGTCCACTGGTCGGACACGCTGATGACCTACTTCCTTCTGGTATTCGCCGGGTGACCCCGGGATGACTGCGGCAAGGGCGGCGATCAGCCGCCGAAGACCCACAGCACGAGCTTGGTGAAGCCGAAGTCCACAGTGGCGACGAGTGCCATCACGAAGGTCACGAACACGATCACGACGATCGTGTAGTTGACCAGTTCGGACCGCGTCGGTCGGACAACCTTGCGCAGCTCGTCGAGGATCTGGCTGACGAACAGAGAGATCGAGCGGAAGAACCGCGAGATCGGGTTGCCGCCCTTGTCACTCTTGCGGCCGGTGCGACCAGAGCCGCGGGTGTCCGCGCTCACGTCCGTCACGGTGCCTCTGCTTTCACTCATGTATGCCGTGACCGGGTCCGGTCACAGGTCGTGCTACGCAGGGCAGGAGGGACTCGAACCCCCAACCGCCGGTTTTGGAGACCGGAGCTCTACCAATTGAGCCACTGCCCTACGGAACTCATCGCGGGGGCGGTGGGTTCCGGGAGGTTGACCTGACCTGCCCGCGGGCATGCCGGAAGCCTGGCCAATGTCAACCGAGCAGAAAGCATACGTGAGGCGCGCCGCCGAACGCGAACTCGCTGGGTCCGTCCGACGGCCGCCGCCCACTGACACCGGCGCGTCAGGGCGCGCCGTGCCGCGGCGGTGACCGGGCAGCGGACGGGCACGCGCGCCATACCGGGGCTCTGGGAGCATGGACGACGTGACCGAGCAGACCGCCACCACCACTCCCCTCACCGAGCGCTCCGCCGAGGAGCTCGAGACGTTCGCCCAGGAGCAGCAGCAGGCGTATGCCGCGCTCAAGGCGCGCGGCCTGTCCCTCGACCTCACGCGTGGCAAGCCCGCGGCGGCCCAGCTCGACCTGGCCGACGACCTGCTCTCGCTGCCCAAGGGCGTCAAGGACGCGGCGGGTGTCGACACCCGCAACTACGGCGGGCTCGAGGGGATCACGGAGCTGCGCGAGATGTTCGCCGAGCTGCTGTGGGTCGAGCCCGAGCAGGTCGTGGCGGGCGGCAACTCGAGCCTCACGATGATGCGCGACGTGCTGGTCGACCTGTGGCTGCACGGCGGCGTCGACAGCGAGCGCCCGTGGGGCCAGGAGGAGAAGGTCACCTTCATCTGCCCGGTGCCGGGCTACGACCGGCACTTCACCCTGCTCGACTGGTTCGGCATCGAGATGGTGACCGTGCCGATGCACGACGACGGTCCCGACGTCGAGGCGGTGGCCCGGCTGGCCGCCAACGACCCCAGCATCAAGGGCATGTGGCTGGTCCCGACCTACGCCAACCCCAGCGGCTCGGTCGTCACCCAGGAGATCGCCGCCCGGCTGGCCTCGATGGACACGGCGGCCGCCGACTTCAAGATCTTCTGGGACAACGCCTACGCCTTCCACCACCTCAGCGAGGACGAGGCCAAGAGCGCCGACATCCTCACGCTCGCCGCTGCCGCCGGGCACCCGCACCGGCCGATCATGTTCGCCTCGACCTCCAAGATCACGCTCGCGGGCGCCGGTGTCGGTTTCTTCGCGGCGTCGGTGGAGAACGTCAAGTGGTACATCGGCCACCTCGGCAAGGGCTCGATCGGACCCGACAAGGTCAACCAGCTGCGGCACGCCCAGTTCTTCGGCGCCCCGCAGGGCGTGCGCGACCACATGGTCAAGCACCGCCAGATCATCGCGCCGAAGTTCGCCGAGGTGGATCGCATCCTGACCGAGCGGCTCGGGGGCCTCGGCGTCGCGACCTGGACCAGGCCGACCGGCGGCTACTTCGTCAGCCTCGACGTCCTCGACGGCATCGCTTCGCGGGTGGTCCAGCTGGCCAAGGACGCCGGGATCGCCCTCACCCCGGCCGGCGCGTCGTTCCCCCACGGTGACGACCCGCGCGACCGCAACATCCGCCTCGCTCCCACCTTCCCCCCGCTGGACCAGGTCAGCGAGGCGATGGAGGCCGTGGCCACCTGCGTGCTGCTCGCCGCCGTCGAGCAGGTGCACGGCCAGTCCTGATCGCCACGGCGTGCGGTATGCCGTGTGCTCCGTCGGTGGGTGGCGTCCCGGAGGCTGGACGC
This sequence comes from uncultured Actinomycetota bacterium, assembly GCA_963740865.1. Lineage (GTDB taxonomy): Bacteria > Actinomycetota > Actinomycetes > Actinomycetales > Dermatophilaceae > Pedococcus. The sequence continues at coordinate 11,418 of CAVUGH010000021.1, forward strand.
CGGCTGTGAATCGGGGAAAAGCGCCGACGACGCCGACACGGCATACCTAGAATTGGCGGCACTGGCCGGGCCGACTCCGGCGCCGAGGGGGCGCGCGTGTATCTCAGCGACCGGCCGCGCGACGCGGCCGGCACCGAGGGCACCTCCGCTGCGCCCACGACCGGGCGCAAGGTGGGGTCGACCGTCATCCTGCTCGGCTTCGTCAGCCTGCTCACCGACATCTCGTCCGAGTCGCTCTCGGCGGTCCTCCCGCTCTACCTGACCGCCGTACTCGGCCTGTCGCCGCTCGCCTACGGCTTCGTCGACGGGCTGTACCAGGGCGTCAGCGCACTGGTCCGCATCCTGGGCGGGTGGCTGTCGGACCGGGCGGACCGGCCGAAGTGGATCGCGTTCCTGGGCTACGGGCTCTCGGCGGTCACCAAGGCCCTGCTCATCCCCGCGCAGGGGCTGGCCGCCGTCACCGCCGTGATCACGGTGGACCGGCTCGGCAAGGGGCTCCGGACCGCCCCCCGCGACGCCATCATCGCCGCGTCGACCCCTGACCACTCCCTGGGCCGCGCCTTCGGTGTGCACCGGGCGCTGGACACCACCGGCGCGGCGATCGGGCCGCTGATGGCCTTCTCGATCCTGTGGTGGGTGCCCGGCGACTACCGCGCGGTGTTCATCGCCTCACTGGCGGCGGCCCTGCTCGGGCTGGCCCTCCTCGGGCTGCTCGTCCCGGACCTGCGACCGAGGCGCGCCGCGCGCCGGAGCGCCGCCCCGCCCGTCGCACCGTCCTGGCGCAGCCTGGCCGAACCGCGGTTCGGCCGCGTCGTGGCGGCCTCGGCCGTGCTCGGGATGCTCACCATCAGTGACGGCTTCCTCTACCTCTCGCTCCAGCAGCGCGACGACTTCGCCGGCAAGTGGTTCCCGCTGCTGTTCGTGGGCACCAACGTCGCGTACCTGTCGCTGGCGATCCCCTTCGGCCGGCTCTCCGACCGGCTCGGCCGGGCCAAGGTGCTCGTCGGCGGTCACCTCCTGCTCGTCGGCGCCTACCTGTGTGCAGCCCGGCCGTCCGGCGGGTTGGGCCTGACCATCGCGTGCCTGCTCCTGCTCGGCGGGTTCTATGCCTGCACCGACGGGGTGCTGGCCGCACTGGCCTCCACGCTGGTCCCGGCGCCGATGCGGGCCAGTGGGATCGCGACGGCGCAGACCGTGGTGGCAGTGGCCAGGTTCGCGTCCTCCCTGCTCTTCGGTGCCCTCTGGACGGGGCTGGGTCGCTCCACCGCCGTGTATGTCGTGGCGGCGGCCCTGGTGGTCGGCGTGGCCGTCGCGTGGTGGTTGCTGCGCAACGTCGACCGCACCGCGCAGGACCTGGTGTCGGCATGAGACGGGTGACCACATGAGGCTGGTGACGAGATGAGCAAGCGCCGCAGGCCAGCGCCCACCCCGCCACCTGAGCCGGTGCGGTCGGTCGGCCCGGGCACCCTCCGGCAGCGGGTCATCGCCCTGGTCGCGGTCGCGGTCGTCCTGGTCGGCGGGACGACCGCCTACCTCGTGCTGTCGCGATCCAAGCAGCAGGAAGCGGTGCGGACCGCGACCCCACAGAGCACCGTGTCACTGGCCCAGGTGACGGCCGGCCCGCGGATCGTGTTCCGCAACACCGCGGTCGGGCCGGCCTACGGTCGGGTGGCGATGGTCCCGCTGGCCGATCCGGGCGGTCCCCGCGCACTGACGACGACCTCGTGCGACCGCGTGTTCGTGGCCAGCAGCCGCACCCTCTGCCTGGCCTCCGACCCGGGGGTCGTGACGACCTACACGGCCAAGACCTTCGCCGACTCGGGCGGTCCCACGCAGGACCTGCCACTGAGCGGCGTACCCAGCCGGGCACGGCTGTCCGACGACGCGAAGCTGGCGGCCACGACGAGCTTCGTGTCGGGCGACTCCTACGCCGCCGCCAACTTCTCGACGCGCACCGTCGTCTCCGAGATCGGGAGCGACCGCAGCTTCGACCTGGAGGACTTCCGCCTCATCCACCGGGGCAAGGCGATCAAGCCCGTCGACCGCAACTACTGGGGCGTCACGTTCGCCAGCGACGACGACGCCTTCTACGTCACGGTGAAGTTCAGCGGCAAGACCTGGCTGGCGAGCGGCCGGTTGTCGACCCGCACGGTGCAGACCATCCGTTCGGACGCGGAGTGCCCCTCACTGTCGCCGGACGGGACCAAGGTCGCCTACAAGAAGCTGGGCTCCCGGGGTCCCGGCGACTGGCGGCTGGCCGTGTTGGACCTCGGCACCGGCAAGGAGGTCTCACTGACCGAGGAGCACACCGTCGACGACCAGGTCGAGTGGCTGGACGACGACCAGATCCTCTACGGGTTGCCCGGTGAGGGCAGCCACGCGGCCGAGACCAACGTCTGGGCGGTGCCCGCCGACGGCACCGGCACCCCGCGGCTGCTCATCGAGAAGGCGTGGTCCCCGGCCGTCGTCCGCTGAGCCCACGCCCGGGACACACCACGATCGGCAGGCCGCCCTTGCGGCGCGGTCCGGCGTCGCGCAGGGTGGGGGCATGAGCGATCAGCCGGGCACGGAAAGCTTCGAGGACGACCTGGGCAGCGTGAGCCTGGACGACGGTGTGGACGCCGGCAGCGGTCAGGACGACCTGCTGGACTCCAGCGAGGGCGACAACGAACCCTCGTCACCACCTGACCTGCAGCCGCGCGCCACGGAATGGGGGACGACGGCCTACGAGCAGGGCCAGGAGGAGAGCATCGAGCAGCGGATCCGGCAGGAGGTCCCCGACCCCGACTCCGCCTACGGCGCGCCCGACAACGAGAGCGGTCTCGACGACGAACCCCGCGTGGGGGGTGCGGACCCCGACTCGATCTCGGCGGACGACGACTACCTCGGCGACGAGGAGGTCGGCGCGGGCAGCGTCGGGCAGCTGACCGACCCCGACGAGGGTGACCGCCCCGACGTGGACAGCGAGCTGGTGGGCGACGAGTCGGATGCCAGCGGCGACCGGCTGAGCCCCGAAGAGGCAGCCATGCACGTCGTGGAGGACTAGGGCTGCCAGACTGCTCGGCATGCGCCCGGTGACCACCCTCCCGAAGGCGCACCTGCACCTGCACTTCACCGGGTCGATGCGTGTGGAGACGGTGCGCGACCTCGCCGAGAAGCACGACCTGCACCTCCCTGATGCCCTGACGACCGGCTACCCGCCCACGCTGAGCGGGCGCGACGAGCGCGGCTGGTTCCGTTTCCAGCGGTTGTATGACGCCGCCCGGGCGTGCGTCCGCAACGAGTCCGACCTGCGCCGGATCGTCCGCGAGGCGGCCCAGGACGACGCCGCCGAGGGGTCGCGCTGGCTGGAGATCCAGGTCGACCCGACGTCGTACGCGCCGTTCGTCGGGGGCATCACGCCGGCCCTCGAGATCGTCCTCGACGAGGCTGCCGCCGCGTCCCGCGAGGAGTCGACGCAGGTGGCCGTGGTGGTGGCGGCCAGCCGGATCCGTCACCCGCTCGACGCCAGGACGCTGGCCCGCCTGGCCGCGCAGCACGCCGGCGAAGGAGCGGGCACGGTCGTCGGGTTCGGCCTCAGCAACGACGAACGCCGGGGCCAGACATCCGACTTCGCGCCCGCCTTCGCCATCGCGCGGCAGGCAGGTCTCGCCCTCGTGCCGCACGCTGGGGAGCTGCTCGGCCCGACGGCCGTGGAAGAGACCCTCGAGGCGATCCGGCCCGACCGCCTCGGCCACGGCGTCCGCAGCGTGGAGGACCCGCGGGTGCTCGAGCTCGTCGCCGAGTCCGGAGTCGCGCTGGAGGTCTGTCCCCGCAGCAACGTCGCCCTGGGCGTCTACGGCAGCGCCGCGGAGGTGCCGCTGCGCACGATCGTGGAGCTCGGCATACCTGTGGCTTTGGGGGCGGACGACCCGCTGCTGTTCGGTTCCCGGCTGGCCGACCAGTACGAGCTGGCCCGCACCGCACTCGGCTTCAGCGACGACGAGCTGGCGGACCTCGCCCGCGGGTCGGTCACGTCGTCGCGCGCCCCCAAGGACGTGCAGGACGCGGCCCTCGCGGGCATCAACGCCTGGCTGGCGGCTCCGGCCGACTGAGCGAGCCGGGGAGGGCTCGTCAGAGCTCGTGTCCCACGAACACCGGCTCATTGACCAGGGTCACGCCGAACGCGTCGTGCACCCCCTGCTGGAGGTGCCGGGCCAGCGCTGCGACGTCGTATGCCGTGGCCTCGCCGCGGTTGGTGATCGCCAGCGTGTGCTTGGTCGAGAGGGCGGCTCCGCTGTCCGGTAGCGCGAACCCCTTGGCGAAGCCGGCCTTGTCGATCAGCCAGGCCGCTGAGGTCTTGACGTTGCCATCGGCGTCGGTGAACCGTGGCGGGGTCGGTGCCTCAGGACCGAGCCGGGTGGCGGCTCGGGACTCCAGCGCAGCGAACCGCTGGGCGGACAGGATCGGGTTGGTGAAGAAGGACCCGCACGACCACGTGTCGTGGTCGGCCTCGTCGAGCACCATGCCGCGCTGCCGTCGCTGCGCCAGCACCGCGTCGCGGGCGTCCGCGAGCGGCACCCGCTCCCCCGGTGCGACGCCCAGCTGACGGGCCAGGTCGGCGTACCCAACCGGTTGGCTGAGCTCACTGGGGATGAGCTGGAAGAGCACGTCGAGCACGACGTAGCGGGAGGTGGCCTTGAAGACCGAGTGCCGGTAGGTGAACGCGCAGTCCAGCGACGCGAGCGTGCGGACCTGCTGCTGGGCGCGGTCGTAGACCCGGACCGAGGCGATCGTCTGGGCGACCTCCTGACCGTAGGCGCCGACGTTCTGGACCGGGGTGGCGCCGGTCGACCCGGGGATGCCCGACAACGCCTCCACGCCCGACCAGCCCTCGCGGACGGCCCGGGCGACGAAGTCGTCCCAGACCACTCCCGCTGCGACGCGCACCATCACCCCGCCACACAGGTCGGCGGACTCGACGGTCACACCATCGGTGGCCAGGCGCACCACGCTGCCCGCGAAGCCCGCGTCGGCGATGACCAGGTTGGACCCGCCACCGAGGACGAGCAGCGGCTCGTCGGCATCGTCGACCTCGCGGACGGCGTCGACCACCTCGTCGATCGTCTGCGCGGTCACGAGCCGCGCAGCGGGGCCGCCGACACGCATCGTCGTCAGCGACGCCAGGGGAACGTCGTGCTCGTCGTCCATCGAGGCCCGGTCAGTCGAGCTGGACGACGGCGATGCAGCGTCCGAGCACCTTGGCGCCCTCGCTCGTGGCGGTGAGCTCGACGGTGGCGCGCTTGGCGTCCTCGTCGACAGTCTTCACGACGCCGCTGACCTCGACCTCGCCACCGCCCTGCGGGACGACCACGGGCTTGGTGAAGCGGGTGCCGAACTCGACCACCCGACCACCGTCGCCGGCCCACTCCTCGACGACCGACCCGACCGCGCCCAGCGTCCACATGCCGTGGGCGATGACGTCAGGCAGGCCGACCGACTTGGCGAAGTCCTCGTCCTGGTGGATCGGGTTCTGGTCGCCGGAGGCGCCGGCGTAGGCGACGAGGGTCTCGCGGGCGACGCTCAGCGTGAGCGGCCCGATGGTGTCGCCGACGGTGGTCTGCGCCAGGGTGCGTGCAGCCACGGTCACTCCCCTCCCCGGATGACGATGGTGGACGTCGAGGTGCACAGCGCCTCGCCGTCCTCGGTCGCGAGCTCGGTGCGGGTGGTGACCATCGCGTGCCCACCGGCCTCACGCACCGAGTCGACGGTCAGCGTGCCGACCACCGAGTCGCCCGCCGTGATGGGGCGGTGGTGCACGAAGCGCTGCTCGCCGTGGACCACCCGGGTGTAGTCGATCCCGGCCTCAGGGTCCTGGATGAAGACGGCGTCGCACTGCTGCGCGATCGTCACGGCGAAGGTCGGCGGCGCGATGACGTCGCGGTAGCCGGCGGCCTGCGCGGCCTCGCTCGAGGTGTGCACGGGATCCTGCGAGCCCACCGCGGAGGCGAACGCTGCAAGCGTCGCCGCGTCCACGGCATACGGGCCACTGGGCGGGTAGCTGCGCCCTGCGAAGTCTGCGTTGACGGCCATGGCAACCACTCTATTGGTGACGTGCCGGGAGGCGAGCAAGCCGTCCGCCGGGCACGACAAAGCCGCTCGAGGACTGAGTCCGGAGCGGCTGGTCGTGGTGCGGGATGCGCTGGGTCAGCGGGTCTCGCGGTGCAGCGTGTGCTTCTTGTCGCGAGGGCAGAACTTCTTCATCTCCAGGCGGTCGGGGTTGTTCCGACGGTTCTTCTTGGTGATGTAGTTGCGCTCCTTGCAATCCACGCACGCCAAGGTGATCTTGGGGCGGACATCTGCGCTCTTGCTAGCCACGGGGCAACCTGCTCTCGGAACTGACTTGGTCTGACTGACCTGGTCAACAAATGGATGGGGCCGCGCGCTGACATCGGGCAACATCAGGCGGCGACGCATCAGAATACGCGAGTTCAGGCTGATTCCTGAAATCGCGGTTGTAGCGGGAGCGGGGCTCGATCCCGCGACCTCACGATTATGAGTCGTGCGCTCTAACCAGCTGAGCTACCCCGCCATGGGGCCTGCGCCTTGCGACGCCGTTCCCAGAGCCCCCTGTCGGAATCGAACCGACGACCTTTTCCTTACCATGGAAACGCTCTACCGACTGAGCTAAGGGGGCGCGCTCACCGCGGCTCGCGAGAGCCGCGCGGAAGTGCGACGGTGAGACTACACGGTCCGATGCCTCCACCGAAAATCGAGGGTATGCCGGGTAGCCCGGCCCGCGCGACGGCGTTTCGGGACCCTGCTGCGAGGGGCTGCGACGGGCCATCCGGAGGGGCCGAGGCGACCTGCCCGGCGGGGCTGTGGTGACCTGTCCCGAGGGGCTGTGGCGACCGGTCGGAGGGGCTGTGACGACGGGTCGGAGGGTGGCCCCGGGCCTCAGCTCTGGGCGTGACCGGGAGCCGTGAGGATGTCGGCTCCGTCGTCGGTGATGGCGATGGTGTGCTCGCTGTGGGCCGTCCGACAGCCGCTCGCACTGCGCAGCGTCCACCCGTCAGGGTCGGTGACGAGCTCGTCGGTGTCGGCCATCACCCACGGCTCGAGGGCGAGCAGCAGCCCCGGGCGCAGCTGGAAGCCACGGCCCGGCCGACCCATGTTCGAGACGTGCGGGTCCTGGTGCATCGTCGAGCCGATGCCATGACCTCCGAACTGGGTGTTGACGAGGTAGCCCTCGTCGAGGAGCACCGTGCCGATGGCGTGCGAGATGTCGCCGATGCGGGCCCCGGGCCCGGCAACGGCTATCGCTGCGCTCAGGGCGCGTTCGGTGGCGCTGATCAACGCGACGCTCTCCGGGGGCCTCGACTCGCCCACGATGAAGCTGATCGCCGAGTCTGCGGCGACCCCGGCCTTGGAAACTGCCAGGTCGAGGGAGAGCAGGTCTCCGTCGGCGAGCGCGTAGTCGTGGGGCAGCCCATGGAGCACGGCGTCGTTGACGGACGTGCAGATGTAGTGACCGAACGGCCCGCGCCCGAACGACGGCTCGTAGTCGACGTAGCAGGACTGCGCTCCTGCCTCGAGGATCATGGCCTTGGCCCACCGGTCGATGTCCAGAAGGTTCGTCCCGACCGAGCTGCGGCGTTTCAGGGTCTGCAGGATGTCCGAGACCAGCGCACCGGTGACCTTGGCTCGCGCCAGCTCGGTGGGGTTCAGGATCTCGATCATCCGGCGACCTTCTCACGTGGGTGGTCCGTGGACGTTCGGCAGACCTAGCGGAAGGCCTGCTCACCAGTCATGGCCTGCCCGATCACGAGGGTGTGCATCTCCACGGTGCCCTCGTAGGTGAGCACCGACTCGAGGTTGTTCATGTGCCGGATGATCGGGTACTCGAGGCTGATCCCGTTCGCGCCCAGGATGGTTCGCGACGTGCGGCAGATGTCGATGGCTTCGCGGATGTTGTTGAGCTTGCCGAGGCTGACCTGCTCCGGGCGCAGCGTGCCGGCATCCTTGCGGCGACCGAGGTGCAGGGCCAGCAGCTGCCCCTTGACGAGCTCCAGGGCCATGTCAGCGAGCTTCTGCTGGGTCAGCTGGAAGCCCGCGAGTGGGCGACCGAACTGGTGCCGCTCGATCGAGTAGCGCCGAGCCGTGTCGAGGCTGGAGCGCGCCGCCCCCAGCGACCCCCAGACGATGCCGTAGCGCGCCTCCGAGAGGCAGGACAGCGGTCCCTTGAGCCCGGTCACGTCGGGGAACACCGCGTCGGCCGGCAGGCGCACCCCGTCGAGGACCAGCTCGCTGGTCACCGATGCCCGCAGCGACATCTTGTGCTTGATCTCAGGTGCCGAGAACCCGGGGGTGTCGGTGGGTACGACGAACCCCCGGATGACGCTGCTGCCGTCTCCGGCTTCGTCGACCTGGGCCCACACCACGGCGACGTCGGCGATCGAGCCGTTGGTGATCCACATCTTCGAGCCGTCGAGGACCCAGTCGGCGCCGTCCCGTCGGGCACGGGTGCGCATCGAGGCGGGGTCCGAGCCGTGGTCGGGCTCGGTCAGCCCGAAGCAGCCGATCGCCTCACCGGCCGCCATCCGCGGCAGCCACTCCTGCTTGTGCTCCTCGGTGCCCCAGCGGTGGATCGCGAACATCGCCAGCGAGCCCTGCACCGACACCAGGCTCCGGACGCCGGAGTCGGTGGCCTCGAGCTCGAGGCAGGCCAGGCCGTAGTCGACGGCGCTCATCCCCGCGCAGCCGTAGCCCTCGAGGTGCATCCCGAGCAGGCCCAGCGCACCGAGCTCCTTGGTCAGCCCGCGGACGTCGTCGATCTCCCCGCGCTCGAACCAGTCGGCGACATGCGGTTCGACCCGTTTGTCGAGGAAGGCGCGGACGGTGCCGCGAATCGCCTTCTCCTCATCGGTCAGCAGGTCGTCGATGCCGGCGAGGTCCATGGGGTCGAGCGCAGACGGCGGGGTCATGCGCGTCAGTCTGGCAGGGGCGGGGCCGGAGGCCCGGCTGTGTGCGACCAGCAGCCCTCAGTGGCGGTCGTCGATGAGCTCGGAGATCCGGGCGATCGCGTAGGCGTAACCGCTCGGGCCGCAGCCCATGATGACGCCGTCGGAGACGGCGGACAGGTAGGAGTGGTGCCGGAACTCCTCGCGCTGGTGCACGTTGCTGAGGTGCACCTCGAAGACGGGGATGCTCACCGCCGCGAGGGCGTCACGAAGTGCGATGGAGGTGTGCGTGTAGGCGCCGGCGTTGATGACGAGGCCGACCGCGGTCTTGCGCACCTCGTGGATGGCGTCGATGAGCGCACCCTCGTGGTTGCTCTGGCGGAAGTCGATCTCCAGGCCGGCCAGGCTCGCGGCCTTGCGGCAGAGCGCCTCGATCTCGGCGAGGGTGTCCGATCCGTAGATCTCCGGCTCGCGCTCGCCGAGCAGGTTGAGGTTCGGTCCGTTGAGGACGACGACGGTCTGCTGGCTCATCTGGGCGCGCTCCTGTGCTTGCGGTATGCCGTGTGGCCGCGGCTCTGCGGTGCGGCCACCCTGCCATGTGACCGTCCGATTTCAGGGTAGGTCACCGCAGGTCCACATGAGCGGATGATGCCGTCCTCATCCGTTTGGTGGGTTAGGCGGCCGTTTGGTCTCAGCCGCTGAGCGCTCGCCAGATCACGACCACGGCGACGACCACCACGACACCGATGACGACCTGCTTGCCGTACGACTTGAGCAGGATCGGCAGCACCGTGGAGCCCAGGTTGAGCGCGTCGTTCTTGTCCTCGGCCGCCGGAGCCTGCCGGGCCGGCGTCGCGGCGCCAGGGCAGGTCGCGGCCGGGGCGGCGACGGACGCGTCCGCAGGTGCGGCCGGGCGTCGGCTGAGGTCTGCCGTCTCGGCGCTGGCGGTTGCCGCTCTGCCGTCGGCTCAGGCCGCGGGCCGGGTGCGGGCGGCTGCAGTCGTGGCGCGCCCCTTCCTCCGCGACCCGCGGCTGGGCATCGCCGATCTTGCCCTCGATGCAGCCGATGAACTGGCCCAGCAGCTTGTCCGACACGTCCTGCATGACGCCCCGCCCGAACTGCGCGGGCTTGCCGGTCACCGCGAGGTCGGTCTGCACGTCGGCACGCGTCGAGCCGTCACCGGCGTCGGTCAGCTGGATGGTCACGGTGGCCCCGGCCGTGCCGTTGCCCCGCTTGTCCTTGCCCTTGGCCTCGATGACCGCCCGGTGGGCGCCGTCGTCACGCTCGACGAAGGCGCCCGTGCCGGAGTAGACCAACGCGATCGGGCCGAGCTTGACCTTCACCGTGCCGGCGAAACCCTCCTCGGTCACCTCCGTGACCGTGGCGCCGGGAAAGCAGCCGCCGACCAGGGGCAGGTCCATGAAGGTGCCCCAGGTCTGGTCGACCGTCGCGGGCACGGTGAAGGTGTGGCTCAGCTCCACGGGCTCAGCCTCCTGCCGCAGCGAGGACCGCTCGGCGGGTCAGCACCGTTGCCAGGTGTTTGCGGTAGTCGCTGTCGCCGTTGAGGTCGGACGGCGGGTTGGTGCCGTCGGCCGCTGCGGCGCACGCGTCGCGCACGGCCTCGTCGGTGGCCGTCTTCCCCACCAGGGCCTGCTCGACCGCAGTCGCCCGCAGTGGGGTGGATCCCATGTTGGTCAACCCGATCCGCGCCTCGGCGATGGTGCCGCCGTCGACCCGTACCGTCGCCGCGACGGCCACGATGGACCACTGGTGCGACACCCGCACGAACTTCTCGTAGCGGTGCCCCCAGCCCGTGTGCTTCGGGATCCGGATGGCGGTGAGGAGCTCGCCCTCCCCCACGGCCGTCTCGAACAGGTCCTGGAAGAAGTCGCCGGCCGCCACGGTGCGCTCGCCACCGCTGCCGGTGATGACGAACTCGGTGTCGAGCGCCAAGGCCGGGGCACCGACGTCACCGGCCGGGTCGGCGTGGACGAGGGCCCCTCCGACGGTCCCGCGGTGCCGGATCTGGGGGTCGGCCACCTCGGCGATCGCGTCGGTGAGCAGCCCCGCGTGCTGACGGACGAGATCGCTCGCCAGCACATCGGCATACGTGGTCATCGCACCGATGACGACGTGGTCGCCGTCCTCGGCGACTCCCTGGAGCTCCTTGATCCTGCCGAGGTCGATGACCTTCTCCGGGGCGTTGAGCCGCATCCGCAGGATGGGTAGCAGGCTCTGGCCACCGGCCATCACCTTGGCGTCGTCACCCGCCTCAGCCAGCGCAGCCAGGGCGTCCGCGACCGAGGTCGGGGCGAGGTACTCGAACGATGCGGGGATCACTGGTCTGCTCCGTTCGTCGATCCGCTGGTATCGGGTGTGTCCTGGTTCGGCGCGCCCGCGTCGAAGTGCGGCTGGGCCGACTCGACGGTCGCGGCGTCACCCTGGGACCCGGCCGACTGGATGGCCTTCCACACCCGCTCAGGTGTGCAGGGCATCTGGATGTCGTTGATTCCCAACGGTCGCAGCGCGTCGACGACGGCATTGACGACCGCGGGGGTGGAGGCGATGCAGCCGGCCTCGCCCACGCCCTTGGCGCCCAGGTCGTTGGTGGTCGACGGCGACACGGTGTTGTCGGTGACGAACGAGATCGTGTCGGCCGACGTGGGCAGCGTGTAGTCGACGAAGGATCCGGAGACGAGGGTGCCCTGGTCGTCGTAGACCGCTTCCTCCCACAGTGCCTGGGCGATCCCCTGGACGAGTCCTCCGTGAACCTGCCCCTCGACGATGAGCGGGTTCATGATGTTGCCGATGTCGTCCACGCAGACGTACTTGCGCATCTTCACCTGTCCCGTCTCGGTGTCCACCTCCATGGCGCACAGGTGCGTGCCGTGCGGGAACGAGAAGTCCACCGGGTCGTAGGTCGCGTCGGCGTCCAGGGTGGGCTCGAGACCCTCGGGCAGGTCGTGGGAGGCGAAAGCTGCCCACACCACCTCGGCGAGGGCTTTCCCGTTGTCGGTGCCCCTGACCTTGAACTGGCCATCTGCGAACTCGATGTCCTCCACCGACGCCTCGAGCAGGTGGGCCGCGTGGGGCTTGGCCTTCTCGATCACTCGGTCGGCGGCCATCACGAGGGCCTGCCCTCCGACCACGAGCGAGCGCGAACCGTAGGTGTCGAGGCCACGGTTGGCGATCTGGGTGTCGCCGTGCAGGACTTCGACGTCGTCGAACGGGACGCCGAGCTTGTCCGCGATGATCTGGCTCCACACGGTCTCGTGGCCCTGGCCGTGCGGCGAGACACCGGTGACGACCTCGACCTTGCCGGTGGGCAGCATCCGCACGGTCGCGTGCTCCCAGCCGCCTGCCGCATACCGCAGCGCTCCCAGGACGCGGGAGGGGGCGAGCCCGCACATCTCGGTGAACGTCGAGATGCCGATGCCCAGCTGGACCGGGTCCTTGCGGTCGCGTCGCTCCTGCTGCTCACGGCGCAGCCCGTCGTAGTCGAAGAGCTCCTTGGCCCGAGCCGTCGCCGCCTCGTAGTTGCCGGAGTCGTACGTCATGCCTGCCACCGTCGTGAACGGGAACTCCTCGTGCGTGATCCAGTTCTTCTCGCGGATCTCGAGGGGGTCCATGCCGACCTCGACCGCGAGCTCGTCCATGAGCCGCTCGATGGCGTAGGTCGCCTCGGGGCGGCCGGCCCCGCGGTAGGCGTCGGTCCAGGTCTTGTTGGTGAACAGGTTGGTGCAGTTGAACTGGTAGGCCGGGAACTTGTAGATGGCGTTGAACATGAAGGCCCCCAGGACTGGGATGCCCGAGGTGACCAGGCCCAGGTAGGCGCCCATGTCGGCGAGCAGGTCGACCTTCAGGCCGGTGACCGTGCCGTCCTTGGTCGCGGTCAGGGTCAGCCTCTGCCACTGGTCGCGACCGTGGTGGCCGGAGACCAGGGACTCACTGCGACTCTCGGTGTACTTCACGGGTTTGCCGGTGTGCCTCGCCGCGAGTACGGCGATCACTTCCTCCGGGGTGTGTTGGAGCTTGCCGCCGAAGCCACCACCGACGTCAGGGGCGATGACCCGGATCTTGCTCTCCGGGATGCCCAGGACGAGTGCGGTGAAGATGCGGACGAAGTGCGGCACCTGCGTGGACGACCAGATCGTGAGCTGCTCCCCTGTGGGGTCGCACACCACGGACCTCGGTTCCATGAAGGAGGGGATGAGCCGCTGCTGGCGGTACTCGCGCTCGATGACGATCCCGTCGGTGCGCGCCTTGGAGATGGCCTCGTCGATAGAGCCCCCGGTGCCTGCGCCCTGCGAGTCGAACTGCCAGAAGGCGCTCTTGTTCGTCCCCAGGCTGGGGTGCGCCAGCACACTGTCGGTGGCTGCCTCCTTGAGGTCGAGCACCGGTGGCAGCTCGTCGTAGTCGACGTCCACCAGGTCCGCGGCGTCGCGGGCGGCCGCTGCCGTGCGGGCCACCACCACGGCGACGATCTCGCCGGCGAAGGCAACGTGGTCCACGGCGATCGCCGGGTGCACGGGGGCCTTCTGGTCCTCGGTGATCGGCCAGGCGTTCGCCATGCCGCCCTGGATGTCCTTGACGTCCTCACCCGTCAGGACGGCCAGCACCCCTGGCGACCTCTTGGCCTCCGCCGTGTCGATGCCCGTGATCGTGGCGTGCGCAAACGGGCTGCGCACCATGGCGAGGTGCTGCATGCCCTGCAGCTGGATGTTGTCGGTCCACTTGGTCCTACCGGTGATCAGGCGCTGGTCCTCCTTGCGCTTGCGGGGCGAGCCGATCTCTGTCTTCGGCCGGTCCTCGACGGCGGTCATGACGTCGCACCTTCCGTGGCGCCCGCGCCCGCCGCCTGCTGCACTGCCTTGACGATGTTGTGGTAGCCCGTGCAGCGACAGAGGTTGCCCTCGAGCCCCACCCGGATCTGCTCCTCGCTCGGACTCGGGTTCTCGTTCAGGACGTCGATCGCCTGCATGATCATGCCCGGCGTGCAGTAGCCGCACTGGAGTGCGTGGCAGTCGTGGAAGGCCTGCTGCATCGGGTGCAGCTCGCCGCCCTGGGCGAGCCCCTCGATGGTCGTCACCTCGTGGCCGTCGGCCTGGACCGCGAGCACGTTGCACGACTTCACGCTGCGTCCGTCCAGGTGCACAGTGCACGCCCCGCAGTTGCTCGTGTCGCACCCGATCACGGTGCCGGTCTTGCCCAGCTGCTCTCTCAGGTAGTGGACGAGGAGCGTTCTCGGCTCCACCTCGTCCGAGTACTCGACTCCATCGACCGTGACGCTGATGCGGGTCATTCGATCACCTCTCTGTGACGAAATGCTTGCTGGCTGGGCAGGCCCGGCCCCTCGGATACTGCTCGGTCCGCAGGGCGGGGACAACGGTCAATCCGGGTGGTTTCCCGTAGCCTCCTCGGGTCCCGACGCCGCGGCCACGAGTCCGGGCGCATGGTGGTGGATGGGGCCCTCTCGGTGGCCCAGGCGCTCGCCCCGGCCACCCCACTGCAGGGCGATGATCTCCGCCGCGATGCTCACGGCGGTCTCCTCGGGGGTGCGCGCGCCGAGGTCCAGCCCCACCGGGCTCGACAGTCGCGACAGCTCCGTCTCCGTCAGGCCGGCTTCGCGCAGCCGCGCCATCCGGTCCTCGTGGGTCCGGCGCGAACCCATCGCACCGATGTAGCCGACTTCGGGGAGCCGCAGCGCGATCTCGAGGACGGGCACGTCGAACTTCGGGTCGTGGGTCAGCACGCAGATGACCGTGCGGGCGTCGATGCGTCCGGCATCCCGCTCGGACTCGAGGTAGCGGTGTGGCCAGGTCACGACGACCTCGTCGGCCGAGGGGAAGCGCGAGGTGGTCGCGAAAACCGGGCGGGCGTCGCAGACGGTGACGTGGTAGCCGAGGAAGTGTCCCTGGTGCGCCACCGCCGCGGCGAAGTCGATCGCCCCGAAGACCAGCATCCTCGGCTTGGGCGCGAAGGAGGAGACGAAGACCCGCATGCCCTCACCGCGACGCTCCCCGTCGGGGCCGTAGGTCAGGGTCTCGGTGCGCCCGGACGCGAGCATGCCGCGGGCGTCGTCGGTGACTGCGTCGTCCGCCCGGGACGAGCCCAGCGACCCTGTGGAACCCTCTGCGTCGGTCTCCGGCCGCACCACCAACCGGCGCCCCAGCCAGGCCGGGTCGGGGTGCTCGATCACGGTGGCCACGGCCACCGGTCGGCCGGCCTCGATGTCCTCGGCCACCTCGCCGAGCTCGGGAAAGGTCTGCGAGCTCACCGCTTCGACGAAGACGTCGAGGATGCCCCCACAGGTGAGCCCCACGGCATAGGCGTCGTCGTCGCTGACGCCGTAGCGCTGCAGGGCGGGGATGCCGTCGGCGACCACGCCCTGCGCCAGCTCGTAGACCGCGCCCTCGACGCAACCGCCGCTGACCGAGCCGACGGCCTCGCCACCGGGCCCCACGAGCATCGCGGCTCCGGCCGGACGTGGTGCGGACCGCCAGGTGGCGACCACCGTGCCGACACCGACGGTGGCACCGGCCCTCCACCACTGGAGCAGCTCCGGGAGCACCTCACGCACGGCCGACCACCTCCACGAGCTCCTCGAAGGCCGCCATCGAGTGGCCGGCCACGAAGTCGTCAACGTGCGGCAGCGCCGCGATGATCCCCTGCTGGACGGGCTGGTAGCCCGGCTTGCCGCGGTGTGGGTTCACCCACACGACCCGGTGGGCGAGAGCGCGCAGCCGGCGCATCTGCTCACCGAGGGCCTCGGGTTCGTCCCGCTCCCAGCCATCACTGAAGACGACGACGACCGCGCCCCGCGCCATGCCCCGTCGCCCCCACCGGTCGAGGAAGGCCCCGACTCCCTGGGCCAGCCGGGTGCCGCCGGACCAGTCGGGCACGCAGGCGCCACAGGCGACGATTGCCCGCTCGGGATCGCGCTGGCGCAGGGGACGGGTGACGTGCGTGAGTCGGGTGCCGAGGGTGAACACCTCGACGGGCAGACCAGTGGACGCATAGGTGTGTGCCAGGCGCAGCAGCGCGTCGGCGTAGGCGCTCATCGAACCCGAGACGTCAACGAGGAGGACCACCCTGCGTGGGCGAGTTCCCTTGCGCCGCCATGCGATAGGCCCGGGCTCCCCCATCCGCCGCAGCTGCTCCCTCAGGGTGCGCCGGGCATCGACGTCGCCGCGCCGCGAAGGGTTCTGCCGGTGCGCCGGGCGACGCGGTGCGCGTGGCCTCAGTGCGGCGAACATGGCCGTCAGGCGGGCCCGCTCGGCGCTGCTGAGCGTCGCGAGGTCACGGTGGCGGAGCACCTCGACCGCACTCGCGCGCGCCCGCACCACGTCCTCCGGCGACTCCGGGTCCTCACCGCGTCCGTGCCCGACGTCGAGCGACGCGTGAGCGGCCGCGTGGGTCTGGTCGCGGCGCGGGCGGTGGCTCGCGCGCTCGAGCCCGAACCACGCGGCATACACCTGGTCGTAGCGTTCGAGGTCGGCCGGTGAGCCGCAGAGGGTCGCGCGCCCTGCCACGTAGGCGCCGGACTCGTCGCCCAGGCCGACGGCGACGACCGCGTCGAGATAGGTGCGTTCACGGTCTGCGGTCACGTTGACGCCGGCCGCACGCAGGGCGCGAGCGAAACCCAGGAGGATCTCGTCAGCGGCGTGCACCGGTGTCGCGGTCATCGGGCCAGGACCCGGTCGAGGGCGGCGCGGACCCGTTCGGCGTCCTCGCGGTACTTCACCGCGACGCCCAGGCTGGCCGACGCCGTCTCGAAGTCGAGGTCCGAGGCGCCCAGCTCGTGCAGCGCCCTGGCCCAGTCGAGCGTCTCCGCGACTCCGGGCGGCTTGATGAGGTCGTGCTCGTTGCGTAGCCGCTGGACAGTCGAAACCACTTGTGCGGCAAGGGATTCGGAGACCTCTGGGGCGCGCCGTCGGACGATCTGCAACTCACGGTCGAGGCTGGGGTGGTCGATCCAGTGGTAGAGACATCGCCGCTTGAGGGCGTCGTGGAGCTCACGGGTCCGGTTGGACGTGAGCACGACGATCGGCGGCGTCGCGGCCGTCACGGTCCCGAGCTCGGGGATGGTCACCTGCCACGTCGAGAGGACTTCGAGCAGGAACGCCTCGAACTCGTCGTCGGCCCGGTCGATCTCGTCCACCAGGAGGACGACCGGCGACTCGCGCAGCGCGCGGAGCACCGGTCGGGCCAGCAGGAACCGCTGGTCGAACAGCTGGTCCTCGACCTCGGCCAGGTCTTGTCCGACGCCCGCCACGGCCTCGACGGCGCGCAGGTGCAGGATCTGGCGCGGGAAGTCCCAGTCGTAGAGGGCCTGGGTCGCGTCGATGCCCTCGTAGCACTGGAGCCGGATCAGCGGCAGCTCCAGCGATGCGGCGATGCCCTCCGCGAGAGCGGTCTTGCCCGTGCCGGGTTCGCCCTCGAGCAGCAGGGGGCGCTGGAGTCGGAGCGCGAGCCAGGCAACCGTCGCGAGGGCGTCGTCGGCGAGGTATCCCGTGTCGGCCAGCCCCTGCGTCAGTGCCCCCGCGGACTCGAAGGCCTCGCGTGGCTCCATGTCCACAGCATCACTCATGTGGCTCGGTAATTGAAGGGGCATGGTTTTCGAACATCAGGGCGGGGCTCTCGTCCGGCGGTTCCGCCGGTCGCTCAGCGGTCCTCGGCAGTGCGCAGGTCGTCGGGGGTGTCGGCGTCGCGGCCGGTCGCGAGGTGACCTACCTCGACCGTGACGTGCGGGTGGGCCGCGAGGTAGTCGCGCGCGCCACGGTCGCCGGTCGCCTCGTCGCGGATCGCCGACCAGTGGTCGCGACCGATCACGACCGGGTGACCGGGCAGCCCTTGGTATGCCGCGCGCCCCAGGGCGGCCGGCCCGTCGCCCACGGCGCCGAGCACCTCCGCCACCACATCGACCCCCACATCCGGCAGGTCGACCAGCAACACGCAGGCCAGCTCGGCCCCCGTCGTCTCGAGGGCCTCGATGCCGCGGCGCAGCGATGCACTCTGGCCGCTCGCCCAGTCGCTCGCCTCGACGACGAGATCGGCGCCGGCAGCGGTGGCCAGGGCTGTGGCTTGCTCCGCCTCTGCCCCCACCACCACGACCACCGGCGAGCAGCCACCGTCGCGGAGCACCCGCACCCCGCGCTCGACGAACGAGCCGCCGCCGGGGTCGTCGACCAGCGCCTTGGCAGTGCCCATCCGGCTCCCGCCGCCCGCGGCGAGCAGGAGTCCCGCGGGCGCAGGCCGTGGCGGGCTCAGCGGCGCAGCCCCGCCTCGACGGCCGCGATGATCCGCGGACGCAGCTCGTGCGGGTCGATGACGGCGTCCACCGAGCCCACGCTGACGGCGCGGTGGATGCTGTGCACGCCGTCGAACTCCGACGCCACCTCGCCGAGCTTCTCGCTGCGTACCGCCGTGCGCAGCTCGGCCAGCTCGGTGGCCAGCTGGGCCCGCTCGGCACCGGCGGCCGCACCGAGGCGTGTCTCGACGTCCTTGACCCTCGGGTCCGCCGCGGTGCGGGCATCGACGTCCCGGGAGAACACGACCGCTGCCGCCGGGGCGCCACCGAGGACCGAGGCGAACGAGCCCTCGACCGCCAGCACCGTCATGTTCGGGTTGAGCGCCTTGGAGAAGACCACGAAGGCCCCGCCGTGGTACCGGCTCACCACGCAGAACACGATCGGTCCCTCGAAGTTGACGATGGCCCGGCCGATCTCGGCGCCGTACTCGAGCTGCAGGCTGCGCATCGACTCCGGGGAACCGTCGAAGCCCGACAGGTTGGCCAGCACGACGAGCGGGCGGTTGCCCGACGCGGCGTTGATCGCCCGAGCGGCCTTCTTGGACGAGCGCGGGAACAGGGTCCCGGCGGTGTAGGTGTCCGGCCCGTCGGTGGGCGGGAAGCCTCGTCGTGGGACGTTCTTGGACTCGATGCCGATGAGGCAGACGGGGATACCGCCGAGGTGCGCGTCCTGCACCACCGTCGTCTCGGCGTCGGCCATGCCGGCCCAGCGCTCGAGGGTCGCGTGGTCCTGGTCGGCCACTGCCGCCATCAGGATGCGGATGTCGAACGCCTTCTTGCGGTCCGGGTTGGTGGCCGAGGAGAAGATGTCACCGATCGTCGTGAAGCCCGAGTCGGGCATCACGTGCGGGTATGCCGTGACGTCGCGGGCGACGTCGTCGGTGGACTTCGCGCGGCGCGGGCCGGGCTCTCCCGGGTGCACGTAGGTGTGGTCGTAGTGGGCCATCAGCACGCCGTAGGCGCCGGCGAGGTCGCGCGCCCAGTACTGCGCCTGGCCGTTCGGCCCCATCACGCGGTCGTAGCCACCGATGCCGAAGTTGTCCTCGGCCGAGACGCCACCGGAGAAGTCCAGTGACTGCTTGCCGGTGAGCACCATCGCGCTGTCCGGCGTCATCACGAGGATGCCCTTGGTGTGCATGAGCATCGTGGCTTCGGCGTTCCAGTAGGGCTGCGCCCCGACGTTGATCCCGGCGACGACGATGTTGATCTCGCCACCGTCCTGGGTGAACTCGATGATCCGCTTGAGCCCCTTGGCGACCCAGTCCATGTTCTCCGTGCCGGAGTCCATCGAGATCCGGGCGCCGGCCGACAGCGCGAACCACTCCACGGGGACGTTCATCCGCTCGGCGAGGTCGAGCGCCGCGATGATCCGGGCGCACTCGGCTTCCGACACCGCGCCCAGCGCCTTGAGCGGGTCACCGCAGAGCAGCACCCTGGTCATGCCCTCGGGATAGCGCTCGGTCGGGGTCGTGATGACCCCGGCGATGATCCCTGCCTTGTTGAGGCCGTAGGGCCGGTCGACCGGCACCAGCACGCCGGCGTCGTCGAGGTCGTACTCGGTCGCGGTGCCGCCGGGGCCGGCGATCATCGCCTGCAGCTCGTAGGGGTAGACCACCCCGCGACGACGGGCCCGGACGACCTTCTGGGCGTAGTCGTCCAGCGGCTTCAGGCGCTCGGTGGGCGGCTCCTCGACCGAGGTGACGACACCCGAACCGGGCTGGTAGTGGAACCGCGCTGCGAGCGGGGCGCTGGCACCGTCCGGCGTCGCGATCCGGCCCTGGACCAGGACCTCCTCGATGCCAGCACCGGCCGTCAGCGGGGCGATCCTGGCCTGCAGGGCGGTGAGCTGGTTGAGGTCGGCCTCGACCGGGGGCCAGATGTGCACCCAGACGTGGTTCATGTCGAGGCGTGCGCCGGCAGCACCACGAGCCGATCGCGCGCGGCGGATCGCCTCCAGGCAGTTGGCGATGGCGCGCTCGGCGTGGGGCAGGGCCGTGACGCGGCCCTGCTCGTCGCGGACGACGACGAGCTGGCGCACCTGCGCCAGGGCGACGAGGCGCTGGTCCGCCTCGTTGCCGGGGGCGGTGCAGAGGTAGAGCAGGACGTCGTCGGGGGCCTCGAGCCGGGTGACGTCGAAGTCGCGCAGCCGCCACAGGTTGAGCCGCCGTCCGACCATCGGGTGGACCCCACGCACGAGCCGGTCCTCGACCATGGCGCCTTCGCCGTCCGGCCGGAAGGTGAAATAGGCCACCGGCCGACCGGCGCCGGGACAGACCGCGACGGCGACGCGCCGCACCCGCTGCGCGGACGGCATACCGGCAAGGAGGTCGCCGAGGCGGCTGGAGGCTTCCTCGGGTGTGGCCGGCTCGTCGGGCCAGGACAGGTAGAGGTCAACCACGCCCTCGGCGCCGGGCGCAGCCTCATCCAGCTGGGCCGACACGGCGACCTCGAGCTCGCTGTCAGGGGCGAGCTCGTCGACCCGGCCGACACTGGTGACGAGGTGGGTGGGACGCCCGTCAAGGGTGTAGTCGGCAACGGCGAAAGGCCTTGCCCCGACAGCGAGCTCGCGCAGTCCGGTGAGGTCGTGCTCGCGGTAGTGCCGCTTGATGAGGACGGCGAGCATGGGTTCGCGCTGGGGGACGCCGCCCTCGAGCCGCTCGGCGAGGAACTGCACGATCTGCTCCGGGATGGCGGCCAGCGCGTCGATCCGACGGGCGCGCTCCTCACCCTCGGGCATGGCCTCCAGGGCGGTCAGCTCGTCGCTCACCCCACCGAGGATGGTGGCCCGGTCGGCGTCGACGAGGGGCTGGTCGAACCAGCGGAACCGCAC
The DNA here is from genome assembly GCA_963740865.1 of uncultured Actinomycetota bacterium. GTDB lineage: Bacteria > Actinomycetota > Actinomycetes > Actinomycetales > Dermatophilaceae > Pedococcus. The sequence continues at coordinate 32,497 of CAVUGH010000021.1, forward strand.
GCTGCGGGCGAGGTCGCCGACGACGGGGAAGCGCAGCTGGGTGGCGACCACGAGGCGGTCGAGGACATCGCGTGCGGCAGCGTCGAGGGGGGCCTCGGGGCAGGGTTCGGCCATCCACCGCTGGAGCAGCGAGGTCGCGAGGGCGACATCGGGGGCGGACCGCTGCTGGGACAGGAAGACCCGGAAGACGGCCTGCTCGAGCTCGGGCGTGCGGTCCAGGCTGTCGATGCCGTAGTGCCGCACGACGCTGGAGAGCTTGGTGCGGAACTGCTCGGGGAGCGCCCCGCGGTCGGGGTCGAGGCTCTGCAGGTAGGTGTGGAAGTGCTCGCGCGGGCTGTGCACCTGGTGCTCGACGTGGGCTTCCTCCCCGGCGGGCCGGTTGCGGCTCAGCTCGGCGAAGTCGGCGAAGACCTCGAGCACGTCGATCTCGGCGCGGACCTGCGAGACGCCCTGCGCGGTGAGCTCGTCGCGTGCCGTGAGGTAGGTCGTGAGGGTGCTGCCCTCGTCGCGCTGGTCGAGGTCGTAGCCGAGCAGCATGGCGGCGAGGGCGGCCCGGGCGTGGTCAGCCGCGGCAGCGGCCCCGTCGCCGGTGCTGGCGCCCTCGGGCAGGTCGAGGTCGACCGCCTCCTCGTCGGGGCTTGCGTCAGCGGTCTCGTCGTCCTCGCCGACGGGTTCGAGGCGGACGAGCGGGGTGCCGGTCTCGACCTGGCTGCCCGCCGACACCAGGAGCTCCTTGACCCGACCGGCGAACGGCGCCGGCAGGACGGTCTCCATCTTCATCGACTCGAGCACGAGAACCGGCGCCCCGGCAGCGACCTCCGTCCCGACGGCGACGGGCGTGGCCACGACGAGTGCCGGCGCCGGCGAACGCAGCACGCCGCCTTCGTCACGGCTGACGCGGTGGGTGACGCCGTCGACCTCGACGAGCTGGACGGGGCCGTGGGTGGCGGTGATCAGGCGGTGGGTGCGCCCCGCGATCGTGAGCCGGCTGGTGTACTCGTCCAGGCGGTCGAGGTCGGCGTCGACCGTCTGTTCCGTGGCGCCGGCGGCGATCGCCACGCGGAACCGGTGCGGACCGATCCGCCACACCGTCACCTTGTATGCCGTCCCGCGCAGCTTGAGGTCGATGGCGCGGCCGGTGCGGTGCTGCACCTGGGGTCGTCCACCCCGAGAGGTCTCGAGCAGGCGGGTGCGCTCGACCTCCTCCTCGTCCTCGTAGCCCTCGATACCGGCCGCGACGAGCGCGATGCCGGAGTGGCGGTGCAGGACGAGCCGACCCTCGGCACGGACCCGGTCGATCCATCCGGTGTCGGCGCTGCCGTCGATGACCTCGGGCTGGTCGAGCAGGTCGAGGATGAAGCTCTTGTTGGTCGAACCACCCTCGATGACGACGGTGGTCTCGCCCATGGCGCGACGCAGCCGGGCCAGGGCCTCGTCGCGGTCACGACCAACGGCGATGATCTTGGCGATCATCGAGTCGAAGTCCGCGGGGATCGAGTCCCCTTCTCCCACACCGGTGTCCACCCGGATGCCCGGGCCCGAGGGCAGGTTGAGCAGGGCGATCCGACCCGGCGAAGGAGCGAAGTCGCGGTCGGGGTCCTCGGCGTTGAGCCGGGCCTCCACGGCGTGGCCCTCCTCGCGGGGCCGCTCGCCCTCGAGCCGGCCGCCGCCGGCCACGTGGATCTGCAGCTTGACCAGGTCGGTGTCGGTCGTGACCTCGGTGATGGGGTGCTCGACCTGCAGGCGGGTGTTGACCTCGAGGAACGCGAAGAACCGCTCGCCCGGGTGGTAGAGGAACTCGACGGTGCCGGCGCCGGCATACCCGACAGCGACGGCGAGGCGCTCGGCACTGGCCTTGACCTCGGCCACCTGGTCGGGTGCGAGGACGGGTGAGGCGGACTCCTCGATGACCTTCTGGTTGCGGCGCTGGATCGAGCAGTCGCGGACGCCGATGGCCCACGCGGTGCCCTGCCCGTCGGCGATGACCTGGACCTCGACGTGGCGCGCCCCGGTGACCAGCCGCTCGAGGAAGACCACGCCCGAGCCGAACGCACGCTGGGCCTCGTCACGGGTGCGCTCGTAGGCGTCGGTGAGGTCGGCGTCGGACGCGACCATCCGGATGCCACGACCACCGCCGCCCGCGGTCGCCTTGAGCATGAGCGGGTAGCCGATCCGGGCCGCCGCGGCCTTGGCGTCCTCGAGGGTGTCGACGCCGCCGCCACTCCAGGGGGCGACCGGGACACCGACCTCCTCGGCGATGATCTTGGACCCGATCTTGTCGCCGAGCTTGCGCATCGCCTCGGGGCTCGGGCCGATGAAGGTCACGCCGATGCGGGCGCAGACCTCGGCGAAGTTCGGGTCCTCGGCGACGAATCCCCAGCCCACCCAGGCGGCGTCCGAGCCGGTCGCCTTCAGGGCATTCTCGAGGACCGCGTAGTCGAGGTAGGGACGGTTGGCCGCCGGCCCGAGGTTGTAGGCGTGGTCGGCCTCGCGGACGAACATGGCCCGCTTCTCGCCCTCGGTGTGCAGCGCGACCGTCTCGATCCGGTGCCCATCGGCACCCGCCTGCGCGTTGAGGTCGCGCACCGCGTGGATGAGCCGCATGGCGGCCTCGCCGCGGTTGACGATGGCGATGCGCGAGAACACGGATGGGCCTCCCAGCGACGACGAACAGCGGTCAGGTGGCCGAGCCGTGGGTGGTTCGGTGGTGCGGTTCAGGCGGTGGCTCGGGTCACCGGCCCCGAGCCTGCCACCGATCACGGGTGACTCGCGAGTAATGGCCACCTGTCCCGCGCGCGGGGGCGGCTGCCAGCCGGGCGGCATACCGTGGTTGCCACCTGCTTGCTTGCCAACACCCGACGGCGCCTGCGACACTATTACAGACCGTTCGGTCAGTTATTCGCCTCACTGCGGAGGGTTGCATGACGGACACCACCACTGCCCCGGCCGGGGCCGACCGCGAGGCCGAGCTGCTCGCCGAGTTCGAGGCGACGATCAGCCGCAACGACCGGATCGAGCCGCGCGACTGGATGCCCGACGGCTACCGCAAGACGCTGGTCCGCCAGGTCGCCCAGCACGCGCACTCCGAGATCATCGGCATGCAGCCCGAGGGCAACTGGATCGGCCGCGCACCGTCCCTGCGCCGCAAGGCGATCCTGCTGGCCAAGGTCCAGGACGAGGCCGGCCACGGGCTCTACCTCTACTCCGCGTGCGAGACGCTCGGCGTCAGCCGCGGCCAGCTCACCGAGATGCTCATCGAGGGCCGCCAGAAGTACTCCTCGATCTTCAACTACCCGACGCTGTCCTACGCCGACGTCGGCACGATCGGCTGGCTGGTCGACGGCGCCGCGATCTGCAACCAGGTGCCGCTCTGCCGGACGTCGTTCGGGCCCTACGGCCGCGCGATGATCCGCATCTGCAAGGAGGAGTCCTTCCACCAGCGGCAGGGCTACGAGCTGCTCATGACGATGATGCGCGGCACCGACGAGCAGCGGGCCATGGTGCAGGAGTCGGTCAACCGGTTCTGGTGGCCGGCGCTGATGATGTTCGGCCCGCCCGACGACGAGTCGCCCAACTCGGCCCAGTCGATGGCATGGGGCATCAAGCGCAACACCAACGACGACCTGCGCCAGCGGTTCGTCGACATGTCGATGCCGCAGGCCGAGGCGCTCGGCGTGACCTTCCCCGACCCTGAGCTGCGCTGGAACGAAGAGCGACAGGCCCACGACTTCGGCCAGCCCGACTGGGACGAGTTCATGCAGGTCGTCAAGGGCAACGGACCGTGCAACGCCCAGCGCATCGCCCACCGGCGCGCCGCGCACGAGGACGGCGCGTGGGTGCGTGAGGCTGCGACCGCGTATGCCGCGCAACAGCTGTCGGTGGAGGGCGCCGCGCTCGAGGCGGCACCGTCCGAGGTCGCCGGAGGAGGCACCGCATGAGTGAGTCCACGTCCCCCGAAGAGCGGGTCCGCGCCGAGTGGCCGCTCTACGAGGTCTTCGTCCGCGGAAAGCGCGGGCTCAACCACGTGCACGTCGGTTCGCTGCACGCCGCGGACGACGACATGGCGCTGCGCCATGCCCGGGACGTCTACACCCGCCGCAACGAGGGCGTGAGCATCTGGGTGGTGCAGTCCAAGGACATCGCGGCCTCGAGTCCGGACGAGAAGGACCCGATGTTCGCCCCCAGCGGCGACAAGGTCTACCGGCACCCGACGTTCTACGAGATCCCCGACAACGTTCCCCACATGTGAGCTGCTGACCCATGCCTGACGAGACAGCAATGCCCGACGAGCTGGACGCGATCCAGTCGGTGGCCGACGACGTCGTCCACCAGCCGTCGCACCCCGCGCCCGACCCCAACGACGCGCACGGGTCGGTCTACGACGGCCTGCTCGGTGGCGACCCCTCGCACTGGGCGTTCGGCACCGACTTCGAGGACCCGCTCGCGGGGGTCGACACGACCCTGCCGGACGGGGTGGACGCCGCGGACCTGGGTGCCTACTGCCTGATGCTCGCCGACGACGCGCTGATCGCATCGCAGCGGCTCTCGGAGTGGTGCAGCCGCGCTCCGGACCTCGAGGACGACATCGCGCTGTCCAACATCGCGCTGGACCTGCTCGGCCAGGCCCGGCTGCTGCTCGCGCGTGCCGCGGCAGCCGATCCATCACTGGTGCCCACCCTCCCCGACGGGTCGCCCGTCCCGCCCGAGGACGCGCTGGCGTTCTTCCGCGGCGCCGGCGACTTCCGCAACGTGCGGCTGGTCGAGCTGGACAACGGGGACTTCGCGGTGACCATCGTCAAGCTGCTGCTCCACTCCAGCGCGCGGATCGCGATCTTCGAACAGCTCGTCGACAGCCGCGACCACGTGCTGGCCGCTGTCGCGGCCAAGGGGGTCAAGGAGCTGACCTACCACCGTGACTACGCCGGTCGCTGGTTCCTCACGCTGGCGCGCGGCACCGAGGAGTCCCGGCGCCGCATCGACGCCGCGCTGGAGCAGGTCTGGCCGCTGCAGGCGGAGATGTTCGTGACGCACGACGTCGAGGCACGCGTCGCGGCCGCAGGTGTCGGGGTCGACCCTGCCACGGTCGCCGACGCCGTGGCCGTCGTCCTCGCCCAGGTGTTCGCCCTCAGCGGCGTCGAGCAGCCGACCAAGGCGCCATTGGCCGCCGTCCAGGGCCGACAGGGCCGCGACGGTATGCACACCGAGGCGCTCAGCCGGATCGTCGGGGAGATGCAGGTCGTCGCCCGCGCCCACCCGATGGGTCAGTGGTGACCATGACGGCGACCATGACGACCGCGACCCTGACCGACGACGTCAGTCGCGTTCGCGAGCGCGCCCTGGCAGCGGCGCGGAGCGTGACCGACCCAGAGATGCCGATGCTGACCCTCGACGACCTCGGGATCCTGCGGTCCGTCGAGGTGTCCGCGTCCGGTGCCGTCACGGTGGCGATCACGCCGACCTACACCGGCTGCCCCGCGATGGCCACCATGCGTGACGACCTGGTCCGGGTGCTCGGGGAGGCCGGCTGCCCCGACGCCACCATCCGGGTGTCCCTGTCCCCCGCCTGGTCGAGCGACTGGATCACCGAGCGTGGCCGTCAGGCGCTCACCGACCACGGCCTGTCCGCCCCGGGCAGGGTTCCGGCGCGCTCGGGACCGATCGCGCTCTCGCTGATGCCGACCCGGCGCGAGCTGCACTGCCCTCAGTGCGGATCCGGTGCCGTCGAGCTGACCTCCGAGTTCGGGCCGACGGCCTGCAAGGCGCTCTACCGCTGCACGAGCTGCCTCGAGCCGTTCGAGCACGTGAAGGAGATCTGAGTGTCGACGACCACGGGATCCCTGCTGCTCCCGAAGACCAAGCGCACCGCACCCACCTTCCACCCGCTGACCGTCCACTCGGTCGAGCAGCTCACCGACGACGCCGTGGCGGTGAGCTTCGACGTCCCCGCCGAGCTCGCTGCGGCCTACGACTTCGCGGCGGGACAGTCGCTGACACTGCGCCGCACGATCGACGGGCAGGAGCACCGCCGCACCTACTCGATCTGCGCCGCCGTCGGCGAACGGCCGCGGATCGGCGTGCGCGAGATCCCGGACGGACTCTTCTCGCGCTGGTTGGTCCATGAGGTGGAGGCTGGCACCGAGATCGAGGTGCAGACGCCATCAGGCAGCTTCCGGGCCGACCCCGCCACCGGTGGGCGGCACCTGTGCATCGCGGCGGGCTCCGGCATCACGCCGATGCTGTCCATCGCCACCACGATGCTCAGCAACCCCGTCGCCGAGGTCACCCTCATCTACGGCAACCGCACCACCGGCTCGGTGATGTTCGCCGAGGAGCTCGCCGACCTCAAGAACCGTTACGGCGCAAGGCTCCAGCTCATTCACGTCCTCTCGCGCGAACCCCGCGACGTCGAGCTGTTCTCCGGCCGGATCGACGCCGACCGGCTGCGCCGCCTGCTCGCCGTGCTCGTGCCTGTCGAGGACGTCGACGACGTGTGGCTCTGCGGCCCGTTCACCATGATCGGGGCTGCCCGCGAGGTGCTGGCCGAGGTCGGCGTGGCCGAGGACCGCGTGCACTTCGAGCTGTTCTACGTCGACGAGCCGCCGCCCGAGCTGCACCGTGCCGATGCCGTCGTCGAGGGCGAGACGAGCGACGTCACCGTGGTGCTCGACGGGCTGAGCTCGACCACCCCGATGCCGCGCGGCCAGTCGATCCTCGACGCAGCCCAGGCGTCGCGCACCGACCTGCCGTTCGCCTGCAAGGGCGGCGTCTGCGGCACCTGCCGGGCACTGGTCCGCGACGGCGAGGTCGACATGCGACGCAACTACGCGCTGGAGAAGGCCGAGGTCGCCGAGGGCTTCGTGCTCACCTGCCAGTCCTATCCCGTCAGCGTCGCCGTAACCGTCGACTTCGACGCGTGAGCGTCACCATCCCGCACGAATCCCCAAGGAGGACAGCGTGACCGAGGCCTTCATCGTCGACGGCGTCCGCACCCCGATCGGCAGGTATGCCGGTGGGCTGGCTTCGGTGCGCCCCGACGACCTCGCGGCGCTCGTGGTCCGTGAGGCCGTCGCCCGTTCCGGTGTCGACCCCGAGCTGATCGACGAGGTGGTCTTCGGCGCGGCCAACCAGGCCGGCGAGGACAACCGCAACGTCGCGCGGATGGCGGTCCTGCTGGCCGGTCTCCCCCAGTCGGTCCCCGGTTTCACGGTCAACCGGCTCTGTGCCTCGGGACTGACCGCCATCGCCACGGCACGGCAGATGATCGCCGCCGGTGATGCGGATGTCGTCGTGGCCGGCGGGGTCGAGTCGATGACCAGGGCGCCCTGGGTCACCGAGAAGCCGACCAAGGCGTTTGCCCGCCCCGGCGCCACGTTCGACACCTCCATCGGGTGGCGGTTCGCCAACCCGAAGTTCGGGGCCGACACGACCCTGACCATGCCCCAAACGGCGGAACGCGTTGCGCAGCAGTGGAACCTGACCCGTGACGAGCTCGACGCCTTTGCCCTCCGGTCGCACGAGCGGGCCGTCGACGCGATCAAGAACGGCCGCTTCGAGGCCGAGACGATCGCCGTCCCGCTGCGCGACGGGGAGTTCGCCGTCGACGAGGGGCCGCGCGCCGACACCAGCCTCGAGCGGCTGGCTGCCCTGCGCCCGATCCACGGTCCCGACGGGCTCGTCACGGCCGGCAACTCCAGCGCCCTCAACGACGGTGCCGCCGCGGTCGTGGTCGCCAGTGAGCGGTTCATCGCCGAGCACGGCCTGACACCGCGGGCCCGCGTCGTCGCCGCCGCGAGTGCAGGCGTGGCCCCCGAGATCATGGGCATCGGCCCCGTGCCCGCGACGCGCAAGGCGCTGACGCGGGCCGGGTGGACGATCGGCGACCTCGATGCCATCGAGCTCAACGAGGCCTTCGCCTCCCAGTCGATCGCCTGCATCCGCGACCTCGGCCTCGACGACGAGCTCGTCAACGCCGACGGCGGCGCGATCGCCCTCGGCCACCCGCTGGGCTGCTCCGGCACCCGCATCGTCGTGACGCTCCTCGGCCGGCTCGAGCGGGCCGACGCCAGGCGCGGCCTCGCCACCATGTGCGTCGGCGTCGGCCAGGGCAGCGCCCTGCTCCTCGAACGCCCCTGACCCTTCTCCCCACAGTCCGCCCGAACGGAGCCACCATGCCCGACTCCCCCGCAGTCCTGCCCACCCTCATCGGCGTCTACGGCGGTGGTCGGATGGGCGCCGGCATCGCGCACACCTTCCTGGCGGCCGGTTGCCAGGTCGTGGTCGTCGAGGGTGACGAGCGGGCCGCGCAGGCGGCCCGCGAGCGCGTTGTCAGCAGCCTCGGAAAGGCGGCCGAGCGCGGCGCCCTGACCGGCATCATCGAGGAGGCCGAGGCCCGGCTCACCACGACCGCGGATGCCGATGCCCTCGCTCAGGTCGAGCTGGTCATCGAGGCCGTCCCGGAGGACGCCGCGCTCAAGCTGGCCGTGTTCCAGCGAGTCGAAACTGTGGCACCTGAGGCCGTGCTCGCCACCAACACCAGCTCGCTGTCGATCGACGCCATCGCGGCCGGCCTCAAGGCGCCCGAGCGCTTCATCGGCCTGCACTTCTTCAACCCCGTCCCTGCCAGCGACCTGGTCGAGGTCGTGGTCGGCGAGCACACGGCATACCCGCTCGTGGAGCAGGCGCGTGGCTGGGTGGCTGCGCTGGGCAAGACCGCCATCACGGTCAAGGACTCACCGGGGTTCGCGAGCAGCCGGCTCGGGGTCGCCATCGCGCTCGAGGCGATGCGGATGGTGCAGGAGGGTGTCGCGTCGGCGGAGGACATCGACACGGCGATGACCCTTGGCTACCGGCACCCGGTGGGGCCTCTGAAGACCACCGACATCGTCGGCCTCGACGTCCGGCTGGCCATCGCCGAGCACCTGGCCCGCGAGCTGGGGCCACGGTTCGAGCCGCCGCAGCTGCTGCGCGACAAGGTGGCCGCGGGCGAGCTGGGCCGCAAGAGCGGACGCGGCTTCTACGACTGGTGAGGCCTGATGGCCAACCCGTCGAACGCGATCGTCGTGATCGCCTCGGACAGCTGCGCCCCATCGACCCCGCCCCCGGCCCGGTGCCACTCCACCAGTGAGTTGACCATGCCGAAGAGCAACCGGCTCACCAGCGCGGGCGCCACGTCGGTGCGCAGCGAACCCTCGTCGATGGCTTCCTTGACCAGCGCGGCAAGGCGCGCGTCGATCTCACGCCGGCGGCGCAGCGCCGCCAGCTCCACCTCGCTGTTGCCACGCACCCGCAGCAGGAGGGTGACGGCCGGCTGGTGGTCGACCAGCACCTCCACGCTCTTGTGCACCGCCTGACGGAGCCGTTCGTATGCCGTGCGGCCGGCTGCGCCGCTGCTCGCCTCCTCGATGACCTGGGTCAGCCCGTCCAGGGCCTCGTCGAGGGCGAGGGACAGCAGGTGCGTCTTGCTCGGGACGTGGTGGTAGATCGCCGACTTGGTGAAGCCGAGCTCGCGAGCCAGGTCACCCATGCTGGTGCCGTCGTAGCCCTGCTTGTTGAACAGCTCGATCGCGCGGCGCAGCACCGTCGCCTGGTCGTAGCCAGGACGTCCCCGGCGCGGGGCGGCCGACGCTGGTTCGCTCACGCTGGCCAGACTCTCACGGCAGGGTCAGCCCAGCACTCGATCGAGGAAGGCGTTGCCGAACTTTCCACCAGGGTCGGCGCTGGCTCGCAGGGCCCGGAAGTCCTCCCACCGGGGGTAGAGCGGCCCGAGGTCGTCGGCGGTGGCCACGAAGCACTTGCCCCAGTGCGGCCGCGCGCCCATCGGCAGGAGGGCGGCCTCGATCTCGGGCAGCACGGCATACACAGCCTGCTCATCCAGGAGCCAGGTGAAGTGAAAGCCCACGGTCGGTCGCCGGTAGGAGCTGCCGAGCCACAGCTCGTCGGTGGCGACGGTGCGGATCTCGACGCTCTGGAGGACCGAGCGCAGCCGCGGCTCCAGGCCCCGCAGTGCCGCGAGCGCGTCCAGCGCCAAGGGCCGGTCTACGAGGTACTCGCTCTGCAGCTCCTCCCCGCGGCTCGGGGTGAACTCACGGCGGAAGTGCGGAAGGCGTTCGAGCCAGGGCCCGGGCACCCCGCTCTGGTCGGTGACCGAGTCGGCCGGGGCGCCGTCGAGCATGTGCAGCGGCCCGGCCGCACGCGGTGACCCGAACAGGTCGTCAGCCGCGTCCGTCGACCGGCTCTTGCACCAGACCTGGAGCACGCCGCGGTCGTCGAGTCGGGTGAACAGGCTGACGCTGTCGGCCGCCGCTGTGACGGCGTCGAACTCGGATTCGACCACGTGCCAAGGCATTCCGGTGTAGACGTCCTGACGCATCGGGTAAGAAGGCTCGACGTCCAGCGTCAGCCTCGTGACGACGCCGAGCGCACCCATCGCCACCACGCTCCCCTCGAAGTCGGCATCACCGCGCGCCAGCCTCCGGAGCTCGCCGGTCGGCCGCACGAGCTCGATGGCGGCGACTGCGGAGGCCAAGGACCCGAGACGGTCACCCGACCCGTGGGTGCCGGTCGCGACCGCTCCGCCGACGCTGATGTGCGGCAGCGACGCGAGGTTGGCCAGCGCCCACCCGCGGTCCTCGAGCGCGACGGCCACCGTTCCGTAGTCCTTGCCCGCGCCGACGGTCACGGTGTGCTCCGTCTCGTCGAGGACCGGGTCCGACGGCAGGTCGGCGAGGGACACGAGCAGCCCGTCGGTGTCGGTCAGGTCGGTGAACGAGTGCCGCGATCCGAGGGCGCGGACGCGCTCCGCACCGGCGACCAGCTCCTGCAGCTCCTCGGTGCTGGTCGGCCGCACGACTCGCCGCGCCCGGTAGGTGTGGTTGCCTGCCCAGTTCCGTTCGACCATGGCACCAGTCTGGCGCGGCGGCGCCAGACTGCCGCCCCCGCCATCCCCGTGGGGCTGTGCCGACGCCCATGAGCCAGACTCGCGGTATGTCGGTCTTCTCAGCCTCCAAGCGGTCCACCGCGGTCGTGCCCTACCCCCGTGATGCCGTGTGGGCGGTGCTGAGCGACGCGAAGCAGGTGGCGAAGCTGACCCCGATGGTCCGGTCGATCGAGGACCACGGCGAGACCTGGCTGTGGAAGCTCGCCCCCATCGAAGTGCTCGGCAAGAGCGTCGGGCTGTCCTTCACCGAGCGGATGGAGTTCACGCCCAAGGAACGGATCGTCTACACCCATGCGCCCAAGGGCGACGAGCGCGCGGGGGTCGAGGGCGTCTACGTGCTGACCGACAGTGGCGAGGGGACCCGGCTGGCCATCGAGCTGGGCGTCGACGTCGACCTGCCGTTCCCGAGGCTCGCCAAGCCGGCCGTCGCAGGCGTCGATGCAGGCCGTCATCGCCGCGATGGGCGTCGGGTTCGCGCGCAACCTCGAGCGACAGCTCAAGTCGCGGCGCGGCTGAGTCAGAGCGGAGCCGGTGCCTCTGGGTCCGGAGCCGGTCCGAGCAGCAGGCCACGCCACCCGTCGCCGCGGTGCACGGGTCGGCCCTGCCGCCGAGAGACCTGTCCGCCGGCCCAGTGGACGTCCGAGGTCAGCGGTCCGATCACGTCTCGCTGACGGTCAGGCACGGCTTCGTCCGGCAGCGCCAGGGCGCGGTCGAGAGCCTCGGCGACGGGCGTGAGCACGTGCCGTGGGGGCATCAGCTGGACCATGAAGTCCTGGCGGCCACAGACCATGTCGTGGCGCAGGCTCTCCACCAGCGTCTGCACTGTCGCGGCCGGGGCCTGGGTGAGGATCGGGGCGAGCCTCGACACCAGCGCCGTGGGCAGACCGGGCACGCTCACCTGGACCCGCCGGAGCCCGGCACGGTCGGCGTAGAGCCGCAGCAACGCGGCATACGCCATCCGCTCTCCGCTGCCGATGTCGAAGGCGCGGCTGAGCGCGGGCGCGGTCAGCGCCCCGACGAGGGCGATCAGCACATCGGTGACCGCCACCGGTTCGACCTGGCTGTCCATCCACATCGGCAGCACCTGGACCGGCATCCGCTCGCTCATCTGGCGCATGATCTCGAACGACGTCGAGCCACTTCCGATGACCATCGCCGCGCGGAGCGCCAGCGTCGGCACCCCGGAGTCGGTGAGCACTTCCTCGACCTCGAGCCGGGACCTCAGGTGGGGCGACAGGTCGGTGTCGGCGATGTCCGGGACGAGACCCCCGAGGTAGATGATGCGGTTCACCCCGGCGCGGACGGCGGCGTGCGCCGCGTTGTAGGCGCCCTGCCGGTCACTCGTCGCGAAGTCGACACCGCCGAGCCCGTGGACGAGGTAGTAGAGCGCTTCGGCCCCTTCGGTGGCGGCACGCACCGACGCCCGGTCGAGGACGTCCATCTGGACGACGTCAACCTGGCTCGACCACCAGAAGCGGCCGGCGGACGAGGCGTCGGTGAAGGTCGCGGTGACTTCGTGGCCCTCCGAGAGGAGGGCGGGCACCAGGCGGCTGCCGACGTAGCCTCCCGCTCCCATGACGACGACTCGCACCAGCGACTCCAATGGCTCGGGCGAGGACACCGACGGCGCCCCGCGACGGGTTCAACCTACCCCCGACTCGGCCGGAACGCCGAAGGCCCCCCGCCGCGTTTCCGCTGGTCAGGGGCCCTTCGGGGCGCTCGAGGGCGACCTTGGTCAGGTCCAGGCGACGGTCGGCAGGACCAGCGACGAGGGAAGAGTCGGGTCGTGCGTGATGGTGTGGGTCTGCGGTTGCAAGTAGGCACCGCGCAGCACCGCCCTGTCGCGATCCAGGGGCTGGGCATAGATCGGGTGGGGCCCGCCGGCGATGGTGAGTCGCACCCGCGAGCCCGGCGCGAAGCGGTATGCCGTGGCGTCGAGCTCCAGCCGCAGCGTGTCAGTGGACGTGCGGATCTCGTCCTGGCGCACGGCATGTCTGGAATGTCTCCATGTGAATCCGTGCGCTGGCCTATTGCTTCATTCCCCCGCTCGTGCTTTCATTATGTGAATCCTCCCTCACATCGGAGCTCACGTGATGAAGCCCCTCGTTGCCGGCGTCGGCATGGTGCCGTTCAGCACCCCGAGCAAGAGCAAGTCGTACGACGTGATGGGCGAGGCTGCGGCCCGGGCGGCCCTCGCTGACGCGGGCCTTGACTACTCGCTCGTCCAGCAGGCGTACGTCGGCTACGTCTACGGCGACTCGACCTGCGGCCAGGCGGCGCTTTACGGCCTGGGCCAGTCGGGCATCCCGATCATCAACGTGAACAACAACTGCTCGACCGGCTCGTCGGCGCTGTTCATGGCGCGCCAGGCAGTCCAGAGCGGGGCTGCCGACTGCGTGCTCGCCCTCGGGTTCGAGCAGATGCAGCGCGGCGCGCTCGGTTCGGCGTGGAGCGACCGCCCGAACCCGTTCGCCCGCTTCGACGAGGTCACCACTGCGGTCCAGGGCTGGACCGACGCCCCGATGGCGGCGCAGTACTTCGGTGGTGCGGGCGCGGCATACGCGGAGAAGCACGGTCTCGCGGACGACACCTTCGCGCGGATCGCCGTCAAGGCGCGCAAGCATGCGGCCAACAACCCCTACTCCGTCTTCCGTGACCCGATCACGCTCGAGGAGGTGCTGGGGTCTCCCCACATCTTCGGCCCGCTGACGCGGCTCCAGTGCTGCCCGCCCACGTGCGGAGCGGCCGCCGCGGTGGTCTGCTCCCCCGAGTTCGCCGCCAAGCACGGGCTGCGTACCGATGTCGCGATCGCAGCGCAGGCGATGACCACCGACTTCGCCTCGACGTTCGACAGCGCCGACATGACCAAGGTCGTCGGCTTCGACATGGCCCAGGCCGCAGCCGACCAGGTCTACGAGAAGTCTGGGGTCGGCCCCGAGGACATCCGGGTCGTCGAGCTGCACGACTGCTTCACGACGAACGAGCTGCTCACCTACGAGGCGCTTCGGCTGACCCCCGAGGGCACCGCTGAGAAGTTCATCCTCGACGGCGACAACACCTACGGCGGCAGGGTCGTCACCAACCCGTCGGGCGGCCTGCTCTCCAAGGGCCACCCGCTCGGCGCCACCGGTCTCGCCCAGTGCACCGAGCTCGTGTGGCAGCTGCGTGGACAGGCCGGTGGCCGTCAGGTCGAGGGCGTCAACGTCGCGCTGCAGCACAACATCGGTCTCGGCGGTGCCGCCGTCGTGACGCTGTACGAGAAGGTCGGCTGACGTGGCCATCGACCCTGCTGTCATCGGCACGGAGTACCCGCCCACCACCCTCGTGGTCGACGCAGGCCGGCTTCGCTTCTTCGCGAAGGCGATCGGCGAGACCGACCCCGTCTACCTCGACGAGACGGCAGCGCGGGCGGCCGGACACCCGGGTCTACCCGTGCCGCCGACGTTCCTGATGGGCATCGAGCTCGAGCAGGCCGACCCGTTCGGGTGGCTGGCCGATCTCGGTGTCGACCTGCGACGGGTCCTGCACGGCGAGCAGTCCTTCACCTACCACTCGGTGGCGCACGCAGGCGACGTGCTGACCTCGACGCCGTGGCGGCCTGCGCCGTCATCGGCATCCCCGACGAGCGCTGGGGCGAGCGGGTGCACGGCGTCGTGGTCCTGCGGGTTGGAGCATCGGCCACACCTGAGGAGCTGCGCGACTTCTGCCGGGAGCACCTCGCCAACTACAAGCTCCCCCGCAGCGTCTCCTTCGTCGACGCACTCCCCGCATCCGGCGCCGGTAAGATCCTCAAACGTGAGCTGCGGGCGATGGACTGGAGTCGCGACGCTCCGCAGACGTGAGGGTGCATGAGCAGCCTCGGTGTTGAGACGCCCGCAAGAAACACCCGACCCCGCAATCGCAAGGACCTCATCGTCGCTGCTGCCGCGGAGCTGTTCTACGAGTACGGCTACCCGCACGTGTCGATGGAAGACATCGCCCAAGCCGTGGCCGTCGGTCCGTCGGCGCTCTACCGGCACTTCCGCGGCAAGCAGGACCTCCTCCAGGCGGTCTTGCTCGCCCGGACGACGACGTTCCGGGCACGGGTGGACGAGGCGCGGGCCTCGAACGAGCCACTCACGGTGCTGGGGCTGGCCGCGATGGAACATCGCGACTTCGGGGTGCTCTGGGAGCGGGAGTCCAGACATCTCGACGACACGGCCCGACGCGACCTGGGCGTGAGCGTCCGTTCGATCCTCGACGAGCTGACTGCGATCGTCCGGACCCGGCGCAACGACCTGGACGCTGCCGACAGTGAGGCGGTCGCCTGGTTGACGATCGGGGTGCTGCTGAGTCCGTCGTTCCACCACGTCACCCTCCCGGACGACGGTCTGGTCACCCTCATCGCCGCAATGTCCGCCTCGGTGACCGACCAGGACTGGTCGTCGATCGACGACGACAACGCCCCCAGGCCGGGTCGCGCTCCCCTCATGTCACGCCGCGAGCAGCTCCTCAACGAGGCCATCGTGCTGTTCGCCGAGCAGGGCTACCAAGCCGTCAGCATCGAGGACATCGCTGCTGCCGCCGGACTCACTGGCACCAGCATCTACCGGCACTTCACGACCAAGAACCAGATCCTCGTGTCGGCGATCACCCGCGGCGCCGAGTGGCTTCGGCTCGACCTCAACCGCGCCCTCGCGCGGACGGGGCCCCCCGAGCAGACCTTGCGCGCCCTGGTCGCGTCGTACCTCGGTCTCGTCCTCGAACACCCGGACCTGATCAGCGTGATGCTGACCGAGACCGGCCACCTCCCCGACCAGGACCAGCGCCGGATCCTGCAGGAACAGCGGGACTACATCGCCGAGTGGGTGAACCTGCTCGTCGCCATCCACCCGGACGAGCCGGAGGACACCGCGCGCTGCCGTGCCCAGGCGGCCTTCACGATGGCGAACACCTGCACACGCAACGCCCAGATGCGGAAGCGACCCGACCTCGGCACACGTCTTGAGGGCGCCTGCATCGCAGCCCTCCTGCAACCCGCTTCTGAGAACAACGAGGCAGATCGCGAGGCCGGCCAGGTAGATGCCCAAGGTCGCCACGGAGAGTCGCCTTCGGGTCCCGACACGAAAGTCGGTTCCGGCTGACATCCGGGTCGGCCCTGGCGAGCGTCATCATGGGTAAGGGCAGGACGACTTCATGGCAACCGTGATGGCGGCGATGGCGGAAGACGGCGTGTCTGTGGTGCTGTCCTCTCACCTCCTCTCCGAGCTGGAACGCGTCGCTGATCACTTGGTCCTGATGTCCTGCGGACGGGTCCGCCTTGACGGCCCGGTGGACGGCTTGCTCGCTGTGCACCGGCTCGTGACCACCCGGTCCGGGCCGATCGACCCGGACTCCGAATGGGAGGTCGTCGAGTCCCGCGTCGCCGGTGCCGAGACCCAGCAGCTCGTCCGTCTCCGCTCTCCCGAGTCGGTTCTGCCGGCTGGTCGCGATGCCCGGGCGGTGGGGGTCGAGGAGCTTGCCATGGCCTACCTCCGTACCAGCACGCGCGCTGCTGGTCCCGTCCTCCAAGGAGCCCTTTGATGGCCACGCTCGCGCTCGCCCCCTTCTCCAGTACCGCGACCGCTCCGGTCGCACTGCGGCAGCTGGTCTGGGTCGCCTGGCGGCGCAACCGGGCCACAGTTCTCGCCCTGGGCGGTCTCCTGGCCGCACTCGCGACGTACTTGTTGGTCACCGGTCTGCAGACGCATGCGGCATACAGCGACCTGGGGAGCTGCGTCCCACCGATCACCACCGATGCCTGCCGGATCCGAGGGAGTCGTTCCTGAACACGCACGGCGACCGCGGGCTGACGGGGCCGCTACTGGTGATCCTGCCTGGCATAGTGGGCGCCGTAGTGGGCGCCCCGCTGATCGGGCGCGAGCTCGAGACCGGCGTGTTTCGGTACACCTGGACCCGGGGAGTCGGCCGGATGAGGTGGGCGGTCGCGGTCATCGTCCCGATCGTGGTCCTGAGCGCGGCCCTGATGGGCGCACTCGGAGTCCTGGTCAGCTGGCGCAACGCCCCGATGCTGGACGCCGGCGCGGCGCAGCGGCTGGACTCCTCAACCTTTCCCACGACGGGTGTCGCCGTGGTCGGCTGGACGCTGCTCGCGCTCAGTGCAGGGGTTCTCGCCGGACTGCTTTGATCCCGAGTCATCCCGGCAGTCGCCACCAGCTTCGTGGCCTGGTTCGGCCTTGCCTTCCTGACCTCGGTGCTGCGGCCGCACCTGCTGACCCCGCTGACGACAACCGGCCAGCCGCCCGCCGACAGCCTGGACCTTGCCGAGCACTGGATGAAGGGAGCAGCGCGGGTCAGCGTGTCCGAGGTCAGCTCGGTCCTCGAGAAGATCGGCGTGCAGATGAATGAGGACGGGTTCGCTGCCCACGTCGACAAGGGGGGTTCCACTCCGGCTGACCCGATCGCCTACCTGAGCGAGCACGGGTACACCCAAGTGCACACCTACCAGCCCGACAGTCGGTTCTGGACGTTTCAGTGGATCGAGCTGGGCTGGTTGGCGCTGGTCTCGGTGGTGCTGCTCGGGCTGACCTTATGGCTGATCCGTCGGCGCTCGGCCTGATCTCCTGACCTGTCCGATCCACCACCGTCGCCCCCGCGTCATTCCGCTCCCCTCTGCGTCAAGACGCGACTGGCAGCGGGGCGACAACCCGCACCGAGATGGGAAGTCCGGGTCAACGTGACCAACGGAGGGGCCGAAAAGGCTTTAGGGAGTGCGATGGGCGGCAACACATCGACGAATCACCGCCTGTGTGCGCCGGGACGCGAGCACCGTATGGTCGCGTCGGACCAGAGCGGCCCGAGCCCGGCCGAGCCAGCGGTCGGGCTCCTGGTCATCAGTGACGTCACCGCACTTCGTTTGATCCTTTGCGGTCCACGCGTGCCTCAAACGTCCGTCCGGTCAGGTCCGGGACTCCTCGTGGTGCCGCGCAGCACAAGCTCCGTCGCGGCTGTCACGATCTCAGCCGGCAGGGTCGGATCCCCCATTCGCCGGATGAGCATCTCGGCAGCCAGCTCACCCTGCGCCTGCAGGTCCTGCCGCATGGTTGTCAGGTCCATGACCTCCGACAACACGTGGTCGTCGATGCCGATGACCGACAAGTCGTGCGGAATCCTCAGTCCTAGTCGTCGCGCGGCCTGAAGGACGCCCATGGCCATTTCGTCAGAGACCGCCATCACCGCGGTGGGACGGTCCGGTGCATGCAGCAGCTCGGTGACGGCTCTGGAAGCCGAAAGGGCCGTCCACCCCGCGTCGATGATGAAGCGCGGCGGGACGGAAAGGCCATGGTTTGCCACGGTCTCCCTGAAGCCGTGGAGGCGTTGCAGGGGAGCTTGGGTTTGGGCGATGTCGACCGGCATAGGGCCCACGAAGGCAATACGGGTGTGGCCCAGCCCGATGAGGTGTTCGGTTGCCACGCGTGCTGTCAGGACGTCGTCGATCCTCACCAGCGAGCGGCCGGGAACTGGGGACCCAACAGCCACGAGAGGAAGGTCCAAGCGGTCGAGCACCTCCAACTCTCCCGGGTCGACGGGGACATTCAGAGCGATGACCCCGTCGACCCGCTTGAGCAACATCGCCTGGGAGAGCCTTCGGCGGGGGCTGTCCCCCTCTTCCTCGAGATCCACGAGGAAGACCATGTGATCGTGCTGGCGCAACCTCCGGTCAATGCCGCTGACCAAGGTCGCGAAATACCAACGAGTCCGCGATGGTGCGACCACGGCGATGACTCGAGTCCGACCCGAGGCAAGCGATGCGGCTGTGGGAGAAGCCACGAAGTCCATTTCCGCCGCAAGCCGCTGGATCCTCTCGCGCGTCTGCGGGCGCACGCGATCCACCCCCCGAAGGGCACGGGAGACGGTGGCAACGGACACACCTGCTGCCTGGGCCACGTCTTTGATGGTGCTCATGCGAGGGCCTGCCTGGTACCCCCGACTGCCTCGTCCTTGTGCGGCGCGACCGATCCAGCCATCAACTGCGCGGCTTCGTGGACGCCCAGGCGCCGCCGGGCCCCAGGCACGCCCGGGCCCTGGCGGTTCTGTTGATGGCGGTGCGTGGGGTGGTCGGGCGCGCAGTCGCACTTGTCCACGGACAGCTTCTCCTCGATCAAGAGTCTCCTCCCAGCGCGTGGGGAACGGTGCCACCGGCCCGATGAACCTCGTCCGTCCCCAGGCCATCGGAGGGGCCGTCGGGGATGGGACGAAATCAGATTGGCGACAATGCGCTCGGCCCTGTGCGGGAGGTCAACCCTTCACGGCACCCGAGGTCATGCCTCGGATGAAGTAGCGCTGCAGGGCGAGGAAGACGATGATCGGCACGATGATCGTGATGAACCCTGCTGCGGGGATGAGTTCGCGTCCTGCTCCGGTCTGACCCTGCAGCCCTTGGAGTGCCACGGTCGCGACCGTGTTGTCGCCTCTGCCCAGGAAGATCAGCGCGACGAGCAGGTCGTTCCAGACCCAGAGGAACTGGAAGATGGCGAAGGAAGCCAGCGCGGGCGTCGACATCGGCATGATGAGTCGCCAGAACGTGGTGAAGTGGCTGGCGCCGTCGATCTTGGCGGACTCGATGATGGCGGTAGGCAGTCCGGACATGTAGGTGCGCAGGATGTAGATGGCCAGGGGCATCCCGAACCCGATGTGCGCGAGCCAGACGGCAAGGAAGGTCCCGTTGAGGCCAAAGCTGCCGTACAGCTTTACGAGCGGCACGAACGCTACCTGGCTGGGCACGACGAGCAGGCCCACGATGACGATGAACATGAGGTCCCGGCCGCGCCATTTCATGAAGGTGAACGCGTACGCCGCGAAGGCGGCGATCAGGATCGGGATCACCGTGGCCGGGAGCGCCACGATGAAACTGTTGAGGAACGCTTGGCCCATGGGAATGCCGGCGGCGTCCGAGGTCAGGGCCTGGGTGTAGTTCTGGAGCGTCCAGGAGGAACTGAACGGGTTGAAGAACGCCGTCCACCATCCCGAGGAGAACTGGTCGTCACGCGGACGGAACGAGTTGACGAGCATCCCGAGCGCGGGGACCACCCAGGCGATGCACAGGATGAGCAGGCCGATACGCACTGGCCAGGTCGCACTGCCAGCACCGCTTCCGGGCTTGCTCTGGCGTAGCTTCTGCGGTTCGTCGGCAGGCGTTCCGGTTCCGGGTTGGAGTGTGGTGGTCATCGTGCAGCCTCCTCTTGGCGGAAGTGACGGACTTGGTAGATCAGGACTGGGATGATCGCGATCAGGAGGATGACGACGATCGCCGACGCGTACCCGTTGTTGCCCTGGGTGTAGAGCTCGTCGTAGAAGCGGCGTCCGATGACGTCGGTGTTGTAGGCGCCGTTGGTCGTGACGTACACGACGTCGAACACCTTCATGACGCCGATGAGCACGGTGATGAAGACGGTGATCACCGTGGGCCAGATCTGCGGGACGATGATGTTGAAGAAGATCCGCCGCTCTCCCGCGCCGTCGATGCGGCCGGCCTCGACGGTGTCCTCCGGGACGCTCTTGACCGCCGACGACAGCAGCACCATGGAGAACCCGACCTGAGTCCAGATCAGGATGATCATGAGCATCAGGCTGTTGAGGTGCAGGGTGCTCGTGCCGTACCAGAACACCGGGGCTCGGTCGAAGAAGCCCAGGACCGCGTTGAGCAGACCGGTCTGGGGCGCGCCCTCGGGCTGGTAGTCGTAGATGGTGCGCCAGATGGTCGCTGCTCCGACCATGCTGATGGCCATCGGTAGGAAGATGAACGTCTTCGTCACCTTCTCGCCTTGGGGCCGTAGCCGGTCCGTGAGCACCGCGACGCCCAGGCCCAGCACCACGGTCAGGGCCGGGACGATGATGATCCAGAGGAGGTTGTTGGTGATCACAGACAAGAACGTCTTGTCGGTGACGAGGTCGGTGTAGTTCTTGACGCCGACGTACGCCGTCGAGTCCTCGTTGGCGAAGCTGTACTGGATGGTCACGATGGCCGGGTAGATGAGGTAGACGGCGATCGCGAGGATCGCGGGCCCCGCGAACATCCACGGTTTGACGCGGTCCTCCCAACGGCCCTTGAGGGACTCGGCCAGCTTGTTGAGGATCCAGAAGATGATGACGGCGCCGCCGATACCGCCGATGATCGCGGTCACTGCGTTCACGAGCTTGATGGCCATGACACTTCCTCTCTGAAGTGGGACAGAGCGCTGGCAGCCTTGGGGGTGACCGATGGATCACCCCCAAGGCCGAGCGGATGTCAGCTGCCGGTCTTCGGGAAGCTGTCGTCGATGTTGGTGAGCGTCGTGGTGAGGTCCTGCTGGCCGGAGATCCACTTGACGGGCTCAGTCCAGAAGGTGCCTGCGCCCACCTTGGCGGGCATCAGGTCGGAGCCGTCGAAGCGTGCGGCGGTGGCCTTGTAGAGCACGTCGCTGGCGATCGTCTGGAGCGTCTTGTTCGGCAGCAGCGAGATGTCCGCCGTCTTGTGCGGTGAGAACGCGCCATTCTTGGCCTGCTCGACGCCGTTCTCCTTGCTCGCGATGAAGTTGCGCAGCTTGAGCGTGTTGGCGTCGTTGTTGAAGGCGGCGGCGATGTCACCACCGATGAGGACGGGGTTGTCGCCCTCGGTCTTGGCCGGGAAGGGCAGCGGACCCGTCGTGGTGTCGAGCTTGGCGATGACGGAGTCCGGGAAACCGCCCTTATTGGCCACGAAGGTCGCCTGCTTGAACAGGTAGCAGCCGGGGGGCTGAGCGAACATCGCGTTGCCGCCGGTCTGGAAGTTCGTCGCGACGATGGACTTCGTGCCACCGCGCACGTCGCCCTTGCCGAAGGCGATCTTCTCGAAGTACTCCCATGCCGGCTTGATCTCGGGGCTGTTGTTCTTCAGCTCGCCCTTGACCCACTTGTCGTAGTTCTCGGGGCCGGCGAAACGCAGGACAAGGTCCTCTATCCAGTCGGTGATCGGCCAGCCGGTGGCGGCGCCGGACTCGGCGGCGATGCACCACGGGATCTTGCCGTCGGCCTTGATCTTCTCGGTGAGGGCGAGCAGCTCATCGAGGGTCTTGGGTGACGTGTAGCCGGCCGCCTTGAACGCCGGCGCGTCGGTCCACAGGACGCTCTTGACGCTCACCTCGTTGGGCAGGCCGTAGACCTGCCCGTCGGCACAGGTGCCGGCCTCGACGATGCCCGGCACGAGCGTCTCCCTGTTCGTGGCGACGGTGGCGGCGTCGAACGGGACGAGCTTGCCCTGCTTGGCCAAGTCACACATGAGGCCCGGCTGGGGGAACATGCCCACGTCAGGGGGGTTGCCGCCCTGGACCTTGGTGCGGATCTCGGTGTCCCACGCCGCGGCCTTGATGAAGTTGACGGTGATGCCGTTGGCCCCCGCCCACTTCGTGACGTCGGCCTTGAAGCCCGGCTCGGTGTCGGGACCGAGGCCATACATCACCGAGACGGTCTTCTTGCCGGGGCCGGTCGCAGCAGCACCGTCGCTGTTCGAGTTGTTGGTACTTCCCGCGGACAGACACCCCGATGCAAGGCCGGCGACGCCGATCCCCGTGA
The DNA here is from genome assembly GCA_963740865.1 of uncultured Actinomycetota bacterium. Taxonomy (GTDB): domain Bacteria; phylum Actinomycetota; class Actinomycetes; order Actinomycetales; family Dermatophilaceae; genus Pedococcus. Next base: position 55,001 of record CAVUGH010000021.1, read on the forward strand.
TGGCTGTGATGGTTGCCCTTCGATTGATCATCGCTTCTTCTCCTGGGAGGTGGGGGCTGCATTGGCCCCAAGCTGACCGGTCGCGCGTGTGCAGCCCGGCTTCGAGATTTCCGGCGTCTTCGCCGGGAGGACGGGAACGGGGCACCGTGGATCTCACGGGACGTCCACCGCTGAACGGGTACTCAGCCGGGCGGACCTGATGCCCGCCGCTGACGGGAGGCCCCGGGGTCAGGTGCCTGTGGGTTCCCCGAGCTTCGGGACCGGGGGTCGTGGGGCGCCGCATTGGGCGGCTCGATCGCCGCGGGTGCGGACTCGCCGATGACGAGCCGGTCACCGCGCCACCCGACGCGCTGCGCTTCGGCAAGCGCGCCGACGAACTCCCCGTCCTCGACGTGGCGGAAGGCGAGGAACTCGCTGCACCCAGTGGCGCGGTTTGCGATGACCTTCCCGACGTAGAGCCGCGGATCGGTGACAAGGTGTGCCCTTGCGACGTCGTAGGGGCCGGTGGCGGAGTCGATCGGCACGGCCCAGATGCCGCCGGGCGTTCCCTCCCGGCGAGCCGGGGACATGTCCTGCGTCAGACAGTTGAAGATAAGGACCAGGCGACCGTCGACTTCGGCGACATGCGGCACCTCGAGTTGGCCGAACCCGCTTCCCGGCGCGGAAAGCGGCTCACGCAGCTCCCAGTGCTCCAGATCTGCCGACCAGGCGTGGCCCACCACGCCCCGGTCGATGGTGTCCTGCGGCGCCGACGCCGGCCCGTGTGCCGAGCGTGCCGTGATGAGCATGTGCCATCCGTTCCCCGCCGGATCAGCGAAGACCCACGGGTCACGAAACGCCTCGTCGTGCCAGAACCCATCCTGGGCATAGACCTCGTACCACCTCGGGTCGGCCCGCAGGACCGGTCCCGGGAACTTGGTCCACGTCATCAGGTCCAGCGAGGCGGCGCAGCCGATGGTCTGGACGTTGACACCGTCCTTGTTCAGGCTGGAGCCGGTGTAGAACATCAACCACCGCCCGTCAGGATGCCGGACCACAGATCCGGTCCAGGTCGCGAGGTCGTCGAAGGCCGGGGGGTCGCTGCGCACCAGCGCATCCGCGACGCGGCGCCACGACCTCAGGTCCGCGGAGACCGCATGTCCGATCGAGGCCCTGTGGTGCCGCAGCTCGGGGTCGCCTAGCGCCCGCGAGGCGTAGAGAAAGAACAGGTGGTACTGCTCACCGTCGTCAGCCACCCAGAAGTCCCACACCCATGAGTCCGGGAGCTCAAAGGCCATCAGTGCCTCATTCCGGCGGGCGCCTGGGTTGTCCCGGCGGCGACGCGGTGGGCCGATGTGCGCTTCATCCAGTCTTCCGAACGTCAGGGTCAGCTCCATTGCTAAACCGTTACAGCACGGGAAACTACTCGCCTCACAAACGAAGCACAAGGGTTTGCAAAATCGATTTCACCGGCTGGTTCTTCGGGGCCATGCAGAGGCGTCGGCGTAGAGTGCCGACATGTCCACCCCCCGCGACTCCCCCGAGCACGGAGGTCGTGGCTCTCGCCCGACGCTGGCGGACGTTGCGGCGCGGGTGGGCATGTCCAAGTCCGCTGTCAGCCTGGCCCTCAACAACCGACCGGGCTCGCGGCTGTCGCAGGACGCGGTCGAGCGCATCCACGCCGCGGCCCGCGACCTCAACTACCGCCCGAACCCCGCCGCCCGATCACTGAGGCTGGGCAAGACCGGGACGGTCGGCTTCATCTCCAACGAGGTCACTGTCACCCGGTTCGCCTCGGCGATGATCCGCGGGATCCTCGATGTGGCCGACGAGGAGGAACGCGGCGTGCTGATCGCTGAGACCGGGGGTCACCCCAAGCAGCTCGAGCGCGCGTTGGACTCGATGATGGACCGGCAGGTCGACGCGCTCATCTTTGGCTCTCTCTACGCTCGGCTGATCGATGTTCCCGCGCTCCCGGGACACATCCCCACCGTCACCGTGAACTGTTCCTGCGACGATGTCTCCGGATCCGTCTATCCCGCTGAGGAAGCGGCCGGGTACGCGGTGACCAGACAGCTCCTCGAGGCAGGGCACGGCGACAGTCTTGGCATCCTCGGCAACGCCCTCGATACCGAGTGGGACCCCCGGGGGTCAATGATGATCCCGCGGCGCTTCCGCGGCATCCAACGAGCGCTCCAGGAGGCCGGGGTCGAACCTGTCGCAGTCGCAGACCTCGACGAGTGGGAGCCCTCGGATGGCTATCGGGGCACGCGGACCCTCCTGGAGTCGGGCCGCGCGTTCACAGGGCTGATCTGTCTCAACGACCGCATCGCGTTTGGCGCCCAGCAGGCGCTGACCGAGCACGGACTGCGCGTTCCCGACGACGTCTCCCTCGTCTCCTTCGACGACGATGAGCTGGCGGCCTACATGCGACCGCCCCTGACTACGGCCAGACTTCCCTACTACGAGATGGGCAGACTCGCGATGTCGATCGCTCTGGCGCCGGACACGGGGAACGGCGAGAACTTGGTGCCGATGCCGCTCCAGGTCCGCGACTCCGTGCGCGACCTTCGGCGCGTCACGTCCTGGTCAGGTTGAGCCCATCAGCTGGGCCCGCGGTCAGCTCCGGCGTGGAGCGCACGAGAGTCGTTGGTGCGGGGGCAGGCGGGTAAGCCGCAGGACCGCTCCGCAGGCGTCCCACGATGCGGCACCACTTTCTTGACCTACTCGACGGTCACCGTCATCATCGCCGATGACAACGTTGTCATCCCGGAGGTTCGTCATGTCTGTCAGCACTCGTCCACCTATGCGCCGCCCGCTTGCCGTCGTCCTGATGGTCGTCGCGTTCGTCGCCGCACTCGGCATTGCGCCCGCGGCGGCGGACACGCCGCAGCACCGCCCGGCATACCACTTCAGCCCCGCGAAGAACTGGATGAACGACCCGAATGGGCTCGTCTTCTACAAGGGTGTCTACCACCTCTTCTTCCAGTACAACCCGCTCGGCAACGTCTGGGGCAACATGTCCTGGGGGCACGCAACGAGCACGGACCTGGTCCACTGGAAGGAGCAACCGGTGGCCATCCCGTTCGACGCCAACGAGGGGGTGTTCTCCGGGTCCGTCGTCATCGACACGACGAACAGTTCCGGCTTCGGCACGGTGACGAACCCGCCACTCGTGGCGATGTACACCAGCGCCTACACGGCCGCCAGCGGCCGCGACGGCATTCAGGCCCAGTCGCTGGCGTACTCCACCGACGACGGTCAGACGTGGACCAAGTACTCGGGCAACCCGGTCATCGACATCGGATCGCGCGAGTTCCGTGACCCCAAGGTCTTCTGGTACGCGCCCGCCAACGAGTGGCGGATGGTGTCGGTGATCGCCAACGAGCACAAGGTCCTGATCTGGCGCTCCGCAAACCTCAAGCACTGGACCAAGCTCTCCGAGTTCGGCCCCCGCGACGCCGTCGGTGGCGCCTGGGAGTGCCCGGACCTCTTCCCGCTGGCGGTCGACGGCGACCCGGGGAACGTCAAGTGGGTCATGATCGTCAGCCTCAACCCGGGTGGGATCGCCGGCGGCTCGGGCACCCAGTACTTCGTCGGTGACTTCGACGGTGCGACGTTCACGCCTGACGGGCCCGCGAGCTACCAGCCTCCCACCGGGACGCTCCTGCAGGGATTCGAGAACGGGTATGCCGGGTGGACCCCGACCGGGACCGCCTTCGGGTCCCAGCCCGCATCCGGTTCCCTGCCGGGCCAGCAGCCCGTCACCGGCTACGTGGGCGAGCACCTCGCCAACAGCTTCATCGACTTCGACGGCGCCCAGGGCGAGCTGACCTCCCCGCAGTTCACGATCAACCAGCGGTACCTCAACTTCCTCATCGGCGGTGGCCACCACGAGGCCGTCGCCGGCGCGACCCAGGGCGACCCTGGCGGCGAGGTCTTCACCGACTTCGAGAACCTCGACCCGGTGACGCACCTGCCCGCCGGATGGAGCGCCACAGGAGACTTCGTCGGCTACGGCGCAACCAGCTCGGGACTGCCTTACCACCAGGGTGACAAGGTGCTCGACACCTGCGTCGTGCCCGACAAGTGCGACCTCGCCGTGGGCACCTTCGTCTCGCCCGAGTTCACCGTGACCAAGGGCTACGTCAACCTCCTCATCGCAGGCGGAACGCACCCGGTCGGGACGAGTGGCCCGACCGTCGTCGAGCTCGTCTCGGGCGGAGAGGTCGTCGGGTCGGTGACCGGAAACAACTCCGGTGAGATGGACTGGCGCCACATCGACGCCGGGGCAGTGGTGGGCAAGCAGGCCCGGATCCTCGTTCGGGACGACCACAGCGGCGGCGACTGGGGACACCTCATGGTGGACGACATCCGGCTCTCCGACACGGCAGCCGGCCCGCGCGACACCCAGACGACCGTCAACCTCGTCGTCGGCGGCGAGGTCGTGCGGTCCAGCACAGGGTCGGACAGCGAAGCCCTCGACTGGGCCTCCTGGGACCTCAATGACCTGCAGGGCAGGCCCGCGCAGATCAGCGTGGTCGACCACAGCTCCGGTGGGTGGGGCCACATCCTCGCCGACCAGTTCATGCTCGCGTCGGCACCGGCCAAGAGCGGGACCGACCGGGCCAGCTGGGTCGACTTCGGACGCGACAACTACGCCGGCGTGACCTTCAACGGGCTGCCCGACAACCAGCGCACCGCCATCAGCTGGATGAACAACTGGCAGTATGCCGGTGACGTGCCCACCGACCCGTGGCGCGGCCAGATGACGCTGCCCCGCAGGCTGTCCCTCGTCACCACCGAGGCGGGACCGCGCCTGCGCCAGACGCCGGTCCCGGGGGTCGATGCGGTGACCGTGAACCGTGACAAGCAGCAGGCCAAGGAGCGTTCGGTCGCGGCCGGTGTGACGCCGACCGGGCTCGCCGCGACGATGGCGCGGGTCGAGGTCCGGGTCGCCCTGGGCTCGGCGTCCGAGGCCGGCGTCGTGCTGCGGCGCAGCGCCGACGGCGCCGTGGGCACCAAGATCGGGGTCCGTCGCGACGGCACCCTGGTCGTCGACCGGACCCGCAGCGGCAACGTCGCGTTCAACCCCCTCTTCCCGAGCGTCGAGGAGGCGCCCGTGACGGTGCGCGACGGTGAGGTGACCTTCACGGCATACCTCGACCGCAGCTCGGTCGAGGTGCTGGCCGAGGGCGGTCAGGTCTCTGTCACCGACCTCATCTACCCGCCCGCCTCGGCGACGGGTGTCGCTGCCTACGCGGTGGGCGGGACTGCCAAGGCGGTCGACATCAAGGTGACGCCCATCCGCCCCTGACCGGGCCGAAGGCGGCCGGTGCAGCTCCAGCAGCTGCACCGGCCGGGGACGCCGGACATCGACGGGGCCAAGGCGAAGGGCCCTGGCCAGCATTTCCGCTGGTCAGGGGCCCTCTCGTGCACTGGGTGGCAGGTGAAGGAATCGAACCTTCGAAGCTTTCGCGATGGATTTACAGACCGGCGTATGCCGCCCGCTGACCAGCGGCTTCTCGACTCACCGGCGACCTTCGCCGCGAATTCGCCACAGACACTCGACGCCGGCCGGCGTCTTTCGGACACAGCCGGACCATGAGGTCATGCTCGTGGCATTCGGCACGCCGGCACCACTATGGGGCCGCGTTAGACGTCAGCCAATCATGGCCGACAGCGGTCACGGGGGGTGCGCTCTGTGAACAAAGCAGTCATAAACGGCGGCACTCTCCGCGTCGCGCCATGGTCCGAGATCAGGCTTGGCCGCCGAAGAGCGCAGGTCCCGGCGACATCGGAAGGCTCGTCATCAGGTCGAGACGCAGGAATCCTTCGCGAGTTGCCTTGGCGGCCGCTCCTGCACGCGACTCCTGTCCGAGCTTCACGAGGATGCGCTCGACGTGCTGGTGACAGTGCGTACTGAGATGGAGCGCTCGGATGCAATGCGTTGATTGGACGCCGCTCGCCGGTTCGTACTGATCGACACACCTCGCCTTACCAGTGTGGTCAAGCAGGCTGGCACGCGCGAACTCGCCGGCAAGAAGCGCCGCTGACCTGAGACGGCGCAGGTTGCAGAGTTGTCCAAGGCTCGCGTTGAGCGCCGAGATCAGTGCACATGCCTCGCCGCGAAGGCGGTTCGTGACCCTGCGGACATATGCAACATCCCCGCATAACCGCGGTCGAAACGCCGAGCCCTGTCCGTCGCACCCAGACGCCGCCAGCATCGTCGCGTGCTGGTTCGGAGCACGCGCCCGGCCTACGGGGCCGACGGACTCTGGGCTTTCACGCGCTCCGTCGTGAGGCCGAGAGTCGGCGAGCAGCTGCGGGGACGTCCTCTGATGTCGTGTCGGTGCTCGCGCCGCCGACAGCGGCAGGGGCAGGTGCCGGCACCCGCGCCTCGATGCGCGAGCCGTTGATGAAGGTGACGCGGTCGTACGCCGGGCGGCCCTCGATCACGTTCCGGTACTGGTAGCGGGTCAACGAGGCGAGCCTGCAGTCGTAACCGAAGGCCGCAATGTCGAACGTGGAGGACTGTCCGATCCTTTCCTCGCCCTGCGCTCTCGGGAGGAAGTGGCTGAAGGGACCCCCTCCGGTGAAGGTGCCGACGCCGATGGTGTTGCCGTCGAGCTGGGCCTTGTGCATGTGCCCGTGCACAAGGATGCCGGCGCCCAGGTCGACCGCCGCCACTGCACCCGGCTCGTGGGAGACGAGCACGTCGGGTGCCTGCAGGTCGGCCATGGCCTCGCTGAACTGCTCCGCGGCCGGCTTCTGCTTGGCGGCGTTGTTCTTGTTGTCGTCGCCGAACCACCGGGGGTCGTTGAAACCGGTAATGCGTATGCCGTTGATGCTCCCCGCTGCGTCCGCCTCCGTCGCACTTCCGAAGTTGACGAGGTCGCCGGAGTCGATGACGGCCTCGATCTGCTCTTCATGCATGATCGTGGCCATGAGCGCGTACTGGTTCGCGCCGTGCACGTCGGACAGGAGGAGCACACGTGCCGCGACCGGGCGGTCGAGGGCGTGCGGGCGGTACTGCTCCTGCAGGGCGGAGGAGAGCGCGAGCAGGTTCTTCAGGTACGGCGTGGTCTGCTCGGCCCGAGCCTGAACCCCTTCGAGGAGGTCGGCGTTGCGCTGCACCGTACCGAGGATGCCGGTCGTGCTGAACTGTTCCAGCCGCTCCGGCTGGTAGCCCACGGCAGTGCTGGCAAACGTCACCAGGCATGCAAGCGCCCACCCACCGGCTATCGCCGCAAGACGGCTGGTTCGCGGCCTGACGTGGGCCCACGCGGCGTACGCCCCGACCGCGAGCATGGCTCCGAAAATGGCGCCAGCCGCGAACCGCCACGCCAGCCCTAGCGCTGCATGCCGGATAGCGTGTTCGAGCTCCAGCGGCCCAGGCTCCAGGGACTGGATCGACACGCCGGGGCGGGCGAGCAGGTCGGTGACACGTGGCTTGACCTGAACGGTCGCCAGCACACCCGGCGTCGGAACAGCTGTGGCGAAGTCGAGGTGGATGTCGCCGAAGATGGTGGGGGTGCGCACCGCGGAGAGGTCGGCCGGGTTCACCGTCAGCCGCAGAGCCGCCTTGTAGTTGAGCGTATCGACCCTTGTAGGAAACAACGTCGTAACGGCGATCCCACCCGCAACGCAGCCGGCATACAGCACCGGAAGGCCGAGCACGGCCACCAACCACCGCCGCCACGACCGTCCTGTGAGCGGTGCAGCGGAGGTTTGCGAGCTCACCTGCCCACCGTAACTGCTGCGGCCCGTGCGCTCGCCAGTTTCGCATGGTTCGCGCGCGCCACCCTCGTCATCTCGTGCAGGGATGACAGCAGCCGCCGGAACACCGAGGTTCGCGGGCGATCAAGCGGTGCCGGACCGACCGGTGTAGCCAACCCCAAGCCTGAACACGGCCCACAGCACGCCCGTGACTGCGGTCGCGATGAGCACCAGGACGAAGTCGGGCTGGAACAGGTTGAGGTTGGCAAGTGGTGAGCCGGACAGTCGTGGGACCAGGCCGAGGATGACCCATGCTGCGACCAGGGTGGTGAGCAGCGGGAACCACAGGCTGAACCGGCCGGCGATGCCCGACTTGGCGCGTATCGCGTCGCGGCGACGCCACGCCCAGATCATGCTGAACAGGTAGACGATCGGCAGCAGCACCAAGCCGATGAACAGGGCCTTCTGGGGCAGGCGAGAACCGTCACCGGCGTAGTGGATGCCGATGCCTCGGGCCGCGATCCCGGTGCGGAGCTCGGTCGTCTCCGCGAAGCCGACTCCACCCACCCCGTTGACGAGCACGACCGCACCCTTCTTCTCAGCGGGGCGCATCCACGCCAACGACTCGAAACCGGGGCTCACCCCGGTGTGCCACACGGTCCCGTTGCCTTGGTCCACGTACCAGCCGAAGCCGTAGGCCGGTGATGCTGCGCTGGCCGAGCGCATCATCTGCACCTTTCCTGCGGCGCTGAGCACATCGTCCTGGCCGTTCAGCATCATCTGCATGTAGCGCGCCAGATCGCCGGCAGTCGCGATGATCCCGCCCTGGGGGGCCGTGGCGCGGTCGGTCGGGCGGTCGGCCAACGGCCGCTTGATGCCGAACCAGGACGCGTGCCCGGTCGCCATCGAGTCATGGACCTGACCGTCGGCGACGAAGCTGTGCCACATGCCCACCGGCTCGAGGATGTTGGACGTCACGTAGGCCCCGAACTCCTGCCCGCTCACGACTTCGACCAGTCGGCCAAGAATCCGGTAGTTGAGGTTCGAGTACTCAAACTGCTCGCCAGGACCGTGGGTAGGAGCCACCTCGACAAGGGCGTCGACCGAGCGCTCGAGCTCGTCCATTGCGTTCGTGTCGCCCCGACGGGAGGCAGCGGCACTGCCGTTGCCTTGCAGTGTGGAGAAGCCGCTGGTGTGGCTGAGCAGCTGCCGGATCGTGACGGGCCCGGCAGGCCTGCCCGAGAAGCCGTCGAGATACTGAGAGATCGTGCCCTCGAGGTCGGCCTCGCCTGCCTCGACCAGCTGCATGACTGCCAGCGCGGTGAAGCTCTTGGAGATCGAGCCGACCACGAACGTCGTGTCGGGCGTGACTTCGGCCTCGCCCCCGATCTTGACCACGCCGCGCTCGCCCGTTGAGGTGATGTCGCCGTCGGCCACCACGGCGTACGCCACGCCGGGCACGCCGGAAGCAGGCATCTCGCGATCGATGAAATCCTCGATCGACCTGTCGGGTGCGATTCCCGGCACGACCGAAACGAGGCCAAGGGCAACGACTGCTAGAAGTGGTCGCACGGTGTCCGCCTTCTTGAGGCGGTGAGTCCCTTGTACGACTTCATGTGATTCCTCCGGTCTGTGATGGTGAGAGTTGAGCTGGAGGTGGTCATGTCGCTACCTTCGGCGAGCGGTCGATGCGACCCGTCTGCGGCGGTTCGCGTTGCGAAACGGACGACACCTTCATGATCACGATGGTGGCGGTGACGGAGGCGACAGTCAGGATGATCCCCGCGGTCAGGATGTTCCCGGTAGGCGCAACGACCGACTGGCCGCTGAGCGCCTGTGCGGTCAGCAGGGCGAGTGTCGCAGCGAAGGTGACGCAAGCCAGCAGAACGAGCCGCAGACGCCGTCGGGCGTCCTGCAATGCCGGTAGCTTCCAGGCAAGAAGTTCGAGCAGGAGCACGAAGACGGGTAGCGCCTGAAGGGCGTGCATGCCGACGAAGTGCGGGACACGCAGGTCTCCCGCGACCGTACTCCACCCGAGTAGCGGGAGCCCCGGGGCCGCCATCCGCACGCCCGACGGTGTGCGCTCCGACGAGCCCCGGATAGTCGCTGACCTGGCCGGCCTTCGGACCGATCATCAGGAACGCGATTGCCATCCCGGCCAGGGCGATCACGGCCCCGGCCCGGATGGCCAGAGCCCGGCCTGCATCCCCCAACGGGGCACGGAACAACAGTGCGGCCACGACGAAGGTCATCACCCAGACCGCCGAGATGGACGCGGCCATCACGTGCCACATCGCTGCATGGAGGGGGGTGCTCAGGTTGACGTGACTGCTCTGCCCGACCAGGGCGAACCCGTCGATGATGACCATTTCGATCGCGAGCCCGACCGCGGAGATCGTGCCGGCAATGGTGGCGATCCTGGCGCGGGCGCCCGACGGGAGTCGTCCGATCAGCCAGGCGAGGGTGAGCGAGTAGATCCCGATGGACAGGCTGAACTTCAGCGGCTTGAGCCACACTGCGGCGTTGGTGACCTCGCGCGAGTCCAGGAGGAGGCCGGCGGTGTGGAGGACCATGAGAACGCCCATCACGACGGCGAGGACAAGGAGGGGGCGGTGCCAGCGCCCCGGGTGGAGCGTCATCGTTCCAGCTCCTGACCGGCGGAGGCGGCGACAGGCGTGCACAGCAGGTCGATCGCTACGGGGTCCGCGGCGGCCGCGGCGACCCTCGGTCCGCCGCCGGTCCGGACCCGACCGCCGCGGATGACGAGCCACAGCGCGAACACGAGCTCACCGACGAAGGTGAAAGTCGCGACGTCGGTCCACTGACCGGACGTCATCAGCGAACCAAGGCTGTCGACCAGGTACCCGACGCCCGCGGCCGCGAGCAGCACACCCACAACCCTCGGGACGTAGCCGGATCGAAAGCCCAACCAGCCGAGAACGACCAGGTGGAGACCGAAGACGATGAGGCCCGCGTCCCAGATGTCGGTAAACCGGTTCAGGCCTGCGAGGACCTGGCCGGGCACGCCACCCGAGACCTCCCCGGCGCCCCTGTCCACGAGGCCCAGCACGCCGACGAGCTGGCTCAACGCGACCGCGAAGATCGCGGCGTAGAGAGATCGCAGTCCGGCGCCCAGCATCGCGACGGCGCGGTTGACCGGGCTGAAGTAGAGGTACAACTTCCACGCGACGAGCACGTCGAGGGCGACGACCCCGGAAAGGGTCAGGATCCCCGCTCCGAACAGGCCTCGGGACGCGATCAGGTCCTGCGTCGTGCGAGCGGCATCGCCCTCGGTGACGAGTCCGGCGACTGCCACCGCATAGCCGAAGCCCGCCAGTCCAGCCATCAGCAGGAGCACGGCCCCGGCCTGACGTCCCGCGCGCCCCAGCGGTTTGTGCCTCGACAGCGTGCTCATGAGGGTCCTCTTCTAGATGTACTTAGTACGGATACTTAGTACGGTAGTGATATTCTCCTCCCATGGCAAGGACGAACCTGGTGCCGAACGAGGAGAGAAATGACCGCAGAACCCCATCCGCCGGCCCTGAGGCGCCCGCCGCTCACCCGTGACCGAGTCCTCCGCGGCGCCTTGGCTGTCGCAGACTCCGCGGGCCTCGTCGGCCTGACCATGCGGTCGCTCGCCACCGAGCTCGGCGTCAAGCCGATGGCCGTCTACCACCACGTGGCCAACAAGGACGAGATCCTCGACGGGATCGTGGACCTCGTGTTCGACGAGATCGACCTGCCGTCGATCGAAGGAAATTGGCGCTCGGAGCTGGGTCGTCGCGGCCGGTCGGCCCGCTCGGTCCTGCGTCGACATCCCTGGGTGACGCCGCTGATGGAGTCACGGCTGAACCCCGGGCCCGCCACCCTTCGCCACCACGACGCCGTGATCGGCACCCTGCGTGCGGCGGGCTTCTCGATCACCCTCACAGCACACGCCTATGCACTCCTGGACGGTCACCTCTACGGGAATGCCCTTCAGGAGGCCGGGCTTCCTTCCGACAACCAGGACATGCTCCCCGAGATGGCCGAAGCGATCCTTGCGCGCTTCCCCGCCGACACCTACCCCCACCTCGCCGAGCTCGCGACCAAGCACGTCCTCGCACCCGGGTACGACTTCGGGGACGAGTTCGACTTCGGGCTGGACCTGATCCTCGACGGTCTTGAACGAGCCCTGACTTCCGCAGCGTGACCGCGCCGGCCGTGCGCAGCCAAGCCGTCTGGTGGCGTACACCGGTTACGGATGTCGGCAGCGAGGCGTTTGGCGAACTCGACGCAGACCAGACTTCCCGGCACCCTGACCGTAAGTCCGCTGGCGAGTCGCCCGAACCCGCTCCACCGAGCCTTGGTCGGCTGCCCTCCAGTGGATTTCAACTCTACCCTCACGTCAGGGTAGAGTCCGAATTGGAGCCGCGGCTGCGGCTGTGGCCACACCGCCGTCACGGGTCGACCTCGTCTCCCCGTTCTGACACGAGAAGAAGGCAGCCAAGCGTGACCTCCACCCAGACCGGCCTGATGCGGATCGGCGATGTCGCCGGACGCACCGACCTGAGCCTGCGCACCATCCGGCACTACGAGGAGGTCGGGCTGCTGCCCGAGACCCCGCGCAGCGCCGGTGGTTTCCGCCTCTACGGTGAGGAGGCGGTTGCGCGGCTGTTGCTCATCAAGCGGATGAAGCCGCTGGACTTCAGCCTCGACGAGATGCGCGACCTCATCGAGGTCCGCGACCGGCTCGCCAACCCCCGCACATCCATCCAAACCCGCTCGTCCCTGACCGAACGCCTAGCCACCTACCAAGCCTTGGTCGAGGACAAGCTCGCTGGGCTGCGCGAGCGCGTCGACAGCGCACAGGCGTTCGCCGACCAGCTGCGCGACGAGCTCAGCTAACCCGCCTGCACCACCCACAAGCCCTTCGGCCCCGCACACCGAGTGCGTGGCCAGGCCCACCGGCCGCCTCACCCCGCCTCCACAGGAGCCTTCCTTGCCTGCCGCCCCACCCACCCCTGCCCGCGAACTGGACGCCCCGTTCGCTCACGAGCACGACACCACGTCCGTGCTCGCTGCGCTGCGCTCCCCCAAGCGGCTGCGCACCGAGGCCCTCGCCGGGCTCGTGGTTGCCCTGGCCCTCATCCCAGAGGCCATCTCGTTCTCGATCATCGCCGGAGTCGACCCGCGCGTCGGGCTCTTCGCGTCCTTCACGATGGCGGTGTCCATCGCCTTCCTCGGTGGCCGACCGGCCATGATCTCTGCGGCGACCGGTGCCATCGCCCTGGTCATCGCCCCCGTGATGCGTGACTACGGCATGGACTACCTCATCGCCACCGTCGTCCTCGGCGGCCTGATCCAGGTCGTGCTCGGCATCATCGGCGTCGCCAAGCTGATGCGCTTCATCCCGCGCTCGGTCATGGTCGGCTTCGTCAACGCGCTGGCCATCCTGATCTTCCTGGCGCAGGTCCCGCACCTGGTCGGCGTCCCGTGGGCGGTCTACCCGCTGGTCGCCGTCGGCATCCTGGCCATGGTGCTCCTGCCCAAGGTCACCGCATTGGTTCCCGCTCCACTGGTCGCCATCGCCGGACTCACCATCCTCACCGCCGCCACTGCCATCGCCGTGCCGACCGTCGGCGACGAGGGCAAGCTGCCCGACAGCCTGCCGTCCCTGTTCCTCCCGCACGTCCCACTCACCCTGCAGACGTTGTCCGTCATCGGCCCGTTCGCCCTGGCCATGGCCCTGGTGGGTCTGCTGGAGTCGCTGATGACCGCCAAGCTCGTCGACGACGTCACCGACACCCACTCGCACAAGACCCGAGAGGCGTGGGCCCAGGGCGCCGCGAACATCGTCACTGGCTTCTTCGGAGGCATGGGCGGCTGCGCCATGATCGGCCAGACCATGATCAACGTGAAGGTCTCAGGCGCTCGGACCCGGATCTCCACGTTCTTGGCCGGAGTGTTCCTGCTCATTCTGGTGGTGGGTCTGGGTGACGTCGTGGCCATCATCCCGATGGCTGCCCTGGTGGCCGTGATGGTCATGGTCTCGGTCGGCACGTTCGACTGGCACAGCATCCAGCCCGTCACGCTTCGCCGGATGCCCAAGAGCGAGACCCTGGTCATGGTCGCCACCGTCGCCGTGGTCGTCACCACCCACAATCTCGCCATCGGGGTCGTCGTCGGCGTGGTCATCGCGATGGTCATGTTCGCGCGCCGTGTCGCGCACTTCACCCAGGTCGTCGACGTAGCCCACCCCGACGACGACACGCGGGTGTATGCCGTGGTCGGTGAACTGTTCTTCGCCTCCAGCAACGACCTCGTCTACCAGTTCGACTACGTCGGCGACCCCACGAACGTCGTCATCGACCTGTCCCGCTCCCACATCTGGGACGCCTCCACCGTCGCCACCCTGGACGCCATCACTACCAAGTACGCGGCGAAGGGCAAGAACGTCACCATCATCGGCCTCAACGACGCCAGCCGGGAAAGGCACACCAAGCTGGCCGGCCACCTCGGTGCCGGCCACTGACGAGGCGGCGGGTCAGGCGAGGGTGAGGAAGAGGCTTCTCCATCGTTGCCCGGCCCTCGGCGCTCACGCCGTCGGGAGAGGTGCGGGGCGTCCCGAGTCCGGGGCGCGATCCGGCGGCAGGCGCAGCGCTCGTCCTCGGGTCACTGCTGCTGCTCACCACGCCGAGCTACCCCTGGTACGCCCTGTCTCTCATCGCCTGTGCCGTCCTTGCCGATCGCCTCGAGTGGCTCGCCGTCGCGGGCGCCGCCGTCCTGGCCTACGCCTCCGTCTCCGTCCAGCCACTGCCCACCACGGCGTATGCCACGTCGGCAGTCATCGTGGCCATCGTCACCGCCTGTCGCTCGACTGGGCGCCCCAACAACCTGACCGCGAAGACTCGCCGCCGGCGACCTCAGACTGGGTAGACCGCGGTCCCCTTGGTCTTCGCGCTGCGTCCGAGTCCTTCGGCCGGCAGGTCGGCAGCCGGGACCTCTTGCCAGGTCGCCGAAGTCGACTCTGTCGTAGGCCCTCCGGAGGGTCGGGTCCGCGGATCCGGGGGCGCGTGTCGACTCGTATTCGGCCTTAACCGGTGTTGACGCTCTGATGACGGTCGTAGTAGCGGGCCATGAGCCGCCAGTAGACCAGCAGCAGCGCCATAACGACCGCGGTGGCACCGGCCGCGGGTGCGGCGCGGTGTCGCCGGGCGGCGATCAGCGCCGCGACACCGGCCAGCGTGGCCGCCGCGTTGACCGCCATCGCGGTGTCGCGGGGCCGCTCGGTGATCCATAGTTCTTCGCCGAGCACCGCTCGGGTGGACCAGGCGTGCTCGTCCGCCGGTTTCGGGAAGATCACGGGGTTGGCGGCCATCCAAGCACCAATGATCGCGGCGTGGCTCCACCGCCGTGTCCACAGCGGAACCAACACAAGCGGGGTGCTCAGCCAGCGACTCCAGGCACTCCACGGGTTGGAATGGCGTGCGAAGACCATGCGTGTGAGCTCGGTGAAACCGCGGGACAATGTCAGGATCCCTTCTTCCGGCGCTCGTCAATGCTGGCAGTGTCCGACACGTTCAGGACGATCGTTCCGATGCGGACCATGTCCCAAACGTACGTTCACAGGCCTGACCCATGACGCCAAGGATGACAGCAGAACCCCCCTGCCTATCTGCACGCGCTCGGACGCACGCGTCTTCCGGACTCGCCGCGCCGCCAAGACGCGGTCCCGTACGTCTGACCGCAACCGGGATCGCGGCGCCGCCCTCAAGTAGGGCTTCGTCCATCCGGCTATGCGGTTTGCGGTCATGAAGTCCCTTCTGGTGGGTGGGTGAAGCGACGCAGACCAGACTTCCCGGCACACCTGAGGGGCAGTCTACGAGCGTGTGCCACATCCGGGGCCACAACCACCCGTGCGGCCCGCTACCGAATCGCCATTGCTGGGCCGAAAGATCCAGTGACCGGTTGTAGTCGCGGCCCGTCAACTCGAACCAGCCGGCGCAACCACGACCTCCTCCGGCACTATCCGCCTGGCGCCGCGCCGGGCGCCGAGGTGCTTGGCGCTGTCGTCGACGCGACGAGCCCTGCGTAGTCCCTCCCCGTCACGGGTGCGGCGGTCAGCGCACCCCCCGGCAGCGGCAGCTCGACGGGCGTGCCGTCCCGGGAGATGAGGACGGAGTCCACGCCGGGGACGGAGGTGACGCTGAGGACGACCTGCGCGACAGCGAGGGGCACTCGCGACGGTGCGGGGACCTGCTCGCCCGCAGCGATGTCGATCCGTGCCACACCATCATCGAACCCGGTGAGCCGGAAGCCCGTATCGGGACCCAACGCGGTCGAGAGCCCAGCCGAGCGATCGGCGTCCGACGGCCCGTCCGCGAGCTGGGCCAGCACCTCCGCCACGGCCCGTGCCGGGTCACCCAGATCAGTGGCCGACGCCTTGACCGGGACGAGCACCTGGTCGCGCACCAGATACACGTAGGGCCGTTCAGTACCCGTCGGAGCAGGCGTCGAGGGCGCGCTCGGCTCTGCCTGCGTGAGGCCATAAGGGACGCGGGTGATGGTCACCGGTGGCCCCTGCGTCGGGACTCCGCATGCGGCTGCCACCAGCGCCACCATGACGAGGTATGCCGTGCCTGTCAGCCACCTCATGGCTGCGGCTCCATGGTGCCGTGCGCGATGGGCAGACGCACGACGAATCGCGCGCCGCCTGCTGGCGAGCTGGTGCAGCGGACGTCGCCGGCATGGCCCCGAACGGTCTCCGTGACCAGGCTGAGCCCGAGCCCCGTTCCCGGCCGAGCAGCACGTGACCCGGCCCGGGCGAACCGCTCGAAGATTCGCTGCCGTTCCGCCTCCGGGATTCCTGGTCCTGCGTCGTCAACCGTGACCACCGCCCACTTGCCCTGGGTCGCGAGCCCCACTCTGACGATTCCTCCGCCATGGGTGTCCGCGTTGTCGAGGATGTTGACGAACAACCGTCTCAGCGCACCCTTGTCACCCTCGATCAGCACCGGCGCGTCGGTCTGGTCCAGCAGCGTCTGCGGCCTGTGGGTCTGCGAGAGCGTGTTGGACAGGAGCTCTCCCAGCGCCAGCGGCTGGCGCTCCTGTTCATCCACGCCAGCCTCCAACCGGCCGAGAGCCAAGAGCTGCTCCAGGGCGTGACTGAGCCGGTGGACCTCACGTCGCAGGAGCGCCAGGGACTCGGCCCTCTGGCCGGGTAGGGGCGAGTCTCGTTCGAGCACCTCGACGGTGGTCATCATCGCCATGACCGGTGATCGGAGCTCGTGCGAGACGTCCGCTGCGAAGCGCGCGTCCCGCTCCAGCCGTTCCTGGAGCGCCTCGACCATGGCATTGAACGAGCCCACGATGACACTGAGGTCTGGGTCGCTCGTTGCCTGCAGCCTCGTTGCCGTGTCGCCACCGGCAATGCGAGCACTCGCGATGGCGATCCCGTCCAGTGGGGTGACGACCCTGCGCGCGGCAGCCCGACCGATGAATGCGCCGCCCATCGTGGTCAGCACTGCGAACCCACCCAGTGCCCACCCGAGCGTCGTCAGGGTCGAAGCCAGCTCTCGCGCCTGCGCGATCTCGAAGAAGTCCGCACCGACCGCGGTCAGCGGGGTACCGACGGCCACGACCGGCTGACCGGACAGGCGAGCCCAGGTGCTGGCGGCATGGCCCTGCGCGACACTTGCCCGAAGCTCCGCCGGTATCGCCTCGCGGCCTGCGCTCAGCGACGAGGAGTACCACTGGCCGTCGCGGTGCAACACGAGGATCGAACCCGCCGGAGGCGAAGTGCTCGCGAGCACGTCATCGACTTCAGCACCTGCGGTCAAAAGTCCTTCACGGATGAAGGAGGCGTCGACGAAGGCCTGTCGGCTGGCCGTCTGTTCCCGCTGGATGACCAGGTAGTGCCGCGCCGTGAGGTACGTCCCCAACGCCAGGGTGGCCGACACGGCAAGGGCTAGTCCACCGAAGACCACGGTGATGCGAGTCCGCAGACCGAGCGGTGAGCCCCGAAGGCCCCTCATCGCTGGTCGAAGCGGTAGCCGAGGCCGCGCACCGTCACCAGCAGTGTGGGGTTGCTCGGGTCCGTTTCGATCTTGGTCCGCAGTCGGCGGATGTGGACGTCGACGATGCGCTCGTCGCCGAAGTAGCCACGGTCCCAGACCCGCTCGAGCAGCACCTGTCGACTCAGGACCCGCCCAGGTGGTTGGTTGAGTTCGCACAGCAGCCGGAACTCCGTGGTGGTGACGTGCAGCTCAGCCTCTCCTCGACGGACCACGCCGGCCCCCCAGTCGAGGACCAGCGGCCCGTCCGAGCTGTCGAGCACCGAGACCTCCGCCTCGGCTGACCGGGCAACAGCGGGCGGGCGGCGGCGAAGGGCGCGCAACCTTGCCGAGACCTCTTTGACCTGAAACGGCTTGGTGACGTAGTCGTCGGCACCGGACTCCAGCGCCGCGACGATGTCGTGGGTGTCTGCCCGTGCGCTGATCACGATGATCGGCACGTCGCTGAACTGGCGTACCTGCCTGATGAAGGTGAAGCCGTCCATGTCGCCGAGCATCAGGTCCACGAGCATCAGGTCCACCCCCAGACGAGGCAGTTCCTTGAGCGCAGTCTCCGCCGCAGCGAAGGGGATGGTGGTGTAGCCCTCCCCCTGCAACGCCAAGCACAGGGACGAACGGATCCCCTCGTCGTCCTCGAGTACGAGCAGGGTGGGCGCCATCACCAGCATTGTGCCAGCGAGCGTGGCACCAAACCCGTGCCCGAGCTCGGCAGGAGAAAGTCGTCATGCAAATGCAAAGATTTCGCGCGCGTCCTCGACACATGCGCTTGGCAGTCTGAGCCCCGTTCCCGAATGGAGGTGTCCATGACCGCAGTAGACCCGAGCCCGCCATTGATGAGGGCTACCTGGCTGCACAACTCTTCGCTCGCGCACGACCTCATCGCTCTTCGATCGACCGTCGCAGAGGTTCTCCTCACCCGCACCGAGCGTGTGGTCGTGGACGTGTCGGAGTTGGGGCAACCGTCCTCGAGCGCCATAGCGGCCCTGCTCTGGGCGAAGCGGAGCTGCACCAGGGGCGGTGTCGACTTCGGCGTCACAGGGGCGCGGCACGAGAACCGCGATGTGCTGCTGCGATGCGGTCTCCTGACCGCTTCAGACGCGAGGGACCTGTCGTGACCATTGAGGTACTCGGTTCCGCGATCATCCGAACGACGCGGGGGGTTGGGGACTGGACCATCTGGGCCGTCGAACAGCCCGGAGGAATTGCCCGTGTCGAGGAGCGCGGTGGCCTGACCGAGATCGTCGTCGCGGACGCACCCCGGTGTGCGGACACCGCGGCGTCCGCATACGCCGCGATCGCCTGCACTCTCGATGGCGGTGCGTTCGTGATGAGCAGCCAGGCCCCTCCCGCGCTCTTGGTCGAGGCAAGCGGCTGCCGTACCGCGCCGGCTGGGCCCGAAGGCAGGGAGCTCTTGCACCTCGGGGACCACGAGCGTCTTCTGCTCGTGTCAGCCTCAGTCCTCGACGCCAGGCCGGAGGCGTTGGCAAAGGCCTTGCGCAGGCCCGGCGAGGGCCTCCTCAGATGTGATCCGGTCGAGCTCCTGGCCCGGCTGTTTCGCGAAGTCCACCACGGTGCAGGGGTCGTGGTGGGCCGCATCCAGGACAACGGACCAACCGTAGGAGCGACCACGTGAACGCATTCACCGCAGCTATCGCCGCCGAGGTCGCGCGCACGCGATCCGAGCTCACTTCGGCCAAGGACCGGCGTGACGAGTCGGCCGTCACCGACGCGCAGGAGCGGCTACAGGATCTCAGCGAGATCTGCGAACGCGCGCTCGATGGCCTGCACCGCATCAGGACTTCCGCGACACCCTGACATGACTGGTCATCCCAGGGTGTCTCTGCTGTCCGTTGGGAGCGCGGCGGCCTGCCGGCGGGTCGGGTGTCACATGAATGCAAACTCGCTGTACACACGGTTGTCAACTGGACGTTCCATCGTGGAGTGCGAGGGCGGGGCCCAGTGTCGTGTCCCCGCCCTCACCACCCGTTCCGTCGAACGCAACAGGAGGCCTTACCGATGTCGCAAGGAACCGTTGTCCAGCTCGAACCCGGCCACCACCTCGCGCGCAGCACCGGACACAAGGTCGTGGCCGCCCAGCTGCGCGGTGAGGCCAGGGCCCGCGACGACAACCCCCGTGCGGTCATCAGGTCGGTGGCGCACGAGATCGAAGATCTCGGGCTCACGCCAGACCTGACCGAGCTCGAGCATCGCTACGGCGTGACGACGCCGGACCCCGTCAAGGTCCTCGGTCAGCGATAGCCTCCATCAGCCGGCCAGTCATGCCCAGGACTCGCAGGGGATCATGTTCGAGAGAGCCGCATGCCTGTTGTTCGGACGCCACCAGTGGCGACCCGTCCGGCGGCAGGGGAGCCGCATGGTCGTCTGCCTACGGTGCGGCCGGATCGCCGAGCGCCGGCAGGTCCTCGGACTCCCTGATACGGCGCTAACCGAAGACGAGAAGCGCGGGGACTGAGCTTCGACGTCGTTGCCAGGACTCAGGCGAAGGCGTAATAGCGGAGCCAGAGGTAACCCCAAGCCACGCCGATCGTGACGAGCGCAACGACCGCACCGTACTTGGTGAACCTCCAGAAGGAGATGGGGTGTCCGTTGCGGGCGGCGATGCCGATCACGACGACGTTGGCGCTGGCCCCGACCGCAGTCGCGTTGCCGCCGAGATCGGCTCCGAGGGCTAGCGCCCACCATAGGGCGTCCGATCCTGGCGAGCCCTGGCCTGAGGCGACGAGGTCCTTGACCAAGGGGCTGATGGTGGCCACGTAGGGGATGTTGTCGACGATGCCGGACGCAACCCCGGATCCCCAGAGCAACACCGAGGACGCGAGCAGGTAGCGGTCGCCGACGGCTTCGGTGACCGCCTCACCGAGGCGGCCGATCACGCCCACCTCGATCAACGCGCCGACCATGACGAACAGCCCCATGAAGAACACCAAAGTGGGCCATTCCACCTCCTCGAGGTACTCAGGAGGGTCGAGCCTCGACAGCGCGACCAGCGCGCCAGCTCCCAACAGCGCGACCATGGAGGGCTCGATGTGCAGCGCGGAGTGGGCGATGAAGCCGACCATCACCAGTGCGAGCACGACTCCTGAGCGGATCAGCAGTCCGCGGTCGCGGATCACCTCCCGCTCGTCCAGCGCCATCAACGTGGCCACCCGGTCGGCGTCGTAGTGGAAGGCAGACCGGAAGAGGACCCTGCAAAGCCCGATGAAGACGACCATCAGCACCAGCACGATGGGTGCCAGGTTGACGAGGAAGTCGTTGAAGGTCAGACCGGCCCGGCTCGCAATGATGATGTTCGGTGGGTCGCCGATCAGGGTGGCAGCGCCGCCAATGTTGGAAGCCAGGGCTTCGGCGATCAGGAACGGCACCGGCGGCAGCCCGAGCCGGTCGCAGACCAACAGCGTCACCGGGGCGATCAACAGGACCGTGGTCACGTTGTCCAACAACGCCGACGCCACGGCCGTGATGCACACCAACAGCACCATGGTGGCGAAAGGTCTGCCTCGGGTGCGTTTGGCGGCCCAGATCGCTACGTAGTCGAAGACCCCGGTTTGTTTGAGCACACTGACGATCACCATCATGCCCAGCAGCAGGAAGATGACGTTCCAGTCGACTCCGGTCTCTTCGCTGAAGAAGGCCACCTTGGCATCGACCACGCCCAGAACCACCATCGCCGCGGCGCCCCACAACGCTGCGGCGACACGGTGGATACGTTCCGTGGCGATCAGGATGTATGCCGCCACGAAGACGACGACTACAAGGGCCTCGGTCATGACTGGGTGGGACGCGGCGGGAGCAGGTGGCCGAGCAACTGGCTCGCGGTGATGGCGCCCACGACGCGACCGGCGCCGCCTTCGTCGTCGACCACTGCGACTATCGGGCTGTGCATCCGTGCCATCACAGCCGCGACCTCCAAGGGGGTTGCCTCGACGTCGACCACGGGCAGCTCGTCGATGTCCTTCGGGTGGGGCAGGAGCTCCCCGACCGTGGTGCGCTCCAGCTTGCGGCACAGTTCTTCGGATGCCTGCTCGTCCAGCGCCCGGGCAAGCGCCGGGGTCTTCTGGAGGTAGTCAGGTATCAGGAAGCGCAGCACCTGGGACCCGGGAACGATCGTGTACGGGTGCCCGTCCTCCCCGCAGACGATCAGGCCGGGCTGGCGGGCCGCGGCCATCGCCTGCGCCGCCGCCAGGACCTCCGTCTCCGGGGTGACTGTCTCGAATGGTTGTGCCAGGTCGCCGGCTCGCATGTAAAGGTCCCGTCTGTTGGCCATGACTGCCTGCTTTGCCGACCAGACTTCCCGGCGCTCCGCGGCTACCGTACCGCCCTGGCTGCGCTACCGCCCTCGGACCGGGCTAGGTGTGTGGGCCGACTCCGGGGGTGCGAGGTCGATGGCTGCGAAGGGTGGTCGCATGGAGATGGCCGTCGTCGGTGACGGCAGCGGCCCACGCCAGCGCAGCGAGAGCGAGAACTACCCACACTGCGGGACCGACGAGCAAAGCTAGAAGCATGGCCGGTGGTGCAGCCATCGCGCCGCTTGCGATGGCGCGTTCCAACGACCTCAGCACGAGGGGTTGGGAGGCACACATGCAGCGCACATACACGTGCGCCCAGGCGCCCACGAGCCCACCAGCGAGGACCGCGACCAACACGTGCGGCGCACCATCGATGAAAGCGTCAGCCACGAAACACGCGCTCCCGACTATGGCAGCGACTGAAACCAACCCTGCTCGACGTCCGCTCATCATTGCGCCCTTCGTCAATAGTCGTCAGGGTACCCAAGAAGAGGGACCAGGAGCTCTGCCGGGATGGAACCGACAGTGCGCGACGTTGCCGTCCACTGATCAGGGGCCGAGGCCGGCCACGACCGTGACACCTATGAAACCCGACTGAGCAACGAATGCGAGCGGATCAAGTGCAGGATGGGGATGTGGGAGTCAAAGGCCGGAGCGACGACAGGTTGGGTCGCCTCGTCCGGATGGTTCTGGTCGGCCTCGGCTTCGGAATCGGCTTTGTCCTCGTGTACTACGTGACGGTTCGTACGATCCAAGGGCGCCTCTTCGGGGACGCGTCCCTTCGAGGCGCCCTCCTCACCCGTTCTGCCCTGGCTGACGGTGCAGACACGGTCCTGAACGTGGTCTCGGTTGCCTCGTTGCTGGGGGCGGTCGCGCTGGTGGCCACGGTCGCCCTGGTGCGGCTCGAACGCGCCGAGGGGCTGGCCGCCATTGGCCTCATCGTCGGAGCGAACCTCTCGACCTGGGTGTTGAAGCGCTATGTGCTGGAGCGGCCGGATCTGGGGATCCGCGAGGTTTCACCCGCCACGCTCAACAGCCTTCCCAGCGGTCATGCCACCGCTGTGATCTCCGCATCGGCGGCGCTTCTGTTCGTGGTTCCCACCCGCTGGCGGTACCCGACCGCGCTCGCTGGGCTCGTGGTGGGGACGATTGCCGGGCTCGCCACGATGTCGGCCGGATGGCACCGTGCCGGCGACTCGATGGCCGCGTTCCTGGTGGTGGGAGTGTGGACAGTCATCGCCACTGCTGTTGTGGTGATGGTCGACACGAGCGATCGGGATCGGCCGTGCTTTGAATGGCCCGGATCGGCGCGGTGGCTGGCCGCGGTCGCTGCCGGCTTGCTCACCCTCGGCATCGCTTTGGGCATCGGTCTGAATGCCGTGGCACCCATCCGCGACGCGACCCTCGGCACGTGGATCGCGTTCGGGGTCGGTGGTCTGCTGATCACCGGCACCGGCATCGCTGTTCTCGGTGGCAGCCTGCAGGTGTTGAAACTCAGGGACGGTGCGGCGTCTCCCCACGACCGGCCGTCTCGACGGCCACAGGATGAGGGCCCACAGGATGAGGGCCCACAGGATGAGGGCCCACAGGATGAGGGCCCACAGAAGTGACCGGCCCGCGACACCCCCTGTGCTCCGGCTCAGCACAGCCGGTCTGCGGACCACGCAAGGCGGGGCGAGTCCGACTTGGCGTCGACGCTGGTCCTCGAGGGTTCGACCACACCGACTTGGATGGCCAACCAAGCGACAAGGGACCTTAGATCCGGAACCAACCCGTACCTCTCGCTGGGCGCCGACCTACCGGTCGTGGTCGGCATGCTGCCACCACAGACCGGTGGCAATGCTGGCAACCAAGCCCAGCAGGACCACGCTGGCAATCGACGGCACGCCCGGCAGGGTTTGGTCGGGCCCTGCCACGCCACTGAGGAGCGATGGAACCGCCCACGGGAACCACGCGCCATACCCCACCGCGGAGATGACCTGAGAGGCGAAGACGATCGCGAACATCACCCCCACGGCGGTCAGGTAGCCGCGTCCCCAACTGGCCACGAGCCCGTAGGTCGTGGTCAAGGCTGCCGTCAGGAGCGCCACGGCAAAGGTGACTCCGAATCCGTGCAGTACCGCGGCAGCCGACCACCCCGGGAGCCGCAGGAGTGCCCCGATGCCCAGGCTCAGGACCAGCACCTCACACACCAAGAGCAGGCACCAGCCGAGCGCCACGAGGAACTTCGCCGCCACCACAGCCGCCCTTGTCGTCGGCAGGGCCAGCAGGTCCTTCGCGGTGCGGTCCGAGAACTCCCGCCCGAACAACCAGATCAGCACCATCCCGAACACCAGGTGACCACCGACCGCGACGATCTGTGACAGGAGTGCCAGGTAGCCGGCCCAGTCCGCTGTGCCGCCCGCGAGCTGGGCCTTGGCGCCGAGCAGCCCGAGCGAACGGGCCCGAGCCGGGTCTTGGAGCACGAACATGAAGAATCCTCCGACCAGGGCCGCCACGAGGAAAGCTGTCCCCGTCACCCACGGCAGGACGGAGCGGCGGAGCTTCAGCTGCTCAGCCCAGACTGCCGCGCGGAGCCCGCCAGTCACTGCGGGCCTCCCAGCGGTGCGATGGCGGCGACCAGTCGCAGGAAATGGCTCTCGAGGTCTTCCTCGACGACCGCAAGCCGAGTCGGCGGTTCGCCGGCGGTCACCAATGCCGTGGCAACGTCCTCGGGATGCTCCACCGCCGCGTCGCCCTCGACGACCAGGACGCCGGAGCCCTCCTGGACGGTGAATCCCGCTGCCCGCAGCACCTGTGCAGCACTGGACAGGTCACGGGCCGCGACCTCGAGCCGGGAGCCAGCGCGAGCCGCCAGCTCGCTCATGTCGGTCTCCTCGACCAGCCGCCCGTGATGCAGCACACCGATGCGGTCCGCCACCAGGGCGACCTCGGAAAGCAGGTGGCTGGAAAGGAACACGGTCACCCCCGTCTCGCGGGCGAGGTCGACCAGCAGGGTGCGGACCTCGACCACCCCCGCCGGGTCGAGTCCGTTTACCGGTTCGTCCAACACGAGGATCGCAGGGTTGTGCAGCATTGCCTTGGCAAGTCCCAGGCGTTGGGCGTTGCCCAGGGACAGGGTCCGTGCGCGTGAGTCCCCGTACCGCATGAGTCCAAACCGGTCCATGGCCGACGCCACTGCGGCAGGCTCCCGCAGCCCGCGCAGCCGCCGCGCCACTTCCAAGTTCTCCCGGACCGTCAGGTCGGGATAGGCCGACGGCGTCTCGACCAGATACCCGACTTGCGCCCACATCGACCGATCGACCACCGGGTGACCCGCTACCTCGACGTGGCCAGCGCTCGGGCGGACCATCCCGAGCAGCACGCGGATCAGTGTGGTCTTGCCGGCCCCATTGAGGCCCAACAGTGCGTACACCTCCCCCGGAAACACCTGCAGGCTCACGTCGTCGACTGCTGCCAGAGTTCCGTAGCGTTTGGAAAGGCCGCTCAGGCGGATCACCGGCGACCTCGCCGGAACGCCCACCGCTTCCGCCGCCGCGGCCGTCATCGGGATGACCCGGCAGCCAGGACACCCAATGCAGCCAACGCCTCGTCCACCATGGTCGGCAAGTGCCCGCCGACGGCCGCCCACCTCTCCACGGCAACGGAGACCGCCGCCGCACAGCTCGCGGCGGCCACTTCCCTCCTCAGCGACTGCCCCTCGGAGGAGTCCCGCGTGGCGAGCGCGGCGGTCAGGTGCGCCACCAGGCTGGCGCTCTGCTCCCGTGAACGGCTTCGCAGTGCGGGCACCGAGAGGATCAGTGCGGTTCGCTGCCGGATGGGCTCGACATCGCCCGAGTACACCTCGGCGAAGGCATCGGCGAAGCCTCGGCGTACTGCCATCAACGGCCGCTCGCGCGCGGGCCGTGCGGCGACCGCTGCCGCGATCAAGGGGTCGTACCCGTCCTGCAGGACGATGTCTTCCTTGGTCGGGAAGTAGCGGAACAACGTCGCGACCGAGACCTCGGCGGTGGCGGCAATCTGTTCACAGGTGGTCTCTTCGTAGCCTTGGTCCAGGATCAGCCGAAGAGCCTCACGCTGGATCGTCTCCCGCGTACGTTCCTTCTTACGCTCTCGCAGACCCGTCACGGCCAACCTTTCAGAGTTGATCTCAAATGAGAGTGACTCGCAGAAACCAGAATGTCAAGATGGTGCGCCTTCACGTCACGCCGCCGGCAGCCTGCAACGCCGGGGGTGTCTGTGTCGGTCACCCAAGCGTCATGCCCCCGTAAGGGAGCAGCGTTGTTGAGCAAGTCGCCCGTGGTAGAGAATGCATGGCAGAGGCCACTGCGACGCACGAGCCCGCCACCGAGCGTTTTCTGGTCTCTCGGCCGAGGCGGACAGGAGGTCCCATCGCTCATGGACCACAGCAGACCGACCGCGGCTCGGCGCGCGGTGACAATGCGCTGGCGACGTCCGCGAGCGACGGTGGCAGCGCCTCTTTCGGCCGTCTTCATCCTGCTCGGGGTGGTCGGGTGCTCGACGTCCGGCGACTCGCCCCGCCAGGGAACGTCCACCACCATGTCGTCACCGTTCGCCCACCTCGGATCGGTCCCCAAGACGGTGGACGGCGCGACCTTCGACGCCGCCTCGTTGACCGGCAGACCCGTGGTGCTGTGGTTTTGGGCGCCGTGGTGCACCATCTGTCGCGCGGAGGCTCCGACGGTGAGCAAGATCGCGGCGGAGTATGCCGGCAGGGTTCAGTTCGTTGGTGTGGCGGGGCAGGACACCGCGCAGGCGATGAGCCGGTTCGTCGCTGACACTGGCACGGGCAGCCTGACCCACTTGTCGGACACGACCGGAGTCGTGTGGCGCGAGTTCGGCGTCGCGGTCCAACCCTCTTTCGCGTTCATCACCAGCGACGGCGCCACAGACATCCGAGTCGGAGCCCTCGAGGAAGCGGCACTCAGGGCGCGAGTGGCGGAGGTGGCCGCCGGCGCACCCGCCTCCACCGTCACCGGCACTCCGGGGCCCACGTGCAGCAGGGCCCCCGACGGCACTCTCCTCTGCGGCTCGGCCGGCCCCGGGCAGACGCCGACGACCATCCCGAAGACTCCTACGTCGTCGCCCTGACCCCGTGCCACCTTCCCCGACGGCGCGATGTCCCGATGACCCCTGAGATCACCTTCGCGGCCACCGCCGGGATGCTGGCCGCGTTCAACCCGTGTGGGTTCGCCCTGCTTCCCGGATACCTGGCACTGTTCCTCGGTGCGCAGCCCACCAGGCACGGCACCGTCCTCCGGGCAGTCGTGGTCGGGGCCGCTGTCACCACCGGATTCGTCGCCGTCTTCGGCACCGTCGGCGCCGTCTTGACCCTGTTGTCCGTAGGACTCGGGCGATGGCTGTCGGTCGTGACCCTCGTGGCCGGACTGGTGCTGCTCGTCGTAGGGGTCCTCCTGCTGGCAGGCCGCGACGTCTCGGTGCGTCTTCCCCGGGCACGGCTCGCGGTGAGCGGATCCGTCCCGGGGATGATCGGCTACGGCATCGTCTACGCGACCGTGTCGCTCTCGTGCACCCTGCCGGTCTTCCTGGCTGCAGTCGTGTCGGTCTTCGCCACCACCGATGCGACGGTGCGAACCGGCAGCCTGGCCGCCCTCGCCTACGCGGCCGGAATGGGGCTGGTCATGGCCATCCTGGCTCTCGTGGTGGGTCTCCTCGGACGCACCTCACTCACTCGGGCACGATCCTGGGCCCGCCACGTCGGACGCGCCTCCGGCCTGGTCGTCACCCTCGCAGCCTTCTACGTCCTCTGGTACGGATGGGTCGAGCTGCGGACCCTCGACGGAGACCAGGTCGCGCGCGGCCCGGTCACGTGGGTCGCGTCGAGCTCAGGCCGGATCAGCCAGGTCATCACGGACGTCGGAACAACGCCGCTGTTCGCCACGCTCTCCAGCATCCTGGCGATGGCCGTCCTTGCTGCCCTTCTGACCCGTCGACGCCGGAACCACTGAGCCCTTAGCGGTGGGAGGACTCGAGTAGCGTCTTGAGGCGGGCCAGGTCCTTGGTGGTGGCCCGGCGCATGGCGAGCCCTACGACGGGTGCGGCCACCCGGGAGAAGCCTGCAGGGTTGCCGCGGTTGCGCAGGGTCATCCGCGTACGGCCGTCACCGGCCACCTCCCAGCTGTCCGTGGTCTCCATCGGGAAGGGGCCGTCTGCCGTTCTCATCACCAGTCGCACGTTGGGTTCGAGCTCGACCACCTCGTAGGTGTACGCCAGGCGCCTCCCCAGGAAGTGCGCGACGAACTACATCGCGATTGCATACCCCTACCCCACGTGTCCCTGCCGGTCACCGGCGCACGAGTCCGACGGTCACGGGCTTCGGAACCCAAGTTTCCCCGCCCATTCCCCGCAGCCAAGATCGGCCATGGCGTTTCCGCAGGTCACAGGTCCCACGGTGCCCCCGCAAGTCGTCCGGCGTCAGGTACCCCCACGCGGTACGGGCAGAGGGCGCCCGACTCGCGTTTCCGCAGGTCAGGCGCCC
Source organism: uncultured Actinomycetota bacterium (assembly GCA_963740865.1). Lineage (GTDB taxonomy): Bacteria > Actinomycetota > Actinomycetes > Actinomycetales > Dermatophilaceae > Pedococcus. Next base: position 83,581 of record CAVUGH010000021.1, read on the forward strand.
CTCCATTGCACGTGGTGGCAGGTGAAGGATTCGAACCTTCGAAGCTTTCGCGATGGATATACAGGCCGACGTATGCCGCCCGCTCACCAGCGGCTTCTCGGCTCGCCAGCGAACTTCGCCGCGAATTCGCCACAGGTCCTCGACGCAAGCCGGCGTCTTTCGGTTGCATCCGGACCGCTAGGTCATAGCCCGGGCGTGCGGCATTCGCCGCGAGCGGGTCAGGCGGAAGGGCGCCCTGATTCAGCCCGGCACGGATGAAACTCCTCGACGAGAACGTTTCGGTCCGCCCCGCTGGTCCGCTGGCCGGTCAGCCGCAGCCCCGCCACCACGTTCGTAGATGCGCATGTCCGGGACCGGGTTGGTTTCTGGAACACCATCCCGATCTCACGGCGGGGCCGCATGAGGCGCCGCTCAGCGGCATACACGTCTTGTCCGTCCCGTCGCACCTCCCGACAGCGCCGCGTCGGGCCCGAGCTCCTGCATGCGTTTGAGGATCGGCAGGGAGGCGGACTCGCCGCAGCCCGACGGTCCGATGAGGGCGGTGAGCTGGCCGTCCGGCCTGTCGCGGGAGACGTCCTAGAGTACCCGGGGGTCACCGATCCAGGCGGTGATGTTGGGGCCTCGAGGGAGGGAAGGCCAGAGGAAGGCCGTGGCGTCGCCGGTGGTTGCGTTCGTTGGCCCGTGGACTGACTGACCGAGCTAAATGCGACGAGTGGGGCTCCCTGTCCTCACGTCTGGGGCGCCAAGGCGGGCTGCGTCGGCGGTGTGATCGTCGGGCTGCTGCTGTGATTCCCGCTCGGCCTTGACGCGTGCGCCGTAGTGCTCAACCTCCCTGGCGATATCTTCCTCCGTCCAGCCGAGGACCGGACCCACGATGCGGGCCACCTCGGGCGCGGCGCTGAGCCCACGGTCAAAGGTCTCGATGCTGATCCGCGTCCTGCGCGCGAGCAGGTCGTCCAGGTGCAGGGCACCCTCATGGCTTGCGCCATAGCGCATCTCGACGCGCAGGTACTCAGGGGCACCCGTGAGCGGCTTGCCGAGTTGCGGGTCCTCTGCGACGAGCTGGAGCAGCTCGTGGATGAGCGTTCCGTAGCGGTGCAGCAGGTGCTCGATACGGGCGACGTGCAGACCGGATTCGTCCGCGAGTCGCTGCCGGGCGTTCCACAGGGCGGGAAAGCCCTCGGCGCCAACGAGGGGTATGCGCTCGGTGACGGAGGACGGGGCTGCAGTGCCGAAGGAATGCAGGGCCGCGTCTACTGCGTCCTTCGCCATGACGCGGTAGGTCGTGTACTTACCTCCACCGATCATGGTCAGTCCAGCAACTGGAGTGACGACGGCGTGCTCGCGGGACAGCTGACTGGTGGCGTCGGACTCGCCCTGGAGCAGTGGCCGCAATCCCGCGTAGACACCTTGGATGTCCTCATGGGTCAGCGGAGTGGTCAAGAGTCGGTTCGCCTGTTCCAGCAGGTAGTCGATGTCGGAGCGGCTTGCCGCGGGATGCGCCAGGTCGAGGTTCCAGTCCGAGTCCGTCGTGCCGATGATCCAGTGGTCCTCCCAAGGAATGACGAACAGCACGCTCTTCTCGGTGCGGCTGATCAGCCCGACCGTGGCGTTGATCCTGTCCCGTGGGACCAGCAGGTGGATGCCCTTGGAGGCGCGGACGCTGAGCTGTCCGCGCCCACCGACCATCTGCTGGAGCTCGTCGGTCCAGACCCCTGTCGCGTTGATCGTCTGCTTGGCCCGGACCTGGATCTCGCCACCGCCCTCGAGGTCGGAGACCACGACCCCTGTCACGCGGTCCCCCTCGCGCCGGAAGCCGGTGACGCGGGTGCTGGGCGCGCAGACGGCGCCATAGTGGCGTGCGGTGCGGGCGAGCATCATGGTGTGCCGCGCATCGTCGAGCTGCCCGTCGTAGTAACGGATCGCCCCTACCAAGGCGTCCTTGCGCAGGGCCGGGAAGAGCCGACGTGCCGCACCGCGGCTGAGGTGCTTGTGCGTGGGTACGCCGTGTCGGCCGCCGAGGACGTCGTACAGCGCGACGCCAGCCCCGACGTACAGCCGCTCCCAGCCACGGTGCTGGAGGGGGTACAGAAACGGGACGGGACGGGCCAGGTGCGGGGCGAGCGTGTTCAGGATCAGTGAGCGTTCGCGCAACGCCTCCCTGACCAGCCCGAACTCCAGCTGCTCGAGATACCGGAGTCCGCCGTGGACCAGCTTGCTGGAGCGACTCGACGTTCCGGAGGCGTAGTCGCGGGCCTCGACGAGGGCCACCGAGAGACCGCGCGTGGCCGCGTCGAGGGCGGCGCCGGCACCCACGACGCCGCCACCCAGTACGACGACGTCGAACTCCTGGGCAGCAAGCTGGGCGAGGGCGACCGCGCGCTGGTGGGGACCCAGCTCACCGTGAGTGACGTTCATCAGTTCCTCCTGAGGCGGCCCATCGCCGCCAGTTGGGTCGTTCCTCGAGTCCGAGAGATCGAGGCACAGGGCGGCCCCGCTGTTCGTCGCCGTCGGGCGCTCATGAGATCTCGACCCAGCCGAGCGTCCGCTCGACAGCCCTGAGCCACTGCCGGTGGCCGTCCGCGCGTTGCTGCGCATCCCAAGAGGGACTCCACTGCTTGGACTCGTTCCAGTTGGACGACAGCTCGTCCACTCCGGACCAGAAGCCGGTCGCCAAGCCGGCCGCATAGGCAGCCCCTAAGGCGGTGGTCTCGGAGACCACAGGGCGGCTGACGGGTATGCCGAGGATGTCTGCCTGTACCTGCATCGCGAAGTCGTTGGCCGTCACTCCCCCATCAACGCGCAGCACCTTCAGGCTCACCCCGCTGTCCTGCTCCATCGCGGTGACGACGTCCTTGGACTGGTAGCAGATTGACTCCAGCGCTGCGCGTGCGAGATGCGCGCGGGTGTGGAACCTGGACATGCCGACGATCGCTCCGCGCGCGTCCGGACGCCAGTAGGGGGCGAACAGGCCCGAGAACGCCGGCACGAAGTACAGACCGCCGGTGTCCGCGACGCTGCGCGCCAGTGCCTCGCTCTCTGCGGCGTCGCCGATGACGCCGAGCTGGTCACGCAGCCACTGGATTGCTGAGCCGGTCACCGCGATGGAGCCCTCCAGCGCGTACGCCGGCGCCGAGTCGCCGAACTGGTAGGCGACAGTGGTGATGAGGCCATGGGTGGAGTGGACGATCTCGTGACCGGTGTTGAGCAGCAGGAAGTTGCCCGTGCCGTAGGTGTTCTTGGCCTGGCCGGCTTCGAAGCAGAGCTGGCCGACGCTGGCAGCCTGCTGGTCCCCTAGGTCACCCGCGATAGGGACCTCGCCACGGAGTGGCCCGGCGCCCAGCGTGGTTCCGTAGTGGTCGGGATCTGAGGAAGGACGTATCTGGGGCAGCATGCAACGCGGTACGCCGAAGAACCCCAGGAGCTCGTCATCCCAGTCCAAGGTGCGCAGATCCATCAGCATCGTGCGACTGGCGTTGGTCGGGTCCGTGACGTGCACGCCGCCGGAACGGCCGCCGGTGAGGTTCCACAGCAGCCACGTGTCGATGGTGCCGAAGAGAGCGCGTCCGGCCTCGGCTGCGTCACGAAGGCCGTCCACGTGCTCGAGGAGCCACTGCAGTTTCCCGCCGGAGAAGTAGGCCGCGGGCGGGAGCCCGGCACGCGCTCGGATGACGTCACCGCGTCCGTCCCGCTCGAGCGCGGACGCGATTCGGTCGGTGCGCGTGTCCTGCCAGACGATCGCGTTGTGGAAGGGCCGTCCTGTCACGGGATCCCACACGATGGTGGTCTCCCGCTGGTTGGTGATTCCCACCGCGGCAAGGTCTGCGGCCGTCAGCCGAGCCTTGTCCAGGGCCACCTCGATGACGTTCTCCGTGCGCCGCCAGATCTCCAGCGGGTCGTGCTCGATCCAGCCCGCCATCGGCAGGATCTGCTCGTGTTCGAGTTGATGGGTGGCGACCACCCGCCCGCCGTGGTCGAAGATCATGAAGCGCGTGCTAGTGGTCCCTTGGTCGATGGCGCCGACGAAGTCAGTCATGAGCCCGGCCCTGCCCGGAACGGCGCCAGTCGATCCGAGCCGGAAGTCTTGCCACCCTCACGGCCGGGTCCGCTGGACACCGGAGAGCTCAGCGGTCGTGGGTCGGTAGCCCAGCGCCTGGGACACATCGCGCGCGGCAGCCACCACCAAAGGGGCTACCTGCTGAACCCGTTGCTGGTCGAACTCGAAAGCCATGGCGGACATGCTGATTCCGCCGGTGGCAATGCCTCGGTGGTCGCGCACCACGGCGGCGACGCATCGGGTGTGGAGCTCGTTCTCCTCGTTGTCGATGGCGTAGCCGCGACGGGCAACTGTCCGCAGGTGCTCGAGCATCGCGTCGGGGTCGGTGATGGTTCGAGGTGTTCTGGGCGGCATTCCCGCGCGCTGGAGTATCGCCCGTGCTTCTTCCTCAGTGAGGGCCGCCAAGAGTGCCTTGCCGATGCCCGTGCAGTGCACCGGAATGGCCAGCCCCACCCGCGAGCGCATCTCGTAGGCTCGCCTCCCTTCGACCTTCGCCACGTAGACGGCCTGGTCGCCCTGGCGTAGGGCGAAGTGGATCGTGTGCGTTGTCGCGTCCCGCAGCTGCTCCAGGATGGGACCGACGATGCTCATCGACGCGTCGGAGGCGGCTCGAGCGGACAGCGTGAGGAGACCGGCCCCGGGAAGGTAGCCGCGGTCACCATCTCCACGCACCCAGCCCAAGCTCACCAGCTCTTGGATGATCCGGTGCACGGTCGACGTGGGAAGGCCCGTCGACCGGCTGATCTCGCTCACCCCTGAGTGCTCCGTCAGCGCCTCCACGACCCGGACCACCTTTGCCACTGCGGTGGCGTGGTCTGCCGACGCACCACGCTCCGCCCTCCCCTGGTCTGGACTCATCGCGCCATCCATCCACCGTCGACGACGAGGGTGTGGCCGGTGACGTAGCGCGCCGATGGGCCCGCCAGGAAGACGACCGCCCCAACCAGGTCCTGCGGTGTCCCCCAGCGCCCCGCAGGGATCCTGGCGCGAATGGACGACTCCCGTTCAGGGTCCTCGCGCAGTGCGGTGGTGTTCTCTGTCTCGATGTATCCAGGGGCGATGGCGTTGACGGTCACCTGGTGCTCGGCCCATTCGTTGGCGAGCGCCTTCGTCATACCTGCCAAGGCGTGCTTGCTGGCGGTGTAGGAGGCCACGTTGATGCCGCCCTGGAAGGACAAGAGGGACGCGGTGTTGATGATGGAGCCCGCGCGGCGCTCGACCATGCCGACACCCACGGCTTGGCAGAGCAGGAAGGCAGAGTCGAGGTTCGTCGCCAGAACGCGGGACCAGTCGGAGTAGCCGACCTGCAGTGCCGGAGCCCTCGAGATCATGCCTGCGTTGTTCACCAGGATGTCTATTCGGCGCTGGGCCACGAGAGCGCTGGCCGTGCGGGACGACTCTTCCGGGTCGGAGAGGTCACCCGTCACGGTGGCGACCTCGCTGCCCCGCTTGGTGCATGCGTCACTCGTGGCGGCCAGGCTCGACTCGGAACGTCCCCAGAGGACGACGTCAGCGCCGGCTGCAGCCAGCGCCTCCGCCATGGCTGCGCCGATCCCGCGGGCGGCGCCAGTGACCAGCGCCGTTTGTCCGGCGAGGCTGAAGCTGGCCTCGATCATGAAAGGCTCGCCGTCTCAACGGGATCCATGTCGTTGTAGGCGAGGTTCTCCCCGCCGGTGGCCCAGACGAACTTGTACGAGGCGGTGCCGGCTCCGAAGTGGACCGACCACGGCGGGCTGATCACGGCCTGGCGGTCAGCCACCACGATGCTCCGGGTGCTTGAGGGCTGCCCGCACAGGTGGATGACCCGCTCGTTCTCAGGCAGGTCGAAGTAGAGGTAGGTCTCGGTCCGTCGGTCGTGCGTGTGGCAGGGCATGGTGTTCCACACGCTTCCAGGGGCGAGCGTCGTGATGCCGATAGCGAGCTCGCACGAGGCGACGCGGTCGCCGTGCACGTACTTGCGAAGGGTTCGCTTGCTCGCCGCAGCATCCTCCCCCACCTCGACGACCTCCGCCTCGTCGCGGCGAATCAGGGTCGTGGGCAGCTGGCGGTGCGCCGGCACCGACACCAGGTAGAAGGTGGCCTCGCCAGACACGGTGATCGACTGCGTTCCGGCACCGACATAGAGGATGTCTTCCCCCTGCATCACGTGCTCCGTTCCGTCCGTGGTGACGAGCCCGGGGCCGGCGAGGCACACGACGCCGAGCTCGCGTCGATCGCAAAACGCCTCCGCGCGTATCTCGTCCGGAGCGAGTACCTCCAGTGTTTGCCCGGCGGGCGCGGCACCCCCGATCAGCACCCGGTCACCTTGGCTCAAGCAGAAGCGCACTTCTCCCGGCGCGAACAGGTCCTCGACAAGGAAGCGTTCGCGCAGAGTCGCCGACGGCAGGGCATCGAACTCATCGGGGTGTGTGGCCAGCCGAACGTCGGTCATCGGATTTCTCTTTTCCTTGGCGGAGGATCTATCGCTGCTTCCCGCCTGACGGGAAAGCCTTCCCTTCTGACGGAATAGGCTCCAGTATGCACATGAACAACGGATCGCGCCAGAGCAGCCACCCCGGCCGACACGGCATCCGATGACATCCACAGAGAGGTGGAATCCCAATGCGACTTCGCATGAAAATCGGTACAGCTGGTGTGGCGGTTGCTGTGATGGCCATGGCGGCGTGTGCGCCCGGCTCCTCGTCCTCGTCCTCGTCCGACACGGCGAGCGGCCCGAAGACGGTGGACTTCAACAGCTTCAAGGGCAAGACCCTCACGTATGTGTACTTCACCGACGGCCCGGACGAGCAGGCGACCAGGGACGCGATCACCAAGTTCGAGTCGGCAACGGGTGCCAAGGTGAACTTGCAGATCCTCCCCTTCGCCGACCTCAACACCTCACTGCAGGCCAGGCTCTCGGCAGGGAACGCCCCCGAGGTGGCGCGAGTCTCCGACTGGCACGTGTACAGCGACGAGGCAGTCGACTTCAAGCAGTACTTCGGCGACGACTACCCGAAGGAGTTCTCGGCCGGCGCCGCCGGAACCGCCCAAGATGTCGAGGGCCACATGTATGCCGTTCCGAGCGACCTCACCATCAACGGCCCGATGATCAACGTTGACGCCTTCAAGAAGGCTGGCGTTGCCGTACCGACCAAGTGGACCTGGGACCAGCTGGTCACCGATGCGAAGAAGGTGGCGGCAGCCAACAACATGCAGTACGCGGTCGCCATCGACAAGTCCGGCAACCGCTTGAGCACGGTGCTCAGCCAGTACGGCACCGTGATGATCGGCAAGGACGGAAAGAACGCCCTCGACAAGGACAAGGCAGCCAAGGCCCTCACGTTCTTCACCGACCTGGTCAAGAACAACACCGTGCCCAAGGACTTCTGGCTGGGGTCGGGCAGCAAGTACTCAGGTGCCAACGAGATCTTCCTCGCCAAGCAGGTGCCGGTGTACCTGTCCGGGCCGTGGCAGGTCGGCGCCTTCGCCAAGAGCGCCAGCTTCGACTGGGCCGCGGTACCCAACCCCTGCGCCGAACGCTGCGGCGGCTTCCCCGGTGGCAAGTTCATGGTTGCCTTCAAGAACAGCAAGGAGCCGGTGCTGGGCGCCGCGTTCGTGCAGTGGATGAACCGCTCCGAGAACCAGAGCGCCGTGGACAAGACCGCATTCTGGCTCCCCACCCGTCAGGACCTGACCACCTCGGGGATCAAGTACCCCAGCCGCGACAGTGACATGGCGGTCTTCATCTCCCAGATCGGCGAAACGCCCGAGGAGACCTGGGCCTCCGGCAGCAACCCCGCGTTCACGAAGTCCGCGACTGCCCTCATCGCCGAGACGGACAAGGTCGTCGCGGGCCAGCAGGATGTGGCGACTGCGGTGAACAACCTGTCGGCCGCCATTGACAAGGCGATCAAGGAGTCGTCGTGACCGCCGCGATCCCCGTCAAGGCGCGCTCGCGCCGACGGGGGGTGAACAGTCGAACCATCGCGCCCTACCTGTTCGTACTCCCGAACATGGTGATCTTCGGGCTGTTCACCATCTGGCCGGCCCTCAATGGCCTCAACCTGAGCTTCTACGACAGCAGCAACGGTCGAACCTTCGAGCCCGTCGGCACGGAGAACTACCGGGCCATCCTCAGTGATACGGAGTTCTGGAGCGTCGTCCGGCACACGGCACTGTTCACGATCGGGTTCGTGCTCATCTCGACGGTCCTGGCGACCGTGCTGGCGCTCCTGCTGCACGCCCAACGTCGAGGGCGCGGGGCGCTCAGCGCTGCGTACTTCCTCCCAGTCCTCATCTCCCCGGTCGTCGTCGGGATCATCTGGAGGGCAGCCTTCGAACGCAAGACCGGGCTGGTCAACCAGTCCATCTCGGCGGTCGGCCTCGGCCAACCGGGGTGGCTGGTCGAACCCAACCTCGCGTTGATCGCCATCATCATGGTGGGGACCTGGATCCACCTCGGCTTCTACGCGATGATCCTGCTCTCCGGCCTGCAGTCGATCGACACCAGCCTGTACGAGGCGGCCAAGATCGACGGTTCCTCGGCCTGGCAGTCGGCCCGGCTGATCACCATTCCGCTGCTGCAGCCCACCCTGATGGTCGTCATCATCCTGGCGACCATCGCCGGCTTCCAGTCGTTCGACTTCATCTTCACCCTCACCGGAGGCGGGCCCGTGCGGGCCACGACGCTGATGGTGCAGTACATCTACGAGAACGGGTTCAGCTTCCCGATCGAGTACGGCCTGGCCAGTGCGGCCGCGGTGATCCTCTTCGTCGTCGTGTTCACGGTGACGTTTGTCAACTACGTCATCGGACGCAGGAGCGACGCGATATGAGCACTCAGCCCGCCCTCGAGCAGACCCAGTCCGACTCTGTCCCACCCGGACCGCAGCGGACGTGGACCTCTACCACCGGTCGTCCCCCGTCCGTCAGCACCGTGGTCCGTACCGCCTTGCTCACGGCTGGCGCCCTGGCCACCATCGCACCGGTCGTGTGGGCGGCGATGTCCTCCTTCAAGACCCAGGAGGAGCTCGCCCAGACACCTCCCACGATCTTCCCGAACCATCCCACCATCGACAACTACACGACTGGATTGCAGGCGTTCGACTTCACCCACTACCTGACGAACAGCCTGATCGTCACGGTGTCGGCCACCCTTCTCACCCTGGTGATCAACTCCATGGCGGCGTACGCCTTGGCCAAGTACAACTTCCGCGGCCGGACTCTGCTGTTCATGATCACCTTGGCGACGATCATGATCCCCCTCCAGGTGATCCTTCTGCCGGTTTACCAGATGGTTGCCTCCCTGGGGATGACGAACTCCCTGCTGGGGCTGATCATCCCACCAGCGGCGACCCCGACCGGGGTCTTCCTGCTGCGGCAGTACATGCTGACGCTGCCCGACGAGATGATCGAAGCGGCCCGGATCGACGGCGCCGGTGAGTGGCAGATCTTCTGGCGGATCATCCTGCCCTTGAGCCGTCCAGCGCTTGCCGTCGTGGCCATCTTCTCGGTGATCTGGCGCTGGAACGACTTCCTTTGGCCCCTTATCGTCGCCCAGGACGAGTCCAAGCAGACTCTGCCAGTGGCCATCGCCCGGTTCGCCAGCCAGCAGGCCATCCCCTTCAACCAGATCCTGGCGGTCTCCGTCGTGACCATCGTCCCGATCGTGATCATCTTCCTCATCCTTCAACGTCAGATCATCGCCGGGCTCGCCCAAGGGGCCATCAAGTGATTCCAGCAGTACCTCCGCCCACCACCAGCGGCAGGACCGTGCACACTCTCGACGCGCGAGGGTACATCCGGGACTGGCTTGTCAGTCCAGCCTGGAGCTCGGCCTGTGACGACCTCGACCAGGTGCTCGCATCGGACGGCGACCCCTGGGGAGACGATGGCCGGTGGGTACTGACCAATGGACCTGATGTCGCACCATTGAAGCGCGTGCTCTACCAACGGCATCCGCTTCTGACGAGTCAGGCGGTGCCTGAGGTCGTCGAGAAGGGCGCCGTCAGCTGGACCCGGTCGGCCGACGACCAGGCCTCCACCGGGACATGGCAACGGATCCATGCCGGCGGCGACGGCCTGGTCGACTGGAGTCGGTTCTGCTACACCCCGGAGTACCGCCACTCCGTCGCCGCGACCACGCTCGAGGTGGACCAGTCCGAGTACCGCGACCTGGAGGTGGCGAGCACCGGTCCGGTGGCGGTGTTCGTCGGCGGTGACCTGCTCATGGCGACTGACGACTTCGGCTACATGGAACCGATCCGGCACCGCATCAGGGTTCGTCTGGAGTCCGGGACCACCTCCCTCGTCGTCGCAACCTGGCAGGTCGCCTTCCGGGAATGCCGGCACGTCCTGGCGGTCCGGGTCGGCGGCCTGCCGGTGCGGGTGGTTATCCCGTCTCCAGGGGCGGAAGAGCACAGCTCACGAGTGGCCGAACAGCTGCTCGACTCGATCGGGGTGGGTCCGTGGGTCAGCACTGACGGCACGACCAAGATCACCGGTCCGCGGGACAGTCGACTCCTGGTCTCGGTGGCCGGCGGCCCCAGCCAGCCCCTGGTGCTCGACGGTGGCACGGCGGTCCTGGACCTCGCTCAGGCGCCGTCCGACGACGATCCGGACTCCGAGGGTGCTGCGTCCATGCTGAGCACCGGCGAGAGTGCGCTGACCATCCGCGTGGACCAGCCCGACGTGCCGGTCTTCCGGGTCGCCCGCGTTGCGACGTTGCCACCGACACGACGGGATCGCGCGGCCGGCGACGACCCCGTGGTTTGGCGTGAGGAGTTCCTCCAGCACAGCGCAGCGGCTGGCCCGGGCACCGCCCGAGCGCTCGCCCGACAGGCGCTGGAGCCTGGCCGCCCGCTGGACCCGGCCGATCTGGAGACTCCTCTTCGGATGATTGGCTCCCGCTACGACTGCGCGGACTTCGAAGCCGTCGGGCTGGTTCACTTGTGGCGACGTCTCCCTGTCGAGTGCTGGACCGAGAATGACCGAGCTCGGGTCCGGGAGGCGCTCACCACCTTCAAGTACTGGATCGACCAGCCAGGGCTGGACGCCATGTGCTACTTCACGGAGAACCACCAGTTCGTCTGGCACACCGCCGAGCTCCTCGTCGGAGAGATCTTCGCGGACGAGACGTTCAGCGGCACCGGCTGGACCGGACGTCAGCACGCCGAGCACGCGTATCCCCTCGCGGAGGAATGGATCCAACGCAAGCTCGCCGGCGGCTTCAGCGAGTTCGACTCCAACGCATACCTGGCCATCGACTGCTTCGCGCTCGTGTCACTGGTCGAGTTCGCTGAGTCCCAGGACCTCAGGCACCTGGCCGAGGCTCTGCTCGACAAGTGCCTCCTCACGCTCGCAACCAACTCGTGGAGGGGCGTGCACGGAGCCGCGCACGGGAGGTCCTACACGCACACCCTGCGCTCGGCTCGATTCGAGGAGACGGCCCCCATCATGTGGCTCCTGTGGGGAGTCGGCGCCCTCAACGACGCGACCCTGCCTGCAACGTCGCTCGCGACCACCGAGCTCTACTCACTGCCCCCGGTGATCCGCGCACTCGCTCAGCACCCACCCGACGAGTGGGACGGCAGGCAGGTCTATCGCGGCGAGTACCGACTCCACCACGACCTCCTCGCGCGCCCCTACCGGTCTGACCTACGTGTTTGGCGCACCCCGGACGCCATGCTGTCCAGCGTTCAGGACTACCGCGCCGGGCTGCCAGGACTCCAGGAGCACATCTGGGGCGCCACGCTCGACTCCGAGATCCAGGTCTTCGCGACGCATCCAGCTGCCGACACGATCAGCTCCGCCGCGCGACCCAACAGCTGGGCCGGTCAGCTGGTGCTGCCGCGCGCGCACCAGGACCGTGAGACTGTTCTCGTGCTGCACCGCATTCCCGATCACGACTGGATCGGCACCACCCACGTCTGGTTCCCTGCAGAGCTGTTCGACGAATGGCAGCAGGTCGGTTCCTGGCTCGCTGGACGCGTTGCCGACGGTTACGTGGCGATTGCGACCGCAGGCGGCCTGAAGCCACAGCTGACCGGCGACGAGTCCTGGCAGTGCTGGTGGCCGAACGGGGACGGCCGGAGCTATGTGACGACGGTGGGCCGTCGTGTGGTGGATGGCACGTTCGCCGACTTCGTGGCCGCCCTGACCGAGCCGGAGTTCGACGGCGACGACGCCAACCCCTCCGTCAGTTGGACCGCGCGGGACGGCCGGGTCCTGCAGGTTGCCTGGTCACAGGCGTTCACCGTCGATGGCCGACCGGCCGGACTTGGCCCCGACGGTCGCCTCGAGGAGCCCCCACACTTGGCGAACCCGGCGTGTCGCCAAGAGTTCGGGGCAGCCGGTCTCGAGGTCGAATGGGCGGGCGAGAAGCTGCAGATCGACTACCAGCTGGGGCGCCGGGTCGACCCGGTCAGCGGCGTCCCCTCCTCGCTGCACGCCGCAGGAGGTCAGCGCGATGGCCGGTAGCGACCTCACCTCAAGCCGTTTCGCTGCCCCCCCGCTGCCCCCGCTGAAGGGCGAGGCCTTGCAGGCTGACGCCCTTCGGGCGCTAGGGAGGCAGATCGAGGACAAGACCTGGGGTGACGGTCTGCCGGACTTCTTCTGGGGGGAGGGCGTCTGCCTGCTCGGGATGATCCGGTTCGCCGAGGCAGCGAATGACTCCTTTCCACCTCGGGTCAGCGAGTGGCTGGCCGAGCACGCCCGCAGCGAGCTCGTGCTCGATCACGTGAACCACCTCGCTCCCGGAACCGCCGCCGTACTCGAGGGCAGTGCGTCATCGGCAGTTCTCGCGGACCGGTTGCTGACGTGGCTCCAGACCTCGTCCGATGTGACGTTCGCGGCGAATGGCGCCATGGAGCACTGGCCCGACGGCGTCTGGGCCGACACCGTCTTCATGGGAGGGCTGTTCGTGGGTCACCTCGGCGAGGCCCGAGGGGACGCCAGGCTCGTCTCGGAGCTGGGGCGCCAGTGGCTCGCGCATGCCGAGATCCTGCAAGACGAAGGGACAGGTCTGTTCGTGCATGGATCCCATGCGGGAAGCCCCATCCTGTGCTTCTGGGGCCGCGCCAACGCGTGGATGGCGTTGGGGGCGGTGGAGTACCTCGAGCTCGCCCAACGCCGCCCGGACCTCGTCGACCGGCATGCGGTCGAGGACGTGCGCACGAGACTGGTCCGTCAACTCGAGGCGCTGGCGGCGTGCCAGCCGGATCACGGAGTGTGGAGCGTCCTGGTCGATGGCCAGCCCGAGAACGCGGGAATTTTGGAGACCTCGGCAGCGGCCGGTCTCGGAGCGGCAATGCTGCGAGCCAGCAACGTGGTTCCGGGGCTGCCCGAGCGCGTGGTCGAGGCAGGCTGGCGGGCGGTCGCGGGCGCACTGGCCTATGTCGAGGACGGGACCCTGACCCGGGTCAGCGCTGGCACCGTTCTCCAGCTGGTTCCGTTCGGGTACAGCGTGATCCGCGATGACCGGCCCCAGCTCTGGGGTCAGGGCCTGGCATTGCACGCGGTCGCGGCCGCCCTCGCAGCGCGTCAGGACAACCCCGCCGCGACCACGGCCGGCCAAGGCTCTGAGGCCCGACGATGAGCACGATTCTCTGCGTCGGTGAGGCGCTCATCTCGCTCACTCCCCCAGTCGGCAGTTCTCTGCAGAAGGCGACGGACCTGCTCATCAGCACCGGTGGCGCCGAGGTCAACGTCGCCGCGCACCTGGCCCGCCTCGGGGTTCCGACCCGCTTCGCGGGCAGGGTCGGCGACGACCCCTTCGGTGAGCGCCTGCGGCAGACGCTGGCCGAGCTGGGAGTCGACACCCGATTCCTGGAGGTCGACGCCGAGCGCCCCACAGGGCTCTACGTGAAGGACGCCACCGAAGCGGGGACCACGATGCGCTACTACCGCAACGCGTCCGCCGCCACGAGCTATCGTCATGTTCCGGACGAGGCCCTCGACGACGTGGAACACGTTCACGTCACGGGCATCACACCGGCCCTCTCGGAGGATTGCCGAAGACTCGTTGAAGACCTGCTCGCGCTACCGGACGTGACGACCTCGTTCGACGTCAACTACCGCAGCGCCCTGTGGGGCGTGACTGAGGCGGCCGGCATACTCCGGTCCCTGGCCGAGCAAGCCACCACGGTGTTCGTCGGCCTCGATGAGGCGGGCGACGTCTGGGGCTGCCGTACGTTTGACGATGTCCGTCGACTACTCCCCCAGCCGTCCGAACTCATCGTGAAAGACGGCCCACGTGAGGCAGTCGCATTCGTGGGCTCACGGGTGGTGAGAGTGCCAGCACCAGTCATAGAAGTCGTGGAACCTGTGGGCGCGGGCGACGCCTTCGCCGCGGCGTATCTGGCTGCACGCCACTACGGGCACGACCCGCTGGGCGCTCTGCGTTGGGGACATACCCTCGCTGGGGCGGTCCTGCAGGTGCTCGGGGACCACGGAGTGGCCATGGACCGAAGCACCCTGGAGGAAGAGGCAAGTGGCGAGGCAGTGAACCATGGCGCCTGACATCACGGCCGACGCCCTGACGGCCTTCGAGGACCAGGTGGCCCGGGCGCGGATCATCCCGGTGCTGCGAACCCAGAGCGCGCAAGAAGCCGTCGAGGCGGCCGGCCGTTGCTTCGACGCCGGCCTGACCATGATCGAACTCACGGCCACCACGCCCGACTGGCCACTGGCGCTACATCAGGTCCGCACGGACCACCCCGATCGTCTGGTTGGCATCGGTACCGTGCTGGACGAGGCAGTTGCTCTCAGGGCCATCGACGGGGGAGCCGACTTCGTGGTCTCACCGTGCCCCGTCCCCGCCGTGAGGGGCGCGCTCGAGGGACAGATCCCCCTGATGGAGGGAGGGCTGACCGTCGGCGAGATCCTGGCCGCCGCACAGCACGGCGTGGCGAAGCTGTTCCCGGCTCACGTCGGCGGGGTCACGTATCTGCGATCCCTCCTGGCCATCGCCCCCAACAGCCGGATAGTCCCCACGGGGGGAATCCCGCTCGCAGACGTGTCGAAGTGGTTGGCTGCCGGTGCGACCGCCGTCGGTGTCGGCCGCGACCTGCTGGAGGTTGGCGACATGGTCGCAGCAATCCACCGTGCACTGGAGACCCCCGCGTAGACGCAGCACGACCCTCGTGTCACGGAACGGGCAAGGAGTTCCGACTCCGACTCTGCGGTGTGCGCTGGCCTGCGCTCGACCGGACAGCGGCTCAGCGACCCGAACGGCGTTTCCGCTGGTCCGGGGCCTCTCCGACACTGGATGGCAGGTAGAACACGGCCCATCGCTCGCCTGAAGAGCGCTGGGGCGCGGTGAACGGTGGGCGAACTACTCGTCAGAAGGGTTCCATACGAGAACGTCGTCGTCCTGGCCCGCTACACCGCCCGGCATCGGTCAACCGGCAAACCACTCGCCGTCCGTGTAGCCCATCACTTCGTGGTGCGCGACGGACTCATCGTCAGGTTCGAGCAGTTCGTCGACACCGCACTCGTGCACGACGCCGCTTCCTGAGCCGCGCGAAGCCGAGGAACCTTGGCGGGTGACCCCGTTACCCACGTGTTGGGTGACCAGTCGGCTCGCTGTCGCTGAACTCCCGGGTGCTGACACCAGCCGTCAGGTCAGTGAGTCCGCCGAACCCAGGCAGAGGCCGTGAGGCCAATCTCCCGGCGAATTTCCCGAAGGCCACCCGTAGGACTCCGCTCTGAACCGCTGCAGCGGGACAGGCACCAACGCACGACGAGGGGCCCCCGACAGCGTGTCTGCTGGTCGGAGGCCCCTCTCGTGAACCGGGTGGCAGGTGAAGGATTCGAACCTTCGAAGCTTTCGCGATGGATTTACAGGCCGACGTATGCCGCCCGCTCACGAGCGGCTTCTCGGCTCGCCAGCGAACTTCGCCGCAAATTCGCCACAGAGAGTGGACCGACGCCGATTTCGAGGTTGAGGATGGCAAGGAGGTCAGCCTCCCACGCTCCTGGTCCTTCACGTGGGAGAGGTTGGAGGCAGCGGCGCCGACTTGTTCCAGGTCGAGGTCACGACTCCCGAGGCGTTCCGAGCCGTCAAGAGTGCGATGCACTGGCGGCTCTCCTAGTACGCGCCGATGGACTTGGGGGGCCTGTGCTGGCCCTCACGACCAGGCTTGGCTCCAGCAGATCCGCGGTCGGGCTGTGGCCATTCATCAGCAGACGAAGTGCTTCAATCGCTCGCATGCCTACCGCGGCAAAGTCTTGGCGGACCGTAGTGAGCGGCGGAATGAGGAACTCGGCTTCCGGGATGTCGTCAAACCCGATCACGCTGACGTCATCCGGCACGAACCGGCCGCACTCATGCAGAGCCCGCAAGACCCCGATGGCCATCTGATCGTTGGCCGTGAATACGGCAGTGACGTCTGGCATGTCGCAGACAGCCTGGCCAGCAGCAAATCCACTCCGGGAACTCCAGTCCCCAAGAATGGGCTCAGCGGGTCGAACGCCGGCGTCGTGCATGGCCGACCGCCATCCCTGCAATCTCGAGCGCGCCTCGGTCCAGTCCAGCGGTCCACTGACGTGGACAATCTCCCGGTGACCCAGGTGCAGCAGGTGCTCGGTGGCGGCCCGTGCACCGGCAACCTGATCGACACCCACCACGGCAGTGTTGCCGCGATCGAGCTGGCCCTCGACGACCACGAAGGGCGGGCCGGACCGCTGGGCCCGCACGATCTCCAAGGCCGCGTCGTGGGCAGCAATCATCACCATGCCTTCCACGCCGACCGTCATGAGGTGCTCCACCGCACCATCAAGGGCATCACGAGACATCTCGGTGAGATTGACCGAACTGGCGAGAAAGCCAGCATCCCGGGCGGCTTCTTCGACTGAGCGGTGAATGCTTACGGGCCCGAACTCGGCTCCGGCAGTCCCGATGATGCCGATCATCCCGCTTCGACCTCGTCCCAGGGCTCTGGCGGCCGTGTTCGGACGGTATCCCAAGCTCTCAATCGCAGCTTGGACCCGTTCCCGGGTCTCAGGGCGCAACTTCGGCGAGCCATTGATCACTCGGGAAACGGTCTGATGCGAGACGCCAGCCAGGCGAGCGACGTCGGCCATCACCGGCGCCTTGCTGTGTTCAGCCATGGGGGAGCGAGTCCAGCGGCTGCACGACGACGGTCATGAACGCGATTCTGACAGGGTTCACGCCCCGGTTCGCTCCATGGTGGGCGTCAGCGCCGCGCGCCGCGAAGGTGCTCAAGCTATCGAGCCCATCGTCGGGAAGCGATGACCCGCTGGAGGACTATGAAGAAGAGCACGAGTGCGCCGATGAGGATGCGGGTCCACCCGGTGTTGAGATTGCCGTCGAACTCCTTGTAGGCGTAGATGGTCCCGAGAGTGAGGACTCCCAGCACGGAACCGAAGACATAGCCCGCGCCACCCGAGAGGAGCGTGCCACCGATCACCACGGCGGCGATGGCATTCAGCTCGTATCCGATGCCGGCAACCGGATCTCCGGATGCGGTGTAGAAGGAGAAGAGCAGTCCCGACAGGCCGGCGCAGAAGCCGCTGATGGCGTAGACCATCACCTTGGTGCGGTCCACCGCGAGGCCCATCAGGGATGCTGACGGCTCACTGCCACCCACCGCATACACGGTCCTGCCGAAGTGGGTGTAGTGGAGCACGGCGAAGGCCACGAGGACGAGACCCAGGGCGATCAGCACCGAAGGCGTCGTGTAGACGTCCACGATCCGGGTGCGACCTCGGACGTTGGTGACCTTGGCCTCGAAGAGGTTGAGGTGGGCCAGGTTGACCTTGCGGAACAGGGTGTCCTTGATCGTGATCGACCGATCGGTGATCACCAGGCACAGACCTCGCGCCAGGAACATCGCTGCGAGGGTGGCGATGAAGGGCTGGATCTCGAACTTGCTGATGACCGTGCCGACGAGGGCGCCGAGGACGGTGCCGGTCAGGAGCACGGCGACGATGACGGCTGGGGCCGACCAACCCTGCTGGAGGAGAGTTGCCGCAACGACAGAGCCGAGGGCCATCACCGCCCCGACCGAGAGGTCGATGCCTCCACTGAGGATGACGAAGGTCATGCCGACCGCGAGGGGGATCAGGAACGCGTTCTTGCCCAGCAGGTCCACCAGCGCCTGTGGTGAGGTGAAGTTCTGGTAGAGCGCGGCGCCGACGGTCAGCATGATGGCGAGGAGCACGACGGTCGTCGCGACCTGGGAGTAGCCGCCCAGTCGGCCCAGGACCCGGGTGAGTGGCCTGCGGCTGGAAGGCGGGTCGGCTGCGATGCTCATGAGGTCCTCGTCTCGAGATCCTGGGCGTTGTCCCGGTCGAGTGCCGGCACCGAGATGGCAGACACGGCCAGAGGTGGCGCGTCAGGTGCTGTGGGGGGCACCGTCGGTGGAGGCGTGCGACGGCCAGTGGGCCGACGAACCAAGTCGCTGAACCACCTGCGCGCCTTGGGCGATTGGAGGAGGCACACGACGACGACAACCGCAGCCTTGAACACGTCGGTGCTGCGAGGGGAGATGGCGATGACCACAAAGCTGTTCATCGTCTCGATGATGAAGGCGCCAACTAGCGTGCCCCACAGGGAGAACCGTCCACCGGTGAGGGCGGTGCCGCCGATCACGACCGCCAGGATGGCGTCGAGCTCGATGAAGAGGCCGATCGAGTTGGGATCGGCCGAGGTCGAGTTAGAGGTCAGCATCAGGCCAGCGAGCCCGGCGCAGAATCCGGAGAAGACGTAGACGACCAGGATGATCCTGGTGGCGCGAATGCCGGCCAGTCGGCTGGCCTCCGGGTTGATGCCCACGCTTTCGATGAGGGTGCCGAGGGCGGTCTGTCGGGTCAGTGCTGCAGTGAGGGCGAAGATCGCGCCCGCAACCAGGATCGAGAACGGGACCCCGATCAGGTAGCCGCCGCCGATCAGCTTGTAGCCCGGCGCGTTGTCGGGGTACAGGATCTTCTCGTTGGTGATGACCTGTGCCAGCCCTCGCCCGGCTGTCATGAGCACCAACGTTGCGACGATGGGTTGGATCCCCAGGACGGACACCAGGAAACCGTTGAACAGTCCCGCGACGACGGCCATCACCAAGGCCACCACGACGGCTACGAGGACCACACTGACGGACGTCCGGTCCGAGGACGACACGATGTGCATCGACGCCCACGAGCCGCTGATTGCGGCCACCGCACCGACCGACAGGTCGATGCCACGGGTAGCGATGACGAGGGACATGCCCAGGGCGACCAGGACGATGGGCGCGGCGCGGCGCAGGATGTCCACCAACGGCCCGAACAGGTTGCCGTCCTGGATGGTGATGGACAGGAAGCTGTGGTTGGCCACGAGGTTGGCAACCAAGAGGGCGACGAGCACCGCGACCGGCCAGAGCAACCGCTGTGAGGTGAGCTTGCTCATGGGGACTTCTCCGCTTCAGCAGCGATGATCTCGAGGATGTCCTCGACGGCCAGGTTGTCATTGGTCATCTCGGCGACCTTTCGCCGGTCTCGCAGCACCCCCACCTGGTGGGACAGCCTCACCACCTCCTCCAGCTCGGCCGAGATGAAGATGACGGCGAGGCCCTCTTCGGCCAAGGTCGCGACGAGCTTCTGGATCTGCGCCTTGGCCCCGATGTCGATACCTCGAGTTGGCTCATCGAGGATGAGCAGCTTGGGCTCCAGGAGGAGCCAGCGACCCAACAGCACCTTCTGCTGGTTGCCGCCCGAGAGGTTGCGCACGAGCTGGTTGGGGTTGGGCGGCCTGATGTCGAGGGCCTTGATGTAGCGGTCGGCGATCTCGTCCTGCTGGTTCCGTGGGATCTGGCGCACCCACCCGCGGGAGGCCTGCAGCGCCAGGACGATGTTCGCCCGGACACTCAGGTCGCCGATCAGTCCTTCCGTCTTCCGGTTCTCTGAGGCGAAGGCGATGCCCCGGTCCAGCGCCTCGCGCGGACTCCTGAGCTTGACGACGTGCCCGTCAAAACGCACTTCACCCTGGTCGTGGCGATCGGCCCCTGCGAGCAGGCGGACGAGCTCGGTGCGCCCCGAGCCCAGGAGACCGGCCAGACCGAGGACCTCGCCACGGTGGATCTCCAGGTCGAACGGCTCGATGGTGCCCTTGCGCCCCACCAGGGTGGCGGTCACGAGTGCTCCGCCCTCAACGCGCTCGGTGGCCTCCCGCTTGGTGCCCTTCTCCAGAGCCTCCAGCGCGGCCAGATCCTTGCCGATCATCGCCGAGATGAGGTCGAGGCGCGGAATCTCGGCTGCCGGATACTCTCCGACGAATCTGCCGTTGCGAAGAACCGTGATGCGGTCCGAGATCTCGTAGACCTGGTCGAGGAAGTGGGAGACGAACAGGACTGCGACACCTTGTCCACGCACGCGACGGATGACCCCGAACAGCTCTTGGACCTCGCGTTGGTCCAAGGACGACGTGGGCTCGTCGAGCACCAGGACCTGTGCCCTGATGTCGACGGCACGGGCGATCGCGACCAGTTGCTGAACGGCGATGGAGTGGGTCGACAGGAGGGATGACGGATCGATGTCGAGGTTCAGCGTCCTCAGCGCCCGCTTGGCGTCAGTGCGCATCTTGCGGAAGTTGATCAGCCCGAAGCGTCGGGGCTCCCGTCCGAGAAAGATGTTCTCGGCGACACTGAGGTTGGTCACCAGGTTGACCTCTTGGTAGACGGTCGCGATGCCCGCCTTCTGGGCTTGTGCCGGCGACGTGAACTCCACTGCGTGCCCGTCCAGGCTGATGGATCCCTCGTCAATCGTGTAAACCCCGGTGAGGGCCTTGATGAGGGTCGACTTCCCCGCGCCGTTCTCACCCATGAGCGAGTGGACCTCACCAGGAAAGAGCCGGAAGGAGACATCGTCCAACGCCTTGATGCCGGGAAAGCTGATGCTGATGCCGCTCATCTCGACGATTGGCGCTACGTCTGCCTGCACGGCACGCGGTGACGCTGGGCTGAGAGCTTCCGGCCCCATTGTCGGTTCTCCTTCGATGGCTTCTTCCCGGGCCAGTCAGCGAGCGGGGAGGGGTGCGCTGCTGCACAGAGTGTGCCCGGCGACCACCGGCCGCCGGGCACACACCTGGTCAGTACTTGCGGTCGGGAAGTGCCGCGGTCGCCTGCGCCTGGTTGAACTCGCCCTCTTCGGTGATGATCCGGGCGGGGATGGTCTTGCCGGCGAGGACCGAGCTGGCCGCGTCGAACAGCTGGTCGCCGAGGAGGGGCGAGCACTCAACGATGTAGTTGATCTTGCCAGCCGAGAGGGCCTCCATGCCCGCCTTGACGGCGTCGATCGTCACGATCTTGATGTCCTTGCCGGGGACCTTCCCAGCAGCCTCGATCGCCTCGATCGCGCCGAGGCCCATGTCGTCGTTGTGCGCGTAGACCAAGTTGATGTTCGGGTACTTGGCCAAGAACCCCTCCATGACCTTCTTGCCCCCGTCACGAGTGAACTCCCCCGTCTGGGACGCCAGCGTCTTGAACTTGGTCTCCTTGCCGAGCACGTTGTCCCAGCCCTCCTTGCGGTCATTGGCTGGCGCCGAGCCGGTGGTGCCCTCGAGGACCACCATGTTGACTGCCGCGTCGTTCGCGAACTCGGCCTTGGCCCAGGTGGCGGCCTTCTCGCCCTCCTTGATGAAGTCCGAGCCGATGAAGGTCTTGTAGAGGCTGGGATCGGCGTCCACGGCGCGGTCCGTCAGGATGACCGGGATGCCGGCGGCCTTGGCCTCCTGGAGCACGGCGTCATACCCCGTCTCCACCACGGGCGAGAACGCAATCACGTCGACGCCCTGGGTGATGAACGTCTTGATGGACGCGATCTGCTTGGTCTGGTCGCCCTCGGCCGAGGTGAACTTGAGGTCGACGCCGTACTTCGTGGCAGCGGCCTTGATGCTGTCCGTGTTGGCGCTGCGCCAGCCGCTCTCGGAGCCAACCTGGGCAAACCCGATGACGGCTCCCTTGATGCCGGTCGACGACGAAGCGCTGTCACCGGAGGGGGCGTCACTGTCAGACCCGCAGGCCGTCAGCCCGGCAATCGTGAAAGCAGCCGCAAGAAGCGCCGCGCTCTTCCTGAACTTCATTGTTCCTCCATGGAGTGGTGGGATGTCGGGCGCGTTGTCGCTCCTGATCACCATGCGTCACCCTGCTGAGACCTCGTGACGGCTCAGCCAGAGCGTGGGCCTCGGCGCCGATGCCGCTTCCGTCCGAAGGATGGAGGAGTTGGAGCCGCGTCGTCGAGTTGCTCGTGGACGAGTGTTAGCGTTCACACACGATTCGTCAAGGCCTTGAGCTCAGAAATTTCCGCTCGTGCCAACCGTGGAGAGACGGGACTGAACAAGCCTTTACACCGATGGGTGTTACCGCTAACATCCGTTCGACGCTGGACGAGTCCGGCACACCGAAGGAGACAGGATGCGTGCACGGACAACGAGGCGATCGTGGGTGACCACATGTCGGCCGTGACTGACGTCGACGGCGTCCTTGCGCAGCTGCGCGCAGAGGTCGCGGGGCTCCATCGTGAGCTGACTCGATACCAGCTGGTGGTCTGGACCGCCGGCAACGTCTCGGCGCGCGTGCCGGACCGCGATCTCATGGTGATCAAGCCGTCCGGCGTCTCCTACGACGATCTGACTGCAGAGAACATGGTCGTCTGCGACCTGCGCGGCAGGGTGGTCGATGGCCACCACTCACCCTCGTCCGACACGGATGCCCAGGCGTACGTCTACCGCCACCTGCCTCAGGTCGGCGGAGTGGTGCACACCCACTCGACCTACGCGACAGCCTGGGCCGCGCGCGGCGAGGAGATCCCCTGCGTGCTGACGATGATGGCTGATGAGTTTGGTGGACCTGTTCCGGTTGGCCCCTTCGCCCTGATCGGTGACGACTCGATCGGACGCGGCATCGTCGAGACCCTGAGCGGCAGCAGGTCCCCGGCAGTCCTCATGCGCAACCACGGCGTCTTCACCATCGGCAAGGACGCGCGGTCCGCGGTCAAGGCTGCGGTCATGTGCGAGGACGTCGCTCGCAGCGTCCACATCGCCCGGCAGGGCGGCGTGCTCGCAGTGATGGCGCCGGCCGACATCGATGCCCTCTACGAGCGTTACCAAAACGTGTACGGCCAGCACTAGCTCACCAGCAACCCCTGCGCCCACCGGCGAGGCTTCTGTCGCACCAAGGAGAGACGATGTCGACCCCCAGCCACATCACGCCCGAGATCTGGTTCCTGACCGGGAGCCAGGACCTGTACGGCGACGAAACCCTCGCGCAGGTCGCATCCCAGTCGCGCGCGGTGGCCGACCAGCTCGCGAGCAGTGGTGTCATCCCGGCAACCCTCGTGTGGAAGCCCGTGCTGGTCGACGCCGCCGCGATCCACTCCCAGGTGCTGGCGGCCAACGCGGCCGACAACTGCATCGGTGTGATCACCTGGATGCACACGTTCTCGCCGGCCAAGATGTGGATCGCCGGCCTCGATGCGTTGCGCAAACCGATGCTGCATCTGCACACCCAGGCACGGGCCGAGTTGCCGTGGTCGACGATCGACATGGATTTCATGAACCTCAACCAGGCCGCCCATGGCGACCGGGAGTTCGGTTACGTAGGCGCCCGGCTCGGGATCTCGCGCAAGGTGGTTGCTGGTCATGCGTCCAACCCGACGGTCGTGGCCCGGGTGGCGTCCTGGGCTCGGGCAGCCTCGGGTCTCGCCGAGCTCCGCACCCTCAAGCTCGCCCGCTTCGGCGACAACATGCGCGATGTCGCCGTCACCGAAGGTGACAAGGTTGAGGCGCAGCTCAAGTTCGGGGTGTCGGTCAACACCTACGGCGTCAACGACCTCGTGGCCTTGGTCGATGACGTCGCCGACTCCGACGTCGATCTTCTGGTGAAGGAGTATGCCGAGTCCTTCCGCGTCGCTCCCGAGCTCCTGCCTGACGGTGGTCGCCACCAGTCGCTCAGGGACGCTGCTCGCATCGAGGCGGGACTGCGGCAGTTCCTCACCGAGGGCGGCTTCGGCGCGTTCACGACGAACTTCCAGGACCTGGGCGGTCTGAAGCAACTACCCGGCCTGGCGGTTCAGCGCCTGATGGCGGATGGCTACGGATTCGGCGGCGAAGGTGACTGGAAGACGTCGGTCATGCTCCGTGCCTCCAAGGCGATGGCGGTCGGCCTGCCCGGTGGGACCTCGTTCATGGAGGACTACACCTACCACCTCGTGCCCGGTGAGGAGAAGATCCTCGGCGCCCACATGCTCGAGGTCTGCCCGACGATCGCCGAGAGCACGCCGACGGTCGAGGTCCACCCCCTGAGCATCGGCGACCGTGATGACCCCGTCCGGCTCCGGTTCACCGCAGCCCCAGGCGCGGGTGTGGTCGTGGGGATCAGCGACATGGGTGGTCGGTTCCGTCTGACCCTCAACGAGATCGAAGTCGTCCGCCCCGATGAGGCGCTGCCACTGCTTCCTGTCGCGTGCGCCGTGTGGAAGCCGCAGCCCAGCCTCGCCACCTCGGCAGAGTGCTGGCTCCTGGCAGGCGGTCCGCACCACACGGTCCTGTCGACCGCGTTGCGCAGCGAGGAGTATGTCGACCTGGCCGAGATGCTCGACCTCGAGCTCGTCCGCATCACCGCTGACAGCACCACCGAGAGCATCCTTCGCGAGCTCCGGTGGAACGCCGCCTACCACCGCCTTGCGGCTCGCCTGTGACCATGCCGATCCCCACACCGCGATGAACGCCAGCCACCCGTCCGCGCCGCTCGCCGAACTGGCTGAACCGCTGACCCTCGCCGGTACTGGCCGGCTCGGGCTGACCGCGGAGGTCCTGCCACGAGGCGCTTCACTTCGGAGCCTCTGGGTCACCGACGTCCATGGGCGCCGGCTGAATGTGGTTCTGGGCCATCAGGACCCGGCCTCGTACGGACGCCTCCCCGGCTACCTCGGGGCAACCGTCGGCCGGTATGCCAACAGGATCCGGGGTGGTCGGTTCATGCTGGACGGGCGGCGATACCAGGTTGAGCGCAACGAGGGCCCGAACGCGCTCCATGGCGGCCGCGTCGGATGGGACCAGCGAGACTGGGAAGTCGTGGAGCACTCCCCGTCCGAGGTGCGTCTCAGACTGACGAGCCCAGACGGTGACCAGGGCTTCCCCGGTGCCGTCCGGGCCGAGGCCAGCTATCGCGTTGACGACGACACACTGACCATCGCCTACACCGCGACGACTGACGCCCCGACCGTCACGAGCATCGCCAACCATGCCTACTTCAATCTCGATGGTGAGGCGGCCGGCCCCATCGATGACCACGTCCTCGGTGTGGCCGCCGACGGCTACACCCCCGTGGCTGACGACCTGATCCCGACTGGCCTGCTGGAGGAGGTGAGCGGGACAGAGCTGGACTGGCGCCAACCCTGCCGTCTCGGCGACCGGATCACCTCGCCCCGGGCCGAGCTAGCCGCTCCTGCGGGGCTGGACCACAACTTCGCGCTCAACGGCACCGCGCCTGCCGCCACCCTGTGGTCGCCCCGCTCGGGTGTGCTCCTGGAACTGACGAGCAACCAGCCGGGACTGCAGGTCTACACCGGGCAGTACCTGGACGACACGCTTGTCGGCACGTCCGGCGCAACGTACGCGGCACGAGCCGGGATCGCCCTGGAGGCACAGCAGTTCCCCGACTCACCCAACCAGTTCGCCTTCCCGTCGTCGGTCTTGTCACCGGACCAGGTGTTCTCCGCCACCACGCGTTATGCCTTCAGCCACCACGCGGGACCCGACCGCGGGGTCAGCCGATGACGGCCACCTCGACAGGTCTTCCGTTGCCTGCGAACCGATCCCCAGAAGGACGTGCGATCGCCGAGGGCCGAGCCGTCCTGGGCATCGAGCTCGGCTCGACCCGGATCAAGGGAGTGCTGGTCGACCGCGACGGGCACGTGCTCGCCGTCGGCGACCACACCTGGGAGAACCAACTGGTCGACGGCCGCTGGACCTATGCGGAAGAGGACATCTGGAGCGGACTGCAGCAGTGCTACGCGGCGGTGGCAGCCGACGCCAACGCGCGTCACGGCATACGCCCGACGAACTTGGCCGCGCTGGGGGTCTCAGCGATGATGCACGGCTACCTCGCCACCGACACGGCTGGCGAACTGCTGGTCCCGTTCAGGACATGGCGCAACACCTCCACCAGACAGGCCGCGGCAGAGCTGACCGACCTGCTGGGCGTGAACATCCCGCTTCGCTGGTCCGTCGCGCACCTCTACCAGGCGATCCTCGAGGGCGAGCCGCACGTCGCCGAGATCGCCGGCCTCACCACCCTCGCCGGGCTCGTCCACCACCGCCTCAGCGGGCGGCACGTCCTCGGCGTGGGAGACGCGTCTGGCATGTTCCCGATCGACCCCGCGACGAAGGACTACGACGCCGACGCCCTCGTTCGGTTCGACCGCTTGATCGCGGAGCGCTGCCCCGACCTGCACCTCGCTGCCCTGTTGCCCGAGGTCCTGGCGGCTGGCCAGGAAGCAGGCAGTCTCAGCGCCGAGGGAGCCACGCTCCTCGACCCCACCGGCACGTTGCTCGCGGGTGCCCCCATGTGTCCGCCCGAAGGGGACGCCGGCACGGGAATGGTGGCCACGAACGCTGTCACCCCCCGCACGGGCAATGTCAGTGTCGGGACCAGCATCTTTGCCATGGCGGTGCTTGAGCATCCACTTCGACGCGTCCACCATGCGATCGACGTCGTCACCACTCCCGCCGGCGACCCGGTGGCCATGGTGCACTGCAACAACGGTGCCAGCGAGCTCGACGCCTGGGCCGCCTTGTTCGGCGAGCTCGCCGACGCGGTCGGCTCCCCCACTGTCCGTGACACCGTCTTCGCCGCGATGCTCGGCTCAGCGCTGGGTGCCGAGGCCGACGCCGGCGGCCTGGTCGCCTTCAACTACCTGGCAGGCGAGCCGGTGACCGGCCTCGAGGTCGGCAGACCCCTCTTCTTCCGGACGCCCGACAGCCGTCTTACGCTCGGCTCCTTCGTTCGAGCACAGGTTTTCGGCACCTTCGCCACCCTCGCCCTGGGCCTGCGTGCCCTCGCCGACGAAGACGTTGCCCTCGACGTCCTCGTCGCCCACGGCGGGCTCTTCCGCACCGAAGGGGTGGCGCAGCGACTGCTCGCCGGAGCGTTGAACACGCCTGTGGAATTGGGGCAGAGTGCCGGCGAAGGCGGCGCGTGGGGGATCGCCGTCCTGGCGTGCTACCTCGCAGACGACACGAACGAGCTTGATCTCGGCCGTTGGCTCGACATGCACATCTTCGATGGTGGGCATGCCGTCACGGTCACCCCCGACCCAGCCGACGTAGCGGGTTTTGCTACCTACCTTTCACGCTTCGAGGCGGGTCTCGAGGTCGAGCGCTCTGCGGCAACTGCTGTCTAGTCGTTCGATTATTGCGTCAACATTGCCTCGACCAGGGAAGTCAGCATCGGCTCGTTTAGTGCGATCGGGCACAACGACGACGGCCTTCCCCGGGGTCACTTCCACATTGCCTGCTGCCGGGCGCCTCGGCTGGGTCCAAGCTCCCACGTCCCCGAGCACGATTCTCGGCGATGTTTGGGCGTTCGGCCGAATCAAACGCGATGACAGGGGTGCGCACGCAAGCGGGCCCGAGGCATCGCGAATGGGAACGGTGCCGAATTCCATCGCGATTGCATACCCCCACCCAAGCGTCCGTGCAGGTCACCGCGCAGTAGTCCGACTGTCACGGCCTTGGGAGACAAATTTTCCGCCCATTCCCCGCAGCCGCGATCGGCCATACCCCGGGTTTGGCCGCTGTTAGCCGGACACGCGACGGGGCAAGGAAGAAGGCCCCGGACCTGCGTTTCCGCTGGTCAGGGGCCCTCTTGTGCACTGGGTGGCAGGTGAAGGATTCGAACCTTCGAAGCTTTCGCGATGGATTTACAGTCCACTCCCATTGGCCGCTCGGGCAACCTGCCTTGGTGCGCGTGGAAGGATAGCAAGGACATCCACGAATGCTGAAACCGGTAGCCGCCCCACCCGGCGACTGCCGCGTCACGCCCCAGGAAGGACACGCCACCATGGCCGACAGCTCGTTCGACATCGTCAGCAAGATCGACCACCAGGAGGTCGCCAACGCCCTCAACAGCGCCTCGCGCGAGGTGGCGACGCGCTACGACTTCAAGAACGTCGGCGCCTCCATCGAGGCCAGCGGCGAGGACAAGGTCGTCATCAAGGCGAACACCGAGGAGCGCGCCAACGCCGTCCTCGACGTCTTCCAGACCTGGCTGGTGAAGCGCAAGGTCTCGCTCAAGCACCTCGACGTCCCTGAGCGCGGACCGCAGCTGTCCGGCAAGGAGTACCGCCTCGAGCTCGGCCTGCAGGAGGGCATCTCGCAGGAGAACGCCAAGAAGGTCGGCAAGATCATCCGCGACGAGGGCCCCAAGTCGGTCAAGTCCCAGATCCAGGGCGACGAGCTTCGCGTCACCAGCAAGTCGCGTGACGACCTCCAGGCCGTCCAGGCGCTGCTCAAGGGCAAGGACGACTTCGACTTCGCGATCCAGTTCACCAACTACCGCTGAGCTCGTGGCGGCTCACCGGCCGCCAGACGCAGGTATGCCGCCGTGCCCGACTCGGGCACGGCGGCATACCAATGTGTGGCTTGCGTCCCCGCTAGGCGGTGGTGCCGGGCTTGACCTGCATGGCCACCGTCGGGCCACCCAGGTCGGGGAACCGGATGACCGAGCCGTCGGTGTTGGGCGAGTCGTCCTCGGCCCAGCTGGCCAGGGCGCTGGCGAGGCCCAACGACAGCCCGGCCATCTCGTTGTCTCCGAGACCGACCCGGGACGCGACCTCGCGGGCGTTCGCCGGGCGGTCCGCCGGGTTCTTCTGCAGGCAGTCCCCCACGAGCGACGCGAGGTCCTCGGGGATGCCGTCCGGCAGCGGCGGCGGAGGCTCGTTGACGTGGCTGAGGGCGGTGGCGATCGGCGTCCCCTTGTCGAACGGCCTCCGGCCGGTGAGCATCTCGTGCGCGACCACTCCGAGTGCGTACAGATCACTGGCCCCGGTGGCGGCTTCGCCGAGCGCCTGCTCCGGGCTGAGGTAGTGGGGAGTGCCGAGCATCTCGCCCGCCCGGGTGTGGCCGGCGGCGTCGAGCGCTCTCGCGATCCCGAAGTCGGTGAGCTTCACGAGTCCATCGGGGCGCACCAGGATGTTGGCCGGCTTCACGTCGCGGTGGATCACGCGTGCCTCGTGGGCGACGCCCAGAGCGAGGGCGGCCTGCCCCACGAGGGAGCGCACCTCCGCAGGGTCCAGGGGTGCGCGGCGTTTCAGCAGGAGGGACAGCGGCTCACCCTTGACGAGCTCCATGACGAGGAACGCCAACCCGTCGTCCTCGCCGTAGTCGAACAGGGTCGCGATGTTGGTGTGCAGCAGCGCTGCCGAGTGCACCGCCTCGTCACGGAACCGGAGGGCGAACAGCTCCTCGTGGCCGGTGTCGGGGCGCATCACCTTCACGGCCACGGTGCGCTGCAGGACCTCGTCGGTCCCGGCCCAGACATCGGCCATCCCCCCAGAGGCGATGCGTGCACCGAGCACGTAGCGCCCACCGAGAGTCATTCCCTCATGAAGACGATTCATCGAGCGGTATCCACCCAGACCTCCATAGACGGAGGTGAACGTCAACTGACATCCCAACGGCCTCGCCACCTGTGATGGTAGCCCCGAATCGGCCACAGCGGTTCCATCGGCGTCGGGCAAACCCGCCTCTGACCTGCACAGACGTCCCAGACCTGCCCGTCCAAGCGGCTCACCGCAGCCCACCCAGAGGTATGCCGCCGTGCCCGAGTGGGGCACGGCGGCATACCTGCTCGGAGGCCCCGCTCCAGGCACTCAGCCGAAGGTCGCCCGCGAGCGCAGAGCCTCCCGGAGCTCGGACTCGGCGTCGACCACGGACCGGCGCACGGCGACGCTGAGGCCGTTGCCCGCCACCGCAGCAGCGCTGAGCTCGGCCGTCGCGTCCTCCACGACCCGAGCCGGGTAGGCCAGTGTCGCGACTCGCGCGATGGCGTCCTCCCCCACCCACGCCGTCATGGCGGGCACCTCGGTGAAGTAGCGCTCGGCATAGGGCCGCACGACATCGAGGTCGTCGGTGAGCCAGAAGCCCTGGGCCAGCGCGTTGAGCTCGTAGTTGGACCGCGCCCGGTTGGCCGTCAGCTCACCCCAGGCCCACGCCTTCGCGTCGGCGGACGGCATCGCCGCACCCGCGGACAACGCGTTGAGCCGTCCCTGGAGGGTGTCGTCGTCGGCGCGACGGCCCTCGACGAACTCGTGGTCGACCAGACCGCGGGAGGCCAGGTTGCGCACCGCGAGCCAGCCGAAGTCGGAGTCCTCCTCCAGCCCTGCGGGTCGGTCCTTGCCCGCGGCCCAGGCACGGAGGAGGGTCTCGTCCGCGGAGGACCGCGCCACGGTCCGGGCGGCGACCAGGGCGCGGGTCGATCCCGCGCCAGCAGACTCGAGCACCTTTGCGGCCGAGGTGGCCACCACCTGCTCGGCCCACTTGTGCTCCTGCGGCGGCAGGAAGGTCGGGATGATCCGGCCCAACAGGGCGAGTGCCGTGCGGCTCAGCACCGAGTCGTTGTCCTCAGCCGGCCAGGCGTTGCCAAAGGTCCGGACGAGCACCCGTGGGTCGACGGTGCCGAGGCAGACCCCGTCGACGAGGCCGATCCACACCACGGCCCGCGCCTGGGTGTCGGGCACCGCGGCCAGAGTCGTCGAGACGGCCGCGACCGACCCCGGGTCGAGGGTCACCGTGGCCCACGTGAGGTCCGCGGCGTTGGGCACGACGAGGTCGGCGGCAGGCGCCTCGCGCAGTGCCTCGACGGTCGTGCGGTCCTGCGTGAGGGTCACCGGCACCCGGAACACCTCGACGCCACCGGTGAAGCCGGCGACGTCCATCGTGTGCGGGCGGTTCGCCGGAAACTGTGGCGGCACGGTGCGGTCGACGATGCCCGCGGCCGCGTCGACCGAGATCACGTCGACACCGGCGGTGAGCAGCCAGGCCTGGCTCCACTCGGCCAACGACTGGCCGGACGCCTGCTCCATGAAGCCCATGAAGTCCGCGAGCGTGCCGTTCCCGAAGGAGTGATTGCGCAAGTATGCCGTGACGCCGGCGATGAAGGCGTCGTCACCGATGTGGGCGATCAGCTGCCGCAGCGTGGCTGCTCCCTTGGCATACGAGATCCCGTCGAAGTCCTGCAGCGCCGCCTGCGCGTCGACCGCCGCGCCTCCGGCTACCGGGTGCGTCGAGGGGGTGCGCTCCGCGGCATACCCCCAGCCCTTGCGGGCCATGGTCGAGTCGATCCAGGCGTCGGTGAACTCCGTGGCGTCGACACAGGTGCGGTGCGACATGTACTCGGCGAAGGACTCGTTGAGCCAGAGGTCGTCCCACCACTGCATGGTGACGAGGTCGCCGAACCACATGTGCGCCATCTCGTGGGTGATCGTGTTGGTGCGGGCCAGCACCTCGTCCCGCGCGGCAGCACCGCGGAAGACCATGGTGTCGCGGAACGTCACGCACCCGGGGTTCTCCATGGCGCCGGCGTTGAACTCCGGCACGAACACCTGGTGGTACTCCCCGAACGGATAGCGGATCCCGAACAGCGAGTGGTAGTAGTCGAAGCTCGCCTTGGTCACCTCGAGCATCTGCGGCGCCTCCCGCTCCAGGTGCTCCTTGAGCGAGGCGCGCGCGTGGATCCCCACGGGTATGCCGTCGTGCTCGTCCCGCACGGAGGCGTAGGGACCAGCGCAGACGGTGACGAAGTACGTTGCCAGTGGCTGTGTTTCGGCCAGCTTCCACCGCCCCGCCCCCACGTGGGTCGCCGCACCGTTGCCGAGCACGACCCAGGCCTCGGGCGCGGTCACCGTCACGGCATACGGAGCCTTGAGGTCGGGCTGGTCGAAGCAGGCGAACACCCGCGGGCCGGCGTCGAGGAACAGGTGGCCGTAGACGTAGTGCTCACCGTCGGCGGGGTCAACGGCGCGGTGCAGGCCCTGGCCGTCGCGACTGTAGGCCATCACCGCATCGGCCTCCAGGACGTTCGTCGCAGCCAGGCCCGTGAGCTCGATCCGCCCGTCGGTCAATCCCGTCACGTCGACCGGCAACCCGTTGAGCAACAGGGAGCGCAGCTCGATCGGCTTGACGTCGATGAAGGTGGTGCCTCCGGGCGCGTTGCAGGAGAACTCGATCCGAGTCCTCGAGGTGAACGTCTCGGCGCCCTGGTCGAGGTCGAGGTCGACTTCCATCCGCGTCACGCTGATCAGGGCGGAACGCTCATGGGCTTCTGCGCGGGTGAGGGAAGGCATGGGACCGATTCAACCAGTCGCTCCGGTTGCCGGTCGCACGGACACCTGCCAGAGTCCCACCGCCGGGTAACCTACCTGCGGTGGGACTCTGGAAGTGTCGTGCGCCCGATGTGCCTGGCCCCGGGCCTTCCACCCTCCCGGCTCAGTACCGCTGACCGGGGGTCGCGGCCACGGCAGATACCGGTGGCGCAACCGTGGTCGAGGGGTCGGTCGAGTCTTGGTCGTCCCGGCCACGGCGAATCAGCGCCGGGACCAGCGTGAGGAGCGCGACCGCGGCGTAGACCAGGGCGAGCAGCGTGCCCAGGCGGTCCTTGTCGGCACCGGTGACCATGGTGAAGAAGAAGGCGCCCCCGAAGGCGTTCAGCGTCGCGTGCCAGACGGCAGCGTGGGTCCACGAACCCCGGCGGTGGCGCATCATCTGGAGCACGATCAGCTGGAAGCCAGCGTTGCCGAGCAGTCCGACCACCAGCGGCATGTCGCCCGTGATCATCAGCGGCAGGTGCCAGAAGATGCGCAACGGGGCAAGTACTGCGAAGGCACCCCAAAGACCGTGTCGACGCAGCAGGATTGGGGCGGCGAACGCGGTCCAACCGGCCTCCTCGCCGAGCCCGACCATGACCAGCATCACCAGGAAGGTGACCGGGACCCCGGGCCAGGCGCCCAGCTGGCCGGCCGTCGGCAGCGGTGCTCCGAACACGTGGTTGACCAGCACGATGAGCACGTGCAGCGCGATGGGTGCGCCGATGGCGACGACGTACAGCCACGGCGTCGCGACCCACTGTCGCAGGGTCCGCCCCCAGGCGAAGAGTGCCCCGCGCCCCTGGCAGGAGGTGACGACGAGCGCGGCCATCACGGGGCCGAGCGGCATGTTCTCCGGGTTTGACCCGACGCCGAATGCGGCCAGGCCGTAGACCATCCAGCCGAACAGGCAGGCGAGGACGGCGAATGCGGACAAGGGGTGTCTGCGGACGAGCTGGGCAAGCGAGGACATGTGTGTCTCCCTGGTCGTGACGCCGTGGGAGTGGCGCCTGGGACAACGGTGGCGGTCGACAGCGGTCGCACACATCGCCCGCAAGACTCGACCTGCACCGGTACCGGGGACCCAGTCCGACCCGCGGGATCTCCACCTCCAGACGGATGAGCCGGTGGTGGCGCCGCCCGTAGGGTGAAGGACAACTCTGAGACAGGACACGATGACCACCGCCGCCACATCGCCCACGGATCACGGACCTTCGGTCCCCACATTGTCAGCGCGCCAGACAGCGTTCGACGTCCTGGTGGCCGTGGTCTGCCTGTCACTCACGCTGACCGTGAACCTCGGCGGCTCGGAGTCGGTCTCCGCCAACCGCGACCCGGACGCGCTCACCGTCGCCCTCACGGTGCTGGCGGTCGGCAGCATCGCCCTCCGGCGGAGGTACCCCCTGGCGGTCCTGGCGGTGACACTGTCCGGCATCTTGGGGCTGGTACTGGTGAAGGGGACCGTCGGGATGGCCACCATCGGGCCCTTCGCCGCGACCTACACCGCCGTCACGCTCGGCAGCGCCCGCAGCTCGCGGCGGGCCATCGGGCTGGTGATCGTCGCACTGGCGCTGACCGCAATCCTCGACCCGGTCGACCTGAGCCGCGAAGGCGCAGTCCTGAGCAGCGCGGCCTTCGCTGGCGTGATCCTGCTCGCGACGTCCACCCGGGCCCGCCGGGAGCGTGCCGAAGCGGATGTCCGCGCTGCGGAGCAGAAGGTGGAGCTCGAGCGCGAACGGGCCGATGCGGAGCAGGAGCGGGCCTCCCTCGCGGCGACCCAGGAGCGACTGCGAATCACCCGGGAGCTGCATGACGTGATCGGCCACGCCATGAGCGTGATGGTGGTGCAAGCTGGTGCGGCAGGGCGCCTCCTGGACACCGCCGACCCCGGGCGCGCGCGCACCGCCGTGACCGAGATCGAGAACACCGGGCGCCGGGCGATGGCCGAGATGCGCAATCTCCTGGGCGTCCTGCGGGACGGCGAGGCCGACGGCGAGGACTCTCCGCGCGCGCCTGCACCGACGCTGGACGACGTGCCCGCACTCGTGTCCAGGGTCGGACAGGCGGGACTTCCCACCACCCTGACCGCCCACGGCATCCCTGCGGCCGTGCCCCCAGGGGTCGGGCTCGCCGCCTATCGGATCGTGCAGGAGGCCCTCACCAACTGCCTCAAGCACTCCGGCGCCAGCTGTGCCTCGGTGGAGATGACCTATCGGCCGACCGAGGTCGAGATCCTGGTCTCCGACGATGGAAGCGGGCTGGCGCTGGGCAGCGTCCACTCCACCGCCGGCCATGGCCTCGCGGGGATGCGCGAACGGGTGGCGACCTATGGCGGCTCCCTGGTGATCGGCGACGTGACCGAGGGCGGCTTCCGGGTCCGGGCCACCTTCCCGCTGGCGGCAGCACCGTGATCCGGGTCGTGGTCGCCGACGACCAGGCGTTGGTCCGGACCGGCTTCTCCCTCATCCTCGGCGCAGAGCCGAACATCGAGGTGGTCGCAGAGGCGACGGATGGAGTCGAGGCCCTCGCCGCTGCTCGCCAGCACCTCCCCGACGTGGTTCTCATGGACATCCGGATGCCAGGCATGGACGGGATCGAGGCCACCCGTCACATCACCTCGAGCCCGGGCACAGCTGGGGTCAGGGTGCTGGTGCTGACCACGTTCGCGGCCGACGAGTACGTCGTCGCGGCGCTGCGGGCGGGAGCCAGCGGCTTCGTACTGAAGGACACCGAACCCGCAGAGCTGGTCCGGGCCGTCTCAGCGGTAGCCGCCGGCCACGCCCTGCTGGCGCCAGAGGTCACGCGACGGATGCTCGACCGCTTTGCCCAGGTCGAGGCGCCGCGCGAGACACTCGTGCTGCCGCCCCTGACGCAACGCGAGCACGAGGTGCTGGCCGCCGTCGCCCTGGGCCTGTCCAACGTCGAAATCGCCGACCGGCTGGTCGTCAGCTACTCCACGGTGAAGACGCACGTGAGCCACCTGCTCACCAAGCTGGATGCCCGCGACCGCGGGCAGCTCGTCATGCTCGCCCACCGGGCTGGCCTCGGCGGCTGAGTCGCGCGCCCGCCGCAGCGTGCGCGACCACGCGGGCTACCCACGTCGCTGCACTCCGGCAACGCCGAAGCCCCCGGCCGCAATGGCCGGGGGCTTCGATCTAAATCAGAGGGTGGGGCAGGTCAGATGACCGTGACCTTCTCCGCCTGGGGACCCTTCGGGCCCTGCGTGATGTCGAACTCCACGCGCTGCGCCTCGTCGAGCGAGCGGTAGCCGCCGGACTCGATCGCGCTGTAGTGCACGAAGACGTCGGCGCCGCCGCCGTCCTGCTCGATGAAGCCGAAGCCCTTCTCAGCGTTGAACCACTTCACTGTTCCCTGTGCCATGGGATAACTCTTTTCCTAATTGGCCGATGTGGCCGCGGATGCGGACCACCAGCTGCGACATCACCACGACACGGAATACACCGCTTAAAGAAAAGGCCCGCACTTGGCGGGCCCACTCACACGAGGAACTGCAACTGCCAGCCATCGTAACGTGTATCGGCCAGACTTTCATTCCCAGCCCCCTGCGATTCTTCCGGACGGGCTGTTTCGGCCCCGCGCCGAGCACGGGGCCGATGGGTCTCAGCGCTGCCGGAACCCGTAGGCCTGCGCCTCGAGCCGGGCGATCCGCTCGGTCATCGGGGGGTGCGTCGAGAAGAACCGCGACACGTCCTGGGGGCGGAACGGGTTGGCGATCATCATGTGGCTGGAGTTCTGGATGGCCGGGGTGGGCTGGAGGGGAGCCTGGGCGACGCCGGCCTCGAGCTTGCGCAGGGCCGACGCGAGAGCCAGCGGGTCGCCGGTCAGCTTGGCGCCGTCCTCGTCCGCGTCGTACTCGCGGGTCCGGCTGATCGCCATCTGGATCATCATCGCGGCGAACGGCGCGAGCAGCGCCATCGCCAGCAGCGCGATCGGGTTGGGCCGGTCCTCGTCGTTGCTGCCACCGCCGAACATGCTTGCAAACATGAGCATCTGGGCCACCGAGGTGATGACGCCGGCGATCGCAGCGGCCACGGAGCCGGTCAGGATGTCGCGGTTGTAGACGTGCATCAGCTCGTGCCCGAGGACACCCCGCAGCTCACGCTCGTCGAGCAGGCCGAGGATGCCCTCGGTGCAGCAGACGGCGGCGTTCTCGGGGTTGCGCCCGGTCGCGAAGGCATTGGGTGCGGGCGTGGGGCTGATGTAGATCTTGGGCATCGGCTTGCCGGCGGCAGTGGAGAGCTCGCGGACGATCCGGTACATCGCGGGCGCCTGGGCCTCGCTGACCGGGTAGGCGTGCATCGCCTTGATCGCGAGCTTGTCGGAGTTCCAGTACCCGTAGGCCGTCATCCCGACACCGAAGAGGGCGAACAGCCAGATGAAGGCCGCGCTGCCGGTGGACGCCGAGATGTAGCCGCCGATGGCCAGCAGGAGGGCGAAGATGCCGCCGAAGAGGGCTGCAGTCTTGAGCCCGTTGAAATGGTTGTGCATGTCAGCCTCAACGCTCCCTTCCGTGCTCGCGTTCCCGGCCATGGCCTGGTCCGGGTGGCGCAGAGGGCGGCGCGGAGGGTGGCGCGGAGGGTGGCTCAGTCGAGCAGGCCGAGGAGCAGCTGCGGCATCACACTGGTGGCCACGAGCGCGCCACCGCTGAGCACGAGCGCGGCGAGCGCGGGACGCCGGATGCTCCGGATCACCGGCCGGGCAGGACCCTCGTCGGGGTCGCGCAGCAGCACGGCGAACCAGCGCAGGTAGACCGCGACACCGAGCACCGCGTTGAGCACCGCAACGAAGGCCAGCACCCACTGCCCCTCGCCGACGACCGGCCGCAGCGCGACCACCTTGGCCACCAGACCGATCACCCCCGGTGGGAGCCCGGCGAGGGACAGCAGGGCCAGTCCCAGCGCTCCTCCGAGCAGCGGATGGGCCCGCAGCAAGCCGGTGTATGCCGTGAGCGTGCGGCCGAGGTCGGTGGCGCCACGAAGGCGCGGGGTCGCCGTGACGACGTGCACCACGATGAACGCGACCAACGTCGCGATGACGTAGGCCAGGAGGTAGCCGCCGGATGCGGCGGCGGACTGCTCGTTCAGGGCGGACAGGGGCAGCACGACCCAGCCGGCCTGCGCGACCGTCGACCAGGCGAGCAGTCGCACGGGGTCGTCCTGGACGAGGGCGAGCACGTTGCCCAGGGTCATCGACACCGCGGCGAGCAGACCGATCCCGATGAGCACCGGCGCCTCGGCACCGACGAGGGGCCGGACGACGACCAGCAGGGCGGCCAGGGCGGCCACCTTGGAGGTGGCAGCGAGGAAGGCGGCGACGGGTTCGGTGGCGCCGGCATAGGCCTGTGGTGTCCAGACATGGAAGGGCACCAGGCTGAGCTTGAACCCCAGGCCCGCGAGCAGGAGCAGGACAGCGAGGAGCAGCACCACCCGACGCTCGGGGTCCGCGAGCGCGTCGGCAGCTGCGCCCGGGGCGAACACCGCCTCCCCGGTTGAGACCAGCCAGAGGGCAGCACCGAGGGCGACCATCGCGAAGGACACCAGTGAAGTGGTCAGCAGGGCCAGCGCGCCGCGTCCGGCCGGGGCGTCGCCTCGCAGTGCCACGAGGGCGATCGCCGGGAGGGTGGCCAGCTCGAGGCAGACCAGCCAGGAGCCGAGGTCGTGGGCGGCAGCCACGCCGGCCGCTCCTGCGGTGGCCGCCAGGACGAGCGACACGAGGACGGCCGGCCCGCCACGCAGGTGGTCTCGGGGGTCGGTGCCCGGCCAGCTCAGCAGCAGCACGACCAACGCAGACCCGAGGGCTCCGAGCTGGAGCGCGCTGGCAAGCGGGCCGGCTTCGAAGAGGCATGCCCCGTCGGGTGCAGGCAGGCACAGGGTGCGCAGCGGGTCGTCGCCGGCGCGGAGGGCGCCGGGCACGGCGAAAGCGATCCCGGTGGCGAGGGCGAGCACACCGACGGCCGCGTGCAGCCGGACCAGGCGAGGCGCGATCACGTCGAGGATGAGGACGACGACAGCGGCCAGCGCGGGGACCAGCACCGGCGCAAGAACGGACCAGTCGAAGGACACCAGGCTGGTCGCGGAGACCACACTCGTCGGACCGACGGTCGCGGGGAACAGCGTCGTGGGGATCATGGCGCCGCCCCGACGATCGTGGTCACTGCGTCACCGGTCATGGCCAGCAGCGGTCCGGGCGCGACGCCTAGCAGGAGGACCGCCACGACCAGCACGGCGATCACGTCCCACTCGCTGTCCCGGCTGTCCTCGATGGCGGGCTGGGTGCGCTCCCCCGCCCACACGGTCCGCGCGACCCTGAGGGCATAAGCGGCGGCGAGGACGGTCCCGACGGCGGCCACCACGGCCAACGTGCGGAACAGCCCTGCGGGGCGGTCGGAGGCGGGCGACCACGCGGCATACACGCTGAGGAACTCACCCCAGAACCCGGCCAGGCCGGGCAGCCCCAGGGACGCCGCGAGGCCGACGATGAGCGCGAACCCGAGCCGCGGGGTGACCTCGCGCAGGGCGGCGCGGGCGGTCTCGAGGTCGGCGCTGCCCCAGCGTTCCTTGAGCCCGCCCACGACGACGAAGAGCAGGGCGGAGACCACACCGTGCGCGACGTTGGCGAACAGCGCCGCCTGGAGGCCGGTGCGGGTGCCGCTGGACAGACCGAGGACGACGAAGCCCATGTGCGCGACCGACGAGTAGGCGATCAGCCGCTTGAGGTCGCGTTCGACGAGGCAGGCCAACCCTCCCCAGATGATGCCGATGGCGCCGAGGACCGCGAGGACGGGCGCGACCTTCGCGAACCCCTCCGGTACCGAGGCGAGCGGTAGCCGGACCAGGCCGTAGGTGCCCATCTTGAGCAGCACGGCAGCCAGCAGCACCGACCCGGCGGTGGGTGCCGTCGTGTGCGCCGGCGGAAGCCAGGTGTGCAGCGGGAAGACAGGTACCTTGACCGCGAGACCGGCGACGAGCAGGGCCGCGACCAGCGTCTGGGTGCCGACGGGTATGCCGTGCCCGCCGCCCTGGGCGAGGACGTCGAGGTCGGACGTGCCGGACTTGGCGACGAGGGCGAGGATCCCGACGAGCATCAACGTGGAGCCGAACGCGGTGTAGAGGACGAACCGTCCGCCGGCGTCTGCACGCGCTGCCGTGTCGTGGGGGTCGCCGAACCGGGTGATGAGCACCCACATGGGCACGAGGACGAGCTCGAAGGCGACGAAGAACAGGACCGCGTCGCGGGCGTAGAAGGTGGCCAAGGCGCCGAACTCGACGAGGAGCAGACAGGCGTGGAACGCCGCCGTGGTGCCGCCCTGCGGCGGCCGGTCCAGGGTGTGCAGCACGACGCCGACGCCGAGGATCGCCGTGAGCAGGAGCAAGGGCGCGCTGATGCCGTCGACGGCGAGCTGCCAGCGCATGCCGAGCGACGGCACCCAGGCGCGGTCGACGCTGGGGCGGATGATCACGGCCACGATGACCGCGGCGAGGGTGACCACGCTGGCGCCGCTGGCGAGCAGGTTGGCCGTGCGGTGGGAGACCGTGCGGCCCGCGGTGAGCAGCCAGACCGCGACGGCCGCCGGGACCACCAGGCTGATCAGGATCACCACAGCGCCACCCCCGCGAGCGCGACGGCGACGACGCCGGCGACCACCCAGGCCAGCCCGGATGATGCGCGTTCGGCTCGGTGGGCCCGCTGGCCCGCTGTGCCGCCAACGCGGGTGGCCACCGCGGTTCCCCGCACGTAGGCGTCGACCACCTCCCGGTCGAGGAACACCACGAGGTGGGCGAGCGCAACCACAGGCCGCGCGACGTAGTCGACATAGAGACGGTCGACACCGAAACCGTTGTCGAACAACGACATCCGGGCGCCGACGATCTGCACGGCAGGGTCCGCACCGTCGGCCCGCGAACGCACCGCGAGCCCGGCGCCGACGATGAGCAGGATGCTCAGCAGGGCCACGAGCCACCCGATGTGACCATCGAGGTCGACCAGCGGCGTGACGACGACGAGGCCGCCGACGAGGGTCAGGATGGCCAGCACCGTCACCGCCGCGCGGACCGGGAAGCTGGCGGTGTCGGCCTCGTGGCGTTCGATGTCCGCGGCGGTCAGGTCGTCGAGGACCATCCACGCGCGCATGCAGTACGCAGCCGTCAGGACGACGGTCAGCAAACCGGCAACCAGCACGATCCACGCGCGCGCCTGGCCCTCGGCGGCACCAGCCTCGGCCGCAGCGAGGACGTGCTCCTTCGAGACGAACCCGACCAGCGGAGGCACGCCGGCCAGCGACAGCAGCCCGACGAACATCGCAGGTCGGATGAACAGGTGACCACGCAGACCACCCCGCATCGTCGCGGCCGCCGTGCCACCGACGGTCACGCTCAGCCAGCCGATCGCGAGGAAGAGCAGTGCCTTGAAGAAGGCGTGCGAGTAAAGGTGGAGGACACCCGCGCCCGGTCCTTCGTCGACGGGGGCGACGGCCAGCGCGGAGAGCATCAGGGCGACCTGGCTCAGCGTGGAGTAGGCGAGCAGCCGCTTGAGGTCACTCTGCCCGACGGCCAGCACCGCGGCATACACCATCGTCACGGCGGTGCTCAGCGCGAGCAGCCAGCGTGCGCCCTCACTGGCGGCGAAGATGTCGAACAGCTGCGCGATGACGAAGGTCCCCGCCGCGACCATCGTCGCCGCGTGGATGAGGGCGGATGCGGGCGTGGGGCCTTCCATCGCGTCGGGGAGCCAGTCGTGGAACGGGACCATGCCGGACTTGCCGAGGATCCCGATGACGAGCAGCACCATGGCGGCGGTGCGCAGGGTGGCGTTGGGCGCCAGGCAGGCTCCTGCATCTGGGCAGTCCGTTGCGGCCCACGCCTGGAGCACCTGCGGGTATGCCGTGGAGCCGGCTCCCGCGGCGAGGATCACCACCCCGAGCACGAACCCGACGTCCGCGAGTCGGGTGACGAGGAATGCCTTGAGCGCGGCGCGGCGGGCGGACTCCTTGCGGCTCCAGTGACCGATGAGCAGGTAGGAGCACCAGCCCATCACCTCCCAGCCGACCAGGGTGAGGACGAGGTCGGCGGACTGGACGACGAGCAGCATGGCTGCCGTGAAGAGCGAGACCGTGGCGGCGAAGATCCCGTAGCGGTCGTCCTCGCGCAGGTACCAGCCGGCGAAGGCCTGGACGGCCCAGCCGACGACGGCGACCACGAGGGCGATGATCGCGGTCGACACGGTCGCCTGCAGCTCCAACGGGATTCGCAGCTCTCCGGCCTCGAGGGCCGGGATCGTGTGCACGATGGTCACTCTCGACGAGCCGCCCACGGCGATGACCTGGAGCAGGGCGACGACGACCGCGAGCAGGGAGGCACCGACCGCGACGAACCGTGCAGCGCGTGGGTCGATGCGACGGGCCAGCAGCAGGCCGACGAGGGCCGCCACAACAGGGACGAGGACGACGAGACGGGCCGCAGCGGCGCTCATCGCTGACCTTCGGTGACGGTCGGCTCGGTCACGGTCGCCTCGGTGACCGTTGGCTCGGTCACGGTCGGGTCGGTGAGGTCGACGTCGCCGCGCAGCCGGTAGACCGCCAGGACGACGGCCAGGGCCACGACGACCTCCGCAGCGGCGATGGTGATGACGAACAGCGTCAGGACGTTGCCGGCCGCCCAGCGGTCGCCTCCCGTGGCGGCGACCGAGACGAGCAGCAGGTTGGCCGCGTTGAGGATGAGCTCGACGCCGATCAGGACGAGCACCGCGTTGCGCCGGGCCAGCACACCGTAGGCGCCGAGGCCGGCGAGGACGGCGGCGAGCAGGTAGGGCCCGGCGAGGTGGATCATGCCGACTCCCCTGCGGTCGCCTTGGGGCTCGGCCCGGCGGTCTGGGCCTCGTCGGCTGCTGGCTCTGGACGGGTCATCCGCGAGACGGCCATGGCGGCGATCAGCGCGACGAGCAGGAGGAGGGACAGGACCTCGAAGGGCCACACCCAGGTGCCGAAGAGCTGCTCCGCGACCTGGGTGGTCGAGGTGTCGCGACGCTCGACCGCCGGGCCCGCGATCGGCAGGAGCGCCGCGGCGAGCAGGGCGGTGACGCCGGCGCCGAGGACGGCCGCGAGGACGCGGTGCAGCGGGCTCGTGCTGATCTCACGGTTCGGCCCGATCGGCGCCCGCGTCAGCATGAGGGCGAAGAGCACGAGCACCACGATTGCGCCGACGTAGACGAGCAGCTGGACCAGTGCCACGAACTCGGCACCGAGGACGAGGTAGCAACCGGCCACGGCACCCAGGCAGACCACCAGCCACAGGGCGGCATGGACGACATGGCGCGTCGTGACGGCGAGCAACCCGCTCGCGGCGGTGATCAGGCCGACCGCGGCGAAGGCGACGTCCAGAGCCGTCATTCCTCGGGCTCCGGTGCTGGCTCGGGTACGGCCTCGGTGGCGGGCGACTCCTGCCCGGTCGGGATGGCCCGGGTGGGCGTGGCGCGGGCGGGCGTCGCCCGGGTGGGCGTCGCCCGGGTGGGCGTGGCTCGGGTGGGCGTGGCTCGATCAGGGGTCGGGCGGGCCAGCCGGCCGGGTCGAGTGGTGGCCCCGATCTCGGCAGGCTCGGCAGAGTGCTCGTCCAGCGCGGACGGTGGCGGCACCGTGGGCATCCACTGGCCGAGCCGGTCCTTCTCGTGCAGCAGGTCGCGGATGTCCATCTCGGCGTACTCGAACTCGGGGCTCCAGTGCAGGGCGTCGAACGGGCACACCTCGATGCAGATGCCGCAGTACATGCAGAGGCTGAAGTCGATGGCGAACCGGTCGAGCACGTTGCGCTGCCGCTCGCGCCCACCCTCGGTCGTGGCGGGGATCGTCTCCTTGTGCGAGTCGATGTAGATGCACCAGTCCGGGCACTCGCGGGCACAGAGCATGCACGAGGTGCAGTTCTCCTCGAGCAGCGCGATGACGCCACGGCTGCGGGGCGGCAGGTGCGGCTGCGCGTCGGGGTACTCCGCGGTGTGCGTCGGCTTGGTCATCGTCCGCGCCGTGGTGGCGAGCCCCTTGAGGATGCCCGGTATGCCGAT
This sequence comes from uncultured Actinomycetota bacterium, assembly GCA_963740865.1. Classification (GTDB taxonomy): domain Bacteria; phylum Actinomycetota; class Actinomycetes; order Actinomycetales; family Dermatophilaceae; genus Pedococcus. The sequence continues at coordinate 127,040 of CAVUGH010000021.1, forward strand.
TCCGCCCGGCTTCTTGGCCTGCTCGCTCATGCGGTCGTCACCACCCAGACACCGGTGAGGGCCAGCTGGGCCAGCGCGAGCGGGACGAGCACGAGCCAGGCCAGTCGCTGCAGCTGATCCTCGCGCAGCCGAGGCCACGCGACGCGGAGCCAGATGACGACGACGGCGATGCAGAACCCCTTGAGCAGGGTCCACAGCCACCCCAGCTGGTCGCTGAACAACCCGTGCCAGCCACCGAGGTAGAGCACCGCGAAGAGCAGCGACATGACGACGATCCCGGCGTACTCGCTGAGCAGGAAGAACGCGAACCGCAGCCCGGTGTACTCGGTGTAGGCGCCGAACACGATCTCGGAGTCGGCGACCGGCATGTCGAACGGCGGCCGCTGGAGCTCGGCCACGGCGGACACGAGGAAGACGATGGCGCCCGGCAGCTGGAAGACCAGCCACCACGGCGACCACGCCGCGGCGATGCCGGAGAGTGACAGCGACCCGGCCGCGAGGCAGACACTGGCGACAGCCAGCACCATCGGCAGCTCGTAGGACAACAGCTGTGCGGCAGCCCGCATGGCGCCGAGCAGCGAGTACTTGTTGGCACTGGCCCAGCCGGCCATCAAGGTGCCGAGGATGCCCACGGCCGTCACCGCGAGGACAAACACGGCAGAGGCGGGAAGGTCCGCCGCAACCACGTCCGGGCTGAGCGGAATCGCAGCAAGGGCAACGAGGTAGGGCACCAGCGCAACCGCGGGTGCGAAGCGGAAGACCCGTTTGTCAGCAGCAGCAGGAGTGATGTCCTCCTTCTGCACGAACTTGACCCCGTCGGCAACCAGCTGGGCCCACCCGTGGAACCCACCGGCGTACATCGGACCCAGTCGTCCCTGCATGTGGGCCATGACCTTGTGCTCGGTCTGGCCCACCAGGAGGGGCAGCACGAGGAAGGCACCCAGCACACCGACCGCGCGCAAGGTCACCTCGACGGCGTCGTTCACCGTGGCCCCCACTCAGGGTCGGGCACGCCCGGCGCCGACACGCGGCGGCGACCGGTGGGCTTGGCGTGCTCGGACTCGCCCGGTTCCTTGGCTCCGGGCCACGGCTTCGACGCCCGGGCTGCGAGCACGAACGACTTGCGCAGCGGGGTGCCCTCGAACCCGTCGGGGAGCAGCAGCGGCCGCAGCCCCAGGCCCGTCCCGTCGTCGAACCCGTCGAAGTCGAGCCCGAACATCTCGTGCGTCTCACGCTCGTGCCACGCCACGCCGCGGAAGACACCCGTCAGGCTCGCGAGACTCGCGCCCTCAGGCACCCGCGTGCGGAACAGCTTGCGCCGCAACGCCTTCGGGGTGGATCCGTCCATGAGGTGGCACACGACGTCGAGCCCGGGCGCCTGCTCGTCGTCACTCTGGTCGACCGCGGTGAGCCAGTCGAAGAAGGTGTATGCCGCGTCGTCGCGAGCCGCGGTGATCGTCGCCACCCAGTCCGCGGGGTCGACCTCGGCGCGCTCGAGGGCGCTCGGGTCGCTCACGTCGGCTCCCCCGGGGGCTGCGCTGCGGCAGCGGGCTGCGCCGCCGCAGGTGGCTGGACCAGCGGGCGGTTGACCTCAGCCGCCGAGGCGAGGCGGTGACCGGCGTACTTGGCACGAATTCCCTTGGTGGACAGCGACTCCGCCGCGATCTTCTCCTGGAGCTTGAGGATGCCCTGGAGCAGCGCCTCCGGCCTCGGAGGGCAGCCGGGCACGTAGACGTCGACGGGGATGATCGTGTCGACGCCCTTGGTGACGGAGTAGGAGTCCCAGTAGGGACCGCCCGAGTTGGAGCAGGCGCCGAACGAGATGACGTACTTGGGCTCGGGCATCTGGTCGTAGAGCCGGCGGACCGCGGGTGCCATCTTGTCGGTCACGGTGCCGGACACCACCATCAGGTCGGCCTGGCGCGGACCGGGCGCAAACGGGATCACGCCGAGGCGGATGAAGTCGTGCCGGGCCATCGAGGCGGCGATGAACTCGATCGCGCAGCAGGCGAGCCCGAAGTTGAAGACCCACAGCGAGTAGCGGCGACCCCAGTTGAGGACGACCCGGATCGGTTGCGGCGCGATGTCGGTGGCCAGCCCGACCCGGGGCATCGGCAGCGGTGTCGTCGCCATCACAACCACCTCAGCAGGCCGCGGCGTGCTGCGTGGACCAGGCCCACGAGCAGCACCCCGATGAACACGGCGATCTCGAGCAGCGACGCAGCGCCGAGGTTGCTGCGGACGACCAGGGCCCACGGGAAGAGGTAGACCGCGTCGACCGCGAAGATGACGTAGAGGAACGCGTAGACGAAGTAGCGGACCTGGGTCTGGGCCCAGTCCTGGCCGACCGGGTCGACGCCGGACTCGTAGGTCGTCAGCTTCGCGCGGGTGGGCGCCTTCGGAGCGAGCAGCGCCCGGGCACCCATCGCGGCCACGAAGAGCAGCAGGCCGACGGCGACCACTGCGGCGATGACGACGTAGGGCGACACGGTTGGCAGCCTAGTGGCCAGCCTCGGCGAGGGGGTGTTGCGCCGGGTCGTGGGCACCTACCGTGACGACATGGTGCGGGTTCCGCTCTTTCCGCTCGGCACGGTCCTGGTGCCGGGTGCGACGCTGCCGCTCCAGGTCTTCGAACCGCGGTACATCGAGCTGCTCAGCGACCTGGTCCACGCCATGGAGGTCCCGGAGTTCGGTGTCGTGGCGATCCGCCAGGGCCACGAGGTGGGGGCCGACTCGGTGCGCGACCTGCACGAGGTCGGGTGCCTGGCCCGGGTGATCCACGCGGCACCGGTGGGCGACGGCCGCTACTTCGTCCTCAGCACCGGCCTGCACCGCTTCCACCTGGACGCGCTCGCGCCAGGTGCCGGCACGGCATACCTGACTGGCGAGGTGACCATGCTGGAGGAGCGCACCGGCGACGTCGAGGAGGTGGCCGGACTCGCGCAGCGGCTGCGCCGCGCTCTGGGGGCATATGCACGAACGGTGGGCGCCGCGGAACCGGACTGGCCCACCGACCCCGTGGACCTCTCGCACGCGGTGGGCGCCGCGGTCGGGCTGGACCTGGGCGACCGGCAGCGGCTGCTCGCTGCCGAGGACACCGAGACGCGGCTGCGAATCGGCCTGGGGCTGGTCCGGCGGGAGCAGCAGCTGGCGGCCACCCTCGGCGTGGTCCCACCGAGTCCCGAGCACGGGTTCAACCCCAACTGAGCCACCGTGCGGCGTCGGGGTCGCCGCACCCGCAAACCGCTGGCGCCCGGGTGCGTGGTGCGCCAGGGTCGACCCATGACGCGAACCGACAGCCCCGAGGCATGGGACGAGCGCACCACCCTGCTCACGATGCTCCAGTACACCCGCGACACTGCGGCCGAGAAGTGCCGCGACCTGGCGGAGGAGCACGTGGGGGCCGCCCCGCTGCCGGGGTCGCCGCTGATGTCGCTCGGTGGTGTCGTCAACCACATGCGGTGGGTCGAGCACTCGTGGATCGAAAACCGTTTCGTCGGCGGCCCCGACCTCGGGCCGTGGACCGACGAGGAGCCCGACCGGGAGTTCAGCGTCGGCGCCACCACACCGCTGGCCCAGACGCTGGAGGAGTATGCCGCGCAGGCGCAGCGCACCGACGGGATCGTGGCCGGCCTCGACCTGGACGACCTGTCGGCGACGCCCTTCCGGTCCGGGGAGAAGCCCACGCTCCGCTGGGTCCTGCTGCACCTCGTCGAGGAGAACGCCCGGCACAACGGCCACCTCGACATCCTGCGCGAGCTCGCCGACGGTCGCACCGGCGACTGACCCGGCCTCCTAGGGTGAATGGATGGCAGCCTCGTCGCCCACCGCACCCCACTCCGTGACGATCGGGGTCGTGTCACCCGGAGCCATGGGTTCGGCCCTGGGCCACGCCTGGCAGGCCGGAGGCGCTCGGGTGCTGGCGACCGTGGAAGGTCGCAGCGAGCGCACCCGATCGCTCGCGCACGGCCTCGAGCTGGTGCCCGACCTGGCCGCCGTGGTCGTGGGCAGCGACATCGTGGTCAGCATCTGCCCGCCCTCGAGGGCCCGTGAGGTGATGGTCGCGGTCATCGATGCTGCCCGCGCCGGCAGGGTCACGCCGCTGCTGGCCGACCTCAACGCCGTCTCGCCGGCGACCGTGGGCGAACTCGCGGCCCTCGCCGAAGCAGCGGGTCTGGACTTCACCGACGGGGCGGTCAGCGGGGGGCCGCCAGTGCCAGGGGGCGACACGATGCTCTACCTGTCCGGGTCCCGGGCCGACGTGCTGGCCGACCTGCCGTCCGACGGTCTGCGCACGCGCGTCGTGGGCAGCGAGCCGGGATCGGCGTCAGCCGTGAAGATGTGCACGGCGTCGGTCTACAAGGGCAGCACCGCCCTCTGGGCGCAGGCACTGCAGACCGCGCACGCCCATGGTGTCCTCGACGTCGTGCTGGGCGACCTGGCGGAGGCGTTCCCGGGGACTGCAGCGCGGGCGGGTCGCCTGATCGCCGTGGCGACGAGCAAGAGTGGGCGGTTCGTCGCCGAGATGGAGCAGATCGCGGCCACCCAGGGTGCGGCGGGTGCCAGCCCGGAGCTGTTCGAGGGGATGGCTGCCGTCTACGCGCGACTGTCGCGGACGCCCCTCGCCGCCCTGACACCGGAGCAGGCGCGCGACCTCACCGAGCTCGCGGAGGTCCTCGAGCGGCTGCTCGAGGAACCGGATCAGTCCTCCAGCCGCTCGAACGCGGGGGCGTAGCGGAAGGCACCGGCGAGCCCCTCGCCCCAGGCACCGAGCCGACGCAGCATGAAGTAGGCCGGGCCCCAGTCCTGGGGCGGCGTGATCCCGTGGTCGACAGCGGGACCGAAACCGAAGCGGGGGTAGTACGTCGGGTGGCCGAGCAGGACGATGCCCCGCTCGCCGAGGGCGTCTGCTGCGGCGATCGTCGCATGCATCAGGGCTGACCCGACGCCTCTGCCCTGCAGCTCGGGGAGGACGCCTAGTGGACCCAGCGCCACCAACGCCGACTGCTGGTCGTCGAGGAGGGTGCGGCTCATTGCGACGTGCCCGACGACCCGGCCGTCCTGCTCGGCCAGGAGGCACAGAGGTGCGACCAGGTCGCCGTTCGCCCGCAGTTCGTCGACGAGGTTCGCCTCGAGGTCGCCGCCTGTGGCCGGGCCGGCGTCGGTGGCGGGTTTGGCGAAGGCGCGACGGTGCAGGTCGTGGATCGCGTCGGCGTCGGACGGCTGCTCCTGACGGATGAACATGCTGGCGACCCTAGACACGGCGATGGGCGCGCGCCTCTGGTTTTCGGCCGCCAGGCAGCAGGGGTGTGCTGCGCGGCCGACGCGGCCACGCGGCATACCCGCGCGTTGGTCGCCGAGGAGGTCAGCGGGCCACGAGGTAGCCGTCGGCGTCGAGGGTGACCGGGATGGGGTCGGTGATCTCGAACCCGTCGAGCCCCTGTGGTTCGAGGTTGCGGAAGCCGATCAGCACCCACGACCCGTCGCGCTGCTGGACCAGGGGCGCCGCAAACAGGTTCGGCTCCGGGGTGAACGGGCGAGCTGCGTCGATGTCCCACGGCCCGAGCGGTCCCGGGCCGGGCACCGACCAGGTGCAGTAGTTGCCGGTCCGCGCGATCCGTTCGGCCGTCATCTCCTGCGGGTGGCAGGTGAACACCAGCACCCAACGACCGTCGATCTCCTTGTCCTGCAACACTTCCAGCTGCCCGAAGCCCGTACCCGGGGCGCACAGTGGCTCGCCGAGGGTCCAGTGCTCGAGGTCCGGACTCGTGGCGTGGGCGACCACCCCGTCGTCGTTGCGGGCGGCATCCTTCGCGCGCGCCGAGATGAGCATGTGCCAGCCATCGCCTGCCGGGTCGGCAAAGACGAGCGGGTCGCGCCAGGTCTCGCTCGACCCTTCGAGGTCGGGGCCCTCGGTCGGCGCAGGGGTGTTGGCCAGCGTCTTGTACCAACGGCCGTCAACGCGCACGACCGGGTCCGGACCACCCCGCTGCCAGTGCTGCAGGTCGTCCGACACAGCCGTGCCGATCCGCTGGTCGTAGACGTGATGACCGCTGGTCGAGACAGCCGTGTAGAACATCCGCCACCGCTCACCGTCCCGCAGCACCGAGCCGGTCCAGACCGCGAGGTCGTCGAAGCGGCCGGCACCGCTCTCGTCGGGGCCGAACGACTCCCCGAGGTAGGTCCAGCTCACGAGGTCCGGTGACGTGGCGTGCCCCACCCGTGCCGCGGTATGCCGCTTGCCCGGGTCCACGAGCGCACGCGGCGCCTGGAGGAAGAACAGGTGGTAGAGGTCGCCGTCATCGGCGACCCAGGAGTCCCAGACCCAGAGGTCATCCAGCCTCAGCATGTGGAGAGTCTGGCAGCAGGTGGGTCGGCCCACCCACCCAACCGCATCGTGGAACGGGCAGCTGCCATGGCGCCGCCCGGGCCCCCCGTCGGGGACACTTCAACGATGAAGCCTGCGCTCGCCGAAGCCCTCGACCTGGAGCCGCACCCGGAGGGTGGGTGGTTCCGCCAGACGTGGGAGTCATCCGCCACCGTCTCGCTCGCCGACGGGCGCACCCGATCGGCGGCGACGTTGATCTACTTCCTGTTGCCGACCGGCGAGGCGTCCGCCTGGCACCGGGTCACCTCGGACGAGATCTGGCTGGCCCACACCGGCGTCGTCACCCTGGAGCTGGGCGGCTCGGACGCCGAACCCGCTGCGGCGGGTGCGTGTGAACGCCGCTCGGTCGGCGCCACCGGAGAGGCGCAGGTCCTCGTGCCCGCCGGACACTGGCAGCGCACCGTGGTCTCGGACGAGGACGCGCTCGTGAGCTGCCTCGTGTCGCCGGGCTTCGACTTCGAGGACTTCGAGCTGGCGACCTAGGACTCCACCGCGCCTGGGGGCGGCGTGGGGTCTGCGCCCTCCGCGGTGCCTGCGGGCGTTGTGGCGCCGCCGGGAAGGTCCGTGGTGCCGCCGGCGCGCCAGTACAGCCCGTCGCGCCGCTCGAGGAAGCCCTCGTCGACCAGGTAGCGACGCAGGGCGGCGACAGGGGAACGTGGAGCATGGTGGATCCGACGCCCAACCCCGTGCACGCCTCCGACGTCCCCGTGCTGTTGGCGCTTGTGGGCCGCTACGAGGGCCTCATGCGCGGCGGTGGCCTCGACGAGGACTCCGTCACCAGCCTTGGCCAGACCTGCATCAGGACCAACCTCTCGCCCCCGAGGTCCCGCTCACGCCGGCGACGGTGGCGGGCGTCCTCGGCGACATCGGACAGTGCCTGCGCTACGCGATCGGCGAGTACCCGAGCGACCCGACGGTGTCACCGGATGGCTCAGGTCGGGTGGGACAGCGCTGAGCTGAGCTCGAGGAGGAGGTCGGCCACGTGGTCGGGGTCGGCGAGGTGGGTCAGGTGGTGGCCGCCCTCGCGTCGGACGGGCCAGCCCGCGTGTTCGGCGAAAGCCAGCTCCGCGGCATACGTGCCGCCAAAGCCGAGGTATGCCGTCGGCCGCGCCTCCCAGCCGCGCGGCACGGGAATGGGCGTCGTGAAGTAGGCGGGCGCCAGCCGCGGTGCCTCGCGGGTCACGAGCTCCAGCCAGTCCTCGTCCGGGAAGAGGGTGGCGATGTCGGCACGGTCCCACCAGAGCGGCCACGGCGGGAGCAGTCCGTCGCGGATGGGGAGCGACTCGATGAACTCGGCGAAGGCTGCCGGGGCCAGCAGCGTCTCGGACTCGGCCCCGTCGGGGAGCGCGGCGTCCATGAAGAGCACCGGCAGGTCGAGCTCGGCGGCGACGGCTGGGCGCGTAGTAGCCGGCGTTGCTGTGCGCGACCAGCCCGGTCGCGCCGTGCCCGGCGGCGGCAGCCCGGAACTGGGCGAGCACGCGCTTGGGAGTCACGTCCCCCTCGGGGAGCGCGGCGACCGCCGTCGGGGTGCCGCGCTCGGTCAGGGACGCAGCCAGAGGTGCATAGGTGGCCGGCCCCAGCAGCGGGCTGGGCAGGATGACGAGGCGGCGGGACACGGTCGGCACGCTAGCCCGACCCGACCCATCGGTCGATCCGCAACGAGTCCGCGGCCAGGGGTGGCGGCGACGAAACGCCCGCGAAACACTGCCTTGGTCTACTGGGCCAGCACTCGTCAAGGAGGCCGCATGCACCTGTCCCCCGCGGACACCGAGAAGCTCCTGCTCTCGGTCGCCGGCATGGTTGCGCGCGACCGGCTGGATCGTGGCGTGTTGCTGAACTACCCGGAAGCCGTGGCGCTCCTGTCGACCTGGGTGATCGAACGCGCCCGCGAGGGATCCCTCGTCGCCGACCTGATGGAGGAGGGTCGCGCCGTCCTGCGCCGCGACCAGGTGATGGATGGCGTCGCAGAGATGGTCGCCGACGTGCAGGTCGAAGCAACCTTCCCCGACGGCCGCAAGCTCGTCACCCTCCACCATCCGATCGCCTGAGCAGGGGAACCCGTTGAGCAGCAGCAGTTCTGGTCCAGGTGCGATCAGGGTCAGGCCCGGCACCGTCACCATCAACGCCGATCGCACCGACGCAGAGCGGCTGACCCTCGTCATCGTCAACACCGGCGACCGCCCGGTCCAGATCGGCTCGCACCTGCACCTGCCCGACAGCAACCCCGCACTGGACTTCGACCGCGCAGCTGCGCATGGCTTCCGGCTCGACATCCCCAGCGGGACCTCCGTCCGGTTCGAGCCAGGCGTCAGCCGAGAGGTTGCTGCCGTCGCATTCCGCGGACGGCGCCGTGTCCCCGGCCTCCAGCCCCCCGGCCGCCGGCTCACCCAGCGAGGTCCGGAGGGTCAGCTCGATGGCTGACCTCGACCGCGAGCGCTACGCAGCCATCTACGGCCCCACCACCGGCGACCAGGTGCGCCTCGGCGACACCGACCTGTGGATCGAGATCGAGGACGACCTCACCTTCGGTGGCGAGGAAGCCGTCTTCGGCGGCGGCAAGTCCATCCGGGAGTCGATGGCCCAGGGCACCCGCACCAGCGCCGGCGGCGCGCTGGACACGGTCATCACCAACGTGGTGGTGCTCGACCACTGGGGGGTCATCCGCGCCGACGTCGGCATCCGTCATGGACGCATCGTGGCGCTCGGTCGCAGCGGCAACCCCGACATCGCCGACGGCGTGCACCCCGAGCTCGAGATCGGCCCCGGCACCGACGTGATCGCCGGCGAGGGCCGGATCCTCACCGCAGGCGGAGTCGACCTGCACGTCCACTTCCTGTCGACCAGCCAGGTGCACGAAGCCCTCGCCTCCGGTCTCACCACGCTCGGTGGAGGTGGCACGGGGCCGTCCGAGGGTTCCAAGGCCACCACGGTCACCCCCGGCCCGTGGCACCTCCAGTCGGTCCTGCGAGGCCTCGACCACCTCCCGGTCAACGTCCTCCTCATGGGCAAGGGCAACACCGTCAGCGCCGAGAGCCTGCGCGAGCAGGCGCTGGGCGGGGCCGCGGCATACAAGGTGCACGAGGACTGGGGCAGCACCCCGGCAGCCATCGACGCGGCCCTGCGCGCAGCCGACGAGTTCGGCCTCCAGGTGGCGCTGCACAGCGACAGCCTCAACGAGGCCGGGTTCGTCGACTCCACGCTCCGCGCGATCGCCGGCCGCAGCATCCACGCCTTCCACACCGAAGGAGCCGGCGGCGGCCACGCCCCCGACATCATCACCATCGCCGGTCACCCCAACGTGCTGCCCGGCTCGACCAACCCGACCCTCCCGCACACCGTCAACACGGTCGCCGAGCACCTCGACATGCTGATGGTCTGCCACCACCTCAACCCGTCCGTGCCCGAGGACCTGGCCTTCGCCGAGAGCAGGATCCGGGCGAGCACCATTGCGGCAGAAGACATCCTGCACGACATGGGTGCCTTGTCGATGACGAGCTCGGACGCCCAGGCAATGGGCCGGATCGGCGAGGTCATCACCCGCACCTGGCAGGTCGCCCACGTCATGAAGGCACGCCTCGGCCAGCTCGGTGGCACCTATCCCGCCGACAACGAGCGCGCCCGTCGCTACGTCGCCAAGTACACGATCAACCCGGCCATCGCCCACGGCATCGACCACGAGGTCGGCTCGATCGAGGCAGGCAAGCTGGCCGACCTCGTGCTCTGGAACCCGAAGTTCTTCGGCTGGCGCCCCGACGTCGTGCTCAAGGGCGGAGCGATCGTGTATGCCGCGCTCGGTGACCCGAACGCGTCGATCCCCACTCCGCAGCCAGTCCTCATGCGCCCCGCGCTGGTGGGCGAGGGCGGGGCCGGCGCCGACCACTCCCTGGCGTTCGTGGCGCCGGCCGCGATGCAGGACGGGCTGGACCACAAGCTCGGCCTGCGACGCACCCTCACCCCGGTCCGGCCCACCCGGGAGGTCACCAAGGCGGACATGATCAACAACGACACCTTGCCCGTGATCGAGGTCGACCCGGAGTCGTTCGCGATCCGCATCGACGGCGAGCGCGTCGAGCCGGCGCCCGCCACGGAGCTCCCACTCGCCCAACGCTATTCGCTGTTCTGAGACGGCGTCCCACTGATGCTCCCCCACCCCGAGTTCGCCGCGATGCTGCTGGCCGACGGACGGCTGCCGGTCGGTGGCCACACCCAGTCCTCCGGACTCGAGCCCGCGCTCCTCGGCGGCCTCGAGCCGCGGGACATCCCTGACCTGGTCACCACCAGGCTGCGCACGGTCGTGCTGGTCGACGCGGCGACGGCGGTCGTGGCGCGGCACCGCACCCTGGCCGGCCTCGACCTCGACGAGGTCCAGCTCGCCTGGGCCGCCCGCACGCCCAGCGACGTGGTCCGGGCCGCGTCGATCGCCGTGGGACGCGGGCAACGCCGGCTGGCCCAGCGGCTGTGGCCCGGCAGCGCGGCCGCCTCGGCCCTGGCGCCGCTTCGCGCCCCCGCTCGCCCGGTGGCGGTGGGTGCGATGGCTGCGGCCGCCGGCCTGGACGGCGCCCGGACCGCACGGCTGGTGGCCTACGACGACGTCCAGTCCCTGTGTGCCGCTGCCCTCAAGCTCTGCCCCCTCGACCCGGCGGAGACGACCGAGTGGCTGCTCCACGCCGGCCCCGGCGTCGAAGCGGTCGTCGCTGCGGTCGCCCACCTCACCGAGCCGGACGACCTACCCGCGCCGTCGGCCCCGCTGCTGGAGCAGTGGATGCACGCCCACCCCACCCACCCACGGAGGTTGTTCAGTGCCTGACACCACCCGCGAGACCACCCGCGCGTTCCGACTGGGCGTAGCCGGGCCGGTCGGCACCGGCAAGTCCTCCCTGATCGCCATGGTCTGCCGCGAGCTCGGCGACGAGCTGCGGCTCGGCGTCATCACCAACGACATCTACACCGACGAGGACGCCCGGATGCTGCGTGCAGCCGGGGTGCTCGACCCCGACCGGATCCGCGCCGTCGAGACCGGCGCCTGCCCGCACACCGCGATCCGAGACGACGTCTCCGCCAACCTCCTTGCCGTCGAGGACCTCGAAACCGACTTCGCCCCGCTCGACCTGGTCATGGTCGAGTCCGGCGGCGACAACCTCACCGCGACCTTCTCCCCCGCCCTCGTCGACGCCCAGGTCTTCGTGCTCGACGTCGCCGGCGGTGGCGACGTGGTGCGCAAGGGCGGCCCCGGCATCTCCCGCGCCGATCTGCTGGTCGTCAACAAGACCGACCTCGCGCCCTACGTCGGTGTGGACGCGGACCTGATGCAGCGCGAGGGCCGGGACGCCCGCGACGGCCGCCCCGTCATCGGCCTGTCCCGCAACGACGCCGACTCGGTGGCCGAGCTGCGGGCGTGGGTGCTCGACATGGTCGCGTCGCACCGCAGCGGCCACCACGTCCCCGTCGACCCCGGTCCGATGGCCCCCCACTCACACGCCGACGACGACGCCCACGAGCACAGCCATGCCCACGACGGCGGTGACGGTGTCCACGCACACTGAGGTCCGCACCGCTCGGGTCGCCCTGTGGCCCCAGCACGGTCGCTGCCGGCTGGAGCTCGCGAACGGCCTGGTCGCACCGCGCGTGACCCGCCACGGGACAACGGCCGCCGAGGTCTCCCTGATCGCCACGACCGCGACCCTCCTCGGGGGCGACACGCTGCGGCTGGTCGTCGAGGTGGGCCCCGGCCTGCGGCTCGACCTGCGCGACGTCGCCGGCACGGTGGCCTACCACGGTCGCGGGCTGGGGTGCGTGGTCGACGTCTCGCTCCGCGTGCACGAGGGCGCGACCCTGACCTGGGCGTCCGAACCCCTCGTCGTGGCCGACGGCGCCGAGGTCACCCGCCACCTGCGCGCCGACGTCGCGGACGGCGGGCGGCTGCTGCTCCGCGACCAGGTCGCACTGGGCCGCAGCGGTCAGGAGGGCGGTCGCCTCGACTGCCACACGACCATGACGTATGCCGGCCGGCCGGCGCTCGTGGAGCAGCTCGAGGTGCGATCGGGGCTGGCCCCGGGGGCGCTGGGCGACGCCCGGGTGGTCGACTCGGTGACCAGCCTCGGGTGGCGACCCGAGACGACTGCCGGCCACGCGGCATACCGGCTGCACGAACCGGGGGCGCAGAGCCGGCAGCTGCTCACGCAGTCGCACACCTCCACCCTGCCTGCTCTGTGGGACGACTGGAACCGCCAGCTCGGCGCGAGCTGACGGAAGCGCCGTCCTGGGGCCTGGGCAGAGGGCCCGGGCAGCGGGCCTGGGCACTAGGCATCACCAATAACGACATGCCCGACTGTCCGAAATGCGGGTTGCCCGCATGCTGCGGCGGCGGCAGTCCTACCATGGAAGAACGTCCGCAGGAGGAGCGCGACGCGCAACAAACAGCAGATGAACAAGGTGGCGGAAACACGTAGTGACGCAGACACAGTCGAGCAGCAAGTCCGTCAAGCGCCTCGATCGAGTCGTGATCCGGTTTGCAGGTGACTCGGGCGACGGCATGCAGCTCACGGGGGACCGCTTCACCTCGGAGACCGCAGCCCTGGGCAACGACCTGTCGACCTTGCCCAACTTCCCGGCTGAGATCCGCGCACCCCAGGGCACCCTTCCCGGTGTGTCGAGCTTCCAGCTGCACTTCGCCGACCATGACGTGCTCACCCCCGGCGATGCCCCCGACGTGCTCGTTGCCATGAATCCGGCGGCTCTCAAGGCCAACATCCGGGACTTGCCCCGCGGCGCGACGATCATCGCCAACACCGACGAGTTCTCCAAGCGCAACCTCGCGAAGGTGGGCTACGACGCCAACCCCCTCGACGACGGCAGCCTTGAGTCCTGGCACGTCCACCCCGTCGCCCTGACGTCGATCACGGTCGAGGCCCTCGCCGCGTTCGACACCCTGTCCCGCAAGGACAAGGAGCGCGCCAAGAACATGTTCGCGCTCGGCCTGCTGTCCTGGATGTACCACCGGCCGACGACGGGCACCGAGTCGTTCCTCGAGAAGAAGTTCGGCTCCAAGCCCGACATCCTGGCCGCCAACCTCGCGGCGCTGCGGGCTGGTCTGAACTACGGCGAGACCACCGAGGACTTCGTCGTGTCCTACGAGATCGCCCCGGCCAAGATGGCGCCCGGCACCTACCGCAACATCACCGGCAACGCCGCCCTCGCGCTCGGCCTGGTCACCGCCTCGCACCGCGCCGGCATCCCCCTCGTGCTCGGCTCCTACCCGATCACCCCCGCGTCCGACATCCTGCACACCCTCTCGGGGCTCAAGCGCTACGGCGTGACCACGCTCCAGGCCGAGGACGAGATCGCCGGCATCGGCGCGGCCCTGGGCGCCTCGTTCGGCGGGGCGATCGGGGTCACCACGACTTCCGGGCCGGGTGTCGCGCTCAAGTCGGAGACGATCGGACTGGGCGTCTCGCTCGAGCTCCCCCTCGTCATCGTGGACGTCCAGCGCGGCGGTCCCTCGACGGGTCTGCCGACCAAGACCGAGCAGTCCGACCTGCTGCAGGCGATGTTCGGCCGCAACGGCGAGTCGCCGGTGCCGATCATCGCCCCGAAGTCGCCGGCCGACTGCTTCGACGCCGCGATCGAGGCGGTGCGGATCGCGACGACCTACCGCACGCCCGTCTTCCTGCTGTCCGACGGCTACCTCGCCAACGGTTCCGAGCCCTGGTCGATCCCCGCGGTCGCCGAGCTGCCCGACCTGACGGTCGAGTTCGCCACCGAGCCCAATGACACCGACGACAAGGGCGCGCCGGTCTTCCACCCCTACCTGCGTGACGAGAAGACGCTCGCCCGCCCCTGGGCGGTCCCCGGCACCCCCGGTCTCGAGCACCGCATCGGCGGCATCGAGAAGGCCAACATCACCGGCAACATCTCCTACGACCCCGACAACCACGACCTGATGACCCGCCTGCGGGCCGCCAAGGTCGAGCGGATCGCCGACACCATCGGTGACCTCGAGGTCGACGACCCGAGTGGCGAGGCCACCGTGCTCGTCCTCGGGTGGGGGTCGACCTACGGTCCCATCGCCGCCGCCGCGCGCAGCGTGCGCAACAGCGGCGCCCCGGTGGCCACCGCCCACCTGCGGCACCTCAACCCCTTCCCGGCCAACACCGGAGAGGTGCTTCGCCACTACGACACCGTGCTCGTCCCCGAGATGAACATGGGCCAGCTCGCGATGCTGCTGCGCGCCAAGTTCCTCGTCGACGTCCACTCCTTCACCCAGGTGCGCGGGCTCCCGTTCACCACCGTCGAGCTCGCCGACGCGATCGTCTCGCTCAGCGCCGCCGCGGGAGACGACATCCCGGCCGAACCCGTGGCCACCGATCGAGGAACCGCATGAGCACAGAGCTAGGTATGCCGTCCATCGGCGTTCGCAGCGGCACCGCCGGTGTGCCCCGCCTCGCCGACGACGCCGCGAAGCAGACCAAGAAGGAGTTCACCTCCGACCAGGAGGTGCGCTGGTGCCCCGGCTGCGGCGACTACGCGATCCTCGCCGCCGTGCAGGGGTTCCTGCCCGAGCTCGGCCTCATGCGCGAGAACACCGTCTTCGTCTCCGGGATCGGCTGCTCGTCGCGGTTCCCCTACTACCTCGACACCTACGGCATGCACTCGATCCACGGCCGCGCGCCCGCCATCGCGACCGGGCTCGCGACCAGCCGTCCCGACCTGTCGGTGTGGGTCGTCACCGGCGACGGCGACGCCCTGTCCATCGGTGGCAACCACCTGATCCACGCGCTGCGCCGCAACGTCAACCTCACGATCCTGTTGTTCAACAACCAGATCTACGGCCTGACCAAGGGCCAGTACTCACCGACGTCCGAGATCGGCAAGGTCACCAAGTCCACCCCGATGGGTTCGGTCGACCACCCGTTCAACCCGGTGTCGCTGGCCCTGGGCGCCGAGGCCTCGTTCGTCGCCCGGACGACCGACACGGACCGCAAGCACCTCACCGAGATCCTGCGCGCCGCCGCCGAGCACCGCGGGACATCCCTCGTCGAGATCTACCAGAACTGCCCGATCTTCAACGACGGCGCGTTCGACCTCATCAAGGACCGCTCCGAGCAGGAGGCCCGGATCGTGCACCTCGCCGACGGCCAGCCCGTCGGCGTCGGCCCCGAGGGTGACCGCCAGCTCCTCGTGCGTGGCGCCGGTGGCTCGATGGAGTTCGTCCCCCAGGCGCAGGCCGAGGGTCGAGACGTGGTGGTCCACGACGCGGGCGCGACCGACCCGACCCAGGCGTTCGCCCTGTCCCGCCTCGACTCCCCCCAGATGACGCACGTGCCCATGGGCATCTTCCGCAGCGTCACGCGGCCGACCTACGACGACCTCGTGCGCGCCCAGGTCGACGCCGCCATCGACACCGCAGGTGGTCGCCCCACCGACGCCGACCTCGATGAGCTGATCCACGGGCGCGACACCTGGACCGTCGCGTGACGATGCCAGTCGAGTGGCCACGACACGCTGACGCCGACGATTGTCCGTCAGCGTGTCGTGGCCTCTCGACCGAGCCCATGTCCTGCCGTCCCGCCTAGGTGGGCCACGACGAGGAACGGCGCGGCGCGGCATACGGGCTGCTCGCCTATGCGATCTGGGGGGTCTTCCCCCTCTACTTCGCGGCGCTGAAGCCCGCGGGCGCGTGGGAGATCCTGTCGCACCGCATCCTGTGGACCCTGCTGCTCTGCGCCCTCGTGCTGCTCGTGCGGCGGGACCTGGCGTGGGCTCGCCAGCTGTGGCAGCGCCCGCGCC
Organism: uncultured Actinomycetota bacterium; assembly: GCA_963740865.1. Lineage (GTDB taxonomy): Bacteria > Actinomycetota > Actinomycetes > Actinomycetales > Dermatophilaceae > Pedococcus. The sequence goes on from CAVUGH010000021.1 coordinate 143,214, forward strand.
TGGGACTCGGCGTCACAGCGGCGGCGCTGCTCATCGCGGTCAACTGGGTGATCTACGTGGCGGCCGTGCTCAACGGGAAGACGACCGAGGCGGCGCTGGGCTACTTCCTCAACCCCATCGTCACCGTCGCCCTCGGTGTCGTCGTCCTGCGCGAGCGGCTGCGCCCGCTGCAGTGGGTGGCGGTGGCGATCGGCGCGATCGCCGGCATCTACCTCAGCATCGCGGCGGGCTCGGTGCCGCTCATCGCGATCAGCCTGGCGATGTCGTTCGGGCTCTACGGCCTGGTGAAGAAGAAGGTCGGGGCGTCGCTGGAGGCCATGCACTCCCTGGCCGCCGAGACCGCGGTGCTCGCACCGGTCGCGGTGGTCATGCTCGTCGTGCTCACCGCCCGCGGGGACACCACGTTCACCACCGACGGCGGCTGGCACACCGCGCTGCTGGTCGCGGCCGGGGTCGCGACGGCCACCCCGCTGCTGCTCTTCGCCGCCGCGGCTCGCCGCGTCCCGCTCGTCACCATCGGGTTGCTGCAGTTCATCACGCCGGTGCTCCAGCTGCTCTGCGGCGTCCTGCTCCTCGACGAGCACATGTCCGGGACGCGCTGGATCGGCTTCGGCATCGTGTGGATTGCGTTGGCAGTGTTGAGCTTCGACTCGCTCCGCAACCTGCCGCGACGCGGTCGACCGGACACCGAAGCGGTACTTCCCTGACGGCTACCAATAACCCGCGCTGGTGCTAGCCCGGGACGTGGTGGCCGGTGCCGCCGTCGAGCAGCTCGCGCAGGATGTCGGCGTGACCGGCGTGGCGCACGGTGTCCTCGATCATGTGGACGAGCACCCAGCGCAGGCTCACGGTCTTGTCGGAGTATGAGGTGCCGGTCGCGTCCAGCGGGAGCTCGAGGATCGCCGCATCGGCCGCTGCCCAGGCCCGTCGGTAGAACCCCACGATCTCCTCGGTGGGCTCACCCTCAGCGGCACGCATGTCGGCTTCAGGGTCCTGCGAGATGTCGGTCAGGGGCTCGGTCGGCCGCCCGAACGTCTCGCAGAACCAGCCGTACTCCGCGTTGGCCAGGTGTTTCACCAGACCGAGCAGGCTGGTCCCGCTAGGCACCATCGCGCGACGGATCTCGTTGTCAGACAGCCCATCCAGCTTCCACAGCATCACATCACGATGGCTCTGCAGAGCCATCAGGAGCGTGGTCTTCTCATCGGCGGTGTAGGGCGTGGTCGTCATGCCTCGAGGCTAGCGACGACCGGTGTCAGCGGCCCAGGACGTGGTCCAGGTGGGCGTTGGCGAACCGGCGCTCGGGGTCGAGGCGGTCGCGGACGGCCAGGAAGTCGCCGAAGCGCGGGTAGAGCTCGCTCAGCTGATCGGCACCGAGGGTGTGCAGCTTGCCCCAGTGCGGGCGCCCGGCATGCTCGGCCACGATCGCCTCGAAGGCAGCGAACGCTCCGTAGTCGTCCATCCGGTGGTACTGGTGGATCGCGACGTAGGCGTTGTCCCGCTCGTACGCCGTCGACAGCCAGATGTCGTCCGCGCCGACGAAGCGGATCTCCAGCGGGAAGGTCAGCGGCGCGCGGTGCTGCTCCAACCAGTTCCGCACGGCCACAACGACATCCGCAACGGCAGCCCGCGGCACGGCATACTCGCTCTCGCGAAAGCGCACCCTGCGCTCGGCGACGAAGACGCGCCACGAGTCGTCGGTGTAGTCACGCGCGCCGAGCAGTCGCGCGCTCACCCCGTTGAGGCGCGGGACCACGCGCGGCCAGCGAGTCGCACCGCGGTTGGTCAGCTCGAAGAGCCGGTTGGAGAGCACGTCGTCGTCGAGCGCCGCCCGCCACCGCGGCAGCGGGGTGCCGGGGTGGTCGGCACCGACACGGTCGTTGTGCTTGACGAGGACCCGGTCGGTCAGCGGGAACCAGTGCATGTCGACGTGGTCGTGGGCGTCGACGTCCTCCTCGATGCGCTCCAGCACCTCGAACAGGTCGGCGCTGAACTCCTTGGCGTGCAACCGAAAAGCCGGCACACACTGCAGCTCGACCTCGGTGATGACCCCGAGGGCTCCCAGGCCGACCCGGGCGGCCTGGAAGACATCCGGCTCGACCTCGGCCGAGCACTCCAACAGCGACCCGTCCGCGAGCGCCAAGGTGAGTCCCGAGACCGCGGCGGCGATGCCCTGCAGGCGGATGCCGGTGCCGTGCGTGCCGGTCGAGATCGCGCCGGCGACCGACTGCCGGTCGATGTCACCGAGGTTCGGCAGCGCCAGGCCGAGCGCGTGCAGCGCGGGGTTGAGGACGTGGAAAGGGGTGCCCCCCAGCACCCGGACCCGGCTGAGCTCGCGGTCCACGTGGATGATCCCGGCCAGCTGGTCGAGGTGTAGCTGGAGACCGCCCGTCGCGGCCAAGGCGGTGAACGAGTGCCCGGCCCCCACCGCCTTGACGGGTATGCCGCGTGCCTGCGCCCGCAGGATCGCCGCCGACACCTCGTCCGGGCGTCGGGGTGAGGCGGCCTCCACCGGGTCACAGGTCTGGTTGCCGGCCCAGTTGGTCCAGGAGGTGGTCATCCGAAGTTCTTCCCCTCACCCCGGTAGGTGGGGACGGTCTCGACCAGCTGGTCGCCTCGCACGAGGTGGAGGGCGTCGAACCGCTCGCACATCTCCCCTGCCTTGGCGTAGCGGAACCACACCCTGTCGCCGAGTCGCAGGTCGCGAACACCATTGCCCTGCAACGGAGTCTGCACCTCACCCACTCCCTCGGACTTGACTAGCTTGACGCCGTTGCGACCGAACGGCGCGGGCACCCGTGACCACCCCGGCGGCCCGGACGCCACGTAGCCGCCACCGAAGGCCGTGACGAACCCCGGACCCGGCCGCCGGACAACCGGCAGGGCGAAGGCCGCCGCAGGCTGCGGGGTGAAGTCGTCGTAGCCGTCGAACAGTGTCGGCCCGTACAACCCTGACCCGGCCGCCAGCTCGGTCACGGCAGGGTCCTGACCGGTGACGTGCAGGGAGCCCGTGCCACCGCCGTTGACGAAGTCGAGGTCAGCCACCTCGCGCACCGCGGCGACGACCTCGCCGCGGCGCTGGACGAGCGACTCGGCGGAGCGCCTCTTGACCAGCCGCACGGCCGGGGAGGAGTCGGGCAGCCCAGCGATCTGGGCGTCGTAGAACATCAGCCCGACGACCGACAGGCCCGCAGACGCGGCGGCGCGCGCCACGGCCACGGCCTCTGCTGGCTCCCGCACCGGTGAGCGCCGGACGCCGAGGTGGACCCGGCCGAGCCGCAGCGACGCGTCCACGTCGATGGCCACCCGCAGCCCGTGCGGCCGGTCCAGCGCCGCGAGGAACTCCACATGCTCGCGGGAGTCGACGGTCAGCGTCACCTGCGCGGCCTCCCGCGCATCCGCCGCGACCTCGGCGAGCGCGGCCCGGTCCACGCTGGGATACGCCACGAAGACGTCCTCGAAGCCCTCCGCGACCAGCCAGCGGGCCTCTGGCACGGCATACGACATCACGCCGGCGAAGCCCGGCCGGGCCAGCGCCCTCGACAGGAGGCTGCGGCAGCGGACCGACTTGGAGGCCACCCGGATCGGCGTGCCTGCAGCACGGCGCACGAGGTCGGTTGCGTTGGCATCGAAGGCGTCGAGGTCGACGACGGCGAACGGAGGCTGCAAGGCCGTTGTCGCCGCGTCCCAGTGGAGGGTCACACACGCGACCCTACCGACGGGTCACCTCCGATCGGCGCGAAAGGCTGCGACATCTGGCCACCTGTGCCGCACGCCTCCCAATTCTGGCATTGTGGGCCGACTTCTGGCCGGACATGCGGCACGCAGCCCGCATTCCGCCGCCACCTGCCACACCAGTGGCCAGAAGTGGCGAGGGTCAGCCGACGCGGGTGACGACGCTGGTCGCCAGGGCCCGAAGCGCAGCCTTGGCCTCGCTGTCGGGCAGCGGGTCGAGGACGTCCTGCGCGGCCTTGGCGACGGCTGCCGTGTGCTCGCGGGCCTGCTCCATCGCCGGGTGCACCCGCAGCAGCTCGAGGGCTTCGTCGAGCAGCACCTGGTCACGCAGCTCGAACAGCAGCAGCTCGCGGAGCCGGGCATCGGCCGGGTCGGTCGAGGCGAGGGCATAGAGGACCGGAAGGGTCCGCTTGCCCTCGCGCAGGTCGGTGCCCGGCGTCTTGCCCAGGTCCTCGGCATCGGACGAGACGTCGATGAGGTCGTCGGCGAGCTGGAAGGCCATGCCGAGCCGTTCGCCGTACTCGCGCATGATCTCGACGGTCTGCGCGTCGCACCCGGAGAACATCGCGCCGTAGCGGGCGGCCGTCGCGATGAGCACCCCGGTCTTGTCGGCGAGCACCCCGAGGTAGTAGTCGACCGGGTCCTGCCTGCTCGGGCTCGGCCGGTCGTCGCGGATCTGTCCGGCGCACAGCCGCACGAACGTCTGCGCCTGGATCTTGACGGCGTCGGCGCCGAGGTCGGCGATGATCGACGACGCGGTGCCGAAGAGCATGTCGCCGACGAGGATGGCCGTGGAGTTGCCGTACTTGGCATTGGCGCTGGGGGCACCCCGGCGGACATCGGCCTCGTCCATGACGTCGTCGTGGCACAGCGACGCGACGTGGGTCAGCTCAACCCCGGCTGCCGAGGCGATGACGTCCGCGTTGGCGCCGGTCCCCAGCTCGGAGGCCAGCAACGTCAGCATCGGCCGGAACCGCTTGCCGCCGGCCTCGATGAGGTGGGTGTTGGCCTCGGCGATGAACGGGTCGTCGTGGTCGACCTCGCGCCGGAGCAGCGCGTCCACCTCGGCCAGCCCGTCCTGCAGGCGCGCGGAGAGCTGCTCCGACGTGCCTGGCAGGACGATGACCGGAGGGGTCGGGCTCATCTGACGCGCATCATCTGACGAGGAACTGCGACGACCGCTCGGCGAGGTCGAGGGCCTGCGACGGCAGCACACCGAGCACCAGCGTCACGAGCGTGCCGATGGTGATCGCGATCGTGGTGAACGGCGACGCGGTCTCGGCCACCACGGCCTCACCAGCCGGCGGGTCGGTGAAGTACATGAGCACGATCAGCCGGACGTAGACGAAGGCCGTGATCACGCTGCAGATCACGCCGATGATGACCAATGCCACCCCCGAGCGCCCGCCGAACGAGATCGCCGGCGAGAACGCGGCATACTTCGCGGCGAAGCCGGACGTCAGCGGGATGCCCGCGAAGGCCAGCAGCAGGAACGCGAAGACTCCCGCGACGACGGGGTGGTTGCGTCCAAGACCCGCCCACTGCGACAGGTGCGAGGCCTCGGACCCGCCCTGGCGCACGAGAGACACCACCGCGAACCCGGCGATCGTCATGAAGCCGTAGGCCACGAGGTAGAACATCGTGCCCGAGACGCCGGTCCGGTCGAAGGACAGCACCGCGACGAGGATGAACCCGGCGTGCGCGATCGAGGAGTAGGCCAGCAGTCGCTTGACGTCGGTCTGGGTCACGGACAGGACCGCGCCCACGACCATCGTCAGGGCGGCGACGGCGATGACGCCACCGCGCCAGTCCCACCGGTTGGCCTCGACACCGACGTAGACCACGCGCAGGATCGCGCCGAAGGCGGCGACCTTGGTGCAGGCGGCCATGAAGCCGGTCACCGGGGTGGGAGCACCCTGGTAGACGTCGGGGGTCCATGAGTGGAACGGCACCGCGCCGACCTTGAACAGCAGGCCGATGAGCACCAGGAGCACACCCGGCAGCAGGAGGCCTTCCAGGGCGCCGTTCGCCGTGGTGACCGCGGTGGCGATGTCGGCGATGTAGAGCGAGCCGGCGTAACCGTAGAGCAGCGCCGCACCGAACAGGAAGAAGGCCGAGCTGAAGGCACCGAGCAGGAAGTACTTGAGCGAGGCCTCCTGCGACAGCAGCCGCCGACGACGCGCCAACCCGCACAGCAGGTAGAGCGGCAGCGACAGCACCTCTAGCGCGACGAACATGGTCAGCAGGTCACCCGCGGCGGGGAACAGCAGCATGCCGACGACCGAGAACAGCGTCAGCGGGAAGACCTCGCTGGTCGCCATCCCGGCGCGCAGCGCGGCTGCCTCGTGCGGTGACCCGGGGACGGCCGCACCCATCGGCGTGAACGCGTCAGCACCCTGGCCGCCGAACTTCTCGGCCATCGTGAGGATGCCGAGCGCAGCCATCGCCAGGATCGCGCCCTGGAGGAACAGCGCGGGGCCGTCGATGATGACCGCCTGGGCCAACGTGCCTCCACGGTGGGCCTCCTGGGTCGAGACCGTCACGAGGACGACGAAGGCGGCAACGAGCGACACCAGCGCCAGGCTGACCTGGATCGCGTGCCGCATCCGCCGCGGGGCGAAGGCCTCGACGAGGACCCCGATGAGCGCACCGGCGATGACGATGAGCATCGGCGCGATGGCGCCGTAGTCGACGTCGGCGGCCTTGAAGGCGGCCGGCAACATCGGCGTGGACAGGACCGTCATGGCGGGCATTACTTCGTGCTCCCGTCAGCAGCGGAGGTGGGGGCCGGGTCGGTGACGCCGACGAACTGCAGGGTCTTGGACACCGCCGGGTTGAGCATGTCCAGGGCCGGCTTGGGGTAGAACCCGAGGACCAGGAACGCCGCGATCAGCGGGGCCACGACGAGCTTCTCGCGCAGCGTGATGTCGCGCACCGGGGCATCGAGCTCCGGCTTGGGGCCGGTCATCATCCGCTTGTACATCAGCAGGATGTAGAGGGCCGCCAGGATGATGCCTGCCGTCGCGATGACCGCCGCCGCGGGGTAACGCTGGAACGTCCCGACGAGCACCATGATCTCGGAGATGAACGAGCTCAACCCCGGCAGCGCCAGACCCGACAGGCCGGCCACGAGGAAGACACCAGCGAGTCCGGGGGTGACCCGCTGCCAGCCGCCGAAGTCCGGGATCCGCTTGCTGCCGCGACGGGCGACCAGCATGGCCCCGATCAGGAACAGCGCGGCCGTGGAGAACCCGTGGTTGAGCATGTAGAGCGTCGAGCCCGCGCCGCCCGTCGTGGTCAGGGCGAAGATGCCGAGCACGATGAAGCCGAAGTGGCTGATCGAGGTATAGGCGATCAGGCGCATGATGTCGGTCTGGCCGATCGCGAGCAGTGCGCCGTAGAGGATCGAGATGACCGCGAGGGTCAGCACGACCGGCGTCGCCCACTGGGACGCCTCCGGGAACAGCTGGAGGCAGAACCGGATCATCCCGTAGGTGCCCACCTTGTCGAGGACACCGACGAGCAGCACCGCGGTCGCGGGCCGGGCCTCCGTGGCGGCGTCGGGCAGCCAGGTGTGGACCGGCCACATCGGCGCCTTGACGGCGAACGCGAAGAAGAAGGCCACGAACATCAGCCGCTCGGGCGTCTGTCCCAGCGACAGACCGGTCAGCTTGGACACGAGGAAGCCGTCCGAGCCACCCGGGCCGTAGTGGTAGAGCGCGATGACGCCCACCAGCATGACCAGTCCGCCCGCGAGCGAGAAGAGCAGGAACTTCACCGCGGCATACTGCCTGCGCGATCCCCCGAAGGAGCCGATCAGGAAGTAGACCGGGATCAGCATCGCCTCGAAGAAGACGTAGAACAGGAACACGTCGGTGGCGGCGAAGACGCCGACCATGAAGGTGACCAGCACGAGCATCAGCGCGAAGTAGTTCTTCTCGCGCTTGCCACCCTCGGGCACGTCGTTCCACGCGGCCAGGATGCAGATGGGGGTCAGCACCAGCGCCATCAGGATCATGACGAGCGCGATGCCGTCGACCCCGAGCGCGTAGGACACCCCGAACTGCGGGATCCACTCGTGCTGCTCGGTGAGCTGGAACTGCGCGGTGGAGCCGTTCTCGAACTGCAGCGCCGCGGCGATGCCGAACACCAGTGTCACCAGGGAGAAGCCGAGCGCGACGTGCTTGGCACGGTCGGTCAACCCGACGGGCAGCCCCGCCACGACGGCGGCACCGATGAGCGGGATCAGCCCGACCACGGTCAGCCAGGGGAAGTTCGTCATCACTGGATCACCCACATGGCACCGAGGATCGCGACGACGCCGAAGAGCATCGTCAGGGCGTACGAGCGTGCGAAGCCGTTCTGGAGGCGACGCAAGCGGCTGGACGTGCCACCCACCAAGGCCGCCAGACCACCGACCGCACCGTCGACGCCGCGGTTGTCGGCGAAGACCAGCG